>CAVWAC010000011.1:0-303888 GCA_963752905.1 uncultured Solirubrobacterales bacterium
GCGCTCAAGGTCGACCGCCGGCACGAACGCCACGGCGGGATTCCCATATGACCGGTAGACGTCGGCCAGCCCGGGTGTGTTCACGATCCCCGGAAACCCGAAGCGGTACGTCTCCCGACGAGCCCTGATGCCGCGCTGGCGGGATAGAACTGCGGCTCGTTGTCCTGCACGAAGTAGAACTTGGCGCGCGTGTTCGTCAGATGGAGCAGCGAGTAGGCCCCGCTCCACAGCGTGGCGATCGCGGCGTCCGAGGCCGGAACGCCGTCGAGGCCCTCCGCCGCTGAGGTGAACGTCGCGCCATGAAGGGAGGAAACGCCCCTCGGATCTTCGCTGCCATCTCGGGTACCGGACCCGCACCGACGTCATAGCAGTGAAAATGGGTCTTCACGCCGTGCACGCGGGCGAAGTGCTCGGCGAAGCGCAGCAATGTGTGCGTGCCTCCGAAGTACACGTGGTGAAGAAGGGTAGGAACCACACGACGGACGTGATCTCGTGCTCGCCGGCGCTCCGATATCGGGCGATCAGAGCCGCATTGGCATCCAGCAGTTCGTCGTTGGCATCGAATGCGCCCGACAGCACCAGCCGGTCGGACTCGCTCAGCACGGGCTCGTCGTCGGGAATGTTCTTCCGGCGCCGGCGAGCGCGGAAGTACGCGTATCCGACCTCTGTCGGGCCCTGCTTGACGATGTTCCAGACGTACCGTCGACGGACCTTCCCGAAACGGGTCATCGTGCCCGATGGCTGGTTCATGGCGTGTCCTCGGCCGGTACCCGGACTGAGCAGTCGGTCGCCGTCAGTGTCAGGTTGGGGTTGTAGACGGATCGCCGATCGTTCTGAACTCGCCGTAACTACGCTCGGAGGCAGCGAAGTCGCCCGGATCGACGTGCGCCCGCGGGATCGGGACTCGTCGTGGAGCAGTGCAGTTCGAGGCACGCACAGGCTTCGATACCCGGCCGCCGTCAGTCGCAGACAAAGGTCCACGTCGTTGCCACCCACGACGAACCCCTCGTCGAAGCTTCCCACCTCGACGAACTTGAAGCGCTCGACCATCATGCAGGCCGCCGTGACCGCGAGCCAATTGCGCGTGCCGGCGATCGCCCGTCCGAACGGTGTCGCCGCGTCGGGACTAAGCCCGGCAAACGGATGCCCGGCGTAGCCGTGCAGCCCGATCGCGGCCCCGGCATGCTGAACGGCGCCGTCGGGGTAAAACAGCAACGGGGCGACGGCGCCGACATCCGGGCGTACGCTCTCGAGCATGACCGCCAGCCAGTCACGGTTGATGACCGCCGTGTCGTTGTTGAGGAACACCAACACGTCAGCGGACAAGCTGGAGACGGCCATGTTGTTCAGAGCGGCGAAGTTGAACGGCCGCGGGTCGCTCAGCATGCGAATGCGAGGAGTCCCAAAATCGCTCGAGCAGTGCCGCGGTGTCTGTCAGCTGCGAGCCGTTGTCGACCAAGGCGACCCGGAAGCGCTCGTAGCTCGTAAGCTCGAACAGCGAGGCCACGCACCAATCGAGGAGTTCCGGGCGATCTCGGAAGCAGATGATGATCTCGACGTCCGGCTCCGTGGCAATCGGACGGCGGATGGTGCGCACGTCCCCGTGGCTCTCGACCACGACGCCGGGCTCGCGACGGCGAAGCATCGACTGGAGCGTCTCTGGCGCCAGCGGTGGTCCGTGCCGACGTCCAGGCCCCGGTGACAGAGCAGGAAGGGAACGTGGGCGTGATGCTCGGCGCACGGGCCGGCAAGCTGGAGGGCAAGCTCATGACGCCAAGCCTGCCCACCGGCCAGGCCTCCGGCGAGGGCAAGCGCCGGCTTGCGGGCAACCAAGCATGGACTGGTCATCACAGGCAAGCCAGTGGTCGGGTGAGGGGCCGGGCCGGAACCTGGGCTCGGTGCGCGAGCGGTCAGCTCTCAGCAGGTCGTCGTCGCACGTGACGCCGCGGGCGTCTGGGGCGAGGGTCAGTGCCTGGCCGAGGCGTTCAAGCGCAAGAGGAGCAGGCTCGTCACCGGCGCGAATGAGCAGAACGTGTTCGCTGCGCGTCAGGGACAGCGCTCGCCCGAGCGATCCGTCGAGGATCGTGGCCGGAGCGGTCGTCCCACTCATCACCGCCGTCAGCGTCCGCTCGCGCTCCGCCTCATCACCCGGTCCGATCCACACGGCGATGTCCTGCGCCTCAAGGCTCGCGTCGAGGCCGAGGAGCGGTGGACGGGCGAAGCGATGCACGCGTGGCTGAGCCGCGACTGCGGGCTCGACTGCGGCCAAGTAGATGTCCACCGGTCTCTGACCCCCGCGGCGTGGCGCCGTCGCAACAGTCCCGAAGCCAACGATCTCACGCCAAGCCGCTACCGGCGCCGCAGGGCGAACGCATCCTGGTTGCCGTCGCCCGTCCCCACCTTGTACGTCGTCAACGACCACGAGGGGTCACGTTCTCCAGCAACCATTCCGGTGTCAAGAAGGCAGCCCCCAGTCATCGGCGATCACCCCGTCATCCCCTCTGCCCCGAACACGCTCCAGAAGCAGTGTCCATCGCATTGCAAGCGCTCAGCAGTCTCGTAAATCCAGCGGTTGCCAAGACGGACTCAATGGCGGGATCGCGATAGTGGCTGAACCACACACACGAGTTCAGGCCGTGCGTGGTGAGGAAAGGTGCCGCCGGGCCCAATGACCCGATGCATCTCTGCGAGCCAGTCCAGCGCCGCCGGCGACTGAAGTGCGACCACACAGAGATCCCGAGTACCACGTCCAAGACACAGGCCTCGAAGGGCAGCGGTGGCGCGGTGTTCGAGACGAAGAAGTTGACCCCCGGAATCGAGGCCTGGGCCCATTCGATCGCGCCGGCGTTGGGGTCGCAACCGTGCCAGCGGGCGGCGGGGTGCGCCGCGTGGAGGGCTCGGACGACCCTGCCCGAGGAGCAGCTGAAATCGAGCCCCTGGGCGTCGGGGCCGAACTCCTGGCCCCCGGCGGCAAGAAGCTCCGCGAGACAGTGTCTGCGTAGTAGTACGCCCCGCCTGTCTGCTCGATCATGCCCCGGCCCATCAGGTGCACGCCCGTGGGCGGCATCGCCGCAACCAGCCCGGTCGCCTCCGCGACGCCGGGTACGCCGTAGAAGAGTTGAAGGCGAGCGCCAGCCGTTTGCGCTGCAGCGGTGTGGCCTGCTCCCAGCGGGTGCGGTGAGCATCGTTGAGGCGGCGTTCGATCCCCTCGAGGTGGCTCGCTTCGAGGCGCGAAAAGAGAAGATCCGTGGCGCGCCCGGTGCCCGGCTCGGGCACGGGCGCGAGGCCCCGAGCCAACATGGCTCGAACCCGTCCGACGCGGGCCCACCTGGCCCGTCGCCGAGCGACTTCTCCAGGCCGTGCGGGGTAGATGACTCGGCGGGGCGGGCCACCCCGACCTTGCCACGGCGAAGCGTCGAAAGACGACTGAGCATCGACGCCATGCTCGACAAAACGATCCAGACGTCGACGCCGCGAGCGCAGCATCCCGCGCCGCCGCGCGGGCGAGGGCCACGTACCCTTCGCGCGCTTCCGAGACGACCGCCACCCGCCCATCTGGTCGGACATCAATACCGGAAGGCTACGGCCAACGCGCTTGCTGCTAGCCTCGCCGACCCGCCATGGCGAGAAGCTTGCATCATCCTGGGCTCGGAATTCGGCGCCGGATCGCCCGGGCGCGCGGGTCGCTGAACCGCCGGAGCAGCGCGGTTGGGCAGCGCCTGGCGCCACCGCTACAGATTTCGGCCATCTTTCCACCCATCGAGGAGGAGTTCGCCGGCTATGAACACCTGTTCCGGGGCAAAGTCCTCAACGCGGGCGCCGGCAACCGGGACATCAGCCCACTCGTTCAGGGCCGCCTCTACAATCCAGGACATCTCGGCTGGACTGCACAACGAGAGCATCGATTTCCTCTCACCCCTGCATGAGATACCAGTTGCGGATGGGTTCTTCGACACGATCATCTGCAATGCCGTCATGGAACACGTCGCCAACCCAGAGGAGATCATGGACGAGTTCGCGCGCGTGTGCGCGCCTGGCGGGACGCTGTTCCTGACGATTCCGTTCATGCAGCCCGAGCACCGTGACCCGACGGACTTCCAGCGCTACACGATCGACGGGATCGCACTGCTGTGCGAACGGCACGGCTTCGACGTCTCAGAGGTTCGCGGCGTGCATTCGGTGTATACGACGTTGGCCTGGATCGCCTATGAGTGGCTCGAACCCGTGCGGGGCGTACGCGGGCTCGTTGCCCGGGGCGTCGCCTACCGCTGGCTGATGCGTCAGATCAACCGGCGCAACATGCGCTACGTACCG
The DNA here is from genome assembly GCA_963752905.1 of uncultured Solirubrobacterales bacterium. Lineage (GTDB taxonomy): Bacteria > Actinomycetota > Thermoleophilia > Solirubrobacterales > Solirubrobacteraceae > Palsa-465. The sequence goes on from CAVWAC010000011.1 coordinate 4,315, forward strand.
ACCCTCGCCTCGGCGCACCGCGCGATCGCCGTCCGTCGTATCGATGGCGCGTCCGCGTAGGCGGGCAGGGGGATGACACTCAACGCACGATCCGATTGGGAGCCGGTCTCGCTCAGCCCGGTAAGCGTTCGAGGTAGCCGTTGGAGTTGGCGGTTGCGTTGTAGCCAAAGAAGTCACACAGCTCGGTCGCGATGCGATAGCGGCCGCTGGCGCTCGAAAGGAACTCGCGCAACGCCCGATGCGGGCCGGATGTGCCGGCCGGGTACTGCTCGGGATACATGTGGGACAGATTGCCGTCTTCGACGACGATCCAGTCACCCGGCGCGAGGTGCGGGGCAAAGAAATTGAGGACAGCGATGCTTGTCTGGTACGAGTGGTCGGCATCCTCGATCACCAGCCACGGTCGCGGCCAACTGGCGATGTCGGCCGCCGCGATTACATCGCCGAGGCGCTGTTTCCGTCACCGTATGCGAAGCGAACCAGGGAATCGCTCACACTCTCGACCGGGAAGACATCGAACGATTGGACCCGCCCGTCGATGTCGAAGTTTCGCTGCAGGTCGGCGAACATGGTGGGCTTCCACCGGCCTTCGAGCCGATCTCGATGATCGTGCGCGGACGCAGTCGCCAGACCAGCATTTGATACGGGCGATATCGAACGGATCCTTGACCATCTGAATGCCGCGGTACGTCCAAGAGTCGGGCCCGCTTCCTGGATGCGCAGCATCACCTCCCGCGGGACCTCGCTGCGCCACTCCCGCCAACTGGTGACGTGCATATCGGCTGCGGGCGGTGCCAGATGGCCTTCGAGTAGCTCGACTGTCGCCCTGAAGGTTTCGTCCTGCGGCCACCGATGCGAACATGTGGCGCGCGTAGTTCAGTGCGGCCTCGAAGCGACCTGCATCAACCAGACAATCCGTCCGGAGGCGGTTTGCCTCACGGTCGTCGGTCTCTGTCTCGAGGACATCATCGAGCACGTGCAACGCCTCCACCGGGACGACCCTCCCGCATCAAGCTGCTCGACCCTCCCGCGTTCGCTTTCGGTCATCGAGCCAGACGGCGTCGGACCCGCCCAAGGACGTTGATTGGCCGGGTCCGCGCGGAGTCGTCGCGCTCGGCTTCCAATGGTGGATGGTTGCCGACAGACTCCCGTGTTCAGCTTCGAGATATGCGATGTACTCAGCCTGTCGGTGCCGCAGGTTGTCAAGCGCCTTGTAGGCCTCGTCCGAGTGCGCCCTGACGACGCTGACGTTGCGGCTTCCTCCGAGTTGTAGGGCAGCGAGATCGGCGAGATCCGCCGCCGCCGGGCGGAACGCCCGCGCGACGCGAACCTCGGCGCCGCGATCCTGGAAGGCCGCTCCTTGCTCGACGGCGAACACACCGCGGAGTCGCGACCACTGATCAACGGTCACTAGCCTCACCACGGGATCGGGAATGAGCGCGAAGCTGAAACCGCCGAGTGCCGCCCGGTTGAGAAGATCTTGGAGCGCATCGTCCCCGCTGGCGTCCGGGGTCACTCCGAGCCCGTCGAAGCTCGCGCGCGTCATCGCGAAGCCACCCGTCGCGAACGCGGGGTACAGGAGGCCCGCGAGCGGAGGACCGTCGAGGGGCACTGCCACGGCGGCAGTCTCCCCCTCCATGACCGCCGTGTCGAGCGAGGCCCACGTCACGACGTCAGCGCCGGTCCGCGCGGCAACCGTGCGGATCCGCCGAAGCGCACCCGGCAGGGGTCCCTCGCCAGCCCGTAAGAAGACGATGAGATCACCGCATCCGCGAGCGACGATCGGCTGGAGGCGTTGCCGACATGCCGCGCGGCCAGCCGCACGATCGGCCAGCGGCGACGCTCGCCCAGCCGGGCGTCATCGAGTTCGGTGGGGTCCGCGACCGCATCGCCGACGTCGACGACGATGACGTCGCGCACGTTCTCGGTCTGCGTGCTCAGCGAGTCAAGGATCCCGCCCGCGCTCTCCCTGTCGTCCCGAGCAAGCACACCGACCGTGATTGTCGGCAGGTCGCGCGCCTGCGGCGGTTCCTACGCCCCGGCGCGGCACGAAGGGCGTGCACGAGGCCCGTGTTCCACCCGACGTGGGTGGACTCGCCGACGGCGTGCTCGACGGCGACTCGCGGCGGCGCGACCGCTCCCTCAGGGAGTCCAACAACCTGTCGGCGAGCGCACGCGCCGACATCGAGCCGGTCGGTTCGGAGGCTGGCGCGGGCGGCAGGCACGCAGCGGGCGCAAGCCCCGGAAACGTGTGGCTCGCAAGATCAAGGGGGTCAAACAGCTCCCCGTCCCTCCGCTGCGGGAGGCGACAATTGGGATTCCAAGGCTCACCGCTTCCGACACTGTGTTCGGCGAGTTGTCGACGGTCGATGGCATGACGGCGACGAGTTGTGGTTGCGCAGGTACGACATCGCCTCGGTCTGAGGCAGTTCGCCGACGACCTCGTGCGTCCAGGGCCAGCTCCGAGATCGCCGGGCGACATAGTCGACCGCGGGCACGCCCGCAATGTGCTCGGGGCGACCGACGAACTCACGCGTAGCGCCTCGGGAGACGGCGCAGTGGGCTTCGAGGCGAGCAGATCGATTGCGTCGCAGAAGGTCTCGATGCCTTTGCGTACCTCGAGCCTGCCGAAGAACACGACTTCGTCGGGAACCGACGTCCGCGGCGGAGGCGACACGCCCGGCTGCCGCCGGGCCGTCGGAGCGACGACGTACTGCTGGACAAGCAGCGGCTCGGCAGCTTCCAGCCGCGTTCTCGCATGTAGTCGAGCATGTATGCGCTCGGGCTGATGAGCACGTCTGCAAGCTCGACCGAGCAGTGCTCGAGGTGTTCGTCGACAAGAGCGTTGATCGTGCGCGGAAGCTCCTGGTTCGCCTCTGCGCACCAGCGGGTCGAGGAATCAACGCCGGCCACGAACAGAGTGTCTGCGAACGCCTCACCGCAGTGCTTGGCGTGAACCGCGTAGTAGCCATGCCCTTGGCACTCGGGAAGTGCACGACATCAAACGGCTGTTCGGCGCCATTGTGGAGCAGCCACTGCAGCAGCTGGTAAGCCCGGCGCGCGTTGTAGTGTGGGATCTGAGGGGCCGCCTCATCAAGTTCTCGGATGACCTCGTAGCGCAGATCATCACGTGCATATCGCCGCGCCCAGTGCTCATGCACGGCGGCGTGCTCGTCCCGATATTGGCCGGTGAACAGGAGGGTCACGTCGTGCCCGCCGCGCGCGAGCGCCTGTGCGAGGTTCGTGTTCGCAGTGCCGATCCCGCCGTTGTGCTGGCCCAAAGACCTCGTAGGAGGCGACGCAGATCCGTGCGGGCCGGCTGAGCGTCGCACCGACATCAACCAGCGGGTCGAGCGCAGTCCACGTGCGCCGCCAGCCAGCACCTGTTCCACCGCTACACCGGCCACGCCAGCGAGCACGATCAGGGGGGACTCTCGCGTCAGAACCCCTCGCCGCGGAGCGCGCACCAGCGTGCGGTGAACCGGACACAGTCCGGCGCCCTCGAGCCTGCCGAGGAGCTCCGGCAGTGCCGCCAGCCCGAGGTCACCGTCCGCATCAGCGACGAGGACCGCCACGACCCGGCTGAGCAGAGAGGGGAGTATCCGGCTCAGAAACGCATCATTCGCCGTCCACGCTGCCGAAATGACGGCGACGGTTCCGGCAACGTCCTCGGCAAGCTGCTCGCTCCACTCATCCGCAGCCGCCGCACGCAGCTTCATCCATGGCGCGGCCAGCCGCGCCTCAGCGACCCATTTCGCCTCGTCGATGCCGACCAAGCGGGCCAAGTCGCCGAGCGCGGGGATGAACTCCTGCCGGACGCAACCGACAGGTGCGACACCGTCAGCCGCGAGCTTCGTAGCCACGCGGCCGCGATACCGACGGCTTCGGCCTCCGGTACCCAGTCAAAGCTGCGTGTTCCTCTGGCGCCGCCTGAACGGTCTCGGACGAGGTCGACGGTCATCGGTTTGGAAAGTTAGGGCGTCTCGTGGTGGCGGGCGCTCAGCGGCGCGGGTCGTGTCCGCGGAGTGACAGAGCCGCATCAGCCATCCCGACAGCCCATCGCACTGGCCGTCGCGCGAGGGTGGTCCGCAACGCGGCGGCCTCCCGGCCGAGCTCCGCTGCTTCTTGTTCGAGCTCGGCCGCGTGCTGTTCGAGTTCGGCCACGTGCTGTTCGAGCTCGGCTTTGCGTGCCTGCAAGCGCTCCATCTCGGCCATGAACTCCTGGCTGCGTTGCGTGACCGCAGTGAGATCTCGGCTGGCAAAGGCGAGCTCGCTCTCGAGCTCGGCAACGCGCTTCAGCGCGACATTTTCAGCGAAGTGACGACCAAACGTCGCCAGCGGACGGCACCGCGTTGTCCGGTCGCGGTTGCTCGAGGAAGGTTTGCACGCGCGACAGGTATCGGTTCCAGTCGACCTCGCGTGGAGCTGCGCGCCGTCCCGCGTCCGCAAGCCGCTCGAGGCGGCCGGAGTCGTCCAGCAGGTCGGCGATCGTCGGCGCGAGCGACTCAACCGAACCGCAGGGGACGGCACCGGCCTCCTCGTCGAGGCCCACCGCGAAACGGTTGGTGCCGAGCGCGACTGGGACACAGCCGACGCTCCGTGCCTCCCACAGAATCGTCGCATGTCCCTCGACGCGGAGGGCCAGACCAGGATTCGTGAGCGGCTGAGGCGGTCAGTACTTCGCGGTTGCTGACGGTGCCGATTTGGTCGATCGTGATCGCACCGCGCCGGCGCTCCTCGAGTTCGGCGATGACGCGCGTTGCGATAGGTGCCCACCGGTTGTCGAGCAGCGTTGCCACGTCGATCGTCTTGCCTGTGACCTCCGGGACCGTCCAACCAGGACGCCCCGTGCCGACGAACGCGCAATCCACGCCAGCTGCCTCAGCGGCGTCGACGAGGCCTGGGGAGTGCGTGGGACTCGAAACCGCACGCGCGCATGGCCTGAAAGTGCTCGGGGCGGGCGAGAGCCTCGATTGAGACGGACAACGGATCGGGCCGGTCCCAGTCAGTCTCGGCAAACGGCCAGCCGAACAGGCCGGGAGGCGCGAGCACAAACAGGCCGAGCCGAGCGTCAGAGAGGACGATCCAGGCGTAATCGGCCGGGTCTCGCCACCCCTCGGGTACGACGACGAAATCGTCGCCCGTTGGACGTCGCGCCGTCAGGTTGACACGTGGGGTCGACTCCGCGCCTGCCTGCATCTCCGCGAACGTCGCCCGGTCGAGCCACCCCCGCAACTCTACGTCGTGGCCCAGAGACGCCGCGGCGAAAGCGAGCTCGTACAGGTTGCGCTCGCCGCCCGGGAGCCACGGACGGTCGACGAACCGAGATTCGGCGAGTCGACCACCGGCGGAGTCGCCGACGATATTCACGACGAGCCGAGTCATGGCTGGGCCCGGCGAAGGCGCTCGAGCCGGACGATCGACCGGACGGACACCGCGGCACCGGCCGCGAGGGGACCGGCGAGCGGCACCGTGTAACGGGCGACGTAGGTTCCGAGAAGCGCAGGTGGGAGGAGCATCACAAGGCCCGTGACACCGAATAGGAAAACGGCCACGCGGTCCCGCTCTGGGTCCGACGAGAAGGCCGATGAGACAGAGCACGGTACAGAGCGTCAGTAGCGTCGCGCCGAACCGAAACACCCTCTGATAGACGTGCAGGGCCTGCAGGCCGCTCGGATGGGTTCGCACCCGGAAGGGGGAGAAGAACGACTCCATTCCCGTGATCGTTGCCTGTGGCAGCGCGTTAGGGTCGCCCCGTCAGCCGCGGTGAAGTCGAGTTGCGGGTCGAGATCACCCCCGGAGCCCGGCACATATGCTGAGTGCTCGGAACGAAATACCACTTGAGCTGGTCCCATACGGTTCGGAGGTACTGCGTCGGCTCGGCCTCCAAGGCGCGCAGTGCCCATGCCCGCAGCGTGCCGTCGTGCTGGCCGATATGCCCGAACAGCTGGACCGCGGGAGATGTGGGGTCGAACAGGTAGTGGTCAGGGCCATAGCGCGAGGCGATCGGCGTTGTCTCGCACAGTCGCGCCGTCCCCGCGGGCGGATGGAAGTCGCGGCAGTTGGCGATCGGCGCGGCCCGGGCGTAAATGTGCCATCCGAACGAAGGTCCGACCTCAAACCTCCCGTTTGCCGCGAGATTCGCAAATGCGTACAGGATGAGGAGGAGGGCGGCCGTCCCAAAGAGCCGCGCCGGCTGCCGCCAGGCCCGGCGCCACGGGCGTGGCGCGGCGAACAGAAGGCTCAGCGCGAGCACCAGCGGCATGAACCCACCTTCGGTGCGCACGATGACGGCTGCGCCAGCGATCGCCCCGGCGAGCACCGGCCATCGGCGTGCCTGCGCGCCTGGCTCCATCGCCCGGACCGTCGCCCAGAGCGCGACGCACATGAGCAGGATGAAGAGGGTCTCGGCCATGATGGTGCCCTCGAGGTAGACGCCGTCGGCGCCGAGCAGGATGACCGCCGCCGCCGTGACCGCTGGCCAGGCCGCTCCCGTCATGCGACGGACCGCCACGTAGAGGACAACCCCAGCACCGACGCCGAGCAGGTGCTGCAATAGCGTCGGCACCACGACCGACCGGGTGAGGAGCCCAATCGCAGCGAGAAACAGCGAGTACCCGGCCGGATGCTGCGGATCGCCGAGGAGGTTGTGACCGGCGAAATACGCGTACGGCCACGAGTCAGCGAGGTTGGGGTTGGTCGGCCACCACGACGCGGCCGCGACGGCGCGCAGGATCAGGCCGGCGATCACAAGCGCGACGAGCACGATCTTCGCAGGGTCCTCATGCCAGACCTGCTCGAGCTTCGAGACCATGCGCCGCGCGAACGATGTGGCGGCGGATCTCCGCTCGGTCGCATCAGTCGAGTGCGACACGTTCACGCCGTGGGTACGAGCTGCTCGTCTGCGGACAAGGGCGCGATCGTACCGTGCGAGGGTCTAAAGTCAGCCGTCCATGCGCGTCCACAGCACCCGTCTCGACGGCCCCCGCCGTATCGAGCCAGTCGTGCACGGCGACACCCGAGGGTTCTTCCTGGAGACATACCGGAAGGACGTCCTCGCCGCTGCCGGCATCGAGGACGACTTCGTCCAGGACAACCACTCCCGGTCGCGGCGGGGCGTCGTGCGGGGCATGCACTTCCAGCCCGGCATGGCAAAGCTCGTGCGCTGCGTGCGCGGGCGCGATCGTTCGACGTGCGTCGTCGACATCCGCCGCGGCTCGCCGACCTTCGGCCAATGGGAGGCGTTCGAGTTGAATGACGTCAATCACCGCCAGCTCTACTGCCCCGACGGGTTCGCCCACGGTTTCTGCGTGCTGTCAGCGAGGTCGCCGACGTCGTCTACATGACCTCGAACTACTAGGACTCGGTCGCTGGAGAGCGGGTTTCGCTACGACGATCCTGAGGTGGGGATCGAGTGGCCGGCAGCGACTCGACGCTCGCCCCCTCGGCGCGCGACGTGGCGGCGCCCCCGCCTGACCGAGATCGCGCTGCCGTCCATCGCCGCTTCCCTTCACCGGCGCGCATGCTTAGCACGTGTGCGCCAGCGCCTCGCCGTCACGCCCGTCCAGTACCGCCGCGTCGCCTACGTCTCGCTGATCGCGCTGACCGCGATCGTGCTCACCGGGGGAGCGGTCCGGCTCACCGACTCCGGGCTCGGCTGCGCGAACTGGCCGAAATGCGGCGGTACCCCGCTGCCACCGCTGAGCACGCACGCCCTGATCGAGTTCGGAAACCGGGCGATCTCGGCGGTCGTGGGGGTCATCACCGTGGTCGCCGCCGTGCTCGCGTTCACCCGGCGCCCGTTTCGGCGCGATCTCGCCTGGCTGGCCGTGCTGTTGCCGCTCGGCGTCGTTGCCCAGGCGGTGCTCGGCGGGTTCACCGTGCTCAACCATCTCGCTCCGGGGTTCGTGATGGCCCACTTCGGGCTCTCGCTCATCATCCTGGTGGCGGCCGTCGCCCTGGCGTGGCGCAGCACGTTCGAGCCGGGGTCGCGGCCCCGCTCCGAGGACCGGGTGGCGGTGTGGTCGGTGCGAGCGCTGCTGCCGCTCGGCGCGCTGACCATCTTCGCCGGCACCGCCGCGACGGCAGCGGGCCCGCATTCGGGTGGGTTCACCGGACAGATCGTCCATCGCCTGCACTTCAAGGGTGCCGACACGCTCACGTGGACCGTGCACCAGCACGCGACGATCGCCGCCGTCTTCGGCGTTCTGGTGATCGGTGTCTGGCTCCTCCTGCGCCGCCGCGGGGTGAGCGACCGGGCGCTCGAGCCGGTGACAACGCTCGGGGTGCTCATGGCCGCTCAGGGACTGGTCGGCAGCGTGCAGTACGAGCTCAGGCTGCCCGCCGAGATCGTCTGGGTGCACGTCGCCCTCGCCGTCTTCACCTGGCTCGCGATCCTGTGGGCGGTCGCAGCGCAGGGCCGCCTCGTCCCGCGCAGCGCGCCCGTGCCCGCCTCGGAGGGCCGGCGGTCGGCGCGCGAGCTCGAGACGGTCGGCCGGGTCTGAACGACGCCGGACAACGCACGGGCGCCGTCAGCGTCCCGTGGCGGCTCGGCGATTCCCGGCTCTCGTGTGTGCCGCTCGCTACGATCCGGCCAGCGCGATGACCCACGACCGCAGTGCACCCGCTCCGCCGCCATTCGGCGTCCGGGGCACCGACGCATCACTGAGCATCCTCGTGGTCGACGATGAGTCCGACCTGCGGGAGATGCTCGGCCGGTCCTTCTCCCGCGAGGGCCACCGTGTCACCGCCGTCGCGGACGGCCGCGCGGCGATCGATCGCGCGAGCACCGAGCACTTCGACATCGTGCTGCTCGACGTCGCCCTCGGGCCGGGCCCCGACGGCTACGAGGTGTGCCGCACGCTGCGCGGGCGCCGCAACGTCGTCCCGATCATCATGCTCACCGCGCTCGACTCCGAGGCCGACGCCGTCCTCGGCCTCGAGGCCGGCGCCGACGACTACGTCACCAAGCCGTTCGGGCTTGCCGAACTCCGCAGCCGCATCCGCGCCGTGCTGCGGCGATCCGGGACGCGGGCGCTCGGCGATGAGCTGCTCGTCGTCGGGCCGATCACCCTCGACCGCTCCCAGCGCGAGGTCACCGTCGAGGACCGCCCTGTGCGGCTCACGTTCTCGGAGTTCGAGCTACTCGACGCCCTCATGACCGACCCCGGTCGGCTGCTCAACCGCCAGGAGCTGCTGCGCGCGATCTGGGGGGACAGCGCCTACCGCGACCCGCGCGCGATCGACGTCCACATCCGGCATCTGCGTGAGAAGCTCGAGCCCGAGCCCGAGAAGCCCCGCTACATCCTCACCGTGCGCGGCGCCGGATACCGGCTGCGAGGGCCGTAGCGATGCCGTCCCGGCCGCGGCGTGGCGCCCTCGGCCTGCGCGGTCAGATTGTCGGCGCGGTGCTCGTCACCACCGTGGCGACGCTCGCCGTCGCCGCCGCGGCGCTCCTCGGCCCGCTCGAGAAGGAGCTCCGTCACTCGGCTCAGACGACGCTGATGGGGGACGTCAACCGCAGCGGGGCGGTGCGCAACTTCAACCTGCTCGATCTGACCTACGCGCTCGACACACCGGGCGATCCCGGCTACCGGATGGGGAAGACCGAGCGTATCCAGCTCCACACGGCCGAGCGCCTGGCCAGCGAGCGGCTTGGCGCGACCGTCACTCTGTACGGCTACCCGAGCGCGACCGGAAACGCGACCGCGGTGCCCACCCAGCAGCCCACCGGCGACGAGAGCCAGGCCGAGGTCAATCCGCCCGACGTGGCCCAGGCCTTCCGGACCGTCCGGATGGTCGGGGGCCTCGGGACGCTCGACGGCAACGAGGTCGCGCGCGTCGCGGCGCCGCTGACGATCGGCTCGCACACGTATGTGCTCGCCGTGCGCCGGCCGATCACCGAGGTCGCGAACGCGGTCAGCGTCGTGCGCAAGGCGTTCATCACCGCGGCCCTCGCCGGGCTCGCCCTCACCCTCATACTCGCGATTCCGCTCGCCGCGACGATCGTGCGGCGGCTGCGGCGGCTGCGCGAGGCCGCCCTCGAGCTCGCCCGCGACGCCTCCGCGGTCGACGTCCCGGTCGACCGCCGCCGCGACGAGGTCGGCGACCTCACCCGGAGCTTCGTGATCATGCAGCGCCGCCTCAAGCACCAGGAGGAGGCCCGCCGCGCGTTCGTGGCCACGGCCTCGCACGAGCTGCGTACGCCGCTGACCTCCCTCGACGGCCTGCTCGAGCTGCTCGACGACGATCTGCGCAGCGGCGAACCCGACCTCGACGACGCCCGCGCGCTGCTGCAGCGGGCGCGCGCACAATCGCGCCGCCTCGCCCGGCTCGCCGCCGACCTGCTCGACCTCAGCCGCATCGACGCCGAGGTCGCTCTGCGCTCGGAGCCGGTCGAGCTCGCCGAGCTCGCCCGGGCGGTGCTCGCCGAGTTCGAGCTCGGCACCGCCGAGCGGCAGATCGTCTGCTCGCTCGCCGAGCCCACCGTGCCGGTGTGGGCGACCGGCGACCCGGGCAGCATCGCGCGGATCCTGCGGATCCTGCTCGACAACGCCGTGCGCGTCACCCCGCCGGGGGGACGGATCACGATCGAACTGAGCGCCGAGCCCCGGCCGACGCTCCGGGTGTCCGACGAGGGTCCGGGCGTCTCCGAGAGCGAGCGTGAGCTCATCTTCGCGCGGTTCCAGCGCGGGCGGGATACCGGCGGCCAGGCGGGCTTCGGCCTCGGGCTGGCCATCGGCCGTGAACTCGCCGAGCGGATGCGTGGCTCGCTCGTGCTCGAGCCCGCCGACGGGTCCGGGGCGACGTTCACGCTCGCCCTCGCGCCAGCCCGGGCACGGCGGGAGGACACCCTTGTCGTCGGTTAACTGACAGCATCAGCGCCATGGACGAGCGCATGATGCAGGTGATGCTCGAGGTCGACGAGCATCACTGGTGGTACCGAGGACGACGACGGATCATCCAGGCCGAGCTCGAGCGGCTGCCGCTGCCGCCGCGCGCCCAGGTGCTTGACGCCGGCTGCGGCTCCGGTCGCACGCTCGAGCAGCTTCGTGCCTTTGGCGAGGTCCGCGGCGTCGAGCTCAACCCCGACGCCGCCGAGGTCGCGCGCCGCCGCGGCTTCGAGGTCCGGGAGGGTCGGCTCGAGGAGCTGCCCTGGGCGCAGGACAGCTTCGACCTCATCACCTGCCTCGATGTCATCGAGCACACGCCCGACGATCGCCTCACCCTGCGCGAGCTGCGCCGCGTGTGCCGCCCCGGGGGCTGGCTGCTGCTGACCGTGCCCGCCTACCAGGCGCTGTGGTCGGTGCACGACGAGGCCAACCACCACCACCGGCGCTATGTGCGCCGCATGCTGCGCGAAGCCGCCGGGGAGGCCGGATGGCAGGTCGTGCGCACGACGTCGTTCAACAGCCTGCTGCTGCCCGTGGCCGCGACCGTCCGGCTCGCTCAGCGCCGGCGCCTGGGCACCGAGAACGACGACTACACGCCGGATCTCCATCTCGGCCCGGCGTGGTTGAACACGGTGCTCGAGTGGCCGCTCGACGCCGAGGCCCGCTGGCTCGCCGCCGGGCGCACGCTTCCCGCCGGCCTGTCTCTGCTCGGGGTGCTGCGAAACCCCGCTTGATGCTCGGCATCGCCGCGATCATCAGCGTCTCGAGCAGCCTCGGCTACCTGCTGCCGGCGATCATCGGGCTGGAGTCGATGGGCATCCCCTCACCGGGCGAGACGGCGCTCGTGCTCGCCGCCGTGCTGGCCAGCCAGGGCAAGCTCCAGATCGAGCTCGTGATCATCATCGGGGTCGCCTCGGCGATCATCGGCGACAACCTCGGCTACCTGCTCGGGCGCCGGGTCGGACGCGACGTCCTCGAGAAGCCCGGTCCCCTCTACCACCGGCGGTTGCGCCTGATCTCGGCCGGCGACCGCTTCTTCGACAAGCACGGCCCCAAGGCGGTGTTCCTCGCGCGCTGGGTGGCGCTCATCCGCGTGGCCGCGGCGTGGCTGGCCGGGATCAACCACATGCCGTTTCGCCAGTTCTTCTTCTGGAACGCCCTCGGGGCGATCACCTGGGGGATCACGTTCGGGCTCGTCGGCTACTTCGGCGGGCAGGCGCTGGCCAACATCGTCACCACCTACGGCCTGATCGGGGCCGTCGTGTTCGCAGTCGTGCTGATCGTCGGCGTGCGCTGGATGCGGCGCCGCGAGCGCCGCGCGACCGAGTAGGCGCGCGGCGCCGGGTGGGTGCTTGTCAGGAGTCGCCTGGCTCGCGGTCGAACGCGAGCGAGCAGGAGTTGATGCAGTAGCGCAGGCCGGTCGGCTGCGGGCCGTCGTCAAAGACGTGCCCGAGGTGACCGCCGCAGCGCTTGCAGACCGCCTCGGTGCGGGTCATTCCGTGGCTGCGGTCCTCATGCAGCTCGATCGCCTCGGCGACGGCCGGCTCGTAGAAGCTCGGCCAGCCCGTGCCGGAGTCGAACTTGGTCTGCGAGGTGAACAGCTCGGCGCCGCATCCCGCGCAGCGGTAGACGCCGTCGTCCTTGACGTTCCAGTAGCGGCCGGTGAACGGCGGCTCGGTGCCCTGCTGGCGCAGCACGGCGTACTGCTCCGGAGACAACTGCTCGCGCCACTGCTCATCGCTGAGCGCGATCTCCCGTTCGGCGTTGGTGCGTGTGTCCATGCCGTCACGGTAGCGCGCGGGGCTCGGCGCCCGGGCGGATGCGGCCTCGGGCGGCCCGGCGCCCCGGCGGCCCACGCCGTGGCGCTCGGGTAGGGTGAGCGGTCGATGCAGTTCGGCCTCGCCATCTTCCCGACCGCGGACATCCAGGCACCGGCCGAGCTCGCGCGGATGGCCGAGGACCGCGGCTTTGAGTCGCTGTTCTTTCCCGAGCACACCCACATCCCGGCCGACCGGGCGACGCCCTATCCGGCCGGCGGCGAGCTCCCACCCGAGTACAGCCGCACCTATGACCCGTTCGTCGGGCTGACCGCCGCCGCGACCGCGACGAGCACGCTGCGCGTCGGGACCGGGATCTGCCTGGTGATCGAGCGTGACCCGATCATCACCGCCAAGGAGGTCGCCTCGCTCGACCGCCTCTGCGGCGGTCGCTTCCTGTTCGGCGTCGGCGGGGGATGGAATCACGAGGAGATGGCCAATCACGGCACCGATCCGGCGCGCCGCTTCGGCCTGATGCGCGAGCGCATCGAGGCGATGAGGACGATCTGGACCGAGGAGGAGGCGAGCTACCGCGGCCGCTACGTCGAGTTCGAGCGGATCTGGTGCTGGCCGAAGCCGCTCCAGCAGCCACACCCGCCGGTGCTCGTCGGCGGCAACGGTCCGCGTGTGTTCGACCGCGTCCTCGCCTATGGCGACGAATGGATGCCGAACCGGGTCGGGCCCGACGAGGCGATGCTCGCCCAGCTGCGCGAGTTCGCCGCGCACGTCGAGCGCGCCGGCCGCGAGCCGATCCCGGTGACGATCATGGGCATGATGCGCGACCCGGCTCGGATCGAGAGCTTCACACAGGCGGGGGCTCACCGCGGGGTGTTCTGGGTCCCGACGACGACGCCCGGCGAGGTCGAGGCGGCGATGGACCGCTACGCGGCCGCGGTCGCCGCTTACGCCGGCTCGAGGTAGCTGCTCGCCGCCCGGGGATCGGGCGCGAGCATCTCCATCGCGATGCTCGACCAGCCGAACGTGCGGGTGCCCATCCCCTCGCCGGTGTACGGCTGGTAGTACTCGCGCAGGCCCTCGCCGACGAGCACGCTGGTGATGCTCTCGACGAGGGTGGCGGCGGGCTCGTCGTAGCCGAGGCGGATGAGGCCGAGCCACAGCAGCCAGGCGGCGTTGACCCAGCTCGGGCCGCGCCAGTAGCGCCGGATGCCGAACAGCGCCCGGTCCCTTAGGGAGAACGTCGGCTCGGCCGCCGACACCGAGGTGGGCGGCACCGGCAGCCAGAACTTCGCCGGATCGAGCAGGTGCTCCTCGACGAGCCGGCGCCCGATCTCCTCGGGCAGGTCCGGCAGCGCGAGCGGCGACAGTGCCGCCCAGGTCACGGCCGGCCGGCGGGGCGCCTCGGGGCGTGAGAGGGGCAGGAACAGCCCGGCCTCCTCGTCGTACATGCGCTCGATCAGCGCCTCAGTGAGCGACGGCTCCCCGAGCGCGCTGCGACTGAGCGAGTAGAGCACGTTGGTGAGCACCTCACAGCAGACCGGACCGCCGGCGGCGTCGACCGCCCGCAGGTCGTAGCCGAGCCGCCGGTTGCGGCGGACGAGCAGCAGGAAGCCGGGGAGGTCGTGGGCCCGCGCGCCCCAGATGACGTCGAACTGGGGCGAGGCGTCAAGGCCGGACTCGTCGGGCTGGACGATCCAGATGAGCCCGTCGCCGTCGAGGTCGCGCTCCCGGGCGAGCCAGTCGTGCTGCGCGCGGATTCCGGGCACCTCGCCGGGGTCACCGAGCGCGATCCGCCACGCCCAGGCGAGCATCGGCGGCTGGATGCTCGCGGTCATCGAGGCGTCGGGAGCGGTCACGTCGTAGGTGAAGCGCCGCGAGTCGGCCAGCGGCGTGTCCCAGAAGATCGTGTGGCCGATGAAGCCGTCGGCACGCTGGGCGCGGAGCAGGGACTCGAGCTCAAGGCGGGCGCGGGTGGGATCGAAGTGCTGCCAGGCGATCGCGGTGAAGCACGAGTCCCAGTACCACTGCCACGGGTAGTGGCCAGGGCTCGGGCATGTGTAGGCGAAGCTCGTGCCGTCCTCGAGCCGCCCCTCACGCCAGCTGCCGCGGAGCGTCTCCTCGCAGGCCGCCCGGACCGTTGCGCCGATGTCCTCTACCAGCATCGCAATCCATCCTGCCAATCCGGGCGGCCATCCGTCGTAACATCGTGGGCGGGCTGGCTATCGTGCAGGGTCAATGCGGGGGCGTTGAACGATGATCGATTTCACGCCCCCCGGAGCAGACTTCCAAGCCGCCGCGGCGTTCGCCGACCGCGCCGAGCGGCTCGCGCAGATCGGGACCTGGCGCACGAATCTCGACACCGGCGAGGTGCACTGGTCCGACAACCTGTTCCGGATTTACGGACTCGAGCCGGGCGAGGTCACGCCGTCGCTGCAGTTCGTCCTCGACCACGTCCATCCCGACGATCTTGAGCGGGTGCGGGCCGGCGTCGACGAGGTGCAGCGTGGCCAGCTCGGGACGCCGTTCGAGTTCCGCTACCAGGGGCCCGACCGGGCGCTCCGGCGCCTCCGCGCCGCCGTCGCTGTCCACGAGATCGAGGACGCCGGCTCGAGCTGGAATGCGGGGGTCGTCCAGGACATGACCGAGCAGAGCTGGGCCGAGCAGGAGATCGAGGTGCACAGCGCCGTCTCCCGCGCGCTCGCCGAGTGGGACTACTTCGGCTCCGGCGCCGAGCGGCTGCTGCGGCGCTTCGGCGAGGTGCTGAACTACGAGCTCGGCGTGCTCTGGCCCGTCGCCGGCGACGCGCTCGTCGCCCAGGTCATCTGGCAGGCCCCGTCGCTCGCCCAGTTCGACCTCCGTCCGGGCCTGTCCTCGCTTCGGCTCCGGCGCGGCGAGGGCCTCGCCGGCAAGGCGTGGGAGGCGGCGCAGCCGACGAAGGTCCGCGACCTCCGGGATCAGCGCGTGCGTGAGCTCCAGCGCCTGCCCGAGCCGCCGAGCTTCCGCGGCGCCCTCGCCGTCCCGGCCACCCGCGGCGACCACGTGCTCGCCGTCCTCTCGTTCGCCGGCCGCGAGCCGGTGCAGCTCACCGCACGCATGATGAGCTCGCTCGAGGCGATCGGCGCCGAGGTCGGCAAGTTCCTCTCTCGCTGGCAGGGCATGCTCGCTCCGCCGCCGCTCACCGCCCGCGAGCTCGAGGTGCTCCAGCTCGCTGCCGATGGGCACTCGATGGCCCGAGTCGCCGACCGGCTCGAGCTGAGCCGCAGCACGGTCAAGACGCATTTCGATCACATTTATCGCAAGCTCGGCGTGTCCGATCGCACCGCGGCCGTGGCCGAGATGCTCCGGCAGGGCGTCATCCGCTAGCCAGGAAGCCTGCCCCGCCGCGCCCGCCGTCGCCCCGGGGCGAGAGACAACACGGGCGAGAGACAACAATCCCCCTGGGTCACGTCGCCGGCGGCATCATCGTCCGATGATCATCTGCGAGTCGTTCGTGATCGCCGACTGGACTGACCCGGGCACGCATCCGGGGCGTCCGATCGCCGGTCTGCACCTCCACCGTTCCGACGACGAAGCGTGGATCGTCCTCGACGGCCGCCTCCGCTTCCAGGTCGGCGATGAGCAGCGCGAGGTCGGGCCGGGGGATTCGCTCCTCGTGACCCGCGGGACACCGCACTCGTATTGGAATCCCACCAAGGATCCGACGCACTATCTGCTCGTGATGACGCCGCGGATCCACCGGCTGATCGAGGCCCTGCACTCGGGGGAGAGAAGCGATTACGCCCGGATCTTCGAGGAGCACGACTCCGAGTTGTTGGGTTAGCTCGCGTCCCGAGTCACCCGCTAATCCGGGAGCATCGGGACGCTCAGGCCTGAGTCGACGCCGATCAACACCCCCCTCGTGATCGCTGATGTACCGAAGCGGTCGCGCACGCGGTCGACGGCGAGGTCGAGCTCGCGCACCTTGTCGAGCGGGAGCGCGAGCTGCACGTTTTGCTCGTCGGTGAGGTTGGCGAGCGCGAGCCCGATGAGCGTGATCCCCCGCCGCCGGATCGCGGGCAGCGCTTCGCCGAGGAGGCGCAGCGCGGTCTGGAGGATCGTCGGGGTCTGCGCGGTCGGCTCGCCCAGCGTGCGCGACCGCGTCGCGCGGGAGAAGTCGGCGAAGCGCAGGCGGAGCACGACCGTCCGGCACAGCCGCCGGGCGGTCCGGAGCCGGCGCGTGACTCGGTCGACGATCCCGGTGAGGAACACGCTGAGCTCATCCGGCGTCCGGGGCCGGCGCCCGAGCGCGCGCTGGGAGCCGATCGAACGTCGCCGCCGCCCGGCCTGCACCGGCCGCGGGTCCCGGTTGTGGGCGAGCGCATGGAGATGGCGACCCGACGCGCGGCCGAGCATGCCCACGAGCGTCGCCTCCTCGAGCTTCGCAACCTCCGCGACGGTGCGGATGCCCCGCGCACGCAGCTTGGCTGCAGTCACCGTACCGACACCCCACAGCCGCTCGACCGGAAGGGGATGGAGGAAGGCGAGTTCCTCGTCCGGCGGCACGACGAGCAACCCGTCCGGCTTGGCCACCGCGCTCGCCACCTTGGCGAGGAACTTCGTCCGCGCGACGCCGACGGTGATTGGCAGCCCCACCTGGGCCCGGACCTCATCGCGCAGGCGCGCCGCGATCTCCGCCGGCCGGCCCGAGATCCGCTCGAGTCCGCGCACGTCGAGGAACGCCTCGTCGATCGACAGCCCCTCGACGACCGGGGCAAACTGCTCGAACACCGCGAACACCGCCTTGCTCGCGTCGCTGTAGGCCGACATCCGCGGGGGGACGACGACCGCATAGGGACACAGGCGCTTGGCCTGATGCACGCCCATCGCCGTCCGCACCCCGAGCCGCTTCGCCTCATAGCTCGCGGCAAGGACGACCCCGGCGCCGACGATCACCGGGCGGCGGTACAGCCGCGGATCGTCGCGTTTCTCGACCGAGGCGTAGAAGGCGTCGAGGTCGGCGTGGAGGATGTTGGCGACACCGGACACGAACACATGTTCGTACCCAAGGCGGACAGAATCACTTGCTCGCGACTGGCACCCGACGGCAGGGCGCGCGGGCGCCGCGGCCTGTCAGGCGATGTCGTCGATCAGGTCGGCGATCGAGTCGACGATGCGGGAGGCCCGGTAGGGGAAGCGCTCCGCCTCGGCTCGCGTCGTCAGACCGCTGAGTACGAGAACCGTCTCCATGCCGGCCTCGAGCCCGGACACGATGTCGGTGTCCATCCGGTCGCCGATCATCGCCGCCGTCTCCGAGTGGGCGTCGATGGCGTTGAGAGCGGAGCGCATCATGAGCGGATTCGGCTTACCCACGAAGTACGGCTCCGCCCCGGTGGCCCGGCTGATGAGAGCCGCGACCGACCCGGTCGCCGGCAGGGGGCCGTCGGGCGTCGGGCCGGTGGCATCCGGGTTGGTGGCGATGAACCGGGCACCGGCCTCGACCAGGCGGATCGCCCGGGTGATGCGCTCGAAGCTGTAGGTGCGCGTCTCGCCGAGGACGACATAGTCCGGGTCACGCTCCGTGAGCGTGTAGCCGGCGGCGTGCAGCGCGGTCGTGAGGCCCGCCTCACCGATGACGAATGCCGAGCCGCCCGGCCGCTGATCCTCGAGGAAGCGGGCCGTGGCCAGCGCCGACGTCCAGATCGCGTCCTCGGGGACCTCGAGACCACTCGCCAGCAGGCGGGCGGCGAGGTCACGCCGGGTGTAGATCGAGTTGTTGGTGAGGACGAGGAACGGGATGCCCCGCTCGCGCAGTCGCGCGAGGAACTCATCCGCGCCGGGGATCGCGTCCTCCTCGTGGACGAGCACGCCGTCCATGTCCATCAGCCACGAGCGAATCTCACGTTTGCTCATCGACCGGGACGGTAGCCGCTCGCCCGCCGAGACGGCCCCTGGGGCGTCGGGGGCCGGCGCTAGGCTGCGCGCACGCCGACCGCGAGCCGACCCATCTGGAGCATCCGTCACCCGCTCGTCCGGGCCCTGCTCGCGCTGACCTTCAGCACCGGCCTCGTCGACGCGGTCAGCTACCTCGGGCTCGGACGGGTGTTCACCGCCAACATGACCGGCAACGTGATCCTGCTCGGCTTCGGCGTCGCCGGCGCCGCCGGCCTGCCCGTGCTCGCCCCGATCATCTCGCTGCTCGCGTTCGCGCTCGGCTCGATCGTCGGCGGAGCGCTCGCGGCGCGCGTCGGCGACCGCTCCGTGCGGCACTTCGGGTGGGCGCTCGCCGGGGAAGCCGGTTTCATTGCCGTCGCCGCGGTGGTCGCCGGGGTGGGCAATGTGAGCGGCGGCGGCGCCGTCTCCGATGTGGTGATCGCGTTGCTCGCCTTCGCGATGGGCCTCCGCAACGCGACGGTGCGCCGGATCGGGATCCCCGACCTCACGACCACCGTCCTCACGATGACTCTGACCGCGTTCGCGTCGGACCTGTCCCGCACGGGCTGGGCCCCCGTCGATTCGCTGCGGCGGCTGTCCGCGGTCGCGGCGATGTTTCTCGGCGCCGTCGCCGGAGCGCTGCTGCTGAGGACCAACCCGGCGTGGCCGCTCGCTGGGGCCGCCGGCCTGGCTCTGCTCACCGGGCTCGTCTACATCCCGGCCGCGCGCGGCAAGGCGCTCCCGGGCTGACGGCCATACGTCGCCTACGACTTGTGGGCGACGAGGTACAGGCCGACGACGACGATGGCCGCGGTGATGACCAGTGAGATGACGGCGAGGGCGACGTAGGCCGTCGCGGCACCCTCGCGCGCGGCCCGGCGCATGTCGCCGGCTCGGACGAGCCCGAGGACGGCGAACGAGAAGACGACGGCCACGGCGAGGCTCGCCGCCAGCGACGAGACGAACATCCGCACGAGCGGGCTGACGGCGAGGATCAGGGGGTTCATCGGGTGCTCGGCGCCGGGGTCTGTTGCTGGACGCGGCGGACGAACAAGGCCGTCAGGGCGCCGAGCATGGCGGCGGTTACGGCCACCGGTCCGGCCGCGCTCTTTCCGAACAGCTGGGTGATCTCGTAGACGGCGGCGGCAACGAGGCCGGCGGCCGGCAGCGTGACCATCCAGGCCGTGACGATGTTGCCGGCCACGCCCCAGCGCACGGCCGAGAAGTTCTTCGCCGCGCCCGCGCCGGTGATCCCGCCCGAGATGACGTGCGTCGTCGACAGCGGGTAGCCCGCGCTCGAGGCGGCGAGGATGACCGCGGCGTCGGCACTCTGCGAGGCGAACCCCTGCGGCGGATCCATGCTGATGATCCGCGTGCCGAGCGTCTTGATGATTCGCCAGCCGCCGGTGAAGGTGCCGAGCGCGATGGCGCTCGCCGAGGCGACGACGACCCAGTTGGGGACGTAGAAATGGCTCGAGGAGATGTCGCCATGGGCGATCAGCGCGAGGGTGATGACCCCCATCGTCTTCTGGGCGTCGTTGGTGCCGTGGGACAGCGACAGCAGGCCGCCGGAGACGAGCTGCCCAAGGCGAAAGCCGCGTGAGACCGGGCCCGGGCGCAGGCGACCGACGATCCGGTAGACGAGCACGATCGCCAGCCCGGCGGCCAGGAACGCGACGATCGGGGCGATCAGCGCCGGGACGATGAGCTTCGTGACGAGGCCATTGCCGTTGACCGCCGCGGTGCCCGACGCGGCGATCACGGCGCCGACGAGCCCGCCGATGAGCGCGTGCGACGAGCTCGACGGCAGCCCGATCCGCCAGGTGAAGAGGTTCCACGCGATCGCGCCGACGACCGCGGCGAAGATGACCGTCGTCGTCACCGCGCCGGTCGAGACGAAGCCCTGGCCGACCGTGGCGGCGACCTGAAGCGAGATGAAGGCGCCGACGAAGTTGAGCAGCGCGGCGATCGCCACGGCGGGGCGCGGCCCGATTGCCCGGGTGGAGATCGACGTGGCCACGACGTTGGCGGTGTCGTGGAAGCCGTTGGTGAAGTCGAAGGCCAGCGCCGTGCCGATCACGAGGACGAGAATGACGTCGCTGTCCATGCTCAGGCGTTCTTGATCGCGATCGCTTCCAGGACGTCGGCCACCCGCTCGGTCGCGTCGATGGCGAGATCGAGACGCTCGAAGATGTCCTTCCAGCGGATCGCCACCATCGGGTCGACCCGGTCGGCGAACAGCGACGCGATCGCCGCCCGGGCGATCCGGTCACCCTCGTTCTCGAGCCGGTGAATCTCGAGGAGGTGCGCGCTGATGTCGGAGAAGTTGCGCACCAGTGCGATGGCCTGCACGATCTCGGCGGTCGCCTGGACGAGCAGGCCGGTCAGGTCCTGGGCCTGGGCCATCGGCGCCTCGATGCGGTAGAGACCGAGGTAGTCGGCGACCTCCTCGGTGTGGTCGACGATGTCATCGAGCGCCGAGCTCAGCCGAAGGATGTCCTTGCTGTCAATCGGGGTGACGAACGTCTGGTTGATGCGCCGCACGGTGGAGTGGGTGATCTCGTCCCCCTCCTGCTCGCAGAGCAGGATCTCCCGGGCCAGGCCCTGGGTCTCGGGGAACCCCGCGAGCATCTCGTGGAGCAGCTCGGCCGCCCGGGCGTTGTTCGCCGCGGCACGGTCAAACAGGTTGAAGAACTCGTGGTCGGTCCCTTTCAGCATGTTGCCGAGAGCGCTCAGCGCACTCCGTGAGCCCGGATCCGGCGTCGGTTCCAACGGTCAACCTCCCCGAGCAGGCCGCGCGGCGCGGGCATCGCCGGCGGTCCGGCTGTGAACAAGGTGTGAAACGGCTGGCGAACCACTCTACGCAACCCGACGGCGCGAGGCGCTTGACCGCGCGGCGGTCTGCGGGACAATGGCACCATGTCGCGGGCGAACGTGGAGCTCGCGCGAGCGGGGTACGAGGCGGTCGCGCGCGGGGACCTCGATTTTGTTGCCGGCCTGCTCGACCCCGACGTGCGCTGGCATGGCGGCGATCCGTCGGCCGACGGGGCGTGCCACGGCCGCGAGCAGACGCTGGGGTTCATGCGGGCGGCCGCGGCCCGCGGCGTGATCGGCCGGCTCATCGACGTGATCGACGCCGGAGATCAGGTCGTGGTCGTGATGCGACCGCGCGCCCTCGGCGGGCAGCAGGCACCGGTGCGGGCGAACATCACGACCTTCCGGGGCGGGCGCGTCGTCGAGATGGTCGCCTACGAGAGCCCCGAGGCGGCGATGTCCGCGGCCGGCGTCGTGGCGGCTGACACAGGCGACGCCACGGAGTAGGCTGCCGCAGATCCCGATGGCATTCGACCTGGTCATCGACGTCGACAACACGCCGGGGGCGCTGGCCGAGGTCGCCGCCGCGATCAGCGATGCGGGCGTGAACATCGCCGCCGCCACCTGCCTCGGTGGTGGCGAGCGCGCCGAGGTCCACATCCTCGTGAAGCACGCCGAGGCCGCGCGTCATGCGCTCGCGCTCTCGCACCAGACGGTCATCTCGCGCGAGCGGGAGGTCGTCGTGGTCGATGTCCACGACGCTCCCGGCGTGCTCGCCGACCTCACGCGGAAGATCGCCAAGGCGGGCGTCGACCTCGACCTCGTCTACGTCGCGACGCAGAATCGGGTCGTGTTCGGGGCGACGGATCTCGCCGCTCTCCGCGCGGCGCTCGGCGTCGGCGCCTGACCGCCGCGGACATCGTCCGGATTACCGCGCGCGCTCCGGTGGTAGTCCGGGACCGTCCCCTGTTCCCACCACCGAGAGGCGGAGACGCATGGTCAAGTTCGCTGTGCTGTACGGACGGCCGAGTGATGAGACGGCCTTCGAGGAGCACTACGCCAATACGCATGTGCCGCTCGCCAACACGATCCCCGGCGTCCAGCGCTTCGAAGCGACGCGCGTGGTGGCGACGCCGGACGGCAGCGACGCACCCGTCTATCGCATGGCGGAGCTCTGGTTCGAGAGCCATGACGCTCTCAACGCGGCGCTCGCCTCGCCCGAGGGACAGGAGACCGCCGCCGACATCGGCAACTTCGCCACTGGCGGGGCCACGATCGTCATCGGCGAAGTGGACTGACGCCGGGCTCCGTCTCCGCCCAAACCACTGACGCGGGCTGCACGGAACTCCGGGTGCCCTCCGCGCCCGGCGGGAATACCTTCGCTGGAGGCAGACAGCTTCGCCCAGCCCTGGGCAAGAAAGGAGCGCCAACGTGTCCTCAACAACGAAGCTATGGAGGTTGCTCGGCGTCGGCGTGATCGCGTTGCTCGCGCTGGCCTCAGGTGCTCTCGCCGCGGGCATCACGCAGACCTACTCACAGAAGTTCACGACCACGCACCCCGGACAGGTGAGCGGCATGAGCTTCCGTGCGGGCGGATCGCCGCAGGCCAAGTCCGTGACGCTCACCTTCCCGGCCGGAACGGTGATCAACACGAAGGCTCTGGCTCGCTGCACGGGCGCGTTGTCCTGCCCCGCTGCGTCGAAGGTTGGCGCGGGGACCGCGACGGTGCGGGTCGCAGGCGCGACCGCCGGGCTCGCCGCGACGGCGTATAACCGTGCGGGCGGGATGGTGATCATCATCCCGGCACCAGTTGGGTCAGTCGTGCTGCGCCCGACTCTGTCTGGACGCAAGCTCAGCATCACAATCCCGAGTCTGAAGGTCGCCGGCAGCGCGGTGACGCTCGTCTCGCTCAAGCTCGACATCAACGCGATCGGGTCCGGTACGAAGGCCTATCTGCGGACGCCGGCGAGCTGCCCGAAGTCGAAGGTGTGGACGTTCACCGGGCGCTTCACCTATTCCGGTGGACGCTCTCGGACGCTCACCTCGCGGTCGGCCTGCGTCAAGAGTTAGCCCGTGCGTCCGTCTCCCCGGAGGAAGCTCCCGCTCACGCGGGGCTTCCTCCGGATGGGCGTCACGGACGTCGGCGGACGTCCGTAGTTGTGCGCACGCGACCTGCCGCATTCCACGGATGCGGGGCGGGCGGGCACGCGTAGCCTAGAAAGTGGGGTATCAGGCGAAGCCGTCCACCGGAACGTGGTTTACCGGGAAATTGGGGTGTGAGACATGAGCGGCACGTCCACATCGAAGGAAGGACACACGGGCGAACGTACGGCCCATCGTCGGCGGCGGGTCGTCGTGGCGCTGGCACTTATTGCCGGGGTTGTCCTCTTTGTCCAGGCCCCGTTTCCGGCGCCGAGGGGGCGTCCGTCCCCCGCGGCGACTCAAACCGAGCTACCTCGCATCCATGTCGTGGGCTCGCGGCTGTACGCCGGCTCGAAGGTGTGGCGTGCCTGGGGGATGAACTGGGGAATCGCAGACCATCAACCGGTTCTCACCTACTTCGACAACCCCACGGCTCGCAATCACGCCAAGTTGGACGCCGAGCTAGACATCGTTCAACGCCTGGGGGTCAATGCTATGCGTATCCCGCTCGAGCTCGGGCAGGTCATGCGCAGTCCCACCCAAGCGCGCGCCAGCGTTCTGACCGGTCTGGCCAGGCTGCTTAAGCTCGCTCGGGATCATCACATCTATCTCGACATCACCGGTAATCTCGTGTGGCGTCCGAAGCTTGTTCCGGCGTGGTACGACAGGCTTTCCGAGCAGGCGCGCTGGCAAGTCCAGGCGAGATTCTGGCGGGCGGTGGCCAGCATCGGCAAGAGCTCGTCTGCGGTCCTCTGCTACGAGCTGACCTCGGAGCCAGCGATCTCGGACCAGCCGAAGTACTACATCGGCGATCTCGGCGGATACACCTTCGTGCAGATCGTCGCCCACCCCCGGGGACGCAACCCCGTTCAGCTCGCGAGGGCCTGGACCAGGCTGCTCGTGTCAGCTGTGCATAGTCAGGACAAGCGCCCGGTAACGATCGGCCTCGTGCCGGACCACGAGTCGTCGTTCTCGCCGCCCAATCTCGCGGGCCTGCTCGATGTGCTCGTCATGCACGAATATCCCGTCACCGGCGGCGCGAGCACAGCGATCGCGATTGTGAAGCGCTTCGCGAGCTTCAAGAAGCCCGTACTCATCGGAGAAACGTTTGTCCTGGCTGATGATGCGGCGACACAGCGCGCCTTCCTCGTCGGAGCCAGCCGCTACGTCGCCGGGATCTTCGAGTTCTTCGATGGGCGCGATCCGAGCCGCATGCGCGTGACGACGTGGGCGGATGCCTTCTATCACGCCTCGCTCGTTCAGTTCATCGCCCTGCGCAAGACCCTGCTGTCAACTCGCTAGGCCCCCAGGTCATCGAGCTGTCCAGCGCTCTCGCACGGGAATGTGCCGGCGCGCGGGCGGCCGACGGTGGTTCCCGGGGTGCCCGATCCCGGCAGGATTCGGCGATGCGCCAGCGAACGCACGCGTATGCCTCCGAGCGGAGAAGGGGAGACGCGATCGGCCTACGTAGTCCAGCGGCACTTTCGCCTCGTCCGCAAGGGGTACGACCCCACCGAGGTCGACCGCCACCTCCAAGTCGTCAGCGAGTGGTTTCGCATCAGCCACACCGCGGAGCGGGCCCGCGAGGTCGAGCGCCAGCTCCTCGCGCGTCAGGACGCGGCGACCGAGAGAGAGGCGGAGGCCGACCAGGTCCTCGGGAGCAGCCGGTTGGAGGCCGAGGCGATCCTCGAGGGCGCTCGGCTCCGGGCGGAGGCCGACCGCGAGGCGGCGGAGCAGCTCGTACGCGAGGCCGAGGCGCAGGCTGACACCCACCGCCAGGCGGCCGGCGACGAAGCCGAGGCCCTCGTCACCCAGGCTCGCGAGGAAGCCGAGCAGATCCGCGCGGCGGCACGCGAGGAGGCCGCCGCGATCGTGGACGCGGCGCGCGTGGAAGCCGCCGCCGCCGAGGTCCTGCGCGAGGCGGACGAGAAGGCGCGGCGGCAGCTCGCCGACGCCGAAAGCCAGGCCGAGCGCCTCAGCGCCGAGACCTCGGCGCGGTGCGAGCAGGAGCTCCACACCGCGCGTACCGCCGCCGAGCAACTCCTCGCCGCCATGCGCGCCGAGGCCGCCGACGAGGCCCGCGCGCGACGGGCCGAGGCTGAAGCGGAGCTACGCGCCTTCGTCGAACGCCGCCATCGTGAGGTCGACCGGCTCGTCGAGGCCGCACGACGCGAGCGGCAGCGGGCAACGGGCGACGTCGGCCATGGCCAGGTCAGCGGGGGGTGAGCATCGGCGGCCGGGCCGACGGCGGTCGCTGCCCGAGCAGTTCGCGGACGAAGAAGTCCCAGACCCGCCGGACGTAGTAGGGGTGGGCGTCGCAGTGATGGTTGGCGCCGGGAATGATGACCAGCTCGAAGTCGCGGTCGGCCCGGACAAGGGCATCGACCAGAGCCATCGTGTTCGAGGGGTGGCAGTTGTCGTCGAGCTCCCCGTGGAGCAGCAGCAGCGGCCGGTCGAGCCGATGCGCCTGCTCGATGTTGCTCGCCGGCGCGTAATCGACCTCCGGGCCATAGCCCTGGTATTTCTCGGCCCAGTACGCGAGGTAGCGGCGGAGGTCGTGGTCCCCGGATCCTGCCGCCGCGGCCTTGAAGACCTCCGGGTACTCGATGACCGCGCGCGTGGCGGCGGCGGCGCCGCCCGAGTGCCCCGTGATCCCGACGCGATCCCGGTCCATCCACGGCCGGTCGGCGGCCAGCGACCGGATCGCCGCGATGTGGTCCTCGAGCGCGTACTCGTGCAAGCGGCCGGTGCTCTGATCGCGGAAGGCGCGCTCGCGCAACGGCGATCCGCGCCCATCGATCGTGACGACGATGAAGCCGAGCTCCGCGAGCGCCTGCGCGCTCCACTGGCCCGGCCACTCGTCAGGACCGATCGCGCTGTCGATTCCGAAGGCGATCTGCGAGCGCAAGACGTGGGGACAGGGGTAGGTGCTGTCGATCACCGGGTAGCGCCGATCGGGGTCGAAGTCCGAGGGCAGGAACAGCGCGCCGTAGATGTCGGTCACGCCGTCCGCCGCCGTGACCACGAAGCGCTCGGGTGGCCGCCACCCCGCCGCACGCAGATCGGAGAGGTCGGCCGTTTCGAGCTCGGCCACGAGCTCCCCGTCCGCGCGACGGAGTCGTGATGCGGGCGCGGTCGCCGCCGTCGAGGCGACGTCGACGAAGTGCGCGCCGCTCGGCGAGAAGGCAACCGCGTGGTCGCACGGCTCCGGTGACAGCCGCTCCGGCGGCCCGCCGTCGAGCGCCACGCGATAGAGCACTCGGTGATAGGGGTCGAGTCCCGCCTCGCGTCCGAGCCCGGTGAACCACACCCAGTCGCGATCGGCGTGGAGAACATCGCGCACGAACCAATCGCCCGCGGTCAGCTGCCGAACCTGCTCGCCGGTCGCGGCATCGAACAGATACAGATGACGCCAGCCGTCGCGCTCGGAGGGCCACACGATCTGCGTGTCATCCCGGGCCAGGCGCACCGAATTCGGCCATGGGAGCAGGGGATGGACGTCGACGTAGGTGTCGGCCTCCTCGACGATGACCTCGCGGACCGCGCCGCTCTCGACGTCGGCAACGCACAGGGCCAGACGCCGGGCGCCGCGCGCCTCACGCAGGAACCAGAACCGGCTCGCGTCGGAGCCCCACCACACCCAACCCATCTCGAGCGGGGAGAGAAAGTCGCAGAGCAGCGGCTCGCCCTCGACCGGCGTGACCTCCCCGGAGGCGACGTCGATGACGAGCAGCTCGGTGCTCGGAACCGGGTCGCCGGCGAACGGCATGCGGTAGGTGTGCAGCTCCGGGCGAAACCCGGCTGGCGGCGCCGCCTCGAGGAGCTGCAGCTCAGGAACCCGCCGCTGATCGAGGCGGTGCGTGAGGATCCGGGCGCTGTCCGGCGACCACAGCGCCGCGGGTTGCGCGACGATCCCCGCGCGCCGGTTGCTCACCGCCAGCGTGCACGAGTCAGGCTGCAGCGCGTAGCCGTGGTCAGCTTCGCCGTCGGTCGTGAGCGACCGCACCTCGCTCGACCCCGCGGGCGAGACGATGAGGTTCCCATCGCGCACCTGGAGGTCCCACCTGCCGTCCGGCGAACGCAACCGACCCGCGGGGACGTCGTCCCGGCTCGGACGTTCGGCCAGCACCTCCGTCGAGCGTTTCTCCGGATCGACGAGGACCACCTCCGAGCCGTCCGCGAGCTGTCGCTCGTACCAGAAGCGATCTCCGGCGTCGAGCCACTGCGGTGTCAGGTACACGTTGCGCAGCCGCTCGCGCACGTTCCATTCGCACAGCGCGACGGCGCGTGCGTAGACCTCGGAGGGCAGCTCGGGGCGCGGGTCGGCGACAGACACAGCGGCAGGAGGCTAGCGTGCGATCCGTCGCGGCGGGCGTGCTCAGTCCGTGACGGCCGCGCGGTAGGGGCGGAAGAACGCGCGGAGCTCCTCCGCGTAGAGCTCGGGCTCCTCGAACGGCGCGAAATGCCCGCCACGCGCGGGCTCGGTGACCGGCACGACGGTCGCCGTGCGCTCGAGCCACGCCCGGGGCGGACGGACGATGTCGCCGGGGAAGATCGAGAAGCCGGACGGCACCTCGACCCGGCGAGCGAGCTGCGCAGGTGGAATCGCGGCGTTGGCGTGGTACATGCGCATCGAGGAGCCGATCGTGCCCGTGAGCCAATAGAGCGTGACGTTCGTGAGGATCTCGTCCTTGGTGAAGCTCCGTTCGAAGTCCCCGGCGCAGTCGCTCCATGCCCGTAGCTTCTCGACGATCCACGCGGCGAGCCCAGCCGGCGAGTCGGTGAGACCGACGGCGGCGGTCTGGGGCTTCGTGCGGTGCATGGCCGCGTACGCGCCCTCGTTCGCGCCCCAGGCTGCGGCGGCTTCGATCCACGCGCGCTCCTCCGGCGCGAGGTCCGCGGGGTCGCCGGTGAAGACGGGCACGCCCGCGTCGGTGCGGTGAACGGCAACGACCCGCTCGGGGCAGTCGATCCCGAGGTAGCGGCTCACATGGCTGCCGATGTCTCCGCCGGCGGCGCCGAACCGCGCGTAGCCCAGGACGTCCATGAGCTGCGCCCACAGGCCGGCGACGGCGATCGAGTCGAGCGGCGGTCCGGCTGGGCGGTCGGAGTATCCATAGCCCGGCATGTCGGGCACGACCACGTCGAACGCATCGGCGGGGTCGGCGCCGTGCGCCCCTGGGTCGGTCAGCAGCGGGATCACCTTCACGTAGCGCCAGAACGAGTCGGGCCAGCCGTGGCTGAGAATCAGCGGCAGAACGCGGCCGACCGGCGCCGCGGCCCGGGCGTGGACGAAGTGGATCCCCAGGCCGCCGAGCGGGACGCGGAAGTGGGGGAGCTGCGCGAGCGCCGCTTCCTGCCCCGGCCAGTCGAACTCATCCGCCCAGTAGGCGGCGAGCTCGCGGAGGTAGCTGAGGTCGGTCCCGAGCGACCACGCGGCGTCCTCGGGCGCGTCCGGCCAGCGCGTCGCTCGCAGTCGCGCCTGGAGGTCCTCGAGCGCCGCGGGCGCGGTCAGCGGGATGAACGGCTCGGGGTGGCCGGCGTCGTCCGGCATGAAACGGAGACTAACGAGCGAATAGGGAGATCTCGATGCCCGTCGGCAAGGCCCAGGACGCACCGCAGGACAGCCCGGATCACGACTTCCGGTACGTCGTGCCGTGCTTCACGCAGATCGATGAGGCGCGCATCCGTGATCACCTCGACCGCGATCACTTCTTCTGGCTTGATTTGACTGCGCCCAGTCACGAGGAGCTCGATCGGCTGGGGAAGCTGTTCCGATTCCATCCGCTCGCGCTGGAGGACTCCGAGGAGTTCGGCCAGCGGCCGAAGCTCGACAACTACGGGGACTACGTGCTCCTCGTCTTCTACGGCGCCTTGCCCGATCGCCGACCCGATGCCGAGCTGCTGCAGGAGGTGCACCTGTTCATCTCCGGCGACTTCGTGGTGACGATTCATCGCGAGCCTCTGCCGTCGCTTGACGAGCAACGCGAGCGGCTTGACGGGCGGACGCTCCACAGCGAGCAGTTCCTGATCTATCGCGTTCTCGACGTTCTCACGGACAGCTTCTTCCCGGTCCTCTCCGACATGGACGACCAGATTGACGATCTCGAGGCCGCGGTCCTGCAGAACCCAAGCGACGCCGAGCTCGAGCGCCTGTTCTCACTCAAGCGCGAGCTGATCGCGATGCGCAAGGTCGTCACCCCGCAGCGCGACCTGTTCGCGCGTTCCATCGACCAGATCGCCGAGCTGCCCGGACTCGAGCTCGACGAGCGTGACTACTTCCGCGACGTCTACGACCATCTGATCAGGATTAGCGACCTGATCGACTCCTACCGCGATCTGCTGTCGGGCGCGACCGATCTCTATCTCTCGACCGTGAGCAACCGACAGAACGACGTGATGAAGCAGCTGACCGTGATCGCCACGATTTTTCTGCCGCTGTCGTTCATCACCGGTTTCTTCGGCCAGAACTTCTCCTACCTGGTCACCCACGTGATCAACGGCGAGTGGACGTTCTGGGTCGTCGGGGTCGGCAGCATGGTCGCGACGTGCCTCGCCTTGCTGATCTACTTCCGCCGCAAGGGCTGGGTCTAGCGCGACACCCGAGCAGGCGCCAAGCCGCTACGGCTTGAAGTGGGCGTTCGCGACGAGCACCGCGGTGATGCTCAGCGCGACGAAGAAGACGATGGCGGCGAAGACCGACAGCTTGTCGCGAGCGCCGTGGTTCTCGAGTCGGCGTTCGATTGACGCTGGTCATAGATCGCGAGCAGCTTCGACTCCCCGTCGATCAGGAGGTCGAGTGCCTTCGTGACCCGTTCCTGGGCGGCCGCGGGCACGTCCTTCTGCTCGGCATCGATCTGCCACGTCGCGAAGTCGTCCGTCTCTCGGTCATGCATTTCGTCGCCGCCCCTGAGGCCGTCCTCATTCACCGGCTACACGAGCTGTCAACGCGCACGCAACCACCTAAGAACAGGAGCCCCGCCGCGGCGGCTCCTGGGCACCTCTCACGATGCGGATGCCGAGGTCCCGGCGACCGCCGCCGGGACGCCGGCATCACTGTCGGTTGGCTAACTAACCGCAGCCGGTGTTGAACCCGCAGCTCGAGCACGTGTAGCAGCTGCCCGTGCGCTGCATCATGCCGCCGCACTGCTGGCAGGCAGGACCGAGGTCGAGGCCGCGGCTGACCGCGGGCACGACCGGGGGCGAGTCGGTGAACGCGGCGGTGGGCGCCACCGGGGCCGTGCCGTTGGCCTCGATCGCCGGCGCCGCGTCCGCCTCGGGCTGGGTCGGGCCGGCCGTGTCACCGGCCTGGGAGAGCATCGCGTCCTGGGCGGCCTTCCGGGCGCGAACCTCCGGCGTGAGGATCCCGAGCTCCTCCTGAAGGTCGACGTCGAGGAAGCGCGAGGCGAGCCAGCGCATGATGTAGTCGGGCATCGACTTCGCGAACGGGATCTCCGGGTTGGAGGTCATGCCCTCGGGCTCGAAGCGCATGTAGCTGAACTTGCGCACCAGCGTCTCGAGCGGCACGCCGTACTGGAGTGAGATCGAGATCGCCGTGGCGAAGGAGTTCATCATCCCGCGCAGGGTCGATCCCTCCTTGCCGATGTCGGTGAGGAAGATCTCCCCGACCGAGCCGTCCTCGTACATCCCGGCGGTGATGTAACCCTCGTGGCCGCCGATCGAGAACTTGTGGGTGATCGACTGACGCTCGCGGGGCATCCGCCGGCGCTTCGGCGGTGCCTTGGCCAGCGCGTCGGCGACGGCCGTGGCGATGTCCTGCTCCGCGGCCGCCGAGACGGGGGCGTCCTTCTGGGCGTCGGTGCGCAGCGCCTGGGCGGTCTTTGACCCGTCGCGATAAATCGCCAGCGCCTTGACGCCGAGATGCCACGCCTGGAGGTAAGCATCGGCAATGTCGTCGACGGTCGCCGTCTGCGGCAGGTTCACCGTCTTGGAGATCGCGCCAGAGATGAACGGCTGGACCGCGCCCATCATCTTGATGTGACCGGTGTGGCTGATCGCCCGTGAGCCGACGGCGACGTCGAACACGGGGAGATGCTCGTCGGCGAGCTCGGGCGCGCCGATGATCGTGCCGTGCTCGTTGACGTAGGCGAGGATTTGCTCGATCTGGGCCTCGTTGTAGCCGAGCGTCTGCAGGGCGAGCGGCACCGTGCGGTTGACGATCGTCATCTGGCCGCCGCCGACGAGCTCCTTGAACTTGACGAGCGAGAAGTCCGGCTCGACGCCGGTCGTGTCGCAGTCCATCAGGAAGCTGATCGTCCCGGTCGGAGCGAGGACGGTCGCCTGCGCGTTGCGGTAGCCGTACTGCTCGCCGGCGACGACGGCTTCCTCCCA
Source organism: uncultured Solirubrobacterales bacterium (assembly GCA_963752905.1). Taxonomy (GTDB): domain Bacteria; phylum Actinomycetota; class Thermoleophilia; order Solirubrobacterales; family Solirubrobacteraceae; genus Palsa-465. The sequence goes on from CAVWAC010000011.1 coordinate 36,200, forward strand.
GCTCGAACGGGCCGCCTGCAGCAGGCCGGTGTCGACGCAGGTCGAATCCGGAATCGCGTACGAGGCGTCGCGATGCATCCGCATCACGGCGTTGTGGGCGTCGCGGTTCTCGATGTAGTGGTCGTACGGACCCATCTGCGACGCGATTCGCGCCGACCCGAGGTAGGCGCGTCCGGTCATCAGCGCGGTGATCGCCGCCGCCGTGCCACGGCCGGCATCGGAGTCGTAGGGCATCCCGTCGGCCATCAGGTAGGCGCCGAGGTTGGCGTAGCCGAGCCCGAGCTGGCGGAATGCACGCGCGTTCTGCGCGATCCGCTCGGTCGGGTAGCTCGACGGCGAGACGATGATCTCCTGCGCGAGGAAGACGATGTCGACCGCGTGCTCGAAGGACTCGACATCGAAGGTGCCGTCGGCGCGGCGGAACTTCATCAGGTTGAGCGAGGCGAGGTTGCAGGCCGAGTCATCGACGTGCATGTACTCGCTGCACGGATTCGAGGCATTGATCCGGCCCGAGTTGGGGGACGTGTGCCACTGGTTGATCGTCGTGTCGTACTGGACGCCCGGATCGGCGCAGCGCCAGGCCGCCTCGGCGATCTCCTTCATCAGCTCGCGGGCGGGGATCGGGTCGCCGACCGGCTCGCCGGTCGTGCGCGCGATCAGGTGCCAGTCGTCGTCGTTCTCGACCGCGCGCATGAACGCGTCGTCGACCCGGACCGAGTTGTTGGCGTTCTGGTACTGGATCGAGTGGAAGCCCTCGCCGTCGATCGACATGTCGAACCCGGCGTCACGCAGCGCGGCGGCCTTGTCCTCCTCCTTGGCCTTGCACCAGATGAACTCACGGATGTCGGGATGATCGACGTCGAGCACGACCATCTTGGCCGCGCGGCGCGTGCCGCCGCCGGACTTGATCGACCCCGCCCAGGCGTCCGCCCCGCGCATGAACGACACCGGCCCCGACGCGGTCCCGCCGCGGCTCAGCGGCTCACGCGAGCCGCGGATCCGAGAGAGGTTGATGCCCGACCCCGACCCACCGCGGAAGATGATCCCTTCCTTGGTGTTCCAGTCGAGGATCGATTCCATGTTGTCCTCGACCGACAGGATGAAGCAGGCGCTGGCCTGCATCTTCGGGTCGCCGACCGGATGCCAGCCGACGTTGAACCACACCGGCGAGTTGAAGGCCGCCATCTGGTGCAGCAGGATGTGGGTCAGCTCCGCCTCGAAGGTGTCGGCGTCCTCGCTGGTGGCGAAATACCCGCGCTCGCGCCCCCAGCTCGCGATCGTGCCGGCGACGCGGCCGATCATCTGCTTGACCGAGCGCTCACGGGCCGGCGAGCCGGGTTGGCCACGGAAGTACTTCTGGGCGACGATGTTCGTCGCGTTCTGCGACCAGCTCCGGGGGAACTCGACGTCGGGCTGCTCGAAGGAGATCTTCTCACCGTGGCCGATGCGCGCGTCCCGCACCTCCCACTCGACACCGTCGAACGGATGCACGCTCGGAGTCGTGAAGTAACGACGGACCGAGAGGCCTTCACCCGCCCGAAAATCAGGGGTGAGTTGGGTTTGCGGGGTGTGCTCCATACCGACCTGCTCCTCTCGTTTTTCCGCTCGTTCCGCGTCTTTCCCTCAGCTCCGTAGTGGCTGAGGGGGTAACAGCAGATCCTCGCGAATGGCCCGGACGGAAAGACGTCGTGAAGAGCTCCCCTGCGGCCAAGAAACGAGGTTTGACTCCCGCTCTATTTTAGCGGCCGGAGCAGGCGTTTCCGGGCCGAAACGCCGCTATTTCCGGGGACCGCCCCGGCATCGCGTCCGGGGATGAAGGCCGCTATTTCCGGGACTCGGCTCGCAGCTCGCGCAGTTCCTGCTCGAGGCGCGTCACGGCCTCCTCGGCGTCGGCGCGAGCCGCCTCCGCTACGCCGACATCCTCGACCAACCTGGCCTGGAGGGCCTCGCGCCGGGCCGTCTCGGCGCGGACGACCTCGGCGAGCGCGTCGGCGCGGGTCTGCGCCTCCTCGATCTCGGCGGCCATGGTGGCGGCGAGGGTGCGCGTCCCCTCGAGCTGTGACTCGGTACTGGCGAGCCGGTAGCGGAGCTCAGCGAGTTCATCTGGAGACGCGCTCGCGCGCTCGGTCGGCTCCGGTGGGGCGAGCGTGAGCGCCGAGCCGTCGCTGAGCCGCAGCGAGAAGCTCGCCGGCCCGGCGACCAATGCCGCCGGGGCGACGAACACGGTGCTGATCAGGGTCGCCGTCGGCACGGGCAGAGGGACGGGGGAGAGCCACTGCTCGTCGTCGCCGGCCCGGACAACGAGCGCGACCGGGGCGGGTACGCGGGCGGGATCGCGCGCGTGCGCGAGGAGACGGAGGATCGCCGCGCCCGGCCCGGCGTCGGCGAGCTCAAAGCGCTCGAGCTCGATGAACGATGACGGGTCGGTCACGGCGTGGCCGATTCTAGGTCGGTTACTGTCCCGCGTCATGGACGGAACCCAATCCCAGGAGGGTCGGCGATGAAGTTGCTCGTCACAGGCGGCGCCGGCTACATCGGCTCGATTGTCAGCCGTCAGCTGATCGGCGAGGGTCACGAGGTCGTCGTGCTCGACAATCTCGAGCGCGGGCACCGCGCGGCTGTCGCCCCCGAGGCCCGGCTCGTCGTCGCCGACCTCACCGACGCTGCGGCGGTGAGCGCCGCGGTGAGCGAGGGTTTCGACGGTGTCCTGCACTTCGCCGCGCTCGCCCTCGTCGGCGAGTCGGTCAGCCATCCCGAGCGCTACTACCGTACGAACGTCGGCGGCACGCTCAACCTGCTCCAGGCGATGACCGACGCCGGTGTGCCGCGGCTCGTGTTCTCCTCGACGTGCGCGGTCTACGGCCAGCCCGACGAGGTGCCGATCTCGGAGGCCGCCCAGCCGCGGCCCCAGAACGCCTACGGGGCCTCGAAGCTCGCCGTCGACTACATGATCGGCGACTTCTGCCTCGCCCACGGCCTCGGCGCGGTGAGCCTGCGCTACTTCAACGTCGCCGGCGCAAGCCACGGCCTCGGCGAGGACCACGATCCCGAGACCCACCTCATCCCCAACATCCTCCGCACCGTCCTCGGGATCAACCCGGTGATGCAGATCTTCGGTACCGACTACCCGACGCCGGATGGGACGGCGATCCGCGACTACATCCACATCGAGGACCTCTCGGCCGCGCATCTGCTCGCCCTCGAGGGAGCGCGCGGAGGCGAGCACCGGATCTTCAACCTCGGCAACGGGAACGGCTTCTCGGTGCGTGAGGTGATCGCGGCGGCTGAGGAGGTGACCGGCGAGACGGTCGCGGTCGAAGAGGCGCCGCGACGGCCTGGCGATCCTCCGATGCTCGTCGCCGCCGGGGCGAAGATCCGTTCCGAGCTCGGCTGGGAGCCACGCCGGCCGGCTCTCGCCGAGATGGTGGGCGATGCCTGGTCGTTCGCGCAGGCCCGGCCGGCCGGCTACTCAGAGTAGGTCGGCGAGGCCGTCGAGCGCGGCCGCGAGCACGCGCTCGGGCGGGAGGCTGGCGTCGATCGTGCGGAAGCGTCCCGGGTCGGCGACGGCCAGCGCGTCGTAGGCGGCACCCGTGCGCGCGTAGAACGCGTCCTGCTCGCGCTCGAGGCGGTCCGGGGCCTCGCCGCGCCCCTGTGCCCGCGCGCGTCCGAGCGTCGGATCGACGCGGAGCAGGAGGGTGCGGTCGGGGAGCAGGCCACCGGTCGCGAACGCGTTGATCGCACGCACCGCCTCGATGCCGAGCTGGCGGCCGCCGCCCTGGTAGGCGAGCGACGAGTCGACGAACCGGTCGAGCAGGATCCACTCGCCGCGCTCGAGCGCCGGCCGCAGCGCCTCCTCGACGAGCTGGGCGCGAGCGGCGGCGTAGAGCAGCGCCTCGGCCCGCGCGCCGACGGTGAGGGCGGGATCCTTGACGAGCTCGCGGACGCGCTCGGAGGTGTGGACGCCGCCCGGTTCGCGCAGCAACGCGACCTCGACGCCCTGGGCGGCGAGAGAGCGTTGCAGGCCGGTGGCGAGCGTCGTCTTGCCGGCACCGTCGATGCCCTCGATCGTGATCAGTCGTCCACGGGCCATGAAGCGTGGAATCCGACACTATCGGGGCTAGGATCGCAAGACCATGCTCGCCCAACTCGACCGCCACCCCCACGCTCGCGCCGTGCTCGGTCCTGCGCTCGGTCCCGACGGCAGGCCGTCGCACGCGTATCTCTTCCATGGCCCGGGGGGCGCGGGCAAGCGCGAGGTCGCTCGCGCGGTGGCCTGCGAGCTGCTCGCCGAGGGCTCGCGTGACGCCGCCGGGGCGCGGCACCGTGTGCAATCCGGCTCGCATCCCGATCTCACCTGGGTCGCCCCGAGCGGCGCGCACGAGATCCTCGTCAGCGACGTCGCCGGGCCGGTGATCGCCGCCGCGAGCAAGACGCCGTTCGAGTCAAACCGCCGGGTGTTCGTCATCGAGCGCGTCGACGAGCTCGGCGACGAGGCCGCCAACCGGATGCTCAAGACGCTCGAGGAGCCGGCCGACTTCGTTCACCTCATCCTGCTCACCGACCGGATCGCCGACGTGCTGCCGACGATCCGCTCGCGCTGTCAGCTCGTGCGCTTCGACGCCCCGCCCGTCGCCGAGGTTGCGGCGGACCTCGAGACCCTCGGCCTCAGCGGGGACAGCGCGCAGGCCTGCGCCCGTCTATCGCTCGGCGACGCCGGACGCGCGCGCGAGCTCGCCTCGGCCGACGGCCAGGCGTTGCGTGCCGCGGCCGAGGGGTACGCGCAGGCCGCCGTCGCCGGCGAGACGAGCGCGCGCCGGCCGTGGTCGGACCTGCTCGCCGCCGTCCGCGAACGTGGCGAGGCGACGACCGCCGAGCTCGAGGGGCGCAAGGCGGCCGACCTCGAGCTGTATCCCAGGAAAGAGCGCAAGCGCGTCGACACCGAATGGAACGACCGCATCCGCCGCGTCCGCCGCCGGGTGGAGACGGGCGCGCTCGACCTCGGGCTGCAGCTCGTCGGGCTGTGGTTCGCGGACCTCGCGTTCCTCGCCTGGGACGCGCCCGACCTCATCCGGCACGTCGACCGGCGCGCTGAGCTCGACGCCGCGGGCCGGCTGGACCCGCAGCGGCTGCGGGCGGCCATCGAGCTCGTGGAGGAGACGCGGCAGCGCTTTCAGCTCAACGTCACCGAAGAGCTCGCATGCGAGGCGCTCGCCTACCGTCTGGAGCACCTTCTGGGAGCGTGATGGCGATTCCTGGCCGTCGCGTCTATCTCCGTGCGCCGACCCGGTCTGACCAGACCGAGTTCCTCACCCTCATGCAGGAGAGCCGAGCGTTCCATCGGCCCTGGGCGAGCGCCCCGACCGATCATGAGCGCTTCGTCGCCTACCTCGCCGACGCCCGCCGCTCCGACTTCGAGGCGATGCTCGTCTGCCGCGTCGAGGACCGGGCGATCGTCGGCTTCTTCAACCTCTCGCAGATCGCGCGGGGCTCGCTGGAGAGCGCCTACCTCGGCTACGCCGTCGGCCAGACATTCGCCGGTCAGGGTTACATGCGCGCGGGGATCGAACTCGTGCTCCACCGCGCGTTCGTGACGCTCCGCCTGCACCGGATCGAGGCGAACATCCAGCCCGGCAACCGCGCCTCGATCGCCCTCGCCCGGGGCGCGGGCTTCCAGCGCGAGGGCTTCTCCCCCCGCTACCTGAAGATCGGCGGTCGCTGGCGCGATCACGAGCGCTGGGCGATCCTCGCCGAGGACTGGCAGACCCGCCAGGCCGCCCGCGAGCTTGAGTCCGCCCAACCGCTCACCGACGGTCGCTCCCCGGCGTGACGGAGCGCCGCGGCGCACGCGGCCCCCGCGCGGCTCGCGGGCATCGGCGCCAACTACGCCGCGCTGCGATCGGGCAGGCCTAGCGGGCCGGGCGGCTCACCCCGAGTCGCGGCTCAGCCGACGCGATACGCGTAAGGGATCGTCGTCAGCCGGTCGCCGCCGAGCGACAGGAGATTGAACGTGTCGACGTCAATGAACCCGCGCACCACCGTGCCCTTTTGTGCGTTTGGCGTGATCGTCAGCGTGATCTTGCCTGTGTCGCCGGGACCGAGTCTCAGCGGCGAGTACGGCGCCGTGGCGTCGACACTCTGCGCCCAGACGTCGCCGGTGTCCGCGGACAGCGCCGAGTCGAAGGGATTGGTGTTCGCAATCGCCGCCAGGTTCACGCTCGCGCCGCTGGGGACGCCGGTCGCCCCGAACGGTCCGGTCGGTTCCGGGAGCCCGAAGTAGAAGCTCGGGGCGAGCTCCGGTGCCGTGAGGGTCGACACGGCCGCGTTGCCGAACGACACGCCGCCGACGTCGGGATCGCCGCTGAAATACGACGTCTCCATGGTGATCGGGACGGTCCCCTGAGCGACGACGGTGAGGTTGTTCGTGTGCGTCGGCACGAACCAGTTCGGCTGGGTGGTCAGCGACAGCGGCAGTCCGACATTGTTCGCGTCGCTCCCGAGCAGCACCTGCGGGACCCGCCGGTTCAGGCGAGCATCGGCGAAGAAGTCCTTGCTGATGGTGCCGGTGTTCGTGACCCGGATCCTCGCGGTCACCGGCGTGCCGGCCGGCAGTACCGTGGTCGGCGAGTCCGGAATACCCGTGCTTGTTATCTTCGGCGCGCCGAACGAGATCGAACCGCTGAACGGCTCGCTCAGATGCGTCCCGTCAACGGGCCCGCTGACGAGCAGCGTCACCGTCCACAGGCCGCCTGAGGGCGACCCCTGGAAGAACTGCATCGTCGGGGCGAAGCCGGTGAGGATGCCCTGAGCATCGAGAACGCCGTTGGACTGCTCGTCGAGCGGCTGTCCGTTCGGGTCAACGAGGAAGCCGGTGAGCTGGTAGCCCGGATCCGCGAGGCGGAACCTGACGTTCAGCGACGGCTCTCCTGGGGGCAATCTGAACTGATAGGTGAACGACTGGCCGGCGGTGCCGGTTGAGCCTCCACCGGTCAGGCTGCCGGAGAACCCACCGCCGCCGCCGTTGATCGGGACGAGCGAGCGGAGGGTGATCGGGATGCTTCCGTCATCGCTCGCGCCGGTCCCGAGGTGCAAGCTCAGGCTCGTGTCACCAGCCTGCCCCGCGGTGACCGCCACGTGGAACGTGCCGGTCTGCCCCGGCGTCAGCGTCTGTGAGGCCGGTGAGATCGAGCCGGTCGAGTGGAACCGCTCGGTTGCGTAGTTGAATTGCACGGGGCCCGTGTACTGCGCCGCGTTGTGGACAGTGAAGATCACTGCGTGCCACGTGCCGGCAGTCGGCTGGCGCACCTCTACATGGCCGAAGCCGCTGTGATCGGTTCCGATCAGTGAGTACGCCGCGACCCGCCCGGCAGGATCGAACAGCGTCTCGAACACCGCCGTGCCCGCCGACTGGGCGTTCCACGTGATGTCGCCGTTCAGGTAGTCGGCGCCCGCCGGCACGATGAACGTGTGCTCGGCATACGAGTCGACGTTCCCCTCGCCGTCGATGAACGTGGGCGATGAGGAGCTCAGGTTGACGCTGCCCGTATCGCTCGACCGTGTCGTCGGCACGCCGGAAATCGACGGCGTCACCCTCTGCGAGTTGCCGCCCTCGTTCGTGACATCGACCGTGAAGCCCCGCGTCTGGCCCGCGGTGACGGTCCCGCTGAGCGCCGTCTGGTGGACCAGCAGCGTGTTGCCCTCCACGCTTCCGCGGTTGATCGACTCGGCGAGCTGCACGGCCTTCACCGCGTTCACCAGGCCGGCGCCCTGATGGTCGGCGGGGGCGCCGAGATCCTGCGCGGTGCTGACGATGATCTGCTTGACCAAGGCCGGGGACGGCAGCGCGCCGCCGTGCGTCTTCGCGTATGCCTGCAGCACCAGCGCTGCGGTCCCGGAGGTCTCCGGTGCGGAGGCGCTCGTGCCGCCGGCCGCCCAGACCGGCGGCGGGTTGACACCGTGGTCGATGTCGGCGCAGCCGAAGAACTTCGTCGTGTCGCTGCTGCACAGCGACCAGCCGCGGTCACCGGGCGCCACGACGCTGAGGGTCGCCGGGTTGAACTCGGTCGTCCCTGCTGAGCTCAGCGCAGTGATGTTGTTGTTCTCCCAGCCGCCCGGCGAGAGTTGGGTTCCGTAGCGAGTCGTCTGCCGGTAGACACGATAGGTCTGCGTGCCTCCCACAGCGATCACACCGGGGGTGGTGGCGGGGGAGCCGATGTTGTTGAACGGGCCTGCGTCGCCGCTGCTCGCGACGACCGTGACGCCGGCGGCGATCGCGGCCTGATCGGCCAGCGCGACGGGGTCGTCTTCAGTGTTCGGCAGCGGATTGCCGCCGATCGACTCGTTGAGGATGTTGACGTGATCCGTCATCACCGCGTACTGAATCGCCTGCAGGATCGTCGAGTTGAAGAACCCGGGGTTCGGCCCCGCAAGGTTCAGCACCGCGAGGCTGGCCCCGGGCGCGATCCCCTTGATCTTGATATTGCAGCCCGCCGGCAGCGGGTGGGCGGGGTTCACGAACCCCGACAGATCGTAGGTCTCGTTTCCTTGCGACGCGATCGTGCCCGCGTCGAGGAAGGCCTCGCGGCCGTCTGTCGGCGCGCTGGTACCGAACCCGCTGAAGTCCTCGTAGTCGAAGATGACGTGCTGGCCGCCCGGCCGGATCAGATCCGGGTTGTCCGGGTCGATGCCGTCGGCGACGATCCCGACCTTGATGCCGGAGCCGTCCACGCCCAGGTGCTCGGCGGCGTCGACGTTCATCACGGTCCGCGCCTCAGGCTCGACGATCGGCTGAGCGGGGTTCGTGGGGCAGATCTGCTGATCCGATGGGCCCGCCAGCCCGGTGCCCTGTTGCGAGGCTAGAGCTGGAAGCGCCGGGCCAGGGCCGCTGCCGAGCGACGCGAAATGCCGGAAGAGGTCCGGCACCACGGCCTGCACGGCGGGGTTAGCCTGCAGGTACTTCGCCTCGGTGGCCGTGACCGTCGCCGAGATCGCGTTGATGATCTGGAAGCTGTGCACATTGCTGGCGTGTACGCGCGAGAGTTCAGCCCGGACGGCAGCCTGAGATGCGAACGCTGCGCTGGCCCGGGCCCTCGCTGTACCTCGCCGCGCCGGCAGGTTCGTGAGCTGGTTCTTGAAGATGATGATCGTGCGCTCCCTCGCGCCGGCCGACAGCCGGCGGATCTGCGCCGCAGTTAGGGCCGGGCGCTTCCCCCGGAAGACCCGGTGGTGATGCGAGCTCGCCGCTACCGCGATCCCTCCAGCCAGGAATAGAACGAGCGCGACCACTCCAAGGGCACCGATCCCAAAACGCCCGCGAAACCGCATCGCCTGCCTCCCGTCCTAATCCGCTTGCTCCGGCACCTGCTCCCGCGTCGCATCCTTAGCCATCGGACGCTGATTGTCAACCGAGCGTGTGCCCGATCGATCGGGACGGTTGGGCAGGTCTGCTGAGGCCTGAGAAGCTTCCCGATCAAGAAGGCCGTCCGGCAAGTCCGTCGGGCAGGTTGAGCGATGCCGGCCGCGCTCGCCGCCGAGGGTCTCGCTCTGGTCAACGAGCCCCGCCAGCGTCGGCTACGCTTGCCCGAAGCAGCGACCAACCCAGGATTTGCCGCCCCCGCGCAAGCCTGGAACCGGGCCGAGAGCCGTAGAACCCCGGAAGTCTCTGCACACGCCGACGTAGCTCAGCTGGTAGAGCACTTCACTCGTAATGAAGGGGTCCGGGGTTCGAGTCCCCGCGTCGGCTTATCACGATTTGCAGGGATTTTGTACCCGCCCGCCGGTCTGAGTGGTGAGACCATCATTTCCGGTAAAGGGGTCCGGGCGTTCGTCTGCTAGTGGACGCAGGGTGGACGACGGCGTTGGCGGTCCTTCGAATTGCCAAAGCGGTGGGTGTCGACGACGCAGGCCGCTGCGGCGTGAACGCGGTCGGCGGGTGATCGCGGGCAGGCGCACCGTGTCTCGAACTGGTCGGCGGGCCGTGCGTACAACGCTCCGAGCCCGATCGCGCGCGGGCCGCTTCTGGTTCTCGAGCAGACGACCACTCTGCCGCCGCGATCGGTCGGGCGGTCAGGCTGTCTTTTCGGCCATCTTCTTTTGGGCGTCGGCGATCGCGCCTTTGAGCGCTTGGACGTGTCTGCCTTCGGCCTCGCCGATGGCTTTTTGAATGGCGCGGGTGACGGCGGGTTCGACCTTCTCCGCTTCGGAGTGTGAGTAGGCGACGATCAGGCCGGCGCCGCCGAGCGGGATCGTCTCTCCAGCTTGCTGTTCGAGCTTTTCCTTGACTTCGTGGTGGAGGAGTTCGCCGGCGCCGGCGCCGATCGCGGCGCCGACCGCGGTGGTGGCCAGCAATGCGGGCGGCGCGATGAGCCCGACGGCGAACCCGATCGCACCGAGTCCCTCGGCCCCCTCGCGAACCATGTGATCGGTCTGCTCGACCGACAGCTCGCCCTCGAGATCTTTACTGACGATCACGGCACCCTGCAGGTGCCCGCCGCATTCGCGGACGGCGTTGTAGTCCTCTTCTGCGGCGTCCTTGGACAGGTAGCCGCCGATCAGGACGTCGATCGTGTCATGGAGCTTCATCTCAACCTCCTGTTTTCGGCATCTGCCTCATGCCGAGAGCGCGTGCGCGGCGTGCCCGTGGTGGACGGCCCTGTGCGTCTCGTGCGCTTCGTCGGTCGAGGGGTGCGGGTTGACGTCGAAGGTGACCTTGTTGATCGTGCCGGTGAACGCGAACGGCTTACGGTTCGCGTAGCCGAGATCGACCACGCCGCCGTTGTCGCGGCCGATGTCCATTCCCGCGTAGCCGGAGAACCGGATCGGGACGGTGTGCTCCATCCTGCCCGTGCCGACCGGCCGATCGTTGACAACCAGCGTGACCTCGCCGCCGGTGGCCGGCTTGGCCGCGTCGGCGGCGAACTGCATCCGGACCGTCACCTCCCCCTCGGGGAGCGGTTCCTCGGCCTGCTGGCGGAAGACGAACACCCCCATCATCGAGTAGGTGTGGGTCAGCTTGCCGCCGTCGACGAACAGCGAGAAGCCGCCGAGGTGGTCGGCCTCGGCGACGATCACCCCTTCGGCGCCGCCGGGTGGGATCACGAGCTCGGCGGTGATCGTGTAGGAGTGGTTGTAGATCCGCGGGATCATGCCCGACAGAACGTTCTGTACGTCGCCCCGGAACTCGTATTTGGCGGTCTCCGGCAGCGGGGGCAGCATCCCGAAGAACCCCGCGAGCGGCGCCATCAGCGGCAGCACCTTGTATTTCTCGGCCTCATGCCAGAACAGCTCCTTGAGCTCCTTGACCTTCTCGGGGTGCTCGGCGGCGAGATCATGCGCCTGGGAGAAGTCGTCGGGCAGGTAGTACAGCTCGGTGGGATCGTCGTCGGGGTTCCACACGCCGGGGGCGTAGGGCTTGATCGCGTCGGGCGTCAGGACCCACGGGATCCGTGCGGTCTTCATCGACAGCCACCAGCCGTCCTTATACATCGACCGGTTCCCGATCGTCTCGAAATACTGCTGGGTGTGACGCTCGGCGGCGTTCGCGTCGGTCAGCGAATCGGCGAACGTGACGCCGTGCATCGGCTGCTGCTCGATCCCGTCGATATGGGTCGGCATCGGGATCCCGGTGATATCGAGGATCGTCGGGCCGACGTCGATCGCATGGGTGAAATGCGTCCGCAGCGCACCGGTGTCGGTGATCCGCTCGGGCCAGTGGACGACGAGCGGGTTGCGGGTGCCGCCAAGATGCGAGCCGACCTGCTTTCCCCACTGAAACGGCGTGTTGCCCGCCCACGCCCACGCGGCCGAGTAATGCGGGTCCATCATCGGGTTTCCCCACGCGTCGATGCCGCCGTAGCGCTCGGCGAGCTGGAGCTGCATCTCGTCGGTTAGCGGGATTCCGTTCTGCATTGTCAGCTCGTTGAAGGAGCCGGTGATCGTGCCCTCCATGCTCGCGCCGTTATCCCCCCAGATCCACAGCACGAGCGTGTTCTCGAGCTCGCCGAGCTCGTCAATCGCGTCGATCACGCGACCGACGTTGTGATCGGCGTTCTCCGAGAACCCCGCGTACACCTCCATCTGGCGGGCGTAGTACGCCTTCAGCTTGTCCGGAACGTCGTCCCAGGCGGGGAACGCCTCGTCGCGCGCGGTGAGCTCGGCATCGGCGGGGATCACCCCGAGCGTCTTCTGCCGGGCGAACGTCTCCTCACGCAGCTTGTCCCAGCCCTGGTCGAACTTGCCCTTGTACTTCGCCGCCCACGACTCGGACACATGATGCGGAGCGTGGCTGCAGCCCGTGGCGAAATACGCGAAGAACGGCTTCTTCGCGTCCTGCGCCCGGATCGCGTGCAACCACTCGATCGTCTTGTCCGCCATCGCATCCGGCAGGTAGTACGGATGCTCCTCGTCATAGAACTCCGCCGGCGTGCCGATGATCTTCTGATTCTCCGCCAGGCACGGATCCCATTGCGAGGCCCCTCCGCCGAGGAACCCGTAGAAGTAGTCAAACCCCCAGCCGACCGGCCAGCGATCAAACGGACCCGACGGGCCCTGCTGACCGTCCGGCGTCAGATGCCACTTACCGAACGCCGCCGTGCTGTACCCGTTGTCGCGCAGAATCCTCGGGAACGGAACGCAATCGTCCGGAACGAACGCCGTGTAGCCGGCGAACCCGGTCGAGAACTCGCCTACGGAACCGAACCCGACCGCATGGCTATTGCGGCCCGTCAGCAGCGCGGCCCGCGTCGGCGAGCACAAGGCCGTGACGTGGAATCGGTTGTACCGCACCCCCTCCTGCGCGATCCGCGTGTAATTCGGGGTGTCGATCGGCCCGCCGAACGTCCCGGCATTCCCGAACCCCGCATCATCGATCAGCACCAGCAGCACATTCGGCGCACCGTCAGGCGGCTCGACATGCCCAAGCTCCCCCCAATCCGGCTTCGAGCCCCCAAGCGTCTTGTTCGCCACACCCCCGAACGGCCGCTTACGAATCGGCAATTTGCTTCGATCAGGCTGGCTCATTAACTCGCCTCCAGACACGTTTGCAACACTCGTTTCTGTTCAAGAACTCGTGCAGATGCTCCGTCCGGCCTGAGACCCCGTCATCACCCCATTCGGGCTAGATATCTAACGCGTCACCCGCGCGCAGGACATCGGACGAGCAGCTCGAGCGGGGCTCGCCGTGCCGCAATTACCCGCGCCCCTTCGCCTCGATGATCGGTCCGCGGCGTCAGGCGAAGGCGATCACATGTCGGTTCGGACGCCGGGGGGCCGGCTCCGCGGGGCCTCCGTTCCGGTCCTACCGGCGGTCCCTACGGTCATCTCGCCGGTCCTCCCGGCGATCACCGCGACGGCGTACTCCGTGCGTGACGACCGCGGCCGTCCCGACGACAGCGGCGGTGCGAGCAACCGGTCGTCCCCCCATCACGCCAGGTCTGCCAACTCGACCTCGACCCAACATCTCAGCCTCCTTCACTCGTGATCGACTCATCCGCCTCGATGGCAGCCGCAAGCTGTTGGATCGGGATCCGGCCGCTGGCCACCAACTCACCGCCGGCCCTCCGCAGCGCGGAGCCGAACGGTGCGGCCCACACGTTCTCCCAGATCAGCACAGCAGCGACGCTCCCCGGCTCCAGTGCCGCCCCGATCGCCTCAACGTCCTCCTCGGCCAGCAGCATCGCCATCTCGGTTTCCAGCTCGCGCAGCTCACCGAGCGCGTCGTCGCCGAAGTCGTGGGCCTCGAAGCCTTCGACCGATCCATCGAGCTCCTTCTTGATGATCATCAGGTCAAGCACGCGCACCACACCACGATCGATCAAGGCCGACAACTCAGCTCTCGCCTCGCCGGAGAAGTTCGCTCTGTCGGCCGGGAACTCAACCACCACATAGTCGACCGGGCCAAGCACGTCAACTTCACTATCGGTCATCGTCGTTCCTCCATCGGCGCGGGTGCTTTGTATCGAAGATCGTTCCACTTAGGTTCTCCTGTCCGGGCAGGCGCGACATCACCCGGAACGGATGACGCTCGTTCGCGCACGGGTGCGGGGGGAACCGAGTCGCGATCGCACAAGCGTCTGAGTACAAGACGTGTCTGTACTGGACGCTCTCTGCGTTGTGTGCGGTTCATCGGTTCACCGGCGTCATGTGAGCCCGATGATGCCCTTGATGATCATCAGCACGCCGAACAGGGTGAGCCCTCTGATGGCGAACATGTGGGAGTGCCGGGAGACCCAGAGCTTGGCTCGCTCGATCGCGCGCGGGGTCCATTCCGGAGCGATCACGAAGCAGATGAGGGGAACCTCGAGCAGCCAGAGCATGACCAGGTTGAAGCCGATTACCAGCAGCACGGTCTCGGTCGTGGAGTAGTTCAGTTTGTGGATGTCATCGAGGCCGGCAAGGTAGGAGGCGCCAGGGAGCGTCAGCAGCATCCCGACCAGGAATGTCGTCCGCGCCGATCCCTTGCTGAGCTCCCGCTGCCACCTCGGGGGACCCTTGTCGGGCTGTGCCGCTTTTTTCGCTCGCCGGCGCTCTTTGAAGCGTTCGTGGCGTCCGCTCCAGACGGCCCACGCGCCGATCAGCGCGAGCAACCCCAGGGCGATGTCGACCGCAGGACTGAGGGTGTTCTGGGTCGTGTTGGTCGTGCTCGAGTTCGACGCCGAGAAGACGATCACGAGCCCGAGCGTGATGCTCGTCACGTACGCGCCGAGCAGATAGCCGAGCATCAGCCTCGCCGGCTTGTCGAGCAGCAGCATCACCGTGGTGGCGCCGACCAGCGTCGGGTTCAAGGAGGCGGTCAGCGATAAGAGGATCACTTGGCTCATTGGCGCTGATCCCCTCGCAGGTTGGTCGGTTGGCGCTGTCTGGTGAATCGCGCGTGGCTGTAGACACCAGCGAGCTTCACCGATGTCATGGGTGCGGGTTCCGCTGATGATGTGTGGGGTTCACGGGACGTCACGGGAGTTTGACCCTGCACATCATCACGGCGGAGGTTGCGCGTGTCATCGGCGTGGCGGAACGATCACCCGGGTGATTGATGCTGGACTGGCTCCGCGTGAAACCGAGCATCTGCGCGGCGCCACGGACGACTACGACCTTCGCGCCAGCCTAGCGTCGGTCACATCCCGGACGGCAGCGAGTCGGTCGCGTTAGCGGCTATTGGGCGGATGGCGGCGGCGTCTGATCAAGCGCCGCTTCGATCCTCGTCAGCCGGCCGCTGATGTCCTCGAGCCGGCGCGTCATGTCCACCTCGGACTCTGCCGCGAATCGCCGCCGGCTGCTTTCGATCAGCGAGGCGGTAACCGACGCGGTGATCACGGCGAGAAAGCCGATCCCCGCGAGCATCACGACCGCGGCGATGAAGCGTCCGTCGGCCTGTTTGGGCGTGACGTCGCCGTAGCCGACGGTGGTGACGGTCTGCAGCGCGAACCAGAGCCCCTTGCCGATCGTGGGGAACTCCTTGTGGTCGACCACGCGTTCGAGGATCCCGCCGGTCACCGTGATCAGCAGCGTGAACGCGGCGATGGTTGCGGCGGCTCGCCGCGCGGTGAACGACTCGTGCAGCAGCAACCGGGCGGTGATCGGGACCTTCTCGGGACGATCGTTCGATTCGGAGCCCGTACTCAGAGCTTCGGGATCTGCGGGCTCGATCACCTGGGCCGACTTTCGCGATGTGGGTCCACTGAAGCTGTCGCCGGCCCGTCCAGCGAAACGTCGTAGTTCATGTCCGCCATGCCGGGCTCCAATCTGGGGCACGGAACGTCCGCGCCCGCCCAAGTGGCGGCGGGAGGGCCGCCAAGGTTGTCACGACATGATGGCCTGAGTTCTCCGGTATGTGGGCAGCTCGGAGCAAGGTTCACCCGGGTGATTGACGGTCAGATGGGCGATTGAGGGGCCGGTTACCCGAAAGGAGTTCACGGATCTGGGCGGGCAGATCGCCCGGATCGGCCGCTGGTCGAGCCGAAGCCGACTTTGCCCCTCACTGAATCACCCGGGTGATCCTCGGCTCGCGGGGCCCATGCCGCGGTGATCGTGAGCGATGCTGAGGTTGCAATGTCAGTTCATCGCTATCGCGTCGTGGTCGAAGGAGAACTGGGGCCGCGGTATGCGTCGGCGTTCGACGGGATGACGCTTCGCGCCCGTGACGGCGAGACGGAGATCACGGGGCCGGTTATCGACGCTTCGGCGTTGCAGGGGCTGCTCGCGCGGATCGCCGGGCTCGGGCTGACGTTGCGCAGCCTCACCCCACTTGACACCGGGACGGCCGAGGCTGGTCCCCGGCCGCATCCACAACCAGCCGGAGTCACCGACGAGGACCCCGGCACGAGTTTCGAAGGGACCGTGAACTGATGACCTTTCTCTGGATTCTGTTGGCCATCGTGTACGTCGCGTGCTGGGTCTATTTCGGCCTGGCGACGTTCCGCAAAGGCCACTACTGGATGTTCTGGATCGGATTCTTCCTCCCGATCCTGTGGATCATCGGAGCGTTCATCGCCCCGACCGACAACGCCGCCGCCCGCGCCGCCTAGGCGCACCGACCGCAACCCTTTGGAGGGCTCATGACAACGACCACATCGAGGACCCGCCGCCCCGCGGACGGGTCCAACAAGAGCACGGCGGCGTCAGGCAAGACGGCGCCTCCTCCGGTTCCGCATCTCTCGGTTGCGGAGCGGGTTGCCCGGGGGAAGGCCGCCCGGTCCGAGGTGCCGCGGGCCAGCCATGGGACGTTCGAGGCGTCGGCGACGCGGGCTGATCCGGTCAAGCTGCTTGAGCGTCAGGCGAAGACGCGTGTGCCGGACTTGGTTCCGATCCGCTATGGGCGGATGCTCGTCTCGCCGTTTACATTCTATCGCGGGGCGGCGATGATCATGGCCCACGATCTTGGGGCGACGCCGCGGTCGGGACTGACGGTGCAGTGTTGCGGGGATGCGCACCTGTCGAACTTCGGGGTGTTCGCCTCCCCGGAGCGGCGGCTGGTGTTCGATGTCAATGATTTCGATGAGACGCTTCCCGGCCCGTGGGAATGGGATGTCAAGCGGCTGGCGGTGAGCATGCTCATTGCGGCACGCGACAACGGCTTTCGCGCCAAGGAGCAGGAACGGATCGTGCTCGACACGGTCAGCCGGTACCGCACCGCGATGGCCACCTTCGCCGGGATGAACAACCTCGACGTCTGGTACTCGCACCTGGACATCGAGAGCGTGCTCCAAGAGTTCGCCTCGCAGTTCAAGCCGAAGATGGTCAAGCGGACCGAGAAGAACCTCGCGAAGGCCCGCACCAAGGACAGCATGACGGTGTTCTCCAAGCTGACCGAGATCGTCGACGGCAAGCCGCGGATCGTCGACCAGTCGCCGCTGGTCGTGCCGGCCAGGCAGCTCGCCACCGGCAAGGAGTTCGAGCGGCTGTTCGGCATGCTGGAGGGGGTCCTGCGCGGCTACCGCTCGACGCTCGAGTTCGACCGACGCGTGCTGCTCGAGCAGTTCGAGCTGACCGACATCGCCCACAAGGTGGTCGGGGTCGGGAGCGTCGGGACGCGCGCGTGGATCGCGCTGTACCTCGGCCGTGACGGCCAGGACCCGCTGTTCCTGCAGGTCAAGGAGGCCGACGCGTCGGTGCTCGAGGAGAACCTCGGCCCGAGCGAGTTCTCCAACCACGGCGAGCGGGTCGTTGTCGGGCAGCGGCTGATGCAGGCGACGAGTGACATCTTCCTCGGCTGGCTGCACGTCGAGGAGGGGCTCGATGGCAAGCCGCGCGACTTCTACGGCCGCCAGCTCAAGGACTGGAAGGGCTCCGCGGAGATCGAGCAGATGGTCCCGAAGGCCATGGCCACCTACGGCAAGCTCTGTGGCTGGACGCTCGCCCGCGCGCACGCCCGCAGCGGCGACCGGATCGCGATCGCCGCCTACCTCGGTAACAGCGACAGCTTCGACCGCGCGATCGTCGAGTTCTCACGGGCGTATGCCGATCAGAACGACCGCGACTATCAAGCACTCGCGGCCGCGGTTAAGTCCGGCAAGATCACCGCCGAGACGGGTGTCTGATGTCGAGCGCCGAGAACGACGCGCCCCCGGCGGCCGCCGCCGCTCCCGCTGCCAGGCGGGCGCATCGCTTCCTCGTTCCGACGTTGCTGGTGCTGGCGACGATTGTCGGCATCGCCGCGACGTTCGCGGTGTGGGTCAATCGCCAGGCGTTGAACACGTCGAACTGGCGCTCGACGAGCAGTCAGGTGCTGGAGAACAAGCAGGTTCAGACCGCGCTGAGCGCGTATCTGGTGCATGAGCTGTTCACCAACGTCAATGTGTCTGCGGATCTGCAGAAGGTGCTGCCCAAGCAGCTGCAGCCGCTGGCCGGTCCGGCTGCCGCCGGCTTGCAGCAGCTCGCCAGCACGGTTGCCCCGAAGATTCTCGCCAGCCCGCAGGCGCAGGCGGCGTGGGTTCAGGCCAATGTCGCTGCCCACAAGGAGCTCTTGAAGGTGCTGAACGGGGGCGGCCCGGTCGTGTCGACCAAGTCCGGCGTTGTCACGCTCAACCTGCACACGCTCGTCAATCAGCTCGCCGCGACGCTCGGCATCTCCAGTCAGGTCGCCGCAGTGCAGTCCAAGCTGCAGGGAGCGGCCGGAGCGTCGGCCCGGGCGGCCGCTCAGCAGAAGCTGGGCATCACGCTGCCGCCCGCCAACGGCCAGCTGGTAATCATGCGCTCCAATCAGCTGAAGACCGCACAGGACATCGCCAACGCGGTCAAGAATCTCGCGATCGTGCTGCCGGCGCTCGCGATCCTGCTGTTCGCGCTTGCCGTGTACCTCGCCCGGGGCCGGCGCCGGCGGACGCTGCGGACGAGCGGCTGGTGCTTCGTGCTCATCGGCGTGGCGTTGCTGCTGGTCCGCAGAATCGGCGGCGACGCGGTCGTCAACGGCCTGGTCAAGGTCCCGTCGAACAAGCCGGCTGTCCACGACGTGTGGAACATCGCCACGTCGTTGCTGCACAACATCGCCGTGGCGATGATCGTCTACGGGATCATCGTTGTCGTGGCCGCGTGGCTCGCCGGCCCGACCCGCCCCGCAACCGCGGTGCGGAAGTTCCTGGCGCCGTCATTGCGCGACAGTCCGGCGCTCGCCTATGGCGTGGCCGGCGCAGTGTTGCTCATTGGGGTGGTGTGGGGTCCGACCCCCGCGTTCCGAAACGTCTGGTGGATCCTGGTGTTCGCGATCTTGCTCGCGCTCGGGGTCGCGATGCTGCGCCGCGAGACGGTCCGCGAGTTCCCCGACATCGAGCACGGCCAGGCGCTGCGGGACGTCCAGGCGCAGCGAGCCCACGCGGGCCGCGGTCAGGCGGCGCCATCAGCCACGCCGGCGACCGCGGTCGCGACGACAAGCACCGCGCCCTCACCCGCCGCCAGCATGGGACGGGTCGAGACACTCGAGCGACTCGCCGCGCTTCGCGACAGCGGCGCGATCACCAACGACGAGTACCAGGCCGAGAAGACGCACGTGATGAGCAATGGAAGCTGACCCCGCACAGCGCGTCATCGATGATCCAGCGGCCGGTGCGACGGTCGCTGAGGCTACGGCCGCCGAGACCTCGCCGGCCGAGACCTCACCGGCCGAGACCTCAGCGGGGGAGACCTCGCCGGATGAAGTCGAGGGACCGCAGTCGATCAAGGGGCGGGTCGGGAACACGTTGTCGGGGTGGCGCCAGCTCGGGCGGATCGCCTGGCGCGATCCGGAGCACGTCGCCGAGCGCCTCACGCTCTACAGCGCGGGCAATCTTGGCGAGCCGTCGTTGGAGTGGGCGGCAAATGCTCTCGAGAAGCGCCCTGACGAGTCGCGCGCGGTGATCGCCGAGGAGCTTCGCACGCAGACCGCTCAGGTCGCGCGGATCGACGGCGCCGTGTCGGGGACGCCGTTCCTGATCGCGCTGATCCCCGGCTACCTGTCCTACCTCCGAGAGGAAGGGCGCATGGTGCTGCGCACCGCCGCGCTCTACGGACGCGACCCCCGCGAGCTTGAGACCTCCGCAGAGACACTGGTGCTCCGCGGCGTGCACCCAACGGTTGACGTGGCCCGCGAAGCACTGGAGAACCTGCGTGACGTCCCGCTCCCCGATAAGCCGACAGAGAGACGGTCGCTGCGCACCTGGGTCCGCAGCATCAACATCCTGCTGATCTTCGGCGGATTCCTCTCGGCGCCATCCGACGAGCGTGAGGAGTCCGCGCACCCGCGGCTGAAAGCGACCCTCGGGATCGCAATCGGGTTGGCGATCTGGGTAACCACCTGGGTGCTGCCCGCCACGTTCATGATCGCCATGGCCTGGGGCTGCGAGACCCACGCACGGCAACTCGGACGCCGAGCGCTGCTGTTCTACGACGGCGACGCCGACAGCGCACAGGCGGCGATCGCCGCCGCCAAAGCAGAAAAGGACCGCGGTCACGACAAACGCGACATCCTCCGCTCGGCGCTCCTGATCCTGTCGATCGCGATCCCGATCGGCTTCGTCGGCTACGCCGATCACGTCCACCACAGCACCGGCATCAACTGGGTCGGCGCCCTCGGCGCCCTCGTCGCCGTCTCCCTCGTGATCACCGCCTCCGTCCTCGCGAACCGGCGATGACCGACAAGGCGCACACCCCGCTTCCCCCACACCTCCACCACATAGAAACGACGCCGTTGTCCTGGCGTGGACAGCGACCGATGACCCGCGCCGAGCCTGCACATAGTCGACGGTGCGCGACAGGAGCGTACGGACAAGGAGTGGACATCCTGGGACTGGCGACGCGCACTAACAGACCGATCGAATCATCGGAGTCGGGCATCCCGGGACCGGAGCGGGAGCCGACCAGCGCGGCCGACGGCGCGCTCGCGATCGCGCTTGAGGACGCCGCCGGCGCCAGGCTGCTTCTCACGGACGTGAGAGTCGCGCTTCTGCTGGTCGATCAGACTCGCCACCGTGCTGTCGCGCGGTTGTTCGGGGTCTCGAGGGAACAGTCGTGGCAGGTGACGCTGATCGCGCTGGTGTTGCTTGCGAGCGCAGCTCACGACAAGTCGGATCGCATGCTC
Source organism: uncultured Solirubrobacterales bacterium (assembly GCA_963752905.1). Taxonomy (GTDB): domain Bacteria; phylum Actinomycetota; class Thermoleophilia; order Solirubrobacterales; family Solirubrobacteraceae; genus Palsa-465. The sequence goes on from CAVWAC010000011.1 coordinate 57,240, forward strand.
AAGGGTCCGGGCGGTCCATCCCGGTCTGACGTGATGCTCGGAGCCGCTGTGCTGAGGGAGCTCCTCACCTGGATCCCGGGACCATCATCGCGAGACACACCGTTGGTCGGCACTCTGGTGATGGTCGCGCTGGTTGGAGCCGTGGTCCGTCCGGCGGTGAGCCGTGCGGCCCACGACATCAGGACCTCGTCACACCGAGCTCGGCACTCGTTCAACCATCGGTACGGTCATCTTCTGCCCGGGCAACGTCGTGAGGACAAGACGAGATGACCGCCAGTGCCGGGGAAATCCTGATGGGGTCAGGACGCGATGGCTGACGGATTGAGCAGCGGCGGGCCGCCGAACTCTGCCGCTGAGTCTCCGGACGACCGGGCCTCAGGGGACCTGGCGCACGTCGCGACCCTTCAGCCGCCTCCGGTCAGCCCGGCCGAGGGCACCGAGTCGTCGGCAGCCTCGAGCCGCCGCAGCGAGCGGCGGTTCGCCGGGCTCTACGCGCGCGTCGGGATGCTTGTCCGGGCCATTCAGGAGAACGATGAGGCCAAGATCGAGGAGGCGATCCTGCGGCTCAGCGAGTCGCGGCGCGTGTTCGCCCCGCTCGCCTTCGCCGTCGGCGCGTTCGTGATGCTGTTCAACGGACTCAGGCTGCTCGTCACCAACTGGCGGCTCACGCTCGTGCAGATCCTCCCGGCGATGTGGATCTGGCTGGCGATGTTCGACCTCAAGGCGCACGTGCTGCACGACAAATCCTTCACCGTGGTGCGCGGACCCATGCTCATCCCAGCCGGCCTGCTGATCATCGCGATCACCATCGCCAGCTTCTTCCTCAACGCCGTATTCGCCTTCGCGGTCTCGCAACCCGGCCGCCCCGAGGTCCGGCCGGCCGTCGCGCAGGCGCGGGAACATCTGAAGACGATCATGGCCTACGGGGCCGTCGTCGGTGCGCTGCTCGCCTTTTCGACCATCGTCGTGACCCGGTGGGGAAAACCCTGGTTCACCATCTCGTTGGGGATCGTGGTCGCCCTCATGATGGTCTCCTATGTGGCCGTCCCCGCCCGTCTGATCGGCGCAAAGCCCCTCAAGCAATCGAAACGCGACAAGCTGGCGAGCACCGCGGTCGGCGGCGCGCTCAGCATGACCGTGTGCACGCCGCCCTACCTTCTCGGGCGCCTTGGCATCCTGGCGCTCGGATCTAGTGCCGTCGGCGTGTTCATCCTTGGCCTGTTCGCGGTCTCACTCGGAGTCACCCTGCAAGCCGGGGCCACCGGCGCCGTCCGGGCGATCAAGATGAGCGCGACCCTCACCGCAGTGCGGCGTCCCGCCGGCGCGCAGGCGAGCACATCCTGACCGCGGACCAATGTGTCGGCACGGGCGCTCGACCGCCGGGATCACCACAACCTCAACGAGGGGCGGGAGCCGAACTCGGCTGCGGCCTCGGTTCTCTCCTGATCTGGGCGAAGGCATGTTCGACGAGTCGTTCGTTCCAACCCGTGTTGCGATCAGTGAGGTTTCCTGAGGAGATCAGTGAGGTTTCCCGGGGAAACCTATGCGGTCTTTCACGGATGACCCGCGGGGGAGGCCGGCGTTAAGGTCATGAATGCGATGTGATTCCGCGCGGTCAATCCGACCGGCGGCGTCGAGTTGCGTTGTTCTAGCGGAGCGAGTTCACGACTAAGACGCTTGGTCGCCACCCTGGTCCGTGAACAGGATTCGATCCTCGGACCGGGAGATGACTTGTGCCTAGCTCGCCGCGCTGCGGAAGCGATTGCCCATCGATCCTCCTTGATCGACTGCGGTGGACTGCTCAGCGCCAAGCCGCACCACGACATGGGATTGGGGTCTCGGTGTGAGTGTTGAGACGGCTGAGACGGTTCTGCCAGCGCTGCGAGTGGTCGAGCCCAAGCTGATGCTGCCCCGGGTCCAGCCCCGGATGCTGCGCCGGGCACGCCTGCTTGAGATGCTCGACGGCGACGAGGGGGCCGCGCTCACTGTGATCGACGCGCCTGTTGGCTACGGCAAGACGACGCTCCTGCGCTCGTGGTGTGCCGAGCGCCCGGAGGCCGTGATTTGGATGACGCTCGATGGGGCTGACGACGGTCCGGTGCGGTTGTGGACGCACCTGGCGACGGCCGTCGAGCGACTCGGCCACGGCCTGGGACGTGCGGCGCTGATGCGCCTCGGGGTCCGGGGTACGGCAGTCGAGGCAGCGGTCGATGAGCTGATGAACGGCCTCGTCGCGTACGGTCGTCCGGTCACGATCATTCTCGATGACCTCCACACGGTCGGGAGCGAGCGTTCGCTTCGCTCGCTCGAGCACGCGATCGGGCGGCTGCCTGCCAACGCGCGTCTGCTCCTGTCGTCGCGGTCGGACCCGGAGATCAGCGTGGCGCGCCTGCGAGCGGGAGGGGCGCTGAGAGAGATCCGCGCGCGCGAGCTTGTGTTCACGGCTGACGAAGCGCGTGAGCTGATGGTGCGTGAGGGGATCGCATTGTCCGGCGAGAGCGTCGAGTTGCTGGTCGAGCGGACGGAGGGATGGCCCGCCGGTTTGTACCTGGCCGCGCTGTGGCTTCGTGACCTCGAGGATCCCGATGAGGGAGTGCGAGCGTTCGCCGGGAGTGCTCGGCACGTCGCCGATTATCTGACCGACGAGGTTCTCAGGGCGCTCGATCCTGAGACGAGGGAGTTCCTGGTGCGCACCTCGGTGCTGGGCCGGTTCACCCCGGAGCTGTGCGACGCGGTTCTCGGTCGCGAGGACTCGGCTGCGGTGCTCGCGGAGCTCGTGCACTCGAACATGTTCGTGGTCGCCCTGGATGCACGCGAGCAGTGGTATCGCTATCACCATCTGTTTGGCGAGCTTCTGCAGCTCGAGCTCGGGCGCGAGGACGCGGCTGCGCTGCGTCGGCGGGCGTCGGCGTGGTGCCGCGAGCAGGGGCTCGTCGAGGACGCGATCGAGTACGCCACCGCGGCTGGAGACGCCGATACGGTTGCCGGGCTGCTCGTCGAGAACGACCGCGCGTTCGTCTGGGGCGGGCGGCTGACGCAGTTTCTTGGCTGGGTGCAGTGGCTTCCCTCGGATCTGCTGCTCGAGCACCCATCGCTGGCGGCCGGCGGGGCGGTCGCCGCGTCGCTGCTCGCGCGTCCCGAGCTCGAGGTACAGCGGATGCTTGCGGTAGCGGAGCGTGCGCGGCGGGAGCGGCCGGAATTGTGGTCGCCCTACGCCGAAGCGATCGTGGAAGTCACCTACGCGAACGGGATACAGCACGCCGACGTGGGTGCCGCGGTCGGCCACGCGCGTTGCGCGGTCGCGGCCGCTCGCGCGGGAGCAGACGCCCTGATCGTCGGAGTCCTCGCGGCACTGTCGCAAGCGCTGTTCTTCGCCGGCGATCTCGATGAAGCGCGACGCATCGCGCTTGAGGCCGTCAAACGCCCCGATGCGCCGGACGTCCCCGACGGCTATCTCGGACACCTTGGGCTGCTCGCCCTGGTCGACGCCGAGCGAGGGCAAACCGAGAGCGCGGAGGCGTGGGCTTCTCAGGCGATCGGCTTTGCGCGCGTGCGATTCCTGGCGGATTCCTGGATCGCGTCGCTCGCGCACCTCGGGCTTGCTCTAGCGTTAATCACCGCGGGACGTCTCGACGAGGCGGAGCGCGAGGCGTTGCGCGGCGAGCGTCTGCGACGCTCGCCTCAGCCCACCGTCGGTCATGCGCATGCCCTACTTGTGCTCGCGCAGGTCCGCATCGCTCGATCGCGGCTGGCGAGCGCCGGCCGCGTCCTCGAGCGCGCGCAAAGGGCACTCGCGGGATTTCCCGATCCCGGGCGGCTACCCGCGATCGCCGCCTCCATCGAGCGTGACCTGACCATCGCAGGAGCAAATACCGGAAACGGCCACCTCGTCGAGAAACCCAGCCCGGCCGAGCTCGCGGTGCTGCGGTACCTCGCGACCGGTCTCTCCCGACGCGACGTTGCCGCGCGGCTCTACATCTCGCTGAACACGGTCAAGACCCACACGCGCGAGCTGTACCGCAAGCTGGACGCTACGTCGCGGGGGGATGCGGTCGCGCGTGCTGAGGCGCTGGGTCTGCTTGGGCGCGTTGAATCACCCGGGTGATCCTGGGCTTGCGCGGCCCAAACCGCGGTGATCGTGAGCGATGCTGAGGTTGCAATGTCAGTTCATCGCTATCGCGTCGTGGTCGAAGGAGAACTGGGGCCGCGGTATGCGTCGGCGTTCGACGGGATGACGCTTCGCGCCCGTGACGGCGAGACGGAGATCACGGGGCCGGTTATCGACGCTTCGGCGTTGCAGGGGCTGCTCGCGCGGATCGCCGGGCTTGGGCTGACGGTGCACAGCCTCAACCCGCTTGACACCGAGGCGGCCGAGGCTGATGCCCGGCCGCACCCGCAACCAGCCGGAGTCACCAACGACGACCCCGGCACGAGTTTCGAAGGGACCGTGAACTGATGACCTTTCTCTGGATTCTGTTGGCCATCGTGTACGTCGCGTGCTGGGTCTATTTCGGCCTGTCGACGTTCCGCAAGGGCCACTACTGGATGTTCTGGATCGGATTCTTCCTCCCGATCCTGTGGATCATCGGAGCGTTCATCGCCCCCACCGACGCCGCCGCCGCCCGCGCCGCCGGCACAGCCTAGACACGTGGTCACGCAGGCGAGATCGGTGAGACCGGGGACCCGACGAACCGGGAGAAATGGAGATAGCAATGGCCTTTACACGCGTTCATAAGCTCGCCAAGGCGGCCCCGATACTGAAGTCGGCGGTCAAGCCGCTGGTGAGCGGGAAGGTCGAGGACTGGCACGGCGAGTACGCCTACAGCCTCGGGCTGCAGGCGTTCATCTACGGGTTTCCCTACATCTACAACGCCCAGACTCGGTACAAGTGGGTGACGCAGCCGCGTAACCCGAAGTTCGTCCCCTATGCGGCGCTGAACGAGTTCTGGCACGCCTCGCAGCTGATGGACGCGACGTATCGCGACGGCGGCTGCCCGAACAACGACACCCTCTACTCGACCGCGTGGCTGGACCTGAGCGAGGAGCCGATCGTCCTCTCGCACCCCGAGATGGGCGAGCGCTACTTCTGCTTCGAGCTGATGGGCGTCGGATCGGACAACTTCGACTACATCGGCCAGCGAGCGACCGGCTCCAAGGCTGGCAACTTCGCCATCGTGGGACCGGACTGGGAGGGCGAGCTGCCCGACGGTATCGACTCCTCCCGCGCACACTCGCCCAGCCCGACGGTGCTGGTCATGGGACGGACGCTGGTCAATGGTGATGCTGACGTCGCGACGGTCAAGGAGCTGCAGAAGCAGTATCTGCTCACTCCGCTCAGTCAGTGGGGCCGGGCCGATGTCGTGCATGCCGAGCGACGGGACGTGCTCGAGCCGATCGAGCCCGCGCAGGATCCCCTGGGACCGTTCAAGACGCTGAACGCGATGTTCGAGGAGAACCCGCCGCCGGCTGAGCATGCGCTGCTGCTCAACCAGTTCGCGCGGATCGGGATCGGCCCCGGACTCGATATCGAGGAGCAGCCGGACGCCGTCAAGCAGGGTCTGATGCGAGCCGAGCTGCTCGGGATGGGGCTGCTCAAGCAGCAGTTCATGAGCGGCGACTGGGCGAACATTGTCAACGGCTGGCGCTATCCACCGCCCGAGATCGGGCGCTACGGCGACGACTACCTACTCCGCGCCGCCGACCAATCGCTCGCCGGGATTATGTGCAACGACCCCGCCGAGGGCGTCTACCTGGTCAACTTCGACGACGCCAACGGCGACAAGCTGAATGCTGATCACCGCTACCGGATCCACTTCGACGCCGACGACATGCCGCCGGTCGATTCGTTCTGGTCGCTGGGGATGTACGGCACCGACCTCAACCTCGTCTCCAATCCGATGGAGCGCTACTCGATCGGCGACCGCACCGCCGGCCTGAACAAGGATGCCGACGGCGGACTGACGATCTACCTGCAGTCCCAATCCCCCGGCGGCGACGAAGAGGCGAACTGGCTGCCCTCACCAGATGACGGTGAGTGGTTCGTGATCCTGCGGATGTATCTCCCGCGGCCCGAGGTCATCGATGCGACCTGGAAATGCCCGCCGATCGAACCTGTGCGGTGAGCACCACGCTAACCAACGGACAAGGTGAAAAATGAACGTCATTCATTCAGCCGAAAAACTGTTCTCCGCCAAGCTGCCGCAGGACGACACCGACGCGAAGCTGATGCGCTTCGAGAACGTCTGCGGACAGCGGTACACGGAGATCTTCCTGATCGGCGGGCATGCGATCATCCACGACCTGAACGCCGGGGTCTACAACACGATCGGGCTGAACGACCCCGACGGAACCGGGGATACCTGCCCCCAAGCGGTGCTCGACCGAGTCGATGTGGACGCCCTGAAGGAGCAGTACGACATTCTCGGCGCCTTCAAGAACGGCCCGAGGCTCTGGACCCTTGACTGGGTGGAGGTCATGGTCGCGAAAGAGCGCGACTTCAACGGGCTCAAGGCGCGGTGGGTGATGTGGCTCAACGTGCCCAAGGAGATGCGCAAGCACGAAAGCGTCGCCTACAAGCAGATCCACGGCAAACGCGACACCCAGCTCGGGATCAACAAGGGCTCACGCGTGTTCCTGCTCGACGACCCGAACGGCGATACGTATTGCATGAAGTCCGCCAGCCTGATCGTCGACCCCCATCAGACCTACGACAGCCTCGAGGACCTCGGCAGCCGGCTGAAGCCCGCACCGGGCTGGACGTTCCGCACCGAAGTGCTGGAAAAGGACCTGGTCCTCATGGCGGACAACGGCGCGGTCACGATCACCCAAGACGAGATCGGGAACACCTACGATCGGGTCGGAGGTCCGTACAGCAACTACAAGCCGTGACGGGCCGCGGCAGCGCGCAGGTCAGCGAGTTGACTCATGGTCGGCGTTCTCGTCCAATCCGGGTGATGGCGCGGATTGCGCTTCATGCAAACCTCAAACTGCCCCCAACGGAGGGATGTTGGCAATCCCTGATGGGGCAAGCGAATGAAGGACATCGATCTGGAGGAGCTTGAGCCGCAGGCACACGCCGCAGTGCGCCGGCGCGATTCTGCGGATGCGGACCCGCTCTCGCTGCTGGTGGAGACCAAGCTCGCGGTGCCGAGTATCCGCCATGGTTTGGTCGATCGGCCGCGGGTTCGCCGGGCGCTCGATGCCGGCCGCGACGCGCAGCTGACCCTCGTCGTTGCCCCGGCGGGGTACGGCAAGACAACTGAGGTCCGGGCCTGGTGCGCGGATCTCGATGCGGAGTTGGCGTGGGCGACGCTTGACGCTGGCGATAACGATCCGGTTCTGCTGTGGAGGTACGCCGCGACGGCGATCGATCGCGTGCGGTCGGGGCTCGGGCGCGGAGCGCTGAGACGGCTTGGCGTGGCGGGCAGCCCGATCGAGGTCGCGGTCGACGAGCTGATGAACGGCGTAGCCAGACTGGGGGGCGAGCTCGTCGTTGTGCTCGACGACGTGCATGCGGTGATCAGCGAGGAGTGCATGTCGTCGATCGACTATGCCCTCGGGCACCTTCCCGCGAATGCGCACGTGGTGCTGATCACGCGGGTCGATCCGGCGCTGAGGTTGGCGCGGCTGCGCGCGGCCGGGGCGCTCATCGAGCTACGTGCAGCGGAGCTCGCGTTCACCACCGCTGAGGCGCACGAGTTGCTGGTGGGTCTCGGTCAACTCGAGCTTGGCGTGGAGGAGATGGACGTGCTTGTCGGGCGTACCGAGGGCTGGCCGGCTGCGCTTGTTCTCGCCTGGCTGTGGTTGCGGACCGTCGATGATCCGGGGCGGGCGGTGCGGGCGTTCGGCGGAGACCACCGGTTCGTCGCCGATTACCTGAGCAGCGAGGTCCTCGCGACGCTCGACGAGGGCGACCGTGCGTTCCTGCACGGAGTCGCGCTGCTCGGTGAGTTCACCGCGGAACTCTGCGACGAGGTGCTCGATCGCACGGACTCGGCCGCTCGGCTCTCCGAGCTCGGGCTCTCGTACCAGTTCATCTCGCGGTCGGATCGAGGCGGCTGGTTTCGTGTCCACTCGCTGTTTGCCGAGTATGCGCGGGCTCAGGTTGCTCCGCTCGACCCGGACGCGGCGAGAGCGATTCACCGACGTGCCGCCGAGTGGCTCAGGTCGCAAGGGTTGGCGGTCCAGGCGGTTGAGCACGGGGCCGCGGCCGGCGACGATGAGCTCGTCGCCGCCCTCCTGGTCGAGTATCACCTGCACCTGATCAGGGGCGGCGCTGGCCGGACGCTTCTGCGCTGGGTTCGCACACTCCCGGAGGAGCGGATCGTCGAGCATCCGGAGCTTGCGGTGGGGGCCGCGACGGCCGCGATGCTGGTCGGCGGGAGCGCTTTGGAGCAGCGGCGTTTGCTGGCGCTCGCCGACAGGGCGTGTGGAGAGCGCCGGCAGCAGGTCGGCGCCTACGTCGAGGCGGCGGCGCGGTTGGTCCGCGCGGTCACGATCGACGGCGGTGTGCGGCGGGCGGTGCTCGACGGCCGTCGCGCGGTGGCGCTCGCGGAGGCTGGCGCGGGCGAGATCCTCACGGCAGCTCTGACCGCCTACGCCCGCGCCCTGTTCTTCGCGGGCGAACTGGACGAGGCATCGGCGGCGGCGATGCGCGCTCTCGCGGTTCCAACGATTGAGCGGGCGGTCCCGAGCCTCGTGCTCGCCCGCTCGACGCTGGCGCTGGTCGCCGTCGAGCGCGGGCGGCTCGCCGTGGCACGGGGGCATGCCGAGGAGGCGAAGGAGGCGGTGGGGCGGATCGGGACGAGTCGGAGCTGGCTTGGGGCGAACTCGTCCGCTGCCCTCGGCTCGGTGCTGGCCGCGGAGGGAAGCTTCGTCGAGGCCGAGCACGAACTCGCCTCCGCGGAGCACTTCTTCACCGACGAGGTGGCCACCCTTCATCACACCTGGCTTCTCGTCTGCCTCGCCCGCGTCCGCCTGCTGCGCGGGCGGATCGCCGACGCCGAGGCGACACTGGGCTCCGCGCGAGACGCGCTCGGCGAGCTCATCGACAGCGGGTTCGTTCCCGCGTTCGCCGACGAGGTAGAGCGAGAGCTCGAATCGGCCAGAGCGCGCGCGTTCGGCGGCGAGGTGCTCGAGCCGCCGAGCGAAGCAGAGCTCGCCGTGCTGCTCCTTCTGGCCAGTGACCTTTCGACCCGGGAGATCGGTGAGCGCCTGTTCCTCTCGGCGAACACGGTCCGGTCGCACGTGCGTGCGCTCTACCACAAGCTCGGGGTGCATTCCCGCGCGGACGCGGTCGCCCGCGCCACGGCGCTCGGACTGCTGGGGCAAACGCAATCACCTAGGTGAAAGACCGGCGCATCGCCCAAACGGGCGGGGCGGAGTGGGAACCTCGAAGGTATGGCTGACCGGAACTATCGGCTGATCGTCGAGGGGGAGCTGGGCGACGCGCTCGAGCCCGCCTTCCACGGCATGACGCTCACGCGAGCCGCGGGGAACACGGCGCTCACCGGCACCGTCCGCGACCAAGCTGAGCTGCAGGGCCTGCTCCGGCGCGTGTCGGACCTCGGGCTCACCTTGCTCGAGGCGAAGGCGATCGATGACCGCCCAGAACACGGCCGGGCCGCCGCTACACAACACACAGAGGAGCGCTGATCATGGCCGCCACGACTGAGCAACCCAGGGTTGCCACCACGGTGCCGTTGAACTGGCAGGAGGTGTGGTTCACCAACTGTCCGATGGTGTCGGCGAACAATGTCGACCAGGAGCTGGGGTGGTGCCGCGAGGAGTTCAAGAAGATCGGCGTTGAGTACGCCTACTTCCGCCACGCGCCGGAGAACAACTGGTACCCGCATTACATCCACAACCTCGACAACTTGATCCGCTTCGGTGGTCTTTACCCGCCGATCCACGTCAACGCTGACCTGCGCCGCACGGTGCTGCTGGGGGCGACGTGGGTGTACGAGGGCGGGTGCATGGTGGTGCGCGCTCGCGACGAGATCTTCCGGATGAAGGACCTCAAGGGCAAGAAGATCGGGATCTCCAAGAGCCTGAACACGATCAAGAACGACTGGTGGCGCATCCAGGAGCACATGGGCATCCTGAACATGCTCAAGCTCAACGACATGACCCTCGACGACGTCGAGCTGGTCGATTTCCCCTATCCGGATGATTGGTATGACAAGCCCGAGATGCTCGTCCCGCCGATGAACAACCCGTCCGAGCTATGGATGCGCCGGGACCACAAGCACGACCTCGCCTTCCGCCCGCTGGAGACCGCGCTGCTGGCCGGCAAGGTCGACGCGATCTACACCCAGAGCAAGGTCTTCCAGCACCTGCAGGAGGCCACCGGCCAGCTCAAGATGATCGAGGACCTCACGCGGTACCCGGACTGGACGGTGCAGGTGGCCAACACACCGGCCGTCATCACCTGCACCGACGTGATGGCCGACGAGCACCCCGAGCTGGTCCTCGCCTACATGAAGGCGATGATCAAGGTCGGGCGCTGGGCCAACGAGCACAAGCGTGCCGCAGGAGCGATCCTCAACCGCCAGACGTTCTACCAGGACGCCGAGGACACCTACCGGGGCATCAAGCACGTCGACATGGTGCCGAGCCTGAGCGCGCAGAACATGCAGTGCGTGAAGATCGGCAAGGACTTCATGTTCAGCCACGGCTACATCAAGCACGACTTCGACGTGGACGAATGGGCGCACCCGGAGTTCCTCGAGCAAGCGGCGACCGAGGTGCTCAAGGAGGAGTGGCAGCGACGCAGCTGGACCAAGCTCCCCGAGGGCGGCGGCCTCGAGGTCGAAGGTACCCGACTCGGTTAGCCGAGGAGGTCGATCCAGGCGGCCGGGCCTGATCCGCACGATGCGACCCGTCACCGCCGGTCCGGCGATGGCAAACCACTCACCTCAAAGAGAGAAAGCCATGACAACCACAGCCGCAGCAATGGTGGGCGAGGCCAACGCCCAGATCGAGCATGTGTCCCCAAAGGATGCTGCCGATCAAGTCGCCTCCGGAAACGCGGTGCTTCTCGACGTCCGAGAGCCCGTCGAGTGGGAGCAGCACATCAAAGGCGCCGTTCAGGTGCCTCGGGGATTACTCGAGTTTGTCGCTGATCCCGGCAGCCCCAAGCACAAAGCCGAGTTGGACCCGACCGGCCGGGTGATCGTGTACTGCCGGTCAGGCACCCGCGGCGCACTTGCCGCGCTCACGCTGAAGACCCTCGGATACCAACACGTCGCCAACCTCGACGGCGGATTCGCCGCCTGGAAGGAAGCCGGCCTACCAACCGACGAGCACCACTCCGACATCTAGGAGCCTAGGTGTCCGACCTTGAGCCGCGAAGGTTCCTGCGCCACAGTGGAGGGCGACCGATGAGCCACAAGAAACAGACCAAGGATGGGCCGCCGGCCGAGAAGCTCGGCCGCAAGCGCTACGAGAAGGAGCTCGCGCTCGCCTCCAGGGCGAGCTCGTCTGGCTCCAGAAGTGGGTCGTGCGCGACGGGGCCAAGGTCTGCATCGTGTTCGAAGGGCGCGACACCGCCGGGAAGGGCGGGGTCATCAAGCGGATCACCGAGCGAGTGAGCCCCCGCGTGTTCCGGGTCGTCGCGCTGCCGGCGCCGACGGAGCGTCAGAAGAGCCAGATGCATGTCCAGCGGTACCTGCCGCATTTCCCGGCGGCCGGTGAGGTCGTGATCTTCGACCGCAGCTGGTACAACCGCGCCGGAGTCGAGCGGGTGATGGGCGTCTGCTCCGAAGACGAGGTATTCCGGTTCCTGCGGCTTGTGCCGCTGGTCGAGCAGGTGATGGTCGACTCCGGGATCATCCTGCTCAAGTACTGGCTCGAGGTCGGCCAAGAAGAGCAGACGCGGAGAATCGAGTATGACTACTCCCGCGCCCGCGACGAGATGTTCGCGGCGACCCACACCGAGTTTGCCCCCTGGTACATCGCCGACTCCAGCGATAAGAAGCGCGCCCGGCTGAACATCATCAGCCACCTGCTCGAGCAGATCCCCTACAACTCCCCACCGAGGGAGCCCGTCGTGCTCCCCGCGCGTGAGAAGCCGCGCGGCTACCGCGAGCCCGACCACTCCAGCCTGCAGATCCCCGCACGGTACTGACCGGTGGTCGTCCGCCGGCAACCATCGCTCTCTGATGGGGATGACGCGCTCAGCCCGACGACGGGCGAGGACGGCTCCGGCACCAGTCGAGCGCTCCACGCCCTCCCGACCGAGCGGTGATCACCGTGGGCCACGGAATCAGCGCGATCTTGACGTTCGCGGTCGGCGTGGCGATCAGCCCCGCGCCGATCATCGCGGTCACCCTGATGCTGTTCTCACAGCGGGCACGTGTGAATGGACTGATGTTCCTGCTCGGCTGGGTTGTGGCGCTGGCCGTGGTCAGCGGTATCGCGTACCTCGCGGCCGATCAGGCCAACGCAGCCACCGACAGCACGACTTCCGACACGATCGCGTGGGGAAAGATCGTGTTCGGCGTGCTCTTTCTGCTGCTGGCTGCGCGCAACTGGCGCGGCCGACCGGCACCCGGCACCGAGCCCGAGATGCCGAAATGGATGGCAGGCATCGATGCCCTGCAACTCGCCAAGGCGCTTGGACTGGGCCTTCTGCTCGCCGGCGTGAACCCGAAGAACCTGATGCTCACCGCCGCGGCCGGCGCGGCGCTGGCCGCACTCGGACTCTCGAGCGCGAACGCGGTCGGCTCGCTGATCGTCTTCATCGTCGTCGCCAGCCTCACGATCGCCGGACCCGTCGTCTATTTCCTGCTCGGCGGTGACGACGCCAAAGCCCGCCTGGACGAAATGAAGAACTGGCTCGCCCTGCACAACAACGCCGTCATGGCCGTCCTGTTCCTCGTCTTCGGGGCCAAGCTCATCGCCGATGGTCTGCCGCCGCTGACCTGAAAGCAAAGCGAGACGCTATGAAATGGGAGCTTGCGGTCATTGCCGGGACAGTGCTCGCGGTGGCTGGCTCTCGCGGCGGCTGACGGGCGCGCCGGTCACGCGGGCCGGCGGAGATCGCCGCGCGCCAAGGCTCGAGACCCACAGACGGTTCCGCGGTACTCAACCCTGATCGTCTCGACGATCGCTTCCACGATTGGGCCGGCGCAAATGGCGCGATCGCGTCGGCGAACAAAGCCGCCGTCGTTCGCTCGTCCGAAACCCGCTTGCTCCCAACACAGGCAACACATGTCAGCGTCTGTACCCGTGCGCGCGAGACCCATCGAGCAACGGCTGCGTCCACTGTGCGTCCACCGAGTCCGCAACGCGTGCGCACGAGCGGTCACGATCGTACACTCGCCGTTGCCGATGCTTGCAGGGCATTCGTGCCCGGGCGTTGCTTTGCGTGGACGTTCGTTGCGGGTCGAAATATCACTCGTAATGAAGGGGTCCGGGGTTCGAGTCCCCGCGTCGGCTTGCGGCGATTGCAGGGCTTTCGCGGGGGCTACGGTCCGGTCGGATCGCGAGGTTGGGCCGGTGTGCGTCCATTCTGCGTCCAATGCGGCGTCACGAGCGGCCACCTCTGTTCACGAGAGGAGACGGCGGGGCGCGGTCGCGAACGGGCGATCGCATGTGGCGCCTGCTGGGTATGAGAGAGAGGCTGGCGGGCCCAGCGCGGTGATGCCGTGGGCGCGGGCAGCTTGGTTCTGGCCTGGACGGTCGGGCGGAGCGTCGCTGATCTGCGTCTCCGTCGCCATCCAGCGGCGTGGATCGAGCGCCCGGGGGGTAGGGGTGAGTCGCCACGCATTGAAGCTTGGCTGGCGTCGCGGGACGCCGTAACCGCATTTCGGGGACGCGTGCGGGACGGTTCGGCTCGGGCTGCGTCAGACACCTTCAGCATCGCTTTCGCGTGAGAGCGCTCGTCCGGCGTCGGCGGCCGGCACGATCGAGGTGTGGCCAACTCGATCGTGAGCTCGGCGACGCCGCAGCGAGCAAAGCAGTCGTTCGGGCCGGCGCCGACCGATGGCCGCTGATGGACGACGGTACACGTCGGCCGACGCCAACGCTGGCTCTCGCGTGCAGACTAGGGGAGCGGCGCGCTCCAAGCTCAATCCCAACGGTTCCGGGAATCGGTTCGAAACGAGCTCGGGGGCTGGATTCAGATCAAATGGAAACGTCAAACGTGATCACGTGGGAAGCCCAATTCTTGCCGAGTCGCAGTCCGATGCCGGGGTCGAACGTCTTAAGTCGCAGGCGGCGCGTTGTTTAGAAACCTCGCTCAATCGCGGCGAGTATGTGTGCGGCGATTGCGTCGGGCGTTGGCGGGCAGCCCGGGATGCGGATGTCGACCGGCAGCACGTCCTCGACGGCTCCGACGAGCTCGGCGGCATCACCGAGCAGGTTGAAGCCCAGGGCGCAGTCGCCGAGTGCCGCGACCAGTCGCGGCTCGGGCATCGCCTCGTAGGCGCTGCGGAGCGGGCCGGCCATGCGGGTGGTGACGGGCCCCGTGATGAGGAGGATGTCGGCGTGTCGCGGGGAGGCGACGATGTCGAGGCCGTGGCGCTGCAGGTCGTGGAGCGGATTGGTGACGGCGCCGAGCTCGTGCTCGCAGCCGTTGCACGAGCCGGCGTCGACGTGGCGGATCGCCAGCCAGCGTGAGCCCTCGCGCGTGAGGCCGGCGGTCCGCCGGATCGTCGCGAGCTGCCGCAGGAGAACGAACATCAGCGGTCCACGCAGGCGTAGCAGAGCTCGAAGCTCTTGTTGATCAGCGGAAAGTCCGGGACGAGGTTGCCGGCCGTGGCCCACGCCAGCGCGGGCCAGTTCGCGTATGAGCCGGTGCGCAGGTGAACCCTCGTGACGGTGTCACCGTCGAGTTCGACGGCGCACGCCGTCGCCCCGCGAGCGCTCTCGACGCGGCCGATACCCACGGACGCGCCTGGCTGCGCGCGCCCGACGAACCCGGGCGCCAGCGGCGCGACCAGTAGCTCCTCGAGCAGGTCGAAGCTCGCCTCGAGCTCGACGGTGCGCAGTCCGAGCCGCGCTTCGACGTCGCCGGCTGGCGCGTGTGGTGCGGCCGGGGTGAAGCCGTCGTAGGCGAGCCGCGGGGCGAGTGTCCGCACGTCCTCGCGAATCCCGGCGGCCCGTGCCGCGGGCCCGACGGCACCGAGGCGGAGGGCATCGTCGCGACCGAGCACTCCCACGCCACCGAGTCGCGCTTGGAGTGACCCCGCGAACTCGAGCTCGCGCCAGGCCGCCTGGGAGTCCGTCCGCAGCTCGCGCAGCTGGGCCCCCATCGCGTCGACCGCGTCGGCGTCGAGCGCCACCGCACCACGGCCGACTGCGATGGTGTCGAACAGGAAGCGATGCCCGAATGCCTGAGCGTTGATCTGCTGAGCCCGATCCTTGAGTGCGGCGAAGGCCATCGTGCCCGGAGCGAACCCGACGCCGGCGCAGATCGCGCCGACGTCGTGCAGGTGGTTGTAGATGCGCTCGAGCTCGAGCAGTGCCGTCCGAGCAACCCGAAGCTCGCGGCCGGGTTGCAGGCCGGTGGCGTCCTCGACGGCGTGCGCGTAGGCCAGGGTGTTCGCGACCGCGCACGCGGCGCAGGCCCGCTGGATATAGGGCAGCACGGCGTCGCGATGCCGACCCTCGGCGGCGCGCTCGAGCCCGCGGTGCTTGTAGAAGAGGCGCGGGTCCATCGCGAGGATCCGCTCACCGATCACGTGGAAGCGGAAGTGGCCGGATTCGATCACGCCCGCGTGGATCGGCCCCACGGCGATCTGATGCACGCCGTCGCCGGTCACCGGCGTCATCCAGGCGGCCGGGTCCTCGGCGTGTGTTACGAGGGCGCGGATCGGCTCATGGCCGTCGAACTCGAGTCCGTAGAGATCGTGCGCTTCGCGCTCATCCCACCCCGCGGCTTCGACGAGCTCGACGATGCTCTCAACGGCTCCGCCGGGCGCCTCGGTCCAGATCACCCGGACGTCGTGCGCGGAGAGGATCAGCGCGCACCAGCTGGGCCCGCCGTCATGGGCGCGCGCCCAGGCTCCGCCGAAGCGCTCGCCGTCGCCCAACGCGCGCTCGATCGACCGGCGCCACTCACCGGGCTCGACGTGGTGCAGCGCGGTCACAGCGTTCCTCTCGTCAACGTCTCCACGAAGCTCGAGTTGACGAGCAGCACGCCGGCCGCAAACAGGGCGACCAACCCAGTGCCCAGGATCGCCGTGAGCGCCACGGTCGTGCGCTGCCCGCGTTCAGGGCGGCGCCGGCGATGGGCGGGCTTGTCGCCGATGACTCCCTCGATCAGGGCATGCAGCAGTCCGAGGAACCCGAGCGCGAGGGCGAGCACGGCCACGGCGGTGACGACCACCTGGCCGGCGGCGACGCCGCCGAGCACGATCAGCAGCTCGGACAGAAACAGGGGTGACGGCGGCAGACCGGCCAGCGCCGCGAGGCTGATGCCCATCGCAGCCGCGGTCGTCGGGCTCTCACCGGCGACGCCCGTCGGCGGCCGCCGGCCGGCGTCGGAATCGATCCGCAGCAACGGCAGCGCGGCGTAGAAGCCGAGCGCTTTGGCCAGCGCGTGGCCGGCAACGTGGATCACGACACCGGCGATAGCGAGTGGCGTGCCGAAGCCGATCCCGAGGGCGATCACCCCCATGTGCTCGAGGCTCGAATACGCCAGCAGCCGCTTCCACGGCAGCGATTGCCACAGAAACGGGATCGCTACGAGCATCGAGGTCAATCCGAAGGCGATGAAGACGGCACGCGTGGTGCCAACGCCCACGGAGGGCTCGAGGATCTGCTTCACGCGCCAGGCGATCAGCAACACGGTCGGAAGCAGCGCCGCGGACAGCAGCGCGCTGATCGGCGCCGGCGCCTCGCTGTGCGCATCGGGCAGCCAATTGTGGACGGGAGCCCAACCGATCTTGGTCGCGAGACCGACCACGAGCAGCACGAACGCGATCAGCGTCGGGTCTTTCGGCAGCGTGTGAGCCGCGAGCCGCAGCGTGTGCCAGTCGAGCGCGTGCAGGTCGTGGTGCCCGGCGTTGGCCTGGCCGATGGCCAGCACGATGATCCCGAGCAGCGCGACCGACAGACCGAGAGTCGTCAGGACGAGGTACTTCCAGCCCGCGTCGAGCGCGCGGCGACGCCCGGTGAACGCGACCAGCAACGCCGAGGCGGCGGTCGTCGCCTCGACGATCAGCCACACGACGGCGAGGTTGCCGGTCACGGGAACGGCGAGGAGTGCCGCCCAGAACACGAACAGGGCGGCGTAGTACAGGCTGCGTGAGCGGGCCGCAGTCGTCCAGCTGCGGCCGCTCGTCCGCAGGTACGACGGCGACACGAGCGCGCTGCACAGTCCGACGACGGCGATCACAGCGAGCAGCAGGCCGCTCGCGCCGTCGAGCAGGTACCACCGGCCGTGCAGCGCCGCCCGGCCCCCGTGCGCGAAGGCCGTAAAGGCAACGATCAGCGCGGCGACCGCAGTCACGACTGCCGTGGCCATGGCCAGGCGATCGGCTTGCCGGGCCGTGCGGGCCAGCAGCGCGAGCCCCGCACCGACGAGCGGGATCGCCGGCACCAGCACCACCAGGACCGGCACGAGGTCAGTCACGCAGGCCTCCCAACCGCTCGGTGTCGCCGGTCCCGAGCTCGACGTGGATGCGGTGCGCGAATGCGGCCGCGACCGTCACGACCATCGCGAGGTCAAACAGCGCGCCGATCTCGACAACGTACGAGAGTCCCCCGTGCACCGACACGGCGAGCAGCGCCAGGCCGTTCTCGGCCACGATGAGTCCGAGCAGTTGGAACAGCAGCGGCCGTCGGGCCACGACGATCGCGATCCCGATCAGGACCAGGGCGACCGCGGCGTGCTCGGTGTGGGAGTTGCCGAGGCCGAGCGGCGGCATCAGCAATCCGGCACACAGCGCGACGGCGCCCGCACCCGCCAGCCGCACCAGCGGTCCGTTTGCGGCGACAACGAGCCGGGGCTCGGGGGTGCGACGGATCAACGCATACAGCAGCACCGGCAGCACAACTGCCTTGGTCAGAAGCACGAAGCTAGCGACGAGGTAGTCGCCCGAGCGCCCGCCCGCGAGCCCGAGAGCCCCGATGCCGAGCGCGAGCGACTGTGCCGCGACGAGTCCGATCGCCACCGAGCGCCGCCTGACGACGGTCACCGCGAGGCCGAGCAGGAGGATTACCGTGACCAGGGCCGAATTCACGCGCCCACCCCACCGACCCACAGGCCCGCGCCCGCGAGCGCGATCACACACCCGAACCCGAGCAGCGCCGGCACACGAAGGATCCGCATCTTCGCCTCCGCGGTCTCGATCACTGCCAGCGCGGCGCACAGCCCCACGAGGCCCACGACCAGAAGCCCGACGCCGACGCCAAACACACGACCGTGGGGCAGGAACAGCTCCGCGCCCAGCAGCAGCAGGACCCAATGGCGCGCCGCGGCCGCCCACTGGATGAATGCAAGGTCACGGCCCGCGTACTCGAGCAGGGGACCCTCATGGATCATCGTGAGCTCGAGATGGGTGTCGGGGTTGTCGATCGGCTGCCGGCCCGTCTCGACCAGGATCACCAGTGCGAACGCGATCCCACCGCACCAATGCGCAGGCCCGCTCCAGATCGCACCGCCGGAGGCGGCCGCAGTCATCGCCCGCAGATCGGTGCTGTGCGCAGGCAGCGCCGCCACGAGCAGCGCGAGCACCAGCAGCGCCTCTCCGAACACCGCGATCATGAGGTCGCGGGCGGCGCCCATCAGCGCAAAGCCGCTGCCCGTGTCCCACGCGGCGGCGGCCAGCGCGAATCGGGCCAGCGCCAGCAGCCCGACGAGCACGAGCGCATCGTGGCCGAGCCCGAAGTTGCCGGCGCGGCCGGCGATCGGCACGATCACCAGCGCGGCGAGCAGGCAGGCGGCGACCACCGGCGGGGCGAGCCGGTAGACGACGCCTGTCCCCTCGGGGTCAACGGCGCTCTTGCCCCACAGCTGCCGCAGGGTCCGGTAGGGCTGCCACGGCGACGGCCCTCGGCGCCCCTGCAGTCGTGCCTTAAGCGCTTGGATCGAGCCCGGCAGCAGCGGCGCCAGCGCGACGCCGAGGAGCTGCAGGATCGCGGCGAGCGCGCTCATCCGAAGAGTCCCGTCCGCGCACACACGAGCCCCACGAGCACGAGGCCGAGCAGGTATGCGGCATAGGTGCGCACGTTCCCCGTCTGCAGGCGCCGGGTCACCGCGGCGGCGCGCAGCCCGGCGCGGATCGTCGGCTCGTAAAGCAGCGTGTCGACGAGCGAGGGGACGTGGCCGGAATAGGTGATCTTCTGCACCATCCCACCACTGCGCACGACCTCGAGCACGCGCCGCGGTCGCAGGACCCCCTCGAGCACGAGTCGCAGCGGCTTGGTGAACGCCGCCGACGTCCAGCCGAGCTCCGGCACAAGCGCCTGCCCACAAGCCCACGCTGGTGACGGAGCGGCGCGCCGCGATCCGCGCAGCCGCATCAAGCCCGCCGTCAGGACAGCCAGCGCGATCGCGATCGCCAGCGCCGGGTAGGCACCCGTGCCGGGCACCAGCAGGCCGGGTTGCCGCGTCAGTCCGGCGCCGGCGGCGCCGGGCGCCAGACGCGCGAGCGTCGGAAGGATCAGGCCTGGCACGAGCCCCAGGAGGACACACAGCACAGCGAGCAGAGCCATCCCAGCGCGCATGCCGAACGCCGGATCGGTCGCGTCCGCGCATTGCGGGCGCCGGGGCGCTCCGAGCAGCGCCAAGCCGACCACCTTCACGAAGCACAGCAGCGCCAGCGCGGCCGTCGCCGCCAGCCCGGCCAGTGCGGCCCCGGCCACGAGCGCCACCGCCACCGGCCGATAGAACGCGGCGTGCAGCAGAGACTGCAACGTCAGCCACTCCGAGGCGAAGCCGTTCAGCGGCGGCAACCCGGCGATCGCCATCGACCCGACCAGGAACGCACCGCCAGTCCACGGCATGCGGCGCAGCAGCCCACCGAGATGGTCGAGGTCGAGACTGCCGACCGCGCGCTCGAACGCGCCGGCGCCGAGAAACAGGAGCGTCTTGAAGATCGCATGGTTGGCCACGTGAAGCAGCGCCGCCGCAAACGCGATGGCCGCCCACTGCGCCGCGCCCGCGTCCGCGAACAACAGCGACGCGCCAAGGCCGAGAGCGATGATGCCGACGTTCTCTATCGAGTGATAGGCGAGCAGACGCTTCAGGTCGTGTTGCACGAGTGCCCACAGAACGCCGCCGAGGGCCGAGATCAGACCGATCAGCAACAGCGCGATCCCGAGCCATCGCGGCGTCGCCCCGAGCCACTCGAACTCGACCCGGATCAGCCCGTAGATGGCGACCTTGATCATCATTCCGGACATCAGCGCCGACAGATGTGCCGGCGCTACGGGGTGCGCTCGCGGCAGCCACGAGTGCAGCGGGATGAACCCGGCCTTGGTGCCGAACCCGATCAGCGCGGCGATCGCCACCAGCGTCTGCGCGCCAGTCCCCGCCGCGGCCAGCGCCGACGGGTCACCGATCGCGCCGTGATGCTGGAGCACGAGCAGCGCGATCCACACGCCGACGCCACCGAGGTGGGTGATCGCCAGGTACGCGTACACCGCGCCACGCACGCTCGCATCGCGTTTCGCGACCAGGATCGCCGCCGCCGGAAGCAGCGTCATCAACTCCCAGAAAGCCAGGAACGTCGTCACATCGCGGGCCGCGAGCACCCCGACGAGCGACAGCAAGAACCCGGCGGTGAGTGCACCCACCCCTCGCTCCCCCGCGCTCCCGGGCAGGTAATCACGGGCGAACAGCAGCGTCGGCACCGCCGTGACGGCCATGACCGCCAAGAAGAAGCCGCTCAGCTGATCGAGGCCGAACGCCGGCCCGATCGAGCTGCGGAACGGCGACCCGAGAACCTGGTCGCCCGTCAACACCGCGATCCCCACCACCCCGAGCACCAGCATGCCCGCCGCCTGGACGACCACGCCGACCCCGAGCCGGCCCGGCCAGGCCGCAAGCAGCCCGCCGAGAGCGAGCGTCGCGCAACCCGCGATCGCGCCGGCGCCGAGCACCCCCACGACTAGCCGCGATCCTGCCCAGGTCCGAAGTCCTCCTCCGCGAGGTCCTCGAGCAGTGCGCTGTTCTCCTTGAGCGTCGAGGAGATGATCATCTTCGCGAGCTCAAGCAACTCGAGCGTGCGCGGGTCCTTCACCCGGTAATAGACGCTCGTGCCCTCCTTGCGGCCGACCACGAGGCCCTGCTTTCGCAGCGCGGCCAGATGCTGCGACGTACCACTCGAGTCGAGCTCGAGCGCATCCTGCAGAGCGCCGACCGAGCGCTCACCGTCCCGCAGCAACTGCAGCAGGCGAACCCGCGCCGGGTGACCCAGAACGCGGAAGAAGTCGGCCTTCAAGGCATAGATCGGAGGTTGATTGGCGCGCGAAGACCACATAGATCTTCAAAGCTTATAAGAATCTGAGGCAAGGGCCGCGTTCTGCTGTCTCCCGGCAGCGCACTGCGGCTGCCGGACTCGTGCCTTGGCGAGCGGCTCGAGATCCCGCTGGATTTCACCTTTGCAGCGCTTTCGCGCGCTCGGCTACATCGGAGCTGACGACTGCTCAAGCGCGTCTGCCATCGTCCGAATTGAGCTCCGGACCGTGAACGCGCGCTCGCGAGTTCGCCCAACCTCGAGCGCACCGCTATGGCCGTCCGCACGTCTCAAGTGCCACATCGCAAGACAGCTCTGGCACCTCCTCGACAACCACCAAGAACCGGCTCAGACACCCCCCGCGCCACCACCAACCATCACCGTCGGCGCAGCTCCAGCGCTCATGCCGTGCATCCGCTAAACCGCAAAAAGCGACTCGCCCTTGACATACCGGTATGAGAATTCGCGGTGCGAAGCGCCCGGGCGGTCGTGTCCGGCGGCGGGTTTAGCGTCGCTGGTCCCGGAGGCTTGGGGCTTCGTGGGAGAACGCAGATCGGGCAGGCCGCGATTTGCTCCTTGGGCTGCGAGCCCGTTGACATAGCTGGCCGCCCCTGCGACTGACCCGGGTGGGCTGCGAGCCCGAATGCGTAGGTGTCGTTCTCGCCCGTCTGGTCTCCCAATTTCGCTCAACGGAAGGGAGAGGTGTCATGCGATTCATCGCTCTTGATGTGCATCGCGACTTCTGCGAGATCGCGATCTCCGAAGGCGGGAAAGCTCGTTCAGCCGGCCGCGTCGCAAGCTTCCCGGAGGAGCTGCGCGTGCTTGGTCAGAGCCTGCTGCCCGATGACAAGGTGATCCTCGAG
The DNA here is from genome assembly GCA_963752905.1 of uncultured Solirubrobacterales bacterium. Classification (GTDB taxonomy): domain Bacteria; phylum Actinomycetota; class Thermoleophilia; order Solirubrobacterales; family Solirubrobacteraceae; genus Palsa-465. The sequence continues at coordinate 79,513 of CAVWAC010000011.1, forward strand.
AGCACCGGCAATGCGCTCGAGATCGCCCGTGTGCTCGAGCCGTTCGTGAGCGAGGTGGTGATCGCGAACCCGATGCACGTCCGCGCGATCAGCCACGCGAAGGTCAAGAACGACCAGTTCGACGCGCGCACCCTCGCTGAACTGCTCGCCGCCGATCTCGTCCCAAGGGTGTGGATCGGCGATGAACGCACACGCGTGCTGCGCCGGCTCACGTCCCGGCGCACCCAGCTGGTGCGTCAGCGGACCCGCCCGAAGAACGAGATCTCGGCGGTGCTCGTGCGCAACCTCAAGGGTCGCCAGCCGATGAGCGACCTGTTCGGCAGACGCGGCCGCCAGTGGCTCGCCGAGCTCGAACTCCCCGACGATGAGCGCGACACCGTCGAGGCGTGCCTGCGCCAGATCGATTTCCTCACCACCGAGATCGCGCACGTCGACCGCCGACTCGCCGAGCAAGCCCTCCAAAGCCCAGAGATCAAACGGCTGATGACGATCCCCGGGATCGACGTCACGACCGCCGCGACCCTGATCGCCGCGATCGGCGACATCCACCGCTTCCCGTCCGCCAAGAAGCTGGTCGGCTACCTCGGCATCGACCCTCGGGTCCGGCAGTCCGGCCAAAGCCCGGCTCGCCAAGGACGAATCTCCAAACAAGGCTCGTCCAACTGCAGGCACGTCCTCGGCGAAGCGGCCTGGTCAGCAGTCAAGACCCCCGGTCCGCTCCGCGCGTTCTACCTACGCGTCCGAGGCCGACGCGGCGCGCAGGTCGCGATCATCGCGACCGCCCGCAAACTCGCCTGCCTCTGCTGGCAGCTACTCACCACCGAGCAGGATTACGCGTTCAAACGCCAGACCACCGTCGACCGCAAACTCCGCGCGCTCGAACTCCGCGCCGGCGCGCCGACGAGGCACGGCACCCAGCACGCCAAGGGCACACTCACGATCAAGCAGCGGACCCTTCAAGAACGCCAACTCACCGAGCAAGCCGAACTCGCCTACCAACGACTGATCCAGGACTGGCAAGCCACAGCCACAAGCCGAAATGGTACGGGCGCCGCACCGGGGCGCGCATCACAAAGGCCGTCAAGCGGCACAGCAGCGCGGCAGGGAACAGCCCCAGAACCTGCGCTTTAGCTCGCGGTCACCCGCACCACCCCCAACCATCCCACGCCGAAAGGAATCCGTCCACCCAACCCTTGACTTTCATGCGTAGGAGAGGCGAAGGCAGTCGCGCGGCCGGGGCTGCGTCCACTGTGCGTCCACTAGGCCCGCAACGGCTGCTATCGAGCGTTCACGATCGTCCACTCGACTTAGCTTGTGCTTGCAGGGGGAGTGTCCGGCCGTGCCTTCTCGTGAACGCTCGTTGCGGCTTGCGATATCACTCGTAATGAAGGGGTCCGGGGTTCGAGTCCCCGCGTCGGCTTACCGGCTTACGTCGATTTGCAGGTGTTTTTTTGAGGTTTCGTGCCAGCGGTCGAGCGCCTGCGCGGCCGCTGCGTCCATCATGCGTCCATCTGGCGTCCACCACGACGGCGCGCCCTGCGCCGTCCGTGGCGCAAACCGCCTGCAGAATCGGGGCGGTTTGCTGGTCCGGGCCGGGCGGACCCCTTCACACACCGTGAAGGCTCCGGCGCGCTGAACGTCGCCGATGCGCACGCTCAGGTTGCGCGTGCCAGCGGATTCCCGTTCGTGGCGAACCTGCTCTGATGGCGTTGACGACCGCGGACCAGGTAATCAAGAGCCCACTCGCGACCTGCCCGCGACGCCCGGGCCCGCCGGGCTGGGGACCGGCGAACCATCGCCCAACTGATCGTTAGCTCCGACGGCGCCAAGATCGTGAACCAGTCGTCTGTGAGAGTTGCGCTTTCCGCGCGCATAGGAGGTCTGGGCGGACCCGCGGGTTCAGACCTGCTCCTGAAATTTGCGGGTCTCCGGATCGGTCCGGCAAGTGCCGGTTGCGCGTGCCCTGCATTCATGAGAACGCGCTACTCCTGGTCGACGGTCTCGACAACCGCAGAGCCGAAGACGCGGCTGGACTCGCTGGTGGCGAATACCAGGCCTGCGACCTAGCAGAGGTCGAGACCTGCTTCGGTGGCGGCGCGATACGTCGCGGCAGGCACCGCGCGAATCGTTCCGTTCGTGCCGGAGCATGAGTCGCTCGGCAAAAGGGTCGGAGCGTGACCTCGTCAGGCAGCCGCGGTGCAGATTGCAGCACGTAGGAAACGTGGGCGGCACCCGATTGTTACGGGCCGGAGCGGCCGAGCGGCCAGATCGGGACTCGCTCACCTGGCGGGTGGGTGGGAAGGTCACTCGATACCGCCTCCTTGCGGTCTGCGGCAGCCAGCCTGTCTCAATGGGGGGAAGCCGCATCGCCCTGCTGCCTACGAGTCGTCGGCTCTATGGGCGGGTTGGTCGGACATCGTCACGATCGGAGCCCTCGGGATGGTGTGTGGAGTGGTGGTGGCTGTGCGGCATATCCGCATGCCACTTGCCAGTTCGTACCGATGCGACGCGGCTTCGTGGCGGACAGACTGGCACCTTGGGATCTGGACCAGGGATCGTGGCTGTGGTGGCGTGGAAGCCGTTCCCATCGAACTTGCCCCTGGTCGAGGGGTGGCGGCGACTCGGGATCAGAGCGGAGCTGCTCCGTCCGCCCGACGCATGTCGCCGACTCGGGCCCGGCGATGTCGCGCTGGTGCGCCTCGATGTGACCCCGGCCCTTGACTCCATTGAAGCGGGACTGGACGAGATCGACGCGCTCGTGCGCCGGGGCGTGCGGCTGCTGAACCACCCAGCCGCGCTGGTCGCCTCCCACGACAAGCGGGAGACCGCACTCCGGCTTATGCAGGCCGGCATTCCGCACCCGCGGACCCTGCACCGGGACTGCCTCGATGAAGTCCGTGCACTCGAGTTCCCATTCGTCCTTAAGCCGCGGTTCGGCAGCTGGGGACACGACGTCATGCTCTGCCGCGACGGCGATGAGCTTGAGCGGTGTCTGGCGGCGATCCGCGATCGAAGCTGGTTTCGCCGTCACGGCGTGCTGATCCAGGAACTCGTGCCGCCGCTTGGCTACGACCTCCGAGTGATCGTCGCCGGAGAGCGCGTGGTCGGTGCCGTACGGCGTGTGGCAGCGCCCGGCGAGTGGCGCACCAACGAGGCTCTCGGCGGCCGGAGTGTCCAGGCACAGCCGTCCGAGGAGGACGGTGCGCTCGCCGTCTCGGCGGCGCGCGCGGTCGGCGCTGATCTCCTTGGAGTTGACCTCCTACCAGTGCCGCACGGCGGTTACGTCGTTCTCCAAGTCAACGCGGCCGTCGACTTCGACACTGAAGAATCACTTCCCGGCCGAAGCGTGTACGCCGACGCCGCTGACGCGCTCGCGCTCGGCCGGAATCGCTCACGCCCGGATCCTCCGCAGTCTGCAGTAGTTCGCGCGAGCCGGTAGTGGAACAGCGGATCTCCGCGCCCAGGGACGCGACGACGCCACTGTGTGCGTCGCGGGACTTCTCGGCTGCTCCGTCAGTCGATGCGACGCCGGACAGTGCGTCCGAGGCGACGCGCAGCCAGCCTCGCTCCTCTTCTCAGCGCGAGCATCCTGGCCGACTACCCGAGACCCGCACCGCGCGGAACCGAGGGCGCTGGCACTGACCCCGACGCCGATCGGCGGGAGGCGCGGCTCTGGAGAGGAGCCGGTCGCGGGTCAATCCGACGCATGGTCCTGCGCGCCGGCGAACGGACTGCTCCGCGATCTCCGAGGGCGATGAGGCCGCTTGATCGGTTCGGACTAGAAGGCTCGTCCGGCCGGGAGGTCAAGCTCGGATGGTGGTTCGCCGGTGCGGCGCTCTGCGGCGGGAGGTGCGGCGGTGCGAGGGCCGGTGTGGGTCAGGGAAATCGGAGCCTCGCCGTTGCTCGAGTACGAGCAGGCAATACGATGGAGGTCGTGGCCCGTTTAGTCGCTCACATGAACGCGTGGTTGGTCGTGCCAGCGCCTCGTGAGGGAGCCCCCGGCGGTCGTTCGCCATCCACGCACCGTTGGAGACACGGATCGCGACGCTGGCTCGCCTCGAGGCCCAGTTGCGGGGCTCGCAACCACGCGGGTAGCGACCACAACCCGTAGGAGGACCGATGCCTGGACTTTCCGGTCGTATCTCGACGCTCACCAAGGCGAAGATCTCGCACATGCTCGATCACGCCGAAGATCCGGCCGAGACGCTCGACTACGCCTACGAGCGCCAGCTCGAGGATCTGCAGAACGTCAAGAAAGGGATCGCGGATGTGGTCACCGCGAAGAAGCGGCTGCAACTGCAAGAAGAGGACCTGCGCGGGCAGGCAGACAAGCTGGACGCACAGGCGCGGGAAGCGATGTCCGCCGGGCGCGAGGACCTTGCCCGCGCGGCGCTCGAGCGCAAGCAGCTGATCGTTCAGGAGACGGGTTCGCTCGATCAGCAGGTCTCAGAGCTCGAGTCAGAGCAGGGCAAGCTGACTGCGGCCGAACAGCAGCTCCAGGTCAAGATCGAGCAGTTCCGCTCCAGGAAGGAGGTCATCAAGGCGCAGTACTCGGCGGCCGAGGCGCAGGTGCACATCTCGGAGGCAGCTACCGGTGTGGGGGATGAGATGGCTGACGTCGGCGCGGCGATGCAACGCGCGATCGATAAGACCGACCAGATGCAGGCGCGCGCGTCGGCGGTCGAGGAGCTACAGGCGTCGGGCACGTTCGAGGATCTGACCGCGCTTGGTCCCGCGCAGGACGACGTCGACCGCCAGCTCGATCAGCTGCAGGCCAAGAGTGCCGTCGACGACGAGTTCGCCAAGCTCAAGGCCGAGGCTGGATCCGACGCCCACCAGTCGGGGCTCCCGGTCGACGAGCCGGCACCCAGAGGGGGGCCGGGTTCCCCTCACGAGCAGCCTGAAAGCTGACTCGCTGTTGCCGCACTGGACAACGCCGTCGCGTTCGCATTCTCCCGGCACATGTTCAGATGAGTGGTGGTCAGCGCCGCGATGCAGCTCGGCGGCTCCTGAGGCCAAGCCAAGTCGCGCTGGCGCACGTGTGGCACGTCGGTCGCCTGGACGCCTGCCGAGAGCGGTAGCCCGGCAGCGGTGGCAGCGGCCGCCGGCGCGCGCGCAGGTTGGTTCCAGTCGAGAATCACCGTGATCGTGTCGCCGATCGGGTCTGGGTCGACGCACACCGAGCCGAGCGCGAGCTCGAGGGCGGGCGGGTCCGGGCCCCGGCACCAGGTTAGGTAGTCGCCTGACGCGATGCCGTCGAGTGTGAGGGTGAGGATCTGGGGTGCCCTCGCGGGTCTGTCTGCGCCCGGCGGCCGTTGACGGTGCGCCCGGGGTCGATGCTCCAGGCCGCGCCGTTTGTCGGTGGGCCGGTGGGATCGGGTGATGTGAACGGCCGTTGTGGGGTTAGCTGGCGCTGGCTGGGGCGGGGGTGAGGCCGTGGCTTCGCATCACCGTGCCGATCACGGCGAGGTCGGGCGGGCCGCCGGCGGTTGCCGCGAGGACATCGGCGATCTCGCGGAAGTACGCGGGGCCGAACACGGCGGGGGTGGCGATTGCGAGGAAGGTCGCGTCGATGCTGCCGTGGTTCTCAAACCCGTGGGTCTGTCCGCGCTGTACGCAGACCGCCTCGGCGGGTCCGACCTCGACCGTGTCGCCGTCGATCGTCCAGGTCGTGATGCCTTCGAGCCCGTAGTTCGTCTCCTCGAAGCCGTCGTGGCTGTGCGGCGCGGGCATCCTCGAGTGTGTGGGGACATAGCACTCGAACACGGCCGCGGTCCCGTTCGAGTCGGGGGCCTCGACCAGGAAGCGGACGCCGAGCGCGCCGACCGTGATCGTGTCGTTGTCTGTGGCTTGATGCATGGTCGCTCCTCAGCGCTTGACCTTGAGTAAAGCGACTTGACGAGTGTATGCTGCACCGCATGACTTTGTCAAGCGACTTTACTCAGCCCTTTGCGGAGACCAACCCCGCTGCGCCGCCGCTGATCGGCGCACTCTTGCGGATCCCGTTCGAGACCGTGCGCGACCGGATGCTCACCGGCCTGCACGAGCGCGGTTATACCGATCTGATCGCCGCCCACCTCAACGTGCTCCAGTACCCCGGCCCCGAGAACGTCCGGCCGTCCGAGCCCGCGACCCGGACCCGCATGAGCAAACAGGCGCTCAACTACCTCCTCCGCCAGCTCGAGCAGCTCGGCTGCCTCACCCGCAAAGAGGACGACAGCGACCAGCGCTCCAAGCGCATCCACCTTACCCGCAAAGGACACGCCGCGATCACAGCGATCCGCGAAATCGTCCAAGAGGTCGAAGCCGACTTGGAACGACAACTCGGAGCCCGACAGTTCGCCCAACTCCGCGAGCTTCTCGCGCAGCTACAAGCGATCACCGCGCCCCCGGTCACGGCGCGTAACCACCACGAAACAACCACCGCCAGACCAGCATCCCCCCGGCGGGCCGATGCAGCACCCGCTGCTCGAGCTTCCTAAGTCCAATCGACCTCCGGAAGCCTAGCCCAGATAAACACGCCCGAAACCTGCCCTGATCCCGCCACGAGTCAACAGAGCGACCCGCGCCAATGGCCCCTTTGCGCGGAACTCATGTTCGCGCGGCGAGGCGGCTCGGGGTGGGATCATCGGACGGTGGGTCATGAAGCGTTGACGGCCACAGGCAGGTTGACAGCGGCCGGGCGTGCGGTGGAGAGCCGGCGTGCCGACCGGCTGTTCGAGGACCCGCTGGCCGAGGCGCTGGCCGGCGAGGAGGGGTTCCGGTTGATGGAGCAATGGCGGCTGTCGGGCATGCCGCAGGAGAACCCCACGATCGCGCCGCGCACCCGCTTCTACGACGACCTCGTCATCGAAGCCGTCGCGGAGGGGCTCGGCCAGATCGTGCTGCTCGCGGCGGGGATGGACACGCGTGCCTTTCGCCTGCCGCTGCCAGCACAGGCGACCGTGTTCGAGGTTGACCTACCGGAGCTGCTCGAGCAGAAGCAGGCGATCCTGGAGGATGAGCACGCCGCGCCGCGCTGCCATCGCATCGCCGTTCCGGCTGACCTCGCCGACGACGACTGGCCACAGGCGTTGACTACCGCCGGGTTCGACAACGCGGCACCGGCGTGCTCATCGCCGAAGATCTGTCGGGGTATCTGACCGAAGACGAGAACGCCCGCCTGCTCGACGCCTTCACGAGCATGGCAGCGCCCGGGAGCCGTCTGGGGATCGACATCGTGAGCCGGGACGTCCTGGAGAACCCCGCCGTCGTCCCGTTCTTCGAGTTCACGGCCGCCCACGGCATCCGCTGGCGGTTTGGGACCAACGACCCCGCCGGGTTTCTCGCCGCGCACGGTTGGCGGGTTGAGGTCAGTGACTTCGACGTGGTGGCCAGACGTCTTGGCCGCTGGCCACCGCCCGGGGTCTCAGAGGAGGTCGCCGCTCGCGCTGCCGCCGCGAGCCGCAGCTACTTCATCAGCGCCGAGCGCGCCGTGTAGCAGGGACGCCGGTTGCGACCTGCCTTCGTCCTGCGGAGGTACTCCGGGCTCGGTTCCACGGATGCCTCGTGTGCGCGGCAAGGGCGGCTTAGCCATCGCTCCTCGCGTTTTCGCCGGCACAGGAGCTTCGGCGTGCTCGAGATCCGCGCGAAGCGGGTATTTAGTGCGCCGTGCGCTAGAGACGCGTGGCAACACGAAAGCGGATCTCGGACGGCTGCCGCCTTAGCCGTGTGGCGCTACCGGAGGGTGCGTACTTCTCCGCAGGGCGCGTCGGTGGGATTACCGATGAGCGGTCGCGATCGCGGTGAAACGGTCATAGGCGTGGCGTTGACACGGGATCGATTTCCTTCTCAGAGGAGGGAGTAAGGGATGCTTTTCTACGATCGGGTCAACGCCACCGTTCCCGAAGGCATCGAGGATAAGACCGCCCACGTCATCGGGGGTGGGATCGCGGGTTTGGCCGCGGCCGCGTTCCTGGCGACCGATGCGCATATGCCGGCGGGCAACATCACCGTCTACGAGGAGCTACCGGTCCTGGGCGGAGCCATGGATGGTGCCGGCGATCCGTCGACGGGCTACGTCTGCCGCGGTGAGCGGGAGCTTGAGGCTCACATGGAGTGCCTCTGGTACCTGTACAGCAAGGTGCCGTCTCTAAAGCGGCCCGGGCGGACGGTCCTGGACGAGACGCGAGAGGTGAACTGCCGCGAGCCGATCTCGTCACATTGGCGGCTCATCGAGAAGCAGGGGCAGAAGGTCGACTACGAACACCTTAGGCTTTCGAAGGAAGGGGCAGCGCAGCTTTTGCGCCTGCTCGTCGCGTCGGAAGAGGTGCTGCAGGACAAGTCGATCCGTGATTGGTTCTCGCCGAGCTTCTTCGAGTCGAACTTCTGGCCGATGTTCTCCAGGTTTCTGTCGTTCGACGACTACCACAGCGTCATGGAGATGCGACGCTACGCGCTGAGGTTCATGCATCTCACCGGGGTGATGGCGCGCCTCGAAGGCATTCTGCATACCGAGTACAACGAGTTCGACTCCCTCATCCGCCCTCTCGTTGCCTGGCTGGAGGGGCTTGGGGTACGTTTTGCGCTGGGCAGCCGAGTCCTCGACATGGCCGTCGAATCGCAGGATGGCAGAACCACCGTCACCGGCTTGACCATCGAGTCGGCGGAGGGACGCTCGCAGGTGGCCCTTACGGCCGATGATCTGGTGTTCTTCACGAATGGGTCGCTGACCCAGAACTCGACCTACGGTGACAACGAGACTGCCGTGGCGTGGAACCTCGACCGCCACGACCGTGGTCTGTTCAGCCTATGGGAGAAGCTCGCCGCGCTCGATCCGAAGTTCGGGCATCCGGAGAAGTTCATCAGCTGGCCTGAGAAGACCCGGTGGATTTCGTTCTTCGTCACGCTGGTCGACTACCCGGACTTCGTTGACCACATCGAGAGGGTCAGTGGCGACCGGCGAGGCACCGGCGGCGCCGTCACAGTGAAGGATTCCGGCTGGGACTTGGCGTTCATCATCCACTCCAAGCCGTTCTTCCCCGACCAGCCTGAGAACGTGGACGTCTTCTGGGCGTGCGGGCTGCGAGGTAACAACGTCGGAGACTACGTCAAGAAGCCCATGGTGGAGTGCAAGGGAGACGAGATCCTCACTGAATTTCTCTACCACCTCGGACTGGAGGAAACCGCCGAGGAGTTCCTCGCCCACGCCACAGTGTCACTGTCGGGCATGCCGTACATCACGAGCCAGTTCATGCCACGGGCCATCGGCGACCGTCCCAGAGTCATCCCGGAAGGGTGCGTCAACCTTGGCTTCCTCGGGCAGTTCGTCGAGGTGGACGATGACTGTGTCTTCACCGTGGAGACGTCGGTGCGTACAGCGATGGAAGCCGTTTACGGGCTACTGCAACTCGACAAGCCCGTCATTCCGGTCTCACCCACGAAGTTCGACATACGCCACATCGCTGGCCTGTTCAGATCCAACCTGGAGGTCGAGGGCCTCCACCTGAAGGACCTGCTAAACCCGCTCCTCCTGAAGGACCTGCTAAAGCTGCTCCTGCCGGCAGTCATCCACCCCCGCGAGATCGTCGAGCTCGTGAAGCGCATCCCCAAGCCGACTGACGTGCGCCCCGGCACGTGACCGTCGCTTTCATGCAGGCCCTACGGCACACGCCGCAGCGGTTGCCACGGGACCTCATCCGCGGGCAGCACTACGAGCGACCTGGCCCCTCGACGTGACCAACGTCCACCTCACGCCCAGCGCCTGTACCTCACGAACAACAGAAGCAGGTCGCCGCCCGGCCCGCGGGCCCAGCCGCGCAAATCGCCACCAGCAAGTCTCGCCACGCCGTCGGCCCTGGCGTCGTGGTGACCGCCAGTCCGAAACACCCGCTTTCGCTCGGCAGCGTGTACGCGCAACCGCTTGCGACGGCGCCGAGCGTGGCCCCCGCTTTCACACGGCGAGAGGTCTCTCGGCCGAGATCGGCAAAGACCCGAGATTCGCCATTCTCGAGGCCCGCAGCGTCGTCGGCCCATCCGGCGTCCGGACGGTCGGCCCGGATTACCGCGTTCTCATGAATGCAGGGCACGCGCCACCGCCAGTTGCCGGACCGATTCGGAGACCCGCAAACTTCTGAAGCGGGTGTGTGTCACGAACATCGAAGGAGGCTGATGGAGTAGGCGGTCTTCATAGGTGGTGCTGTGCGAGAGATGGAGGCTTGTTGGCCCTCCGGCGTCGGCCCTGCGGGGGTGGGCGTCAAACCACCCGGTGCTGCGTTGGCTGAAGACCGTCGTGGTGAGCGATCCGGGAGAAGGCTGGGCTTGATCCGGTCAGGTGGGGACCAGGAAGGCGTTCCAGAAGCATCCGGCTCGGCTGGTTGTGGGTCGGGTGTCGTCGTTGAGGCGTCGAAATTCGAATCAGATGGCATCGAAACCGGGGAGCGCCTGCGTTCCCGGGATGAGCCTGGCGGCTGCCCGCGTTGTTGGCCAGGTGGTGTCCGGCGTAGAGGCGGCGCGAGCCTGGTCTGCGGCTCTTGCACGGGAACGTGAGAAAGCGAGTGTTCTAAAGCGGCCGTCCGGGCCTGCGGGTCAGTTCGACGGGCGGCGAGAGGGAGCGTGCCAACAGCGGCAACTGGAGGCATTGAGTACCGGTTGAGACGCTCGCTGGCGGACCGGCTCGTAGTAGCTGTGAAGCCGCTGCTCGCTGGGGTGGTGGTGGAGCGAAGGGGCCGGCTCATTGGTGATGTCGAATCGAACAACCAGCGCCCTGGGGGTGCTGGGAGGAAGCGAGGACGCATGACAAGGCTGAAGGACAAGTCGTTTGCGATTCCCAAGCTGCTGGTGTGGGAGGCGTGGCGGCAGGTCAAGGCCAACAAGGGCGCTCCCGGCGTTGACGGGCAGGATCTCGACGCGTTCGAGAAGGATCTTGAGAACAACCTCTTCAAGGTCTGGAATCGGATGAGTTCGGGGACCTGGTTCCCGCCGCCGGTGAGAGCGGTCGTGATTCCCAAGCCGCATGGCGATGGGGTCCGGATGCTCGGGGTGCCGACGATCGCAGACCGGGTCGCGCAAACGACCGTGGCCAAGTTCCTGGAGCCGTTGGTGGAACCGCGGTTTCACCCGGACTCCTACGGCTATCGGCCGGACCGCTCGCCCCATGACGCGCTCGCGGCATGCCGGGAGCGGTGCTGGAAGTACGACTGGGCGATCGATCTTGACGTCCAGAAGTTCTTCGACGAGGTGCCGTGGGACCTGATCGTCAAAGCGGTGATGGCGGTCACCGACTGCCGCTGGGTGCTGCTCTACGTCAAGCGGTGGCTGGAGGCCCCGCTGCAGCATCCGGACGGGACCCTTGAGCAGCGCACGAGGGGAACTCCGCAAGGGTCGGCGATTTCGCCGTGCCTGGCGAACCTGTTCATGCACTACGCGTTCGATGCGTGGATGGCCCGGGAGTTCCCCGGCTGTCCTTTCGAACGGTTCGCCGACGACGCGATCGTGCACTGCACGACGCTCAGTCAGGCGGAGCACGTGCTGGCCAGGATCGCCGTGCGGATGAGCGAGGTTGGGCTACGGCTGCATCCCACCAAGACGAGGATCGTCTATTGCAAGGACGATAATCGTCGGGGTCAGCACGAGCACACCGCGTTCACGTTCCTCGGGTACGCGTTCCGTGCCCGGGGAGCGCTCAGCAGCAGGACCGGCAAGCCGTTCGTCGCGTTCCTGCCCGCGATCAGCCCGCAAGCGCTCAAAGCCAAAAGCGATCGGCTCCGCGAGATGCGGATCCATCGCCGCACCGACCTGACGCTCGATGACCTCGCCGGATGGCTGAACCCCATCGTCGGCGGGTGGATCGGCTACTACGGCCGGTATAACCGGTCGGCGTTGCTGCCCCTCCTATGGCGCGTCAACTACTACCTGAGGCGCTGGGCTGGGAAGAAATATCGACGGCTACGGAGCGAGACCAGCTTCGTGGCGTGGTGGAACGGGCTGCACAAACGACAGCCCGACCTCTTCGTCCACTGGCGCTGGGCCCGCCGCTCCTACCTGTATTGACCAACAGCCGGATGAGAAGAGCCGGGTGACGGGAGACTGTCACGCCCGGATCCGTGGGAGCCGGGAGCTGAAACGCTCCCGGCGACCCGACCTGAGCCCGCGGGGCTCCCCAGACCTGCTAAGCGCGGCCTGCGGGGCAGACGGTCGCGGTGGTCGGAGGCGCGCTTTCAGTAGCGAGGAGGTCTTTGGCCCACTCGGTCTCGGCCGACGTCGGCGCCCTCCGTGCCGCGCCAAGCAGGGCCACCGCCTGCGCCGGGGATGCTCGCTCGGTCGAGAAAGCGGGGGTCGAGAGCAGCCAGCTCCTAATACGCCGTCTCGTCGCATGCGAGAGGGTCGCAAGTGTCTGGAATGCATGATTGGGGTGGGCACGGCGCCGCGTCATACCGCGACGCTTCCAGCTCGGCACGGCGAATGCCGCTGCGTCAAAAAACGACGGCGGACCTTGCGGCGCCGGATCTGTCTAGAGCGCGGAACAGCTAGAACCGCCTCCGCGTGCGTCGCCGCTCGCGTCGCCGCACTCCGCACACCGATACAGGCGACAGCGGCCGGCCGAACGGGTCGATGAACAGGGTGACGGGCCCGGTATGGGTGGGAACCGTCCCCTCGAGCGCCTTGATGGCGTAGGACAGGTTGCCGTTCTCCAGGCGCGGTCGCTCGATCACGATGACCGCGTCCTCGGGTGCTTGATCGCCGGCCTCCAGGAACGAGAGCACCGCGTTGGGTGGATCCTCCTCGAAGCTGTTGTCTCCTTCAGCCCACAGGTCGACGAAGTCGGTGGTGGCCATGTGTCCAACGATCCGCTTGGGACGATCGGAAAAGTACAGCGTCGATGGTGTGACCTCGTTCAGCGTCAGAGTCGTCCCGTCGCTCGTGATGCCGTGCGCGGTCTGCACGAACATCGACTCCTCGGCCTCGAGCTCTTCGATCATTTGCTTGTCGCTCATTTGCACCTTCCTTCTTCTCTCTCTCAGCGGATCTGGGGCGAAAGACCCCCGAACGCCGGAGGTCGCTAAATCGCTCTACTCGTTGTGGACATATGGAGCGCATGAGCTTGTGCATGCTGCTGCCGGGCGCCCGCGTCGTAACCTGTGCAGCCGATGCTCCCATCATCTGTTCGGACGTCGCCATGTTCGAGTCCTTCACATCGGAATCAGCGGCGATTGGATGACGCTAGCTCCGCCGCGGGTCGGCTGTCATCACCCGCAACGGATGATGAGACAGGCAAAGCGCTCTCCAACTACGAAGTTGCACGGCCACGAGACCGGTACCGCCCGCTCGACCAGCGGCCGCGCCGCGCGGACTCAAATGGCAATGAGTCGCCGGGATACGCCTCGCCACCCGGCTCCGGCGAGTATCGGGTCACGTCGCGTTCCCCCATCGGTTGGTCGATTGCCGGGGCCCCAGCCCGTCGCCGCAATGGCGTCATCTACGTCTTGTGATCGTGCACGCCGGGAATGGGCGCTCATGGGACGGCGCGGGCGCAGACGGCCGCGTTTGACTCATCGGGACCAGTTCGGAGACCGACCTCGTACTCGCTGGCCGTCCGCGACATCATTCGACAAGCGACACGGAATCGACGACCGGTGTGCCGAGTCGTCAGAGCCGTTCGTGCCGACCACAGATAAGGAGAGAAGCGATGGCAACGCAACAGGAGCAGCCAAGCCGCAGCACGCGGCAGACACCGGAGCGGTCGACGCTTGATACCGATCTGGCCCGGGTCGCATGGTACGCGGGCCTTGGGGCGCTGGTCGCCCTCGAGGTCGTCGAGTGGCCGATCGCAGCGCTGCTCGCGGCGACGCATTTCATCGAGCACAACGCGCGCGATGGGATCGTCAGGCAGTTGACCGAAGGGCTGGAGGAAGGGATCTAACCGGCGCGCCCTGGATCGGCGGGGTCGGCTGGATCAGATGACGGCGGTGATGACGGCGGTCACGGCTGGTGGGATGCCAGCTGTGGCGGCCGCGTATGCCACCCAGCGTGTGGCCAGGGCCAGGACGCCGATGGCGAGCAGGAAGGAAACCATGGCGCGAACCGTAGGGCCGTGGGGCGGCGGTTATGTTGCGATTGTCTGATCAGCCTGTGACGAAGTTGTGTCCGGCCAGACGAGTTGGTTCCCGTTTCCCGCGGGCGCGAGCACGCGGCCGATGATCAGCGCTCCGGCGGCCGCCGCGGCGGTGATTGCCCAACTGGTCGGCGTGGGTCGCGTGAGCTCGAGCACCCCGTTCACGGGTGGCAGCGCCACGGACGCGAACACCACCCCGCCGCAAACGGCGGCGGCTCCGAGCACGGGCGGCGTCAGCTGGCCTTGGGCCTGTCCGACGGCGAGCATCTGCGCCAGCTGCGTGGCGACGATGCTCGCGAATGCGACCGAGCGCCCCTGCGCGGGCCCTCCGGCGCGTGTGGCCACCAGGTACGCGGCCAGTGACGGAACACCCGTCGCGGTCGCGCGGCGGAGGATGTCGTCGCGCAGTGGTGTGCCGAGCCCGGCTGTGCCCTCGCGCGCGAGGGCGGCGAGCTTGCGATGCTCGGGCTGCTGCACCGCGACGCCGAGCGCGGGCAGGACATCGGTGATCAAGTTGATAGTCAGGATCTGTCGGGTCGTCATTGGCGCGTCGCGGCCGAGGACGCCGGCTCCCGCCATCAGGCCGAGCTCACCGAGGTTGCCGCCGAGCAAGAGCCCAAGCGCGCGGCGGATGTTCTGCCAGAAGGCGCGCCCTTCGACGAGCGCCTCGACCAGCGTGGAGAAGTCGTCGTCGGCCAGCACCACGTCGGCGGCTTGGCGAGCGACCTCGGTGCCGCCCCTGCCCATCGCGACGCCGACGTCGGCGAGACGGAGGGCGGGGGCATCGTTGACGCCATCTCCGGTCATCGCCACCGTGTGACCCCCGCGCTGCAGGCTTTCGACGATTCGTAGCTTGTCCAGCGGGGTAATGCGGGCGACCACCGCGGCGCGTTCGAGCGACCGGTCAAGCTGCGCGTCGTCGAGCTCGGCGATCTCGGTGCCGGTGAGAACCTGATCGTCGCTTGCCATCAGTCCGGCCTGGCGGGCGATCGCGTAGGCCGTGGCGGGGTGATCGCCGGTGAGCATGACGAGGCGCACGCCCGCCTCCTGGCAGCGGTGAACGGCATCGGCCACCCCTGAGCGCAGGGGATCGCTGATCCCCAGGTATCCGACCGCCACGAGCTCCTGGGGGTCCTCGAGCACGGCGTCCGGCGGCCCCTCGGCCACGATCAGGACGCGCAGACCGCGCTCGGACAGCTGTCTGGCCTGCTCGAGCAGTCGTCGGCGTCCGCGCTCGTTCAGAGGCGCGTCGTGACCGTCGCGGCGCTCACGGGTGCAGCGCGGCAGCAGCACCTCGGCGGCGCCCTTGAGACAGAGCCGGCCGCCGACGAGCGCCGCGTGGTAGGAGCGCGCCGGGTCAAACGGGGACTCCCGCTCGCGTTTCTGCTCCAGATCGAGCATCAGTCCGTGCTGCTCGGCGGCGCGCACGACCGCCACGTCGGTCGGATGGACGCCGGCATCAGACGCCTCGGGATGCGGCGTTGCGAGCGCCCCGACGAGCAGCACGTCGGCAAGCTCCGGCCCCAGAAGCGCCGGCATTGTGGCCTCCTGCTCCAGGCTGGCGACGAGGCTCAGCGCGAGGCGCCCATCGGTCATCGTGCCCGTCTTATCGCAGCAGGCAACGTCGACACGGCCGAGCGCCTCGACGGCCGACAGGCGCCGGACGAGAACGTTGCGAGACGCCAGGCGACGCGCGACCGCGGCTTCGGCGGCGCCGGCCAGCAGCGGCAACCCTTCGGGCAGAGCGGCGACGGCGGCACTCGCGCCGAGCGCAAGCTGTGGCAACAGGGGCCGCCCCCAGAGCAGCCCGGAGACCGTGATCAACGCGCCGCTGACGGCGATGATCGGGATTCCCTGGCGGAGCATGAGACTCAACCGCTGGCCCAGCGGGGTCTGCCCATTCGCTTCGTGGGCCAGGGCAGCACCAAGCGCGCCCATGCGCGTGTCCTGGCCCACGGCGACCGCCACGGCGCGCGCGGTGCCGACAGTGATATCGGTCCCGGCAAGGACGATCCGACTCGCGTCGGTGCCACCGCTGGCGACTTTGCGGACCGGTACCGATTCGCCGGTGAGTGCTGATTCATCGACCTCGAGCCCTTCGCAGTGCAGCAGACGCGCATCAGCAGCCACCCGGTCGCCGGAAGCCAGCAGCAGGACGTCACCGGTGACGACCTCACGTGCCGGGATCGTCCGCGGAGACCCGTCACGCAGAACCTGAGCCGACGCTGCCCCCAAGCGCTCAAGAGCCTGGGCGGCCTCCCCCGCCGCGTGCTCCTGCCACGCGCCGACGGCCGCGTTTGTGAGGATCACCGCCCCGATCAGTACGACATCGGCGGCCGCGCCGAACATCAGCGAGACCGCGGCTCCGCCGGCGAGCAGACCGGTCAGCGGCGAGCGGATCTGCTCGACGAGCGCGGTCACGAAACCGTTTTCGCGGGTCGCGGCGGGCAGTTCGTGCACGCGCCGCGCGGCCTGCTCGGTGGACAGTCCATCGTCGCGGCTATCCAGCGCGCGGATCACGGCCGCGCGGCTCTGGCGCCCCCAACGCTCGGGGCGAGGATCGACGAGGCGGGTCAGCACCGACAGCGACCGCCGTCCCCCACGCTGACGTAGCCACGCGTCAGCGATCGCGCCGAGCGCCGTGATGTACGTCGCGTTTGTGGCGTCAACGATCTCCGGGCTGCCACGCAGTCCCCAGACCACCCCGATCGCGTTGGCCAGCACCGACATCGCGGTCGCATCGCGGATCGCCGCGCGCCGCTGCGCGGCGGACTCGATGACCGCGGCCAGGGCAGTGAGATCGGGAGCCAGCAGATCGGACCGCGCCGGAAAATGTCCGCTACGCCCCGACGTGAGCGCAATCGCCAGGTCGCACACCGCAAATGCTCCGCCAGCGCGAGCGCTATCGGAGACGAACGCGACCCGCTCGCCACGTCGCTGATGCTCGCGCACGATATCCGCCGAGTTGCCGGCGACGAGCTCGCCAATCCCCGCTCGCTCGGCGATCGCCCGCGCCGTGTCATGTCCGGAGTGCCTGCGCAGCACGAGCTTGACCCCATGGCGCCGGCAACCGTCGACAAGGTCACCCACGCCCTCAGCCAAGCGCGGCACGAGCGCGATCAGCCCAAGCGGCCGTGCGTGCCCCTGCTCTGTGAGCGCGAGCCAGTGTGCGCCCGGCTCATCGGCGGCAGACGCCTCGAGCTGGCGAGGTGTCGCGGGCGCAAGCGCGTAGCGTCGGTCGCCAACCGTGGCGGTGGCGCGCCGGCCGTCGAAGTGCGCGTCAACGACCTCCTCGCGCCTGCCCTCAGAGAAGACCCGGCCCCAGGGCAGTGAGGCGGCGCCTGCGATCCCAGCCGCGAGCCCCTCCACCTCGACGCGGGTCAGCGCCCCGTCCAGGGCGAGGACTTGCGTCAGCTCGAGCCCGTCGCCAAGGACTCGCGGATTGTCGAGTACGACGACATCGGGAAGCGCGATCGGGCGGTCCGGTCGCGACCCGACCACGATCACGCCCGAGCGCAGCGCTCGCGCCGAGGCACCCGCGTCCGCCGCCTGCGCACCGATCAGAGCCGGACGCGGGTTGACCAACACCAGCGCGACGAACGTCCGGCGCCACGAGCGAGTGAGGACGGCGGTGAGCGCCGCATACCCCAGCGACACCGGTCCCATCAAGCCCACGTAGCGGTCAAGCGCGGATGGACGGATCGACGTGGGACGAGGCGCCGGTGCGAACGCTCGCTCCCCTTCCAGCTCGACGACGAACGGACCCCCGAACACGCGAGCGCCCCCGGGAACCAGCCCTCCGGGACGCACCGGCACCGGCAGCCCGTCGGGTGCCAGCGCCGTACCGGTGCCCTCGACGATCCGGCCGCTGAGCGGTATGCGTGCCCCGCTGTCGAGCCTGATCTCCGCGCCGGCCACCGCCGCGGGAGCACCCTCCAGGAGCCCTTCGTAGCGACGCCAGGCCGCGCGCCGAGCCCGTGCCTCGGTCAGCACCCTCAGCGCGCCCGCTGCGGATGTCGCGAGGCCGAGCGAGCTTCCTGACAAGGTCAGCGCCGCGACCCCCAGCACGCTCAACGAGACCTCGGCGCGGTTGCGGCCCAGCAACCGCCGGAGCTGTTCACGTACCGGCGGCGCGCCCTCGACGACGCCGACCGCTGCGGCGACCTCCGCCGCGCCGGCCCTGACTGGCGGCCCCTCAGCGCCAGCGAGCCCGCGGACGGCGACAACAGCGAGACCCAGCGCCCCACCCACCGTGCGAACAGCGCTGATGGTCAGCGGCGCCGGGTCCAGCGGGTGCGCGGGGCGATCCTCGCCAGGAAGCTCGGGCAGCTCGAGTCCCGTCACCTCGGCAACGAGGTCCTCTACGTCGACCAGGTGCTCTGAGTAGTCGACCAGCACCCGACCGGTCAGCGGACTGGCCACGGCTCGCTCGACACCGGGAATCGCCTCCAGCTCCCGCACCACGCGAGCCCCGAGCCGATGGTCGCGGTCAAGGCCGCGCACCGTGATCCGCACACGCCGTCTGCGCCCACGGCGCTCGCCCAGCACCTGTGGCAGCGGCGTGGAGCGCGGTCGTTCGCGCGTGCGCCCCACGGGCGGGGCCGCCCGCGCACGCGGCAGGCGCAATCCGCGCAGACGCTCCATCACCGTCTCGCGATCGACGCGGTCCACGTCGAAACAGACGAGAACGTTGCCGGTCGCTGGGCTCGCCCGCACGGCCGTCACGCCCCGCAGCCCAAGCAGGTCGCGCTCCAGCCGAGCCGCCCCGGCGCCGCTCCACGACCGAAGATGCACGCGCAGCCGTCCCCGCGCCTCGTGAACCACTCGCAACTCAGCAACTACTGGGGGCATGTCGGCGCCAGAGGTGGATTACCAAAGCGGGCGTGACCGTATCCCCTCGGTCCGCACACGTTCCCGGCCGGGCGAGCGCTGAACAGGGCCACGTCATCCCGACGCAAAGGTAGCGACGCTTAGCCAGGCGGCGAACGGTCAACGCCGGCCGCCGATGACGCATCCCCGCCGGTGTCTGACTGTGAGCCCGGAACATCGTGCGTGCTGGCGGCATCCTCTGGGCGCGCCGACGCTGCGCGAGCGCCCGCTTGGATGGCCCTCGCCTGGGCGGCCACATCACGCGCACGGGCGGCGATCACGTCGCCGGCCTTGAGCAGTCCCGCGAGTCCGTAGACGACGGTCCGGCGACCGACCGACGGCTCTTCCCGACGCAGACTCTGCGCTTCAGCCATGATGTCCTCGGCCTCCTCGCGAGCGCGCCCCACCGCCTTGGCGGTCAGGCGCGCGAACTCACTGCCAAGACCCTCGCTCGCCTCTCCCGCCGAACCAGCGGTCGAACGCGCGTCCCGGTCACCAACCGTCGGGTCCTCGGATCCGCTCACGTCGCGATCGTGCCCGCCGGCTGGCGATCAGGTGCCCACGAATTCCTACTGTCCATCTTCATGGTGGCGATCGTGGGTGGCAAGGGCGTAACCCGCCGCCACGGCCAGCGTGACCGGCCACTCGATCAGTTCGAGCGCCGTCATCGCGCCAAGTCCGCCGTAGTAGATCGCATCTTGCCTGGAGGGCACAGGAACACGCGGGATTGGAACGCGTCCGGCGACCGGAATGTTCACGGCAGGCCCAGCCTGTTCTTCCTTCTTTATTGCTGGCATTCGACACCTCGCTTTCTCCGTCGCGGAAATCGCGCGGGACAACCACGCATGCCTCGACGCTACGCCGGTGCCTTTGGACCATCAACCGTAGCCAGAGCGCATCCACACTCCGTACTTCCCGGCAGGCCCCGTCGGTCTCCGGTTTCGCGATCCGAACAGAGGTGTGCGCTCGCAGCTCCGGACGCCGGGAAGTTTCTCCTGCCCGCTGCGCGGGTGCGTATGTTCGGCGAGCATCCGGCGTTCTCCGAGCTGATGCAGGCGCTCTGAAGCCGGCGCCGGATCGGGAGCACAGTGCGGTCGATCCGGTTGTCGCTCATCGTCTTTGCCACTCTACTGTCGTGGCCGCCGGTCGCTGCGTCGTCCCCAGCTTGAACGCGCTCTCCGCTCCCCGCACCGATCGCCCGACCGCCAGCGCCCCCAGGCCGCCCGCACCAGCAATCCGATGTGGGCCACCAAGAGGACCGAAGAACACGCCGGTGAGGCCGCCGATCGCCGCTCCCCGCCTGCGTGGCTCTTCTCAACGGAGGGGTTCGTGGCCTTCGAGCGGGTCGCGTGGCCATCCGTGTCGTGCTTTATCACCGAGACCTCGGAGCGCCACGGCGGTCACGATTGCTCCGAAGGTCACTGAGCGCCGCGAGCGCTGCGCCATCTCCAGCATCTGCGGCCGCTATCTCGTCTTCTCGATCCGTAATTCGCCGATGGTTTGATGGTCTGGCTGTACGGATGTTCGGTCCGTCAGGCGGTGAGACGCTAGCTCCAACAGATGCTGGCGCTCGTCGATGCGTGGCGGTCGCGGCAGGCAGTCAAACATTGGAGGCATCATGAGTGTTTCTCCAGCTTCCGAACAGCCGGCGCAAGTGAGAGGCGCCAGGGTGCAGGCAAGCAGCGACTACTACGCCGACGACGACCGTGGCTACGGCTGGGTCATGTTCGCGGGTGTGCTGCTGCTGATGCTCGGGACCCTGAACTTCATCGAGGGTCTTGCGGCGATCGGCAACGCGCATTTCTTCACCGCCAACGCCCATTACATCGCGGGCAGCCTCAATACCTGGGGCTGGGTGGTGCTGTGCATCGGCGTGCTCGAGTGGGCGGTCGGCTGCGGCGTGTTCGTCAAGAATCAGTTCTCACGCTGGGTCGGCGTGGTCGTTCTTGCCGGTAACGCGATCGTGCAGCTGATGATGATCCCGGCGTATCCGTTCTGGTCGCTGTCGATCTTCACGCTCGACATCCTCGCGATCTACGGCCTGATCGCCTACGGCCACCGTATCTCGGACAGCTGATCGAACGAGGGGCTACTCGTCAGGAAACTCGGTGCGAGGCGCCATGTTCTTCGGCTCCAAGAAACGACGCCGAAGCCAACTTGGCGTCTCGCCGCCGGGCGATCGAGCCAGCGATGGTCGCGAGCAGCTGCTCTCACGGCAATGGCAGGCCTGGCGGCGCTCAGCGCAGAAGGTGACCCGGGCGTGGAACGAATGGCTGGCGGGGGGACGTCGCGAGCGCGCCGAGCTCTACCGCCGCTACGTCTCCGCGCTTGCCGACGAGGAGCGCGCGGCCGCCGCGGTCGCCCAAACGGTCGGCCTCGGCGCCAACGCGCAAGACCCGAGGATTTGCATGGCGCCCACCGCTCACGGCGGTGCGAACGACGGGAGCTACCGGTGATGCTGTCCGATCGTGCGGACGCCACGCCGACGACCCTGGCCGGGCCGCGGCCGGCGGACGCGATCGCGCGCAGCTGCGGCGTCTCCCTGGGGCGGGCGAAGCAACCGGGGTGATTGGTGATGGGTGCTCACGATCCGGCCGCGAGCGCGCGCGAGGTGGCGTTCCTGAACTGTCCGCCTTGTGGCCTGAGCCTCAGACCGAGGCCCAGTTGGTTGGCGATCGAGCATTGCCCGCGATGCGCGGCGCGTGGGCGGGTCCCGATCACGCTGTTCTCCTCTCCGCTGCCCACAATCGAGCTTTACGGCGGGGGCTTCGCGCCGAGTGCGCAGAGCCCGGCGACCGACCAGGCATCACGGGCTGCAGCGGACCGCTCGGATATCCGACGGAGCCGGGCCAACGGCGTGCGCGCGTCAGTACAGAGGGCCGTCCCATCGACTCGTGCGAAGTAGGCGGTGGCGATGCGAGCCAGCGAAGCGCTCAACGACGCCGGTGAAGGCGTCCAGCCGTGGTGGGCTCGGTGGAATCGCAGCACGCAGCGCCGGTACACGATCGGGGTGGAAGAGGAGCTGATGCTTCTTGACCGGACGCCGGATCACTCGCCGGCACCGTCCGGTGACGCGGTCCTTGCACGGCTCTCGGGCGAGCTGTTCAAGCACACCTCGCCGGAGACGCATGCCTCAGTGATCGAGCTGGCGACGGGGATCCATCGGGATGTCGCGGGGGCTGCAGCGCAGCTGACGACGCTCCGCGCCCAGCTGGCTCGGGAACTGACTGAGATGGGCTTATGCGCAGTGTGCGCCGGCACCTATCCGCTGGCGAGGACAGACGAGATCCGGGTTTCCGGCGGGGCGCGCTACGGGAGAGTGTCCGCTTCGATGCGCATGCTGACGCGGCGAGAGCCGACGATGGCGCTGCACGTGCACATTGGCGTGCCGGAGCCCGAGGACGCGGTCCGGCTGCTCAACGGCCTTCGTGAGATGGTGCCGGTGCTGCTTGCGCTGTCGGCGAACTCCCCGTTCAGCCAAGGGCGCGACAGCGGCTTCGCCTCGGCACGCACAGTGATCTTCCAAGGCTTTCCCCGGACCGGAACGGCCCGGCGATTCGCCGATTACACCGACTACATCGAGGCGGTGGACCCCCTGATCGCCTCGGGCGCGCTCCCGGATCCGAGCTTCTTGTGGTGGGACGTACGCTTGCAGCCGCCGCTGGGGACGGTGGAGGTGCGGGTGATGGACGCCCAATCGAGCGTCGCCGACAGCACGCCGTTAATCGCGCTTGTCCAGTCGCTGGCACCGCTCATGCTGGAGAGCGAGCCGCCGAACGGTGCCACCGCTCCAGAGATTTTGGCCGAGAACCGCTTCCTCGCTGCCCGCGACGGGCTGCAGGCAAAACTGATCGACCCCGTGAAGCGAGAGCTCGTCCCGATCACAACGATCGTGGACGCCCTCCTAGAGCGATGCCGTCCATACGCCGCGGCGCTCGGCTGCCCCGCAGAGCTCGACCAGATCCGACGCCTGGCCGCGGCCAACGGAGCGGATCGCCAACGTGCACAGGCGCGCGAGGCCGGGCTCGTCGACCTGGTCACGACGCTCTCGCAGCGCTTCACCACGCCCGATCTACCGACCGCGGCAACTGGACCAGCCTAAAACGTATGCAGACCGCTGATCTCGACGCACGAGCCTTTTAGGCGAAGCTCGCAGCGTGCATGTTTCGCGATCACTACGGAGTCAGCTTGCCGGTTGGCCGGATGCCTGGTGCGGGCACGAATGCAAGTCTCGGGCGGGCTTATAGACATACCGGGAGTCGGCGATTACGTCTTCTAGCCCAGCGCGCGGGCGCCGGTCGGTGCGGACACACGGAGCATCTCGCGTGATGACGCCATGACACGAGCTCCGGCCGCAGCGCGGGGCGCGCTCCGACCGCACGCGCTCGGACGACCACTTACCGGCGATGCCCAGGAGATGACCGCCGTAGCCACCGACAACCGCGCCCGACCCACACCGCTGGGGACCGGAGTTCTGGTATTCGCCACCTGCGGGGTCGGCCGCCTTGTTCACCGCCCAGGGCTCTGGCAGGTCGGTCCGAACGCCTGCTTTCCCGCGACTGCGCTACGCTCACGCCGTCGCGGCGGACCCGATCCGCCGCCCCGCTCTCATGCGGCGAGAGGCCTCTCGGCTCAGATCAGACCGGCCCTGCATGTCGCCACGAGCGAGGCCCGCGGCGTCGTCGCCCCGCCGGTCGTCGTGACGGTCGGTCCAAAGCACCCGCTTCGCGTCGGCGGCGTGTACGCATAACCGCGTGCGGTGCGACTGATCCGCGGCCCCGCTTTCGCGCGCCGACAGGTCTGCCGGCCGCGATCGCAAGAGACGCGCTTGTCGCCAATCTCGAGACTCGCGGCGCCGATCAAGACTGCCGGCGAACACGCCCGACCCGGCCATCCGATCGTCGCGAGGCCGTCGGAAAATGCGCAACGAGCGAGAAAGCTGACCTTGCGTGCGGCGTCGGTGGAGCGGTAACTCGGGGCGCGTGGGTCGGCGACCCGCGGTGTCAGGCCGGGGTGGCGATCCAGTGGCTGTGGAGCTTGAGGAGGTTGTGGGTCGCTGTGACTAGTCGCCACTCTGACCGGGCGGCCGATCTGCCTCTTCGCATGAACCGGTCGATGTGCCGGTTGTATTTGATCTGCCCGAATACCGGCTCGATCGTGATCTTCCGCTGGGCGTAGAGCTTGCGGCCGCGATCGGTGCTCAGCTTGTCGCGCATCTGCTGGTAGACGCCTTCTTCCCAGCCGCGGCGTTTGCCCTCGCGCATGTTGCCGTCCGGCGGGACGAGCACCTCGATCCCCTGCTGCTCGATGGTCTGCATCTGCGGGTGATGCCAAAAGCCGGCGTCAGCGAGCACCACCTCCGGGGTCTCGCTCACGCCTTGCTCGGCGAGCTGGCGCATCGTTGCTTCGAACATCGGCGCGAGCTGTCCGAAGTCCGGGGCGGCGTTCGTGATCTCCGCCGCCAGGATCACCTGCTGGTCGTTGACGGTGGCTTGCGCGTTGTAGGCCTGCCGGGGTGGGGTGCCCTGGGTGCGCATCACCCTGGAGTCCGGATCGGACAGGTTGATCACTCCTTCCGGTAGCTCCGGCGCCGTGAACGGTTTGCTGTTGCCCTTCAGCACCCGACCCTTCGTATCCCGCGCCGTTCTGCGCCAACGCTCATAGGTCTCGACCGCGGCAAGGTCCACCCGATGGTTCTCCTCGAGCCGCTCAAGCGCGTCGATCATCCGGTCATCGCGATCACGTGCGACGGGCGCTGCTTGGCGTGTGCGGAAGGCTTCCAGCTCGCGCCGCGCGACCCGGAGCCACTCGATCCGGCCGCCGCGCCGTAGCACCGGACGGCCCATGACCGCAGCCTCCAGATCCATCTCCAGCTCCTCGGGCTCCGGCTTGGGCTCCTCACCAGCCGGACGCTGTTTGCGCTCGGCCAGGCGACGCTTCGCGTCCGCCAATGCCTGGCGGCGGGTCTCTGGGTTGCGCAGCGGCTCGGGCAACTCATCCCCGCGATCGTCGCCGTAGAGCTCGTCCTCACGGCGGTCGGTCTCCTCGGCTTCGCGCAGGATGTCTTTGACCAGCCCGCTATAGCTGCGGTTCTGATCCATCGACGCGTTCGCCTTGATCTTCGTCCCATCGATCGTGATCACCCCGACCGACACCAGGCCCGCCTCCCGACACAAACCAAGGACCTCGTCAAACAGCCCGGCGATCTCCGCTTCATGGCGCCGGCGGAACTCCGCGATCGTGGAGTGATCCGGGCAGCGCATCCCCGTGATCACCTTGAACGCCACGTCCTCCCAACACGCCCGCTCGATCCCCCGCGAGGACCGAATCCCGCGCGCGTACGCGTAGAGCAACAACGCCACCATCACCGCTGGATCGAACGGCGCGCGCCCCGCCGCGCCCAGCCGATACCGCTCAGCGAAACAGCCGAGGTCCATCTGATCGACAGCACCGAGCACCGTCCAGACCAGATGATCCTCAGGCAGCCACTCGACCAACGACGGCGGCATCAACAACAACTGACCACGGTCAACCCCAGCGAATTCTCGAGCCATGCCAGAAGTGTCTTAAACCCACCAGACAGCACCGATATTCCGACAGCCTCTCGCCATAGGCATCGTCCGATCAAAGGCGGCGCAGCAGCGAAAGCACTCGCTTGCGGCAAGCGGTTTCCGCGCGAGGCACGTCAGTCGTTCAGTCGTGCGACGTTCGCGTCGCGGCGCGAATGAGGTGTCTGAGGACCCAAGCCCGGCGTCGGCGTGAGGCTCCAGTACGAGGTACCGCCGGTCGGCACGCGGACCGGCTGCCAGCCTGCCAGCTGGCGATCGGGAACTCCCACAGCCGGCCGCCGGCCAGGGTGTGCGGGCCTGGTGTAACCGCCACGCGCTCCGGGATCACGCAAGTGTCCGAGGGCCTCGAGTCGTAGGCGAAGCCCTGCGCGATCAGCACCTCCGGCCACCACGGGACATCGCGTTCACGCCGAACGTCGGCGCCCGGTAGCCCACCGGCCGCTTGCCGGTGAACTCCTCGATGGCCGCGCAGGCCGGGCGAACATCGGCCTCGAACTCGCAACAGCTCTGACCGAACACCAGGACATGGCCGTCGCCGTGACCGGCGCGCTCGTGCCCGCGCTCGACGATCCGCTGCACGAGCTCAGGGTGAGCGCGGGCGGCCATCCCGAGCAGGAGAGCGTGCAGCGCAGACCGAGCTCGTCGAACAGCTCGAGCATGGCCACGGTCTCGCGAGCCAGCGCCGGGCCGGGCTGACGCCAGTTCGCTGCGCCGACCCCGTCGGCGCACGAGCTGGTGCCAATCCTCGAGGTCGAACGCTTCGGCAGCAGGGGCAGGACGGCTGACTTTAGACTCAGGGGCATGGACTTCGGAGTCGGCTACTTCCCCACCCACGATGGACTCAGCCCGGGCGCGATCGCACGACTGGTGGAGGAGCGCGGACACGAGTCGCTGTTCTTCGCCGAGCACACGCACATCCCGGCCAGCCGCGAGTCGCCGTGGCCCGGGGGCGAGAAGCTCCCCCCGAAGTACTTCCACACCTACGACCTGTTCGTCGCCCTCACCGCCGCCGCCGCTGCGACGTCGCGGCTCCGCGTCGGCAGCGGCATCTGCCTGATCGTGGAGCGCGACCCGATCACCACCGCCAAGGAGGTCGCCTCGGTCGATCATCTCTCCGGCGGGCGTCTCGAGTTCGGCATCGGCGCAGGCTGGAATCGCGAGGAGATGCGCAACCACGGCACCGACCCCCGGACCCGCATGCGCTTGATGGCCGAGCGGGTCGAGGCAATGAAGGCGATCTGGACCCATGACGAGGCGAGCTACAGCGGCGAGTTCGTGAGCTTCGAGCGCATCTGGTCCTGGCCCAAGCCCGCCCAGCGCCCGCACCCGCCGGTGCTCGTGGGCGGCAACGGTCCCACCGTGCTGGACCGCGTGCTCGCCTTCGGCGACGCCTGGTTTCCCAACTACGGCCGTGGTGGTGGCGACATCGCCGAGCGGGCGGCCGAACTGCGCGCCAGGGCCGAGCGGCATATCGACGTGATCCCGATCGGCGTGCCCGCCGACCCAGGCGTGCTTGAACGGCTCACCGGCGCGGGCTGCCGGCGCGCGATTCACTGGCTCCCCTCCGGAGGCCTTGACGCCGTCGTGCCGGCACTCGAGCGCTGGGAGTCCGCGATCGCGCAGTTCACCGGCGAGGCGTGACCCCTCAGCAGGCGCGGGAGCGGTTCGCCGCCGCGCGCGTGGCCCGGCTGGCCACGATCGATCCGAGCGGGCGCCCGCATCTCGTGCCGATCGTCTTCGCGGTGCACAGCGACACGGTCTACAGCGCTATCGACGACAAGCCCAAGCGCACGACCGAGCTGCGGCGGCTCGGCAACGTCCGTGCCAACCCTTGGGTCTCTCTGCTCGTCGACCACTACGACGAAGATTGGTCGAAGCTGTGGTGGGTGAGGGCGGACGGAACCGGACGCGTGCTCGAAGCCGGCACGGCCGAGGCCGAGCACGCAATCACGCTGCTGGCCGAGCGCTATCCCCAGCAGCGCGCGGTGGGCGCGGTGCTGGCGATCGACGTCGCGCGCTGGAGCGGATGGAGCTCGGGTTGACCGGCCGGCATCGGCGGCAGCGCCGCGCGGAGTGATGGTGCGGGTGACTGTGCGGGCGCGGCCACGGCGCGGGAGAACTTGACGGCGATCTTCAGCGATCACCTGGCTCGTCGCCGAAGCGCTCGCTGGCGTCGGGACGGCGAGAACACGAATGCAATCGTGCGACGACGAGCGCCGCATGATCGCTCCTGGGCAGCTTCCGGAATGGTGTTGCTCGGGCCAGACGTCATCCGTTCGGCCAAGATGGCACACGGACATGAACGCCATGCGCTACACACCAAGGTGCAGAAACCAGGCTCATGCTCGCCCCCCGAACCACGGCGCTGCTGACGGCGCTCATCGCGATCGCCGTCCCGTCGATCGCCCGCGCCGCCGGCTCGAACAGCTGGGCGAGGGTGTCGTCGTCGAATCTCGCCAGCATCGACGAGGCGGGGCTGGGGCGCGCCACGGGCGGCAATCTGTACTTCGCCTACCGCCGTCCCGCGATTGCGAACCCCGCCCATAACGACCTTGTTGTCGCAACCCTCAATCCCGCCGGGTCCGTCATCGGCTCGCAAACCGTGGCCTCGGATTGGGGTGGTATTGGCAACCCCGACATGTCCGTGTCACCCGACGGTACGGCGCGCATCACCTTCGGTGGCCAGGAGCACGTCATCACCGGCGAGGCGCACGACGGCGCCAATCTCGCCGTTCGCGATTCCGCCGACACCGCCTTCGCCGTCACGCCCGCGTCGTTCGCGCCCGGCCCCGGGAGCTCCGATGACGTCTCGTCGATATGGGCACCCGGCGTCGGGCTCCTGTCCTCATGGGACACGACGTTCGGGACGACCGTTCACTCCGGCCTTGACCCGGCCTTCCCCACCGGGGGAGATTTCCAGGCGGCGCTGGGCGGATGCTGCGGCTACTACTCCAAACCCGCCGTCGACGGGGCCAGCGGCGCGACATGGCTCGTCTGGTATTCCAACGCCACCACCCATCCGGGCGTGCACGCCCGCCGCATCGACGCGACAACCGGCAACCCCGTCGGGACACCGCTGCTGATGCCGGGCAGCGCGACCAGTTACGGGGGAACGCTGCAGAGCTCGGTGCAGATGCAGCGCACGCCCGCCAGCGGACGCCCGGCAGGGAAACCCGGAGTGTATGTCGCGTACCCCGGCGGATACCCGACCACGACGAGGGTGCTGCTGTGGAAGGTGGGAAGCGCGCACTCGACGGTGCTGGCATCCGACCGAGGCGGGGTGTCGAACGTCAGCTTGTCCGTTGACGACGCCGGGCGCGTATGGGTCTTCTGGAACGCCTCCAGCGGACGCCTCGTCGCGCGGCGCTCCAATCCCACGGTCAGCGCGTTCGGCGCCTCCGTCTCCCGACCGGCTCCTTCGGGAACGAGCGCCGCATGGCACCTGTTCGGCAACGCCGGCCCAGGCGCGCTCGACGTCTTCGGCTCCTTCACCACCGGCTCATCGACCGCCTACTGGCACACGCAAGTGCATCCCGGACTGTCGCTGAACACCTGGGCAACCGTTCTGAAGAAGACGCGCCGAGTGAAGCTCACCGTCACCGTCACCGACGCCGGCGTACCGGTCCCCGCTGCAAACGTGACCATCCCCGGCCATCACGCCGCGACCGGCGGCGGGGGAACCGTCACGTTCACCCTCGTTCGCCATCGCGGGCAGCGGCTCGCGGTGAACGCGAGCAAGACCGGGTACGTCGCAGCGACCGGCGGCCTCCGCCTACCGTAGCCGCAGTCGCTGCCGCTGGCCCCCGAGCGTCCGACCCCTCACGCGGCTTCACCGCTCAAGCCGTGCGAAGGCGGTCATCAGGCGCGGGCCCATCCCCGCCCACCCGCGCCACTGCCTGGTCGCCAACGCAATCGTGCGTCTTGGACGGCTCGAGGATGGAAGCGATAGCCGAGCATCGTACGAAGATGCTGCTGCAATCACATTGGCATGGGCCTCCTCGGGAAGGTGCTGTTCGGTTCGTTGACCGCAGCGTCAGCGTGCCGACCGACCTCACGACGTAACGACGCAATGTTCTGCCTGAGCGCCGCGAATTCGCGTTCCTGATCTGGCTCAGGTTGTTCGGGATCGCCGATGAGAGCGGGATGAGCACTCCCGGTGGGCGCTCGGCCGCCCTCGCTACTTGTACATAAGGTCGCCGGCCAGGGTCAGCATGTCGTCGAAGAGATCGGTGATCTGGAACGGCTGAGGAGGCACGGGCCGGCTGATCCCTTCTGGCGTCCCGTAGACGTTGTCGTTGTCGGGGCCCTCGGCAAAGCGCAACCGATCGGCTCCCTGGTACGCACCCGGCGTAAATCTGACCGACCCCGTCCACGTGATGCCCTCGCTGCATCGGCTCGGTATCGCAAGGTAGAAACATGACTCCGTGTGTTTCTGACCGACGCGGACGGTGAACGAACTCGAACCCGCCAGCGACGAGTCCGGCACGAGGATCGAGTGGTCTGGGACGACCGGTCCATAGCTCGAGCTGAAGATCCAGGTGTCCGGCGCCGCGCAGTCAGAACCGGCCCCCTGGGGTTCAGGGACCGGAGCAAATACGCGCACCTCGTGATTGCCGTGCCGATCTACGTTCTCCGAGATCCGCGCCTGAACCGGCGGAGCAGCCGGGGTCGACGACCAGTCCACCGAGCAGGTCACGTTGTTCGCGCTCCAATTGGTGCCATCTCCGCTGTCGCAGCCCGGCAGGTTCTTGAGTGAGTAAGTCCCGTGTCCGGACGTCTTGCCCGAGCCGAGCGACCCGGTCCCGCGCGACAGCTCGGACCAGGTCTGGTCAAAACGGTAGGAAGCGCCGGCCGAAACGGTCTGGTCCGGCGCGAGGCAGTTCGGGCTACTCTGGGGATCGCCGTGTCGAAAAGCGTCGACGCTGTCCGTGCCGGAGCCCGAGTACGTTACGTCCCACAACGTCAGCCGGACGCCGCGTAAACGTTCGCTTGCGGCACGGTCGGGCTTCCACCCTCCGGTAGATCGCTGGATGTCGTAGTCACCGCTCCCGCTCTCCAGCAGGCGCACGCGCGGGCTGGCGCCGGCGCGCGTCGCCTTACGGCTCGTTTTCAGCCATACATAGAACACGGCCGCGTAATGGCCGTCGGACCTGACCCGCATGCCTGTGATCCGCGGGCTCGCTTGGCGCAGTCCGAGCCTGCCACGGTCGCGGACAAAAGCCCGCAGCAGTCCCATCGTCTCCCCATACGTCGGAGCGCGTACCCGCACCGCGCCGGCGGGCGCGCACACGGCGAGAGTCGCCAGCACCACCAGGACTCCAGCCAGTCCTCGCGTCCCAATACGACATGCGAAAAATGGGCGGGTCCCGTTCGCCACGATGCGCGACCCTACCACGGCGCCTCCGCCGCCTTCGGCACGATTGTCACTGGCCCTCCCGGTCAGCTACGAGCGCTCAGGCGGCCAGGCGCCACTCCGCGAGAACTCGGTACTAGCCGCCGACGAGCAAGCAGACGCTCTCGGGCGCGGTCGGCATCAGTTCCGGCTCCACGGCCGAGGGGGAGGCGTCGGCGCGGCGGCGGGGTGATCGCGAAGGCCGAGGAGGACCGCACGAACACGCTGTGGACCATCGCCCGCGCGTCGGCGATCCCGGATGCGCAATAGCGCGTGAGGTTGCGCCGCGCGCGGATCCGCTTTGGCGGGCCAAGCTCCGGCACACCAGATGCGGCACGCTAAGCCGGCCGCATTGCGCGTCGCGATCTCGGGCCCGCAGCCCGGGAGCCGCGACGGCAGTCTCTACGTATCGAGTCCGTGTTGGTCTATCGTGACATATGGCCCAGACTCCGGCATGTGCTCGACATATCGGTTGGGCGACGCTAGAAATGGGACAGCATGAGCCACCGAGGATCGACAGACGAGCAACTGTTGGGGCGGCTGCTCGCGCCGCCGGATCTGGATGATGGAGTCGAGTCGCTCGATTACTGGCACCGGCGATGCCGGCGCCTGTCGTGGTGGCGGATCCGCGCGCGACGGGAGGCCGTGCGGATGACTATTCGCTGGGAGCAGCGGGTCGGCGCGGCGCTCGTGTCGGAGCATCGGACGCCGCTCGAGGTCCGATCGTCGGCCGCTGTGCTTATCGCGCGGACGCGGCTGGCCCGTTGGACCCAACGGGCAGGGATCGCCCTGCTGGCTATGGTGATGACCGTCGTTGTGTTCGCGGCCGTTCAGGTCGCAGCGGCGCTTGTATACCTGCTCCACGTGTTGTGATCGAAGATCCACGCTGATCGAAGATCCACACCTTCCCGCGCGACCGCGTCAAGTTCGCACCCACGGACCCAGACGAAAGTCCCCGGCCGCAGAGCCCTCCAATTCGCCTCAGCGGGGAAGTCGGCTTCGTCGCCCAAGGCCGGGCCAAGGCGATCGTCAGCCGCCGCGCCCATCTCCGCCCACCCGCGCCAGTGCCTGGTCGCCAAGGCGATCGCGGCGGTCATCGCGCGGCCGGCGATCGCGTTCGTGGCAGAGCGCGCGTGCGACGTCGGCACCGTGCAACGCGTCCTCCGTCGCCATAGGACTCCCCCGCTCGGGCGCTGCCCGAACGACGAATGCGATCCCGGCGGCCCAGGGCGCACGGTTCGGATTTGGACGAATGCGAGAGCGAGCTTCGTGTCAGGAGGATCGGGACGATCGCCGCGGTCGCCCGCGAGACCCTCGTCGGCGCGCCCGCCCTGCCGGTATGCGCTGAGCCGCTGGCTCCGCTGACTCCCTGATGCCCGCCCTTTGTCCGCGTAGGCTCAACGCCTCACCATCAAGGAGCTCACATGGATCGCCGCACCCCTCGCCGTCTGTTCGCTGGATGTCGCCGCCTCACTGCACCACCGAGACGCCGGGCACTGTTGGCGCTCGCGCTGGGCGCTGCGGTCGCGACAGCGCTCGCAAGCTCTGCCGGGGCTGTGTCGCGGGGGCGGATCACCTTCTGGACCAGGTGCTCGCTCGATGTGAAGGTCGCGAGCGTGGAGGTCTCCCCGGTCGAGGTGCTACACCTCACCTGCGCGCAGGCCAAGCACGCGATCCAGCGCGCCAGCATTCTGTTGACCCCAGGCGGCCCGATCTTCTCCACGCGTGGCTACGCGTGCCGCTCGACGAGGATCCTTCCGCGCGTCGATCCCTCCCCTATCGAGCTGCCAGCAGCGGAGAGCTGCACCGGCGCCGAACACCGGCAGCTCAGCTTCATTTGGAACTTCGCCAGTTGAGCCCTGGCGCGACCGAGTAGATACGGCCCGAAGTCATCGCCGATTCGAGCCGACTTCCCTCCCGGGACAAACACGAGCGTCAGCGGCACCAATCAGTCCGATCTGCCGATCGCCTCGTCGTAGCCGATCCGATCGCGTTCGCCGTTGGGGCAGGGAGAGCGATGGTCAGCGAGATGCGCGAGCACCAGCGACCGAGTGCTCTTGAAGGAGGGGCCATCGGTCGAGCGAAGGTCCCAGCGCGCGTGTCCCTGCGCGTGCATGCGGGGTTAGAGTCGGTCTCAGGGTCGAGTTGAGGACTTGCGGCGCCGCCGGAACCACCCCCGACGGGGCGTCGTTTTCTCCTTTGGATGCATCAGGCGGATTGCGCCGACGTCGCAGGATGCGCTGAGACGCACGACCGGGAAGCCCGGAATTGGCTGCTCGAGGGCGCTACTGACAGCGCCGCTGGTCCCGACCTGTCGAACATCCAGACCCCGAGGAGCAATGACCGTGATCTGTCCTATGTGTACCTGGACGACGATCTCGACGTCCCAGTCGTCGAACTCGGCTTCGGTTAGGTCAATCGTCACGGAGCCCATGCCCGTGCTGATCTTGGTGAGACTGCCTACCTGCCAGCGGCCCTCGAGGCGAACCTCACCCATCGAGATGGAGATCTCCCGCGGCTCTTGACACCGCCGCGAGGCTGGAGTGAATGCGACGGGAGGCGGCAGGCTGCGAACGACGGAGGCGACCTCGGCATCGGTACGAGCCCCCAACAGCTCGTCGAGAGCGCGCTGGAAGGTGTCCTGGTCGACCTTGTCGCTGACCAAGAGCCCCTGCAGGACCTCGATCTCACGTTGCCGAAGCTCCTCAGAGACCGCAGGCTCGTGGACCGGGAGCCTGTCATCGCTCATGCCAGCACACTACCGCCGGGCCGCAAGCGCAGCGCCTCCCGCGGAAGGATGCGCGGGAGTGCGGCGGGCATGGGCGGCGACGTGCGCTGTCGCTCATGCTCTCGCCCGACAGGAGGCGGAGGGCGCGCCGGCGTCGGACTATCGCTTTGCTCGGCCCGACGTCGCTGAGCTCACGATCGCGTTAGACACTATGGAGGACCGGCCTGTGGTGTGTCGAAGGGGTCGGCACTCCCCGCGCAGGCTGCGGGGTAAGTCTTCGCGCTGAGGATTGCGCCCTCGGCGCGGGGCCCACAGTCTACGAGAGGAGCGCCGATGCCTGACGGTATCCGTTGGGTCGGTCTCGACGTGCACGCGCGCGAGTCGACGATCGCGATCTTCGACCAGGGAACGGGCGAGGTTCTGACCAGGCGGGTGGTGGGCCGCCCGCACGAGCTGTTGCCGTGGTTGCGCGGGGTGGAGCGCCCGGCGCGGATGGTGTATGAGGCGGGCCCGACCGGTTACGGGCTCGCGCGCCGAGCTCTGGCGGAGGGGATCGAGATCGCGGTCTGCGCGCCGGGCAAGACCGAGCGCCCGTCTCAGGATCGGGTTAAGACCGACAAGCGTGACGCGATCCGCTTGGCCCGCCTGTTGGCGGCCGGCGAGCTGACGTTGGTCACGATCCCGTCGGTGGAGCGTGAGCAGCTGCGCGATCTGGTGCGCTGCCGCGAGGACATCCGCGTGGATCTGATGCGCGCCCGCAACCGGATCGGAAAGTTCCTGTTGCGCCGCGAGATCTACTGGGAAGGCACCGGTGAGACATGGTCGCGCAAGCATCGCTCGTGGCTGACCTCGGTGCGGTTCGCCGATCATGCCTCGCAGGCGACGCTGGCTGACTACCTGCACGCCCACGACGTCCTGATCGCCCGCCGCGACCATGTCGAGGCCGATCTCGCCCAGCTCGCTGTGAGCGTCCCGTGCGCGCACACAGTCGCCAGGTTGCGGTGCCTGCGCGGGATCGACACGCTCTCCGCGCTGGGGCTCTGCGCTGAGATCGGCGAGTGGGACCGCTTTGATCATCCCGACCAGCTCTCGGCCTACCTCGGGGTCGTCCCGTCAGAGCACACCACCGGCGCTCGGGTCGATCACGAAGGCCGGCTCCACCCACGCCCGCCGGCTGCTGGTCGAGGCCGCCTACGCACGTATCTCGGCTCTCGCTGGTCCTGATGAGGTGCTCGTGTCTCGAACCGTCACAGACCTAGTCTTCGGCTCGGGTATCGAGTTCGAAGATCGCGGCTTCGCCGAGCTCAAAGGCGTGCCCGACCCCTGGCAGCTGTTCGCGGCGAGCACCAGCTAAGTGTTTGCCGAGCACTTGCGCAAGCCGTGCACCCATGAGCACAGGCTGCAAGACACACGTCAGCACTCGTGGAGCCCCCGCGTACCTCGCGTCCCCCCGCTCGACCCCAGCGCCCGGCGTCTGCAATGAGCGCCATAGCAGCGCCCTGGTCGGCAACGCCGGAGACTGCTGCAACGGGCTTACTGGTCAAGCTGCGCTGGTCGGCGGATATCGGGAGAGCGCCGCTTTTGGGCTTGCAGCGATTTCCTACACTCGCGCGGACACTGGGCCGCCGGTCAATGAAAGCGGTCGCCGGGGTGCCACTCGGGGAATGTCCTTCTCGTCAAGTGCACGGCCGGTCGGGGCGCCTGTCGGGTCGAGGCCGTAGGTGGGCGGCCTTAGCCTCGATCCACTGTTCTGATCGTGCAGGCCCGGTAGTTCGGGCGTGGGCGGTTGTAGGGACGCGGTCTGGGGGGGTTGAGCGCGGAACAGCGCGCCGGGAGCGGCCGTGTTGATGCGGGTCGGGCCAGTTGAAGCCGTCGCGGCGTCGTGGCCGGGGCGTTGCGGGCAGGCTGAAGCCGGGGTTCGGCGCCGATCGTCGTCGTGACCGTCGGGTCGAGCTTTCAGGTGAGTGGCGGCACGGCGCGGAGGCGCTCCAGCGCGGTGAGGAACTGTGTCTCCCATGGCCACCGGGCGGGCATTCGGAGGGTCATTTGGCGGGCGGTGCGCGCGATCCGGCCGGGAACGCTCAGGAGCCGGCGGCGCAGCGTCCGGGCGGTCGGGATGGTCGTGTTGGGCAACCCGATCAGGGTGGTCCAGCGCAGCAGGTTGTGCGCGACCGCGGCGATCACGGTCCACGCCGCGTTGGCGAGGAACTTCCCGGAGGGAAAGTGCGCGAGCGCCTGGTCTTTGAGGTCCCGGATTGCGAGTTCCACGACCGCGTGCTGGCGGTGCTCTGCCTCGACGAGCTCGATCGCGTCGGTGCGGTTGGTGAAGAACCCGAAGTGGCGCCAGTCGGGCCACAGCTCGGCCTGGGCGCCGATCAAGCGGGTGCGCCGCACGATCAGCCGCTGGGATCCGAGCATCGTCTGCGCGATCTGCGCCTCCCCGCCCTCGGGGTAGTCAGCGAGCGGCTGCCAATCTTGCTCGGGAATGGCCGCGACAGCGGCCCTGATGTGCTTCTGCTGGGTGATCCCGATCGAGTAGCTCCAGCCCGCGGCCTGCAGGCGGGCCATGATCTTGCCGCTCCAGAAACCAGAGTCCGCGCGCAACAGCCTCGGGCCGCTCGCGCCCGCGCGCGCGACACGAGGGATCAGTTCCTCGACGAACCTGAGCGCGCCCCGGGCGGTGTTCGCCGCGCCCTTGCGGGCGCGGATATGCAACACCTCGCCAGTCCCGGCACGCGTCGCGAGGATCGGGTGATACCCGCGCTTGTGCGTGTACCCGTAGCCGGCGCCCTGCTTCTCGTATCCATAGACCTCACCGACGAAGCTGTCCACGTCGACGATCAGCCGCTCCTCGCCCGGTCCGGCGCCCGCCGCCCACGCGCGACACAGACACTCGGCCAGCACCCTGTCGAGTTGGCGGACATGCCCAAAAGTGCACGCGCGCAGGAACGTCCCCAGCGTCGACGGCGCCGCCACACCGTGACCGAGCACCACCCGGGTCCGCCCCGAGCGCAACACATCGCAGTCATCGATGCAATCCGCCCCGAGCGCCATCGCCGACACCAAGCTCATCACCTTGCGCCCCGGGTTCGCCGCCCCCTCCCGATCGCCGAGATCAACCACTCGATCGACCAGCGCCTCGATCCCGAGCCGGCCAGCAAGCACCGCCGGCAGCATCACGCCCGCGTTCGCGACCGCACGCTCGTCATCGAACAGCACCCTCGTCGCGTCCGGCAGACCGTTCACCATATGGGTGACCTCCTGGTGCAGGCCCGCCGTCGCCGCATACGACAGCTTTCTGCCTGCTCAGGAGGTCATCTAAATCTCAGCCTCGGACGACTCCCCGCCACAGAACGGTGGATCGAGGCTTAGTTACTTCCCGAGGAATAAGTAGGGGGTTGTACCGGGCGGTTTCCGTCCGGTGTGACGATCAGAATTCCCTGCAAGTAATGGGGTTCTTCGTCGAAAGAGGTGTACATGCTGACGCTCTTGGCGGACCAGCCGGAGTGCCTGTGGGACGACGCGTTGCCGATCGAGGTCAGGCAACTGCCGGAGGATCTGGCGGCGTTGGATGTGCTGCTATCCGATCACGAGTTCCTGTGGCCGATTGTGGAGCGCTGGCAGCAAGAGTTCCGGGAGACCGGGCGGCTGGTGTTGACCGAGGGGCGGCCAACGATCGCGATGGAGACCTACATCCGCTTGATGGTGCTCAAGCAGCGCTACCGGTGGGGGTACAGGACGTTGGTGGCGGAGGTGTCGGACTCGATTCATCTGCGGCGGTTCTGTCGGATCTCGCTGAGCGAGCGGGTGCCGGACGAGTCGACGGTCCGCAAGTTGACCCGGCGGATCGGCCCGGAGACGGTGTCGGCGCTGACGCGGGCGTTGATCGTGAAGGCGTGCCGGGAGAAGCGCTTTCGCCCGCGGGCGGTGCGGATCGACTCGACGGTGATCGAGGCGGATGTGCGCTACCCGACCGACGCGGGGTTGGCGTCGGCCGGGGTCAAGACGCTCGGCCGGGAGGGCCGCAAGCTGGCCAGGCTCCTCAAGGAGAAGAAGGCGCGGGTGCGGGATCGCTCCAAGTCGATGGGCCGCAAGCTGCGTGCGATCTCGCGCACGATCCGCCGGCGCTCCGGCGAGGCCAAGGAAGAGGTGCTGGCTCTGACCAGCGAGACCGGGGAGTTGTTGGAGCGCTCGGTCACCGAAGCGCGCCGGCTCGCGGCCCTCGCCAGGCGCAAGGCACGAGGGCGTGGCGCGAAGGCGAAGCTGAAGGCCGCCGCCGGTTTGGAGGAGCTGGCGGACCGCTGCGAGAAGGTCGCCCGGCAGATCCGCCAGCGGGTGGCGGGCGAGCCGATCAAGGATCGGATCGTCTCGATCTTCGATCCGGACGCCAGGCCGATTCGCAAGGGGAAGCTGGGGAAGCCAACCGAGTTTGGCTACGTCAGCCAGCTGGCGGAGGTGACCGAGAACACCAAGCCAGGCGCGCGCGGGCTGATCCTGCCGGCGTCCAGTGCACTGGGCAGCCGTGCCGAGAACGCGTTGCTGCCCGGCACCGTCGCCGAGCTGACGCGGCTCGGGATATCCCCGCGGGAGGTAGCGCTCGATGGTGGGTTCATGCCCGGACCGACCAACAGCGCGCTCGAGGACCTGACTCCCAAGCAGGTGTTCATCGCTGGCCGCCAGGAGCCGTCCTCCAAACGCACGACCCGCCGGTTGCGGCGCTACCGAACAGGCGCGGAGGGCCGCATCAGCCACCTCAAACGCCGCTACGGCATCGACCGCAGCCGCCTCAAAGGCGACGAAGGCCAGCAGATCTGGAGTGAGTGGGCGATCCTCGCCTACAACGCCGACACACTCGCCGTCCGGACCCGGTGAAACACTCCCAACCGCTCCCTCGACAAGAGCAACCCATTACTACGAACCGGCCGCGCGAGACCACTCCGCGGCCGTTTCGTATCTCACGAGTTTTTCCGCGGGAAGTAGTTAGGCCAGTCGGTCCGGTCGGTCGGTCTTGTGGGGCGCGGCGGACGCCGCAGACGGGGTGAACTGTTGGACGAGGCACAGGCAGATCCCGCGTTCGCTGAGCCGACGATGGCGTGCTGAGCCACCAAGGTGGGGAGCCGTGCGCGCAAGATGGGTGGGACTTCCGATGATCGAGAGGCGCCCCGGCCGTACCGTTTGGCTCACATCGAGTTCACGTCTCACGAAGGAGCCGGGCATGTTCACCACCACCGTCAAGCGCATCGTCGCCACCGCGACCGCCGTGCTCGTCACCGCGGCTGCCCCATCAGCCGCCATCGCCGACTTCCACTTCGTGAAGCCCATCGACAAGGCAAGCCCGACGATCTACCAGAACGCCGGCAGCAGCACGTCCGGGACCACCGCGCCGCCCGCCAAATGATCGACTCCGTGACTCGCCTGCCGGTTGCGCGGCGGGGTCGTGGTCGGGGCGCACCTGCTCGCGCCCACCTGGCAACGCGCTTGCGCACCTCGCCGAAGCCGCGGAGCGGCGGGAAGCCGATCGAGCCGGCTGGCGCACGCCGCCCGCGGCATACCGGGCGTGTCGCGGGCGTAGCCTCCTTCACGATGGCGCGAACAAACGATCGATCAACTCCTCAACGCTGCGCGTCGCAACCTGCACAGGCTCGACCCGCTCGCCACCCTCGAGGCGATCCGCGCCGGCACGACGCTGGTCGACATCCGCGCCGACTCGCAGATCGCCACCGACGGCGTGGTCCCCAACGCGCTCGTGATTTCGCGAAACGTCCTTGAATGCCGCCTTGACCCCGCCTGCGAACACCGCCTCCCCCGCGCCTCCGGGCTCGAGGACCTCGTCATTCTGATGGGCAACGAGGGCTACCACTCGAGCCTCGCCGCGGCCACGCTGCAACAACTCGGATTCGCCCGCGCCACCGACCGTCACCGGCGCTGAGCTGGCGCGTTGCACAAGGGCAGAGGCGATCGCGCTTCGCGCTGGGTCGCCAACGCGATCGTGAGCTCGGACACTTCCCGCCGGCGGCACCGTGGCGGAGCGTGCGCCGGTTTCAGGAAGCGACGCGCCGGAGAAAGGTCTGCCGAGGGGTGTTTGGGCAGGACGGCGGTGCTTTGCGGAGGGAGCGGTAGGCGACCGGAGCGAAATGCCGCCGGCGGACCGACTCGGACTGAGTTGGCTGTTGGGTGGCGGGTCGATCTACGGGCCGGTGAGCGCACGCGCCAGGCGTTCCAGGCCGCGACGGATCGCTTCGGGCGGGTGTGCGGTGAACGATAGGCGCAGGGTCGCGGGATCCGGGCGGCCCGAGAAGAACGGGGCGCCGGGGACGTAGGCGACGTCGCGCTCAAGAGCGCGTGGAAGCAGCGCGGTGGCGTCCCAGCCGCCGGGTAGTCGCGCCCACACGAACATGCCGCCCTCCGGGCGGTTGTGCGTCGACCCGGGCGGCAGCGCAGCCTCGAGTCCTTCGAGCAGCGTGTCCCGGCGGGCACGGTACGCGGCGCGCAAGCGGCCGACGTGCGCGTCGAGGTCGCTCGTGGCCAGCCATCGTGCCGCGGCCGCCTGGTCGACGGTCGAGGAATGCAGGTCAGCGGCCTGCTTGGCGATCGTGAGCGAACGAAGCAACGTACGGGGTGCACGGACCCAGCCGAGCCGCAGGCCGGGTGCAGCTATCTTCGACAGGGTCGACAGCGCGACTGTCCGGGCGGACGCCTCCGGGAGCGACGCAACGGCGGGGAGCGCCTCGCCGTCGTAGCGCAACTCGCCATACGGGTCGTCCTCGATCAGCCACAGGCCTGTGCGCTCGACCGCAGCCGCGAGCGCCTGGCGGCGAGCGAGTGGCAGCGTCCGTCCCGTCGGATTGTGAAACGTGGGCACGGTATACAGCAGCTTCGGGCGATGCTCGGCCACGAGTTCGTCAAGCGCATCCGGGTCAAGCCCGTCGTTGTCGCAGCGCACGGGCACAGCGACCGCGCGTGCCATCGCGAAACTCTGAAGCGCAGCGAGGTAGGACGGCTCCTCCACCAGCACCCTGTCCCCCGGCTCCAGCAGCACAGCGGCCACGAGGGTCAGTGCCTGCTGCGAGCCAGTGGTGATGAGTATGTCCTGCGCCTCGGTATCGAGCCCGCGCGTCGTCAGCCGCTCCGCGATCAGAGAGCGCAACGCCGGATCGCCCTCCGTCGTGGAGTACTGCAGAGCGCGGCCCGCGTATTCGTCCCGCAGCACTGTGTCGAACGCCTCGCGAAGGCCGACGACGTCAAACAACTCCGGTGCGGGCAGCCCACCGGCGAACGAGACGAGGCCGGCTCGCCGGGTCAGCGCGAGCATCTCACGGACCGGCGAACTGGACGCTCGGCCAAGACGACCGGCGGTCAGAACCGCGTCACGCATGCTGGCCGCTCCATCCACCTGTCGCGCGTTCGTTGCTGACGGCTGGCAGTTCACGCCGGAACGGGCTAACCGGCCGTCGGTTACAGGCCGGCAAGACCTCGTCTGGCGACCTGACGTCTGACGGCCTGGATCCATACAGCCCAAGACACAAAGCACGCAATGATCCTTCCAGCCCCGGGGGACCAATCTCCACGCGAGCCGTGCCGTGCTCCGCGACGCCGCTCCGATTCCCAGCCGCCGGCATGCGACACATCTGCAAGCAGGAACCCCTGCATGGAGGGCGAGGACCACGACCCCGGCGACGATCGAGCGCCGAAGCCTTCCTTCATCTCATCGCGGCTGACAGCACGTCGTGCGTGAGCTGCTCCAAGACACTCCCCTACGCGCCTGAGGCGGCCTGCGCGCCAGTCGGAACGGGCGCGTCGATAACGCCGCGGGCGACGGGCGCAACCGGTCCGCCCACCCAGAGCTCGCCACGGCTGTCAGGCGTCACCGCGATCCTGCTTGGTCGTCCGAGGAACCGTCCCTGGTTGATCGCGACCGGCTCGGTCTCCGCGACGAGTCCGTGCGCTGCCAGGTACGCCGCAGCAGGTCCGGCAGCGCTCCCAGTAGCGACATCCTCGACCGCCCCGGCGTTGTCCCACGTACGACCCTCACGCTCCTCGGGGTGGAACACGTAGACGAACCTCGCGCCCACGCTCGCCAGTTGCTGTTCAAGGTCCTCAACCACGATCCGCGCTCGCTCCAACCCGCGCGAGACGGGAACGATCAAGTACGGCAACCCGGTGGACACGACCCGCATGGGCAAAGAATGCAGATCGCTGCCGCGGAGGCCCAGCGCTCGCGCGAAACGAGCCTCATCAGCATCACCGAGTGCCGGTCCCAGAACCGGCGACCCCTGGTTCATCTCCGCGTTGTAGTAGCGCTCGGTTCGCTCGCTGCGCACGACGATCTCACGACCCGCGATCACAAAGAGCCACGAGTGCGCCGACTCAACCGCGTAGCGCTCGTGAAGCGCGGCAGCCGCACCAATCACCGGATGGCCGGCGAAGGGCAACTCTTCCTGGGCGGTGAAGACCCGCGCCGACACCCGTCCCGCCGCCGGCTCGAGATCAACCAGGATCAGCTCAAACTGTCGCATCTCAGCGGTCAGCCTGACCAGCGCCTCAACCGACGCGCTCGCCGTGTCACCGAACGCAACGATCAACCCGTTGCCCGCGAACGGCACGTCAGCAAACACGTCCACGTGCCGATATTCCAGCCCGGCCGCCATACCCAGACATCATCGCAGCAGCCCTGTGGCCGGCGCCCGGACGAGCGACCGATGGGCCGCCTGCGCGGCGGCCGGCAGCCGACACCAGCGCGCCTGTCGAGCCTGCCGGGCGTACGGCGGACACCGCGATCGGACCGCTGTACCCGCGTTAACACGACCGCAAGACTGGCGGCGGCTACGGTCGCGAGACCACCTCGTCGCCGGAAGCACAACCCCGAGCGCCCGCAACCGTGACCGACGATCGTCTGTATGAGCACCGGAACCGCGCCGTGCCGCCCTGCGCGTCGCGCCGTTGGGCGTGTTCCGGCTCCTGCCTGGCGGCTCCTGATGGCGCTCACAGCCGAGATGATCGGTCAACTCGACCTCCATCGCCCGCTCCACCAGCCGCTGTGTGAGCTGACTCTAAAGCCCACCCGGTCCGAGGATCTCCTCCTCGAGTCCGCGCCGGTCAACAGCTCGTCGACGAGCTCGTCGGGAAGCTTGCGGCGCAGATCGTCCTCCATTCGCCCCAAGGATCCCAGGCGGGGCGCCGACTCGCCGAGCGGCTCGCCAGCGCCAGCACGGTTACAGACCCTCGCTCCAACAACTGACTCTTCTTTGGTTGAAGGCATGACGGTCCTCTTCGGTCATGCCTACACACTTCCTTGGACACTCCCGCCGCGAACGCTAACGCCCCCGCGCCCGGTGCGCCAGCCCCTAGTGTGCCGTTTGGTTGATTCGTTGGCAGTATCTGGCGATCGACTCGAGGATCCGCTCGGCGGGCTTGGTCCACACGTACGGGCGTGGGTTCTCGTTCCAGTTCTCGATCCAGGCGCGGATGTCGGCGTTGAGCGCGCGGACGGACTGGTAGGCGCTGCGGCGCAGCTTCTTGTTGGTCAGCTCAGCGAACCACCGCTCGACAAGATTGATCCAGGAGCTCGAGGTCGGGGTGAAGTGCACAACGAACCGGGGATGGGCGGCGAGCCAGCGGCGGATCTTCGGGGTCTTATGCGTCGAGCTGTTGTCCAAGACGAGGTGCACGTCGAGGTGCTTGGGGACCTGCTGGTCGATGGTCTGCAGGAACTTGTGAAACTCGATCGCCCGGTGGCGGGAGTGCAGCTTGCCGATGACCTTCCCGGTGGTGAGGTCCAGCGCGGCATAGAGGCTGGAGGTGCCGTGCCGCGTGTAGTCGTGGGTCGCGCGCTGCGGCGTGCCCGGGAGCATCGGCAGGATCGGCCGGGTGCGATCCAACGCCTGGATCTGGCTCTTTTCATCCACGCACAAGACCACCGCGCGCTCGGGCGGGTTCAGATACAGCCCGCAGATGTCATACACCTTCTCCACGAACTGCGGGTCGGCGGACAGCTTGAACTTCTCCTGGCGGTGGGGTTGGAGCCCGAACGCCTGCCAGGTGCGCCACACCGCGTCCTGGCTGACACCCAGATGCGCGGCCAGCGACCGCGTCGACCAGTGCGTCGCGTGCTTGGGCGCGCTCTCCAAGGTCGTGGTCACGATCGACTCGATCTGCTCATCGGTGACCGTCCGCGGCCGGCCCGGCCGCGGCTCGTCCAGCAATCCCTCCAGACGCCGCTCAGAGAACCGGTTGCGCCACTTCGTGACCGTCGGACGCGACACCCGCTCACGCTCGGCGATCTCCCCATTCGACAAGCCTTCCGCCGCGGCCAACACGATCCGCGAGCGCAACGCCAGCGCTTGCGCGGTCGTGCGGCGACGCGACCAGGCCTCGAGACGGGCCCGTTCATCATCAGACAACTCGATTGCGACAGCAGTAGGAGTAGGCATGACCCCACCATTCCCGCACTACAAACGATTTAAACAAACGGCACACTAGGGCGTAGGCCTTGCTTAGACGCCGTCGATGGTGTGAGCGCTCGCGGGCGCGCTGCACCACAGCTCGCATTGGGGTCGTTCGGGGGTGTAGGTTCTTCCGTCGTGGAGCTGTCGGAGTCGTCGCCGGTTCTTACCCCGGAGCTCGTTGAGTTCGTTCACAGCGGTGTCGCGGCCGGGGTCGCGACCCGCGACGAGATCATGCGGCCCGTGTTCGCGCGCGCCTGGGGGCCGCACGTGTCGGCGGACCGTCGGTCGTTGACGCTGTGTGTCTCGGCGGCGGAGGGTTCGGCGATGCGGGCGAACCTGGAGGGGAATGGGGCGGTCGCAGTCGGATTCAGTCCGCCGACGATTGCCAAGGCTGTCCAGGTGAAGGGTGTTGCGGTGGTGCTGGGGGAGCCGGGGTCTGAAGACCTGGGGCGGGTGGAGAGGCATGTCGGCGCCTTCAGGGCCGGGTGCGAGCGGATCGGGGTTCCGCCCGAGATTGCCAATCGCATGTTCGAGGGCTCGACGACCCTCGTCCTGATCAGCGTCGCGATCGACGAGGGGTTCGACCAGACCCCGGGTCCGACCGCGGGTCGCCGCTTGTGAGCGAGTTCTCGGTCCCGCTCGAGACGATCATGCCCTGCTTCCAGGGTGTGTTCCCGTCGTGGGTGACGACCTGTTCGGCAAATGGGGTGCCGAACACAACGATCGTGTCGATCGTCCACTACGTGGACTCAGAGCGCGTGGCGTTGACTCGGCAGTTCATGAACAAGTCCCGTATCAACCTCGACGAGAACCCGCAGGCGCAGGTGATCGTTGTCAATCCTGCCAACGGCGATCAGTTCGCGCTCGACCTGCACTACC
The DNA here is from genome assembly GCA_963752905.1 of uncultured Solirubrobacterales bacterium. Lineage (GTDB taxonomy): Bacteria > Actinomycetota > Thermoleophilia > Solirubrobacterales > Solirubrobacteraceae > Palsa-465. The sequence goes on from CAVWAC010000011.1 coordinate 124,487, forward strand.
TCCGCACCGAGAGCGAGGGGCCGATCTTCGACGCGGTCGAGACGAATCTCGATGCGATCGCCTCGATGACCGGGATGACCGGCGTCTTCCGACTGCGTGGAGTCGATATCCACAGCGTGCTCGCCTGCGAGCCCTTCGGCGGCAGTGCCCCGATCGTGGCGGAGCGTCGTGCCGAGCGCGACATGCTCCCTCTGCTCGACGAGTTCATCCGCCGGCTGTCGGTCTGCACCGAGTACGCCGATGCGGTACGCGTGGGACTCGATGCCCTTGATGATCTGTTCGGGTTTGGCTATTCGGTTCTTCTGACCGCGGACGAGCGTGGCGATCGGCTGTTCGCGGTCGCGAGCAACGGCTACTTGCCCTCCGGGGTCGGAGCGGAGGTTCCGCTCGGCTACGGCCCGATCGGGATCGCGGCGCAGCGGCGAAGGGTTGTGTGCATACCGAGCATGACGCGCAGCCGCTCGATGAACGCCGCGATCCAGGACAGCATCCGCCGCAGCGGCGGCGAGGCTTCCGACGTCGAGATCGCGCTGCCCGGTCTGGAGCGCGTCGACAGTGTCGCCGCGGTTCCGCTGGTCGCGCACGACGAGCTGACCGGGGTGCTGTTCTTGGAGAGTGAGCGCGCGGGCGACTTCGGACCGGGAAACCAGCGGTTGCTGCGGATCCTCGGCGGCCACCTCGCCGGGGTGCTCGCGGTGCTGCAGGCGGATCGCGGCGAGAGCGCGCCGCCCGACCAGGCGCCGACGCCCGCACCAGGTGGCGAGCCGCTGGCCGTCACCTACTATCAGGCTGATGACAGCGTGTTCGTCGACGGCGCCTATGTGGTCAAAGGCGTGCCCGGCCGGATTCTGTGGAAGCTGCTTCGCGAGCACGACGCCGACGGTCGCGTCTCGTTCACCAACCGGGAGCTGCGGCTCGACGAGCGGCTCGGGTTGCCGCCCGGCAACGACAACCTCGAAGCGCGTCTGCTCGTGCTGCGCAAGCGTCTGGCGGTGCTCGAGTGTGGGATCGGACTCGACCGCGTCGGCCGCGGTGTGCTGGCGCTGCATGTCGGCGCGCCGTGCATCCTCAGCGAGGTGCCGACGGCGGGTCCGATGCGCGCCGCTCACGCGCCCACGGACGCCGAGTAAGCAAATCATCAGGTTGGCGTAGCGGACTTCTAGGAGACACACGCGACGGGCGCGCCTACGGTGACGGGACAGCGATTCTCAACCGGAGGAGTGCCATGTCCATCCAGCCGATCACCAAGCCGTACCGCGTCGTTTCCGGCGAGGGCCTCGCCGACGTCTGGTGGAAGAGCGGCCGGGTCACCGTCAAGGTCGCCGGCGCCGAGACCGGCGATGCGTTCGCGCAGTTCGAGATCGCGGGCCCGCGCGGCGACGCAACGCCGTGGCATGTCCACCGCAACGAGGACGAGACGTACTACGTCCTCGAGGGCGAAGTGACCATCCTCGTCGGCGATGAGCGGTACGACCTCGTCGCGGGCGACTTCCTGTTCGCCCCGCGCGACGTCCCGCACACCAACATCGTCCGCTCAAACAGCGCGCGCATGCTCGTGACGAACAGTCCCGCCGGGGTCGAGCAGCTGTTCGTCTCGCTCGGCATCCCCGTCTCCGGCGCCGAGCCGCCGACCGAGATGGTGATGCCGCCACTGTCCGAGACGGCGCGCCTGTTCGGAGCCCACGGCGTCGAGATCCTCGGCCCGCCGCCCACGCTCGACGAGCTCTAACCGGCCCTCGGGCCGCCAGGCAACTCGGATCAGGGAGAGAGAGGCATCGAGATGTTCAACAAACACGGAACCCTCGCGCTCGTCTGCGTCGCAACGGCGATGCTGATGCTCGATATCGCCGTCGTCAACACGGCGCTGCCGCGGATCGCGCACGATCTGCACTCCGGGCTGTCCGGCGTGCAGTGGGTGATCGACGCGTACACCCTCACGTTGGCGAGTGTTGTGCTCAGCGCCGGCTCGCTCTCCGATCGGTTCGGCCGGCGGCAGATCTTCGCCATCGGCATGGGGCTGTTCACGGTCGCGTCGCTCGCCTGCGCGCTGGCCGGCAGCATGGCGCTGCTCGACGCAGCACGTGCGATCCAGGGGATCGGTGCGGCGATGCTGTTCGCGAGCTCGCTCGCGATCCTCGCCGACGCGTTCCCGGACGCCGCGGAGCGGGCGACAGCTTTCGCCGTCTACGGCGCGACGATCGGCGCGTCGTTCGCTCTCGGACCGCTGATCGGTGGCGCGCTGACCAGTGGGGTCAGCCGGCAGGCGATCTTCCTCGTCAACCTGCCGCTGGGCGCCTTCGCGCTCGCCACCACATTCGTGTGGGTGCGTGAATCCCGCGACCCGGCACCGCGCGGGCTCGACTGGCCGGGGCAGGCGACGCTGGCCGGCGGGCTGTTCCTGCTCGTCCTCGCGCTCCTGCGCGGGAACCAGCTGGGGTGGGGGAGCACTCAGATCCTCGCCGAGCTCGTGGGCGCGGCCGCCCTGCTCGTCGCGTTCGTGCTGGTGGAGCGCCGCGCGCGCGAGCCGATGTTGCCACTGCACCTGTTCCGCCTGCCGGCATTCGCCGGCGCGCAGCTGGCGGTGTTCGCGATGTCGGCGTCGTTCTTCGCGCTCTTCCTGTACACGACCCTCTACCTGCAGAACATCCTGCACCTCTCGCCGCTGGACGCCGGACTCGTGTACCTGCCCGGGACGATCCTGCTGTTCGTCGTGTCCGGTGCGACCGCCGAGCTCTCGAAGCGGATCTCAGCCGGGGCGCTGATCGTCGCCGGTCTGATCCTGACCGCCGCCGGCCTGACCCTGATGATCTTCGCCCAGGCGGACTCGTCCTGGCTCGCGCTGCTTCCCGGGGTGCTGGTCGTCTGCGTCGGCACCGGCCTGTTCAACCCGGCGCTCGCCGCAGTCGCGCTCGGCTCACTCGACGATGCGCAGAGTGGACTCGCAGCGGGCGTCAACGACGTCTTCCGCCAAGGCGGGATCGCCGTCGGCGTCGCCGCTTACGGCGTGCTGGTCCCGGCCGGCGCTGCACTCGGGCACGGCTCGAGCGCAAGCTTCGTCAGCGGCCTACACGAAGCCCTGTGGATCGGCGCCGCAGTAGCCGCGGTCGGTGCCGTGATCGCGGCCAAGCTGATCGGCACGAAAGCGCCGGCACCGCACGCCTTGCCGACCCCGGCAGCCGAAGCCGTCGCAGAACTCGCCTGACGGCCGACCGCCAACGCTCGTCAGAACTGCTCGGCCCAGCCCGCGAACAATGCCGACAACCCCAACATAGGAGTACCCGATGTCAGTGACCCTGGTGGCCCTGAATCGCGTCAGCGACTATGACGCGTGGTCCACGACCTACGACAGCAACGCGGACCTCTGGCAGGCCGCCGGGATCACCCGCGAGAGCGTCCATCAGGCGACCGACGACCCCAACCGCGTGTTCCACGGCGATGTATATGTGTGGAGACTGCCGCGGCGGGACCGCGGACTCGACCGCACGGACGCCGAGTTGGTGGTCGGACGCCTCATCCGCGGCGTTGTCACCGACAACAACCAGGAGGGATGAGTCATGGCGCGCGTTCTGTGGGCATGTTGAGACGGAGGCGGGAATCTGAACCCGAGCCTTGGCGTCGCCAGGCGCTCGAGTGTCGAGGGCATGAGGTGGACTTCTGGGGCCGGCCGGAGATGGTCGGGCGGGTGCAGGCCGCCGGGCTCTCGGCGTCCGAGCAAGCTGAGGCCCGCACCGACCTGGATCGCTACTCAGTCCATCCGATGGCCACGGTCTTTGGCTAAATGAGCTCGCCGGCCTTTGAAGCCCGCCATCACCGGACCGTCCATCGGCCCCTTCGCGAGGCCGATGTTGAGTTGTGCGAGGTGGCGTTCGATGGGCCGGGATCCTACGCGTTCAGGATTGCCGCGGCCACTCGCGTGGGAAGCTCGAGCGACGGCCAGACGTCCTCGAGCTGTCGCTCAAACCGTTCGACGCTGCCACCTCGGACGACCAGCAGGCGTCTTGTCGCCGACGTCAGACCGCTGGTTCCGCTCGGGATGCGAAGGTTCGGGCCTCGTGGGGGCTCCGGCGGTTCTCGTTGCCGCGCAACTCAGGTCGCCCGGTCTGGTCGGCGGGGATACTCGTCGCGGCGCGAAGGCGGGGGTGCGCGTCAACGACCCCGCCAGGGCCTCTGCGTTCTCCCGATGATCGAGAGGTTCGCGGACCAGCAGTCGTCGCGAGTGCTGTTCGTCCATCTCGCAACTCTTGCTCGGGCTCACTGAGGTGCCCGCAAGACTGGAGCGCTCCAGTAAGGGGCGACCTTGGGGAGCGCTCCTCGGGCTGGCGGAGCGAGCGTGTCGGGGTAACGCGGTCCGCGGGTCACGATCGTGCAATGGATCAGTGAAGTTGGGCACGTCGCCCGCTTAGCCCGGATCGTGCGGTAAGACTCGCGCCCCCGGGGTGCGGGGGCGCGGAGTCGTCCGGCTGAGCAGGGATTCTTGGGATTGCGAGTTCCTGAATCCCGAGCTTGGAGGTTTCACCTTGAAGGTGATGCGTGATGGACGCCCCGTAACCGTAGAAGTCACGGCGGACGGAGCGGGATTGGTGTCGCACGCGGGGACCGCGGTGCTGGGGCAGATCGCGGACAAGGTCGGGCTCACGAGCGCTCTCTCGCTGCGCTTGGCGGGCGTGAAGCAACGCCGTCGTGGTCATGACCCGGGAGTCGTGATCCGGGATCTCGCGGTGATGCTCGCCAACGGCGGCGAGTGCGTCTCGGACTTGGGCGCGACCCGTGATCAGGACCTGCTGTTCGGGGCGGTGGCATCGGACTCGACCGCGTTTAGGACGGTCGAGAGGATCGCGTCGACACCGGGGCTGCTGGACGCTGTCCGGGACGCGCACGCCAGGGCGCGGGCCAGGTTCTGGGAGCTACACGGCGCGCCGGAGTCCTTGACGATCGACATCGACGCGACGTTGATCACGTCGCATTCTGAGAAAGAGCACGCCGCCGGCAACTACAAGGGCGGCTACGGGTTTCATCCGCTGCACGCCTATGGCGATGAGACCCGCGAGGCGTTGGGCGTGATGCTCCGCCCCGGGAACGCCGGCGCCAACACCGCAGCCGATCATGTGCTGGTGCTCGACCGGTGCCTTGAGCAGATCCCCGCCGCGCACATTGAGAGCATCGAGATTCTCGTGCGCGCAGACTCCGCGGGCGCCACGCACGAGTTCGCCGATCACTGCCATGAGGGGAACATGCGCTTCTCGTTCGGTTACGAGCTGACCGAGACGGTCCGCGCCGCGATCCTCGATATCCCTGATGATGCCTGGGTTCCAGCGCTAGACCAGGACGGCAGCGAGCGCGAGAACGGCGAAGTCTGTGAGATCACCGACCGGCTCGATCTGCGCTCCTGGCCGGATGGCTGCAGGGTGATCGTCCGCCGTGAGCGCCCGCACCCCGGCGCGCAGCTCTCCTTCACTGACCACGACGGCTACCGCTTCCAAGCGATCCTCACCGACCAACCCGACCCGGACCTCGCGATCATCGAGCGCCGGCACCGCCAACGCGCCCGGGTCGAGGACCGCATCCGCGACGACAAGGACACCGGGCTGGCGAAGTTCCCGTTCAAGGCCTTCACGCTCAACGAGGTGTGGGCCGAGATCGTGATGCTCGCGCACGACCTGATCGTCTGGACCCAAGCGCTCCTGCTCGACGGAGAGCTCGCCAAAGCCGAACCGAAACGACTGCGCTACCGGCTGCTGCACGTCGCCGCCCGCCTCGCGTTCTCCGGACGCCGCGCGAAGCTGCATCTCCAACACACGTGGCCGTGGGCCAACGAGCTGCTCGCCGCCTTCACAAAGCTGAAAACGCTCACAGCCCTCACCAGCTGACACCAACCGTCAGCCAACCCCACCACCGAGCAGAACTCCCGGCCGCCGCCTCGAACGCCGCTGCCCGCAAACGAGCCAAACAGCCGGTCGGCGGTTCCGCGGAACCGCCCCGACACCCCACAGCCACCTCATCGACGGCCACCGCTACACCACTAACCATCTCCAGCGCGTATGCGCTCACCTTCACCCGCCTACTGCACGATCCGGGTTAGAGCCCCGGCAATCCACGCATCTCGGTGGAGTGGTCCCGAGCGCAGACCCTGATTGCCGGGGCCGACAGCGAGCGCGTCTTTATGGGCCGATGAGGTGGTAGTGGAACACCGAGCCGGCAGGAACGGTCTGGGCCGAGGCTGCGCAGACCATCAGGTTCGGTATCGCGCCGCCCTGCGAGGTCTCGCTGACCATCGTCGGAACAACCGCACCGGAATTGTTCAGGACAGCGTGGCCCTGGCCGTCGGTGAGGTAGCCGACGACAAGGCTGCCGATGACGCCGTTTGGTGCGGGGTTGAAGAGACCTAGCGCAAACAGCACGCATCCGCCGGCTGGCACGTTGATGGCGGAGCCAACGACGCGGGTGCCGTCGTTGGTCTGGCCGCCCAAGTCGTGCAACCGCAAGCTAAATCCCTCGATCTTGGCGTCGTTGATCGATCCATCCGCGACCTTGCCGCTGGTCACGGCGTTGTCGGCCAGCTTCGCGGTTGTCACGGCGTTGTTGGCCAGCTTTGCGGTCGTCACGGCGTTGTTGGCCAGCTTTGCGGTGCTCAGTGCACCGTTGGCGAGCTTTGCGGTCGTCACGGCGTTGTTGGCCAGCTTCGCGGTGGTGACCGCCCCCGTGCTGAGTTTCTTGGTGGTTACCGCGCCGTTCTTGATGTCGCTGGAGCCGATCCTCGACGCAGCCCAGGCGCTGCCCCCGGCCAGCACCCCGAACACCGCCACGGTCGACATCACGTTGGCGTAGGTCAGCCTACGCGCGAGTCTCTCGAGCACCTCTGCTCCTTCCTGCGTAGTCCCCGAGGCGAGCCCTACCCCGAGCCCGCCTCGCCGAGCGATTACGCCAACCCTATCCGAATCCATACCGCCGCTTCCGGCCAGCCTTGTTCGTTTCACCCGACACCTCCACGTCCTCCCTGCACGCGTGCTCGCCTTGAAACCTCGCTAGCCGCGAATTCTGTGGACCGAGCCGACCGCTCGCACGAGGGAGCGACACGCGACGTCCGCCGTCCGACGGCCCGGATGCATTGGCGCATCGGCGCCGCTCCGCACCAGCATGGTTTCGAGAACACCGCGCCCGCCTGCGGGAACGGGACGACCGCGACAGCGCCTGCAGCCGCACCGGGCACACGTCGTCGCCCGCGCCGGCGGACCGGCAACGTCCAGATCGCCGAGATCCGTCATGAATTGAACGACGAGCGGCTGCTCGAACCGCCAACCGGCTCAGTGCTACTCGGGAAGCGGGCGCAAGCGGCGACATGCCTGTCGCGACCCCAAGGCAGGGCAGAGCTGTCCCAACGGCGCTGGTCTCGCACATCGCCAATTTCGAGACTCGGGAGACCCGAGCCGCGGAGCCCGCGGCGTTTCGCGACGGAGCCGCCAGCTGCGGCGATCCCGTCGTCGCGGAAGCGCTCGCCGGCTGTGAAGTCGCCGAAGAGCGAGAGCGATCGCCGCGGGTTGCGCGGTTTCCGCGCGTTGCAGGGGAGAGTGCTCGTGCGGTCAGAGACAGATGTTCGTGGCCTCGAGGAAGCGGACGTCACGACAGCGGCGTCGACGGTTTGGCCGCGTCGGCTCACGAGCGGCAGAATGCTGCTGCCACACCGGCGACATGAAGGAGGAGCAGTTGGGCTCGAGCAAGATTGGGAGTTCGGCCGGCGCGCCGCCAGGCGTTCGTCAGGTGACCGACGCGGATGCGGATCGAATCGCTGAGCTGTTCGCGCGGGCGTTCTACGACGACCCAACCTGGAGCTGGGCGTTCCCGGATCCTGAGCAGCGCATGGGCCAGCACCGGTGCCTCTGGGGTCTGTTCCTACACAGCGCGATCCCGTACGGGTCGGTGTGGATGACAGACGATGGCGGTGCCGCATCGCTGTGGATCCCCCCAGGAGAGCCCGAGCTCAGCGAGGCGGACGAGGCGCGCATCGAGCCAATGCTTCGTGACCTGATCGGCTCCCGTGCCGAGGAGGTGCTGGCACTGTTCGAGCGGTTCGATGCCAACCATCCCCGACACCGGCGGCACTTCTACCTGAGCCTTCTGGGCACCCATCCCGATCATCGGGGACAGGGCAAGGGCATGAGCCTGCTTGCGGAGAACCTCGCCAGGATCGACGAGTTGCGGCTGCCGGCCTACCTCGAGTCCAGCAACCGCGCGAACGATCGCCGCTACGAGCGGCTGGGGTTCGTTGAGATCGGCGAGTTCTCTGCGCCGGGCGACGGTCCGATTGTCGGATGTATGTGGCGCGATCCGCGGTGAGTGTGGCGCTGGTCGCTTCCCCGCTTATCGGCACGCTCGAACTCGGGATCGCCTTGCGCTGGTGTCATTGCGCCGGGTAGGTTCTGCTCGGGGCGTCGCCGGTCAAGGAGCGAGAATTGGGCTTGAACGCAGCGGGCGAGGTTGTTGGTCGGTTCTATGCGGAGTTCGGCGCCGGGAACATCGACGCGGCGCTGTCGGTCTGCGCGGAGGATCTGGAGATCGTCGATCCGGGCATGGGGCAGGTGCGTGGCCGCGACCGCTTTCGCGAGTATCTGGAGACGTTCAAGCGCGCGATGCCGGATGCGCGCGCGGTCGTCGAGCAGACCGTGGAGTCTGGCGAGACGGTGGCCGTCGAGGGACGTTTCACCGGCACCCACACGGGTCCCCTCGCGACGGAGGACGGCGATGTGGCACCGACTGGAGCCGCGGTCGACCTTCGCTTTGCGGATGTCTCGCGCGTGCGCGACGGGAAGATCGTTGCCTACCACACCTACTACGACCAGCTCGGGCTCCTCACGCAGCTCGGACTGATGGATCAGGCGTCGTAGCCCCCGATCCGCCACCGAGATGACGACGTTGTCGGTCATGCCCGCCCGCGAGAGCGATCAGCCGCAGGTGATCGCCACTCTCGTCTCAGCGTTCATCGAAGACCCGGTCGAGCGATGGTTGTTTCCTGAGCCGCAGCAGTATCTGACGCACTTCCCGGGGTTCGTCGCCGCGTTCGGTGGCGAGGCGTTTACGCGGGGCACGGTGTGGACGCTAGGTGGCTTCGCCGCGGCAGCGATGTGGATTCCGCCGGGTGCCGAGCCGGACACGGACGCGATCGTCGCGGTGCTCACGGACTGTGTCTCGCCGGAGCAGCACCAGGACACGTTCGCCGTGCTGGAGCAGATGGACCGAGCACATCCGACCTACCCGCACTGGTATCTGCCGTGGCTGGGCGTCGACCCTCCGCGACGGGGAACCGGACTCGGTGGCGAGCTGCTCAAGCAGTGTCTGGACATCATCGACGCGGATCACCTGCCGACGTTCCTTGAGACCCCCAATCCGCGCACGATCCCGTTCTACCAACGTCACGGCTTCGCGGTCACCAGCATCGCCCAAGCCGGAGCCTGCCCGCCGGTCACCAGCATGACCCGAGCCGCGCAATAGCTCGGACGTCAACCGACCGGCTGTCGCTTCGATTCCGCCGTCCCGAGCATCGGTGATCCGCGGTGCTGACTCCGGTCTTGCTCGGTGCTCTGGGAGCAGCAGTCCGCGGCCCCTTGCTGCTTTCCGACGGGTGCCTCGCGCGCATTCTTCGTTCGGGGGTGTCGTTGGTCGAATACGATCGCGTTCATGGCAAGGGAGGACTACCGCAGCGCCAGCTACGAGATTTGGGAGGCGATGGCGGCGGGCTGGGACCGCGAGCGGAGTTGGATGTGGGAGGTCTCGCGCACGGTCTCCGAGGAGATGCTCAAAGCATTAGGGCCCGAGCCTGGCCAGACGATCCTTGAGCTGGCGGCGGGCACGGGCGAGACGGGCTTTGCCGCAGCCCGGGCGGTCGGACCGGATGGGCGGCTGATCTCCACCGACTTCGCGCCCGAGATGGTGGCGGCTGCGCGGCGCGAGTCGGAGCGCCTTGGCCTCGCCAACGTCGAGCATCGCGAAATGGACGCCGAGCATATGGACCTCGATGACGACAGCGTCGATGGCGTGCTCTGCCGCTGGGGCTATATGTTGATGGCCGATCCGGCGATCGCGCTGGCGGAGACCCGGCGCGTGCTGCGCGACGGCGGGCGGCTGTCGCTGTCGGTGTGGGGCGCCGCTGAGCGTAACCCTTGGGCCTCCTTACCCGGCAGGGTGCTGATGGAGCACACCGGCGCGCCGCCCCCGGATCCGAATGATCCAGGCATCTTCGCGATGGCGGACCCCGAGCGAGTTCGTTCGCTCGTGCAGGACGCGGGCTTTGCCGAACCTCGGCTCGACGAGGTCGAGGTGCGCTGGCGCTTTGACGACTTCGATGCGTATTGGCGGTACGTCACGGAACTGGCGGGCGGGATCGCGATGGTGCTGCAGGCAATGACCGAGACAGACCGCGAGGCCGTGCGCCAAGTGGTAGAGCGCGCAACCGGGGACTACCGCGTCGATGGCGGCCTGGAGCTGCTGGGCGTGGCGCTCAACGCATCCGCGGGGTAACCCTCGCTGTCGCGGGCCTCAGGCGCTCCTGCCAACGACCCGTCACCCGGATACTGGTCTCTCAGCCCAGATGGGCGACGGGAGTATGGGACGGGGGTCAGCCGGAACCCCCGCGGAAACGAGCAAATAGGGTGGTGTTTTGCCTACAGACTCGTCGTTCGGGCGAGTCTCCGCGTCTACCTGCTGTGCCAGCGATTGCGTCCGTCTGAAGCTGGGCCGCACACCATGGGCGTACCCGCGGTGGTGTGGCCGGTCGCACCCTGCGGTGAGCAGAACGCGCCAGGGTGCACGACGCCTTCATCAGGTGGCGATGGAGGCGGCGGGGGCTTCGGCTTCGACTTTGGCTTCGGCTTTGGCTTGACGTTCTGGTTGTAGAACGTCACCCAGTTGAGCGCGATGATGCGCTGTGCGCGGGCGAGCGACACGCGGCCGTCGCACACGCGCGCGTGGAGGTAGTTCTCCACCTTGTCTTTCAGGTTCGGTGACGCGCCATTCTCCGGCCAGAGGTTGCGGCGGTCGTTGGCGGCGCCGCCCAATTCCAGGGAGATGAGGTGGTCGTACTCGTAGCTACCCGCGCCACGGTGGAAGCCGTAGGCGCGGATGCTGGCGAGCTTCTCAGGCTCCGTCACGCTCGTGGACGGGCGAATGCTGCTGGAGTACCCGCTACGACAGATCGTTTTGTGGATCGTCGCCTGGGTGACAGCAGGATTCAGCGCACCCGGCGTGCAGTGCAGGTCCGGCATGTTGAACGGGTACTGGCCCCGCACGTGACAGCTACCGGCACGCGGCTGCGGCTGCACAACGTGGCTGCTGGCGTGAGAGATCACGAACGCCGATGCCGAGCCAGCGATCACGAGCGCCACCCCCGCAACCAGAGCCATAACGTACTTCGAGCACCGCGTGATGAGGGGCCTCCTACGCACGGACGCGATCATCACGACGTTCGAGCGCGCTGTCAGCGGTAGTCACTGCGGGTTGAAGCCGGGTGGAGTACGGAACGTCCTTCGCAACGATCGAACTGCGCACTCTGCCGAATGCCGCATCGATGCCGCGTTAGCGCGCTTTATCCGATTTCGATAAAGCTAGGAAATCTCGAAAAGGTCGGTCATGCGATCCGCCGTTGTGCGGCTGTGCCCCTGCGGCAATCGTCCCTGATCGGAGTTTCGGGGCCTGGAGCACCACTCTGTTGCGTTGGCCGCCGTCAACGCGGTTCGCCCATCACCGACTTGAGCTCGATCGCCGTGCTCACCCGGTCCCATCTGGCCATGCTTACACCGGTCAGCGGTCGCTGGCAGTTACGACGGTCATTCCCGCGCGATCATCGCTGCCGCCTCACGCTCGAGGTCGACGTAGGGGTCGCCGCTGACGTCCACGGCGACTGTTTTGAGCGTGCCACCGGTGAACGCCCAGGGCCGCTCACCCGGATAATCGTCAGCGATGAGGTGGGTGCTGCGCCCGACGGTCAGCTCGGAGCCGGTCAGGCCGAAGGCGCCGGGCTGGGTCTTGATCCGTCCCTCGCCGACCTTGTCGTCGCCATAGAAGAGCGACAGCATCCCGGTCGAGACGCCAGGTGGATCCTCGCCGTCCTTCTGAAACGACGCGGACAGGATCAGGTTTCCACCGGTCGGGATGTCCTCGGTCGCAACGACCTGCTGCTGGACCATGTCGACGAAGTTGTAGACGTAGCGCAGCCGATTGTCCTTGATGTACAGGGCGTGGCCACCGAAGCGCGAGCCGTGGGCGAACAGCACCCCACTCGCGCCGGGTCTCGGAATATCGACGAGCGCTCCGACGATGTAGTTCCGGTTACGGACGTTGACCGCTTGTGATTCCGGCACGCCGGCGACGTCGGGGTAGTACACATAGCGATCGCGGGGGCCGGTGAGCTGGGGCCGTGGAGTCGTGAGAATCTCAACCGGGGAGCGATCATCGAGCGGGAACGCGCCGTTGGCGCCCGCCTCGGCGAACCACAGATTGATGAGCTCCTGGAGCTTGTCGGGGTACTCGCTCGCCACGTCGTGCAGTTCCTGTCCCTGCGCGAGAGGCAGATTCCCGCCGGGGGTCTCCGGTTCCGGCCTGCTCATGGCAATGGCAGACCGTGGACGCAAGCCTCCCGCCGCGGGAGCGAAGCCGGCAACCGAATCAGCCCCACGAAGATGACGTCCACCACGCCACGTCGAACTCCACGCAGACTGTTCAGTAGCTGAGGCCGTGGCAGTGCTTCCATTTGCGGCCGCTGCCGCAGGTGCACGGCTCGTTGCGGCCGCGGTGAGCATCCTCGGCCGAGTACACCTGCATGAGCTCGGCCGGTGCACGGTTGCTCGCGAGCAGGTCGGCCATGATGCGCATCGGTCGGTCGACGTGGTGGAAGAAGCTCTGGTAGCTGGGGCAGAGGTAGTGCTGCCCCTTCTCGCCGTAGGGCGAGGTCGCGAAGCGGTCTTTGGGGCAGCCGCCGTTGCAGGCGAAGCGCACGTCGCAGTCCCGGCAGTACTGGGTCAGTGTGTCGCGTTTGTCCTGGCCGAACTTGGTTTGCTTGGCGGAGGTGATGAGTTCCTGCATCGGTGTCTCGGCGATGTTCCCGAGCAGATAGTCGGGCTCGACGAAGTGATCGCAGCAGTACAGATCGCCGGTGTGCTCGAGCGCGAGCTGGAGCCCGCACGTCTCGGCGTGGACGCACATCCCGGCCGGCGCGCCGACCCAGTTCGCCAGCGCGGTGTCGAACATCTGCACGTACACGCGGCCGATGTCGTGGCGGACCCATTCCTCGAAGACGTCGATCATGAACCGGCCGTACTGCTCGGCCCCGATCGAGCGGTGGGTCACCAGCTCGCCTGTCTGCGTGTACAGCGGGCGGCCGTTCACGTGCCCACCCCAACCGGAGTCCGCGACCGCGAGCGTCTCCGGGGTCGCACGCTCGATGATCGGAATGAACTGGATGAACGTCGCGCCGAGCTCGTCGCGCAGGAACCCGTACACCCGGCGGCCCTGGTCGCCATTGGCGTCGTGCAGCGTGGTCAACACGTTCCAGTCCACGCCGTGCGTCTTGAGGACGTCGAGCCCGCGGATCACGCGGTCGAACGTCGGCTTGCCGCCCTTGCTGACCCGGTAGGTGTCGTGAATCTCCCGGGGACCGTCGATCGAGATCCCGACCAGGAACTCGTTCTCCTTCAGGAACGCCCCCCACTCGTCGCTGAGCAGCGTCCCATTCGTCTGCATGGTGTTGAGGATCCGCTGCCCCGGCCGCGCGTACCTCTGCTGCAGCTCGATCGAGCGGCGAAAGAAATCCAGGCCCATGATCGTCGGCTCGCCACCCTGCCAAGCGACCACCACCTCCGGAGCCCGCTCGTGGCCCGCGAGCAACTGACGGATATAGCTCTCCTGCAACTCCTCGGCCATCCGGAAGCGGCTGCCGGGGTACAGCATCTCCTTGGAGAGGAAGAAGCAGTACTCACAGTCCAGGTTGCAGATCGCGCCAGTCGGCTTGGCCATTACGTGAAAGGCAATCGGCGCACCAGGCACCGTGAGGACAGGGCCGGCAGCTTCGACTTCAGAACTCATCGCACCTCCTCGCGCCATCTTCTCGATCAGCCCCCAGCTCAGAACACGGTTTCGAAGTCGTTCTTCATGCTGACGACAGTCCAGCCGCGTTCCGCTGCCTCGGCGAGCGCGTGCTCGGCGCCGGCGTCGTAGGCGAACTCACGCTCCGCGTCGTCGTGGCGGATCAACAGCCCGAAGCGGGCCGATTCCAGCATCGGGACATCGCCGTCGGCGTTGCCGCCTGCAAGGAGCGGCTTGCGCCCGGTGCGCGTCCAGATGTGGACGGGCTTTCCGGGACCTTCGTCGATCGGCTCCTCGACACCTCTTGTGCGAAGCACGTCGCCATCACGGTACTCGAGCGTCGTGCCCGAGCCGATCACCCGCTGTCGCGGAATGCCGTATAGCTGCTCCGTGACGGGCCGCATGAAGTCGCGGCCGCCCGCCGAGCAGACGTAGACGGTGAACTCGCTGGCTTCGAGGAACTCGATCAGCTCGGTCATCGGCCTGTAGCCGATCTGCGTGTACGGGACTCCAAGCGTCGGATGCTTCGCCGCCGCGAAGAACTCCTGCACGGCGTGCTCGAACGCCTCCACCGAGATCCCATCGTACGCCTCGGTGACCCCCTTGATGAGCTCGGGCACGTGGTCGAGCGCGTGCGAGAGCCACTCCTGGTCCTTCTCGACGAGCGCCTTGTACGGCTGTTCCTTCGCCTTCGACGGATCGGCTTCCACCATCTCTTTCCAGCGGGCCATCAGGAAATATCCCTGGACGTACAGCGGCTTCTCGCACCACAACGTTCCGTCGTTGTCGAATGTGGCGACACGCTCCGACGCGGGCACGAACGACTCGCCCGGTTCGCTCACCGAGCGGACAAACTCAAGGATCGCCCTTTTCGCCGCGCCTTCGTTCCAGCTTGGAAGCGGATCCTTGCTCCTCATGAGCTTTCCGAGGTCTCCCTGCCACCGACCCGTGGACGCACTGTCGCGCGGGCCGGTTGCCGGGCTTGTCCGTGGGTTACTTGTTCCCGACCATAGAGTGGATGAGCTTCTGCATCTGAGCCTGTACGCCGGCGTCGTCGGCATAGAACTCCGGTGCGCCGATCGCCAGCGTCTGCAGCGGACGGTTCGGGAATTGTTTGTAGGTGGCGAGCAGCGCCATCGCCTTCTGCCCGATCGGGCCCATCATCCACGTCTTCTCGGTCCAGTGGGTCATGAAGATGTCGTAGCGCTCCTGCGGGTCCTGCCACAGGTCGAACAGCTCGGGCGCCTCAGCGGCGTACTCGGCCTCTCCCTTCCACCCCGGGCGCAGGTTCCAGACGGCCTTCCACTTGCCGAGCCGGATCGCGCCGGGGAGCATCTCCGTCTCGATCAGGTAGTACCAGGTGTCCCGGGGCGACGGGCCGGTGCCCTTCAGCACCGCGGTCTGGTCGTAGCTGTCGAAGATCGTCGGCTTCCCCTCCCGGTCCTCCTTCGGCAGCTCCAGCCCGGCCAGACTTGCGAACGTCGCCATGAAGTCAAGCGAGCCGGCGATCTCTGAGTTGCGCCGCCCGGGCTCGATCGTCCCCGGCCACCACGCGATCGCGGGCACGCGGCTGCCTGCTTCATAGTCGGTGCCTTTGGTCCCCTTATACGGCGTGTAGCCGCAGTCCGGGTACACATCCTGCCAGGCCCCGTTATCCGTCGTCCAGAAGATCAGCGTGTTCTCGGCAATCCCCAGTTCGCGCACCTTGTCCACCACCAGCCCGACATTGTGGTCGAGCTCGACGAGCGAGTCGAGGTACTTACTCTTGGCCATCGACTTGCCCACGAAATCGGGATGCGGCAGGTTCGGCTGGTGCAGCTTCGCCGTGTTCAGGTACAGAAAGAACGGGTTCTCGTCCTTCGCGTGCGCGTCCAGGTAGTCGACCGCGTGCCCGATCGACTTCTCGTCGATAAACGGGATGTTCGCCGGGTCGAGCTTCTCGACCTCGTGCCACTTCTCTCCGGCGTTGCCCTCGATCGCTCCGATCACGTTGCCCCAGGTCTTCATCATCTCGGGGTCGTCGAACGGGAAGTCCGGGTTGTACGCCGGGGACGTGTACGTGTAGGCGTTCAGGTGATACAGCGTCGTGTTGCGCATCTCATCGAACCCGTGCTCGGTCGGCATCGAGTAATCGGCCTCGCCGAGATGCCACTTGCCGATCTGGCAGGTGCTGTAGCCAGCCTCTTTCAACATGCTCGCGACCGTCCACTCTCCCGCTGGGAGCCCTCCCCCTTGACCCGGGAACATCACCGTCGTCATCCCGCTGCGGATCGGCAGCCGCCCGGTCATCGCCGCCGCCCGCCCGGGCGTGCAGCTGGGCTGCCCGTAGAACGACATGAACTGCAACCCCTCGGCCGCCAACCGATCCAGATGCGGGGTCGGCGCCCCCCGATTCTCACCACCCCCATAGCAGCCCAGATCCCCCCAGCCCACATCGTCGGACATGAACAGAATGATGTTCGGTTTCCCGGCTGCACTTGCCATCCGCTCCAGCTCCTCTCGGCCGCCTTGATCGCTCCATTTCAACGCCCGCGAGGCCCAGCGGCATCAGCCAAATAGGTGGAAATTGATCGAGTGGATCTGCGGGTGGTCGCTCGTCTCGGCCACCGCGACCGCCCACCACCCCCAGTACGGTAGGCACGTATGAGCTACGAGCAGGCGATCTCGGAAGTCGTCAAGGTGGTTGAGGTGGTCGGGTCGGGGATCATGGTTCTCGGCGGACTCGGTGCGTTTGTCGTGTTCGCATCCCACGCCCTGCGCGCCCAGACGGCGCCGGGCTCCTACGACGAACTGCGCCGCAACCTGGGCCGCTGCATTCTGCTGGGCCTCGAGGTCTTGATCGTCGCCGATATCGTCCGGACCATAATCGTTGACCCGACGATCGAGAGCGTCGCCGTCCTTGGCGTCATCGTTCTGATCCGGATCCTCCTCAGTTTCTCGCTCGAGGTGGAGATCGATGGCGTCTGGCCGTGGCGCCGGTCGCAGCTCGACCGCCGCGAGGACGCCGAGGCGCCGCCCGGCAACTCTTAGATACTTAAGTCCGGTTTGCTCCGGAGCAGGAAAGCGCCGTCCTCTAAATCTCGTGCAGCTCGAACGGAGCTGAGTGAGGAGCCCCCTGCTCGACCTCTTGCGGCAGGGACGGCCGTAAGCACTCGGGGGTCATGCTCGAGAACCGTCTCGGTCAGCGGATGTCGAATTGCTCGAAGCGCACGCGGCCGGCCGGGATCGCGAGCGCGCGGAAGCCTTGGGAGAGCGCTGTGGTCATCGCGGGCGGCACGCACATGTAGACCCAGACGTCCGCGCCCGGTGCCCGACTGGCCATGGCCGTCTCAGCGGTCAGGAATCCGTCGTGCTCCGCGTCGATCACGTGCGCTCGTAGCGTCGGATGCGTCACTCCGGCAGCCTTGATCTCGTCCAGATAGAGGGCGGCGGCCTCGTGAGAGACGGAGTAGAAGAAGTCGACGCTGCGATCGAATGTCCCGTCGAGGGCCCGGATCCAGCTGAGGAACGGCGTGACGCCGATCCCGTCCGCGACCCAGATCTGGTCGTGCCGGCCGTCGCGGTAATCGAAGGCCCCGTAGGGCCCCGCCAGCTTCGCAGGCGTTCCGGTCTTCAGGTTGTCGTGCAGCTCACGGGTGTAGTCGCCCGCGGCCTTGATCGAGAGCCGGAGCCGGCGCTCCGATGGTGCGCTCGCGACGGAGAACGGATGGAGCTGCCAGCCGCCCGGTCCGCCGAAGGGCGGGAAGATGAACTGGCCCGGCGCGAACGCGAGCGGGCGCCCTCCGGCTCGAGCGAAACGTCGAGCGTCGTGTCGTCAGGCCGTCGGACCTCAGCCACGAGGTAGTCGTGAATCGGGATCACGTAGCGGGCAAAGAGCTCGCGATATAGGTAGGCCGCGATACCGATGCCGCCCACCGCGGGGAATGCGACTCGAAGTGCGCCGAGAGCCATCACTCGTGGCTTGCGCGCGCGAGGTGGCGGATCGGACCGGGGAAGCGGGCGGCGCGCATCCGGAGGCTCCTCATGATCGACGCTCACCTGCACTGCGGACGTGAGGGGCGGCCTTGCGACCGCCCTGTCACGCCCGTTCGGGGTGTGTGTGGGTGGGGAACGGCCGTCAGAGGCCTGTCTGGGCGGTGATCTTGCCGGAGTTGACGGCGGCGGTGAGCGCTTGGTAGTCGCGTTCGTTCTGGTCGGCGTAGGCCTTGGAGAACTCGACGATCGCGCGGTCGAAGCTGTCGCTGTTGCCGAGGTAGGCGGCGATCGCGATCCGGTCGCCGCTGCGGGCGTGCGCGCGGGCGAGCGTCCAGCCGCACAGCGTGCCGTACGCGGCCATGGCCTTCGGGACCATCTGCTCGATCTCCGCGGAGCCCTTCCAGTCCTTCAGCTGCCGGGCGTAGAAGTCGCGGGACTTGCCGTCGAGTCCGGTCTCGACGTGCAGCCAGCCGAGGAAGATGTCGCTGCTGGCTTGCATCAACCGCTGCCCGACGACGACCCGCTCGCCGTGGTTGGAGAACTCGCTCGGCCCGAGGAACTCCTCGAGCACGGAGGCCTCGGCCTCCTTCATCTGCAGGAACAGGGGGTCCTGGCCGTCGCGGCCGAGCATCAGCGCGATATACGCGCGGGTGCCGACGCTGCCGACCCCGACCACCTTGCGCGCGAGGTCGCTCAGCTGGAACTGCTCGAGCAGTATCCGCCGGTCGAACTCGAGCGTCTCACGATAGTCACGCAGGAGTTGGTGCAGCGCCTCGACGATCTCGTCGCGCTCCCCGCCCTGCGCGAGCTGCTCCATCGGCACGATCAACGGCGACTGGTCAACGATCCGTGCCTTGCCCTCAACAACTTCAGTCAGCTTGGAGAATGCCGTCATGCTGTCCTTCGTGCGAGCCTTCGCGATTTGCTTGTCCGCTCGCTTGACGAGCTTCGGCTTGTACTGCGAGCCGAACTCCTTGACCACACTCTCGATATCCAAGTGCGAATACCAGACGTCGAGGTTCTTCATTCCCGCGAACTCGGCCATCGCGGTGCGGTAGCGGCCGACCGTGTCAAGCACGATCCGGTCCTGCTCCTTGGCCTTGAAACCATTGGAGCGGGCCGCGATCAGCATGCTCACCGCCAGGCGCTTGACGTCCCACTCCCACGGGCCCGGGAGCGTCTCATCGAAATCGTTGACATCGAACACCAGCTGCCGCTCGGGCGAGGCGAACACCCCGAAGTTGGACAGGTGCGCGTCCCCGCAGCACTGCACGGTCAGCCCTGAGCGCGGCGTCGCGGCGAGGTCGTGGGCCATGATCGATGCCGCGCCGCGATAGAACGTGAACGGCGAGACCAGCATCCGCCCGTACCGGATTGGCACCAGCTCCGGCACACGCGTCTTCGCCTGGCGCTCGAGCAGCTCGACCGGATCAGCCCGAGTCGAGAGCGGCTCGAACAACGCGTGACCAGCACGCGGCACCTCATTCCGCGCCGCCTTACCCCGCGCGACCCGCTCCGCGACCGACAGATGCGGAACCGCCGCGCTCGGCTTCCCCGCCGCAGCGGTCCTCGTCCGCCCAGCCGGCGTTGCGCCCTTCCGGGCCGTCCTGCTCGCAGTAGCCATGGCTATCGCCTTCCTCTCGGTCAGTGTCGGGGCAGGAGACCTGCGCTCACAGCGAGCTTCACAGCCTCGGCTCGTGTGGTGGCCCCGAGCTTCTTGTAGATGTGCGCGACGTGCGTCTTCACGGTCGGCCGGCCGATGCCGAGCTCGTTACCGATCGCGGAGAGCGTTTGATACGTGGGGAGAAGGGTGAGGACGCGGCTCTCAGCCGGCGTCAGGGAAACCGTCCTGCGGGACTCCTTCTTGCGAGACTCCGTCTTGCTCCCCGGGTTCGGCTCGTACGCGATAATGCTCTGACGGTACGTGCCCGGCGACCGATCCGACATCGGCCGAAATGGCTGATATGTCCGTAGTCTGCGCTGATGCCAGGCGCCTTGAGCCCGAGCTAGCGTCCGGTTCGTCCAGCTTCGGGCACCGTGACGTGGCATCTCGTGGATGCGGCCGACTGGCTTCGTCGAGCAGCACGCGATCGCATCCAGTTCGTGCGAGGTGGACCGAGTTGACCAAGGTATTGACGCAGTCCGGCCCTACCGGGAGAGTGGCGACGGCCACGCCGCGGGCGCCGAGGCTTCGCGCCCCGGGCGCACGGCCTGGCGTGATATCCCGATCTCGCCTTGCCCCGTTTCAGACGGCCGCTCAGCGCAGCCGGGTGGTGTTGGTTGCTGCTCCGGCGGGCTACGGGAAGTCGACTCTTGTCGCGCAGTGGTGCGACCAGGATCCGAGGGCAACCGCCTGGGTTCAGCTCGGCCACCGAGATAACGACCCTATGGTGCTGCTCGCCCGCGTCGTGGCGGCTCTCGAGCGCACGGGCCCGGTTCGCGGTGAGCTGCTCGAGGAGTTGTCACGACCGTCGCCTCGGATCGATGAGGTCGCCCTTCCGCTCCTGGCGGCCGACCTCGGCGAGCGTGACCCGTTCGTGCTGGTGCTGGACGACGTGGACGTCATAACGGCGAGGAAGAGCCGCGCGATTCTCACCTTTCTTGTCGACTGGGTTCGGTCCGGCTGTCAGTTGGTGTTGATCGCGCGAGGCGATCCGGGAGTGCCGCTCGGCCGGCTGCGCGCGAGTGGGGATCTGGTCGAGATCGGGGCTCGCGCTCCTCGCTCTGAACGCAAGTGAGACGCGTGAGGTTGCCGCGAGCGGAGGACTGGAGCTCTCAGACGAGGCGGCCAAGGCTCTGCGCGAGCGAACCGAGGGGTGGGCTGCCGCGGTTGCGCTGGCGACGCTGTCGCTGCGCGGCCGTGACGATGCCGACATGCGGGCTGCTGGGCTGTCAGGCAACCAGGAGCAGATCGCCGATTACCTCGTCGAAGAGGTGCTGAAGCGCCAGCCGGAACCTCTCAAGCGGTTCCTGCTCGGGACATCGATTCTCGAGCGGATGACGGCGCCGTTGTGCGATGCGGTGCTCGGCACCGACGACGCGGCGATTTCGCTCGAGGCCCTTGCCCGTTCGAATGCCTTCGTCGTCCCGCTCGACGATCACCGCGAGTGGTACCGCTACCACCATCTGTTCGGCGACATCCTGCGCGCGGAGCTCAAGTGGCGCCATCCGGAGCTGCTCCGCGTGTACCTGCGTCGGGCAGCGGGCTGGTGCGAGGCGCACGGAACTCCGGGCGAAGCGTTCGCCTACGCACATGACAGCGGAGATCTCGCTCAGGCCGGCCGAATCGCGCTCGCGTATCGGGACGAATTTGCACGGCGCGGGCAGAGCGAGACCGTGCGGCTCTGGCTCGAGCGCTGCACCGAGGAAGAGATCGCGTCAGACCCGCAGCTGTCGATCGCGGCCGCGTGGGCCTTCGGGTATCGTGGCGGCGCCGCCAAGGCGAGGCGGTTCGTCGCTGCAGCCGAACGGGGGCCGCTCGACGTGGCATCGGCCGACGGAGCGTCTTCGCTCCGCTCGGCACTCGCGAACGTCCGAACTGCCCTCGCTCCCGACGGCATCCCGCAGATGCTGCGCGATGCCGAGCTCATGTACGTGTCCGAGAAGAAGGCGGGCACCCGATGGCTTCTCAGCGGCTGTCGCGCTATGGGAGTGGCGTACGTTCTGCTGGGCCGGCCGCAGGAGGCGATCACCGTGCTGCGGGAGGCGCTCGCTCTGTCCAGCGACCAAGCCGAGCTCGCCCACGCGCGGGTCTTCAGTCTCGGCTATCTGGCCTTCGCGGCCACAGAAATGGACAATCGGCGAGACGCGCAACGATGGGCAGTCGAAGCGACCTGGCTGGTCGCCAAAGCACACCTCGACGACACGGTTTACAGCGCTATCGCCTACACGGCAGGAGCGCTCGCGCACCAGCAACGCGGTGACCACACAGAGGCCGCGCGCCAGCTCGAGACCGTCCGCCGGCTCCGCCCACTGCTCCGCGGGGCCCCATGGCTCAACGCCGATCTCGCGCTGCGCTGCGCGGACATCAGCCTCGACCTCGGCGACCTTGCCGACGCCCTCGACTTCGCGGAGGTGGCGGGCGACGCATTGCAGGGATATCCCGACGCCGGAACGCTTCCCGCCCGGCGGCAGCGTCTTGAAGAGCGGATCAGACGAGGCCAGGACTACGGACTCACCCCGGCCGAGCTCCGGCTCGTCGCTTTCCTGCCGACGCATCTCTCGCTCCAGGAGATCGCCGACCGGATCCACCTCGCACGCGCCACCGTCAAGACTCACGTCGCGTCGATCTACGACAAGCTCGGCGTCCCGGGACGATCCGAAGCAGTCGAGATGATCGAGCAATCCGGCCTCGGATCGCCAGCAGCCACAGGTCACGATCCCGGCTCCACATCTCTGACTGAGGTCGCGCAGCGGCGCCGGCTCGCCCTTCGCTGAGCCTGGAAGATATCCACCTTTTTGGCCGATGCCACGTCGGCCTCCCCAGCCGTAGCGTTAGGGGCCAACGACAGATTCCGCATTTCCGCCACCGCCTGGCGGGATCGCCCAGGAGGCACATCTGATGGTCACACTCGCAACCAGTTACCCGTTCCTGAACATCCTGTGGACGATCCTGATCTTCATGGCGTTGGTGATCTGGATCTGGATGGTCATCATGGTGCTAATCGACGTCTTCGCCCGCCCTGACCTCTCGGGCTGGGGAAAGGCCGCCTGGGTGGTGCTCATCATCATCCTGCCCTTCATCGGCGTGCTGATCTACCTGATCGCCTACAGCGCCGGGATCGCCGAGCGACGCGCCTAAGACGTGGCCTCGCGCACGCACGTCGACGGCAACGCGCACAAGTCAGCCGACACGGGCGGTGAGGCCGGCAAGAAGGCCGAGCGGCCGCGCCGGTTGCGCGCATCCCGCGGCGTACGCGCGCTGCCACGATCTTCCAACGACAAAGGAGTCACGGTGCTTTGCATCCGATCGAACCACATGAGACAAGAGAGATCACGAGGTGGTGCGCGGCGCGTGTGGATGCGTGTGCCGGTGGCGGTGGTCGCGGCCGCCGCGCTGGTCGCGCTGGCGGGGTGTGGGAGCAGCAAGCCGGCGTATTGCTCGGCTCGCACGAATCTCAACAACGCGGTCAAGAGTCTGCCGAGCGTCGCCTCGAGCGGTGGGATCAGCGGCCTGGCTACTCAGGTAACGACGATCAAGAATGATGCGACGTCGATGGTGAACGCCGCCAAGAGCGACTTTCCGACTGAAACCAGTGCTGTGAAGACGTCGGTTGACACGCTCGCGAGCGCGGTCAAGGCGCTCCCGTCGAGTCCGTCCACTAGCCAGATCGCCGCGATCGCGCTCGATGCCAGCAATGTCGTCAGTTCAGTCAAGAACTTTGTCGACACCAGCAAATCGAAATGCAGCTGACGTTGACGGACGGGCGGTCGTGCCCGCGATCGCGCAGACGATCGCGAGATGGGTAGCCGCTGGGACACGGATCGGACGGAGGCGTTCAGCGACGGGGTGTTCGCGTTCGCGATCACGCTGCTCGTGCTCGACATCAACGTGCCCGAGTCCGCGTTCAGTCATCCGTGGCGCGGTATCGCTGATCAGTGGCCGTCGTACCTGGGCTATGCGACGAGCTTCCTGACCGTCGGGGGGATCTGGCTCGTGCACCACGGCATCTTCCGACGCGTGCAGTACGCAAACCGCCGGGTGATGGTGGTCAATCTGGTGCTGCTGATGGCGGTCGCGTTTCTGCCGTTCCCGACCAAGCTCGTGGCCGAGGCGATCCGCAATGCGTCCGCTGAGCGCGATGCCGTCATCTTCTACGGCACGTCGCTGCTGGTGATCTCACTCCTGTTCAGCGCGCTATGGGGCGCGGTCGCGAGCGACCGCAGCCTGCTCAAACCAGAGGTGAGCGAGAAGGAGGTCAACGCGATCGCGCGGGCGACGACGCCGAGCCTCGGCTTCTACGTCGCGGTGATCGTGCTCGCGTTCCTCGCCCCAAAGGCGGCCGCGTTCGGATATCTGTTGATCGCGATCGTCGCCATTCTGCGAGCCGGCGGCGACAGCACGCCGGCAGCCCCGGCAGCCGGATCTCCCTGACAACCTTCCTGCTTGCGCATGAGAGGGTTTGTCCCGGCGGCGATCCGGGCCGGAGACGCGCTTCGAACATCCCTCGCCAATGGGGCAAACCCACGGTCACGACCCTACGAATCAGCCATTTCGGCCGATGTCCCCCAGGCGCACCTTCGACTACGTTGGACGTGAGGGTTGCAGGACACGTGCTGCCGGCCGTGTGCCGGCACTCTCTGCAACAACAAGGCAATCGGCCAGTCCGAGGACAGGAGTTCAGATGAGCGATAACCCAATCTTCATCTATGCAGCGACGTATCCCAGTACCGACGATGCGTGGGCCGACTACGACATCCTGCTCGACCTTCACGCACAGAAGCTAGTCGGCACGTATGACGCCGCGGTGATCAACAAGGACGTCGACGGCAAGGTCCACGTCCACAAGCACGAGAAGGCCACCCAGCACGGCGCATGGGGCGGCATCGCTGTCGGCGCGCTGGTCGGGGTTCTGTTCCCGCCGTCGATCATCGCCGGGGCGGCGGTCGGCGGAGTCGTTGGTGGCCTTGGCGGACACTTCCGCAAGGGTCTGTCCCGCGGCGACGCGAAGGAGCTCGGAGAGACGTTGGACGCCGGAACGGCGTCGCTGGTCGTGATCGGCGAGTCGCGCGTTGGGGAGCAGCTCGACAAGGCACTCACCCACGCCGAGAAGTCCGTTGAGAAGGAAGTCGACGCCGACAGCAAGGACTTCACG
This sequence comes from uncultured Solirubrobacterales bacterium, assembly GCA_963752905.1. GTDB lineage: Bacteria > Actinomycetota > Thermoleophilia > Solirubrobacterales > Solirubrobacteraceae > Palsa-465. The sequence goes on from CAVWAC010000011.1 coordinate 149,344, forward strand.
CAGGACCTCGAAGCGGCGGAGAAGGAGCTGGCGAAGCAGGAAGCCGGCGCCGCGAGCTAGAACGACGGCTGGCGCCACATGCGTCATGCCATGGCGGGCGGTCGAGAGGCCGCCCGTGGCTCGACTTCCGCCGTCGTGGACCCTTGGGTGAAGCACTGCGCCAGTGTCACGGGCGGAATGTCAGGTCATTTCAGGTCGAGGATTCCGGCGATGAGAAGGTAAAGGCCGATGGCGCCCGCGGCCACGACGAGGATGGTGCGGCCGTGCGCGCTGAGCCAGCGGTCGAGACGGCCGACGAGCGCGCGTGTTTGGTCGGGCTTGAACGTGAAGCCAAGGATCGGCAGCTCGAGCAGCGCGAACATCACGAGATTGAACCCAAGGACAGCGAGGAGGTCGCTGGTGGTTCCGGCGTTCAGCTTGACCAGCAGCGCCAGTCCGGCGAGGTAGTAGGCGCCCGGAACGCTGTACGCGACTCCGGCGGCCAAGGCCGGCCACAGCGAATCGTCCCCCCGCAGGCGGTCGGCGAGCGTCGGGCGGTGCTTGGTGTCCTGGTGCTGGCGTCGGTCGGTTCGCTTGGCTTTGAGCCGGTCGGTCAACCCGGAGCCGATGGCCACCGCGACGGCAAGCAGGATGACGCCGACCGCGATCTCGATTCCGGGGCTTGCCGATCCGTTCTGATTGACGTGCAGGCCGGAGCGTCCGAGCGCCAACACGATCACCAGCCCGATCGCGGTGCTGAGCCCGAACGCCCCAAGCCAGAAGGAGAGCAACTGGCGCTGTGGCTGCGGGCGGCCCAGAAGCAGCACCACGGCGGCCAGGAGCACGGCGTCGATCGACGCGGCGAGCGCGAGCAGGAACACCTTCGTCACCTCGCCGACTGTACGCGCAACCACCGCTGCCCGAGAGAGCCAGGCCCGGGTTCCGACTCTTGCGAATCGGCCATTTTGGCTGATGCTTCGGCGCGAACCCTTCGAATACGTTGGCGTCAGAGTCGCACGACTCGCACGGCCGCCTCAGCGGTCCCGAAACCTAACCTCAAGGAGTACCGATGAGTGCATCGCAAGATCTCTCGAAGCTGTCGAATCGAGCTGCGAAGGCCGAGAAGGACGTTGCCGCCGCAAAGGCCAAAGGGCAGGCAGAGCTGAAGGCGCAGGCCGACGCGGCCCGCAAGTCGGCCGACGCGCACGCGGCGACCCTCAAGAAGGACGCCGACGCCGCCGCCGCCAAGGCAAAGGCTCAAGGCGCTGACGCCAAGGCTAAGGCCGCGGATTCGTGGAGTGACGTGAAGAGCCAGTGGAGCGAGCACGTGGCCAAGGTCCACAAGAAGCGCGATCAGTCCAAGGCAGCGTTCGACGCTAAACGCGCTGAGCACGACGCGGAGGTCGCTGAGCGCGACGCCGCGGACGCTGTTGATTTCGCCTACTGCGCTGTCGAAGAGGCCGAGTCCGCTGTGCTCGACGCGATCCAGGCGCGCGCCGCGGCAGACGACCCGAACACCGCACAAAGCCTGGCGACCTCGTAGCCGCGAGCGACCGACGCGTATCGAGAGCGGCGTTCGCACGCGACAAACACCCGCGCGAGCGGCGGATCGTAACCCGTGCCGCCGCCCGCCCCGAACCTCAGAGGGACATTGACCATGACTGACACGATGATCGACCAACTCGAGACCGAAGAATCGATGTTCGTGCAGACCGCACAGGGCATCGACAAGACGGGAGGCACCCTCACGCTGCGAGGGGTCACGCCGTCGACGCTGTACTTCTCCGACCGGCCGCAAAGGGTCGTCGGGCACATGACCACCGCCGATTTCGTCGACCTCTGGGGCGCCGGAGACAACAGCTTCGAGTCCGATCCACCGAACGCGGTGCTGTCATTTCTCGAGCCGGGCGCTGACGTGCCCGAGGACGTGGTGATTGTGATCAAGGCGCCCCAGCTCACCAACGGTGACCTGTCCTACTCCATCGAGGTTCTCGACGGAGCGATGCCCGCGAACGCGGGGCCCGTCACGCTGTTCATCGACCCGTTCGGACGGCCGCTGTCACCCGTCTCGGTATGCGGCGTGCGCAGACGCGAGCGCCGACTGACGCGACGTGGGTTCTAACGCCCAGGTCGCGGACGAGCGCGTCCATGGCCTGGACGTGCGCGCGATCTAGTCCCCCGCTGATCGGTTGCCTTTACGGCGCGCAATCTCGGAGCTACGCTTTACGTGTCGTTCACAGCGTCCGGCCGTCGGCCGCTCGGGTGGATGACAGCGAGGAGAGCGGACGAGTTCGCGGTCACGCGCGCGGCCGCCTGACCCTGGCCGTGGTAGATGTTCGGCTTACCCGCTAGGAGGTCGCCCGTGTATGGACAGCCGCACGCTTGGGCTAAGGTGACCGCCCGCGCCGGGGGATGAGTCGAGCAGTGGAGGCCGATCAAGCGGTAAAGCGGCGGCCCTCGATCGCCCGTGCCGAAGCGGTGCAGCGGCGACCGGCGTTGACCCGGGCCGCGTTTGCCTTCGCGGCCGCGCGTCATGCGGATCAGTACCGGGAGATCGACGGTGCGCCGTTCATCGCGCACGCGCTTGAGGTCGGTCGGCTGTTACGCCGGGACGGGCAGCCCGATGACGTCGTTGCGGCTGGTCTGCTTCACGATGTCCTGGAGAAGACCGGGACGACGCGGCGAGAGCTGGAGCGTGAGTTTCGAAGCCGGATCGCGGAGCTCGTGGCGGCGGTCTCGGATGATTCAACGATCAGCGATTACGACCGGCGTAAGCGTGAGCTGCGTGATCGCGTGGCGCGCTCGGGTGCGGACACGCTCGCCATCTATGCCGCGGACAAGATCTCGAAGGTGCGCGAGCTGCGGCAGCTGTCCCGACGGCGAGTTGGCCACAGGACGAACCAAGCCAAGCTGGCGCATTACCGCGAGAGCCTGGAGATGCTCCGTCGCGCCGCCGGGCGATCCGGCCTCGTTGATCGTCTCGACCTCGAGCTCAGGGCCCTGGACCCGCCTGCAGTGGTGCAACAGCGCCACGCGATCTGACGCGCGCGGGCCCACCGCGGCGATTCTCCATGGCGCCCAACGTGCCTCCCGCAGCAGGATCCTCCAGGGTCGGCAGCCGTGTGCTCACGCTGGTGAGCTGCTGAGCCGATTCTGAAGCGTTGTCACGCACCCGCATGCTCGCCGGTGTCGAAAGGCTCGGTAACACCCGGTTCACATCACTTCACCCAAAACGGCTGATGTCGGCAGCGCCCACGGGCGGTAAAGATGGAGCGAGACGCCCCTGCGTCTCCATCTAGATACCTGGCCAAGCGAAAGGCCTGAGCGCATGAGCGATCCACGAAACACCGACGGCGCACGCATGCAGACCCCCGAGCACGAGCGGCTGGAGGACGCGCGGACCGGCGCGGCTCCGTGGAAGGCGTGGGGCCCCTATTTGAGCGAGCGGCAGTGGGGGACGGTGCGTGAGGACTACAGCGGGGGTGGGGATGCTTGGGACTACTTCCCGCACGAGCAGGCGCGGTCGCGTGCGTACCGCTGGGGTGAGGACGGGATCGCCGGGGTCTGTGACGAGCGCCAGCGGCTGTGCCTGGCCCTGGCGTTGTGGAATGGCGCGGATCCGATTCTCAAGGAGCGGATGTTCGGGCTGACCAATAGCGAGGGCAACCATGGTGAGGACGTCAAGGAGTACTGGTTCTACGTGGACAGCACGCCGACGCACTCGTACATGAAGTGCCAGTACAAGTATCCGCAGCGGGCGTTCCCCTACGAGGATCTGTTATCGACCAACCGCGGGCGGGGCAAGCTGGAGATGGAGTACGAGCTGCTGGATACGGGGATCTTCGATGAGGACCGTTACTTCGATGTGGTCGTGGAGTACGCCAAGGGCGCTCACGACGACATCCTGATGCTCGTCACGGCGCACAACCGTGGCCCGGACGCGGCGACGCTGCATCTGCTGCCGACATTGTGGTTTCGTAACTCCTGGTCGTGGGGCGACGAGGTCCCCAAGCCGACGCTGGAAGCCGACGACGGGGAGCAGGGGGTCGCCGCGGTGCGCGCTTCTCACGCGGATCTGGGCGAGTGGCTGCTACGCGCCGACGCCTCGGCGCAGCTGCTGTTCTGCGAGAACGAGACCAACAACGAGCGGCTGTTCGGGGCGCCCAACGGTTCGCCGTATGTCAAGGACGCGATCAACGAGTTCGTCGTGCACGGCGCCGCCGATGCGGTCAACCCAAAGCGTACGGGCACGAAGGTCGCGGCGCAGCACGTGCTGCACGTGCCGGCGGGGGAGAGCGCCTCGGTTCGCGTGCGCCTGACGGCCTCCGACGGCTCGCGGACGGTGCCTGGCAAGGGAAAGCCGCTGGGGGCGGACTTCGATCGCGTGTTCAAGAGCCGGCGCGACGAGGCGGACGAGTTCTACGCGACGGTGATCCCGCCGACGCTGCGCCCAGATGGCGCGATGGTGATGCGGCAGGCGCTCGCCGGGCTTTTGTGGGGCAAGCAGTACTACGAGTACAACGTGCATCGCTGGCTGCGCGAGCATGGCGTCGACCCGTGGGGTCCGAATGCCGCTTCGAGCTCGGTGCGCAACGTGCCCTGGTTCCACATGGTGGCAGGGGATGTGATCTCGATGCCGGACAAGTGGGAGTATCCGTGGTTCGCCGCGTGGGACCTCGCGTTTCACTGCGCGCCGCTATCGCTGGTGGATGTCGACTTCGCCAAGGCGCAGGTCGAGCTGCTGCTCAGCACCAGGTATCTGCACCCCAACGGCCAGATCCCGGCCTATGAGTGGAACTTCAGTGACGTCAATCCGCCGGTGACCGCGTGGGCAGCGCTGTATGTCTACGAGCGCGAGGCCGAGATTCGGGGCGAGGGTGATCGCGAGTTTCTGGCCCGTGTGTTTGACCGGCTGCTGACGAATTTCACCTGGTGGGTGAACCGCAAGGATCCCGACGATCGCAACCTGTTCCAGGGCGGGTTCCTCGGCTTGGACAACATCGGGATCTTCGATCGCTCGGCGCCGCTGCCCGGCGGCGGCACGCTCGAGCAGGCGGACGGCACCGCGTGGATGGCCCTCTACTGCCAATGGATGCTCCAGATGGCCACCGAGCTCGCCAAGCACGATCCCGCATATGCGGACATGGCGCTCAAGTTCCTGACCCATTTCGAGTGGATCTCGATCGCGATGGAGCCGCCAGACGCCGACACCGTGCTGTGGGACGCTGAGGACGGCTTCTATTGCGACGTGATGCGGATGCCGGACGGGACGGCGATTCAGCTCAAGGAGCGCTCGCTCGTCGGCCTCCTACCCATGTGCGCCGCCACCGTCTTCGACCCGGAGGTGGTCGAGCGCAATCCGCTGCTCTTGGAGCGCCTCGGAGAGTTCGTGCGCGACTTCTCCGACGCATTGCCGTCGCTGGCGAACCTGCCCGGCCCCAATGCGGACGGCCGGCGGATCATCTCGCTCGTCGACGAGCCGCGGCTGCGGCAGATCCTCGAGACCATGCTCGACGAGGACGAGTTCCTCGGGCCACACGGGATCCGCGCGATCTCACGCCGCCATCTCGACCAGCCGGTCATCTTCGACTGGGGCGGCCAGGAGTACAACGTCCACTATCTCCCGGCCGAGTCGGACACCGGCATGTTCGGCGGCAACTCCAACTGGCGAGGGCCGGTGTGGTTCCCGATGAACATCGTCATCCTCCGTGGACTGGCCCAGCTGCACCGCTACTACGGCGACGAGCTCACGGTCGAGTGTCCCACCGGCTCGGGGAAGCAGATGAACCTGCTCGAGGTCGCCACCGAGATCGGCACACGGTTGGCGACCACGTTCACCGAGGACGAGCACGGTCGCCGGCCGGTGTTCGGCGGAATCGAGAAGTTCCAGACCGATCCCCACTGGCACGACCTGCTCATGTTCCACGAGTACTTCCACGGCGACAACGGGGCCGGGATCGGCGCCAGCCACCAGACGGGCTGGACCGGCACCGTGGCGCTGCTGTTCCTGCTCGGCGGCGCCCTGCACTCCAAGCCGGGAACGGCCGCCGCGGTGGCCGACTGAGGGTTCCGCGATGCACCTGCCCACCGTCCGGCCGCACCGACTCGGCATGACCGCGTCCACCTCACGCTGAAGGAGTCTCCTCATGTCTATTAGGACCGCAAGCCAGCCGCTCGAGTCTCCCGCTGTCGCGCCGGCGCTCGGCGCCCATCACGACGGTGACGGCGCGAGCTTTGCTCTGTTCAGCAGCGTGGCGGACGGGGTCGAGTTGTGTCTGTTCGACGACGCGGGCGCGGAGACGCGCTGGAGCCTTCAGCAGGGCGACGGGTATGTGTGGCAGGGCTATCTGCCGGGGGCGCAGCCGGGGCAGCGCTACGGGTATCGTGTGCATGGGCCGTGGGATCCGTCGTCGGGCTCGCGCTGTAACCCGGCCAAGCTGCTGCTCGATCCGTATGTCCGCGCGGTCGCGGGTGAGGTGCGCTGGGATCCGGCGGTCTACGGTCACGCGACCGATAACCCGAATCAGCCGGACGGCGGCGACTCGGCACCGTACGTGCCGCGCTCCGTCCTCGTCGGCTCGGACTTCGACTGGGGCTCTGACCGGCGCCCGGGCCGAGCGATGGCCGACTCGATCTTTTATGAGGTGCACGTGAAGGGCTTCACGATGCTGAACCCCGATGTGCCCGAGAAGCTGCGGGGCACCTACGCCGGGATGGCGCATCCGGCCGCCGTGAAGCACTTGCAGCGGCTCGGCGTGACCGCGGTGGAGCTGCTTCCGGTGCATGAGTTCGTCCACGATGCGCAACTGGTGCAGCGGGGGCTGCGCAACTACTGGGGCTACCAGTCGATCGGTTACTTCGCGCCGCACAATGGCTACGCGTCAGCGGGGGACGGTGGCGGGCAGGTCGACGAGTTCCGCCGCATGGTCCGTGACCTGCACGCCGCCGGTCTCGAGGTGATCATCGACGTCGTGTTCAACCACACCGCGGAGGGCAGCGAGTGGGGGCCGACGCTGTGCTTCCGGGGGATCGACAACGCGGCCTACTACCGGCTTCAGGACGACCGCTCCCACTATGTCGACGATACCGGCTGCGGCAACACCGCTGGACCTGTATCTCCCCCAACCCCTGCGCCTGGTGATGGACTCACTGCGCTACTGGGTGCAGGAGATGCACGTCGACGGGTTCCGGTTCGACCTCGCGGCCAGCCTCGGGCGTGCGGCAAATGATTTCTCGCCCTATTCCACGTTCCTGGAGGCGGTCGGCCAGGACCCCGTGCTCGCGCAGGCGAAGCTGATTGCCGAGCCGTGGGACATCGGCGCTTACGACGTGGGTCAGTTCCCCGCCGGCTGGAGCGAGTGGAACGGCAAGTACCGCGACACCGTCCGTGACTTCTGGCGCTCCACCGCGGGCACGCTGCCCGATTTCGCGACGCGCGTCAGCGGCTCGCGGGACCTATACGGTCATGGCGGGCGTCGCCCGAGCGCCTCGGTGAACATCCTGACGGTGCACGACGGGTTCACGCTGGCCGACCTCGTCAGCTACAACAGCAAGCACAACGAGAGCAACGGCGAGGACAACCACGACGGAACCGACGACAACCGCAGCTGGAACTGCGGGGCCGAGGGACCCACCGACGACCCCGCCATCCTCGAGCTGCGCGCGCGACAGCGGCGCAACCTGATCGCCACCCTGATGCTCTCCGAAGGCGTGCCCCTCCTCCTCGGCGGCGACGAGTTTGCCCGCAGCCAGCAAGGCAACAACAACGCCTACTGCCACGACGACGAGCTCACCTGGTTCGACTGGAGCGCGGTCGCCAACAACGCCGCCCTCGTCGACTTCACCGCCCGCCTGTGCCGCCTCCGCGAAGCGCACCCGGTATTCCGCCGCCGCCAGTTCCTCACCGGCACACCAGCGCAGGCGACTGGCCGCGACGACCTCGACTGGTACCGCCCCGACGGCAATGCGATGACCGGAGCAGACTGGGGCGAGTCCTACGCGAGAGCCGTCACCATGGCTCTGAGCGGCGCCACCGGCGACGACGCCCACCCCGACGACCCCTTCCTCGTGATGCTCAACGCCTGGTGGGAGCCGATCGACTTCAGCGTCCCGCCGCCGCTACGCGGACTCGCCTGGCAGATCGAGATCGACACGAATCATCCGGAAGCGGCCGGCCGCGCCGTCGAACCCACGAGCGCGGTCACACTCACCGGACGCTCGCTGATCCTGCTCCACGGCACCCAACCCGCGAACTGACCCAAGATCACAAGGGTCGCCGAATCCGAGCGCACCACTCGCTCATGATCGAGCCCCGGACTCGGGAACGTTGATGCAAGCACGGGCAGCGTGATCGCGAACGCGGACACCCCGTCGCTGAACGCCTCGATCCGACCCGTATCCAAGCGGTTACCCACCGCGCCCCAGTCCTCCGGTTAGGACGGTGGTCCGGGAAGGTTGAGGAGCTGCACCACCGAAAGGACGAGCAGCACTGCGGCAACCCCGATCAGCCCGTAGCGTGCTGAGCGGATCGGGAAGCGGCTGCCGATGCCAATCAGGAACAACACAGCGGCTAGGTAGACCGTGAGGCGCACGTACTTGTCCGCTGTTCCGGCGGCTGACTGGCCTTTGTTGAAATACGCGTCGGCCGCCGCCGTGAGGGCCAGCCCCTGGGTCTGTTGGGGGATCTTGTATTGCGGCATGTCGGACGGATCTGCGGGCGCGTTGGGGTTCGTGACGGGGTCGGTGGCCAGCCACGCGTCGAAAGCCGCGCGGTAGTCAGGGCGTAGCCGTTTGATCGTGAGGCGGAAGAGCTCGGACTTCGTGGCGCGGACGAGCTCAGACTTCGTGGAGCTACTCGCCGAGCCGGTCGCCACGAGGGCAGCTTCCGCTGCGTTGAACGACACCGAGTCCAGTGTGCGGATCTGCGATGCCTGGATCAGGGCGAGGCTCGCCTTGGTCCGCGTCGAGGAGGCTTTCGCCAGCGAGATCGACGACTCGGTGCCCCACTTCGCCGCCGAGTAGCCCGACCACGCAGCCAGCAACGCGACGACCGACAGCAACACTGCCTCGATAATCGAAACTGTTCGATCCCGCCGAGCGTCGTGCGCCGTGTTCTCGGAGTGCTCGGCGATCTCCTTGCCAACCTCAGTTGCCGAAAGGCCCTCAGGCACCCGTACGCTCCGTTTCCCAGGTCACGATGCTCGTCCGTGCAGGAACCCAAAGTGACGTCGTCGCCGGGCACGTGCTTATCGGCGCATCGGCGCTAGGCCGTTGCCGTCGGCGGGCGGTAGCTCTTCGCCGAGCTGCTGACTGCGATCTTGACCTGCTGTTCGCTCTTGCCATCGACCTCTCCATGCGGCGCGAGCCGTCGGATCTAACTCGCAGTGGCGTAGATACGCACCGGTCTGTCGCTCATCTGATCTCCTGTCCTGGGGTTGGCCGCGCGCGAGCCGCGAGACCCCGCGGCAGTAAACGTTGCGCGTCCGTCCGGGCCTCCTCTCGGTGTGGCGGGGCGGACCAACGACGACACACCACGAACGGTGCGACTTCAGGCCAACGTAGCCGAGGGTGCGCCCGCGGGCATCAACCAAAATGGCTGATTCGCAGAGTCAGCGTCCGGCGGGAGGTCGGGGTCTCGCGCACGCTCGTGTGCCGGTTGTCTACGCGTCACCGGAGCGGCTCGCCCTCACCTTCATGATCGCCACGAAAACTGCGCGTCGTACGGAGCAATCAGCCACTTTGGCCGATGACGGCTCGAGCGCCGCGACATAGCCTCGCAGCACCATAGATCAGTCGAAGCCCCTTCATAGCACCGAGTCCCGCGCGCCGGTTTCCGTTACGCCGGGCGAAGCTCGAGTGGTAACCGTCGTGCCCGCGGCGCGGCTCGTAGTACGGGTGCTCTAGCGTGACCTTGGCGAAAACCATTCCGCTGGCGTTCGTGATGGTCGCCGGACCACAGATCCTGAGCGCGATCTTCCTCGCGACCAGCGAGAACTGGCGCGGCAATTCGGCGGCATTCGTTGGGGGCGCGGCCATCTCGATCACGGCGGTCGTCACCGCTGCGTTCTTTCTGAGCCACGGCGGGACCAAGAGGGGGCATCCGGCCACGCGCTCGACATCGTGTTCATGGTGCTCCTCGTCGCCGCCGGGGTCCACACGTTCCTGACGCGCAAGACGTCCAAGCCGCCGAAATGGATGGGGAAACTGGAGGAGGCGAAGCCGAAGGGCTGCTTCAAGCTCGGGTTCCTGCTCCTTGGCGTCTTCCCGACGGACATCCTCACCTCGATCGCCGTCGGCGGCTCGATCGCGCGACACCACGAACCCTGGTGGCATGTGCTGCCGTTCGTGCTGCTGACCCTCCTCTTCATCGCCCTGCCATCGCTGTTCGTGCTGCTCCTCGGCGAAAAGGCCAAGAAGCTCCTGCCCAAGGTCAGAGACTGGATGAACGCCAACTCGTGGATCGTCAGCGAGTGCGTCATCGGCCTGTTCGTCGTCATCACCGCGAGCAGCCTCTGAGCGGCTAGCCCCGGTTCATGGGAACCATCTTCGCGCTGGCCCTCTTTGCGGCGATCTACCCGACCCTCCTGGCCTGCGTTGTGGTGATTCTGTTGTTGCCAAAGCCCGAGCGCCTGCTGCTCGGCTTCTGGCTTGGCGCCATGACGATGAGCGTCACCTGCGGGCTGATCGTCGTGTTCGCGCTCGGCGGATCATCCGGCGCGACGAGCACGACGAAACACACCATCAGCCCGATCGTCGAGATCATCCTCGGCGCGATCCTCGTGGTGCTCGCCCTTGTGTTCTTCAGCGGACGCGACCAGCGCTACGACGCGCGGGTGCGGCGCCGACACGAGAAGCAGGCCGCGAAGCCGCCATCGAAGCTGATGCGGCGACTGCAGCGTGGCACGCCCCGCACGACGTTCGTCGTCGGTGCCGTCATCATCGGCATACCCGGGGTCAGCTACTTGACCGCAATGGGCCTCCTGGCCCGACAGCATCTGTCGACCTTCGCCGCGGTGCTCGTCGTGCTGGCCTGGAACGTCATCATGCTGCTCCTGCTGGAGGTCCCGATCGCCGCCTACGCCCTGGCGCCTGAGCGCACTGCGAAGCAGGTCGAAGGCTTCAAGAGCTGGTTGACCCGTGACGAGGGACGGATCGCGTACTGGTGCGCGCTGATCGCCGGAGCTGCCCTACTCGCGATCGGCGTCGTTCACCTCGTGCGCTGACGGGAGGTCCCCGCCGGTGAGCCCCGCCGGTGGAGCGGAGAACCCGAACGAACGCGAAGCCCGCCTTGGGGTCGGCGCGCGCTCTCCCTGCTCGTCCCCTGCGAGCGTCTCGCCGACTGTGAGGCGCCCTTTCCGCACGAGGATCTAGGTCTTCGCGCCAGTCGGCTTTTCGAGAGCGGCGCGCACCCAGTCGTGCTTGGGGCCTGGGTCGAGGCCGGCGAGGAACTCTGTCATTGAGCCGTCCCAGGCATAGCTCGCGTGGTCGGCCGCTGCCGCGGCGACGGTCTTCCGCGTTTTTGAGTTCCTTGCAGCGAACCAGCAGAATGGCCGCGCCCGGTCCAGCCTGGGCAAGGATCTCGTGGGCGCGCTGCTCCTCGGACCCGACGTGCGACCCGCGTTTGTGAGCCTCGTGTGCCGTGACCTTGGCTCCCTTCAGCGTCGAGACCAGGCCCATGAACCCGACCGTCCACGAGAGGGAGACGCGGATGATGGTGGCGGCAAGACCGCTGGCTTCCAGTGCTCGGGATTCCGTGAGCTTCAGCGACCCGTCAGCGTTGCCGCTGACCACGAAAGCCTCCGCATGCCCCTTGCGAGCTTTGCGGCGGAACGCATGCCCGAGCGATGCCAGCATGTGCTCAACCACGCCGATCGGCTTAGGCGCCCATCTTGCCAAGCCCCGGTCCGCGCGGGTACCAACGGTGCCGGTATGGCGTACTCGTTCGTCGGCAAGTCCCGACGCATCGCCGGAGTGTGCAGCTGGGTCCTGCGTCCACCGGCGTCCGACGCCATGGCGAGACTTCTGGTCATGATCTGGGGCAGCCGCCGCTTCCGTGTCGCCGCGCGCGTGGCGCTCGTCGCCGTGATGGCGGCGGCGGTCGTGATGCTCGCGGGTGGCGGAAGCGCGTTCTGGCTGTGCCTGCCGGCAGTGCTGCTCGCGTGTGCGTGCCCGCGTACGCGTGGCGGGATGCTGCTCGGCGCCGCGGTCGTCGTCGCCTGCGCCGCCGCGCCGGCGCTCGCCTTGGACGGCTCGCGCCCGTTTCCATCGGCTGCGCTGCTCGTGGTCGTGCCGGCGGGGATCGTGGCGGTGTTCGTCGTGGTGCGCGAGCGGCTCGAGCGCGAGGTCCGCCGGTTGCACCGGTTCGCCTACGCCGACCCGCTGACCGGGACCGCCAATCGTCGCTGCATGGTCGGGCGGATCAACTACGAAGTCGCCCGCCACGGCCGATCCGGCGGCAGCTTCACCGTCCTGATGCTCGACCTCGACGGCTTCAAGCGTCTCAACGATCGCTTCGGCCACGGCGCCGGCGACGAGTTGCTCTGCGACGTCGCCGGCGCGATCAAGGAGGTCATCCGCGCCCAGGACTCGGTCGCCCGCTTCGGCGGCGACGAGTTCGCCGTTCTGGCCCCGGAGACTGACGCCCAGGGCGCCCGCCGGCTCACCGCGAGGATCGCGCAGGCGATCGGCGCCGTCACTGCCGGCGTCGACGGGCTGAGCGCCAGCAGCGGCGCCGCCCTGTTCCCTGCAGATGGCCGCTCGGCTCTGTCTCTGCTCGACGCCGCCGACCAGCAGCTCCTGCGGGCCAAGCGCAGCCGCGCAACGGTGCGGGAGCAGGACGCGGCCTGAAGCCGGGCCCGACCGAGACGCGCCGCGTCCGTGGCGCGACCTACCAATCGAGATCGAACGACTCCGAGCGGCCCGAGAACCACGCGCGGACGATACTAGTTGCTTCCCCTTTCCGCGCGCACGGCGAGACCGATCGGAGCTCCGTTCAGGACACCTCCGCAGAAAGCCGCCTGGAGCGCTCACCCGACCAAGCCCTCGCCCATCGACACCGACGCATCATCCCTTCGTCGCCATAGGCATCGCCAGCTCGGGGCGCGTCCGGACGACCGCTCTTGCGGATTGCGATCGCGCGCGTGACCGCCGCGGCGCGAAGCTCCGCCCCTGCGTTTGAGCGGAACGGCGTCGGGCTCAGCGTCCGCTGAAGGTTGCTTGGCCGAGGCGGCTGATTCGACGATTACTGCCGCTCGCAGTAGGAAAGCGGCGATCTGGCTGAACGCCAATCGCACAGAGTCGCGCTGCTCGGGTCCCATCGGCTTCCGAATTGCCCGGCGGATCCACCAGTGTCACCAGCGTGTCGACGCCGATGCTGTTCGACCGAAGGAGCAGCGGCACGTTGTCGGCGGGCGACGACTGCCAACAAGACCGCGCTTGCGGTCGCGGGCGAACGAGATCCCGGCGGCTTCGACTCGCCGATCGCGCCGGCGGACGGCGCTGATGTGCCTCGTCTATAGCGGGCACCTGTAGGGCAAACGGCGGGCGCGCCCGCCCCGAGTCGCGGTGAACCAATTCGAGACTGGGTCGATTGATCGGCCCGTTTCGCCGTTCGCTGCGATGGGCTCCTTCCAGCGCCTAGGCTCAGGAACGAGCGTCGACCAAAGGGGGCACTTGTGCTGATGACGATGAGAGCCGGCGAGGGCAGCCGGCGTACGGCGATGTGGCCTCGCTGTCTTAGACCATATGGACGTCCGGCCTGGCGTGTAGTCATGGGTCGGTCCCCCACGCGTTGGTGGGGTGATTGAGCCGTGCGGGCTGGACCCCGCGCGGCGCCCACAACCGCATAGAGGAGCCGACCATGGCGAAGGTTCGCAGTTGGGTTGGTCTTGACGTGCACGCGCGTTCGGTGCTGGCCGTGACGATCGACGGCGAGTCGGGCGAGCTGCGCTCGCGACGACTGTCTGGAGTGACGAGCGAGGTGGTCGCGTTCTGCTGCTCGCTGCCGGGTCCGACGCGCGTCGCGTATGAGGCGGGACCGACCGGGTACGGGCTGGCGCGGTCGCTGCATACGGCCGAGGTGGGGTGTGTGGTCGCGGCGCCGGGGAAGATCGAGCGGCCGGCTGGGGATAAGGTCAAGACTGACCAGCGCGATGCCGAGCGGGTGTTGCGCTTGTTGATGATCGATGGGCTGCACCCGGTCCGGGTCCCCTCCGGGCAGGAGGAGGCGCTGCGCGATGTGGTTCGGGCCAGGGAGGCGGTGCGCGGTGATCTGATGCGTGCCCGGCAGCGGTTGGGCAAGCTGTTGCTGCGTCACGACGTTCGCTATGAGGACACCGCCAGCGCCTGGACGGTCGCTCACCGTGGGTGGCTGACGAAGCTCGACCTGGGCGAGCGCGGCGCGCAGGTCACGCTGCTGGAGTACCTCGGCGCGATCGACGCGATCGTGATCCGCCGCGACGCGCTCGAGAAGATCATCGCCGAGTTGATCCCCGGCTCGCCGTGGGAGCAGACGGTCGCCAGGTTGCGGTGTCTGCGCGGGATCGACACGCTCTCGGCGGTCGGTCTGTGCGCCGAGGTCGGCGAGTTCGAGCGGTTTCAGAAGGCCGGCCAGCTCATGAGCTACCTCGGCCTGACCCCGTCGGAGGACACCAGCGGCGAGAAACGCCGGCAAGGCGCCATCAGCAAGACCGGGTCCAGGCACGCCCGCCGACTGCTGGTCGAGGCTGCCTGGCACTACCGCCGCCCACCGGCGAAGGGACAGGCGCTCCGCCGCCGCCAACACGGACAGCCGGCCCACATCATCGAGATCTCCTGGCAGGCCCAGCGACGGCTGCACAGCGTCTGGCAGCGGCTCGACACTCAGCGCGGCAAGCGCCGCACGATCGTCGCGGTCGCCGTCGCCCGCGAGCTCACCGGGTTCTGCTGGGCGCTCGCCAACGCCCACTGACCCTCGACCATGCACCACGTCGGCTGAAGAGGCGGCAGGCCCCTGGTCCCCGCGCGAGAGCATCCGCGATCTAAGCATGAGCAGCCCCCACCGAGGCCACGCTCGATCTTAGACAGCCGGGCTCTCACGACGAAAACCGGTCTTGCGGAGGCGGTAGCCAAACCCGTGCACCCGCGTATAAGAGTCTGACCGCGCGTCGCGCACCAGCCAGACCTGCCGCCCCTCCAGCCGACACAAGATGCCCGCCCACCGCGCGGGCATCCGGTGCTTAACCCTTGACACCCGAACCTCCATAAGAGCTTAGGCCGATCAGGCTTGTCCTCGCGCTCTGCGCTGCGGCGGCGGCGTTGGCTGTCGCGCCCACGCTTGCCAGTGCCTGCCCATCGCTTACTGGGGTGAAGGCATCCGACGGGGACGCCAGCATGAACGCGGGTGCCGCCGGCGGCGGGGTCGATCCCGACTCCGGTGGAACCGAATCGATTCAGCTCGGAGAATTCGCGCAGGGCTTCGATCTCGACTCAAATCGTGGACAACGGGCGGAGGTGTTGCGACGAGCGCTATTGCAATGGCTCCCGGCGGCACCGGGCCGAGCGTGCTTGCTGGTCGCCTGGGCTGGTCGGTGTGTGCAATGTCTCCGGGAGGTGTTTTGCGGTTAGAGTTTGAGTGTGGACCCAGCAGTCCGGACCGCCCGACGTCAGCGACCGTGACACCACCGGCGAGATCAGCGAGGAACCGATCTGTCGCTCTTTAGACGTCACCGGGCCGCCTCAGCGGAGGACCGCCTCAGCCCAGCCTCCTGGACCGAGTTCGCCGCGGCGCAAGGGTGGGAGCCGGCCGGCGAGCGGCCGTTCAACTGACATCTCGAGACGACTGTGCATGAGCTCAGCCTGGCCATGTACCACGTGAAGGGAATCGCGGCGCCGCTCAGGGGCGTGAGGCGGATCGGCGAGACCGTCTTCCAGGACGCCTTCCGAACCAGCGTCGACGGCCGGACCGTAATCGTGTCCAACGCCTATACGAACCTGCAGTCGGAGATCAACGTGAAGAATCAGCCGGTGTTCTGGGCCGGCGCTTCCGTGTGCGCTGCCGAGATGCCCACGCTCTTGCCGTACACGAGCGTGCGCCCCCGAAACGCAGATGCCCTGCCCGGCACCGCGAGGCCAACGGGGGATCCCGCCTTCGACGAGCTTTTCCTCGTGGCCGGGACGCCCCAGGGCGTGGGGCCGGACATCGGCCCGCTGCTGACTCCGCAGGTGCGACACCTGATGATGGTCCGCGACGACTGGTTCTTTCAGTTCGAGCGTTACATGCTGGGCTGCATTGGCAAGGGCGCGTTCCAGTCGGTCGACGAGGTGCGCGAGCGAATGGGCCAGGTGCTCGCGATCGTGGCGGCGATCCCCGCATCGGTCATCCCCGACCACGTCGACCACGCCGAGGACGACGTGATCGCGCGGATCGACAAACTCACAAGCCTCGAGGACGCGATGGCGTTGCTGCAGCAACTCACCCCCGCCGACCGCGAACGGCTCGCGCAGTCGAACACGCCGTTGTCTGCATTCGCCGACGTCAAGACACCGCAAGAAGCCATGGCCCGGTTCAAGGACCTTGATCAAGGACGCAAGATGCAGCTGATGGCAGCGTTCATGCGCGTCAGGGACAGCAGCCGCGACGCCTGAGGCGCGGTTCGCGGTCCCGGCAAGCCCGAATGGAGTTAGCCGGACTCGAACCGGCGCCCTCCTGGGTGCGATAAAGGTCGCAGGTAGTGCGCCGGAATACTGCGATATGTCCGCAATTTGCGGCCGATGATCGGCCTTCTAGGCACGAATCCGGGTTTGTGCCCGTCTGATTGCGGCCCAACGTGCGGGCTTTTGCACTCGGGTCGCAAGGAGAAGCGCGCGGCGGAGGCAGGCGTGATTGCAACGGCGACAAGGGGATGGCGCGCGTCGCCGTCGACGGGAGTGCTTAGCCGCGTATGCAGTCTCCCCGCTGGTGCCGTGCGTCCACTGTGCGTCCACCGAGTCCGCAACAGCTGCTATCGAGCGGTCACGATCGTCCACTCGCCCTTGCACGAGATTGCAGGGCATTCATGCCCGGGCGTTGCCTCTCGTGAACGTTCGTTGCGGGTCGATGTATCACTCGTAATGAAGGGGTCCGGGGTTCGAGTCCCCGCGTCGGCTTTTGGCGATTTGCAGGGCTTTCGTGGTCGAGGTCGCGCTCGGGGCTCGAGGCTGCGTCCATTTTGCGTCCATTTGGCGCGTTGTAGCGGCAACGCGCGTTCACGAGAGGGGAGGGGAGGCCGCTTCGTCAGGCCTCAGGCGTCAGGCGCGAGCGTGTCGTTCGTAGCGATGTTCGTCGATGACGAGTTCCCAATGACCTTGTGCGGGCGGTGCCGCGCGGAAGTGTTGGAAGTCGAACGTCAGTACCGGCAGCGGGTCCCGTTCGGCGAGCGCCATGACCGCGGCATCGGTGTATCCGAGCGCGAGATCGGCGAATTGACCATCGATCGCCACGGCTCGCTTCAGCAGTGACGGCGAGACGCTCACGACAGTGTGCTCGCCCGCGGCGAGCGCTTCGAGAAACAGGCGCGCTGCGTGGTCACTCACGCGAGAGCGCAGCAGCTGATCGACCTCGACGACCACGGCCTCCGGTACAAGCAGGTCCCGACCGAGCTCGGTGACCAGCGCGGCGGCGAGACCGTGGACGCGATCGCGGCGGTTGGCCGCGGCGACCAGCGGGCCCGTGTCCGCGACGACCCTCAGCGCGTCTCGATGAGATCCGAGAGGTAGCGCTCGGCTGCTTGGCCGAGATCCTCAGGCCCTTCGCCGGAGGCGACATACCGGGGACGCCGAGCCCCACGTTCGGCCTTCGCGCCCAGTTCGATCAGTCGCGCCACTGTCGCTGAGAACGACTCACCCTCGCGCCGGGACTCGCGGGCGAGATTCTCAACGCTCTGCGGCAGGCTGATCGTGACCCTTCCCATTTGACCTCCCGATGGTATGAACTCGACAATCATACCGGCTCCCGGGCGGGGCCCCGAGCCGCGCCCGGTAGCCATGGGGTCTCTCGGCTTCAGGGATGCCGCCCGCCCGAGGATCTGATGAGCTCAACGGAGGTCGGGCGCCGCCAACTCGCTGCCCAGCTCAAGACGCTGGAATGCGACTCTCCAGGTGGTCGGCGTGTTGGTTGCGACAGCGGGGACGTACCCGTGCTGGAGTGCGACGGCCACCGCGTGCGCGAGGTAGGTGGCAGTGTCAACCGACAGGTTGGACTCGGTCTGCGGGTTCATCGGGTGAGCCATGCGGCAGCGGCTCGCGCGGCGCCTCGAGACCTGCCGCGGCGTACGCCTCATCCTGTTCGAGCGTCTCGCGCTCGAGCAGTGCTTGGGCGAGCGCGTCGAGCTTGTCACGGTTCGCGCTCATCAGCTGCGTCACTTGGTCGCGCGCGTTCTCGATCAGGTGGCGCACCTCTTCGTCGACGAGTTGCTGGGTGACGGGGGAGATGTCGCTCGCGCCCGGGAGCGGCAGCTGCCCGTCCTCGGTGATCACGGTAACGGGGCCGATCACGTCGCTCATGCCCCACACCCCGACCATGTTCCGGGCGATCTCCGTGGCCTGCTTGATGTCGTTCTGCGCGCCGGTCGTGATGTCGTCGAAGACGAGCTCCTCGGCGACGCGGCCGCCGAGCGCGACGTTGATCTTCCCCAACAGGTAGGGGCGGTCGTAGCTGAAGCGGTCGGCCTCCGGGGCTGACAGCGTGACGCCGAGCGCGATCCCGCGGGGGATGATCGAGACCTTGCGCACGGGATCGGCGCCGGGGGTCAGCATCCCGATGATCGCGTGCCCGGCCTCGTGGTAGGCGGTGCGGCGCCGCTCCTCGGGGCTGAGCAGGATCCGTCGCTCGGTGCCGAGCACGAGCTTCTCGAGCGCGTCGTGCAGGTCGCCCATGGTGACCGCCTCGTGGCCGCGCCGTGCAGCGGTCAGCGCAGCCTCGTTGACGACGTTGGCGAGGTCCGCGCCGACCATCCCAGCCGTCGTCGCCGCGAGCCGCTCGAGCTCGACGTCGTCGGCGAGCGGCACCGAGCGAGTGTGCACCTCGAGGATCTTGCGCCGCCCCACCGTGTCGGGTGGCTGCACCGCCACCCGCCGATCAAAGCGCCCCGGGCGCAGCAGCGCCGGATCGAGCACCTCGGGCCGGTTCGTCGCGGAGATCACGATCACCCCGACGGAGGGGTCGAAGCCGTCCATCTCGGTCAGGATCTGGTTGAGCGTCTGCTCGCGCTCGTCGTGGCCGCCGCCGAAGCCGCCGATCGCACCGGCGCGCGAGCGACCGATCGCGTCGAGCTCATCGATGAAGATGATCGCCGGCGCTGCCTCCTTGGCCTGGGTGAATAGGTCGCGCACGCGCGAGGCGCCGACACCAACGAACAGCTCCACGAACTCCGAGGCGGAGATCGAGAAGAACGGCACCTGCGCCTCCCCGGCGAGCGCCCGGGCGAGCAGAGTCTTGCCGGTCCCGGGCGGGCCGGTCAGCAACACCCCGCGCGGGATTCGCCCACCGAGGCGCCGGTACTTCTCGGGATCTTTCAGGAAGTCGACGAGCTCGGTCAGCTCCTCCTTAGCCTCGTCGATCCCCGCGACGTCCTCGAAGTTGACGGTCTGCTCTGAGGGCTCGACCCGCTGTGCGCGCGAGCGGCCGAAAGCGCCGATCCCGCCCGCCATGCCGCCCGCGGCGCGGCGCATCATCCACACGAACAGCAGCACGATCAACAGCGCCGGTCCGAAGCTCAACAGCAACGTCACGAACACCGACGTCCCGGTCGCCGGAGAGGTCGCGTTGATCACGACGCCCTTGGCCTGCAACAGCGCCAGCAGCGCGTTGTTGTTCGCGAACTCCGGTAGCTCGGTGACGAACAGCTTTGCCGGGGTCGCCGAGCTGTTCGCCGGGTACCGCACTGCGGTGCGGAAGCTGCCCTGCACCGTCGTGCCCTTCGACGAGATTGAGCTCACATTGCCAGCGTCGACCTGTGCCACGAAGGTCGGGCTGTACGGGATCCGCACCCGCCCCGGCTGCGTCTGCAGCGTCGAGGTCAGCACGATGTTGAACAGCAGCAGCAGCAGGAAGAAGATCAGGAAGCCCGGACCGAACAACCGGGGCCTTGGCGGCGGTGGCGTGCCACGACCATCCGGCCCAGGCCGAACCCGCCAGCCGCTCGGATGCCGCTCACCCCGAGCATCATGGCCCTCCGGCGGCCGTTCGCGCTCGCTTTCAGATCGCGATTCAGACATCACAGCTCACGCATCCGCGCATCGTCCATCAACGTAGCTGGTGTGCCTACCGGTGGCTACCGGGCAATGCTGCGATCATCGGTGTGGCAAAGCACTGATCCCCACCGAGCCTCCCGCGAGCCGGTGTTTGAAGACCCTCGCGGTGGCGAGGCCTACGATCGGTAACGGGCCGGTGGCGGGGCCGTTCGGGAGGGGCTACAGCACGCGTACTGCTCGGCAGCGCCGGCGAGACGCCCGTTTCCTGATCTGTAGGCGGTTCGTCACCGTTGTTCGCGCGATCGCAGCCATCGAGTGAGAACCGACGAAAGAAGGCTGCGTAGGTGACCCCGTCCGCAAAGACGCGAAGCGGCTTGATCGCCCCATTCGGAGTTCAGGGATTGGGCGGCGTCCGCGAGAGACCTGCGCGGGCCTGAACGCGGGTGTGGCTGGCCGGGCCCAGCGCTTTGAAGCTCGCGCCGGTCGGCCTCATCAAGGACTGGTCGCCGCTCGTCGGATCTTGGAGTGGCGAGCGGCGTGGCTTCTAGCGATCTTGGTGCGCTTTCTGTACGAAGAACGGTGGGTCCGTACTTCGGCGCAGCGCGGATCCGTCCGCGCCCTGATGCCGTGGTGAAGGTTCGCCGAGCATGATCTCATCGCGCGTCCGACGCGCTCGAAGCCGCTTGTTCGGAAGGAGGCGCAGACATGCCGAAGATCAAGGTGGCCACCTCGGAGTTCCTGGCCAGCAGGTGGGTGGCCGTGACGGGTGTCTCGGGGCCGCCGGAGCATCACGGAAGCAGCGTCGTTTACAGGCGCCTTCGAGAGCGGGGGTACGCGGGATCCGCCGTCAATCCAAACGCGAATGAGGTGGATGGCGATCGGTGCTATCACGATTTGGGCTCGGTTCCGTTGTGCCCGGAGTCTGCGGCGGGGGCGAACATGCACGGGCAGCCGCCGTCGATCAGCGTGATGCCTCGCTGGCGACCGTACTGGGCCGCCGCCTCGGAGACGCTCCCGGCGCCGGGCCATGGTGTATCCGCATGTGCTCGATGCCGAGTTCTGCACACGCGCGTGTCGTCGCTTCGGCGATCGCCGGCCTGGTCGCGATCACGACCGCCTCCACGCCGCCGCCGTTCACGTGATGAGCGAGAAGGGCGGTTCGATGTCTGACGACCGCCGGCTGTCGGGGGGATCGTTGAACGCGAGCCCCGCGAGGCTGTTGCTCGCCGCTGAGCACGCGGTCGACATCGGGTCGCGGATACTGCATCAAGGACGCTCGCACATCGGCGCCCTGATCGACAAGGGCGACCGCGACTTCGCGACGGACATCGACCTGCACATCGAGTCGGCGATCAGGGCGTCGCTCGCCGAGTCCGCGCCGGGCATCCCCTTCCTGGGTGAGGAGGCGGGCGGGGAGGAGGCGGCCGACAACGCGCGCTGGGTGCTTGACCCGATCGACGGCACGATCAATTTCGCGCGAGACAGTCCGCTGTGCGCGATCTCGCTGTCGCTGGTGATTGCCGGCCAGCCGGTGCTGGGCATTGTTGATGTGCCGTTACTGAACGAGCGGTTTGTCGCCCGTCAAGGTGCTGGCGCGTACCTGAACGGGATGGCGATCGCGGTGCAAGAGGTCGATGGGTTGCGCGAGGCGATCGTCGGGTTGGCGGATTTCAAGGTGGGAGTCGGGTCCGAGGAGGAGAACCGCGTGCACCTCGGCGTGCTAGCGCGGCAAGCGCGCGACTGCCTGCGCGTCCGGATGCACGGCTCCGCCGCGCTTGACCTCGCGTGGCTGGCGGCAGGTCGGCTGAACGCGACCGTCATGCTCTCCAACCTGCCATGGGATGTGACCGCGGGCTTGTTGTTGGTTCGGGAGGCAGGCGGGGTTGTGTACGACTACGACGGCTCGCAGCACGATGCCGAATCCCGGTACACGATCGCCTCGACTCCGTCGCTGGTCGACCCGGTGCGGCGTATCGTCGAGGAGGCAATGTGAGGCGCGCTCCGCGTGGCCGGCGTGTCCGGGCGAAGCTCCGGCCGCTGCGGCGGAAGCGGCCGGTCACCGGCCGCGTTGCGGTGTTTGCGCCCTCCCCCCTGCTGACCGTCACGATCGAGCGAGCGGCAGATCGACCAGAGGTCCATCTTCATCCCGGTGGTCAGGGCTTCTGGGTCGCGCGACTCGCCGCGACGCTCGGGGCGGAGGTCGTGCTGTGCTGCGCGTTGGGTGGCGAGCCCGGACGAGTGCTGCGAGGGTTGATCGAGGCTGAGCCGCTTGCGCTCAGAGCGGCCGACGCGGGGACGTCGAATGGGGTGTACGTCCACGACCGGCGCAGCGGCACGCGCGTCGAGATCGTCAACGTGGACAGCAGACCACTGACCCGGCACGCCTCGGATGAGCTGTATGGAATCGTGCTCGCCGCCGGGCTCGACGCCGACGTGACGCTGGTGACCGGCTGCCAACCGGCCACCGTCGTCGACGCTGAGCTCTATCGCCGTCTCGTCAGCGACCTGGGCGTGAACGGGAAGCTCGTGATCGCGGACCTGACCGGGCCACCGCTGCAGGCCACACTCGAAGGCGGCGTCGAGTTGCTCAAGCTGAGCGAGCAAGAGCTCGTCGGTGAGCGCTACGCGGCCAGCGACTCGCTGGTGGACATCGTCGCCGGCGCACACCGAGTGCACGAAGCGGGCGCGCGCCGCGTTCTTATCTCGCGCGGTTCGGCGCCCGCCGTGCTGATCGACGGCGGCGCGAGCCTGGCGCGGACCGAGCTTGTCCCACCGGTGTTCGAGGCTCTCGACCAGCGGGGCGCCGGCGACTCGATGTTCGCCGCCACCGGTGTCGGCCTCGCGCGTGGGATGAACATGATCGACGCGCTACGCCTTGGCATGGCCGCTGGCGCGCTGAACGCGACGCGGCACGGCCTCGGAAGTGGCACAAGAGACGAGATCGAGCGGCTCGCCGCCCACGTGACCGTCAATCCACCCTCGGGTCGATAAACCGCACGCGGCACAAGGAGCTCGCCCGCGAGCGGAAAGCTTCCTTCGTTGTCCTGCATATCGTGCAGGGGTACGCGACGAAGGAGAGGCTTCTGCACGCTGCGCCGTGCCCGCCGTCGAACGCGCCGCTGGGGTCAAGGCAGACCACGCGAGGAGCTGAGCAGTCGTCGTTGATGAGGACCTGCCTCACGATCGCACCTGCGCGGCAATTCCCCCGTGCTCGATAAGCCAGTCGGTCTCGTGGCGCACGCCGACCGCGTGCGCCGATCGGCGTGCGGCGTCTTCAACGGCGCGCTCGATCTGCGTCGACCCGGGCGAGGCCTGCACCATCGAACGGGCATCTCCCAGCGTCGGCCGTCGTGCGGGTCACCTCCCTGAGTCGGCCATCGACAGCCGCCCGCAACGCGGGCAGGTCCTGCCGTAAGGCTGGAATCCTCCGGCACGAACAGCGCCTCCACGCGGTCCCGCTGCAGCGTCGATACGACCTCGTCGACCCGGGAGCAGCGGCGGCGCCGGTTCCGAACGCCTGCTCGATGATCGGCGGCGCGGCCAAGCCGGTGCGAGCTCGCCCTCGTTCTTGCAGGGCATTCGTGCCCGGGCGTTGCGTCTCGTGAGCGCTCGTTGCGGGTCGGTGTATCACTCGTGATGAGGGGTCCGGGGTCGAGTCCCCGCGTCGGCTTCGGCCCGTTTGCAGGGATCTATGAGGCGTTGCCTGCGGGTCTGGGAGGTGAGACCGCAGACAGGCCCGGTTTCGCCCTGATCAGCGGGCGGTGCTGAGCAGGCGCCTGGGGCCGGATCGCCCGGGCTGGTTCTGTTTCTCGCAGCGACGCTCTGCGTGAGAACCGGGTTCTGCGCATTACAGGCGCGCGAGACGATCAGGGTTGCGTACCGTGCGGAACCCTACGCGGGTCGCGAGCCTTGCGCGCGGCGATCTCCAGCGGCCGGCGAGCGCCGCTTCCCTGTCGTCGGGAGCGCAGCGGCGAAGCTAGGCAGGCTGGACGAGCTGGATGGTGTTGCCATCCGGATCTTTGAACCACGCTGAGCTACCGACCGGCGTCGTGAGCACATGGTCGACCATTGCGAAATCCCCGAACTCGACCAGGTCGAACTCCACCCCCCGCCCGACGAGCTCGCGCACGTCGGCGGCCACGTCCGCGCACCAGAAGCGCACCTGCGTGTGGTCGGCCAGATTCGGCGACGGGCGCCCGTAGACCAGAAGCGTCGTGCCGTCCCCACCCTCAAACAGCAGATGGTTCGGGATCGTCTCGGGAGACAGGGTCAGGCCGACCTTTTGCTCGTAGAACTCGCGGCTACGTTCCAGGTCGGTCGAGCTGACGACCGCCGAGATCCTGTTCTGCGCGACCACCGTGCGCCTCCTTGGGATAAGGCCGGGATTCCGGCCGATGTTCGCTCCGTTCGGCGAGGCCGGGGGGCTGATCCTTGACCGCCACCATAACCGAGTGCGTGCCGAGCGTCGCCGAACCCGCGCAAAGCAGGGCCGGCGCCAAGGCTTTGCGGGCGCGTCGCGCGTTGAAAGCGGGTTGTATCGGAACCTGCGGGGTCGCCCATTAGCAGCTAGTGATCCCTGGCTTTGCACACGGCGCCGCGGCGCCGCGAAAGCACTGTTGTGCTTGGACGGCGGGCTCATAGCAGGTGAAAGGCGAGAGCTTCTTCGTGGTTCCGCTTTGGCGCGTTGGGGATGTTCGTCGTCGGCAGTGCTCGCTTTCGTGCTTCCAATCGCGGGCCACTTCCGGGCAGGGGCGGTCACCAACGCCTGACCGGGACGCCGAATCTCGGTAGCAGCGCAGGGTTAAGAAACGCGTCGATCCCGACGATCTGGGCGCCGTCGATCTCGAGCAGGCTGACCCCGTGCGGGATCCACGTGTCATCTTCGGCTCGCACCTCGATTGTCACGGCGGGCCGCCCGTTCGCCCAGGTCGGCCTGTGTCGGATCCGCGTCAGATCGCCTTGGGCGACGGTCTCGAGGAAGAAGTGCGCGATCCTGAGACCGCCGTTGAGCGAGGGCTGTGGCGGCATCCGTAGTGTCGCGTCCTCGCGCAGCAGCGCCACGAGCCCGTCCATGTCGGCGTGCTCGAACGCAGCCACATATCGGTTGAGCAGCTCGCGCTCGGTCGGGTCCGCTTTCGTCCTCGTCGTCTCGGGCAGCTCCTGGTCGATCGTCGCTCGTGCGCGCTGCAGCGCGCTGTTGACCGACGCGACCGTCGACTCCAACAGCTCGGCGACTTCCGGGGCGGTCCAGCCGAGCACGTCGCGGAAGATCAAAACCGCGCGCTGGCGGCCGGGCAGCTGCTGGATCGCCCGCAGCAGCGCCAGCTCCATCCCCTCCCGGATGGCGTAACGCGCGGCGGGGTCATAGGTCGGCAAAGCCGTCTCTTTCGACGGACGGTCTGGGAACGGATCGAGCGGCTCCGGTCGCCGCGGGCGGCGCTCGAGCTCGTCCAGGCACGCGTTCGTGGCGATCCGATACAGCCACGTCTGAAACTGCACTCTGGGCTCGAAGCGTTCCAGCGCCCGCCACGCCCGCAGCAGTGTCTCCTGTGCCAGGTCCTCGGCGTCCTGCGCGGAGCCCAGCATCCGGTAGCAATGCACCTCGAGCGCGTGCCGGTACGGCTCGACGAGCCGACGGAACGCGCGCTCATCCCCGGCCTGTGCGCAAGCCAGCAGCAGACGCTGATCTATCTCGTGGCCTGGAACGCTCATCGCCCTTCACCGGGTCAAACGGCCGCAGGCATCTAAACTCATCGCCCGATCATGCGCTTGGGCCGTGCTCTGGAATTCGGTGTCTGGGCTTTGATGGCTCACTCGGTGTCGTACTCGTCGTGGCGGCGGATCCAGAGCTGCCATCTCTCGCCCTCATCGCGTCCCTTCGGCGCCCGGTCAAGGATCCCGTAGTAGGGCATCAGGAACTCGACCCCGCGTCCGGTCGTCGAGTAGGCCTGGTAGATGATCCCGTCCTCGAGGCTGAAGGTGGTGAAGCCGAACAGCTCGGTCAGGTAGCCGTAGATGTCCGTGCCGGCCACCTCGGCATTACGGAAGGCGACCGGAGGCAGCCGGTCGAGTATCGGCTCGATCGCCTCCCGCGTCTGCTCGAGGCTGCTCGAGAAACCGACGTCCGTGTTGAAATCGCTCTCGTAGCTCGACGCCCAGTCGAACTTCCACCCCATCCGCTCGCGATAGGCCAGCAGCTTCTCGATCGGCGCTCCGGACGCCGCGATCACCGTCACGTCTCGCGCCTTCAGGTGCGGGATCAGGCTGTCGAAGGTGTCGGCAATCGAGGAGTTCACGGGGCAGCCGGCCTCGTAGCTCGGGCCGAACATGAAGTGGTAGATCAGCAGCTGGGAGCGGCCGTCGAACAGCTGCGCCAACGTCTTTGGGCCGTCCGCCGTCTGGAGCCTGTACTGCTTCTCAACCGGTACCCAGGGGAGCGACCGGCGCTGCCGGGCGAGTTCGTCGCTCATCCGCGTGTGTTCCTTCTCGCGCTCCAGCAGCGCGGCATGCGCCGCTTGCCACTCTTCTCGCGTGCCGATGTTGTGGGTCGTCATTGTTGTCTCCATCGTTCTGTTCACCCCTTACGCCGCTATCCGTTCGGCCGCTACCAGGGCCGCGTTCTGGCGCTCGAACTCCTTCGCCACGCCCGTGCGCCAACCGTCTGCCAGCGACTGCGACATCGGGTCGGGGAAGATCTCCTCCTCACCCCGCTCCACGCCGTCCAGGGTGGCCCGCGCCACGTCCTCAGGGGGCGTCTTCGGGATGTCGAGATCACGCACCATGTTGGTATCGATCGGGCCCGGCATGACCGCGTAAACGCTCACACCCCGGCCCGCCAACAGCGCCCGCAGGGACTGGGTGAGCGAAAGCGTCGCTGCCTTGGAGACCGAATAAGCCGGAAGCACCGGCACCGCGGCAACCGCGCCGAGCGACACGATGTTGACGACGGCACCGCGGCTGCGGGTCAGCGACGGCAGGAACGTCCGGGTGACATCCAGGGTTCCGTACAGGTTGACCGCAAGGTGCTGCTCAAACGCGGAACGATCGCTCAAGTCGTCCGCGACTGAGACACCCGCGTTGTTGATCAGGATGTCAAGAGATTCGACTCCATCGGCGGCCTCCCGGATCTGCGCCCGGGCGGTCACGTCCAAGATCAAGGTTGTGACCCGCTGATCCGGAACGACCATCGGTCGCCGCGAGGCGGCGTACACCCGCTTCGCGCCCCGCCTCAGGGCTTCGTCGACCAGCGCCCGTCCCAGGCCGCGATTGGCCCCGGTCACCAGCACCGTCCTATTCACGATCGCCAAGGACATGTTGCGTCTCCTCTGTTGACGTTTGCGGTTCAGCACCACGTCAAACGGTCGACGGCAACGAAACTCATCGCAGGCGGCAGCCGACATGCGCGGCATCGCCTTCGCGGCGCTACTAAGCATGCCTAGGGCCGCGACCTGCGCCTTTCCTCTGCATGTCGCTCGGCTCTCCCTTTCCCCCAGACCGGGTGCGCGGTCGACTTCGGCGAGATGCCCGTCGGGAGTCGATGCAGGTGCCGGGAGGTACGGCGAGCAGACCAGTCGAGCGCGCTTCGAAGTGTCGCTTGAGGTCACTGGCGGTGTGATGCCGAACGCCCGGAGGCCCTGTCGAGCTTCAGGAGGAGACAGCCGGAACCGTCGCCGGGCGTGGCAGCGTGCGACCGGTGAAGATGTCGGCCATCGCCGAGCGCTGCGCGTCCGTGCCACGGGCGTCCACGAACAGAGCGTAGGCCATGGCGATCCGGGCTTGTGGTCGGCACGCTTCGAGGTAGCTGCCCGACATCTGCCAGGGCGGCATCAGTGCATCGCGGTCATGGCGTGCATAGGGGCGTGGGAGCCCGGGACGACGAGTGCAGGGACCTCGTGTGGCGCCGCGATCACCGCGATCGCCAGCGCGAGCAGAATGGCTGCCGTGCCCCACGTGGCCGCCCGCCCCCATGGAAGGGTCTTCTCGAGCGTGATCAGTGCTGCGACGAGCGCCATCCAGGTGAGACTCATGACCCCGAGAGCGAACAGCGCAGCCATCAGCGCCCAGCAGCAGCCCAAACACCAGCCACCGTGCTTCGAGCCCATCTCCAGTGCGCCCAGCCGGCCGTCGCGCCAGGACCCCAGCAGGAATCCGATCGGACTGCGGCACTTCGCGAGGCAGACATCCTTCAGCGGTGTGATCTCGTACACCGCCGCAAGCGCGAGTACGCCTGCCGCGAACCATTGCCCGCCGGCGTGCCAGGCCAGATCGCCACCAACCACATCCCGTCCCAGGCGAAATACGCCGTAGGCGCCCAGGCCGGCGCTCCCCCACACCAGCAGGTAGCCGCTGGCGAACAGCAGCGCGCGGTCGAGCCCCTGCCGCCGCGTCATCGTCGCGTAGAGCGCGACGGTCGGCGCGAGCGACGGGAACATCATTGCCGCCATCATCACAACCCAGACGCCCAAGAACCAACCGAGGGCACCGAGATCGGTTCCCGGCCCGGCATCCATCCCCGCCATCCTGTTGGCCGTCGACCACCACGCGACGGCGGCCAGCGCGAGCAGCAACGCAACGAGACCCAGCCGTGCGCGAACGGCAACGAACGCGGCGGCGAGCTCGCCGCCCGCGCGGCGCTCGCCCGCGATCGCTGGTGATGAAGACACGCTCACGCCGCCCATGCAAAGTGGGACGTCGAGAAGGCGGACTGTCCGTCGTACTGGATCCCGAACGCGTCGATCCTCGAGCGGGTCGCGTGCGCGACGGTCAGCTCGGAGCCGGCGGGGTGGAAGATCCCGGTAAGTCTTGCCGGCTCACCCGTCTCCACCCCGAAAGGCACGACGTCCTCGATCTCGAAGTCGATCGCGTCCCCGATCCGGATCGAGTGGCGTACGCCGCTCTCCTGCACCTCGATCGGCGCGCGCTCGACCCCCAGGCTCTCTCCCACAAGCGGCCCCAGCGCCGCCATCGGACCGCCCAGCGCCCCCGAGAACACCCCGCCGAGCTTCTCCGCCTGCTCGTCGGACGCCGCGGCATCGATGAAGACACCGAGGCGCCAGTTGCCCTCGCTCATCACCTTCGGCGTGTCCGCGACCGCCGCGACCGTCAGGCCACTCACATCGGTTCCGTCCACCTGTCCGTCCTTGACGTTGAAGACCAAGGTGACTCGGCAACGTTCGTGCGTGGCCCCAAGCGCCAACGACGCGGTGCATGGGCACACCACATCACACGAGCACGTCTCGAAATAGGACCCTTCGAGCTTCCAAGACATGCAGCCTCCTAACCGGCGAAAGGGATTTCCCCCGATTCTCTGCCAGGACGCAGCCCCTCGTCAACTGCGCGTCGAGACCCCCCATGGGTGGGGACGGCGAGGAAACTACTGACGGTCCGCCGTGCGGGGATCGACGTCGACCCCATCAGCCTGCAAATGCGGGCCTCATGCCTCGGAATCGGTGGCTGATGCGTTCGCCTGGGCCCCCCGGCGGCCCGGGAGCAGCGGGTCTAGAATCCGGTTCAGCTTGGAGGGACCGAGATTGAGTGAATAAGTTCTCTCACGGCGGGGCTCGCCCGATGTGGAGCGGGCCCGGCTGAGGTTGCTGGAGGAGTACCACGATCCGCTGACCGTCCGTCAGTTGGACGCGATTGGCGTCGGCGAGGGCTGGCGCTGTCTGGATGTCGGCGCGGGCGCAGGCTCGGTCACGCGGATGCTTGCCGAGCGGGTCGGGAGCACGGGCTCGGTGCTTGCGGTGGATCTCGACACCAGTCTCCTCGACGAGCTCGCGAGTGATCGAGTCGAGGTGCGCCGCCACGACGTCCTGTCCGACAAGCTGCCCAAAGCCGCGTTTGACCTCGTCCATGCGCGCCTGCTCCTGATGTTCCTATCGCCCCGACTCGGGGCGGTGCGACGATTGGTGAGCGCCGCCCGGAATGGAGGGTGGGTCGCCTCGGTCGCTCCGGACTTCACCACGGTGGCGCTGTCGCCGAGCAGCGTGGTGTGGCAGGGGGTCTGGTCGCTGTTCCTTGACGCGGCGATGGCCGGTGGCTGGGATCCCGCCTACGGCGCCCGCCTGTGCGATGACCTGCGCGCAGCCGGGCTCGTCGATGTGCACGCCGACTACGTCACACGCTGCTATCCGGGCGGGTCGCTCCCCTCCCGCCTTCTGTCTCTGACCCTCGAGCGGCTAAGAGAGCAAATGGTCCTCCTCGGCGCGAACAATGGCGAGATCGACGAGGCGCGGCACCTGCTTGAGGAGCCCGCCAGCACGATCACGTCTCCAACGACTTGCGTGGCGCGCGGCCAGCGGGCCGGCGGGTCCTGACGACCTTCGCCGCCGTCGTCTGCGCGGGGCGCGCCGGCGCCCAACCTCCGCGCATGTGGCTCGCGCACAAGCACGTTGCACGGTCTCGGTCAGAGTCGCGTCGGACGAGGAGGTAGGCTCGCGCTACCGACGCGTCCCCGAGATTGGGACAATTCGACGCTGCTCGCCGCGGCACGGCCAAGGCCATCTCGGCGAGCCGTCATAGCCGACCGCGGCGCCGCAGATGCCTTCCGCGTTAACCCCGAGCGTAAGCGTTTGGACGGGACAACGATCGCGGGAGGGCCTGGGGTGCATGGGTCCTGGCCCTCCCGCGGGGTCGAGCAAATCGCCGGAACTTGATCGTCCTGCACGTCGACGCGACGGGATCGCCAGCCTCGAGCGTTGCTCCGCTGCGGAGCATTCCACGGACCACGAGGCGGACATAGAAATCTCCGTCACCCAGTCCTCGCCGGGTACGGTTTGGGCCGATAGCACAACACGCGACCGGCGCTCTTGACCGACCGGGGGTCCCAGGGGACTGGAAAGGAAGCTAGATGCAAAGCTGGGAATCGATCATCGTCGGCACTGACGGCTCCGACACGGCCGAGCGCGCGGTGGACCGAGCTGGTGCGATCGCGCGTGCCGTCGGCGCAACCGTCCACGTGGTCAGCGCCTACAGCGACGACAGGACTCCGCTGGCAGGAGCCGGGAGACAGGGTGACCGAGCCCACGCCCAGCAGCACGTAGACCGAGCGCAAGAGCGACTGGCGAAGCAAGGTGTCGAGAGTGAGGCACACCTGTCGAACCGAGAGGCTGGGCGAGCACTAGTGGCGATTGCGGACGAGCAACGCGCCCAACTGATCGTCGTGGGCAACCAAGGCATGACTGGCGCCAAGCGCGCACTAGGCTCGGTGCCAAATTATGTCTCGCATCATGCGGATTGCGACGTGGTGATCGTCCGCACGACGTAGTCCCCCCAGCGAGCCGCTTCCGTCGGGATGGTGCGCAGCGCGAGCGCTGTAAGCAGATCTTGACGAGTCCTCGCTTGCCGTGTGATCGACGAGCGAATTGGGGGCCTTCCTGGTCGTCGGGACTGGCGCCTAGACCTAGACGGCCGCGGAAGGTCCTCGACACGCCACGGACAGTTGAGGCCATGGGAGAAACTCCGCCGTGGGCAGATCCGGGGTTTACGTGGTCTCGGGTGTCGCTGACACGTTCGGGCCGATCGCGCTGCTCGCGGAACTGCTGGACGGCAAAGCCTCAGCGGTGTGGATCGTGCTCGGGCTGTGCCTGGTCTGGGGCGGCTCCCTCGCCATTGACTGGCTGCTCGTTCGTTGGCTTCGACGCGTGGTCCTAGGTCGCGCCGGTCACACATCACCGCTCTCAGCGACGCTGGTTCTGGTCGCTGCCACGTTCGAGGCACCCGCGCGGAGCCTCCGCTTGGCTCAATGCAGCGGTCTTGGCGCAGCTTCGCTTGTCGCGACATCGCCCGTGCAATAGCTTGCGAGCATGCAGTCGGTTGCGCTACGCGGCAAGACATCGATCCTCCTCGCGCCGCATGCCGCGATCTGCAGCCTCGGGTTGGTCATCGGTCTCGGATGGGGTCCGGGTTTGGTATCGCTGGTGACCAGCGCGGCAACCGGCGTTGCTTTGTACGGCACGTCGCGCTGGCGGGCGGCAGGCGTCATCTCCGCACTACTCGCTGGGATCTTTCTCGCATACTCCCTGGTGGGCGTGTTTTCGATCGCTTCGTTCTACCTCCTGGCCGCGCTTCTGCTAGTCGCGGGCACCTTCGTCACTCCCGACAACCAAACCCCACCACGTGCCGCGGCAACACTGAGCGATGCGCCCTCACCCATCTGACGGTGCGGATCGGGCCACAGCCAGAGTGTCGAGTTGATCGAGACGCGACAGCGCTCGACCTGAGCCAGCCCGATGTCTGATGAGCCGCCGACGATTGGCCCCTATTCGAGTCAAGCGTCAGGGCGCGATCTCGGCGATCATCGCTGTGATGATGCACGCGATCAACGTCAGTCGCGGCCATCTGATCCGCTCAGCTCGGTTGGTTGACCTGTCGTTCGAGAGATCGCCCCATGGTCGCCTGCCGGCGTTCGCCGACGGCCATCCCGCGTACCGTCGGCGGCCGGGGACATGGTGATCAACGCCGGCAAGCGGCTTCCTCGCACGCGCTGGTTTGCCGACCTCAAGGCCGAGGCACTTGGCTGGTGGGTCAGACGGACCTCAGATCAGAGACTCCGGGCTGTCATCGGCAGCCGGCTTGGCGGCGTCCTGTTGTGGCTGATCTTCCGCACGATTCGTCAGCGCGCGCAGCCCGATACGCGCGTCAATGCGGTCGTGGAGTTCAAGATCACCGGACGGCGAGATGGGGGAGTCGACCGCTACCGGCTCGCGCTCGCCGACGGCCGGGCCAGGAGATCAAGTGAAAGGCCAGCGGTCATGCTCGAGCTTGAACCAGTGGCGTTCCTGCGGCTCGCCGGCGGCACTGCCAGCCCGGAGCGACTCTTGATCGCACGCAAACTCAAGCTCCACGGTGACCTCATGCTGGCCCTCGCCCTGCCGACGGCGCTCAGGCTGCCACGGCGCCGCCAGCAAATCCCGCGCAAGCACTGAGTCCGCGATCAGTCGAGTCCGAGCGCTCTCGCCGGTCGATCAACGCGACACTCTCGGCGCCGCCCGATGCGTGTGGGAGTGTCCGACGTGCTAGCGCTTCCACCCGTGCCGAGTCGAGAAGTGGCCGCCGCGATGGGGGACAGCGGCCACTTCGCTCGCGAGGCTGAGCGGCGGCGGCGGCGGCGGGCGCGCGACCTAATGCGTCGAGGCGGTGAATTTCAACGGCGGGTTACCGTGGGACGTACTGCTGCAGGTCTGTCCTCCTTGCATCTTCTGCGTGAACACGATCGTCCCTGTGGCCTTCTTGGCAGTCGTGAATCGCCCGCTGATGGTGCTGAACGTGACCTTGGTTGGTTCGGAGCTCGATCAAAGCGGGCAGGGGGACCCAGTCGCCGCCTTGATAGAGGGCACCGGGCGTGTGGGGTTGCGGCGCTTACTGAGCGATCCGCGAGGCAGCAGTTCGATCCAATTTCGGGTGCTGTATCGCGCCGAGGCCGGGTGTAGGACTCCAGATGCCTTGTGCTGTCGCAGTGGCGGTGGGATCATCGCCTCGACGAACGAGCCGAGCTACCAACCAGGGTGAAGGGCTTGAGCGGGCATGCGCGATCGACGATGGCTGTCCTGGTGCTTCTGGCCTTGGAAGCGATGAGGAAAGCCTGAGATGGGCGGGGTCCAAACGGGCCGAAGCGAAACCCCGGTCGCTCGCCGGTCTCGGGCGGTGTGTAGGCCACGGCCGAAGGGAGGAATCACGTGCACGACGACAGTCGCTCGGATTCAATCGATCCGAGAGCCGAAACCCCGCACACCCGCACGGGGCGCCCAGGGCCCGTCGTTGGGTCGCGCTCAGCGCCCAGCGCCACCGCGACCTTCGCACGAATCGGCGCCCTGTTGCTAACGCTTTGCGTCAGCGGCTTGCTGGCCGCGGCTGCTGACGCAGCCCACGCCAGGCGGAAGCACGCGATCAAGCTCACGGTCGTTGAAAGCCAAATCTCTACCACCAATCCGAACCCTGCCGGTCCCCCCGCTGTCGGGTCGACCACCGTGCGCGCCGGCGTTGTGTCGCAGATGCCTGGTGGCAGCGGCGCCGTCGTGGATCGGGTCACCATCACGAGCCTGTCCTTGTCAACGGACAGTGCCACGTTCAAAGGGAGGGCGACGTTCTTCCTGCTTAACGGAACCCTCTCAGTAAAGAGCGCCGGCCGCGCCACGCGTCACGCAGACGGCAGCCTGACAATCAGCGGCACCGCCACCTACACGAGGGGCACCGGCGTCTACAAGAGCGTCACTGGCCACCTCAATTTCGTCGGTGGTAGCCCGAACACCCCCGGATCGGTGACCACATTCCATCTGGTGGGCACCGCGACCTACTAGGCACTCGCCACTCGACGTGAACTCGGCGTCGGGTGATCGGGACCCGGCCTGCGCCGTACCTGGAGCCACATGCCCGGACGCCGGGACGCAGGGAGGCGGATGCCCTCTCAACGAGCGGCCAGGAGACGCCCATTCGCCACTCGCGCCGGAGTTGCGCTTCGAGCTTACTGGTCAAGCTGCGCTGGTCGGCCGATGTCGGGAGAGCGCCGCTTTTAGGCTTGCCCGTGGAGAGGGCCGCTTTTAGACCAGCGCCTCCCGACGTTCCGTCGAGGTGGACGCGACCTCCTGTTGCGGCTGTTCGTCGAGGCGCCCGAGCGATATCTCGCCGCGGCCCCGGCTCGTCCACCACGCACCCGGCATGCTCCTCGCTGACCCGAGGATCGTGACGCGTCACAACAACGTTGGTATAGGCCCTGATGGCGTAGCGCTGATCGGATGCGAACATCAAATGGCCTTACGCCGGCAGCTGGCCGAGCGCGCCGCGGTCCTGGCGCGCCGCCCGACGGCGCCCGACGTCCTACCTGAAGGAAGCCTCCCCGTCTTCATGATTGGAATGTCCCTGAAATCTGCTCTCGCCGCCTCCGCGATGCTGGTGACACCCGCGGGCGGCTACCACGGGCACTATGACCATGGCCGGGCGGCGCACTTTCGCGTCGGTGCGGCCGTATCGAACTTCACGCCTCCGGCCTTCGGCCACGTGCCGGGCGGCGATCCCGCCAACTGCGCGCATCCGGCCCAATACACCGGGCTCCGGCAGTTCGCGTTCGAGGAGCCGTACAGCGACGCCCGGCACGATGGTCACTACGACCCGGGCGATCCCTACATCGACTGCAATCACGACGGCCGCTGGGACGGCAATCTGCTGGGTGGTGGTGGGAACAGCCCTCGCTACTTCGATCATGTGGCTGACCCGGTCACCGCGCGCGCGACGGTGGTGTCCAACGGTCACCAGACGATCGCCGTCGAGGTGGTCGATCAGGAGGGTCTGTTCAACGTCTACCAGGCGCGGATCCGAGCCAAGGTCCGTGCCGATGGCTACCGGCTGAGCAACATCTTCATCTCGGCCACGCATGACGAGTCGGCCCCGGACAGCATGGGGCTGGGTGGCGTCTCGCAGACGACCTCAGGGGTCAACAACTACTGGGTCGCGTACATGGTCGGTCAGAGCGCGCGGGCGATCGAACGGGCCTACCGGGCGCTGCGCCCGGCGACCGTCCGGTACACGGAGGTCCTTGAACCGTCGAACGTCCGCCAGTGCTGGTCCTCGTACCCGTTCGTGGACGATCAGCACATCCCCGTTCTGCAGGCGGTCGACGCCCGCGGACGGACGATCGTGACGCTGGCGAGCGTCAGCCAGCATGCCGAAACTCTCGGTTTCAACGGCGGCACACCGGCCCTCGACGTGCAGAACAACTGGGTCTCCTCGGATTGGATCAACTTCTTCCGCACTACCCTTCAGCGGCAGCTGGGCGGTGTGGCGATCGAGATGGCCGGGTCCGTGGGCTCGGTCGAGAGTCCGGCCGTGTATGGGTCGGCGATCTCGCGCACCCCGCAGCAGTTCATCAACGCCAGCCACTCGGCCGGCTGCCGGACGCTGTTCGACGCCGGAGGCGGTACCGACGCGGCGGGGACGCTCCACGTCCCGCTCGGCTACACCGGCGAGACCGAGACCTTCGGCATCGACATGGCGGCGCCGATCGTCCAGGCCCTGAAGGCCGGCGAGTACCACAACTCACAGACCAACACGATCTGGGGGGCACGGGCGAACATCTGCGACAAGCTCCAGAACGCGCTGTTCGCGCTCGGCGCGGGAGTGGGCGTGTTCGCCCAACGACCGGCCTACAACGCGAACTGCACGGTCGCTTCCCCAGTGGCCGCCAACGGCGACTCGAGCGGGGAGTCGTTGCGCTCGCAGGTCGCGGCATTCCAGATCGGTGACGGCGAGTTCATCTCGATTCCGGGTGAGGTGTTCCCGTTCACATATCTGCGGGGCTTCCTGGGCCCGCAGGACATGCCCGACCCGGCAGCCGCGCTCCCGCCCTGGCTACTCCCGTACATGCACGCGCCGTTCCGCTTCATCGATGGCCTCGGGGAGGACATGCTCGGCTACATCTTCCCGGCCGGCAACGCCGTGGGGATCCCGACGGCAAGCAACCTCGACCCCTCCTCGAACGACCGCTTCGGCTGCCACCACTCCGACGATTCGGAGTCAACCTCGGCGGACGCGGCGAACATCATCGGTGGCGCGCTCGTGCGGCTGCTCGATCATCGCGGCGGAATGCCGGAGCAGATCGTGCGCGGTCGCTACATCCTGCCCTCGGGCCAGCGCTCGCGTGACCCGCTCGGCGGCCCCGAGATCAAGTGCTCCAGCGATCAGACCTTCCACTACGCAGGTCGGGCGATCGCCGTGCAGCTGGCCGGCGGACGCGTCGTGCGACCGGCGCTGTGGATGTCCCTGAGCGGCCTGCCCCAGCGGCTGCCCGACCGCGACACGCGCGGCTATTTCGACGCGCATGGACAGCGCGCCTGGCTGGACGTGTTCCCGCCGCTGACCTGAACCCCGAGGCACCTGCCACGTCAGCGCCGGCACTTGAGTCCAGGTGCCGGCGGCGTGGCCCGCGCGGCGCCGAGCTCGAGATCCCGAGCCTTCAGTGACCCTCGTGCAGCGCGAGGACCATCGTGGCGAGGTCCTCCGGGTCGTCGAGGTTCAGCCCGTTCAGCTCTCGCGCCCGGCGCAAGCGGTGGTCGAGCGTGTTCGGGTGGATGTGCAGGCGCTCGGCGGTCTGCCGCCGGTCGCACTGCATCGCGACGTAAGTCGCGACGGTTCGACGCAGATCGCCGCGCGAGCGGCCATGCTTGGGACCGAGCGGGTCGAGAACGCGGGCTCGCAGGTCGGCGGCCACCCGCGGTGCCCGCGCGAGCAGCAGGTCTAGGTTCAGGTCCTGTAGCGGCACGACGCCCGTTCGGCCCTGCCGTAACAGGATGTCGATGGCGAGCCGGACGTCGGCCAGGCTCGCCGCGAGCTCTTCTCGCGCCACCTCAGGATCGAGGACCGCAACCGCGCCGGCCGGAAGCGCCGGCGTCAGGTCGCGGCCCGGCAGCCAGAGCCCGACGACCCGGTCGCCTTCTGTCAGAGCCAGCGCAGCGACTGCTCGCAGCCCCGCGGCAGCGCGCGCGTGAGCACGCGCGCCTCGGCTCGGGATCGCCAGTGCGAAGGTCACGAACCTGCCGCCCAGCGGCAGGCCGAGCTGAGCGGCGGTCTCGTGATGATCCGGATCCAGAGCGTCACCCCCAAGTAGCGCATTGAGCAGCCCGCGCAACCCGCGCTCCTGCTCTGAGACAAGGTGCTGACGCTCCTCCAGGTACGCCGCCGCGACGGTCCCCGCGACCTGATCGATATAGATCATCACCAGCTCCGCGGCGCGGGTCAGTGCGTCGTGCTCCGCTGGCGTGGCCACCGCGACAAGGACACGCCACGCTGTGGTGGCGCCGATCCGGTAGGCGCGCAACAGGTCTTCGAGCGGCATGCCCTCGGTCGCGCGGTTCTTCGCAGAGGTCTTGAAGTCGTCGAAGCGCGCGGTTTCGGGCGCCCCTGCTCCGGCAACCCAGTCAAGGCACAGATCGGTGTTCTGGCGGGCGACCTCGCGGACCTGGCCGCGGACGACGGCGTCGGGCAGGCGCGCATACCCAGGGATCTCCGTGCGGAACGTCCGGAGCATGGTCTCGACCAGCTCGTCGCGATCTATGCGCCCAACCAGCGCCGCCAGCGGTGGGAC
Organism: uncultured Solirubrobacterales bacterium; assembly: GCA_963752905.1. GTDB lineage: Bacteria > Actinomycetota > Thermoleophilia > Solirubrobacterales > Solirubrobacteraceae > Palsa-465. Next base: position 187,604 of record CAVWAC010000011.1, read on the forward strand.
GGTCTGCCCCATCCGCCCATTGTGACGCGTGACAACAACATTGGAATCCGTCCTCTGGCCTCGGGGCTGTTCCGGTGCCAGGATGAAAGCGTCCCCGAGGTACGCCGCTGAGCGACGCGCCGCGGGTTTCTCGCGCGCCGTTCGACGGTGCGCACACCGTACCGAACGGGCGCCGGCAGTCGGCGCTTCCTTGTCTAGCCAGGAGAACAGTGTTGTCTCGTAAAACCCACACTGCCGCGCTCGCCGCTGCCGCAGCAGCGCTTTCGCTAGCGGCTGTCGGCGCGCCGGGGGCATCCGCCACGCCGGGCACGTCGACACCCGGCACCCCGGCGCCCCAGGCTGAGAAGCCGCAGGCCGATCCCGCGCTGTTCCAGGTCGGGACCTCGGTGGTCGACATAACACCCAAGACGCCGATGGCCGATGGCGGCTACGGCTCGAACTTCATCGTCTCGGGTGGCGCGCACGACCCACTGCAGGTGCGGGCATTCTTCATCGGCCACGGCAAGCACGCCGTCGTCTTCGAGTCAGTGGACTCGCAGGGGTGGTTTGCCGCCTACCAGGCGCCGAACGCCGGCGACGGCGCCGACGATGCGCGCCGCGAGGCGGCCGCGGCTCTCACGGGGCGCGGCTACGACGTCACAGCCGCCAACATCGTGGAGTCCGCCACCCACGACCACGCCGCCCCGACGATCATGGGCATCTGGGGCCACACCGATCCCGGCTACCTTCATCAGGTCAAGGAGGCGGCGGTTCAGGCCGTCCTCGATGCCGAGTCAAACGCCCGCTCGGCGGAGCTGTGGTCTGCGACCGGCACCATTCACGGGCTGCTCTCCGAGGTCCAGGGGACCGACCAGATGGCCGGGTTTGCGGTCGACGATCAGCTGCCGATCCTGTGGGCGCGTGAGCCGGGCACCGGTGCGACGATCGGCATGTACGCCAACGTGCCTGTCCACGTCGATCAGTACGACCCGACCGCGTCGGGCAACAACCAGTGGAGCGCCGACTACCCCGGATACGTGCGGACGCGTCTGGCCGAGCTGTTCGGCGGCACCGAGGTGCTCGCACAGGGCACGCTCGGTCGCCAGGAGTCGATCGGTGCTGACCCCAGCTACAACGAGGTCATCAAGCAGGGCACCTTCGTCACCAACGCGATCGTTCGCGCGCTCGCTCATGCTCATCGCATAACCGACACGACGCTGGAGGCGGACAACACGTCGTTCACCACGGCGGGCCAGAACCAGGGTCTGCTCGCGGCGATGTCGTGCAACCATCCCGGTGGCCCGTTTGGTTGCCCCGGCCCGCTCAGCGAGCCGGCAAGCAATGGCGGCGCCGGCACGTGGGACTGGACCAAGGTCGGCAACGTCTTCACGATCAACCGCTCGCTCCAGGCGCCGTACTTCAACGCCAACGGCGGCAACCCCACCCTCGGCACGTCGACGACGGTCGCCCGCGTCGGCGATCAGATCTACGCCACGGCACCGGGCGAAGCGTTCCCCGAGGTCACCGCGGCGATCGAGCGCTCGTTCGCGGGGTTGCCGGGCATCGACGGCGTGCACATCATCGACCATGCCAGCGATCAGCTCGGCTATTACTGGGACCAGCGGCCCGGCGTCTACCCGGCCGCGCAGATCGCCCAGAGCGACTTCGCCCGGTTCAACGTCGGCTCGCAGCTGGCCCAGGACAACGTGGACGCGGCTCGCCAGGCCGGCGAGGCGCTCGGACTGGACCCGAGCGCTCAGCAGGCGTACGCGCAGGTCACTAACCCGAACGCGTTCTCACAGCCGACGATCCAGTTCTACCCGGACCAGGTCGAGAGCGCGGACACCTCGGTGAGCTTCTACGCCACCGCGAAGAAGGCGCAGGCGCCCGGCGCGCTGTCGACGTCGATCGGGTCGACGGTGGCGACCCAGGGCGACGGCGCAATCAGCTGGGACTTCGGCGATGGCACCACCGAGACCCACCCCATCTCGGCGCGGTTCACGCACACCTTCCCGGGACCGGGCCTCTACCAGGTGAAGGCGAGCATCACCGACAACCTCGGTCACAACTACAGCTGGACCCAGTCGGTGCTGATCGACCAGCCGCTGACCGCGGCCGTCGACCAGGATCCCGAGCGAGCCAACACCATCGCCCTCACAGCGCGGGCTCTCGGCGGTGAGGGCAGCGTCGTGGCCGCGCACTGGACGTTCTCGGACGGGACGACCGCGGATGGCACGGCCATCACCCTTCCCCACAAGCACCTGGATGGATCCGTGACGATCACGGACGGCGCCGGAAACAGCGCGACGACGGGAGTGCAGATCAGCTGAGCCCCGCGATGGTCCGGCCGGTGGCGATGAAAGCCGCCGGCCGGACCGCTGGGGCAGCGGAGTCGCTCAGGGCGCCCGTCACCAGCTTGCCGGCGAGCAAACGCTGTACGCCACGGCCCAGACGGTCTCCGCGCTGAGCGGGACGCCGGGCTACACCCGGCTTGCATTCCGTCTACGTGACCAGTCCCTCCCCGCCGCTCACCGGACCGTGACCGCGATCCGCCAATACCTGCAGACGGTCCCCGGCTTCACCGGCTTCAGCGACCTGCCTGAGATCCGCACCCCGGGCGACTGGCCAGGAAAGAGCAGCTTCACCAAGATCACGAACATCCTCTACGTGGTCACGCTGCTCGCGCTCCTGGGGGCGCTGGTGCTGGTGTCGAGCACGATGAGCACGCTCGTGGGCGAGCAGGCGAACGAGATCGCAACGATGAAGGCCATCGGCGCGCGGCAGCACCAGATCGGGCGCGTGTACCTGCGCACAGCGACGCTGCTCGGCGCGATCGGCGCGATCGCCGGCGCGGCCTTCGGGATTCTGCTGTCGTGGGCGCTGACGTCGTACTTCGCCTCCTCGCTGTTCGCGATCACCGCCCCGTTCAGCATCGATTTGCCGGTGGTTGTGGCGAGCATCGCGCTCGGCGTGATCGGTCCGCCGCTGGCAGCGCTGCCCGCGGTCCGCCGCGCCTCGCGACTGCCGCTGGCAGAGACCCTCCAGGCCACCGGAAGCGCGACCGGCCCCAAGGGCCGTCTCGGCCGGCTGCTGCGTCGCGCACGCTTCATGCCCCGCACGGCGCAGATCGGTCTACGCGGCGTTACCCGCCGCCGACGGCGAAGCATCACGACAGCTCTACAGGTCTCGCTCGCCGTCGCCACGCTGCTCGCGTTCCTCTCGCTCGCCACCAGTGTCAGCAACACGGTGAACCAGTCCTGGAACTCCTACCGCTTCAACATCGACGCAGGCTCCATGTTGGGTCAGGCACTCCCGCGAAGCGCCGAAGCGCTGATTACCTCGGTCCCCGGCGTCGCCCGCGTCCAGCCACTACTGAACAACAGCATCAACCTCCGAGGGCAGGACGGCTACGTGTGGGCGCTGCCCGACAAGGCGCTGTATAGCTTCCACCTCGTCTCAGGCCGCCTACTGACCCCAGCCGACACGCGCACGCAAGCGCATGTGGTCGTCGTCGAGCAGAGCATCGCCCGCGCCAGCAACACGCACCTCGGGCAACGGGTTACGGTTTCAACCGCCGCCGGGCCGATGCAGCTCAACGTTGTCGGGATCGTCTCAGACCAGCAGAACAACGGCACCGTCCTGTACGCCCCGCTTTCCACGATGCAGTCCGTGCTGCACACCCCCGGCGCGGTCAACGAGTACTGGATCCAGACCACGTCGGCCAACCACAACCTGATTGATCAGACCAGCACACGGCTTCAGGACGCGTTCGCCGCCCACGGACTCCAGATGTCAACCCAGATCGAGTACGTCGGCGCCGCAAACGACCGCGCCGGCTACCGCGGTGTCACCACCGCGATCACCGTGCTCGGGCTGCTGATCGTCGGGATTAGCATGGTCGCGCTGATCAACACGATGACGATGGTCGTGCTCGAGCGCACGCGCGAGATCGGCATCCTGCGCTGCATCGGCGCCCACGCCCGCGACGTCAGGCGGATCTTCGCCACCGAGGGCCTCACCGTCGCGCTCGGCGGCTGGCTGATCGGGATCCCGCTCGGCTTCGGCCTCGCCCACGCCGTTGTCGCACTCGTCCAGAATGTGTTCAACGAACACGTTCTGTTCGCGTTCCCGCTGCTGAACATCCCGATCGCGCTGATCGGAACCCTGATCCTCGCGCTGCTGGTCATTCAGTTCCCGCTTCGCCGCGCCGTGCGATTGAAGCCAGGCGAAGCGCTCCGGTACGCCTAAGCCACTCGTCGACTATGCCTGGCGAAGTGCCCGGGCATACTCAGTCGCTCTAGGCGAAGACACGCATGGACGCGCTCGGATCTTCGCAGCCAGGCGATGCTCTGCGATCAACAGAGTGCTACGACGAGCGAATCGACGCCGCGATCGCCACGGGCACAAGGGCTGTGCCCCGGACCGAGGAGCGTCGACACTCCTGCGTGCGCCGTGGCCGCGCTACATCGAAAGCAAGACTGACGCCACGACTGACCTCCGCCCTGCTCCTCGCCTCAGATGCTGGGGCGCGTCCTCCGTGATCGGGACCACCGACCAAGAGCAGCGCGTTCTCATGAATGCAGGGAAGGCGCCACCAGCATTCACCGCGCCGATCCGGAAACCCGCAAACTTCGGAAGCAGGTGTCGGCCAGCAGGGGTTTCATGCCCGGGCGTGTCTGCTCGTGAACGCCCGTTGCGGGTCGATGTATCACGAGTAATGAAAGGGTCCCCGGTTCGAGTCCGGGCGTCGGCTCTCACCAAAAGCTGGGCGATCCCGAGCTACGAGCGACTGCTAGTCGGTTTAGCGGTTTATGCAGGGTTGCGAGTCGGTTGCGGTGAGCGACCCGCCGGTCGTGAATGAGTTCGTCTGCGAGAAGACCCACGATCCGGTACAGGTTGTCGGCGCCTCGATCAGGTGAACCTTGACGGACTTGCCGCGGACTTTGTGTGTCACGGTCCGGTCCGGAAGGTTGACGCTGAACTTCGAGATCCCAATGCTCGGACCGCCCGAGCTCGGGAACTGGATCTCGCTGAACGCGAGCCCATAGGGACCCTGCGGCTGCTGCGCCGCGGTGAAGTCAAGTGCCGTGGTGGGTTTGCCGTTCACCAGCGCCACGAAGATGAGGGTGGGCGCTTTGGTCCTGAACGGCTTGCCGTTGTACGCGATCAGCTTCGCCGGAATGTAGGTCGGCGCGGCGCCGTTCGGGGCCGCCAGTTCAGCCTCTGCGACACCGGTCCCGATCTGGGTTGACTTCAGGCACTGCGAGATTCCCGTCGGATTGATCTTGCATGACGGGAACAACGCGCTGTTGACCTTGAACCCTTTGTTGAAGCGCACGACGATCGAGTTGCCGGCGCTCTCAGCACTGGCGCTGATGCGATTGCCGCCAAACGAGTCGAACGAAACGCCGACGCCCTGTGGAGCCTTCGCCGACCCGGCAACCGGCGGCGTCACGGCGACGCTCAGGTCGATGAAGTCGCCGTTGCCGTTCGTCGCCGCTTGGCCAGCGAGCGCGATCGCCGCACAAGCGAGGGTGACGATCGTGACGGCCAGCCCGACATATTTGCGCATCATGCTCCTCCTACGTTGCCCTCAAGGTCCGTGACCTCCGATCAACTCAGAAGCACGCTGTCGTGTGGCCAAAACCCCGAACTGTCGGTGGTTCCGCGTCAGGCGCCGAATACGGGGGCCGAGCTCCGATGTGGCATTCCCCCGGGCCCTAGGGTTCCCGAGAGCCGGACGCTCTGCGGGCCTCACCGCTTTGCGGGCTTAGCGGGGATCGAAGATGCTCGGCGGGAGGGTGTCTCCGGCGAGCAGTCGGCTCACCCGGTGCCCTCCAAAGATCGAGGGCAGGAAGCCGACTCCGTTGCACCCGAGGTTGTAGAGCAATGTCGGGTGCTCGGGGTGCGCACCGACGACGCGGATCCCGCTGTCGTTGTAGCCCATGAGGCCGTGCCACTGGAAGTCGTAGGGCAGGCGCGGTGGACGGGTCGGCTGGGCGAACGGCCGCACCCCGTCGTCCATCTCGGTGAGCAGAGCTCCGGGGAACGGCGCCTCGGGGGTGTAGACGGGGTCGTAGAACGGGTATTCGGGGCCGCCCATACAGGTGAGCGTTACGACGTCATCGTTCCGGTCGTAGGTGCGTCGCGTGATGTAGACATACGCTGTGTCCCCGCCGATGATCGTGTTGCGGATGTAGCTCATCGCGATCGGAGTTCGGGGCTCGCCCTCAACGAAGGCCGCCATGTAGGCAACGCGTCCGGTGATCTCCTGGTCGGGAGCGAGCCGGACCGGTGACCCGGTGCCGTCGACGACGGCGTGGTCGACGAAGCCGTTGGTGCAGAGCACGACCGATCCCGCCGAGATGTCGTGACCGCTGGCCCGGAGGCCGGCCCGGTCCTCGCCGATCGTTATGTGCGTGACCTGGGTGTGATCGACGAACCGGAAGCGGCCGGCGTAGTGCCGCTCCAAGTAGCCGAGCACATGCTGGGAGAGCAGACCGCTGTTCGCGCAGCCCTTGAGGTCGGACAGGACGGCGCAAAAGCGGTCGTCGTCGATCTCAAGCAGTTCGCTGATCCTCTCCCGAGGAACGACCTCGTAGAGACCATCGAAGGTGGCTGGAAGGTCGTCGAGGAAGTCCGCTGTCTCGGCGATGAGACACCGCTCCGTGCGCCACCCCTCCTGCCGCCGGATGAGGTTGTTGCGCAGGTGGACCTCGAGGTGATGGAGATTGAACATCCCCATGTGGCCGTCGAACCGCTCGACGCGGCCGGGCGCACCGCTCTCGGCGACGATCAGGTCGAAGAGATCGTGCGCGGTGTCGAAAGCCCGCTGGCCCGCGACCGCCCGCTCGGCGCCGAACTCATCCGCGATGGCGGCCAGCGGCCGCTCGAAGTAGGTCGTCATCTGCCCAGCGTTTCGACCGGTCGCGCCATGGGCGACGCGGTCGCGCTCGACGAGGAGCACGGTGTGCGCGGTGTGGCGCAGGATGAAGAACGCCGTCGCGACCCCGGCGATCCCGGCACCGACGATGGCAACGTCGGTCGTGACGTCGTCGTCCAGCGGCCGGGGTGAACCGTCCTCGGCGAGTTGCGCCAGCCACGGGGAACGGGTCGGCTGATCCGGGTACGCGGACGAAAGCGGTTCCGCTTCGGCGGTCATGTCACGTCCTTATCAGCCGCCGGCGCGCGGTCGCCCGGAGCCGGCGGTCGGTCTCCGGGGCGTGTCGCAGGAGCTCATGGAGTCCAGAGGCGGGAAGCACGAGCAGGCGCAAGGGCGTCACGGCGACGACATGCGCGGTTCGCGCGTAACCGTAGTAGCACCGCCAGCAGTGCCGGCTCGATCCACTTCGACACCAGGCTGAAGGGGTCGGGCAGGAGCAAAGGGACGGCAATCGCCAGGCCAAGCACGATCGTCGGAGGCCAGCGACGCTCCCCTCGGAGGTCGTCGATCTGCTCCTGAGTGAGATGACTCCCCATCGCGGAACCGGCCGCAGAGCATAGACCTGACCGGCGTGCTGGCCCCAGCCACGCCGAGGAGGACGGATGGCGCTGGTGAGCGATCACCCGATCCGGATGATGCTCGGCCGTCGGTGGTTTGTGATCGTGGCATGGCGTACCGCGGTGCGCGATCTATCCCTCTGCGGACATGTGAGGCTGGCGCGATGAGCGAGCGATTCAAGGGCGTTATCAACGTTGACATTCGTGATTCGGTGCCGGACTGGGGTCCGTTCGAGGCGCCGAAGGCTCCCGAGGGAGCGCCGAACGTTCTGTACATCGTGCTCGACGACGTGGGCTTTTCGGTGCTGAGCAGCTATGGCGGCCCGGTCCCGACGCCGAACATAGATCGGATCGTCGCGGACGGGGTGCGCTACACCCAGCTGCACACGACGGCGTTGTGCTCGCCAACACGCTCGTGCCTGCTCACGGGGCGCAATCACACGCGCAACAGCATGGCGTGCATCACCGAGGCGGCGATCGGGTTCCCGTGCGCAAGCGGGGTGATCCCGCCGGAGAACGGGCAGATCCAGGAGATCCTCGGGGAGGCGGGCTGGAACACGTACATGGTCGGGAAGTGGCATCTGTGCCCGGAGTCGGAGATGAACCTCGCGTCCTCGCGGCGCAACTGGCCGACCGGCCGCGGCTTTGAGCGCTTCTACGGATTCCTCGGCGCGGAGACGAACCAGTGGTATCCCGACCTCGTCTACGACAGCCATCCCGTCGATCCGCCGCGCTCACCGGCGCAGGGCTATCACCTGACCGAGGACCTGACCGACAAGGCGCTGGAGTTCATCAAGGACGCCAAGGTGGTCGCGCCGGACAAGCCGTTCTTCCTGTATTACGCGCCGGGCGCGTGCCATGCGCCGCATCACGCACCGAAGGAGTGGATCGCAAAGTTCAAGGGCCAGTTCGACATGGGCTACGAGGCGATTCGCGAGCACACTCTCGCCCGCCAGAAGGAGCTGGGAATCGTCCCGCCCAGTACCGAGCTCCCGCCGATCAATCCGATCGCCAGCCAGACCGGGCCGGGCGGGCAGCCTTTCCCGCCGTTGGACCTGACGAGGCCGTGGGACTCATTGTCGGCCGACGAGCAGCGGCTGTTCTGCCGGATGGCGGAGGTGTACGCCGGGTTCATGGCCCACACCGATCATCAGATCGGGCGCCTGCTGGACTATCTGGAGGAGACCGAGCAGCGCGAGAACACGCTGATCCTGTTGATCTCCGACAACGGCGCGAGCGGTGAGGGGGGGCCCGACGGGTCGGTGAACGAGAACAACATCGCGAACGGCATCCCGGACTCGATGGAGCAGAACCTCGCGATGCTCGACGAGCTCGGCGGAACGAAGACCTACAACCATTACCCCAACGGCTGGGCGATGGCGTTCAACACGCCGTTCAAGATGTGGAAGCGCTACGAGTTCAACGGGGGCACGTCGGACCCGTGCATCATCTCGTGGCCGAAGGGGATGCAGGCCAAGGGTGAGATCCGCGAGCAGTACCACCACGCGATCGATCTCGTCCCCACGATTCTCGATTGCCTGGGCGTCGCGCCGCCGGAGACGATCGGCGGTCATGTTCAGAGCGACTTCGACGGGGTCAGCATGCGCTACAGCTTCGACCAAGGGTCGCTTCCGACCGCACGCGCGACGCAGTTCTACTCGATGCTCGGCTCTCGGGCGATCTGGCACGACGGCTGGAAGGCCGTCACCGCCCACCCCACGATTAGCGGCTGGAGTCATTTCGGCAGCGACGCGTGGGAGCTCTACCACACCGACGTCGACCGCTCCGAGCTGCACAACCTCGCCGATCAGGAGCCCGAACGGCTCAGCGAGATGATCAGCCTGTGGTACGCCGAAGCCGGTCGCAACGGGGCGTTCCCGCTCGACGACCGCTCAGCCCTTGAAATCCTCACGACCCCCCGTCCGCTTCTGAGCCCGGCGCGCAACCGCTACGTCTACTACCCTGACTTGGCGGAGGTGCCGGAGTCTCAGGCGGTCAACATCCGCAACCGCTCCTACGGGATCGGCGCGCTCGTGGACATCCCCGCGCCGGGCGCCGAGGGCGTCCTGTTCGCCCATGGCTCGCGATTCGGTGGGCACGCGCTCTACATCAAGAACAACCGCCTGCACTACGTCTACAACTGGGTCGGTCATTTCGAGCAGAAGATCGTCGGCAGCGAAGACGTGCCGGTCGGCGAGAACCTGATCCTGGCCGCCAACTTCGTCAAGGACGGCGAGGACCCGCCCGGCGTCTCGACCGGGATCCTGTCCCTCTACCACGGCGAGACGAAGGTCGGCGAGGAGCGAATCAAAACCCAGCCCGGCAAGTTCTCGATCGCCGGCGAGGGCCTCTGCGTCGGCCGCGACGCCGGCGAGCCGGTCACGGACGACTACCCGGGCCCTCACCCGCACGAGTTCACCGGCGGCACGATCAAGCGCGTCGCGGTCGACGTCAGCGGCGAGCCGTACATCGACCTCGAACGCGAAGCCGTCGCGATGCTCGCTCGCGAATAGCTCGCGATCCACGCGCGAGCACGGTCGCGCGCGGGTCGCTTACTGCCGAGTTCAGCTCCCGCCGCCAGCGAACCACGCGGCGCGCTCGACGGCGGAATGTGGATCGCCCTGAGGCGCGGCTGGCGGCGGCTTCGTCGCTGTCCCGGTCACCATGGCTGGCGCCACGCCGATGCGCACAACGACCCAATCTCCGTCACGCTGGTTGGCGATCCAGCTGGCACCGTGATCTGCAGCTCGCCTCCGTTCAACCTCAGCGATCGCCTCCTCACGAGTCATCAGCTCAAGATACGCCCACGGGGCGCCACCTGCTCGATGTGAGTGTCGCCCCGCCGTGGGACCAGATCGCCCAGCGCGGCGCTGGCGGGTGCCGCGGCGGTACGCTCAGCTCTGGGGCAGCGCACGGCGACCGCGGGACACGCCCAGGTTGATGTGCAGCCCGTTTCCCGGGATCGCCAGCACCGCGCCGATGCCGAGCGCGAGCGCACCGGCGCAGATCGCGAAGGCGAGGGTGAAGTCTCCGTCCAGAGAATGGCCGCGGGCGAGGCATTCGGCGGCGATCGCAGCGCCGAAGGCTCCGCCCAGAGTCCGCATCACGGTGTTCATCGCCGCGGCCACGCCCGTCTGATGCGGGCCGACGGCGACGACGATCAGGTTGGCGAGCGCGGCCAGGCCGAACCCGAGGCCGAGCCCGAGCGCGCCGGCCCCGACGAAGAGCTGCCAGGCGTGGCGATGAGCGAAGCTCAGCCCGAGATAGGCGCCGAGCATGAGAGCGACGCCGACCAGCAGCTGCAGGCGTGAACCGACGCGGCGCGCGATGCGGCCGGTGAGTGGTCCGACGATCAGCTGCGGCGCGGCGGTCGGCAGCATGAACAGGCCGGCGGCGGTGACCGAGCCGCCGAAGCCGACGCCGGTGGCGCGCGGCAGCTCAACGAGCGAGGGCACGAGCGCGATCGATGCGTACATGCCGACGCCGAGCAGGAACGCCGCGAGATTCGTCGTCCAGACGGCCCGCAGCGCCATCATCCGCATGTCGACGAAGGGGGCGCCGCTGGCCAGCTCGTGGCGGACCCACGCGGCGACGAGCAACGCGCCCGCGACCAGCAGCCCCAGCGTGCGGCCTGAGCCAAGGCCCCAGGCGCTGGCCTCGCTGATGGCCACGAGCAGCGCTGATAGACCGGCGACCATGAGCGCCGCGGATACGAGGTCGACGGGAGCGGGCGTGCGGACCGGCGAGCCGGGCACCCACCGCGCGATGGCGCCTCCGACCGGCACGAGCGCCGCGAGTGGCAACCAGAACAACCAGCGCCAGCCCAGCGCGGCGATGACCGGGCCGGCGATCACAAGCCCGAGCCCGGCGCCGATCCCCAGCAGCGACGAGACGAGGCCGATCGCGCCGGCCACGCGTCCGCTCTCGAGCTCGTCGCGCAACACGCCGAAGGCGAGCGGGAACACGGCCCCGCCAGCGCCCTGAGCCACGCGACCGGCAAGCATCATCGGCATCGAGGGCGCCAGCGCGCACGCGAGCGTGCCCATGCCGAGCACGGTCACGACGACGACGATCATGCGGTCCTTGCCGTGGATGTCGCCCATCCGGCCGAGCACTGGCGTGAGCACGGCGGTGGACAGCAGGTTCACGGTGAGGATCCACGTGCCGCTCGAGGGACCCGCATGCAGCGCGCGGTCGATGTCAGGCAGCGCCGGCACCACGACAGCCTGCAGGACGGCGAAGACCGCGCCAGCCAGCGCGAGCACGGCCACGATCAGATGACGACGACGGTCGTTCATCACAACCTCCATGGACGAGGGAAACTGAGGACCCGCCAGACGGTAAGCTCCACACACAAGACGGTGAATGCCTCAGACGCGCAGATAGATGTCCAAGCGTCTCACCGCGGCCTCGATCTGATCGGCGATGCGGTGGTGGCGATGCGCATCGGCCAGCCCCAGGTCGCGCGGGCGCTGCTCCACTCTCCGTGGGGACTGCGTTTCCCTGCCGTGGGAGCGATCGGCGTGCAGGTCATCCTCAAGGGCAGCGCCTGGCTGACGGGCCCGGGCGGCGGCGATCCGATCGCGATGGGCGCGGGGGACATCGCACTCATCCGCCGCCACGCTCCCCACGCGCTCGCCGACGATCCGGCGACGCCGCTGTGGGACGCCGATTTCGCGACCCACGTGCCCGCCGACCACTGGCCCGCCGACGGCAGCGCGCTGGATCCCGCGACCGGCGGCACAGTCTTGATGGGCGGCACCTACGACCTCGCCGGCGCCCGGGCGCATCCACTGTTCACCGACCTGCCCGACGTTGTGCACCTGCCCGCTCGCGTCGGAGTCGCCTCCGAGGTGCGCGCTGTCGTCGACCTGCTCGGCGCAGAGCTGGACCGCGATCTACCGGGCACGAGCGCCGCCACCCCGGCATTGCTCGACCTGCTGCTGCTCTACGCCTTGCGCGCCTGGTTCGAGGCGCCGCAGGCCCCGAGCGGCTGGGCACGCGCCAGCCGCGACCGCGACCTGAGCGTCGCCCTGCGGCTCATTCACGACCAGCCGCAGCAGTCGTGGACGGTCGCCGAGCTGGCGGCCCGCTGCAACCTGTCGCGCGCCGCCTTCGCCCGGCGCTTCACCGAACTCACCGGACAGCCGCCCCTGACCCACCTCACGTGGTGGCGGATGACCCTTGCCGCTCGGCTGCTGCGTGCGGGCGATGACTCGCTGAGCGCGATCGCCGAGCAGGTCGGCTACAGCAGCGAGTACGCATTCTCCAAGGCATTCCGACGCGAACTGGGGATCGCACCGTCCCGCTACCGCACCGCGGCACAGGCACAGGCACAGGCACAGGCACAGCCACAGCGCGACCGCTAACTCGGGACACCAGCCGCAGGGCGGCGCCGAAGCCCGGGTCGTGCGCGCCGTTTCGATCGCGCCGGTCGTGCCTGAGCGGCAGCTTTCGTGCTACATACGGTGCCCGGCGATGACCGAACGCCCCGGATCTTCTTCGTCAATGACGCGCCGCGATGTCCTCAAGGGAGGCGCGGTCGCGTTGGCGACGCTCGGCGCCGGCCCGGTGCTCGCGGGTCGCGACGTTGCCGCTGCGGCCGCCTCGCCGGCCCAGCGCACCGGAGGTGCGCCGACATCGGATCGTGACCGGGTGGCCATCATCGGCGCGGGTGCGGGCGGCGTGGCTGCGGCCTACTTCCTTGCCGGCAGCCTCGACGTCGACCTGTTCGAGGCGAGATCCAAGATCGGCGGTCATTGCGATTCGCACGTGATCGACTACAAGGGCCAGCGTGTCACCGTCGATCTCGGCGCCCAGTTCTTCCATCCCGACACGCACCCCATTTACGTCACGCTGCTAGAGGAGCTAGGGCTCTACGACCCTGCGCACACCAACGGCGATGACACGATGGAGGCGCCCGGCAGTCTGTGCATCTTCCCGACCGGCGGGGGCCCGCCGATCTTTTCCTCGTCGCACCCGTTCTCAATGCTCCAGCGTTCGCTCGAGTTCGCCAAGTACGCGCAACTCGCGCGGCATGCGGTTCTGTCGGGCATGTCGTGGGAGACCTCCGTCGACGCGTGGATCCGCGGCCTGCCCGTCAGCCAGTCGTTCAAGAACGACGTCGCGTATCCATGGACCACGGCGTTGATCGGGTGTGCGCGGGCCGATGCGCTGCGGGCGTCGGCGCGGTCGATTCTGCAAACGTTCGCCTTGTCGTTTCCGGCCAACATCGCTCAGGGCGCGACCACATACAACTCGACGATCGGCCTGCAGGGCAACCTGCAGCGTCTGCTGGACCGCAGCCCAAGGGTGCGGGTCCACCTCAGCACGGCCACGCAGGCTTTGACCCGGAGACCTGCCGGTTGGTTCCTGGAGACGCGGGCCGGCCGGCACGGGCCGTATCGCTTTGTGGTGTTGAACGCGCCGCCACGTGCCGGACGGCAACTGCTGCGCCCGCTGCCCGCCTTCGCGCACCTCACGGCGTTACTGAACGCGTACGAATACTTCGACTCGCGCCTGCTGATTCACACCGACCCGGCGTACGTGGATCGCGATCGCAGCAACTGGGCGGCGTACAACGCCGGGGTCCGCGGTCGTGAATGCGAGGGCAGCGTCTGGTTTGGCGCCCTGCACCAGAAACCTGCCTCGGGCGGGACGATCGACGTGTTCAAGTCGTGGGCCGAGCGTCGGCGCGCCGACCCGAAGCACATCCTGCTGGAACGGCGCTTCAAGCACCCGCTGATCAGCCAATCCGCGATCCACGCGGCTCGCGCCTTACGTCCGCTGCAAGGCCACAACGGCCTGTACTTCAGCGGCCAGTACACCGCCGGCTTTGACTCGCAGGAGTCAGCGGTCTACTCGGCCATGAAGGTGGCCGAGTCGTTGGCCCCCCGCAGCCGGTCCCTGGCGTCGCTGAAGACGCTCTTGGCGGCGCGTGGACGCGCCGGCATTTCGTACGACCTCTGAGCGTCTGCCGCACACGCCGACCGGGTCGACCGTGGCGCTGTGCGTCTGGGCAGCGCACGAGCGGATCTCCCTCGGGCAGGTTGCGGGCATACGATGGTCCGGGATGGACGTTGTCACGCGGTACGCGCGTAGTGGTGATGTGCAGATCGCCTACCAGCTGGCCGGTACCGGGCCGCCCGATGTGCTGGTCGTGCCGAGGTGGTTCTCGAACATCGAGCTCGATTGGGACCTACCGCCGTCGGCACGGTTCCTCACGAGGCTTGCCTCTTTCGCGCGGCTGATCCAGTTTGATCGGCGCGGCGCCGGGATGTCCGGGGGGATCGCCGGGGCGACTCCGCTGGAGCAGCAGATCGATGACGTGCGGGCGGTGCTCGAGGCCTCGGGCGCGAACCAGCGGGCGGTGTTCTCCATTGCCGAGGGCTGCGCCTTGGCGGTGCTGTTTGCCGCCTCCCATCCCGACGTCGTGCGCGCGCTGGTGCTGATCACTCCGACGCCGCGCGTGGTCCGCGGGCCGGGTTATGAGTGGGCACAGAGCGTCGAGGAACGCGCGGCATGGGTGCAGGCCGTGGTGACGCATTGGGGTAGCAGCTCGCCCGAGCAGCCCTGGGGCGGGTTCGCTGGTCAGGATGAGCACCGCCGACGCCTGCTCGCGCGTCACCGGCGCCTATCGATGACGCCTGATGCCGCTGCCGCGTCGCTCGCCGCAGTGGGGAAGCTGGACGTGCGAGACGCGCTGTCGAGCGTCCAGTGCCCGACGCTGGTGTTGCACCGAGCGAACGACGCATTCATCGACGAGCGCCACTCGCGCTACGTCGCCGCGCACATCCCGGGCGCGCGGTACGTCGAAGTCTCGGCACGTGGACAGGTCGTCGAAGAGGCAGAGCAGTTCGTGACGGGGGTGCGACGACCGATTCTCAGCGACCGCGTGCTGGCGACGGTGCTCTTCACCGATATCGTCGGCTCAACCGATCGTGCGGCCCAGCTCGGCGATCGCGGTTGGCGCGCGCTGCTCGAACTGCATGACGCGCTCGCGCGCGAGCAGGTCGAGCGCTACCGGGGGCGATTGGTCAAGTCGCTCGGCGATGGGATGCTCGCCACGTTTGACGGCCCGAGCCGCGCGATCAGCAGCGCGATCGCCATTCGTGACGGGGCGCGTCAGCTCGGACTCGACGTTCGCGCCGGTCTGCACACCGGCGAACTCGAGCTGCTCGAGAACGACGACGTCGGCGGCCTCGCGGTCCACATCGGCGCACGCATCAGCAGCCTCGCCGGTCCGGGCGAAGTCTTAGTGAGCAGCACGGTGCGGGATCTCATCGTCGGCGCCGATCAGACCCTGACCGACCGCGGCGAGCATCACCTCAAAGGCATTCCCACGGCATGGCGCCTGTTCGCGGTCGAGACATAGGGTCCCTGCTCCTCCCGTTGCTACATTCCTGGCGCGCTGCCTGCCCCGCACGGGCATCGCTGCCCCGCCGCTCAACCGGTATGGAGCGCGCGTCGCCTCACCACAGACTCCGCTCGAGAGCCTCGCCGACACCCGGCAGTGCCCGCAAGGCGGTCGCCGCGGCCTCGACCGTCGACTGGCCCGGTGCGGCCTTGTACGTGAGCGTCTCCTCGCGCCGAGCCCCGTCGAGATCGTCGATCTGCACGACCAGGCTGACCGTCTCGTCGTGCGATTGCTGGCGAGCAGCGAGATACCTCGCAACTGCCCGCAGCGTCTGGGAGGTCACGATCACCGCGACGGTTCTCGTCCCAACGTCGCCGTAGCCGCCAACCGGGGGCGAGTCGTCTGGGAGGATCCTCGCCTCTGCGCCCACATTGTCCGCCAACTCGCGCGCATCGGACCTCTGAAGGCCACGGAGCCGGAGAATGAGCCGCTCATCGATCATCGCTCGCTGCCGAACCTCGACGCCGAGCAGGGCCACATCGGGTACGACGTCGAGCAGCTACCAATGTTGTCATCAGTCGCACTGGTCAGGGTGCCCCTTCGGGGCTCAGGCTGCAAGCGCGGGCTTGAGTTGGCGCCCGATCTGGCTGACTGCGCGGTCGAGCGCCCCGGCGGCGAGGAGCGCGTCGGTTGCCTGGGCGAGGACGCGGCCAATGAGGCCACTGCCGCGGACAGATACCGAGGCGCGCAGCTCGCTCCCTCCGACGGCGGGGCGCAGTGCGTACTCGACGTCGATCGAGATTGGGCCGGTGGCTATGAGCGCGAGCCGCTCGTCGTCGGCCACGAGGACTTCGACGTCGAACTCCAGTGTGCGTCCGGCGAGGCGGCCGCGGACGCGGGCCCGGCTGCCGGCCACGAGACGGCTGGTATCGAGATCGATGAGCTCGAAGGGCACGGGCGTCCAGCGCGCGATCGCGTCTGGCTCGGTCAGCAGGGCGAGGACCTCATCGGGGAGGCCTGTGACCGTTGTTTGTGTTGTCCACGTCCGCATCGCTCCTCCGTTTCGTTTCTTGATTTGACTCCTCGAACCGTCCCACCTCATCGGGTGTCCGTCGTCGGTGCGCGGGCGGATTTCGTATGCCCCTTCCGGGCGACTTGGGCGTCGTCCTGCGGGTTGATCGGGAGTCGTCCGCGAGTACGACTGCGCGGGTGCCGGCGTGGACGCTTAGCGCAGCAGCGCCTGGGTGTCGGCGTCTGCGGGCTGGTCATCAACCGGCCAGCAGCTGGGACACCGCCGGCGGTTGCATCAATGCGATCACGCTCACAATGAGTCGCCCGATCCCCGTGTTGATACGAAGCTGATCGGGGTGAACTCAGCTGGTGCGCCCGGTGTCAGCGCCGGGGCGCACAAGTCCCGACTCGTACGCCACGACGACCACCTGGACCCGGTCGCGCAGTCCGAGCTTGAGCAGGATTCGTGCCACATGCGTCTTGACCGTGGCCTCGCTGACCACGAGCTCGCCGGCAATCTCGGTGTTCGAGAGGCCGCGCGCGATCAGCCTGAAGACCTCGAGCTCGCGCGGTGTGAGCTCATCCATCCTGTCCGGCGGCTGCTCGCGCGTCGCCCGGCTTTCGACGAAGTGCTCGATCAGCCGCCTCGTCACGGTCGGAGCCAGCAGCGACTCACCGGCGGCGACCGAGCGAACCGCCTCGACGAGCTGCTCGGGCGGGGTGTCCTTGAGCAGGAAGCCGCTCGCGCCCGCTGCCAGCGCCTCGTAGACGTAGTCATCGACGTCGAATGTCGTGAGAATGAGGATCTTCGGAACGTGCCGCCCGGCCGGCCCCTCGCTCAGCAGCTCGCGCGTCGCCGCGAGCCCGTCGAGCTCGGGCATGCGAACGTCCATCAGCACCACGTCAGGCCGTGTCGCGCGCACGACCCGGATTGCTTCGACGCCGTTACCGGCGTCGCCGACGACCTCGATGTCCGGCTGGGCGCCGAGGATCATCGCGAAGCCCGCCCGTACGAGCTTCTGGTCGTCGGCGATCACGACCCGCAAGGCGGTCACACCGCCACCGTTGCTGCCCCGTCGGGCGCCGCGCTCGCCTCTTGGCCAACGGGCAGGCGCGCGACCACGGCCCATCCCCCATCAGGCCGCTGGCCGGCCGAGAGCTCACCACCGACCATCTCAACTCGCTCGCGCATGCCCTTCAGCCCCTGTCCAGCGCCGCTTGAAGCCAGCGGATGACGGATCCGTGGATGGCCGTCGTCGCTGACTTCGACGCGAACGGCTTCCTCGCCATATACAACGAGCACCCGAGTCTGCGCGCCGCCAGCATGCTTGAGCGCATTGGTCAGGGCCTCCTGTACGACGCGGTAGAGGGCGAGATCTCCGTGGCTCGGAAGCCGCCTGGCCGTGCCCGTGATTCTCACCTCGACCGGGAGCCCAGCCTGGCGGGCGTGGGCGACGAGATCGCCGATCCGGCTAATGCCGCCCAGGCTCGATGTGTCGTCGTTCTCGAGGAACCCGAGCAGGCGGCCCATGTCCGCCATCGTCTGGCGACCGGTCGCGGCGATCGCCTCGAGTGCTTCGGCGGCCGCACCCGGATCCGAGCCCAGGACGCTCCGACCCGCCCCGGCCTGGACGACCATCAGGCTGAGCGAGTGCGATCTGCACAAGCCAGGGCCAGACCCGCGACGGAGGGGCATCGATCGTCACCGCCATGGTCGCGCCCCGCCTGCCCCCGGGGATCAGATCCGCGCCCGGGTAGGGGCCTGCCACTTCGGCACCCGTCGCACACCAGCGGAGCAGCCTCGGACGAAGCAATGCCCCATATCCGCCCACGACCGTCATCCCGACGAGGAGCGCCCGCTCGCGTCGACACGTCATCTCGGAAACGTATCCGGGCGGCTCGGCGCCGGGATACGGACCGATCCGCGCGGAGCGAGCGGGGAACGACTCAGTGCATATGTCGCGGTCCTCCGGAGCGGGGCCTGGGCAGGGCCCGCCCCGGGGCTGTCGTCAGCGACGCGGTCTCGTGGCGGACCCGGTCGACGGGGCAGAGTAGTTTGCCCATCTCGGACCACACGGTTGCACGGATGGCATCAGAGCGCGGGGTTGGAAGAGTGTCGCCATGGCTGCTGTTGAGCGGGGTGCCGGTGCGAGCTCTGGCTCGGTCGGGCCGGGGGCAGTGCTCGACTGCGTTGATGTTCATAAGCGCTTCGGTGAGGTTGAAGCGGTCCGTGGCGTCAGCTTCCAGATCGCCGAGGGAGAAACGTACGGCCTTCTGGGTCCCAATGGCGCCGGGAAGACGACAACGATCTCGATCGTATGCGGGCTCCTGCAGCCCGATTCGGGAGAGGTGTTCGTCGCCGGCAGCCGTCTGACCTCCCGGAGCGTCGCGGAGAAGGCAGCGATTGGCTACGTGCCTCAGGAGCTCGCGATCTATCCGGACCTCAGCGCCCGCGAGAATCTTCAGTTCTTCGCCCGGCTGTACGGACTGCGGCCGAATGACATCCGTGTGCGTGTCGCCGAGGTGCTCGAGGTGGTTGGCCTCGCTGACCGCGCGAGCGAGCAGACCCGGAACTTCTCCGGTGGGATGCAGCGACGGCTGAATATCGGCATCGGGTTGCTGCACCGTCCGCGGCTGCTGATCTTGGATGAGCCGACGGTCGGCGTCGATCCGCAGAGCCGCAACGCGATCCTCGAGAGCGTCGAAGAGCTCTCTGGCGAGGGGATGGCAGTGCTGTACACGACCCATTACATGGAGGAGGCCGAGCGGCTGTGTGACCGGATCGGGATCGTTGACCTCGGGGAGCTCAAGGCCGAGGGCACACGGGCCGAGCTCGTTGCTCTCGTCGGGCAGCACGACCGTGTCTCGCTGGAGGGCACGGGCGATCTGGGCGCGGCCGCGAAGGCGAGTCTGAGGCTGCCGGAAGTTCTCGCGGCGAGCGTCCAGGACGGCGCAATCGAGCTGATCGTCGATCGTGCGAGGAGCGTGCTGCCGGAACTGCTGCGCGCAACTGCGGACGCCGGCGCCGCCGTTAGCTCGGTCGAGGTCATCGAGCCTGACCTCGAGGCGGTGTTCCTGCACCTTACTGGTAAGGCTCTACGCGACTGACCGATGCGCACGGCGCTCGTGATCCTCGGCAAGGACCTGCGGCAGCGGCTGCGTGATCGCTCTGCGCTGTTGGTCGCAATCGTCGTCCCACTGGTACTCGCCTCGATCTTCGGGCTGATCTTCCACAACGCGATCGGCGGCCGCATCGCGTTCAAGTTCGGGCTGGTCGATCAGGACCACGGACCCGCAGCGCAGGCGTTCAACACCAACGCGCTCATCCCGCTCGAGCGCCGCGGGCTGATTACCGTGATCCGGGAGCCTTCGCTGGCTGTCGGGCGTCGTGCCGCAGACCAGGCCAAGGTCTCCGCCACGTTCGTTCTACCGGCCGGATTCTCGACCGCGATCGGCCATGGGCGGTCGGCTTCTCTACGCGTCATCGGCAGCCTCGATTCCACGATCGGGGCGCAGGTCGCGGAGTCGATCGCGCGGTCGTTCGCGGACGCGACTGACACGGCACGTATCGTGGTCGCGGCGACGGGCGCCAGGACGATCAGCAGCCGGCTCGCGGCCGCGATACCCACGCCGATACTGATCGCGGACGTCTCGACGAAGAGCCGTCAGCTCGACACAGGGACCTTCTATGCGGCTGGGATGGCCGTGTTCTTTCTGTTCTTCACCGTGCAGTTCGGGACCGCGAGCCTGCTCGAGGAACGACGCGATGGGACGCTCGCTCGGATGCTCGTGGCGCCGATCGGCCGTAATGCGATCGTCGCCGGCAAACTGCTTACGAGCTTGGTTGTGGGCTCTGTCAGCATGGTCGTACTTGCGCTAGCGACCCACTTCCTGCTCTCGGCTCATTGGGGCAACGTCCTCGGCGTGGCGATCCTGATCGGAGCCGGCGTGCTCGCGGCGACCGCGATCATGACGCTCGTGGCCACGCTCGCGCGGACGCCCGATCAGGCTCAGTCCTGGCAGGCGATGGTCGCGCTCGTGCTCGGAATGCTTGGGGGCGCGTTCTTCCCCGTAGCCCAAGCGGGCGGGGTGCTCGCCGCCGCAAGCTTGGCCACCCCTCAGGCGTGGTTCATCCGGGGGTTGGAGAATATGGCCGGCGGGGCCGGAGCCAGCGCGGTCCTCGGACCGGCCGCCGCCATCCTGGTCGTCGCCGTGATCACGGGAGCTGTGGCCTACACGCGTATCGGAAGGCTCGTGTCGCCGTGAAGGCGCTCGCGATCGCTGCCAACGACCTGCGCCGACTGCTCCGCTGGCGCGGCAACCTGTTCTTCCTGTTCGTCCTGCCAATGCTGATCATCCTCCTGCTCGGCGCCGCATTCGGCGGCTCGCAGAAGGCACGGATCGGCGTGCTCCAACGCGACCGGGGACCGCTGGCGCAGCAGTTCATCGGCGCGTTGGGGAGCCGCCCCTCCATGCAGCTCACCCGCTACAAGAACTCCGTCTCGCTTCAGAAGGCCGTCGCCCGTGGAGACATCGACGCCGGTTTGGTCATACCCGCCGGCTACGACAACCTGCTCGAGCACGGCCAGAGCGCGACGCTCGACTATTTCGACCGCCCGAACTCCGTCGCCCAGCAATTGCGCCCGACGATCCAATCGGTCGCGGCCGACCAAAGCCGCACGATCGCCGCCGCGCAGGTGCTCCAGCGCCAGCTGAACCTCCCGTTCTCCGGGGCGCTTGCCCGGGCTAGCGCGGTCGTCGAACGGCTCCCGCGGGTCCAGGCGGTCCTTACAGCTCCCGACGGCAGTCGGTACGCCGTGACCACTGGCCGCTTCCAGCAAGGCGCGAGCACCGAACTCGTCCTGTTCATCTTCTTCACCTCTCTTACAGGAGCGGCGTTCATGATTGAGACGCGCAGGCTCGGAATCGCCCGCCGGATGCTCTCGACCCCGACCTCCACCGGGACGATCGTCGCTGGCCAGCTCCTCGGGCGACTCGCGGTCGCCCTTGCTCAGGCGCTGATCATCGTGCTCGGCTCGACGCTGTTCTTCGGGGTCACGTGGGGGAACCCACTTGGCAGCGCTGCGGTGATCCTGGCCTTTTGCCTCGTCGGCACCGGGGCGGCCGTACTCATCGGCAGCCTATGCCACACCGAGGAACAGGCTCGTCCAGTGGCATTCCTGCTTGGACTCGGGCTCGCGGCGCTGGGCGGCTCGATGGCCCCGCTCGAAGTGTTTCCGGCCACCGCCCGCGCGATCGCGCACATCACTCCCCATGCCTGGGCCAACGACGCCTTCTCCAAGCTGCTCAAACACGGCGGAGACCTCATCACCGTCCTCCCGCAGATTGGCGTCCTGCTCGGCTTCGCCGCGCTCGCCATGACGGTCGCCGTGTGGCGCTTACGCCACACACTCACCGCCTGATGCGTTCAACCGGCTGGCTGAAGATCGCGCCTTTGGCCTACTTGACGATCCGGAACGAGGCGCTGCGTGCCCGTCCAGCCTTCGGCGGCGTGAGCGGCGTCGCGAGGAGGCGATAGGGGCCCGGTCTCAGCCTGCGGCCGCCGATGCGGCCTGTGAAGCGGAAGCTGTCGACGCCCCTGCGCCCCACGAGCGTGAAGCTTCCTTGGATCGTGATGAGCCGCGTGCAGCGGCCCGCTCGTCGGTTGCTCCGCGTCGGCTTGACGCAGCGCCCACCTCTTGCAAGGCGTCCGGGCTGCGGCTGGAGGACGAAAAAGCGGACGCTCGCGGCGATGTTGAGGGTGTAGGTCACGGTGGTTCCGACGCGGCGCCTTGCGACGACTGCCGACGGACCGGTCGGCGCCGCCGCGAACGTCGACGGAGACAGGGTCTCGCGGCCGACGATTGCGACCCTGGATCCGCCGCCGCCATGCGGATCCTGAACCTCGTACGCTCCGATGTCACAGGCGGACTCTCCGTTGTCCGGGCGCGGCTGACCGCGCTGGTCGGTGGCGGGGCAGGCGCCGCCGGAGTCGACGACAGGGCCGCCCGCGGCGGGCGCCATCGTCGGTGTCGGCCCGCCGTTGTCCTGCAACGGACCGAGCAGCGGATCGGCCGATAGGGGCGAGCCGGTGATGCTTCCGTCGCCGAGCGGGAGGGCCGAGCCGACGAGATCGAACCGGCTGACGTCCGCGGTCGCGGTGCCGAGATTGGCCGCGCCCGCGGTGTTCGCCGGCTTGTCCGACACCAGGGCGAACGGCTGGGCTCGATCACCCGCGACGATCGTGTCGGTGAGCGCCGTCCGCGCGGTCCGCGCGGTCGCGCTGTCGTAGACGAGGTTGTAGATCGCGGAGCCGTTGTAGGTCGCAGTGTTGGCGGCGAACGTCGACGCCGTCGCCGTGAACGAGCCGCTCAGGTTGAAGACCGCCCCACCCATGCCCTTGGCGTGATCCGGCACGTTGTCGCTTCCGCCGGCGGCCGCGTTGGCGGTGAGCGTCGAGTCGACGATCGTCAGCTGGCCCTGCATGTTGAAGATCGCGCCGCCGAGGCCGGCCCCGCCGCCACCGCCGCCCGTTGTCGTGGCGGTACCGCCGCCAAAGCCGGCTCCGCCGCCGCCTGAGAATCCGTATCCGCCGCCGCCGCCAAAGCCGCCATTTCCGCCCGTACCGCCGGAGCTGCCCTCCCCGCCGCCGCCGCCGAAGCCGCCGCCGCCGCCGCCGCCGGAGTTGACATCAGGGAACTGGCTGCCACCGCCGCCGACGCCCCCACCGGCGCTGCCGCCGCCGCCACCGAAGACGCCCCCGTTGCCGAAGCTGCCTCCGCTGTCACCGGCGCCTCGTCCGCCGCCACCGCTGCCGTCGCCACCTGCCGCGCCACCCCCGCCACTGCCGTTGCCGCCAAAGCCCCCGGTCCCGGTCAGCGACCCGCCGCCGGCTCCGGGATTGCCGAACATGTCGGCAGCGCCACCGGCTTCTGTGGCGCGAAAGCCCGCCCCGCCGCCACCGCCGCCGCTGTTCGCGCTGCCGCCCGCGGCCCCCGCGCCGAACACCCCCGGACCGAAGCCACCGCCACCGGTCGCGGACGCGTCCGCGCCGACACCGCCACCGCTGTTCCCGACGCCGGGCGCGCCGTTGCCGCTTGCGCCGCCCAGCGCGGTGTTGCCAACGACCGTGCTGTGGTCGACGGTCACGACGCCCTGGCTGAAGATCGCGCCGCCCATCCCGCCACCGCCACCGCCGCCGTCGGAGTCCCCGCCCTTTGCAAGACCCCCGGTGAGCGTCACGTTCCTCAATATAAGCACTCCGGGGCCGGGCGAAACGTAGCTGTCCGTCCCCGCGCTCAGAGGATCGGCACCGACAAACAACAATCGGAAGTGCGGCGCCGAGGCAGACCGCGCGATCGTCGCGCCGTTGCCCTCGATGGTGATGTCGCTGGCGATCGGAGGCAGGCCGTTTGGCCCATACCAGTAGTTGTCGACCGCGGTCAGCGAGTACGTGCACCCTGTTCCGAGCGCGATGGTGTCCGGTCCGGCGCTCGAGTTCGCCGAGTTGATCGCCGCGACCAGAGAGGACACCTCGCCCGTTGAGCGCGAGCACGCCGCGGTGAACGTCGCGGCTGACGCGAGGCCAGGCGCTAGGCCCAGCACGACGACGGCGACAAGCACCGCGGACACCGCTTGTCGTCGTGACCCCCCGGTCTCCACTGCCGTGAGCCTATCGGCTCGACGCGATCGAGGCCAGGCCGTTCTTTCGCGCCCGCCGGCGGCTGAGGCACGACTGGACAGCGTGGGTCAGTGGTTGACCCACTCGATGTCGTTTTGGTCGAATTGCTTGACGTCGAAGCCCTGGCCGAGCAGGTACTTCTGGTAGTCGAGGCAGTTCGGGCCAAAGGTCACTGCTCGTCTCGGCACGTGATGGCCCGGGATCGGGTCGCCCCTGAAGTTGAATGGGCCGGTCACCGCGCCGCTGTTGTCGGGTGGCAGGGCATTCAGCCACTCGTAGGTGAAGTGGAACTTGTCGCCGAAGTAGTTGATCGTGTAGTAGTTGAGGTCGTCGAGCGTGTAATCCTCGCGGCAGCCGTTCGTGATCCGGATGACGCCGGAGCGCTCGGTGGATGACACTCCGTGGCTGGTCGTCGCGGTTGCTTCGCATTGGACCGTCATCAGGTCGTACTGCAGGTGGCCGGGTCGCATGTCGAAGCGCAGGTACTGCCCGGATTGAGGCTGAACGCTCGCGTCGAACGACCACAGAGGAGCCGTCCACTGGTATGTGACCTTCACGTCCGAGCGGTTCCAGTTGTCGCCGAGGCACTTGAGGTCGATCTGCTCGGCCACGGCGTCGCCACCGGCCGCTCCGAATACCCCGTGGCTGGAGGGGCTGAGGGTCATCACAGCGACCCCGAGATCCCCGGTCGGTGACGGTGCACCGAGCGGCACCACATAGCTGTTGCTGAGCTCGGTGCGCGACCCGTACTTGTTCTTGGCGGTCACCCAGCAGTCGATCGCGTGGTGCTCGTCAGCGGGTGTGACCTTGTACGTCTGCGTCTTTGCGAGCAGCGTGTAGCGCTTGCCGGACACGGTCCTGCGATCGGCGGTGATCAGGTACCAGGCGTAGCTGAACGTCGGGTTCCCGCTCCAGCGGCCGGGCTGGCAGAGGTTGGTGCCGGGGGTGCCCACGTGCGGATTGACGTACGGCCGCTCGAATCTGAACGTACGGGGGTTGCGGACCAGCGCCGGCGGCGGCGGGTTGATGATGCGTGTCGCCGATGAGGCCTGCGCGGTTTCCTTGGATTTGGCGGTTGCGATCGCCGTGCAGTAGAAGGAGGTCGGCGCCGCAAGGTGGGGAACGATGATGCTCTGGGTGTGAGCGAGCTCCGAGAAGCCATGGAAGAGTGGCGGGCGCAGTAGCTGGACGAGCAGCTTCGACGTCGGCTTGATCCCGAATGCCTTCTGGCGGAATTTCAGCTGGAACGAGCTGAGCGGCGGCGTCACATCCCAGAACCAGTCGTAGGTGAACGTCACGTCCGGCACGCTCCACGTTCCCGGCTGGCACGTGATCTGGCCACCGTCCGTGAGTGCGCCGGTGATCGTGGGCGTCGCGATGTTCCTGAGCGGCGCGGCAACGACGCTGGCCGACGTCGCGCTGCCGGACGCCTTGGCAGTGCTGCTGCTCGCGGTCACCCGGCATGAGAAGCCGTGTCCGTTCGCATCCGGGGGCAGCGTGTACTGAGCGTTGGTCGCGCCCTGGATCGGGTTCCGGTCGCGAAGCCACTGGTATTGGAAAGTGTCCGCCAGAGGCGACCAGCCTCCAGCCGAGCAACTCAGTGCCTCCGCCGGAGAGGCGGCGCCGGTGATGGCCGGCCGTGTCGTGTTCACGAGCGCGAACACGACCTCGCCGATCTTGTCGGCATTGAACTCGGTGAACCACACGTTCCCGGAGCCGTCCTGCGCATCGACGTTCGGGTCCCCGGACACGCCCTGGGCGGTGCCAAAAGTGGTCGTGGTGTGCGTGACCGGATCGAACCTGATCAGCTGCCCGCTCCCCGCACGGTCGGTGATCCACAGCGCGTGATCGCCCGCGTTCGAGATCCACAGCGGCATGCCACCGGTGGCGTAGTAGGTCCGACCGGTCGTTGTATTCGCCGGCGTGATCGTGCTCTGGTCGATCTGCGCGATCTGACCGCCGACGAACAGCGCGGCCCACAGCTTGCCGTCTGGTCCGACCGTGATCCCCTCGGCATCGTTTGTGTTACTCGACGGGTTTCCGGACAGGTCATATGCCGGCGCGTTTCCGTTCGGCGGGTTCTGCGGGTCGACGCTCCAGAGCGTCGACCCAGCGGTCACCCACAGCTTGCCGTCAGGCCCACTCGTGATCTCTGCAGGCTGCGGCCCGGAGTCATTGCTCGACAGCGAGTACACCGTCAGGCCATCGCCCGTGCCGGGCACGGTCTGGCTCGGGATCACCCGCACCACCGCCCGCCCACTGTTCAGCGTCACCCAGAGGTTTCCGTCGGACCCAACCGCGATTCCCTCCGGAGCCAAGCCGCTCCCCACCGGGTATTCGCCGATCAGCTTCCCGGTCGA
The DNA here is from genome assembly GCA_963752905.1 of uncultured Solirubrobacterales bacterium. Taxonomy (GTDB): domain Bacteria; phylum Actinomycetota; class Thermoleophilia; order Solirubrobacterales; family Solirubrobacteraceae; genus Palsa-465. The sequence continues at coordinate 214,491 of CAVWAC010000011.1, forward strand.
CGGGTTGATGTCGCCGATCATGTTCGTCCCGTACTCCGTGAACCACACATTGCCGTCCGGCCCAGTAACGATTCCCGCGGGGAGCGCACCGGCCGTCAGCGGGATCTCGGTGATCGTGCCGTCCGCAGCGATCCGGCCAACCTTGGCGACACTACGCTCGGTGAACCACATCGCGCCGTCCGGGCCCCTTGCGATTGCGTTCGGCTGGGCGTTCGCCGTCAGACCGGTCGAGAACTCGCGGATCGTCGGACCAGCGGCCAGCGCGGCCGGCGCGGTCGCGAGCACCATCAGCCAAACCACTGCCAGCAGCAGTCCGTCCAGCCCCATCGCTGCCTACGCATCCTTGCCTCCAGGATCCCGGTTCCGCGGAGCAGTCTAACGCCCCGAAGTCGCGCGCGGTACAACCGCGCACACCCGACCCATCACAGAACGACTGCACACTCGGGCGACTGCTCGGGTGAGCCTCGATTCGGTGTCGGAGCGATCCGTCGCAAATGACCAATCCCGACCAAACGAGGAGTCGGCCGTGACAGATCGACCCCCATCCCCTCCCTTCTCATCCGACACCGCCGCCCAGAAAGTCCAGGCCGCGGAGGATGCCTGGAACACGCGGGACCCCGAACGCGTATGTCTCGCCTACAGCGAGGACTCCATCTGGCGCAACCGAGACACATTCGTCAGCGGCCGCGCCGAGGTCGTCGCGTTCCTCGCCTCGAAACGGGAACGCGAGCTCGACTACGCACTGCGTAAGAATCTCTGGTGCTTCGAGGACAACAGAATCGCCGTTCGGTTCCAATACGAATGCCACGACAAGGACGGCCAATGTGGCGAATTACAGCTGCGGTAGCGCGCACAAAGAAGCGATCACGCGGACGCAGGATTGCGACCCACGTGCCGCGCCGGCGTGGTGAGCGTCGGTCCCGCCGCGGTGATGCCGTCGGTTGGCAGCTCGTCCGCATCAGCGCCGAGGAGCGACATGTTGAGAACCCCGAATGCGCGGCGTCCGCGCCCGCGTGCGCTGGCGGCTGTGCCCGGGCCTCTGGTGACCGGCCATGAGGGCGGCGGCCTCAGGCTGGGCCGCCGCCCAGCCGGTCACCCGAGGAATGAGTGGAACTCGCCCAGGGGTTCGGGAAGCGTTGGCGTGAATGGCTTGAACTTGTACGCCTTGCTCGTGTCGAACCCGGCCTTCCCGGCCGCCGTCTTGTCGGCGAAGGGCGTCAGCGCGGTGACGGCCTTTCCGATATTCCTCCAGCGGAGTGTGCGCTCGTACCCGTTGTTGTTCGGAGGGTCGACGCTCTCCGCCTTGCCCTGAATGCCGGTGACCATCTCGACGGGGCCGCCATCCTGCGCTGCGACGCCGGGCGCGACGACGCGGGCGAGGGTCCGGTGGTCGCTTTCGATCCCCATGATCCGCGCGGCGGTGACGCGCAGGTCGGGCGAGCTGAAGTCGCGCACGCCGACGAGGTACGCCGCGATGAATGCGTCCTCGAGCGTCACCAACACATTCAGCGTCGTCTGCGCATCGGAGAACATCTTCGGCGGGTAGTAGAACGTAGTGAACGGCGAGGGCTTCTTGGTGACGCTCATCTCCAGCAGGTAATGGGACATCTCCTCCTGGCGTGCCGCCTTCAAATAGCCCTGATCATCCGACGCGAGTCGGGAGAAGAACGGCGCGGTGTCGATGATGTTCGTGTACGTCGTGACCGCGAGCGCCTCGGCGATCTGAGCTGCTCCGAGGATTGCGATGTCACCCTTGGTGACGCCACCCCTCCTCCGTGCGGCCGCAAACGAGGGGAACAGCGCTTCGAGCCCGGACGCCCCGGCAAGCACGCCGGCCCCCGCTGCTGCACCCCTTCCGAGAAACTGCCTGCGATCCGTTCCTGCGCCCTCGTGCTCGTTGACCATGCGAGTCCTCCGATCCCGGTTGTGTGTGGGTGGTCAATTCCCGATACGGAGCGGAGCGTCAATCGGATCACGCAACGCGCGTGCACGAGGTCGGTCCCCCAAGCGCCGGGGGTCAGTAGCTGCTACCTCCATGACCACACGCCGCGAGCATCAGAACAACGACTAGGGCGGCGATGACGGTCAACGCGATCCTGGGAACGCGCGTGAGGCTGAGGCGGGGCATGGCGATCACTCCTTCGTTAGGCGTTGCATCTGCCGACGCCGGGTGTGGCGGAGTCCTTCCCGGTGGTCTGCCGTCGGTGCAGCAGCTGCAACCCGAGGTTGCAGCCGTCGGCCTTCCTGCATATGCAAGGAACACGGCGGCGATCAAGCAGGTTGTAGAGCGGCGAGACGACCGGCGCCCTGACGTTGGTGGCTTGCGTTCGCGCCGCCCTAACCAAGGATCGCTTGGTCCTCCACGCCCGGCAGACAATTGACCTGCGGACGGGCCAAGCGGCCCATCAGGAGCTGCTTGTCCGCATGCTCTCCCCGACGGCGAAATCATGTCACCAGCGCCGTTCATCCCGACCGCAACGCTTACCGGCCTGGGTTGCGCGGTGGCCCTCGACGATTTCGGAACCTGCGAGACCGATCGAGAAGTCGTCAAGGCCAGCAAGCGGCGCACGACGGTGGCCATCCACGCCAGTCGCCTCGCCACCGCGCACATCACCGACACCTACCGGCCGCGGCCCGGCCCCACCCCAAGCCGATCGTCGCCCCGATCATCATCGGACTCGGCTGAGTCCGACCAGGAACGATCGGCCGGGGTCGGCGCCCTAGAAATCCCGTTGACGTTTCCTGAGGAGCGCTTCCCGCTCACGCACCGCTCGCAGCTTGCGAGCCTCGTGATGGGCGCGGTCGTTACGTTCTGCGATGTCCTTTCGGAGCTCGTCAAAGGCCGCGTTCGCTGTCGATCGTCCCGGGCCCGGTGCTTGACGTTCCGGGTCTGCTTTCTGCTTCTGTTTCGGCATGTGCCGCGCTCCTCTACGCTCGGCGGAAGACGGTCTGGGGCCACACGGAGAATGAGCGAGCACAGCACTCAGGCGGGTGGAGCTCCCTTCCGACTGTACTCGGCCGCTTCGCGGGCCGGTGCGCGCTATCGATTGATGACAACGTCGGTTATCTCGTCGAGGTCGTCAGCGGTGCGGACCTGCTCGGGATCGAGGTCCCACCGCGTCGCGAATTCGGTCGGGTCGAGGTAGCTGGCCATCGTCTGCGCATTGCTTGACCAGACGAGCGCGGCGGTGGGAAGGTCGAGGCCGGCGGCCACGCGGACATGACCGCATCACCGGGCCGGGGAACAACGCATCCCTGATCGGCACCACCACGAGCTGGACAACGGAGGTCTCACGATGAGCACAATCGAACACCCCGAGGATTTCCACGCCCTCGACGCGTTCTTCGAGATCATCAAGGAGGGCGTGGCCGGGCTCGTCGACGGCGATCACTTCTTCGACCTGCTGACGGCGGACGTCGTCTTCGAGTTCGTCATCACGGTGCCCGGCTACCCGCGCCGCATTGAAGGTCGCCACGCGGTCGCTGAGCTGTACCGCCCATACGGCACGAGATTCTTCGTGGATCGCTGTTACGACCTGCGGGCGTATCACGATCCGGTGGCCGTCGTCGTAGTGCTTGAGTACGCGAATCAGGGCAGGTTCCTCCCGACGGGCGCTCCGTACGCAAATCACTTCGTCTCGGTGCTGACGATCGTCGACCGCAAGATCGTGCACTGGCGCGACTACCTAGACCCCATCGCCGTCTTCGATGCCGCTGGCTGGCCGGAGAACCACTCGACCGCCGGCTGAGGCACCCCTGCCGAGAGATTGACGGCCCGGCACCGAGGACGTCGCTCACCCCGAGCGATGCCGCGCCGTCGTGTGTGTGATCTCGTACTCGACTTCGCCTTGTTCGGCGCCTGGGATCAGATCGTCGTACGGCTCATCGGAGACGAACGCGCGGGTGAAGGTCAGCCCGACTGCCGCCATGGTCGCGCGTGACGCGGCGTTGACTGCCATGGTCTGAGCGAAGATTCGCGTGAGGCGAACATCTTCGAAGCCGTAGCGGATTAGCTCTCTCGCACCCTCGCTGGCGTAGCCCCGGCGCCAGTGCCGTCGCAGCAGCCGGTAGCCGAGGTCGGCCTCGCCGGCGACCCGTGGCTGATCCGGTCCGTGCGGCGGCTGCAGAATCCACCAGCCAACGAATTCGTCGTCCGCGAAGCCGACCCAGAATCCGAGACCAGGCACCTCCTCGGCGGCGGCCAGTCGGCGCCGGTCGGCATGCTGCGCCTCGTCAGGCAAGACAGCCCGTCCGGCGAGGTAGGTGGCTCAACCGGCCTAGCGGTCGTCGGCGCTTCGCGCCACGTGTTCGCCGGCGCGAAACTCGTTCAAACGCGACTCGTAGCGGTCGACGGCCACGTCGTAGGCGACATTGCCGAGCAACAGACGAAACGGTGGGTCATCGCGCTCGAGCGTGTCGAGCAGCGCCTGGGCGGCGAGGTCAGGGTTGCCGGCCTGTGAGCCGTTGTTCTCCTCTTGTTGGGCGGCCCGTCGCTTAGCGATCGGCTCGATCCCCTGATAGGCGTCGATCGTCTCGGCCCGGTCCATGGACGATCCCGCCCAGTCGGTGCGAAAGCCGCTCGGCTCGACAATCAGCACCTTGATCCCGAACGGCTCGACCTCGTGGCGCAGCGACTCCGAGAGGCCTTCGAGAGCCCATTTGCTCGCGTGGTAGATGCCGGTGAGCGGGAAGGCTGCGAGCCCGCCGATCGAGGAGACCTGCACGATCCACCCGGAGCGCTGCTCGCGGAGGATCGGCAGCGCGGCCTGGGTGACCCACAGCGCTCCGAAAAGATTGACCTCGATCTGCCGGCGTGCCTGCGCCTCGGTGACCTCCTCGACGGCGCCCGAGAGGCCGTAGCCCGCGTTGTGGACGACGACATCGAGACGCCCGAAGTGCGCCTAGGCCTGCCGGACGGCGGCGAACGCAGAATCGTGATCGGTGACGTCGAGCGCGATCGGCAGGATCGCGTCGCCGTACTCGGCGGCGAGATCGTCGAGCGAAGAGGTGTCGCGCGCGGTGGCAGCGACTCGGTCGCCGGCCGCGAGCGCGGCCCGTGCGAACGAACGACCGAAGCCACGCGACGCGCCCGTGATGAACCAGATGCGATCAGACACTGAGGCCTCCCTACCCGAAATGACGCTGCCTACCCCACCGACGCGGTCAGTCGGGCGCCCGGGGTCGCTCAACCCTGCGCGACCCGGCACGCCGAGCCCGCTCGTGATCCTCCGGAGTAGCCTTCACGACCGTGCGCGATGACGTTCGCCAAGCGCTCATGATCGGTCCTTCCTCGAGCCTCGAGGACCGCACGATCGACATCACCACGACCGGTCGGCGGTCGGGCGAGCCGCGACGGATCGAGATCGTCTTCTACCGGTTCGAGGACAGCATCTACCTGAGCGGGATCCCGCGCCCGGGCCCGCGAGCCTGGCTGCTGAACCTTGCCGCCGAGCCGCACTTCATCTTCCACCTCAAGCATCGGATCGTTGCCGACCTTCCGGCGACGGCCACGGTCATCAGCGATCCCGCAGAGCGTCGCCGCGTCCTCCACCAGTTCGTTGAGGAGTTCAACCAGCGCAATGGCCCTGAAAGCCCATGGCCGAAGGCCGTCCTTGACGACTGGGTCGCGGGCAGCCCTCTGGCGAAGGTGACCTTTCAGGACGCTGACTGACGCCGCGCCCTCAGCCGAGCGCCACCGGCGCGACGTCGCCGTAGAGCCTCGTGGTGGCGATGATTCTCGACGCGGTGCGGAGTCTACGAAGGACACACCCTTGCGAGGAGGTATTGATGCGGCTGACGTTGACCACGTTTCTCACGATCGACGGAGTCATGCAGTCTCCCGGTGCGCCCGATGAAGATCGAGCGGGCGGATTTGGACACGGAGGGTGGCTCGTCCCGTTCGCGGACGACGGCATGGGCGCCACAATGACCCGCTGGTTCGCGCAGGCCGACGCGTTCCTGCTCGGCAGAAGGACGTACGAGATCTTCGCCTCGCACTGGCCTCACGTGCCCGATGACAATCCCATCGCCGCTGCGTTGAACACCCTGCCCAAGTACGTCGTGTCGACGACAGTCGATTCGCCCAGTTGGCGAGGCTCGGCAGTGATCGGCGCAGATGTCGCGGACGCAATCGCGGCGCTCAAGGCGCGGCCCGGTCGCGAGCTGCAGGTCCACGGCAGCGGGCAGCTCGCCCAAGCGCTCATCGCGCAGGGGCTGATTGACGAATACCGCCTCCTCGTCTTTCCCGTCTTCGTGGGTGCGGGGCGTCGGCTATTCGAGGATCCGGCACTCACGGGCTCGTTGCGGCTCCTGGAGAGCACCACCACCGACAGCGGCGTTCTCCTGCTCACCTACGAGCCCGCCGGGCCGCTCGCTCATGGCTCGTTCGCGCTCGCGCCCGAGCCGCAGGAGCACAGGATCCTCCGCTGAACCGAAGGTGGCCAAGCCGCTCGAACGCACGGGCTCTCTGGGCGCGTCAGGACGCGGCTCATCTCGTATTTACTTCCCGCCCGCCGCGAGGCGGCAGAACTTCCGGCTACCCGAGCGGGTGGATATCGAAGAACGCGGTGCCCGTAGTCGTGCTGCTGCAGTGGTCGGTCTCGCCCGGAAGCCCGCCCGTCACCGAGCAGTTCTGCCTGTTGTCCAGCTTCCATTCAACCGTTCTGTTGACCCCATGGCCGATTCGCTCGACGGTGCTGAACACGTGCGAGGTGAAGTCCTCGGCCAGCACCGTCAGGTTGAGCGTGTCCGCAGCCGACTGCCCGTCGCAGGTCAACGGATTCGCCGACAGGGCGCCGAACGGCGCGATATCGAACTTCATGTCCTCGTTCTTGCGCTGGTTCGTCAGCCGCGCGAATGCCATCGTCGGACCGTGATTGATCAGCACCCCGGTGCAGCCGCTGGCTCCACCGTACGGGACCTTCTGGCAGCTGTCGTTGTACGTGAAGCCGCTGTAGCGAAAGCTCGAGCCGTGCACGCTCGTCCGTTTGGCCCTCGAGACCCCCGAGTGGGCGGCCTTCGGGTTGAACGCGAACTTGAACTCGGCGTTCCAGGCCAGCTTGATCGTCGACGTGTGCTGATAGCCCAGGAGGCCGTTGTTGATCTGCGGGCAGTTGGCGTCCTGCTGGAGCCCGGTGTCGCTGGACTTGAGGTAGACGAGCCCGGTGTAGCTCATCTGATACCCGACCGTGCCGGGCGCCAGCTTCGCCCCGGCGACGGCCGCCGCCCAGGCCCAGACGAGCGCGCTGAGGGCGACCACAAGCAATAGCTTGCGCATGGCGGCCTTTATATCAGCGAAGGCAGACCGCGACGGCTCGACCGACAAAGAAACGGTGTGGCGCCACCTGCCGAGCGATGGCCGCGCCCGCGCGTGGCGGGGCTCTTCACCTAGCCGCGCATGAACGCGCTGAAGGACTCCTTCACTCCGCCGATCCAGTAGGGCCCCATGTTGCTCGCGTTGGAGGCGTACCTTGCCAGGAACGCGGGGCTGGCCTGACTGGGCCAGTCGAGATAGTTGTTGTGGGCCGTGGCCGGACTGCTCGGGTCCGTCCACGATGGAACGCTCGTCACCGCGCAGCAGAAGTTCTTGCTCACGACCTTCTCACGGATCGTCACCCGGGGAGACAGCCCGAGCGGGTACGCACTTGGCGGCGGATCCTGAAGCACGTTGTCGCGCAGGGCCGCCGCCTTGGCACGGACCTTCCGCTCCTGCGATGCCGTCAAGCGCGGGGCGCTCGGCAACATCACCGTCACCCAGGCGCCGTTGCGTTCGAAGATCGCGGAGGTGTCGGGAAGCGCAGCCTTGACCGGGGACGACTCCGACACCACCGACATGTACCGGACCTGAGCGTTTCGCATGATGGCTCTGCTCGTCAGGCGCTGATTGTCAAAGAACGTCGGCGTCCTGTGGATCGTGACCACGGTGATCTTCGACAGGTCGAGCTCTCCGCCGAGGTAGTTGACGGCGCCGTTCGCCGGGAACCCCTCCGGGCTGCCGACGAACTGGGAGGGTGCGCGCGTGAAGTAGACCCTGGTGCCCGTACTGCGCGCCTGACGGTGGGCACCCAAGACAAAGGTCCTCACTTGTGTATCGAATGATTGCCGCTCTGCCGCACTTTCACCCGCCGTCGTGATGTCCGCCGGACACGGAATGACCGCCTTGGGGTTTGACGTGCCGACGGCACGTACCGTCGGCAGGCTCCGCTGCGCAGAGTAGCCCGGCTGCATCAGGTACTGGCGCAGGATGACAATCCAGCGAATGAGCCTGTCGCTCGGGTCTGCAGGCGTGGTGGGAAACAGAACGACGTTCCTCAGCCCGGCCGGTACTCGGACGCTGTCCGGCCAGACCCAGACGGTGTAGTTGCGGTTACGCGCATTGATCAGGGTCCCGGGCCGGTACGGATTCACCGACCCGCGGTCCGGAGTGATCGCATAGTCATTGCGGGTGTAGGCCCCTGGCGGCGCGGGAGCGCTCGGCACGCCCGGCGAGCCAGGAATGAACGAGTAATCGTCCTGGGCGGTGAACGTGTACGTCGCGGCATGTGGAAACCGCCCGGTGAGCTTGTACGCGATGCGAGGCTCTCGCGCATAGTCCCCTCCGAGGTCCGAGTATGTGGCCACCGGATCGCCCAACGTCAACCTCCCGTTGCTCGAGATGAGGGGGCAGGTGCGGGGCGCGGCCGCCGCCGATGACGCCGCGATGAGACCCAGGGTGGCTACGCCGGCGGCGAGGACAGCTCGGACGCATCCCCTCGGCAAGCTACTCAAACCCCCACCTGCGAGGCCGTCAATGTCCGGGTTGGTGGCCATCGAGGCAGGATCTCAGGACTACCGGGGTGCGGCATCGGGAGAACCCCGTCCGCCGTCTACGGACGAGTACGACCGTCGCGCAGCGCGCGCCGCCCCTGTCCTGCTTGCCGTCACGGGAACGGCTGACGCGGGCTCCGAGGGCCCCCGGCGTGGCTGCCCGGGTCAGGGGACCAGGACGAGCTTTCCGCGGACATGCCCGCCTTGGCTGATGCGGTAGGCCTCGGCGGCGCGCTCGAACGGGAAAGTCTGGACCTTGATCACGAGCTTGTTGTCCGCGAGCAGCTCGGCGACTTCCGCCAACGCCGCGACCGGCCTGCTGTCCGCACCGCCACCGCTGACCTGGGCTCCTGCTTGCTCGGCTTCGAAGTTGGCGATGCTCAGGACCTGCGAGGGCTCGGATACGAGGCTGATCAGCTCCTGGGCCGGCGTCTTGCCCGCGACGTCGAAGACGGCGTCGATCCGCTCGCCGGCAGCGTCCCGGACGCGACCGGCCACGCCCTCCCCGTACAACACGGGAATCGCCCCGAGCTCCTGCAAGTAGCCATGGTTGGCCTCGCTTGAGGAGGCGATCACCCTCACCCCGCGCCCGACCGCCATCTGCACGACGACCGACCCGACGCCACCCGCGCCGCCGTCGATGAAGATCGTGTCGCCGGTCTTGACGCCGAGCAGCCGAAGGCCACGTTCGCCGGTCTCGCCCGCGACGCCGCTCGCGGCCGCCACCGCCCAGTCGACGGATGACGGCTTGGCCGCCCAGGAGCCCAGCACGGCGTACTCCGCCTGAGTGTTCTGGCCGCGGCCGAACACCTCATCACCCACCGATACCCCGGTGACGCCTTCGCCGACCTCGTCGACGACGCCGGCGGCGTCATATCCGAGGTAGCCGGTGCCGCTCAGCGGCTGGCCGCCGGAAAGGGCACCCGTGAGGATCTTCCAGTCGATCGGGTTCACGCTGGCAGCCCGCACCGCGATCCGGATCTCGCCGGATCCCGGATGCGGATCGGGAGCGTCTGCCCAGCTGAGGACCTCAGGACTCCCGTATTCGGTGAACTGCAGCGCTCGCATCCGACGGTCCTTTCCGCGTGAGGCAGGGTCAGCGCGCCCGTTCGGATCGAGCGAGCTTGCGCTTCAGCTTAGTGCCGGCCACGTGTCGGGCATGCTGTGCGTATGACTGATGAGCTGAATGTCTTCAACACGACGGAGTGGGAGCGGGAGATGGGTCCCGCACGCGGGACGCGCCTCGGGCCGGCGATCGGTGCAGACCGGCTGGGGTGCTCGCTCTTCGAGGTCGACCCCGGTGGCCAGGCTGTGCCCTATCACTCCCACTACGCCAACGAGGAGCTGCTGATCGTCCTCGATGGCACGCTGGAGCTGCGGAGCCCTCGCGGCACCCGTGAGGTGGGGAAGGGCGCGGTGGTCGCCTTCCCGGCAGGACCCGATGGCGCACATCGACTGCGGAACGTCTCCGACGCGCGGGCGCGCTACCTGCTCATCTCGACCATGCGGTTCCCGGAGGTCGCCGAGCAGCTCGATACCGGAACTGTCCTCGCGATGAAGGGTCCGGGGGACGGGTGGGCGTTCCCGTCGGGAACCGCGGGCGATTACCTTGCCCTCACGCTCGAGGCGATCAAGGCGGATCGCGGTGGGTGAGCGACCGAGTTGGTCAGCTCCTTGCGGTTGAGGTACTGGTCGTAACCTGCTCGCCTATGGTAACACCGAGGTTACCGTAACCGGCTATTTACGCTCGCCCTCGTGCGCGTCCGCTGCATCCGTCAGTAGACGAAAGCGCTCATCGCGCGCGCGACCTCGACCGCGCGCAGCGGGCCGAAGCGCAGCGTCCAGCCATCGCCCAGCTCTTGGCGGAAGCAGTGACGGACGCCTTGACGGTCGAGTTCCCGCCGATGGTGCTCGGCCCGTTCGTATCCCGACGCGCCCTGAAAGGTCGCGTCAAGGCCGTAGCGACCGTCGTCAAGGGGCCAGATCGTCAGCTTGTCGGGGACCGGCCCGGCTTTGGAAGGAAGGCGCTCGTTCGTGCTCACCGCTGTGTGATCGGAGCGAGCCTCGCCCGGCTTGAGTGCCGCGTGGCGCAGGCTGACACTCCGGCGCAGCTACCGCCAGGCGAAGACCGGCTCCCCGACGTGATCGACCCGCTCGCCGGGCCGTCCGCGCAGCGCAACCTCGCGGAACTGGAAGAGGATCGCGCCGGTCGGGGCGTGGATGAGGTCGTTGCCGAGCGGCAGCTGAAGCACGGGACGGTCGCTCTCGGGGATGGTGATCAGGCGCGGCTCGCCCGCGAGGAGGGCGTGGAGGCCGATGCGGTAGGCCGCGATCACCTCATCCGGGTCGGGACGGAGGGTCGGGTTGCCCGGGCACCACAGCACGACGGGCGAGATGACGAAGCCCGAGCGGCTCACGTAGTCGTCGAGCCAGCCGACGACGCTGTCGGGCTCCAGCCGCACCCCGAGCTCCTCGTCGAGCTCGCGCAGGGCGGCGTCCAGCGGCGTCTCATCCAAGTCGAGCCGACCGCCGGGAAGGGCCCACTGACCGGCATGACGCCGCATTCGCGAGCCGCGGCGACACAGGAGGAAGGCGGCGCCGCCGGCGACGCCGACCATCCGGCCGTCGAGCAGCCGGCCGCGCGCGTCGACGCGATCTCCGGGCACCACGGACATGTCGATCTGCTCGGCGCTGATCGGCTCAGCGCCATCCCGCTCGGCGTCGCTGTCCAGCACGACGATCGCCACCGCCGCGTGCCGCCGCCCTTCGAGCGGCTGCCGGCGGCGGTCGTGCGCCTCGAGATTGGCGGCGAGACTGGCCCGCAAAGTGTCGTCGAACACGACCACGGCAGCATTATCTGCGCACGGGGCGCAGCGTGCCGCTCGGAGCGCGGATCCCCTCGAGCGCGAGCGTCAGCTGACGCCGCCAATGGCCGTCGCGGGTCATGTTGAGCATGATGCCGGCGGCGTTGCTCGCCGACCGGTCGTGGACGGGCCAGGCGAACGTCGACGCCGACCGGGCGGCGGCTCAGCCGGTGGGGGCGACCCAGCCGACGATCGCGACGTACTGCACGACAGCGGCGGCGATCACCAGCAGATGGAAGACCTCGTGGAAGCCGAACGTCCGGGGCCACGGGTCCGGACGTTGCGTCGCGTAGACGATCGCGCCGATCGAGTAGAGGACCCCGCCGGTGAGCAGCAGCACGAGCGGGGTCAGCGAGAGCGCCTGCACGAGTTGCGGGAGGGCGAGGATGGCGACCCAGCCGAGCGCGAGGTAGCTGCCGGAGGTCACCGCCCGCGGGGCCGAGACCCAGCCGAGCGTGAACGCGACCCCGGCCGCGGCGCCAAGCCAGGCGAGCCCGAGCAGCACCCAGACCATCGCCCCGTGCATGGTGAGCAGCGCGATCGGCGTGTAGCTCGCGGCGATGAACACGAAGATCGTGCTGTGGTCGGCGCGGCGGAGGATGGCCTTCACGCCCGCCGAGCCGTGCCAGCGGTGATAGAACGCGCTGCAGCCGAACAGCGCGATCAGTCCGGCTCCGTAGATCGCGAGCGCGACGGCGGCGCGTCCCGAGGGGGCGATCGCGAGGGCGAAGAGCGCCGCGCCGAGCGCACCCACGAATGCGATCGCGTGCGAGACGCCACGCAGCCGGGGAATGAGCGGCTCGGGGTTCGCCATCTCGCATTGAGTCTATCGCCGGGTTTCGGCCCGAGCCACGCGCGTGCGGAACGTTCGGTACTCGTCCGCAATCTTTGCTCGGCCAAGTGCGGAGTAAGTGCCGGGGCAGATCGCCCACACTCTGGTCATGGACGCGAGTCGGACCGGACGCACGGCAGCGGCTGCAGCGGGGTCCGCTGACGCGGGGCCCACCGACCCGGAGCCCGCCGACGCAGAGCCTGCATCGGCACCGGCATCGGGGCGCAGGCAGGGCGGCGCGGCGCTGCTCGACCATCTGCACGGGCTCGGAGTCCTGACGGGCGGCGATGTCGCCGCCGCCGTGTCCGAGCTCGACGCCGAGCCGACGAGTGCTGAGGCCGAGCTCACGACCGACTCGCTTCAGCTGTTCCTGCGGTCGATCCGAGGCATGCGGCTGCTCACTGCGGACGAGGAGATCGAGCTCGCCAAGCGGATCGAACGGGGTGACCTCGAGGCCAAGCGGAGGATGGTCGAGTCCAACCTGCGGCTCGTCGTCTCCATCGCCAAGACCTACCGCAACCAGGGCCTGCCGCTGCTCGACCTCATCCAGGAGGGCACCTTCGGCCTGCTCCGGGCGGTGGAGAAGTTCGACTACCGCCTCGGCTACCGCTTCTCGACCTACGCGACGTGGTGGATCCGGCAGACGGTCACGCGCGCCCTCGCCGACAAGGGGCGGACGATCCGCATCCCCGTGCACGTCGTCGAGAAGCTCCACCGCATCACCCGGGCCGAGCGCAAGCTCGGCGGGGAGCTCAGTCGCGATCCGACCGTCGACGAGCTCTCGGCCGCGACCGGGATCCCCCTCGAGGAGGTGACCGTGATCCTCGCCGCTGCCCAGGTGCCGGTCTCGCTGGAGAAGCCGGTCGGCGACGAGGAGGGCTCGGAGCTCGGCGACTTCATCCCCGACGAGCGCACGCCGTCGCCCTACGACAGCGCCGCGACGGCGAGCACCTACGAGACCCTGCACCATGCGCTCGACACGCTCGAGGATCGTGAGCGGCGGGTGCTCGAGCTCCACTACGGGCTCGACGGCGAGGCGCCCCACACCCTCGGCGAGGTCGGCCGGGAGTTTCATCTCACGCGTGAGCGAATCCGGCAGATCGAGACGCGTTCACTGCGCAAACTGCAACGCGCGTGGGAGGCGGAGTCGCCGCCGCCAACCCTGTCCGGGGAACACCGCGAGCCGTCCGTGCCAGACCGCCGATCTGACCTGGGATAACTACTGCCCAGCGGCCGCTGAGCCGCCGAATGTCCATCCCGATACGGATCGAAAAAGCCTGCAAATGGGCAGCTATTCGCGTCGGCGCAATGGTGCGTGTTGAGTCTCAAAACGGCGTAATCAACATCCGTTGAGGGCCGACACGCGGGCTTGTCGAACTGCCTCTGCGGTCGTAGGTGTTCACATGCGGCGCAACACCCTCACCGCCACCGGATCAGCCCTCCTCCTCGCCCTCGGCATGTTGCTTCTCTTCGGTCCCGCGCACGGGCGGGCGGCGTCAATCCAGGCAACGCTGACGATCCACCCCGGGTCGCTCACGTTGACCACCGGCACCCCGCGCATCGCCTCCGGCGCGAACGGCGTCGACACCGTGCGGGTGCCCTTCCGGCTCATCGATGCGCGTGGCACCGGCGAGGGCTGGACGGTCGACGCGAGCGCCCCGCACACGGCGATGCGTCTCACCGGAGACTGGCGTCGCCCGCTGTCGGCCTACGCCGTCGGCGCCCCGACGCTCGCGAGGCCTCCTCTCAGCCTCGGCGCCGCCCCGCACTCCGTGATCGTCGCCAATCCGGGCCAGTCGGGCATGGGTGGGTTCGTCGGCGGAGTGACGCTCACGCTGCCCAAGCGCCAAGCCTCCCAGGCCGGGCAGCTCACCCTGACTCTCTCGCACGGCACTGGGCCGTGACACTCCCCTCACGGTGACGATCGTCTCGTCGCCGGGCGGAGAACCGCGCTCAGCGGCGATCGGCTGAGTCTCCGGCCCGCCGCCAGAGGGTCGCGCCGTCCTCGCCGGTCTCGCTCTCGGCGAGCCCCGCCGCGGCGAGCGCCGCGAGCGCGTCGCGGAAGGCCGGATACGGGATCAGCCCGACGCGGGCGAGGGCCACGTACCCGACGCGGTCGTAGAGGTCCGAGGTGGTCGTGGCCTCGGGACCGAGCGCGGCGAGCACGACGTCCCGCCGGGCGGTCATCAGCCGAGACTCGGGGCCGTGTCGCCGGTTCTCCGACTCCATGTGCTCGCGCACGATCGTGACGCCTCGCTCGCGCAGGTCGGGTGGGTCAGTGGCCATGACGGGATCCTTCCGCCGACCGTTGGTCGGTCCAGACCCGCGTGCGGCGAGCCCGGACCGACCCTACCGCGATGATGTCGGTCGATGCCCGCGACGATCACAGTGCGTGTGCAGGCCCGCGCCCGCCGAGAGGAGCTCGCCGGATTGCGCGGCGGTGCGTTCGTCGTGCGCGTGACCGCGCCCGCCCTCGAGGGCCGCGCGAACCGAGCGGTGTGCAAGCTGCTCGCGGCGCGCCTGGGAGTGGCCCCGTCACATGTGACCATCATCCGGGGCGAGCACCACCGGGACAAGGTGGTCCGGATCGAAGGCATCGACCAGACGGCCGCGGAGACCGCGCTCTCCACGTAGTGGCCGCTCATGATCCGGGCCGGAAAGCCGAGACGAACCCGCCCCAGTCGCCTTCGAGCAGCGTCCCCCGGTCGACAGTCGGCGCCGCGAACACGGCCTGGGTCGAGACGTGCCGCGCCCAGAGCTGGATGCCGTCGCTGAGGCGGAAGGCGCGCAGCCAGCCGTTGCGGCCGCTGCCGATGTACACGACGCCGCCGGCGATCGTCGGCGCGCTGCCGGCGTTGGGCTGGTCGAAGCGCTTGTTCCAGCGCGGGACGAAGCGGCAGTTGCCCGCGAGACGGAAGGCCTGGACGCCGGCGTGCAGCCGGCTGCCCGGCGGGTTCGAGGGGCTGACGAGGACGAGCGTCCGGGTCGCCGGGTCGTAGGCCGGGATGCCGTAGAGCGGGATCATGGCCGGTGAATCGCCGGCGACGCGCAGTCGCTGGCGCGGGCCGGCCCGCAACCGAGCGCGGTCGTAGAGAAACAGCTCGCCGTCCTTGTTGATGGCGACGAGCTGAGCCGGACAGCCGTGGGCGTGGATGAGGACCGGCGTGGTGCCGAAGTCGCGGTCGCTGAAGGTGAACGGCGGCCGCAGCGGGTCGTTGGCGCCGAGGACGGTGAGCCCCGGGGTGAGCGCGATCACGTTCTCCGCGTAGCCGACGTCCTCGCGGCTGGTGCCGAGCGAGTTCCCGGACGCCGCGTAGACGTCGCCGGTGGTCGCGTCGACCGAGACGCCGCCCCAGCCCCAGATGCCACCGGCGTACGAGCTCGTCCCGGCCGTCGTGTGCCAGACACGCGTGGCGGACGGCGTGGCCGTGTTGACCGCGGTGATCCCGCCGAAGTAGAAGCCGGTGTCACACAGCGACGCGACCGGGACGTAGAGCCACCCGCGGGACAGGGTCGCGGCGCTCCACACGAACGCCCCGCCCGGCGGGTGCACGCGCACCGGCCATCCGGGCACGGTGCTGCCGTCGGCGAGCGAGAAGGCCCAGGCGTCGCCGCCTACATCGACGGCATACACGCGCCCCGCGCCCGGGTCGGCGGTGAGGGTTCCGGTGACGCCGAAGACCGCGTCCGGGCTCGCGTCGCAGTCGGGGTTGATCGTCCGCTCGCCGACGTGACGGCGCCAGAGCACGGCGCCATTGCGGGCGTCGAGGGCGACGACCTGGCCGTGCTCGGTGGCGGCGAGCACGACATCGCGCACGCGGCCGCGGACCCGCACGCCGTCGAGGCTGAGCGGCTGGCCGTTGATCGCGCCGCCGATGTTCGCGCGCCAAGCGAGCCGGAGCCGGCGGGCGCTCCGGACCGTGATCCCGGCCGGGCCGGGGTCCGAGCCGAGGCGGGCGTTGCCGTAGCCGAAGGTGGCGAGGTCGGCCCGCGCGGCGCCGATTCCCACGAGCATCAACGCGGCCAGGCAGGCGAGGAGGAGCGCGCCGCCCTGCCGCAGGAGCCGGTGCCCGGTCACCATCCTGACGAAACCGTCCAGTACGGGCTCAACCTCCGGGCCGGTTCAGCCGACATGAGGGGGGAATGGCGACGAACCGCGACATGCCACTGAGCTTTGCCGCAGCCGCCGACAAGCGCCGCAGGCTCGTCGACGAGGCCGAGGCGCGCGCCCGCGTGATGCGCGCCTCGTTCCATCGCCTGCGCGAGCCCACGGCCGCCGAGCTCCAGGCGGCCGATCGCGCCCGCGCCGCGAATTCGGTCCCGCCGCCCACGGCGGCATAGCGGCGACGTCGACACGGCCTCGGCTCAGAGCTCGTACGGATACCGGGTGAGGGTCTCGCACCCGTCCTCGGTGATGAGCAGCAGATCCTCGTAGCGAACGCCGCCGATCCCCTCGATGCCCTCGAGCCCGGGCTCGATCGCGACCACGTCACCGGCGACGAGCGGGTCGGTGCCCGACAGTCCGAGCAACGGGGACTCGTGGACCTCGAGCCCGACGCCGTGGCCGAGGCTGAAGTAGAAGCCGCGGGTCAGCCGCTCGCCGGGCGCGCGGGTGCGCTGCGTGGGGTGGCCGGCCGCCTCGATGACGTCCGCCGCGGCGTCGTAGAGCGCCCGGCCGGTGACTCCGGCGCGCGCCGCCGCGCGGGCCGACTCCAGCGCCTCGCGCACGACATCCCGCAGAGTCGCCACCTGAGCGCTCACGGTGCCGCCGACAAACGTCCGGGTCATGTCGGCCCAGCACCCGGTCAGCTCATCACGCGGCCACAGGTCGATCTCGATTGGCAGGTCGGCGGGCAGCGGTCCCGATCCCGGGTCGTGCCCACCGCCCGAGAGCACCGAGGTGACCATGATGTCGGCCGGGGCGGGGGCGCCCGCCTCGGCGCACGCCGACCGGATCCCGGCCCGCACCGTCTCGGCGGTGAGGGGCTCGCCGTCGAGGAGGAGACGGCCGCCGGTCGGCCGGGCGGCGCGGATCAGCGCCTCGGCCGCGGCCATGCCCTGCTCCGCCGCGCGCTGGGCTCGCCGAATCCCGGCGAGCTCAGCCGCCGACTTCACCCGGCGGCGCTGATCGACGATTGCGCCGTCGACGGTGAGCGTGATCCCGGCCGTGCGGATCGCGTCGGCGACGGCGACCGGCAGGTCGGGCGCGGCGACGACCTCCTGCACGTCCCACGTCTCGAGGGCGCGCACGACCGTCCTCAGCTCGGCTTCGTCGTGGGGCACGCCTTCGCGCACGAGCTCGAAGTAACCGAGCTCGTCGAGCAGGAGCTGCCGCGCGGCGGGTGCGACGTCGGCGATGCGCTTCGTCTCCAACGAGCTAGTGAGGACCAGCGACTCGCCGTCGCGCGCGACGAACAACAACTCGTCCATGATCTCGAGCGGGACCTCGTGCCGGATGGACGGATACCGCAACGTGTTGCCGTACATGAGGACGGTCGGCATGCGCCAAGGCTAGACATCCCCGCGCGGTCCTGCAGAGCCGGCGGTGGCGGCGATAGGCTCGCCGGGTTGCGCTCGCGACCCATCCACCTCTACGGGATCCCGCTGTCCCATCCGTCCATGGCGGCACGAGGGATGCTCGAGCTCAAGGGCCTGCCATATCGCTACGTCGAGCTGCTGGCCGGGACCCATCCCGCGGCGCTGTGGGCGCTCGGGTTCCGCGGTCCGACGGTGCCGGCGATGCGACTCGCCGACGGCCGCCGGGTGCAGGGCTCGCTGGCCATCGCCCGCGCGCTCGAGGCGCTCGCCCCGCACCCGTCGCTCTACCGGGACGGCGCCGAGGCCCGACCGGCCGCCGAGCGGGCGGAACGCTGGGGCGAGGCCGAGCTCCAGCCGGTCCCGCGCCGCCTGATCCGCTGGGGGTTGCGCCACCATCTGCGCCAGCGCCAGTGGTTCGCCGAGGTCGCCACCCCGCTGCCCGCGCCGGCGGTGATGGGGGTGGTGCTCTCGCCGCTTGCCCCGGTGTTTGTCCTCCAGGCCGGCGCGAGCAACGCGCGCGTCCGGCGCGACCTTGCCGAGCTCCCCGGTCTGCTCGACACCGTCGACCGGCTGGTCGCCGACGGCGTGATCGGCGGCGAGCCCGGCGCCGCCGACTTCCAGATCGCCGCGTCGGTGCGGGTGCTCAGCGCGATGGAGGACGTCGCCCCGCTCGTGCGAGGGCGCCCGGCCGAACGCCTCGCCGACCGGCTCGTCCCCGACCTGCCGCCGATTCCCGCCGCGCTTCCGCCGGAGTGGGTGCCCGGCGTCGCTACGGGATCTCCGGCCCACGGGCCAGGGACTCGAGCAGCGACTCGATCGTGATCAGCCCGAGCGGGCGGCCGAACAGGTTGCACAGGCATACCGGGCTGTAGCGATCCTCGCTCTGCCGGGCCACGGCTCGCAGGGCGACGTCGCGGATGCCCTCGCCGGCCACGACGCACATCGCGGGGTGGCGGCCGGCGCGCCGCCCACCGGCGGGGACGAGGACTCGCCACGGGCGCCCGTCCTCGAGCACGAGGATCGTCGCCTCGGCAATCACGTCGGGCTCGTCGTGCACGACCGGCGCCGGACGGGCGATCGCGCTGAGCCGGTCGGGCGTGGGGGCCCGCCGCTGCCGGCGGAGCATGCGGACGACGTCGCCGGGCAGCCTCGGCATCGGGGGCTCCGGGTGGCCGAGAAGGTAGCCCTGGACGAGCGGGACCTCGAGCTCGATGAGTCGTTCGAGCTCGGCCTCGCGCTCGACCCCCTCGGCGACCATCCAGGCGTCGAGCTCGCTGGAGAAGGCACCGATCGCGCGTACCGCGGCGGCCCGTCGCGGGTCCCGGTCGACTCCGGAGACGAGACTGCGGTCGAGCTTGACGAACTCGGGTCGCAGCGCGAGCAGGTGGCTGAGGCTCGCGTAGCCTGCGCCGGTGTCATCGACGGCGACCATCGCGCCACGCTCGCGCAGCCCATCGAGCACGGCGCCGAGGGCGCCGTAGTCCTCGACGGGCGTCTGCTCGGTGATCTCGACGACGAGACCGCCGAGATCGCTCAGGCTCGAGAGCACGGCCTGGACGTCGGCGGAGAGAAGCGCATCTGGCGAGAGGTTGACCGAGAGAAAGCAGCCCGCGGGCACGTGTGAGCGGTCGGCGAGGATGACCGACAGTGCGGTGGCCTCGAGTCGGCTCGAGAAGCCGTGGAGCGCCGCAGCGGCGAACCACTGCTGCGGCTCGGCGTCGGCGAGATCGGGCGGAAAGCGGGCGAGGGCCTCATAGCCGCAGATCACCCCACGGGGGAGGTCGACGATGGGTTGGAAGACGGCGGTGATCAGGCCGTCCTGGCAGATCCGCTCGAGCCTTCCCGCCCAGGCCGTGTCGGCGATGTCGAACATCCCCTGCACTGGTCGGCCGGCGAGCGAGAACCTTGAGCGGGGCCGTCAGCCCTGCGCGGTGTCGTCGGCGAGGAAGATCCCCGCCCGCTCGCGCTGGTACCGGGCGATCCGGCCCCCGGCCGCGCCGAGCAGCATGCCGATGATCGCGGTGACCACGGCGAGCAGCGGCGGGAAGCTGCCGAGCGACACCGTGGCCTGGGTGCCGACGATCGCGTGGGTGACGAGCAGGGCGATGCCGTAGATCAGCCCGCCGAAGAAGCCGCGGTCCGCGCCGCCCCAGCCGTCGCGATGCTCGAATCCGGCCACGAAGGCGCCGATCCCGGCGAGGATCGCGACGATCCAGTAGGCGACGCTCGACGCGCCGACGAGGATTCCGGCGAGTGCACCGATGACCGCCGGGACCACGCCCCCGAGGATGATCTGAACCGGACGCGGCCGGTCGCGGAACAGCACGGGTGAGTACATCAGCTCCCTCCTGCGGCGGTTTCTGCGGCAAGCCTAACCCGGGGGGCGTGCGTTGACAAACAACCTGCACCGGCCGGTGCACTGCGGGCTATTACGGTCGGAGGTCCCGGCTTCCGGGCCGATGCCTAGGGGGTCGATTGCGGCGATCAGAGGGCATCCACAGGATCAGCAGCAGCGAGAGAGATTCGATCTTTGATGCATCAAGAAATTCGGCCCTGGGTCGAGGACCGGATGCGCACCGGCCGCGTGTTCATGCGGCTCGAGCTCGCCGGCGCCACCCTGCTCTCCGTCTGGTTGCTGTGCGCAGGCAACGTCGGCGGCAACGGAGGGTGGCTTGCCCTGCTGCTGGCGGGAGCGGTTGTCCAGGCGGTCGTGATCGGGACATTCCCGCATCCGCTTGGCACGCGGGCGCTCTCGCTCCAGAGTGCGCTCGTCGTGCTCATGCTCGGGATGGGGATCGACGGGACGGGCGGAGCTCTCAGCCCCATTCTCCTGTTCTACCTCTGGATCATCGGCTTTGTCGCCTGGTACCTGCCGAGACGGGCGACCGCTGTCCAGGTCGGCCGGTCGTTGGGGGCTGTCACCGGTCAAGGACCGGCGCGCCGCGGCCGATGATCCTTCTGATGACCTTCAGCGATCCCGTCGAGGACCAGGTCGACCTCGCGGAAATCCTCATGCGCATGGTGGAGCTCGGCGGCTCCGACGTGCTGCTCAAGGGCGGGAACCGGCCGCTCGTCCGCGTCGACGGCCTGCTCGACGACCTCGACCCCGAGTCATCCCCGCTCGAGGCGTGGCAGCTCGAGCAGCTGCTGCACGACCTTCTGCCGGACTCGAAGATCAAGGACTTCGAGAACGACCACGAGATCGACTTCGCCTACTCGGTGCCGCATCTCGCCCGCTTCCGGGTGAGCGCCTACCTCCAGCGCGGGACCGTGTCGATCGCGCTCCGCGTCGTCCCCTACGCGGTGAGCTCGATCCGCGAGCTCAACCTCCCCGACGTCGTCCGCCAGCTCGCCGAGGAGAACCGGGGGATCATCCTCGTCACCGGAACGACGAGCTCCGGCAAGTCGACGACGCTCGCGGCGATGGTCGCGCACATCAACCAGACCGTGCGCAAGCACGTGATCACGATCGAGGACCCGATCGAGTACCTCCACCACGACGGCCTCGCGGCGATCGATCAGCGCGAGGTCGGGGCCGACACCTTCTCCTTCCAGTCCGCGCTCCGGCGGGTGCTGCGCCAGGACCCCGACGTGATCATGATCGGCGAGATGCGCGACGAGGTCACGGTGCGCACCGCCCTCGCCGCCGCCGAAACCGGGCACCTCGTCATGTCCACGCTCCACACGCTCGACGCCGCAGAGACGATCAACCGGATCATCGACTTCTTCCCGCCCCATGAGCATCAGCACGTCCGCGCGATGCTCGCCGGCACCGTCAAGGGGATCATCTCCCAGCGCCTCGCCCCGCGGGCGGACGGCCACGGTCGCGTGCCGATCTGCGAGGTCCTCACGATGACCGGCCGCGTGCACGACACGATCCTCGACGCCGAGTCCGAGGTCGACCTCCGCGACATCATCGCCGAGGGTGAGTTCTACGGCATGCAGACCTTCGACCAGGCGCTCTACGCGGCAGTGACCAGCGGCGCCGTCTCGATGGAGGACGCGCTCGGCATCGCCACCCAGCCCCACGACTTCAAACTGATGGTCCGCGCGCAGGGCCAGCGGGCGACGTCGGTCGAGCAGGTCATGCCGATGGGTGACGACGACGATCGGCGCGACCGCGACGACGACCGGCGGGACGGCGAAGATGATCGCGACCCCGGCCGCGAAGTCAGCCGGCGGCGAGAGCCGCGCTCGGCGGGCGACTCGGTCGCCGCGCCGCGCAAGTCGATCCCGGGGCCGAGCTGAGCTAGTTGATCGTCACGGCGCGCCCGAGGGCGAGGGCGAGCAGGCTCTGCCCGGCGAAGCTCGGGTGGATGCCGCACTTGCCGGGCGTCCCGAGCTGGGTGAGCAGGCCGGCGTTGCACGGGCTGCTGCCGAACCGGAAGCTCGCCGCCTTCAGCTCGCCATAGCCGTCGGCGATGACGACGTGGAACGGCTTCGCGGCGGCGTTCTGGGTGTTGTTGAGCGGGATCGACTGGGCGTTGGTGGCCGGGATCGCGTAGTTGAGCGAGAAGTAGTCGACGATCGCGATCTGCCCGCGGTAGTGCGCGCGGTTGCGGATCGCCGAGAGGATCGTCTTGATGTTGGCGCCCAGCCGCGCGAGCACTCGGTGCTGCTCGGCCGGGCTCTGGCACTTGTCGGCCGTGGTCTCGGTGCACACGAAGTAGTCGTTGGCCCCGATCATCAGCGAGACGAGCCGGACGCCGGGATGGGCATCGAGATAGGAGACGGCGTAGGCGAGCTGCGAGCCCTTGTACCTGACGTGAAGGGGAAAGCTCACGCGATAGCCGGTGTGGGGGTGGCCGGGCACGTTCTCGCAACCGTTGCTCTGGGCGGTCGGGTTGATCAGGCTCGAGCTCGTCTCGCCCGGGCAGGACGCGTTGGCGACGTTCAGATGCAACTCGGCGCCGAGCTGCTCGGGATAGCCGGGGAAGCTCGCCGCGTTGCTGTAGTTCGGGTGCGGGATGACCCCGGGCTCCTGGTAGCCGAAGGTGACCGAATCGCCGAGCGCGAGGTAGCCCGAACCGCGGGTCAGGCCCCAGGTGGAGTGATGCCAGCGGCCGCCGGCGGCGCTCGCGGCCGGCAGCGCCAGCGCGACCGCGATCATGGCGGCGAGGACAACGGCGCTGGCGGTCGATCGACGCGGCATGGAGCGGGGATCCTAACGCGCGGCCGGCACCGTGACTCAGCGCCCGTCTCAGGCGCGTCCGCGCAGCGGTGACTTGATCGCCGTCGCGAGCTCCTCGACCCGGGCCGGCGGCTCGATCATCGTGGCGAGCTGGTCGTCGAGCGAGCCGTGGAGATGCCACTCATCGCCGTGGCCGCTGACGAGGCCCGAGTGGGCGAGCCGGGCGAGCGCATGTGACACCGACGGTCGTTCGGCGCCGATCAGCCGTCCGAGAAGCTGGTGGGTGAGCGGGACCGACAGGCGGAGACCGCCGGGCTCAACCCGGCCCCAGCGGGCGGAGAGATGCCACAGCAGCAGGGCGAGGCGCACGTCGAGGCGGGGCTGAGAGGCGATCGCGCGCTGGACCCCGAGCCGCCGCGACCGGCGCGCGGCTCGCCGCAGCAGCTCGTCGCCGATCTGCGGCCACGGGCGGATCCGCTCGTTGAAGGCGAGGTCGAGCACGGCGAAGCGCGTCGGCAGCAACGCCCGATGCCCGATCTCGCACGCGAGCAGCTCCTCGTCCTCGTCGTCGAACGCCTGGAGGAGATCGCCGGCACCGACGAGCTCGGCGGCGGTCCGGTCGCCGACCCGGACGCTCACCGCCATCACGCCGTCGAGCACGAGGAGTCCTGGGCCATGGGCGGCGAGGGCGAGCCACTGATCGAGATTCACCTCCCCGGGATCGACGTCGAAGGTCACCGCGGTGACGGCGGGGCGGGCGGCGAGGCGCAGGCGCACGTCGAGTTCGTCGGCGAGGTCGGCGTCGAGGTCGAGGAGATAGCGGTAGGAACTCGGCCGCTCGCGCGAGCGCCGCCCCTCCCGCCACCGCATCTGCAAACGCTCCTGGTCGACCGGTCTCAGCTCGCCTTCTCCCGGGTCCTCAGGAAAACTCTCCCGTTGGCGGCCGAGGCGCCGCCGGGAAGAAGTCTACGACTCCCCTGAGGTCCGCGGTGCAGCGCGCCGCAACCGGTCGGATTCGGTAACTATGATTACCGTCACTCGGCTTACGAGGCCTCGGCGTGGGTGCGGCGCCGGTGGTATACCCAGCAACTGACGCGCGTCTGGCGCTCATCCAACGCCAGTGCGCCCACGAGAGGATTGGAGAGGCCTGATGTGCTTGGCGATCCCCGGGCAGGTCGTGGAACTGGTCGATGAGGTCAACCAGATCGCGAAGGTCGACGTCGTCGGCGTGCGGCGCAACATCAACGTCAGCCTGCTCGCCGATGACAACGGGGGCGCACGACCGGGCGACTGGGTGCTCATCCACGTCGGCTTCGCCCTCTCCAAGGTCGACGAGGAGGAGGCGCACGCGACGCTGCGCCTGCTCGAGCAGATGGGCGCCGACTACGAGCAGGAGCTCGAAGAGCTGAAGGCGAGCGTGATCGAATGAGCGAGCGACCGGTCGCCGCCTGCGAGAGCACCGCGCCGGAACACTGCATCACCTGCGGCGATGTCGCCATCCCGATGCGGGTGATCGAAGTCGCCGATGACTACGCCGAATGTGTCGACGGTGACGGCGCGCGTCAGGCCGTGCTTCTCGATCTGATCGGCCCGGTCGGACCGGGTGACTCGGTGCTCGTGCACGCCGGGGTGGCGATCGCGCCGCTCGAGGGCGTGGCGCCGTGACGATGAAGTTCGTCGACGAGTTCCGTGACGCCCAGCTCGGGCGCGTGGTCGCCGGAGAGATCCTCGCCGAGGCCGACCCCGACCGCCACTACAAGGTCATGGAGGTGTGCGGCGGTCACACCCACTCGATCTATAAATACGGCATCGACGACCTGTTGCCGCCCAACGTCGAGCTCGTCCACGGACCGGGCTGCCCCGTGTGCGTGATCCCGATGGGCCGGGTCGATGACGGCATTGCCATCGCCCGGCAGGACGGCGTCATCTTCACCTGCTTCGGCGACATGCTGCGCGTGCCCGGCTCGGAGTACACGCTGCTCGAGGCCAAGGCCCAGGGCGCCGACATCCGGATGGTCTACTCGCCGCTCGACGCGCTGCGCATCGCCCGGGAGAACCCGGACCGTGAGGTCGTGTTCTTCGCCATCGGCTTCGAGACGACGGCGCCGTCGACCGCGCTCACGCTCAAACGGGCCCGTGCCGAGGGCATCGCCAACTTCTCGTGCGTGTGCAACCACGTGACGATCGTCCCGCCGCTGCGCGCGCTGCTCGAGTCCCCGGACCTGCGGCTCGACGGCTTCATCGGCCCGGGCCACGTGTGCACGGTGGTCGGCGCCCGGCCACTGCGGTTCATCCCCGCCGACTACGGCCGGCCGGTCGTCATCTCCGGCTTTGAGCCGCTCGACATCCTCCAGTCGATCCTGATGATCCTCCGCCAGCTTCGCGGCGGCCGCTGCGAGGTCGAGAACCAGTACACGCGCGTGGTCCCGCAGGAGGGCAACCTGCGCGCGCTCGAGGTCATGGCCGAGGTGTTCGAGCTGCGACCCCATTTCGAGTGGCGCGGGCTCGGATTCATCTCCCAGAGCGCGCTGCGGCTCTCCGACGCCTACCGCGAGTTCGACGCCGAGGAGCGCTTCGCGATTCCCGGCGTGCGCGTCGCCGACCCCAAGGCATGCCAGTGCGGGGAGGTGCTCAAGGGCGTGATCAAGCCGTGGGAGTGCAAGGTGTTCGGCACCGCCTGCACGCCCGAGCACGCGATCGGCACGTGCATGGTCTCACCGGAGGGGGCGTGCGCGGCGTACTACAACTACGGCCGGCTCGCCCGGGAGCGGGAGGTGGTGTGACCCCCTCGGAATCGGTGGCCGGCGGACGCGAGCAGCGGGTCCTCGAGATCATCGAGACCGCGCGGGCCAAGCGGCCCCGGTTCCGGGACGAGCGGATCACGCTCGCCCATGGCGCCGGGGGCAAGGCGACGCAGACGCTGATCGAGGGGTTGCTCGTGCCGGCGTTCACCGCGGCCGGCACCGGCGTGCTCGGGGAGCTCGCCGATGCGGCCACCGTCGTCCTCGGCGACACCTCGGTGGCGATGACGAGCGACAGCTTCGTCGTCAAACCGCTGCGCTTTCCCGGTGGCTCGATCGGAGAGCTCGCCGTCAACGGCACGGTCAACGACCTCGCGATGGCCGGCGCCCGGGCGGCGGCGCTCACCGTGTCGATGATCCTCGAGGAGGGACTCGACGCGAGCGTGCTGCGCGCCGAGATCGAGGCGATCGCCACGGCGGCGGCCGCGGCCGGCGTCGAGATCGTCGGCGGGGACACGAAGGTCGTCGAGCGCGGCGCCGCCGACGGCATGTACCTGTGTACGACCGGCATCGGGATGATCGATCCCCGTGCCCGGCTCGCGCCCGGGGCGATCCGTCCTGGCGACCGCATCCTCCTGTCCGGACCGATCGGCGAGCACGGCACGGCGATCATGCTCGCTCGCAACGAGTTCGAGCTCGACGCCGAGATCGACTCCGACACGTGCTCGCTGTGGCCGGCGACCGACGCCCTGCTCGGCGCGGCCGGCGAGGAGCTTCACTGTCTGCGCGACGCGACCCGGGGCGGCGTCGCCTCGGTGCTCAACGAGCTCGCGCGAGCGGCCGGCGTGGCCGCGCTCGTCCGCGAGGCGGCGGTGCCGGTCAACCCGGTCGTCGCGGCGGCAGCCGAGCTGCTTGGGATCGACCCGATGTACGTGGCCAACGAGGGCCGCCTGGTCGCGTTCGTCGCGCCCGAGGCGGTCGAGCCTGCGCTGGCCGCGCTGCGGGGCGTCGAGGGGTGCGCGCAGGCAGCGGAGATCGGGGAGGTGCGGGCGGAACCGCCCGGGATGGTCATGGTGGAGACGGCCTTTGGAGGCAGGAGGGTGATGGATCAGCTGGTCGGCGATCCACTCCCGCGGATCTGCTGAGGGAGGAACACGAGGAGAGGAGCAGCGATGGCGAGCCGGATCGAATTTGCGCCCAAGCAGCACGAGACCGAGCAGGTCACGGCGCATGTCCTGTGGATGACGGTGGGCCTTTCTTGCGAGGGAGACTCAGTGGCGATGACCAGCGCCACCAATCCGAGCCTCGAGGACATCATCCAGGGCGTCATCCCCGGCATGCCGCGCGTGGTCATCCACAACCAGGTGATCGCCTTCGAGGTCGGTGACGAGTACATCCAGGCCTGGTACGACGCCGAGGCGGGCAAGCTCGATCCGTTCGTGCTCGTCATCGAGGGCTCGATCGGCAACGAGGAGATCAACGGCGAGGGCCACTGGACCGGCTTCGGCGTCAATCCCTCCAACGGGCAGCCGATCACCATCAACGAGTGGATCGACCGGCTCGCGCCCAAGGCCGCGGCGGTCGTCGCCGTCGGCACGTGCGCGACCTACGGCGGCATCCCGGCGATGAAGAACAACCCGACCGGGGCGATGGGCGTCCCCGACTACCTCGGCTGGAAATGGCGCTCGAAGGCCGGCCTGCCCGTCGTGTGCATCCCCGGCTGCCCCGCGCAGCCGGACAACATGACCGAGGTCCTCATGTACCTCGTGTTCCATCTCGCCGGGATGGCCCCGGCGCCGGACCTCGACGACCAGCTGCGGCCGAAGTGGCTGTTCGGACGCACGACCCGGGAAAGCTGCAACCGGGCCGGCTTCACCGAGCAGGGCAACTACGCCACCGAGTACGGCAGCGATCACCGCTGCCTGGTCAAGCTCGGCTGCAAGGGACCGGTGGTCCGCTGCAACGTCCCCGTGCGCGGCTGGGTCAACGGCATCGGCGGCTGCCCGAACGTCGGCGGCATCTGCATGGCCTGCACGATGCCCGGCTTCCCGGACAAGTACATGCCGTTCATGGACGCCGACCCTCTCGGCGCCGCGGGGATCACCTTCCAGAAGTTCACCTACGGGCCAGTGTTCAAGTACTTCCGCCAGCGGAACATCAAAAAGCACTTCGACGTCGAGCCCGAGTGGCGACGCCGCGGACCGGCACTCACCTCCGGTTACCAGAAACGCTGGTAGCCGGCGGACACCGACCACTTCCATGAGTTGCCCTTAGGAGAGAACAGATGGCCACAGTAGAGAGCCCGACCGACCGCAAAGTCGTCGTCAAGGAGATGTCCTGGGATCCGATCACCCGGATCGTCGGCAGCCTCGGCATCCACACCGAGATCGACTTCGCCAACCAGCAGGTGCTCAAGTGCTACAGCACCTCGATGGTGTTCCGCGGCTTCGACATCTTCATGAAGGGGATCGACCCGCGCGACGCCCACTTCATCACCAGCCGGATCTGCGGCATCTGCGGTGACAACCACTGCACGTGCTCGTGCCTGAACCAGAACATGGCCTACTCGGTCAAGCCGCCGCCGCTCGGCGACCTCGCGTTCAACCTCGCCGAGTCCGCCGACTACATGTTCGACCACGCGATCTTCAACGACTGCATGGCCAACGTGGACTTCTGCGAGCAGATGGTCAAGGACACGAACCCCTCGCTGCTGGCCAAGGCTGAGAACACCTCGGCCCCGCACAAGGACATCCACGGCTACGCGACGATCGCCGACATCATGCGGGCGCTCAACCCGTTCACCGGGTCGTTCTACCTCGAGACGCTCCAGGTCGCGCGCTACACGCGGGAGATGTACTGCCTGTTCGGCGGCCGCCACACCCACCCCTCGACGATCATGCCGGGGGGCTGCAGCGCCGACATCACGCATCAGACGTGCACCGATTACTACGTGCGGCTGATGCGCTACATGGACTACGTCAAGCGCACCGTGCCGATGCACGATGACCTCTATGACTTCTTCCTCACCGAGATGCCGGGCTACGACATGGTCGGCTACCGGGACACGAACCTCGTCAACTGGGGCTGCTTCGACGACCCCGACTTCGTCGACTACGACTACCGGTCGATGACCGAGTGGGGCCGCAAGCGCTACATCACCCCGGGCGTGGCGATCAACGGCGAGCTCGTCTCCACCGATCTCGTCGAGATCAACCTGATGATCCGGATCCTGCTCGGCAGCTCGTACTTCGACCCGTGGGACAACGAGCCGAGGTTCGTCACCCGCGACCCGCTCGGCAACCCGGTCGACAAGAACCACCCGTGGAACAAGCAGACGCTGCCCAAGCCGCAGAAGCGCGACTTCGCCGACAAGTACAGCTGGGTCGTTTCGCCGCGCATCTACGACAAGCGCACCGACACGCACGTCTGTTGCGACACGGGCGGCGGGCCGTTCGCGCGGCAGTGGTGCACGGCGAAGGCGGGCCTCGTTGACTTCGGCTACCTCAAGGCCACCGGCCATTCGCTCCAGATGCTGCTCCCCAAGTCGGCCGAGATGCCGGAGATGGAGCTCGAGTGGAAGGTGCCGGAGAAGTCGAACGCCGTCGAGCGCGACCGGGCGCGTTCCTACCACCAGGCCTACTCCGCGCTCGTCGGGTTGCACTGCCTCGAGCGGGCGCTCAAGGAGGTGCGGGCCGGCCGCACGAAGAGCTGGAAGGAGTTCAAGGTCCCCGAGGAGGCCGTCAGCTGCGGGTTCCACGAGGCCGCGCGCGGCGTGCTCTCACACCACATGGTCATCCGCGAGGGCAAGATCGCCAACTACCAGCCCTATCCGCCGACGCCGTGGAACGCGAGTCCGCGTGACGTCAACGGCACTCCGGGTCCCTACGAGGACGCCGTGCAGAACACGCCGATCTTCGAGGAGAACGGTCCGGAGAACTTCAAGGGGATCGACATCATGCGGGCGGTGCGGAGCTTCGATCCGTGCCTGCCGTGCGGCGTGCACATGTACACCGGGCAGGGGCGGGTGAAGAAGGTGATCCACACCCCGACCGGCCTCAGCTGAGGTGGACACGCAGGCCCTCCCGAGCGAGCTGCTCGACCGCGTCGAGCAGCTCAGCGCGGCGGTCGACGAGCTCCCGGATGCCCGGGCCCGCGAGCTCGCCCAGGAACTCGTCTCCGCGATCATCGCCATGTACGGCGACGGCCTCGAGCGGATCATGGCGGTCATCGCGGGCTCGGGGGAGGCGGCGGAGATCATCGGCGAGCTCACCGCCGACGGAGCGGTCGCGAGCCTGCTGCTCATCCACGACCTGTTCCCGGTCCCGCTCGAGGACCGCGTCCGCGAGGCGCTCGACACCGTGCGCCCGTACATGGAGTCCCACGGCGGCAACGTGCAGCTCGTCTCGCTGCGCGACGGGGTCGCCCGGCTCCTGCTCGAGGGCAGCTGCAACGGCTGCACCGCCTCGCGGGCGACGCTCGAGCTCGCCATCAAGCAGGCGCTCGAGGAGCACGCGCCGGACCTCGTCGGGCTCGAGGTCGAGGGGGTGATCGACGCCTTCCCGGCGGCCGGCAACGGCTTCGAGCTGCCCGTCGTGCACGCCGACCCACAACCCTCGATGACCGCGGGCGAGGGGTCGCTGCCGATGGCGCAGGACGGCGCGCCGCCGAGCGGCTGGGTGGCGCTCGACGACGCCGCGGACGTCGCGGCCGGGGAGCTGCGGGCTATGACGGCGTCCGGCCGGCGACTCGTGCTCGCGCGGGTCGAGGGAACGCTGCTCGCCTACCGCGACGAGTGCGCCTCGTGCGGGGAGCCGTTGCACACCGGTGAGCTCGACGGTCGGATGCTGCGCTGCGGGACGTGCGCGGTCGAGTTCGATCTCCCTGCGGCCGGTCGCGCGGCCGGCGGTGAGCCGTTGCAGCTCACGCCCGTGCCGCTGCTCGAGTCCGGCGGGATCCGGGTGGCCCTGTGAGTGAGCGGCTCGACGCGATGATCGAGGCCCGCCGCCGGGCGGAGACGATGGCCCGGATGCGGTCGCTGGCCCGCGCGGGGGCCGCCTCGCGGTTCGCGCCGGGCACGGGTCCGGTGACCGCCGACGAGCGCTGCGATCTCTGCCACATGACGATCCCCGACGACCACCGCCACCTGCTGCACATCGTCGAGCGGCGGATCGTCTGTGCCTGCGAGGCGTGCTGGGCGATGCGCTCGGGCGATCCCGACTATCGGCCGGCCGGGATGCGGACGCTGTGGCTCGCCGACTTCGACTGCGACGACGAGCTGTGGGGGCGGCTGCGGGTCCCGATCGGGCTCGCCTTCGTGATGCGCACGACGGTCGCCGACGGGGTGATCGCCTTCTACCCGAGCCCGGCCGGGGCGACGGAGTCCGCGCTCCCGGAGGAGGCCTGGGACGTGCTCGTCACGCGGAACCCGATCCTCGCCGAGCTCGATCCGGACGCCGAGGCGCTGATCATCAACCGGCTCGCCGACCCGCCCGAGTACGCGATCGCGCCGATCGACCAGTGCTACGCACTCGTCGGGCTCGTCAAGTCGCGCTGGGAGGGGATTTCCGGCGGCGATGCCCTCGAGCTCGCCGTGCCGGAGTTCTTCGTGGGGTTGCGCGCGCGGGCGACGGTGCCGCGGAAGCCGCGGGAGCCCCGGAGGCCGCGGGAGCTCCGGTGAGCGACGCGACGATGCTCGAGGAGCTCGTCTCCTCACTCCTCTATGAGGGCTACGCACTCTACCCCTACACGCCCACGGCGACCAAGAACGCCACGCCGACGCCGTTCGGGATCGTCTACCCGCCGGCCTACGCGGCCGCCGCCCCCGGCGCCTTCGACCACGCGCGGGTCGAGTGCGAGGCGCGGCCCGAGCCCGGGGCGACGCTCAGCGCGACCCTGCACATGCTCGTCCCCAGCGGCGAGGGCCACCAGGCCGAGCGCCGGCGCGTCGAGCTCGGACCGGCCGCCCCGGGCGAGCGGGTGAGCACCGAGTTCCGCGGCGGGCGCTTCACCCTGCGCTCCGAAGCGGCCGACGGCGAGCGCGTGCGAGTCCGGGCCTGCGTCCACAACACCGCCGAGGTCGACGGCGATCTCGACCGGCGCGAGGCCCTCGCCCACGCGCTCATCTCCACGCACATCGTGATCACCACCTCCGGCGGCTGCTTCCGCTCGCCCTTGGACGGCGGCGGCGAGAGCGTCAATATCTGGCCCGTGCTCGCCACCCCGTCCGACGACGCCATCCTCGGCGCCGCGATCGTGCTCCCCGACCACCCGCAGCTCGCCCCGGCCAGTCAGGGCAACCTGTTCGACAACACCGAGATCGAGGAGGCGCTGCTGCTCCACGTCCACGCGCTCACCGACGCCGAGCGCGCACAGGCCGGCGAGGACCCCGCCGTGCGCGAGATGATCGAGCGGGCGCTGGCCGTGACCCCGGAGCAGATCATCGCCCTGCACGGCGAGCTCAAGGCCCTCGACGAGGACGGGCGCGATGGCTAGCGGACCGCGCTCGCAGGATCTCCTCGGTGGCGAGGTGCCCGGCGAGGAGCGGGTCACCGTCGACGGGGTCACCTTCGTCCGCGGCGAGAAGGTGCGTCTGCGGCCCGGAACGGACCGCGACCCGTTCGACCGCATGCTCGACGGCCGGCTGGCCACGATCGAGCGCATCTACTACGACCTCGAGGACCGGCTGTACCTCGCGGTCACCGTCGATGACGACCCCGGTCAGGAGCTGATGCGCGAGACCGGGCGCTACCTGTTCTTCTTCGTCCCCGAGGTGGAGCTCCCATGACCGATACCGCTGCCCGCACCAAGCAGATCCTCGTCGCCGGCATCGGCAACGCCTGGATGCGCGACGACGGCTTCGGCGGCGAGGTCGCCAAGCTGCTCTCCGAGCGCGAGCTGCCCGCCGGCGTCCACGTCGTCGACTTCGGCTCGGGCGGCCTCGACCTCGCCTACGAGGTGATGCGCGGCTACGACGCGCTCATTCTCGTCGACGTCAGCCGCCAGGGCGGGCCGGCGGGAACCCTGTACGTGATGGAGGCCGATCCCGCCGACGTCGACGGCGAGATCGAGGACGGGCAGATGCTCGACCCCCACGGCATGGACCCCCAGACCGTCCTGCGCTTCGTCAAATACGTCGGCGGCTGGCCGGGCCGGGTGTTCGTCGTCGCCTGCGAGCCGGAGGTCGTCGAGGATGTCGGGCTCGGGCTCAGCGACGCGGTGCGCGGCGCCCTGACCAGGGCCGCCGACGTCGTGCTCGAGACGATCGCCGAGCTCCAGGATGCATGAGCTGTCGATCGCCACGGCGATCCTGAACACCGCGGTCAAGCACGCCGAGGAGCGCCCGGTCGCGCTGGTCAGCGTGCGGGCCGGGCACCTGCGTCAGGTCGTGCCCGACTCGCTCCAGTTCTACTGGGAGATCGTCATGCGGGATACGGTGTGTGAGCACGCCCGCCTCGAGCTCATCGAGGTCCCCTTGTCCCTGCGCTGCCGCGACTGTGATCAGGGCTGGGAACCGGTGAGCCCCGTGTTCCGGTGCCCGCGCTGCGCGTCGATCCGGGTCGAGGTGACGGCAGGCGAGGAGCTCGAGGTGGACTACATCGAAGTCGACGAACAGGAGACCGCATGCATCGGACCCGAGTGAGAGTGGTCGAGGACGCCCTCGATGCCAACAACACCATCGCCCGCGCCAACCGCGACGACTTCGACCGCCACGACGTGCGCGTGGTCAATCTGATGAGCGCCCCCGGGGCGGGCAAGACGACGCTGCTCGAGCGCGCGCTCGGCGAGCCGCTGCCCGGCGTGCGCGCCGGCGTGCTCGAGGGTGACGTCCAGGGCTCCTTCGACGCTGATCGCCTGGCCAGCCTGCACGTGCCCGTGACCCAGCTCAACACCGACTCCGGGTTCGGCGGGGAGTGCCACCTCGACGCCAACATGGTCCGCTCGGCGCTGCCCGCGCTGCCGCTCGCCGACATCGATCTGCTCGTCATCGAGAACGTCGGCAACCTCGTGTGCCCGGCCGAGTTCCGGGTCGGCGAGGACGTCCGGGCGATGGTCTGCTCGGTCACCGAGGGCGAGGACAAGCCGATGAAGTACCCGCTCATGTTCCGGACCTGCGAGCTCGTCGTGATCAACAAGATCGATCTCCTCGAGCATCTCGACTTCGACCTCGACAAGTTCCTCTACCACCTCGATCAGGTCCATCCGGGCGTCGAGCGGCTGCTCGTCAGCGCGCGCACCGGCGAGGGCATCGAGGCCTGGCGCGAGTGGCTGCTGGCGGTCGCCCAGCCGGAGACGGCGCTCGCGTGAGCGAGGTCCCGCTCGCCGGCATCACGGAGCTGAGCGCCCTCGCCGACGAGCGCGTCCAGGCGGGCGAGCGGTTCTTCACCGCCGAAGCCGAACGGCTCGCCGCGCTCTGCCATGCGATGGCCGAGCGCTTTGCGCGCGGGGGGCGGCTGATCGGGGTCGGCCATTCGCCGGCGGCGCGCTCGGACGCCCGTCACGTCGCCGTCGAGTTCGTCCATCCGGTGATCGTCGGCAAGCGCGCGCTGCCGGCCGTCGCCCTGTCCGGTGAGGGGGGCGACCTCGAGCGCCAGCTCGAGCCACTGGCCCGGGCGCAGGACATCGTCATCGCCTTCGGCGGCGAGGCGGACACCGCGCGGGCGCTCGCCCGCGCCCGAGAACGCGGGTGCCTGACGATCGCCTTTGCGCTCGAAGAGGCCGAGTGGCGCTTCAGCCCGCCGAGCGAGGACCCGATGGTCGCCCAGGAGCTCGTCGAGACGCTCTATCACCTCCTCTGGGAGCTCGTGCACGTGTTCTTCGAGCACCGCGGCCTCCTCTCGGGCCGCGACTCGCGCCGCACGCATGACGCCGGCGCCTCGAGCTTCCTGTATCCGTTCCTCGGCGAGCGCGAGGACAACCTCGATGCCGTGCTCGCCGACGTGCGCCGCTCGGTGCTCATGAAGGCCCAGGAGATCGGCGCGCTCCGGCGGGAGACGCTGTGCGAGAACCAGGCCGCGCTGTCGGGCGCGGCCGATGCGCTGCGCGGCTGCTTCGAGCGTTCCGGGACGCTGCTCGCCCTCGGCAACGGCGGCTCGGCCACCGACGCGATGGACGTCGTCGCCGACTTCCGCACGCCGCTGCGGGGCGGCGCTGCCCACCGCGCGCTCGACCTCACCGAGGATCCCGGCATCCTCACGGCGATCGCCAACGACATCGGCACCGAGGCCATCTTCGCCCGGCAGATCATCGCCTACGGCCAGCCCGGCGACGTCGTGCTCGCGCTGTCGACCTCGGGCGGCTCGGCCAACGTCATCGCCGCGCTTCAGCAGGCCCGCCGCCAGGAGCTGGCCACGATCGCCTTCGTCGGCTACGACGGGGGCCGGATCGCCGCCGAGGGCCTCGCCGATCACATCGTCATCACCCGCTCGCAGCACATCCCGCGGATCCAGGAGGCGCAGGCGAGCGCCTACCACGCGCTGCGGGACCTCGTCGGGTGAGGGCACGTCGGGTGAGACCTCCTCGGGTGAGCGCGGGGGGCCTCGTCGGGTGAGCGCGGGCGAGGTGACGATGCGGCGTGTGCGCGTGCGCGTCGAGGGCACGGTGCAGGGGGTCGGCTTCCGTCCGTTCATCTACCGGCTCGCCCACGAGCTCGACCTCGGCGGTCACGTCCTCAACGACGCCCACGGGGTGGTCATCGACGCGCAGGGCACCCCCGCGGCGATCGACGAGCTGCTCGCGCGGATCCCCGCCGAGGCGCCCCCGCTCGCCGTCGTCGAACAGCTGTCGGTGAGCGAGCAGCGGCTCGGCGCGCGCACGCCGTTCGTCATCGCCGCCAGCGCCGCGGGCACCAGCCGCGATGCGCCCGTCGCTCCCGACAGCGCCACCTGCCCCGACTGCCTGCGCGAGCTGTTCGATCCCGCCGACCGCCGCTTCCGCTACCCGTTCATCAACTGCACGAACTGCGGGCCCCGCTTCACGATCGTGCGCGGCATCCCCTACGACCGGCCGCTGACGACGATGGCCGGCTTCGTCATGTGCGAGCGCTGCCGGGCCGAGTACGAGGATCCGCTCGACCGGCGCTTCCACGCTCAGCCCAACGCGTGCCCCGTGTGCGGGCCAACGCTGGCGCTGACGGCCCCGGGCGCTGAGGTTCTCACGCGTGGCGACGACGCCCTGACCGCGGCCGCTGCCGCGTTGCGCGACGGACGCATCCTCGCCGTCAAGGGCATCGGCGGCTACCACCTCGCCTGCCGCGCCGACGACGAGCCGGCGGTCGCCCGGCTGCGAGCGCGCAAGCACCGCGAGGACAAGCCGTTCGCGCTGATGGCCGCCGACCTCGAGCGTGCCGCGGCGCTCGTCGAGCTCGACGCCGCGAGCGCCGCGCTGCTTGAGTCCGTGCCCCGGCCGATCGTGCTCGCCCCGCGGCGCCGCGAGGCGGCCGTCGCCGCCGCAGTCGCGCCACGGGCCCCCGAGCTCGGCGTGCTGCTGCCCTACTCGCCGCTGCACCATCTCCTGCTCGCCGGCGTCGGGACGACCCTCGTCATGACCAGCGGCAACGTGTCCGACGAGCCGATCGCCTTCGACGACGCCGACGCCGCGGCGCGGCTCGCGCCGATCTGCGACCTCGTGCTCACCCACGACCGGCCGATTGAGACGCGCACCGACGACTCGGTCGCCCGCGTGGTCAGCGGCGGCGGGGCACGGCGGCGCGTGCTGCTGCGCCGCTCGCGCGGGTACGTCCCGGCGAGCCTCCCGCTGAGCGCGACGCCCGACGGCGCCCCCGTGCCGCCGCTGCTCGCCTGTGGCGCCGAGCTCAAGAACACCTTCTGCCTGAGCCGGGGGACCCGGGCCTGGGTCTCACACCACATCGGCGACCTCGAGAACGTCGAAACGCTCGGCTCGTTCCTCGACGGCATCGAGCACCTCCAGCGGCTGTTCGCCGTCGTCCCCGAGACGGTCGTGCACGACCTCCACCCGGACTACCTCTCCACCCGCTACGCCCTCGAGCGCGAGGGCGTCGAGCTCGTCGGCGTCCAGCATCATCACGCCCACCTCGCCGCGTGCCTCGCCGAGCACGTCGCCTGGGGCCCCGCGGTCGGCGCGATCTTCGACGGCACCGGCTACGGCCTCGACGGCACGGTGTGGGGCGGCGAGATCCTGTGCGGCGACCGGGCCGGGTTCGAGCGGGTCGGCGCGCTGCGGGCCGTGCCGCTGCCCGGCGGCGAGCAGGCGATCCGGCAGCCCTGGCGGATGGCCTGCGCGTGGCTCGCCGCGGCGCAGGGGGCGGCGGGGGACGTGCCGCGCGCGCTCGCCGACCGGGTCGACGCCGAGCGCTGGCGTCAGGTCGCGCGGATGGCCGCGACCGGCCTCGCCTCACCCCCGACCTCGAGCATGGGCCGGCTGTTCGACGCCGTCGCGGCGCTCTGCGGCGTGCGGGCCGAGATCAACTACGAGGGACAGGCGGCGATCGAGCTCGAGGCGCTCAGCGAGCCCTCCGAACACGGTCGCTATCCGCTGGCGGTCGCGGCGTCACCTTTAGGCCTCGAGCTCGATCCGCGCGAGACGATCCTCGCCGTGGCGCGCGAGATCGACGCCGGGGTGCCCGCGAGCATCGTCGCCGCGCGCTTCCACAACACGGTCGCGGCGGCCACCGCCGAGGTGTGTCTGCGCGTCGCCGGCGAGCGCGGCCTCGACGTCGCCGTGCTGAGCGGCGGCGTGTTCGCCAACCGGCGGCTGCTCGAGGACACCGGCGCGCGCCTCGCCGACGCCGGGCTGCGCGTCCTCATCTCCGAGCGCCTGCCCGCCGGCGACGGGGGGATCTCCTTCGGCCAGGCGGCGGTGGCCGCGGCCCGGTCGGCGACAGGCTAATCGACTCGGCGGAGACGCTCGCCGAGACGGCTGTGACGCCGTCCGGTGTCCGGAGTTCGTGCCGCGCGGGCGAGCACGCCGCGCGTGCCGATGATCACCGTGGCGAGCCGCGCCCGGGTGATCGCTGTGTAGAGCATCTCGCGGCGCAGGAAGAACGCCCCGGCCGCGGGGTGGGCGACGATGACGGCCACCGGCAGCTCGATGCCCTGGCCGCGATGCACCGAGCAGGCATACGCGAGTCGCAGCCGGTCGACTTCCTCGGGTGGGAGGCGAAACACCGCCTCCTCACCGCGGAGCAGCAACGCCGCGTCGTCGTCCCCGTCCTCGCCGCCGATCTCGTCGAGGAGCCGCAGTACCGTCCCGTTCATCAGTCCGAGCTCGTGCAGGTTGCGGCCGGTCATCATCAGCTTGTCGCCGATGCGCAGCCGGCCGCCGCGAACGGGTTGGCCGTTGGGGTTGAGCGCCTCGCGAAGGGCGGCGTTGAGCGCATCGATGCCAAGCTCGCCGCGGTACACGGGAGCGAACACCTGGATGTCGGAGACCGGGTCGACCTCGTAATGGGCCGGCAGCCGGCGGCTGACCATCGAGACGATCTCGGCGAGCGCCGCCGCGGGATCAGGGCGCTCGATCAGAAACAGGTCGTGGCGCATCTCCGGGCCGTGACTGAAGCTCGGCGCCTCGCCTCGCCGGATCGCGTGGGCGCCCTGGACGATCATGCTGCCGGCGGCCTGGCGGAAGATCTGGGTGAGCCGCGTGGCCGGCACCACCTCGCAGGCGACGAGCTCGGCGAACGGCTTCCCGGCGCCGACCGGGGCGAGTTGATCGGCGTCGCCGACGAGCACGACGTTCGTGCGCGGCCCGACGGCCCGCAGCAGGGTCAGCATCAGCTCGAGATTGGCCATCGAGGACTCGTCGACGATCAGCAGATCGCAGGACAGCGGGTCGTCCTCGTCGTGGGTCGGGCCCTCGCCGGGAATCCAGCCGAGCGCCGAGTGCACCGTCCGGGCAGTGACGCCGCTGGCCTCGGTCATGCGGATCGCCGCGCGCCCGGTCGGCGCCACGAGCATGACCCGCGCGCCCTGGCCGAGCGTGAGCGCCGCGATCGTCCGGATCGAGGCCGTCTTGCCCGTCCCGGGGCCGCCGGTGATCACCGAGATGCGGTGACAGAAGGCACCGAGCACCGCCCCTTGCTGCTCGGCGGTGAGCTCCGGCGCCTCGGCGGTGAGCGCGTCGCGCTCCGGTTCCCGTAGCCGCCCCGCCGGAGCGCCGTCGACCATGTCGGCGATCCGCTCGGCGAGCTCGGCCTCGAGCCTCGCCGTCTGGGCGCGGTAGATCCAGTCATCCTCGCGGACGAGGTCGCCGCGGTCCACGAGACGCTCGAGCAGTCCCGGCGGTAAGGCCGCCCCGGTGAGCTCGGCCACGCCGGCCGTGAGCGCCGCCGCGGGCAGGCAGGTGTTGCCGCCGCGCTCGGCCTCGCTGAGCAGGTGCACCGCCGCCGCTCGCGCCCGCTGCTCGGGATCCCCGGCCGCCCCGGTCATCCGCGCGATCCGGTCGGCGATGGCAAAGCCAACCCCGAACATGTTCGTCAGCTCGTACGGCCGCTCGGCGAGGACGCGGTGAGCGGTCGGGCCGAACTCATCGTGCATGCGCTTGACGAGATAGCCGAGGCCGTGCGGCGCGAGCAGGAGGTGGAGCTGGCGTGTCACCCGCAACTCGTCCCACGACGCGCTCGCCTCACGGGCGCGCCCGTGACTGAGACCGGCGGTGGCGAACGCGGCTTCCGGGTCGCGGTCGATCGCCTCGATCGCCCCGGCGGGGCCGTGGCGCTCGATCAGAGCTGCTGCCCGCTTGGCCCCGACGTGGCGGACGCGACGGAGGTAGGCGGTGACCGCCACCTCGTCCACCGGCGCGAGCGGATGGGCCTCGGACACCTTGACCTGGAGCCCGTAGCGGCGATCGTCGACCCAGGTGCCGATCACCCGGGCGCGCTCGCTCGCCTCAAGGTGGATGAGCGGGCCGACGAGGACGATCGCCTCACCGTCGGCGTCGGTCGCGTCGATCACCGCCCATCCGGTCTGCTCGCTGGCGAACCGGGTCCGGCGGACGACCACCTCGGAATCGAAGTCGCTCATCACAGGGACGGTATCCCGCGCCCTCGCCACGCGGCCTTGAGTGTCACAGTGTTGGCACACCTGTCCCGATGAGTGAGGAGAGTCCGATGTCGACCGGAACCCAATCCCTGATCAGCGGCGTGGACTTCGTCGCGCTCCCGACCCACGACCTCGAGCGGGCGGTCGCGTTCTACGGCGACACGCTCGGGCTCCACCGCTCGGTGTACATGCCCGAGCGCAATTTCGCCGAGTTCGAAACCGGCAACCTCACGCTCAACATCATGGACTCCGAGAAGATGGGGCTCGAGCACGTCACCTATCGCAACGCACTCGCGCTCCACGTCGGTGACGTACCCGCCGCCCGGGCGGCGCTCGAGGCGAAAGGCGTCGCGTTCTCGATGGACACCTTCGACACCGGGGTCTGCCACATGGCCTTCTTCACCGACCCCGATGGCAACGCGCTCATGCTCCACCACCGCTACGCCCCGAGGGTCGTCGATCCGTGAGCGACGGGCCGCCACCGACGTCGCACCGGGTCGGTCTGGCCATCGTCCGCTACGGCATCGGCGTGGTCATGGTGATCGCCGGGATTGTCATGCTCGTCGTCTCGCCGGCCGGGCTCGGCGTCGACGGTTTCGCGATGGCCGTCGGCGGCGGCCTCTCCGTGCTGCTCATCAACTTCCTCTTTCGCCTCGGCGTGAGCGGCGATCGTGAGCGAGAGCGCGAGGAATGGGCGCGCAACTACTTCGACGCCCACGGCGAGTGGCCCGAGGACGAGCCGAAGCCGGCGCGGAGATGGACCTTCGCGCCCGGCACGGTGACCTACGAGCAG
This sequence comes from uncultured Solirubrobacterales bacterium, assembly GCA_963752905.1. Taxonomy (GTDB): domain Bacteria; phylum Actinomycetota; class Thermoleophilia; order Solirubrobacterales; family Solirubrobacteraceae; genus Palsa-465. Next base: position 255,210 of record CAVWAC010000011.1, read on the forward strand.
GAGCAGGAGGGGAAGAAGCCCGGCGGCGCTTGATGCGCCGGGGCGCGTCCGATCAGGGCTGCTCGGCCCGCCGGACCGCGGCGCTGAGACCATGGCTGGCGATCAGGGGGCCGAAGCGGTTGACCAGCGGCTGGACGCTTCGCACGCCGAGCCAGCCCCGCCGGCCGATCGCCTCCACGCGCACCTCGGAGGCAAGCACGCTGCCCGCGTCGGGAGCGGGCGTCACCCAGTGCGCGAACACGACGCGCGCTGTTCCCCGCGTCGACCAGGCCCGAAACTCCTCGACGCTGCTCAGTTGCGGATAGTCACGACGAAGCGTCCAGATCCGCCCGACCAGGCCGGAGACGAGGGCGTCGGGGGCCTCGTCGAGGACCAGGAACGGCGGCGCGCGGAACAGGTCGAGAAACGACAGGTGCGGGTCGGTGCCGGGGATCCGCCAGCGGACGAGGTGGCCGAGCAGCCCGGTCTCGGCGAGGCTCACCTCGCGGGCCGCCTCCCAGGTGCGCTCAGGGGCGGCCGTGCTCGCGCGCCGGTGGGCGACGCACAGGCCGGGCTCGGGAAGCCACCGATCGAGATCGGGGCGGACTCGGGGATCATTGACGGCCATGGTGCTCCACGCGCTTGCCCCTGTGCTACCCGCTGCCGCCCGTCGGCTCGGCCTCGCCCGCACGCTCCCAGGGGCCGACGGCGTGGCCATCACCTTCGACGATGGACCCCACCCCGAGGGAACCCCGGCGGTCCTCGACGTCCTCGACCGAGCCGGCGCCCGGGCCAGCTTCTTCCTCATCGGCGAGCAGGTCGAGCGGCGCCCGCAGCTCGCGGCCGAGATCGTCGCGCGGGGGCACGAGGTCGCGCTGCACGGATACCGCCACCGGCTCCAGACACGATTGAGCCCGGGCGCGGTCGAGGACGATCTCCGCCGGGGCGCCGAGACGATCGCCGCCGCCACCGGGCGCCGCCCCCGCTATCACCGCCCGCCCTACGGGATCTACAGCCCGGCCGGGCTCGCCGCGGCGCGCGCCGCCGGCCTGAAACCCCTGCTCTGGTCGACCTGGGGCAAGGACTGGCGCAAATTCACCACGCCGGAGCGGATCGCTGCCCGGGCGACCGCTGGGCTTGCCCTCGGCGGGGTAATCCTCCTGCATGACGCTGATTTCTACAGCTCCAAACATTCCCACGAGCGCACCGTACGCGCGCTGGGACCAATCCTCGCAGACCTTCAGAGGCGAGAAATCGCTACCGTCTTACCCGTCTGACAGGCTTGTCGGGGAAACCCAGGCCTGAGAGGATCTGGCAACTTGCGTGCGGGGGGCGGTATTTGCTGGCCGGCGCCTACCGCGAGTTGACCGCACGCCTCGGCTGCCCTCCCGAGATCGATGACCACCGCCTCCGCCACCTCGAGCTTCGACAAGTTCGCGATCGGATTTGACCACCGCGATCGCGCGCGTCTGCACGCCCTCATCGACGAGGTGCTCGACTCCAACCGCTGGTCGGAGGCCGACATGAACGCGCGCTTTGAGGCGGCCTGGGAGGCGTGGAACGACGTCCCCGCCGTCGCCCTCTCGAGCTGGGCCGGTGGCGCCATGGCCGCGCTGCACTTCGCCGGGGTCACCGGCGAGACGGTCCTGTGCCCCTCGAACACCTTCATGGCCACGCCGCTCGCCGCGATCCGCGCCGGCGCCGAGGTCCAGTTCGTCGACTGCAACCGCGAGGACCTGTGCATGTCCTTCGCCGACTTCGAGGCCAAGGCCGAGCAGCACAAGCCCAAGGCCGCGTTCCTCGTGCACATCGGCGGCCACATCGCGTTCGACAGTGAGCGGATCGCCGAGTACTGCGCGGCGCACGACATCTTCCTCATCGAGGACTGCGCGCACGCCCACGGCGCGATCTGGAACGGGCGCAAGCCCGGCAGCTACGGTGACGCCGGCGTGTACTCGCTGTACGCGACCAAGACGATCTCCACCGGCGAGGGCGGCGTGCTCGTCTCCCGCCGGCCCGAGGTTGTCGAGCACGCCCGCGCGTTTCGCAACTACGGCAAGCCGACCTACGACGTGCACGGCCTCAACTACCGCATGAGCGAGTTCACCGCCGCGCTCGGCCTTGTGCAGATCGAGCGCCTGCCGGACATCGTCGACTGGAAGAACGAGGTCGCCCGCACCCAGCTCGACGCGCGCTACCCGAGCCGCCTCGAGCTTCCGGACGGCATGGTCAGCGGCCTCTACAAGTACATCGTGTTCGACTGGCTCGAGCGCTCGACCGGCCGCGTCTACGACGAGCCCTGTCACCGCATCCTCGGCCACGACGTCGAACTGCCGAATTCTGACTGGGTGGCGCGCAACCATTCCTGTGTGCCGCTCTACTACCGGCCGGAGACGGGCGAGCAGTCATGAGGGTCCTGGTCACGGGCGGATCGGGCTTCATCGGCTCGCACGTCGTCGACAAGCTCAAGGCTCGTGGGTATGAGCCGGTCATCTACGACCTGCGGCCCTCGCCGTGGCATGAGCCCGGCACGGTCGACACCGTGCTCGGCTCGATCACCGATCGCGAGGCGCTCGAGCGCGCGCTCCACAGCTGCGACGCCGTTGCCCACCTCGCCGCGGTCGCCGACGTCAACGACGTCCACGCCGAGCCCGAGGACGCCGAGCGGGTCAACGCGCGCGGCACCGTCGCGGTGCTCGAGGCAGCGCGCCGGGCCGGGGTGAAGCGGATCGTCTATGCGAGCACGATCTGGGTCTACTCCGACTGCGTCGATGAGAACGTCGACGAGGACACGCTGCTGGCCGCGCCGAGCCACCTCTATACGAGCACGAAGCTCGCCGGCGAGCTCTACTGCAAGGCCTACCAGGAGCTGTACGGGATCGACTACACGATCCTGCGCTTCGGCATCCCCTACGGCCCCCGCGCTCGCGAGGCCGCGGTCATCCCCGCCTTCGTCAACAAGGCGTTCAAGGGCGAGCCGCTGACGCTCGCCGGCGACGGCAGCCAGTCGCGGCGCTTCGTCTACGTCGAGGACCTCGCCGACGGCGTCGCCCTCGGCCTCGAGGACGTGGCCACCAACCGCATCTACAACCTGGCCAGCAACGAGAACGTCACGATCAAGCAGATCGCCGAGACGGTGCAGGACCTGATCGGCAACGTCGAGATCGTCTACACCCCGGCCCGCCCCGGCGATTTCGGCGGCAAGGTCGTCTCGAGCGATCGCGCGCTCAATGAGCTCGGCTGGAGCGCGGCCACGCCCTTCCACGAGGGCGTCCGGCGGTATGTCGCCTGGCGGCGCGAGCAGGCGGCCAGGACCGCCAACGCCGAGGCGGCCGCCGTGATCCCGGCCGGCGAGCCCGACGCCGAGGCCAAGCCGCGCCAGGTGCTGATCATCTCCGCCGACATCGGCGAGGGCCACGACCTGCCCGCCCGCGCGATCCTCCGCGAGTTCAAGGATGAGGATCCCGACACCCAGCTGTCGATCGTCAACGGCCTCCCGGCGATGGGTCCCGTGCTCACCAAGGTCCTGCGCGAGAACTCGGCCTTCATGTTCCGCTGGATCCCGTGGTGGTTCAACTTCCAGTACGCGCTGTTCATGTACTTCGCGCCGACGCGCTGGCTGTCGCTGCGGATGCTGACCGCCTTCGGTCGGCGCGGGCTGATGCGCCTGATCCGCGCCCACAACCCCGACATCATCGTCTCGACCTACCCCGGCGTGACCGCGGTGCTCGGCGAGATGCGGCGAAAAGGCCGGCTCGACGTCCCCTGTTACTCGTCGATCACCGACCTGGCCGGCCTCCATTTCTGGGCCCACCCGGGCATCGATCGCCACTTCATCACCCATCCGGAGTCGGCCGAGGAGGTCGAGCACATCGCCGGAAAGGGCAGCGTGAAGTGGGCCAAGCCGCCGACCTCGCCGGCCTTCCTCGCGGTGCGCACGCGGGCCGACGCCCGGCGCGCGCTCGGGCTGCCCGCCGAGGGCAAGGTGATCGCGGTGTCCGGTGGCGGTTGGGGCGTCGGCGATCTGCTCGGCGCGACGATGGCCGCCCTCGAGATTCCCGACGCCACCGTCCTGTGCCTCTGCGGCCGCAACGACAAGCTCCGCGCCCGCGTGGCCAAGCGCTGCGGCGAGGAGCCGCGCCTGCGGCTGATGGGCTTCACCGACCGGATGGGCGACGTGCTCGCCGCCAGCGACGCGCTCGTGCACTCGAGCGGCGGACTGACGATCCTCGAGGCGATCATCCGCGGCTGCCCGGTCGTCTCGTACGGCTTCAGCTACGGCCACGTCCGCGCGACCGAGAAGGCGCTGAAGAAGTTCGGCCTCGCCCAGGTCGCCGATCACCGCTCCGAGATCGTCCCCGCGCTCGAGCGGGCGCTCGAGAGCCGGCCCGAGCCGGACACGTCGTTCGCGCGCCAGCCCTCGACCGCCTCATTGGTCCTCTCCGACGAGCGCCGGATCAAGCCGCTTCCGGCCTGGCGGATGCGCACGGCCCGCGCGGCCGCCGGCAGCGCGGTGCTTGTCGCGCTGCTCGCCTGGGCGCTCACGACCGGGACTTCGTACTCGCTCGTCTCGCACTTTGTCCACATGCGGCCTCTGACCACCGTCCAGACGAGCCGGCCCGAGGTCGGCGTGCTCGTCGACGCGCCCAGCCAGGATCTTCCGGCCCTCGCCGACGCGCTCGCCGCGAGTGGCATCCACGCCTCGTTCGCGGTCACCCATATGCCCTCGGCCTCTGAGCTCAGCATGCTCGGCCAGGGTGATCAGGCGTTGCCGCGACTGCCCACCGGCGGCCTCGTCCGCTGGCTCGACACGCGGGAGCAGCTGCACAGCATGCTCCGCGCGATGGGCTTCCATCATCACTTCCTCTACGCCTCGAGCGGCCCGAGCGTCGGCCAGTGGTGGCTCGCGCACGGGGCCGGCGGCCGTCTCGTCGCCGGTCAGGTCCGTCTCGACGACATCGGCGATAAGACCGGGCGCCTGCATCCCGGCGAGGTCGTCGAGCTGACCGTCTCGAGCGCCGGTGAGATCGACAGTCTGCTCGCCCGGCTGCGCGCGACGCTCGCCGCCGACCACCTCTCGGCGGTCCCGATCGGCCGGCTGATGCGGGACGCCGGCAACTCGGTCTGATCCGGGCTCGTAGCGCGCCGCTACCAGTGCACGCCGCGCGTCGCCCGCGCGAATGCCCGCTGCTCGGCACTCGGCGCGTCCGGTGCCGGCACCTGCTTGGGGGCGCCGTCGCTGTTTCCGCCCTCCGGGAACAGCTTGTAAGCGCGGTTGACGACGAGGTCCTGGGCGCCGGGCGCGATCGCGTAGCTGAGCTGCCCGAGGTTCCCGAGCGCCGTGGCCACCCGCTTGGGGCGCTTGCGAATCGCCTCGCAGATCATCCCCGACGCCTCCTCGGGGCTGAGCGTGGGGAAGTGGTCGTAGATCTTGGTCGGGGAGATCATCGGGGTGCGAACGAGCGGCATGTAGACCGTCGTGATGTGCACGCCGTCGTCGATGATCTCGGCGGCGATCGAGCGTGAGAAGGCGTCGAGCGCCGCCTTGGAGGCGAGATAGGCGGAGAAGCGCGGCGTGTTCGTCTGCAGGCCGATCGTCGAGACGTTGATGATGTGGCCGGTGCTCTGCTCGCGCATCTCCGGCAGCAGGTCGAGGATCAGCTTCACGGGCGCGAAGTAGTTGAGCTGCATCGTCCGCTGATAGTCGTGAAAGCGCTCGTACGCCCGGCTCACCGAGCGGCGAATCGACTTGCCGGCGTTGTTGACGAGGATGTCGACCCGGCCGTGCTGCTCGATCACCTCGGCGGCGAGACGATCGATGTCGTCGAGGTCGCTGAGGTCGCACGGGTGCACGTGGGCGACGCCGCCGTGCTCCTCGACCTCGGCGGCGACGTTCTCGAGCTTCTCACGCGTGCGGGCGACGAGCAGTACCTCGCCGCGCGCGCGGCCGATGGCCAGCGCCGTCGCCGCGCCGATGCCCGACGAGGCGCCGGTGATCATCACGATGCGGCCGTCGACCGCGTCCTCAAGCGACCGCGCGAGGATCCCGCCGGCGCCGGGGATGCGCTGGCCGAACGCGCGCAACGTCTGCGCACCCCTGACCGCGATGTCGCCGATGTTGGGTGGCGCCATGTCGGCACCGTACCACTGCGCCACCGGTCCGGGCGGAGCTTGATCGCGGGGCGGGCGCTCGCTCGGGTTGGCGCGGCCGGGCGGCAACAGCCGGCGGAGCGGCTCTGTCACCCCGGTCGCACGCCTTGCATCCATCCGACAGGGATGCGAACATACGTTCCCCTCATGGCCCTTATCGTCTGCGTCCTGCTTCCCCGCTTTCAGCTCACCATCGCCGCCGGGGATCGGAGCGAGCTCCTGCAGGCGCCGACGGCGCTCGGTCCCGAGCCGGGAGGCGCCCAGCAGGTCGGGGAGGTGTCGCTCGCCGCGGAGGCGTACGGCGTGCATCCCGGCATGCGGCTCGGCGAGGCGCTTGCCCGCTGCCCCCGGCTGACGCTCGTCCCGCCTGATCCCGCGGGCGTTGCCGACTTCTGGGAGCGGCTGCTCGTACGCCTCGAGTCGATCGGCGCCGCCGTCGAACCCGAGCGGCCGGGGCTTGTGTGCTTCGACGCCGCCGGGCTGCTCCGGCTCCACGGCGGGATCGAGGGCGTCCTCCGTGTCGCCCGCCGGTCGCTGCGGGTTCCCGCTCGGTTCGGCGTGGCGCCCTCGCGCTTTGCCGCCGTCGCCGCCGCAACCCGCGCCCGTGTGCGCCGGCCGGAGATCGTGCCGGGCAGCGTCGGGTGGGGCGGCAACCCGCGGGAGCGCTCGACCGCCGCCGACAGCCCCCGTGCACGTGCGCGGAAGTACCTCGCGCCGCTGCCCGTCGCCCTCCTGCGAGCGCGGCCGATGCTCGCCGATCTGCCCGACGCCCTCGAGCGCCTCGGCGTCGGATCGCTCGGCGAGCTCGCCGCGATGCCACCCGCGGCCCTCGCCGACCGCTTCGGCAAGGCGGGGCTTCTCGCCCACGAGCTGGCCAGCGGGGGAGATGGGGCGCTGCGTCCGCGGCCGGCCGCCGAGTACCTCCGGGAGTCGCTCGACCTTCCCGAGGCCGCGTCGGGCATGCAGCTCGAACGCGCCCTGTGGCTGTTGATCGATCGCCTCCTCGCCCGGCGCGAGCGGGACGGCCGGACGTTCCGGGCCGTCGTGCTCTCGGCCGTCCTCGTCGAGCAGGGTGGGACATGGCGTGAGCAGGTCGTCTTCCGCGAGGCGCTGTCGGACCCGACGCGCATGCGGCTCGCGCTCGTGCCGCGGCTGGCCCTGATGCCGGCGCCCGCCGAGCAGCTGCGGCTGGCCGTCGAGCGCTTCGGTCCGCCCGCGAGCGACCAGCGGCCGCTGCTCGAAGACCCGGCCGCTCGCCGCGGAGCTCGGCTGCGCGAGGCGATCCGCCAGGCGCGGGCGGCCGCCGGTCCCGACGCCGCGATGCGGGTGCTCGAGGTCGATCCCGGTTCACGCTTTCCGGAGCGGCGAGCCGTCCTCGCGCCATTCGAGGGCTGATGGCCGGCCCGCGGCGACTGGCGGTGCCACGCCGGGTGGCCGTGCGCTCCGGGGAGGGTGGGGTGCCCGTCAACGTCGACGGGCGCGACATCGACTCCGTGCGTGAGTCGTGGCTGATCGAGGATCGCTGGTGGACCGAGCGGCCGCTGCGTCGCCGCTACTGGGAGGTGGTGACCTCCAGCGGTCGCGACGAGGTCGTTTTCCACGACCTCGAGAGTGGGAGGTGGTGGCGCCAGCGCTGATTTGAAGAAGACATACCCGGGCACTCCGACCCGGCTCGATCGTGCGGGAAACCCACAGTCTCGCCCCAGGGTCAGCGCTTACACTCGTGCCATGACCATGGATCGCACCGATCACCCCGCCAGCCCTGACCAATCGGCTCCTGGGGGAGGCCTCGATCCCGGTCTCACCGCCGTTGGCACCTGGAGCGGCGGGCGCTTCATGCGCTTCGGCCAGCCGCTCGACGACGAGCGCTTTCTCGCGCTGATCGCGCCCGACGAGCAGATCCACACGGTCATCACCGCCGACGTGTACGGCACCGGCGATGCCGACGGCATGCTCGGGCGCGCGATCGCCGGTCACGACCGCGGGACGATGTGCGTGGTCGGCACCGTCGGGCACGACTTCTACACCGGGCAGCGCGACGGCGCCAAGGGTTTCCCTCGCTTCACCGATCCTGGCCTGCGCGGACCCGAGGACTACGGCCCGTATCTCGTCGAGGCGACCGAGCTCAGCCTCGCGCGCGTCGGCGTCGACCGCTTCGACCTGCTCATGCTCCACAACCCCGACCGCATCGGCTACACGAGCGAGGTCGTGTGGAACGGGATGGCCGCGCTGCGCGAGCGCGGGCTGGCCCGCTTGATCGGCGTGGCGCCGGGTCCCGCCAACGGCTTCACCCTTGACCTCATCGACTGCTTTGAGCGCTTCGGCGCGCTGATCGACTGGGCGATGATCATCCTCAACCCGCTCGAGCCGTGGCCCGGGGAGCTGTGCCTCGACGCCGCCGCGCAGGCCGACGTCAAGGTCATCACGCGCGTCGTCGACTACGGCGGCCTGTTCTTCGACGATGTTGTGCCCGGCCAGGAGATGCACGAGCACGATCACCGGGCCTTCCGCCCGGCCGGATGGATCGAGGAGGGTCGCGCGCGGATGGATTCGATGCGCGCGATCGCCGCGCGCACCGGGCTGACCATGCTGCAGCTCGCCTGCCAGTGGAACCTCGCGCACCCCGCCGTCGAGTGCGTCGTGCCGACCCTCGTCCAGGAGGCCGGCCCGGGCGCCCGCCCCGTCGAGGAGAAGCGAGCGGAGCTCGCGGCGCTGCCGGCCGAGAACCGGCTCACCCCCGAGGACGTCGCGACCATCCGCCGCCTCGGCGACAACGCCGGCTGCATGGCGCTGAAGGGCGGCAACCCCGCCCATGAGGGCGAGGAGCGGGCCGACGGGTGGGGGCTGAACCCCCGGCTCAGCGAGGTCGCCCGCCGCTGGCGGATCGAGCCCGACCGAGACCTCGTTCACTTGTGAGCTTCCATCTCACCGGAGCCTGCGCCTGCGGCGCCGTCCGCTACGAGCTGACCGCCCCGCTCGTCTCGGCCGGCTACTGCCACTGCACCCGCTGCCAGCGCCGCACGGGGACCGGCTCCTCGGCGAACGGCCGCGCCGAGCCGGGTTCGTTCCGCGTGCTCGAGGGCGAGGACCATCTGCGCTGCTGGGCCCCCGAGGGCGGATTCGAGAAGTGGTTCTGTGGCGACTGCGGCTCGGCCATCTTCAGCCGTCACCCGGATGACCACGACCAGGTCGGGATCCGGCTCGGGACGATCGACGGCGATCCGGGCATCACCCCTGGCCACCACCAGTTCGTCACCTACGCCGCGTCATGGGAGCCGATCCCCGACGACGGCCTCCCGCGCTACCCGGAGTCCTCGCGCGGGCGCCTCGGCTGACGCGGACGCCTCGGCTGACGCGCGCGCCTCAGCCCGCGCCTCAGCTGACCTCCTGCTGCTCCTCCCGGACCCACTCGCAGCCGACCGAGAGGTCCTCGACTCCCATCGCGGCCGCGACGTTAAGCCACATGCCGTAGCGGAAGAAATCGTCGAGCCTCTCGGTGTCGGCGCCCGAGAGCTGCTCAACGTGCGCCACGAGCCGCGCGTAGCAGGCCCGGACCCGCTCGCGGATGAGCTCGTCGTCGCAGGCGGCGTAGGCGTGATGCTGGAGCATCAGGCAGTCGCGGTCTGACTCGAGCAGCTGCACGTAGGCCTTGCCCATCGCGGTCATCACGTCGGTATCCGGCAGCGCGATCGCGGGGTCGTACTCCTCGGCCGCCGCGGTGAACGCCTCGCCGACGCGCTCGAACCCGCGCTCGACCGCGGCGATGAACAGCTCGCGCTTGTTGGCGAAGAGGCTGAACACATACGGCTGAGCGACCCCGACCCGCCGGGCGATCCGGTCGACCGGCGTGCCGTGGAGGCCCCCGCGCGCAAACTCGTGCACGGCGGCCTCCACGAGCGCGGCCCGCCGCTCGGCGGCGGGCACACGCTGACGCGGTGTGGTCGTGGAGCTCGACGAAACGGCCATGGTGCTCGCCGCCGATCCTACGCCATGCTCAGGCGAGGCCACCGGCGAGCTCCCGGGACGGAGCGGCGGCCTCGTGAGCGGCCTGCTCGAGGGCGGCGGTGCGGGTGTTGAACGGCAGCACCGCGGCGATCAGGGCGCCGGCTGCGAGCACGGCCACCCCGACCCACAGCGCCGGGGTCAGGCCGTGGACATAGGCCTGCGGCGAGGTGTAGCCACCGTGGCTCGTGAACACCGTGCCGAGCACCGCGATGCCGAGCACGCCGCCGAGCTCGCGGATCGCGTTCGTCGCGCCCGACGCCTGGCCGGCCTCGTCGGTCCGGACCGAGGAGAGGATCGCGTTGGCCGCCGGGGCGAACACGAGCGACATCCCGGCGCCGGCGAGCACGAACGGCGCGAGCATGCTCACGTAGCTCGTGTCGACGGAGGCGAGCGTCGCCAGCCATCCGAGCGCGATCGCCTGCAGCGAGAGGCCGGCGACCATGAACATCCGGCTGCCGAGCCGCTCGGAGAAGTACCCCGCGAGCGGGGAGATGACCATCGTCGCTCCTGTCCAGGCGAGCAGCTTCACGCCGGCCTGCAGCGGGGTGTTGTGCAGCACGTTCTGGAGGAACTGGCTGAGGAAGAAGATCGACCCGAACATGCCGAAGTACATGGCCAGCGAGACGACGTTGGTCACGGTGAAGCCGCGGTTGGCGAAGAACCGCATCGGCAGCATCGGATCGCTGCTGCGCAGCTCGTAGACGACGAAGGCGATGACGAGCAGGGCGCCGACGGCGAGCGAGGCGAGCACCTCGGTCGAACCCCACCCGAGCGACTGCGAGCGCACGAGCCCGAAGACGATTCCGAACAGGCCGGTGGAGGCGAGGGCGACCCCGCCGATGTCGAGTCCGCGCTCAGGCCCATGGCTCTCAGTCAGCCGGGCTGCGGCGAGCCCGATGAGCACGGCGCCGATCGGGACATTGATCCAGAAGATCCAGTGCCACGAGCTCAGCTGGATGACCGCGCCGCCGACAAGCGGTCCGAGTGCGACGGCGATCCCGCTGATGCCTGACCAGATGCCGAGTGCCATGCCGCGCTGGGCGGGCGGAAACGCGTCGGCGAGGAGCGTCAGGGTCAGCGGCGTGGCGATCGCGGCGCCGACGCCCTGGGCGGCGCGGGCGGCGATCAGCATGCCGATGCTCGGCGCGAGCGCGGCGGCGGCCGAGGACACGGTGAACAACGCGATGCCGGCCATGAACATCCGTTTGCGCCCGAAGCGGTCGCCGAGAGCGGCGCCGGTGAGGAGCAGCACGGCGTAGGCGAGCACGTAGGCGTTGACCGTCCACTCGAGGGCCTGGATCGAGGCGCCGAGCTCGCGGTGGATGCTCGGCAACGCGACGTTCACGACGAGGTTGTCGAGCACGACCATGAACAAGCCGATCGAGACGATCGCGAGGGTCCACCCCCGCCTGGTCTGTCCGTTCTCTCCTGCCATCGGTGCCTCCTGTTGATTAGTGACTACTAACTATGCAGAGATTAGCAGTCGCTAATCAGATGTCAAGGGCGTGAGGTAGGGAGTTCGCGTCCGGTCCCGATGCGAACATGTGTTCGTGGGTTACGTCGAGCTCCACTGCCACTCCGCGTTCTCGTTCCTCGACGGTGCGTCGCTGCCCGATGAGCTCGTCGCCGCCGCACTCGAGCTCGGCTACGGGGCGATGGCCCTCACCGACCACAACACGGTGTCGGGATCGATGGAGTTCGCCGTCTCCGCCCGGGCCCTCGGGTTACGCCCGATCCACGGGGCCGAGATCGACCTCGACGACGGACGTCACCTCACCCTGCTCGTCGAGGACGCCCGCGGCTGGTCGAATCTCTGCCGGCTGCTGACCCGCGCCCATGCCCACACGCGGGAGCGACCCGGGCCGCCCGCGCAGGCCCTCGCGACGCTCGCCGACGTGCTCGAGCTCTCCGCCGGCCTCGTGTGCCTGAGCGGCTGCGCGGGGCGGGGCGTGCACGACGAGTTCACGCTGCGCCGGCTGCGCGACGGGTTCGGGCCCGAGGGGCTGCGGATCGAGCTTCAGCGCCCGTTCCTGCGCAACGATCGCGCCCGCAACCGACGCCTCGCCGGCCTTGCGCAGCGCCTCGGGGTGGCGACCGTCGCGACGGGCAACGTCCACGCGCACGCCCGCGCACGGGCGCCGCTCCAGGACGCGCTCGTCGCTGTGCGGCTGCACCTCACGCTCGACGCCTCCGAGCCGCAGCGGCGGGGGAACTTCAGCCATGTGCTCGCCGCTCCGGAGACGATGGCCGCGCGGTTCCCCGAGCACCCCGAGGCGGTCGCCGAGACCCAGCGGCTCGCCGATCGGCTGCATTTCGATCTCGGCAGCGATCTCGGCTATCGCTATCCGGGCGCCGACGACGCGGCCGCGATGCGCACGCTCGGCGAGCTGTGCCAACAGCGGCTGCAGGCCCGCTACGCCGGGCACGATGCCGGCACCCGGGACGTCGCCGCCGCCCGTCTGCAGGAGGAGCTGCGGATCATCGACAAGCTCAACCTGCCCGGGTTCTTCATCCTCCACCACGACCTGCTCGAGCTCGCCCGCGAGGTCGCCGCCGAGGTGCGAGGGCCGGACACCGCCCGTGCGCTGCTGCCGCCCGGTCGTGGCCGGGGCTCGAGCGTCTCCTCGATCGTCTGCTACCTCACCGGCCTCTCGCACGTCGATCCGGTCGCCAACGAGCTGATGATCGGGCGCTTCCTCAACGAGGAGCTGACCGCCCTGCCGGACATCGATCTCGACTTCCCCCGGGACATCCGTGAGGTGCTGATCCCGCGCATCCACGAGCGCTACGGCCACGATCGCTCGGCGCTCGTCGCGGCGTTCCCCACCTATCGGGCCCGGGGGGCGATCCGGGAGCTCGGCAAGGCACTCGGGCTGCCGCCGGGGGAGATCGAGCGGGTCGCCCGGGGCAGCGAGGGCTGGGACGCGCGCCACGTCGACCGGGACATCGAGAGCGCCTTCGGGCTCGCCGACGGCGAGGTCGCCGGCGGGAGCGGCCCGCGCCCCGTCGCCCAATGGCCGCTGACCGGCGCCCCCCGGGATGGCCCTGCCGTCGGAGCGGCGGCACCACCGGCGCGGCGCGATCAGGGCCGCGCCCGGGACGGTCCGCCGCCCGAACCGTCGGGGCGCCGCGGTTCGACCGGCCGCTGGGCCTGGCTCGCGCGGCTCGCGGCCGAGGCCCACGGGCTGCCGCGGCACCTCTCTCAGCACTCCGGCGGGATGATCGTGGCCACGCGACCGCTCGTCGACTGCTGCCCGATCGTGCCGGCGGCGATGGAGGGGCGCCAGATCGCCCAGTGGGACAAGGACTCGTGCGCCGACGCCGGCTTCTTGAAGATCGATCTGCTCGGCCTCGGGATGCTCTCCGCGGTCGAGCGCTGCGTCGAGCTCGTCGCGCGCACGCGCGGGGAGAGGATCGACCTCTCCCGCATCCCGTATGACGACGCCGAGACCTACCGGTGCATCCAGGAGGCCGACACGACCGGGGTGTTCCAGATCGAGAGCCGCGCCCAGATGCAGTCGCTGCGGCGGACCCGGCCGGAGAACCTCAAGGACATCACCATCCAGGTGGCCATCGTCCGGCCCGGCCCGATCCAGGGCGGCGCGGTCAACCCGTACATCGAACGCCGCCAGCGGCTCCGCGAGGACCCCGGCTACCAGATCCCCTACGAGCATCCCTCGCTCGAGCCGGTGCTCCGCGACACCCTCGGGACGATCATCTTCCAGGACCAGGTCCTCGAGGTCGCGATCGCCTTCGCCGGCTTCTCCCCCGGCGAGGCCGAGGGGCTGCGCCGGGCGATGAGCCGCAAGCGCTCGGAGGCGGCGATCGAGGCTCACCACAGGCGCTTCGTCGCCGGCGCCCAGCGCCTGCACGGCGTCGACGAGGCCACCGCCGAGCGGGTCTTCTCGATGGTGCAGGGCTTCTCGGGCTTCGGGTTCCCCAAGGCCCACGGCGCCGCCTTCGGGCTGCTCGCCTATCAGTCGACATGGCTGCGGGTCCACTACAGCCCTGAGTTCCTCTGCTCGCTGCTCAACGAGCAGCCGATGGGCTTCTATCCGCCCGACGCGCTCGTCCACGAGGCGCAGCGGCGGGGCGTCGAGGTGCTGCCCCCCGACGTCAACGCGAGCGCGGTCGACTGCGAGATGGACCTCGGGTGCGGCCTAGCCGTGGGGGGCAACGGATCGGCGGGGGGCGTCGGATCGGCGGGGAGCGGCGAGGCGCCCGACGGCCGGGTCCGCATCGGTCTCGCCTACGTCCGCGGGGTGCGCGCGCAGGAGGTCACCAAGCTCGTCGCCACTCGGACCGCAGGCGGACGGTTCCGCAACCTGTCCGACCTCGCCTCGCGGTCAGGGGCGGCCTCGGTATCGCTCGAGCTGCTCGCCTGGTCAGGCGCGTGCGACTCGCTCGTGCCGTCGCCGCCGGCCGCCGAGCCCGGGGCGCGGTTCCTCTCCGCGCGCCGCCTCGCCCTCTGGCAGCTGGGGGTGGCGACGCCGGGACGGAACGTGCCCGGAGGGACGCAGCTCGCGCTGCCGCTCGACCTGCCCGCTCCTCCGGAGCTGCACGAGGTCTCAGCCTGGGAGTCGATGCTCGCCGACTACGGGACGACAGGGCTGACCGTGCACCAGCATCCGATCGGCCTGTTGCGGTCTCGACTGCCCGCCGGCGCGGTGACGAGCCAGGAGCTCGAGACCTTGCCGCATGGCAGCCGGCTCCAGGTCGGCGGCCTCGTCGTCGCCCGTCAGCGTCCGGGCACGGCGAACGGGATGGTGTTCGTGCTGCTCGAGGACGAGTACGGGACGATCAACCTCGTCATCCCCTCCCCGGTCTACGAGCGCCACCGGCTCACCGTCCGCACCGAGCCGCTGATGATGGTCGGGGGGAAGCTCGAGCGGTTCGCCGCCGCCGGCGGGGCGATCAACGTGCTCGTCGACCGGGTCGACTCGATCGCCGCGCCGGACCGCATCCTCGCCGAGGTCAAGGACTTCTCGATGCTCGACGAGCAGGTTCGCCATGGGCGGCAGGAGCAGCGCCAGGAGGAGGGAGGTGAGCCCGAGGACTTCCGCGCGGTCGCTCCGCCGGTCATGAGCTTCGCCTCGGGGCGGCGGCGATAGGCCGGCCGACCCGCGCTCGCGTCGTTGCGTCAGGTAAGACAATCACCACATCGCACGACAGCCGTCAGCCATAGCGCGCGACCCCCGGCGCACCGCGCACGACCGCCGCGGTATCGCGCACGACCGCCGCGGCATTGCGCACGACCGCCGCGACGCGTGATAGGGATGCACCGGTGTTCACCGTCGCCGTCGAAGAGCGGTTCGGACTGATCCGGCGCTCGCGTCCGGCCGGTTGGGGACGCGCGGTCGCGGCGCGGGTGCGGCGGATTGCCGCCCATCGGCGCGCGCCGCTGGTCGCCCTCATCCTCGTCACCGCGCTCGGCACGGTCGCGCGGGCCTACAACCTCGGCATTCCCGCCTACGGCGGGCCGGGCAAGGGCTATGTGTTCGACGAGCGCTACTACGTGCCCGCGGCGCGCTCGATCGAGGGCAAGGTCAACCGGGCGGGCGAGACGTACGCCGGGGCGGCGCCGCTCGGAGCCGACCCCAACGCCGAGCATCCCCAACTCGGCAAGATGCTCATCGCCGGCGGGATGGTCGTGTTCGGCGACAACGCCGTCGGCTGGCGGATCACCGCGGTCATCTTCGGCGCGCTCTCGATCCTGCTCCTGTACTGGCTCGTGCGCTCGGCCGGTGGCGGGCCCTGGCTCGCCGTGCTCGCCGCGCTGCTCGCGGCGTCGGAGAACCTCTGGATCGTCTCCTCTCGGATCGCCGTGCTCGACATCTTCGTCGTCCCGTTCATGCTCGCCGGGCTCGCGCTCTACCTGCGCCGGTCGGCGGTCGTCGGGGCGGTGGTCATCGGCGTCGGCTGCTGCGTGAAGGAGTTCGCGGTCTACGCCGTCATCGTGGTCATCCTGCTCGAGCTGATGCGCGCCCTCGCCGCCGATCGCTCGGTGCGCGCCTTCGCCCGGCGCATGGCCCGTCCGCTGGCCGTCGCGGTGATCACCGGCTTCACCTACATCACGCTGCTCGCCGTCCTCGACGGGATCGTCACCCCGTACAGCGGCGGTCACCCCGTCGACCGCGGGCAGGCGAGCTTCTGCGACCCCGTGCCGCTGTGGGGCAGCGCGTGCAACCACATCGTCTTCATGCAGACCTACGCCGCCAAGCTCCAGGACGTCGGCGGCCCGCATGGGATCGCCAGCGAGCCGACGAAGTTCTGGCTCGACGAGAAGGACATCAACTACTTCAAGGTCGCCCACACGGTCACGACGCGGACGACGGTGACCAAGATCGTCCACTCCGGCTCGGCGTCCCACAAGGAAGTCGTGGCCACCCGGGTGGTGACCAAGTCGCTCACCACCCTCTGGTTCCGCGGCTACATCGGACGGATCCTGCTCTTCACCGCCTGGCTGGCGATCCTCCTCAACCTGTGGTGGGCGATCCGGCGCCGTGACGACCTCTCGTTCCTCGTCGTCGCCTGGGTGCTCGGAACCTGGCTGCCCCCGGCGCTATTCCACCTCCTCGACAACCGCACGACCTACCTCTATTACATGGTCGTCACGATGCCGGCGCTGTACATCGGCGTCGCCCGGCTGCTCACCGCCCGCCGCGTCCCCCGGTGGCTGCTCGTCATCTGGCTCGCAGCGATGTTCGTCGACACCGCCCTGCTCTACCCGTTCCGGACCCTGAGCGGCAGCTGACGGGCGGCTCAAGGGCGCCACGAACCGGGCCATGAGCGAGGCGTCCAGCGCCGGAGCACGATAAGGTCACGGCGCCGTGCTGGCCACTGTTCTCTTCATCGCCTTCTGGGTCATCCTCGGCCTCGGCCTGTTCCTCGTCGCCGTGCGCGGGGGCTTCGGGAGCGCGCGGGCGAGCGCCCAGACCCCGCCACGGTCGGGACGCAAGGCGGCGGGGGTCATCTTCGCGATCGTCTACGTCGCCTTCGGCGCCGTCATCCCGACCGCCGTGCTCGCCGGCAACCACGCCAACGCCAGCGGCCAGGTCGGCGGCCTCAAGCTCACCGCCGCCGAGAAGCAGGGCCGCATGCTGTTCGGCCAGAGCTGCGCCCAGTGCCACACGCTCGCCGCCGCCAACGCGATCGGCAAGGTCGGGCCGAACCTCGACCAGCTCAAGCCGCCCGCGTCGCTTGTGCTGAACACGATCAACAACGGCTGCCTGCAGAACCCGCCGGCCAACGCCGCCTCGGCGGCCTGCCTCGGGCAGGGCGTGATGCCCGCCCAGCTGCTCTCCGGCCGCCAGGCTCAGGACGTCGCGGCGTTCGTCGGCCGCGTGGCCGGCAACGAGTAGCCGCGCGGCGGCCCGTTTCCCGCATCGTGCGGGGTTTCTGACCGCTCCGGTTCCTGGCGCATCTTTCTGCCGCGGCCACTGGTAGGATCCCCGATCCGTACAGCTGAATTCCCGTGACCATCGCGCCTTGCCGGGCGCGGTGAAGGAAGCGGGGGACCCATGTTGTTGGGGCTAATCGCGTCCACGCGTAGCGCCGCTCTTTCGGTGCGAGCCCGTCAGCTAACCCCGCAAGCAGAGAAAGAGGACGGCAATGCCGCAAGTTGGCCTCGCAGCGCCCTGGGGTGACACGGAGCGCGGTGATGAGCGCGCCGCGCGCGCGGACAGCAGAGAAGCCCACGCCGACCGGCCCCGGCAGTCGTCGGACGGGCACCGCTACGCGGGTCCACGACCCGTCGCGGCCGCCTCGCATTCCCCGCACGCCCCGGCCGTCTCGCCACGTCTCGCACCGCACCGACCGCGCGGTCGCAGGCCCCGCCGACTTCGACTTCGCCGCCGCTCGGGCCGCCTCCGCCGCCCGTCGGCGCTCCGGCCCTGCTCGCCCGGCCGCCCACTTCGCCGAGCCCGCCATCGAGGCCGACGCCGCCCCCGCCGCGCCGCGCACTCGCCGCCGCGCCGACTGGGCCGAGCCGGCCGAGCCCCGTCCCGCCGAGCCCCGCCGCCGCTCCCGTCGGCTCGAGGCGGTGGCCGAGACCCGCGAGGCGCGCCCCGAGCCCGTCCTCGAGGCGCCGCCGCGGCTCAGCGCCGACGGCCGCCGGATCGTCACCATCACCGGCCGGGGCAGCGAGCGCTACGCCCCCGTCGTCCAGCGGCGCCGGTCCAGTCAGCGCCCGTATGAGCGCGAGGGCTTCCGGCCCGACCGCGCCGCCATGTGGGCGGTTCTGCTCGGCGTGCTCATGATCCTCGCCGCGGCCACGAGTTCCCACGCCGCGGTGCTCGCGCACCACGCCGCCGCGCACACGCTCGCCGCACTCGGCGCCCGCTGAGTCCCGGCGACCCCGCCCGCGATCGCCCGGCCCGCAAGGGCCGCTTACAGATCTCGTGCCCGTCGATGATCGCTCCTTTATCGGCCCACGTATAAGGAGTTAAGGCGCCCTCCGGCGACTTGTGCGACGGACGGCGGCAAAGTAGACTTATCAAGCGTAAGCAAGTCACGAAAGTAAAGGAAGACTTGCTGCGCAGTAACGACAAATCAGGGCTGCGGTGGCTTATGAAGACTTCGATGAGCAGGTTCCAGATACACGACGACCTGACCGCACCCGAGGGCTCCGTCCCGGTCCTTCGCGGTGCGCTCGCCAGCGGTGGGCAGCTGCCGAACTTCCTCGGGGTGCTCGCCGGTTCGCCGGCGGCGCTGCGCGCGTACGCGCGCTTCCGCTCCGAGCTTCGGCACGGCAAGCTGACGCTGCCGACGCTGGAGCGGATCGCCCTCGCCGTCTCCGAGCACTACCAGTCAGAGCCCGGGCTCGCCATGCACGCGCGTGCTGCGCGCGCCGCGGGGCTCGCGCTCGACGAGGTCGCGCTCGCTCGGCGCTTCTCCTCCAAGGACGAGCGGGAGGCGGCGCTGCTGCGCTACCTCCAGGCCCTCGTCGAGGGCGGCAAGCCGCCGATGCACCTCCACGAGGAGGCGCGCGAGGCGGGCTGGGACGACGAACAGATCCTGGAGGCGATCGCCGCGGTCGCGCTGGAGAGCTTCAGCGCGATGATCAACGTGGCCGGCGAGGTGCCCGTCGACGGCTCGAGCGAGCAGTCACGCGCCCTCCAAGCCGCCTAAGCTGATCCGGCGATGGACGCCCAGGTACACACGGCGGGAGCCGACTCGACCACTCGTCGAGCCGGCTGCTGTCCGTACTACCACGAGGCCGTCGAGCTCATTGGCCGCCGCTGGACGGGGGCGATCCTCCGCGTCCTGATGGACGGTTCGCTGCGCTTCTCCGAGATCGCCCACGCCGTGCCCGAGCTCTCCGATCGGCTGCTGTCCGAGCGGATGAAGGAGCTCGAGGCCCGCGGGATCGTCGAGCGCACGGTCCATCCCGGACCGCCGCTCCGGGTCGAGTACGAGCTCTCGGAGATGGGCCGCGAGCTCGAGCCGGCGCTCTCCGAGCTTCAGCGCTGGGCCAAGCGCTGGCTCAGCGATCGCGACGCCGCGCGCGTCTGACCGCACCGTCAGCTCAGCCGAGCGCTCTTCACGGCCGCCCCGTGGTGCCAGTGGAGCGTGGCGCCCTCCAACCGCAGCGAGCCGACGACGATCGCGCCCCCGGAATCGAGCCGGGTCAGGGTGCCGGTGCGGCTGAGCCGCCACACCTCGACGATCGACACGCGCCGCCCGAGCGAGCGTCCGCTGGCGATCCACGCCGCCGCCCCGTCGGCGCGGAGCACGAGCGAGCCGACGAGCTGGTAGCCCTCGGGTCCGGGCGGTGAGGAAGCCGGGGCGCTGCGCACGAGCGCACCGTCGTCGAGCCGCCGCACGATCACCAGGGTCGAGCCCGTGTCGACGCCGCAGCGCTGCAGCCCGTACGCCGCGAGCGTCCCGGCGACGGTGACCGGCGCGACCGCGGAGTGCATCAGGCAGCTCCCGCGATATCCCAGGGCGAAGCGCCCGCGGCCGCCGGCCGCGCAGCCGAACGCCGTCCCGGCCTGGACGTAGACGCGGGCGCGGTGGCTGGAGGCGAGGGTCGGGGCGCCGGCCGGCCCGCAGGCGACGGCGGCGGCAGGGGAGGCCGACGATGTGTTCCCGGACGCCGTCCCGGTCGCGGACGTGCTCCCGGACGCCGACCCGTTCGCGGACGTGCGCCCGGACGAGCTGCCGGTCCCGGCCGCGGAGGTACCGCAGGCCGCGAGGACGAGTACGCAGACGAGGGGGACGATCCGCCGCATGGTCGGGCCGAGGATACGGGTCGCCGCTGTGCGGTCCACAACCGACAGGCGAGAAGGACCGCCGCTCCGGGTAACGTTCCCCGCTCGATGAGTGTCGCCGATGCCCGCCCCCTGACCGCCGATGACGTGATGGCGCTCGCCGCCGAGCGTGACATCCGCTTCATCCGGCTGTGGTTCACCGACATCCTCGGCCAGCTCAAGGCCTTCTCGATCAACGCCACCGAGCTCGCCGACGCCTTCGAGGGCGGGATGGGCTTCGACGGCTCCTCGATCACCGGCTTCAACCCGATCGAGGAGTCCGACATGATCGCCATGCCGGACCCGAGCACGTTCGCGGTCCTGCCCTGGCGGCCCGAGGAGCAGGGCGTCGCCCGGATGTTCTGCGACATCCAGACGCCGGAGCGCACTCCGTACGAGGGCGATCCCCGCTACGTGCTGCGCCGGGCGCTCCAGCGGGCCGAGGCGATGGGCTTCGACCACTACTACGTCGGCCCCGAGCTCGAGTACTTCTACTTCCGCGACGCGAAGTCCACCGAGGTCCTCGACGAGGGCGGCTACTTCGACCTCACGACGCTCGACGCCGGCTCGGACCTGCGCCGGGAGACGGTGCTCGCGCTCGAGCAGCTCGGGATCCACACCGAGTACACCCATCACGAGGTCGGGCCGAGCCAGCACGAGATCGACATGCGCTTCTCCGACGCGCTGAAGATGGCCGACGACTGCATGACCTACCGCATCACGGTCAAGGAATACGCGATGAAGTACGGCCTCCACGCGACGTTCATGCCCAAGCCGCTGTTCGGCAAGAACGGCAGCGGCATGCACACCCACCAGTCGCTCTTCCAGGGCGAGCGCAACGCCTTCTTCGACCCCGACGACGAGTACTTCCTCTCCGACGTCGGCAAGGCGTTCATCGCCGGCCAGCTCCGCCACGCCCGCGAGATCTGCGCCGTCTTCGCCCAGTGGGTCAACTCCTACAAGCGGCTCGTGCCCGGCTACGAGGCGCCCGTCTACGTCGCCTGGTCACGGCGCAACCGCTCGGCCCTCGTGCGCGTACCGCTCTATCACCCCGGCAAGGAGCGCACAACGCGGATGGAGCTCCGCTGCCCGGACCCGGCCTGCAACCCCTACCTCACCTTCGCCGTCCTGCTCCAGGCCGGCCTCGAGGGGATCGAGCACGGCTACGAGCTGCCCGACCCGATGGACAAGAACCTCTATCACCTCTCGCCCGACGAGCGCCGCAGGCTCGGCATCGACCAACTGCCCGAGACGCTCGGCGAGGCGATCGAGCTCACCGCGCAGTCCGAGCTCGTGCTCCGCACCCTCGGCGAGCACACGTTCAACCGCTACGTCGAGATCAAGCGCCAGGAGTGGGACGACTACCGCGTCCAGGTCACGCCCTGGGAGCTCGAGCGCTACCTGCCGGTCCTATAGCGCGGCGGCGAGGGCGTCCGGGTCGGTGACCGGCGCCTGGCAAACGAAGTGCTCGCATACGTAGGCCGCCGCCTGCCCGTCGACCGGCCCGCGTCCCTGCAGCAGCGGCACGGCCTCACCCTCGCCGCCCGCAAGCACGAGGTGCGGGCGGTAGGCGCCGCGGACGACGCCGAGCAGCGCCGCCGGCTCGGGCCCGACGATCGCCACCTCGCGGACCGGCGCGAGGTAGAAGTCGGCCGCCGCGAGCAGGTGACCGAAGGCCTGGGGGTGGCGGACGGCGAGCGGGTAGAGCAGGCGCAGCACGCCGAGCGCGTGGCGCTCGTACCTGCCCTCCCCGGAGAGCAGCGCGAGGCGCAGCAGGCCGAACGCCGCCGCCGAGTTGCCCGACGGGATCGGCGTGTCCTCGAGGTCCTTGCGCCGGGTGACGAGCTGCGGGCCGTCGGCCGCGGTGGTGAAAAAGCCGCCGCGCTCGGGGTCGGAGAAGCGCGCGATCAGGGTGTCGGCGAGCGCCACCGCCTCCTCGTACCAGCGCGCCTCGAACGTCGCCTCATACAGGGTGATGAGTGCCTCGAGCAGGAAGGCGTGATCCTCGAGGTAGGCGCCGATCCGGCCCTGGCCGTCCTTCCAGGTGCGCAGCAGACGGCCGTCGGCGTCGCGCAGCTGCCCGAGCACGAACTCCGCGCACTGCACCGCGGCGCGCACGTAGTCCTCGCGGTGCAGCGCGGCGCCGGCCTCGGCGAGCGCCGCGATCATCAGCGCGTTCCACGCCGTCAGCCGCTTGTCGTCGAGCCCAGGGCGGACGCGGTCGGCGCGGGCCTGCAGCAGCGTGGCGCGGATTGCGTCGAGGTCCTCGGGCACCGGGCCGCGGGCTTCGAGCACGTGCAGGCCGCGCTCGAAGTTGCCCTGCTCGGTCACGCCGAAGTAGCCGATCGCCGTCGGCGCGCGGTCGCCGAGCACGGCGCGCAGCTTGGCGAGCGACCACACGTAGAACTTGCCCTCCTCGCCCTCGGAGTCGGCATCGAGGGCGGCGCAGAACCCGCCCTCGGGACCGCGCATCTCCCGCAGCGCCCAGTCGAGCGTCTCGCAGCACACCGCCCGCAGTCGGGGCTCGCCGCTCGCCTGCCAGCCGTGGAGATAGGCCCGCGCGAGCAGCGCGTTGTCGTAGAGCATCTTCTCGAAGTGCGGCACCGTCCAGGTCGCGTCGACGGCGTAGCGCGAGAAGCCGCCGCCGACCTGGTCGTAGATGCCGCCGGCGGCCATCGCGCGCAGCGTCGCCAGCGCCATCTCCCGCTCGCCGCGCGCGAGCAGCAGCTCGATCAGTGGCGCCTGGGGGAACTTCGGCGCGCCGCCCCAGCCGCCGTTGACGTCGTCGAACGACCCGGCGAGGCGGCGGAGCGCCTCGTCGAGCGCCGCGCCGTCGATCGGCTCCTGGGAGGGCTCGAGCCGCGCGGTCGCGCCGAGTGACTCGACGATCCGAGGGCTCTGGCTGCGGATCTCCTTGCGCCGGTTCTGCCACGCCTCGGCGACGGCGAGCAGGACCATCCGCCAGCTCGGGGAGCCCTGGCGCGGCTCGGGCGGGAAGTAGGTGCCGGCGAAGAACGGCACCTGCTCGGGCGTGAGGAAGGCGTTGAGCGGCCAGCCGCCGTGCCCGGTCAGCGCCTGGCAGGCCTCCATGCAGATCGCGTCGACGTCCGGCCGCTCCTCGCGGTCGACCTTGATCGTGACGAAGTGCTCGTTCATGAGCGCCGCGATCTCCGGGTCCTCGAAGGACTCCCGCTCCATCACATGGCACCAGTGGCAGGCCGAGTAGCCGACCGAGACGAGCAGCGGCACGTCGCGCTCGCGCGCCCGCTGCAGCGCCTCATCGCCCCACGCGTACCAGTCGACGGGGTTGTCCTTGTGCTGGAGAAGGTAAGGCGAGGTCTCGGCGGCGAGGCGGTTGGCCATGGCCGGAGCCTACCCCCGGGCCGGGAGGTGAATACGCTTGCCGTCCTGCCCGGCACGACCGCCGCGCGCGACGGCGCCGGGCGAACAACCCCATCAGCGACGGGAAGGACTCTCATGGCAGCGCATCGCGAACCGGTCACCGCCCCCAAGGCCCCCGAGGCGATCGGGCCCTACGTCCACGCGATGAAGGCCGGCGGCCTGCTGTTCTGCTCCGGTCAGGTGCCGCTCGACCCGGCCACCGGGGAGATCACCGGTGTGACCGCCGGTGAGCAGACGGGCCGCTGCCTCGAGAACCTCGCCGCCGTGTGCGACGCGGCCGACACGTCGCTCGGCAGCGCGGTCAAGATGACGATCTACCTCACCGACATGGCGAGCTTCGCCGAGGTCAACGAGGTCTACGGCTCGTTCTTCGAGACCGACCCGCCGGCCCGCGTGGCCATCGGGGTCGCGGCGCTCCCGCGCGGGGCCAAGGTCGAGATCGACGCCATCGTCGCCCTCGACTGATCGGCGCGCTCGACGAGCGCCCGCACGACGCGGCTGGACTCGTCGGCCTCGGGGTGCCACTGCACGCCGAGCACGAAGTCCTTCTGCGGCAGCTCGATCGCCTCGACGAGGTCGTCGAGCGTCGAGTGCCCGGTGACCCGCAGGCCGTCGCCGATGACGTCGACGCCCTGGTGGTGATGGGACTTGGTGACGTGCACCTCCTCGCCGGCGGCGAGCGCCGCGAGCGAGCCGGGCTCGAGCCGGACGTCGTGCTCGGCCCCCTCGAACGTCCCCGGGTGGCGGCGGTGCTCCTCGTGGCCGAACAACTCCGGAAGGTGCTGGTGCAGGGTGCCGCCGAGGGCGACGTTGATGAGCTGCATTCCCCGGCAGATGCCGAGCACCGGCAGGTCGCGCTCGATCGCGCCGAGGGCGATCGCGAGCTCGGTGCGGTCGCGCTCGGGCACGGTGTGGTGCGTCTCCGGGTGGCGCTCGGCGCCGTAGAACGACGGGTCGATGTCGGCGCCGCCGGCGAGGATGAGGCCGTCGAGCCGGTCGAGCATCTCCTCGGGATGGGTGACGAGGACCTCGTCGGGCGGGATCATGATCGCGAGACCGCCGGCCCGCTGGATCGCGCTGATGTAGCTGAGCGGAGACAGCGCCACGGGCTGATCCCAGACCCCATAGTTGGCGCGCTCGAGCGCCGTGCAGATGCCGATCGCTGGGCGTGATGTGCGCATGACCATCCAGCCTATCGTCCGCTCCGGGCCGAGCTTTTCTTCCCCCGCGCGCGCGGAAGGAGCACAATGGGGCGTGATGATGCGCGCGCTCGCCCTGCTCGCCCCGATCGCCGTCGCCGCCGCCCTCGCCGGCTGTGGCTCCTCGAGCAGCAGCTCGACGACGACCGCGAGCTCGTCCTCGGCCGCGGCGTCGAGTCCGGCCGCGAGCAGCTCGGCGACCTCGTCGAGCTCGTCGGCCTCGGGCGGCGCGGAGGCGCTCACCCTCAGCGAGAAGGAGTTCAAGATCCTGCCCGCCGCGCCGACGCTCGGCCACACCGGCAAGGTGACGATCACGGTCAAGAACACCGGCGCGATCACCCACGCGCTGGCCGTCGACACGCCGAGCGGCACGGTGAGCACGGGCAACATCGCGCCGGGCGCGACGGCGACCCTCACCGTCGACCTCACCAAGACCGGTCACTACACGTTCTACTGCCCGATTCCCGGCCACCGCGCGGCCGGCATGGTCGGGGTGCTCACCGTCGAGCCGCTCGCGCACGCGGCCGGCTCTGGCTCGGGTGGCGCCGCCGTCAGCAGCGGCTCGTCGTCGTCGAGCGGCTACTGAGCTCCGCGCAGCTGGGCGCGCTTGATCTTGCCGCTTGCCGTCTTCGGCAGCTCGGCGACGAACTCGACGACGCGCGGATACTTGTATGGCGCCGTCTCGTGCTTGACGTGGTCTTGGAGCTCGGCGGCGAGCTCGGGGCTGGGCGCGTAGCCGTCGCGGAGCACGACGACGGCGCGCACGACGGCGCCGCGCTCCTCGTCGGGCGCCGCGACGACGGCGGCCTCGGCCACGGCCGCGTGGGAGACGAGCGCCGACTCGACCTCGAACGGCCCGATCCGGTAGCCCGCGGAGATGATCACGTCGTCGGTGCGTCCCTCGAAGTACAGGAAGCCGTCCTCGTCCTGGGCGACGCGGTCGCCGGTCCGCCACGGCTCGGATTCGGGCGCCGAAGCGCCCCCGAAGTAGCCGACGAAGAACGTCGGGTCGCTGCGGGGATCCGCGAGGACGAGCTCGCCGTGCTCGACGGTGAGCGCGACCCCGGGTAGCGGGCGGCCCATCGAGCCCGGCCGGGCCGGCATCCCGAGCGGCGTCCCGGTGAGCTGGCCGGTCTCGGTCTGTCCGTAGCCGTCGCGGATCTCGAGCCCGGTCGCCGCCCGGAAGGCGCGCAGCACCTCGGGGTTGAGCGCCTCGCCGGCGGCGACGAGCCCGCGCAGCGCGGGCACCGGATGGATCTCGGTGCGCTTGGCGATGACCCGGTACTCGGTCGGGGCCATGCACAGCACCGACACCTGCTCGGTGGCGAGGATCGCAAGCCGCTCGGCGGGGTCGAAGCGGGCGTCGTGCAGGAGCGCCGCCGCCCCACGCAGCCAGGGCGCGATGAACACGTTGCGCGCCGACTTCGACCAGCCACTCGCCGCCGTGCACCAGACGAGATCGCCGGGCTGCGCCCCGAGCCAGTGCTCGGACTGGAGCATCTGGCCCGCGAGGTAGCGCTGGCCGTGGACGATCCCCTTCGCCTCGCCGGTCGTCCCGCTCGTGAAGGTGATCAGGCAGGGGTCGCTGGGCGCGAGCTCGGCCGCTGGAGCCGGGTCTCCGGCGTACAGGGACTCGTCGGGAATCGTCAGCACCGGGCAGGCGGGCCCCGCCGCCTCGAGCTCGGCGCGGTTGCGTTCGTCGGCGACGATCAGCGCCGGGCGGGCCTCGGCGAGGCGCAGCCGGAGATCCTTCGCGCGCAGCTGCTCGTTGCACGGCAGCACGACCGCCCCGAGGCGGAAGCACGCGACCATCGACAGCACCCAGTCCGGGCGGTTGCCGACCAGCGTCATGACGACGTCCCCCCGGCGCACCCCCGTCCGGGCGAACGTGCCCGCGAGCCGAGCCGAGCGCTCGGCGACCTCGCCGAAGCTCCACTCGCGTCGGCTGCCGTCACGCGGGAGCTCGACCATCGCGCGGCCGCGGGGATCGGCCGCCTCCACCACGTCGCGAGTGAAATTCATGCGGCCCGGCAGTGTGGCAGGATCGCCCGCGATGAACTTCTGGAACGGCATGCTCTGGCTCCATCTGCTCGCCATGGCCTTCTTCGTCGGCGGTCAGCTGATGCTCGCCGCGGTCGTCGTCCCGGTGATGCGGGGCGCGGAGGACCGCGGCCCGCTGCTCGCCGCCGCCCGCCGCTTCGGCATCGGCACGCTGATCGCCGTCGCCGTGCTCGTCATCACCGGCGCCGCGATGGCCAGCCACCTGCACAAGTGGAGCGACTCGACCCTCCGGGTCAAGCTCGGCCTCGTCGTGCTCGTCGGCGTGCTGATCGCCTTCCACATGAAGCGCCCGACCTGGCACGTGCTCGACGCGGCGATCTTCCTGGCGTCGATCGCGATCGTCTGGCTCGGGATCGTCGTCGCCGGCTGAGCCATCGGGCCGGGCGGTCGGCCTTTGTACCCTGGATGGCATGGGTCTGATGACGGGCAGCGGGCCGTTCGGTCGTGAGCCGGCGGGCGAGTTCAACTTCGCGACGCCGGGTTCCGGGCGGGTGCTGTTCGTCGAGCCGACGCCGAAGCGGATCCGCGTCGTCGCCGGCGGCGAGACGGTGGCCGACAGTCGCGGCGTGGTCATGGTCCACGAGTCCGGGCACCAGCCGGTCTACTACTTCCCACCCGAGGACGTCCGGGCCGATCTGCTTGAGCCCACCGACCACCGCACGACGTGCCCGAAGAAGGGCGAGGCCTCGTACCACACGATCCGGGCCGGCGACACGGTCGTCGAGAACGGCGCCTGGTACTACCCCGAGCCGTTCGCGCACGCGCCCGCCGCGCTCACGGGCCGCATCGCCTTCTACTGGAAGCGGATGGACCACTGGTACGAGGAGGACGAGGAGGTCTTTGGCCATCCGCGCGACCCGTATCACCGCGTCGACGTCATCCCCGCCTCAGGCCGTGTGCGGATCTCGCTCGACGGTCGGACGCTCGCGCAGAGCGACCGGGCGATGGCCCTGTTCGAGACGAACCTGCCGGTGCGCTGGTACCTGCCGCGCGAGGACGTCGTCGCCGACCTCGTCCCGAGCGACACGATCACGCACTGCGCGTACAAGGGCCGCGCCGGCTACTACTCGGTGCCCGCGGCCGGCGAGGCCGGCCGGGACCTTGTGTGGTTCTATGCCGAGCCGCTCGCCGAGGCCACCCGGATCGGCGGCCTCGTCTGCTTCTTCGGCGAGCGCGTCGACATCGAGGTCGACGGCGAGCTCCGGGAGCGGCCCGTGACTCCGTGGAGCCACGGGGTGCGGTCGCAGGCCCAGAACGCGGACCCCGCCGTCACCCGCGGCTGAGGATCCGCCTGAGTCGGGCCGCCTCGTGGTCGGGCCGCGAGCGCAGGCGCTCCCGCGTGATGCGCACGGTCTCGAATCCCGCCGCGAGCGTGTCGGCGTCCCGGTCCCGGTCGGCCTCGAACGCCGCGCGGTCGCGGTGGAACTCCCAGCCGTCGAGCTCGACGATCAGCCGCTCGGCCTCGAACAGCGCGTCGACCTCGTGGCCGGCGACGATGACGGCGAACCGCGGCACCGGCAGCCCGTGCTCGCGGCAGAACGGCGCGAACTCGTCCTCGAGGGGTGAGCGGGTCGGGCCGTCGCCATGGTGCGCGGCGACGATCGCCGTGATCTTCGCGGCGCCGCGGTGGCGGGGGAAACGCTCGGCGACGTCCGCGAGGGCCTCGATCGACAGGTGACGGGCGAGGCGGCCCTCGTTGACCGCCCGGGCGAGCTGGGCCTCGCTGAGCCGCGGGGCGCAGTCGAGTGCGGTCCGCGCTGGGCTCGTCACGCGCAGGCCAAGCTGGACGGTGAGGTCCCGGGGCGTGAGGCCGGCGGGGCGGTGGGTGACGATGCCGTCCGGGCGGCGGTCGCCGGGCACGATCACGTGGAACGGCGTATCCCACCGCTTCCACCAGCCCCACAGCGTCCCCGCCGAGCGGTGGCTGAGCGCCGCGCCCGGGCCGCAGGCGAGCAGGGCGGCGGCGACGCGCTCGAGCGGGGTGCTCGGCGGGCGGCCGACGGCGTAAACGCCCGGGTAGACGGGGTAGAGGCGTCCCGTGCGGATGCGCTTCGCGATCGCGGTGCTGGAAAGGCCTACATCGAGGAGCTGGGTGCGGGTGATATTGCCGTACTGCCTGGCCGCGATCTCGGCGATCAGGCGGTCGTGGGAGATCTTTGCACCCATGTAGTAAAGATCTCCCAGGCAGCAAGAATCGCCCCCCTCGTTGCCTGAAGTTCGTGGCGCGCCCCCTCCTCAGCCGCCTTTCCGCCCTCGACAGCCGCCGCTCACCCCTTCACCTAAGCGCGTATCCTCAAATTCATGGCCATCGCGACTCCCTATACCGACAAGACCGACGAGCAGAAGGCGATCTGCGAGATGGTTCGCCAGTTCGCCGACGAGCAGATCATCCCCAACGCCGAGCACTACGACCACGAGGACGAGTTCCCCGAGCCGATCGTCGAGCAGATGAAGGAGCTCGGCCTGTTCGGGGTGACGATCCCCGAGGAGTACGGCGGCATGGGGCTCGACCTCACGACGTACGCGATGATCGTCGAGGAGCTCAGCCGCGGCTGGATCAGCATCAGCGGCGTGATCAACACCCACTTCATCGGCTCCTACCTGCTCATGAAGTTCGGCACCGAGGAGCAGAAGCACAAGTACCTGCCGAAGATGGCCACCGGCGAGGTCCGGGCCGCGTTCTCGCTCTCGGAGCCCGAGCTCGGCTCCGACGTCGCCGCGATCAAGACGAGCGCCAAGAAGACCGACGACGGCGACTACGAGATCAACGGCACGAAGATGTGGGTCACCAACGGCCTGCGCTCCGGCCTCGTGTTCGTGCTCGTCCGCACCGATCCGAACGCCGAGCCCAAGCACCGCGGCCTGACCTGCTTCATCGCCGAGAAGGAGCCCGGGGTGGCGGTCAACACCGGCGCCTACAAGGGCTTCGACGTCCCGCCCCAGATCAAGAAGATGGGCTACAAGGGCGTCGAGTCGACCGAGCTCGTCTTCGACGGCTACCGCACTCCCGCCGACAGCATCCTCGGCGGCGAGGAGGCGGGGCTGAACAAGGGCTTCCCGCAGATGATGGATGCGCTCGAGCTCGGCCGGGTCAACGTCGCCGCCCGCGGCGTCGGCCTCGCTCAGCGCGCACTCGAGCTCGCCCTGCGCTACTCCCAGGAGCGCAAGACGTTCGGCCGCGAGATCGCCAAGCACCAGGCGATCCAATTCAAGCTCGCCGACATGGCCACCCAGCTCGACGCCGCCCGGCTGCTCACCCTGCGCGCCGCGCGGATGAAGGACGCCGGCGAGCGCTCGGACATCGAGGCCGGCATGGCCAAGCTGTTCGCCTCGGAGACCGGCCGCTTCTGCGCCGAGGAGTGCCTGCGCATCCACGGCGGCTACGGCTACTCCAAGGAGTACGAGATCGAGCGGATCTACCGTGACGCGCCCCTGCTGCTGATCGGCGAGGGCACGAGCGAGATCCAGCGCATGGTCATCGGGCGCAAGCTGCTCGAGCGCCACAAGATCTAGAGAGGGCGCGCTTGCGCGCGCCCCGTGGTGTGGCGGTCGCGACTTCGAGACGGGTCGCGCCTGAACGACTAGCCCGGCAGAGGCTCGTGCTCGCGGGCCCCCGGGCTGTACTGCTCGGCCGGCTCGAGCATGGCGCGGATCTGCTCGCGCATCTCCGCGTTGTCCTCATGCCCGTGTACTGAGGCGGCGTGCTCCGAAGCCGCCCGAACGACCTCGTCCTCCTCGCCGATGATCACCAGCGAGCAGTTGCTCTCGCTGGGAAAGCGGCGGCAGTCGGCCATCATCCTGGACATCTGGTCCCTCCTTATGGGTTGCCCACGCGCATCTTCTTCCCGGGCGCGGCCGCAGTCAACACCGCGTAGACTGAGTCCCCTGTCCTCTCCCTCGGACACCAAGGCGCTGATCGAGACCGCCGTCACGCGGTTCCTCGAGGAGGTGCCGCAGCTGGCGCCGCTGAAGATGGTCGCCGGGCTCGAGCTGCGCGGCCGCGGCGACATCCAGCTCTACCGCGTCGAGGTACCCGGGCCGAAGGTGACCAAGGCGATCGCTCCCGACGCAAAGGTCACCGTCGAGATCCCGCGCGCGCAGTTCAACGAGCTCGCCACCAAGGGCCACGTGCAGGACTGGCGCGAGGCATTTAGGAAGGGGACCGCGAAGGCGACCGGCATCGAGCAGGTGATGAAGCTGATCGTCAACGTCGTCGAGCGCCAGGAGGAGCGCTCGCGCACGCGCCGGCCGACGAGCAGCAGCGGCCGCGCGCACCACTGACTCGCTAGCGCTGGCCGGCGAGTTCCTCGGCCGCCCGGAGCTGCTCCTCGACGAGCGCGAGGCCGGAGTCCCAGAAGCCGGGGTCGGCAAGGTCGATGCCGACGATCTCGCCGAGCTGCTCGGGGGCGCGTGAGCCGCCGGCGGCGAGCATCTGCAGGTAGGAGGGTACGAACGACTCGCCCTCCTGGAGGTAGCGCTGGTAGACCGACAGCGCGAGCAGCTGGCCGTAGGCGTACGCGTACACGTAGCCCGGGGTGTTGATGAAGTGGGGGACGTAGGACCACCACATGCGGTAGCCGTCGGTGATCTCCACCGAGTCGCCGAACAGCTCGGCCTGGGTCTCGACCCACAGCTCGTTGATGCGGTCGACCGACAGCTCGCCCTCGCTGCGCCGGCGGGTGTGGACGAGGTGCTCAAAGCGGTTCATCGCCATCTGCCGGAAGACGGTGGCGATCGCCCCGTCGATGCGGTCGGCGAGCAGGCTCAGCCGGGCGTCGTCGTCGGTGGCCGCGTCGAGCATCCGGCCGAAGGTGAGGGCCTCGCCGAACACCGAGGCGGTCTCGGCGAGGGTGAGCGGCGTCGACTGGTGAAAGACGCCCTGGGGCTGGGCGAGCGCGGCGTGCAGTCCGTGGCCGAGCTCGTGGGCCATCGTCAGCACGTCGCGCCGGCGGGCGGTGAAGTTGAGCAGCACGTAGGGGTGGACGCTCGGCACGGTGTAGGCACAGAATGCGCCGCCGCGCTTGTGCGGCCGCACCGGCGCGTCGACCCAGCGCTCGTCGAAGAAGCGGCGCACGACCCGGCCGGCGTCGGGGGAGAAGGCGTCGTAGGTGTCGAGCACGAGGTCGCGCGCGTCGCCGAAGGAGAAGGTGACGTCCTCGGGCAGCACCGGCGCGGCGCGGTCGTAGTCGGCGATCCGCTCGACGCCGAGCAGCTTGGCCTTGAGCCGGTACCAGCGCTGCGGGATGTCGTAGCGGCCGCGGACGGCCTCGATCAGGGCCATGACCGACTCGTCGGAGGCCTCGTTGGCGAGGTTGCGCGAGGCGAGCCAGTGCGGGTAGTGCCGCAGGCGGTCCTCGACCGACTTGTCGTGGACGAGGGTGTTGTAGATGAAGGCGCGGGTGCGGATCCCGGGCTGCAGCGAGGCGGTGACCGCCTCGGCCGCGGTCCGGCGGAGCTCGCGCTCGGGGGCCTGCAACCGGCTGAGCGCGACCTCGAGCGAGACCTCCTCGCCGTCGAGGTCGACCCGCAGCGCCGACGTGAGCTCGCCGAACAGCCGGTTCCACGCGGCCTGGCTGGAGAGCGACTTCTCGGCGAGGATCCTCTCCTCGGGCTCGGTGAGCAGGTGCTCGCGGTAGCGCCGGGCGCTGCGCAGATAGTGGCGGCAGAAGTCGAGGCCCTCGCCGGCGAGGAGTTCCTCGGCGCGCGCGTCGTCGAGCGCCGCCCACTCGAGCTCGAAGAACAGCAGCTCGGTCTCGATCGCCGTCGCCTGCTCCTGGACGCGCTGGAGCAGGGCACCGCGGGCGGGGTCGGCGGTGTCGGTCGAGAAGTGCAGGGAGGCGTAGGAGCCCGCCTTGCCGATCAGCTCGTTGATCGTCTCGAGCCTCCGCATCGCCTCGCGCAGCTCCTCGGAGGACAGCTCGGCGACGCGGCCGGGGTAGCGCTCGGCGAACGCCGTGCCGAGGCGCGCGGCCTCGGCCATGAGGCTCTCGACCCCGTGCTCGCGGTCGCCGTCGAGCAGGGGGACGAGATCCCACTCGGTGCGGAGCAGCTCGGGATCGGCGAGGTGTTCGGCGGTCGTCGACATCGGCTGCTCAGATTAGCTGGCGGCGTGCGTCGGGCAGCCGGTAGGGTCGAGCGGGCCGGTCAGCCGGAAGACCGTGATCGGCAGCCCCTTCGCCGCCTGGTGGTAGACGACATGGGCGTTGCGGTCGCCCACCGTCCACGCCGTCTCCGGCGAGGGCAGCAGGTGGCGAGGGCGCCACGGATCGCGCCCCGGGGTGGTGATGAGGTAGTCGAAGTGCCCGGCATTGACCGCCGCGCGCCAGCCCGGGCAGGTGCGGATCGCGGTGAACGAGCCGTGGGGGCCGCGCCGGGCGATGTAGGTGACACGGTTGCTGTCGTCGGGGCCATCGTAGGGGTAAGTGGCGAAGCCGCCGAAGGTGCCGACGACGCCGACCCGCCGGCCGCGAATCCCCCGGAACAGGGCCCAGGTCCGGGCGAGGTAGCTCACCCCAGAGTGGTAGGCGAACCGCCCGCGCAGGTAGCTGCGCTGGCCGGCGTAGCCGCCCGCGAGCGCCACGATCAGCAGCGCGGCGGCGAGCGCGCCGGTGACGGTGATCGCGGCCGGGCCGTGGGGCCGCCACAGGCCGGTGAGCATCCAGATGAGGAACCCGGCGGCGACGACGGCGACGACGATCGCCGCGGTCGGTCCGTGCGCGGCCGGCCACAGCCGGGCCTGGGCGAGGGTGGCGATGAGCAGCGCGCCGAGCCCGAACAGCAGCGCGACTCGGCCGGCGAGCCGGCCGAAGGGCGCCGCGAGTGGCAGCACCGCGAGGGCGAGCACGAGCGGCGGCGCCGCATAGCGGAGGTTGAAGGCGAAGCCGAGCGGCCGTCCGGACGGCCCGGCCGCGGTCTCCGGCGTGATGACGAACGCGGCGAGCGCGAGCAGGGCGACCCCGCCGAGGATCTGCACCGGACGGTCGCGAACGCTGAGCAGGCAGGCGAGCGCGGCGGCGAGCGCGCCGAGCACGACGATCAGCCACCACGGACCGAAGCCGGCCGCGAGCCCGGGCTCGAAGTACCGCGTCCACACCCCGCCGTGGAAGAGGTAGTGGGCGAGCGAGAAGCCGGTGCCGGCCTGGAGCGGCGCGGCGGGCACCGCGAGCCCGGGGAGGTTGAGCCACGGGAGCGGGTTGCCGACGGCGATGAGGTTGCGCAGGTACCAGAAGCCGCCGGCCGCGAGCAGCGGGGCGAACCACGCCCCGGCCGCGCCCCGCCGGCGCCCGCGCGGCGCGAGGGCGATCGCCGCCACCGTGAGCCCGGCGACGGCGGCGAGCATGCTCAGCTTGACCGCCGCCGCGAGTCCCGCCGCGAGCCCGGCGAGGACGATCGCCCGCCGTCGGCCGGGCTCGGCGAGCACCAGCGCCGTGGCCGCGAGCACGAAGAACATCCCGGCGATGTCGTTGGCCGCGCTCCCGGCCTGCGAGTAGGTGACCGCAGGGGTGGCGAGCACGATGACCGCGCCGATCAGCGACAGCCACCCGACCCCGCGTGCGCGGCCGATGACGTAGGCGGCGAGCAGCGCGAGGCCGAGCCACACGAGGTTGATTCCCGGCGAGAGCGTGTCGCGGGAGAGGAGCACGATGCCGGTCCCGTGCAGCAGCTCCGAGGTGGCCGGATAGAACGCGGTGAGGTACTCGATGTCGGTGAACCGCAGCGAGGCGATCTGACCGGATTGGGCGAACGAGGCCGCCCACGGGAGGTGGTACCAGACCGAGTCGAAGGTGCGGATGCCGACGGTGTAGGACTCGAGCGTGACCGCGAGCCACTCGGCGAACACCGCGGCGGCGGCGATGAGGCCGGGCACGGCGAAGCGGAGGTCGAGCGCGGGCGGCCTTTCGGCCAATGCGGCCGTCGAGGGCCAGCGCCACAGCGCGAGCGCCCCGACGGCGACGGCGCCGAGGATGACCGGGGCGAAGCGGAGCAGGCCAAGCACGCCGATCAGCTCGAGCAGCAGTTCGAGCACGGTGAGCGCGATCACCGCCTCGGCGAGCCGGGCCGGAGCCCCGCGCCAATCGCCCCACCAGCGCCGCCGCAGCGCGACCGCGGCGAGGGTGACGCTGCCGGCGAGCAGCAGCAGCCCGGCGACGCCGAGCGTGTAGCGGGCGATGCTCACGCCCATTGGCTCAGCGCTCCCGGGGACGCGCCCGGATGGGGCGGCGAGACGGCTTGGCTACGCTTGCGCTGCTCCTCATGACGGCGCGAACACTAAGACGTGCGCCCCTCGCCCTCGCGGCGCTCGGGCTGTTCCTCGCCGGTTGCGGCGGCAGCGGTGCCAAGCGCGTGCCGCCGGTTGCGCATCTGCCGCTCGTGCCGGGCTCGAAGATCGTCACCGAGGTCCGGCGATGTGACCCGGGCGCGAACGCGTACTGCGCGTGGGAGCTCGTCGTCGCCGATCCGCGCTATCAGAGCTCCGACGTGCTGATGGTTGCCGAGCGCCACCGCCTCATCCACGAGGGGTGGTCGATGGCCAACGCCGAGACCGGCGAGCAGGAGGCGGCGAACTCCCCCGGGCACCGGCTGCGGGTCACCTTCGCCACCGCCTCCGGCGACCTGCGGGGCATCGACCTCGGCTGGATCAAGCGCTCGCAGCTCGTCACCCTGACGCTGTCGCGGACGATGTTTGCGCACACCGCGGCGATGTCGATGCTGCTCGAGTCCGGGCCGTCGTAGCCGCGGCCGCTCAGCGGCCGCCGAGCTCGAGCCGGCGGCCGGGGCCGACGAACAGCCCACGGCTGCCCCCGAGCAGCTGGCCGAGGTCCTCGCCGACGAGCTGGCGGCGCCAGCCGGTCAGCGTTCGCACCTCGGGCTCGGGATCCGAGCGCCGCGCGGCGGCGATGATCTGCTCGAGCTCGCTGCGCGACGCGATCAGCTCGTAGGCGAGTCCGGCCTCAAGCGCCCGCGCCCGCAGCAGCGCCTCGGCGAGGGCGATGAGCGGCGAGTCGCTCGGGTCCGAGCGTCCGCGCGTCTCCTCGCGGGGGATCGGCGACGCCTCGCGGCCCCGGGCGATCGCCTCGATGATCGCGTCGCCGCGGCGCTTGACCGTCGAGGGGTGGACGCCGCGGATCTGCTCGAGCGCGCGGGTCGCCGACGGCTGGCGCTTGGCGAGCTCGACGAGCGGGGCGTCGGCGAGCACCGAACCGACGGGCCGGTCCTCACGCGCCGCGGTGCGCTCGCGCCAGGCGGCGAGCTCGCGGGCGACGGCCCGGGCCTGCGGGTCGAGCTGGTTGACCCGCGGCAGCCGCTCCCACACGCTGTCGGGGTCGCGCTCGTCGGAGACGGATTCGAGCCGGACGCACTCCTCGCGCGCCCAGCCGAGCCGCTCGCGCTCGCGCAGGCGGTCCTGGAGGGCGTCGGTGAGCTCGAGCAGGTGGGCGACGTCCTCGGCGGCGTACCGGAGCTGCTCGCCGGTGAGCGGCCGAGCATCCCAGCGCGTGTAGCTCGCCGTCTTGCCGACCCGGCGTCCGAGGATGAGGTCGAGCAGGTTCCCGTAGCCGGCCTGCGCGCTCGCCCCGGCGAAGCCGGCCGCGAGCTGGGTGTCGAAGATGTTCGTCACCTCGGTGCGCCACGCCCGGCGGAGGATGGCCACGTCCTGGCGGCCGGCGTGGAAGACGATCTCGACCTCGGGATCGGCGAGCAGCTCGGAGAGCGGCGAGGGGTCGGCCTTGTTAAGCGAGTCGATCAGGATGATTCGCGGCTCGTCGCCGTCCTGGGGGGCGTCGACCGCGACCTGCACGAGGCACAGCAGCGCCCGGTAGCGGCCCTCGGACATGAACTCCGTATCGATCCCGAGCCGGCCCGAGGCACGCGCGAGCCGTGCCACCTCGCCGATTTCATCCTGCGTGGCCAGCGTGGGCGCGGCGGAGGGACTCATTCGCGCACCTTACCCGGACGGACTAGTTTTTCCTCGCCGCGGTCGCCCGGGTCGAGGCACCCCGGTGGCCGGCGGCGTCGATCCCG
Organism: uncultured Solirubrobacterales bacterium; assembly: GCA_963752905.1. Lineage (GTDB taxonomy): Bacteria > Actinomycetota > Thermoleophilia > Solirubrobacterales > Solirubrobacteraceae > Palsa-465. The sequence goes on from CAVWAC010000011.1 coordinate 292,276, forward strand.
GTCAGGGTGACCGTGAGGCGATCGCTGAAGCCGATCACCGGGACGGTCAGGCCCCGGGCCCGGGGCCCGAGGACGATCTGCAGACGGCGGCCGTCGCTCGCGGTGATCCGGACGAGCGTCCGGACCGCACCGGCGGCGGGGGTGAAGCTGATCGTGAACGCGCGGCGGTTCGAGCGGATCCGCAGCCGCCGGACGCGCCCCGGCGTCGGCGGGCGCGGCACGGTGTAGGTGGCGAGCACGCGGCTGCCGTGCGGCGCGCCGCCGTTGGCGATCAGGGCGACGAGCCGGCGAGCGCCGGCCGGAGCGAGGGCGGCGGTGAAGCGGATCGTGCCCGCCGCGCCGCGCGCCCGTCCGATGACGTGGAAGAGGCGGGCGGCCTGCTCGGCGAAGGTGACGGTGACGTCGGCCGGGACCCGCACGCGGTAGCGGAGCGTGCGCCGGAACCCGCGCCCGCTCACCGTCCCGCGGATCGACGGGCCCGGTTCCCCGATCGAGTAGCGCAAACCGGTGATCGTGATCTGGCTGCCGGCGGCCTGGCGCACCTGCCAGCGACCGGCCGCCGGGTCGCGCAGGCCAATGTAGGTGGTGGCGCCGGCGGCGTCGCCGAGGGCCACGACGCTCGCGCCGTGGCCGGTCCGCGTGGCCGGGGCGATCGTCGTGCCGTCCGGCGCGAGTAGGACGACGGCGGGCGCGCCGCCGGCGCCGGTGACCGCGAGGCTCGCAGTCGGGGCGCCGGCCGGGACCCGGAAGCTCTCGCCCGCTGCCGCGTTCGCCCGGCGGCCGTCGGCGGCGGCCTGGGGGATCCCGGCCGTGAAGCGGCCGGTGACGTCCTGGAAGGGGTAGGGGACCGGAGCCGGGTCGCCCCAGTGGTAGGCGATCGTCCCGAAGAAGCCGAAGATGCCGGGCGGCGGGATGTACACGCCGAAGCCGGTGTTGTTGATCGCGATCGACTGCGACGGGATCGTGATGTCGCCGCCGTCGAGCACGTTGCTTGGCAGCACCGAGGACAGCCCGAGTTTGGAGACGTGGACGATGACGTCGCTGCGGATGAGCCCGCCGAAGACGTTGTCCTTCGGATCGATGATCGCGCCGAGGGTGCCCTTGGACTCGATCATCCCGAGGTCGTAGTCCTCGGTGCCGGTGAGCGTCACCTGATCGGGGATCTTGTAGGTGAGTGTCGCGTTGGCGATCTTCATCACGTACAGGTAGCCGGTCGCCGACACGGTGAACGTCACCGGGTCGCCGAACGCGCCCGTGAGCTTGCCGTCGAGGCTGAAGGCGTAATCGTGCTGGCCGCCGGCTCCGGGCGCGGACAGCGGTGAGATGCCGAAGCCGATCGTCCCCGACAGGGACGGCGGGCTCAGCCCGAGTCCGAGGCCGCCGTGGGTGAGGAACAGCTGCGGCGGGGGATCGTTGAGGTCGAACGGCACGCCCGGGTAGGGGAGGCCGACGTCGAACGAGCCGCTCTTGAAGTCGCCGTTGTCGAACTCGATCGCCAGCGACAGGCTGAGGGCGGAGCCGCCGGCCGGGACGTTGACCGTCCCGGTGCCCTTCCACACCGAGCCCTGCAGCGTGTAGCTGACGTCGACGTCCTTGAGCTCGAGCCCGCCGAAGTTGGCGTCGCCGATCTTGAACTCGAGCGAGCTAAGCTGCAGGCCGCCGGCGATCGTCGCCTGCAGCGTCGCGCTGCCGGTGATCCCGCCGAAGTACGCGGGCAGCGTGAGCGACACCGGGACCTGGACCCCGCCGGTGATCAGCTTGGCGTCGACATCCCCGCTGATCGGGAAGCCGGCGAGCACCGGCGCGGCGAGCTCGTGGAAGTCGAACAGGTCATAGCCGGGGGTCGCGACCGGGATCTTGGCGTGGATCTCGCCGTGCCAGATCGTCACGTCGAGGCCGCCGCCGCTCAGCACGACGCGCACCAACCCGGTCGTGTCGATCGTGTGCAGCTTGGGGTCGATCCCGATGCGCACGCCGACGTCGGGGATGATCCGCAGGCCGTTGATGTCGACCTCGCCGAGCGAGACGTCCATGTTCGGGTCGTTCGGGTCGTGGGCGAAGCAGCCCGCCTTGATCTCGGCGTCGACGACCCCGAACTTGGCCGACGTGCACGTCGAGGTGGCGAGCTGGTCGCCGACGCTCGAGCCGAGGCCGCCGCCGGGCAGCGGCCCGAGGCCGGGACGGCCGGTCGCGCGCTGGGTGCCGAAGATCGAGGCGACGACGGGGCCGATGCCCTCGGCGCCGGTGGGGTTGCGGATGAAGCTGGTGAAGCCGCCGCCGTCGGCGGTCGCGGCGACGACGAGGTGGTCGATCGTCGTGCCGCTCGGCAGCCGCACCGACAACTCGGCATTCGAGAAGTGGACGCCGTCGGTCGAGGTGCGGACCTCGACGCCGCTCGCGTCGAGGTAGGCGAAGGCGATCCGCCCGGTGCGGTCCTCGGAGATCGCCGGCTGGGCGAGCGAGCGGCCGAGCGCGACCGGGCCCCCGTCCGGCGCTCCCCCGGCGATCCGGCGCAGCAGCAGGTTGCCGCCGCCGATCGAGCTGTCGCTGTAGAGCACGAACACCCCCGCCGGGCCGCCGATGATCTGCGGCGAGTAGCCGGCGAATGAGGACTCCGACCAGGTCGTGGGGTCGTTGACGTCGCCCTGGCCGGACCACTCGCGCACGAACACGTTGCCGCTGAGGTCGGCGAAGGTCGCCACCGGCCGCGTGCCGTCGACCGCGAGCGCCCCGTCATAGGCCTGGTCGCCGGTGCCGAGCTGGGCCTGGGCGGTCGTGTACTGCCCGGCCGGGCTGCCCTGGAAGAAGGTGCCGCCGGTCTCGGTCGCGCTGATCGTGCCCAGCGAGGGGAAGCTCGGGTCGCCGTAGGCGATCGCGCCGCCGCCCATCTGGTCATCGCCGATCTGGCCGGGGCCGGTCACCGTCGCGCCGCCGTCGATCGAGCTCCACTCGAACACGTTGCTGTCCGAGGTGCCGCCGCCGGGGGTGTTGAACACGTCCGGGAAGCGGCGGTCGACGATGAACAGCTGGTTGCCGATCGACAGCGGGATCGGCCCCTGGGTGTCGTGGTTGGCGCTCGGGATGTTGCCCGGCAGGTTCGGGGCCTGGGGCGTCGGCACCGCCCCGGACGGCGCGCACCGCTTGATCCCGCGCTGGAGGTTGCAGAGCACGATCGAGTCCGGCGCGCTTGCGCCACCGTCGACGGCGTAGACGATGTGGGCGGTGCCGGCACCGTCGACGAGCAGGTTCGGGTACTTGCCGGTGCCGAGCGTGATCGGCGGCAGGGTCGCGGCGCCGACGCCGGCGAAGCGCTTGGTGCCGCCGTAGCCGGGGGAGTGATAGCTCGGCAGCGGTCGCGCCGCCGCCGCGGCGGGGGCGAGCAGGGCGAGCGCGAGGGCGCCGGCCAGCCTCGTGCGCGCGCGGATGCTCATGCCGCCCCCAGTCCCATGGAGCGGGATCCTATGTCAGCCGCGGAGAGTCCGGGAGAAAACCCGGGGCCCGCGCAAGCGGGCCCATATATATAACCTAGTTGCCTGGTAGGATTTGGAGTCGATGATCTTCTCTTCCAAAGCCGAATACGGGGTGCGTCTGATGGTCGAGCTCGGCCGCCAGGCGCCCGAGCATCCCACCAGTCTCAAGGCGATCGCCGACGCCGAGGGCCTGCCGCTGGCCTACCTCGAGCAGGTCGTCGCGCGGCTGCGCAAGGCCGGCCTGGTTATGAGCGCCCGCGGCGCGCACGGCGGCTACTGGCTCGCGCGCCCGCCGGAGGAGATCTCGATGGACGAGGTCGTGCAGGCGCTCGAGGGCGCGATCGCCCCGATGGAGTGCTTTGTCCATGACAACACCGAGCGCGTGCTCTGCTCGCATCAGCCCGACTCTGGGCGGGGCTGCGCGACCAAGCTGCTGTGGACCCGCGTGCAGGGCGGCATCATCCGCTCGCTGCAGACGACCACGCTCGCCGATCTCGTCGAGTTCTCCCGTCGCGGCGAGCGCGAGGTGAGCGAGCCGCTGACGCTGAGCGTGAGCGCCCCCGCGGCCTAGAGAAACGAACGAAAGCTGGAGATGTCAGACCTAGAGATTCAGAACCTTCACGTCCGCGCGGGGGAGAAGGAGATCCTGCGCGGACTCGACCTGTCAGCGTCGCCAAGGGCCAGATCCACGCCCTCATGGGCCCGAACGGCTCGGGCAAGTCGACCCTCGCCAACGCCATCATGGGCCACCCCAACCTCGAGGTGACCGAGGGCAAGATCATCTGGGACGGGGAGGACATCACCGAGGCCGACCCCGACGAGCGGGCCCGCATGGGGCTGTTCCTCGCCTTTCAGTACCCGGTCGCGGTGCCCGGCGTCACCGTGACCAAGTACCTGCGCACGGTGCTCAACGCCCACCGCGAGGCCCACGGTGAGGAGCCGATCCCGCTGCGCGACTTCCGCCAGACGGTCGAGGCGGCGATGAAGCTCACCAACGTCCCCAAGGAGTTCTCGAGCCGCTACCTCAACGAGGGCTTCTCCGGCGGCGAGAAGAAGCGCATGGAGATCCTCCAGCTCGCGCTCCAGCGGCCTGAGATGGCGATCCTCGACGAGACCGACTCCGGTCTCGACATCGACGCGCTGCGGGTGGTGGCCAACGGCGTCAACGCCGTCGCCGGCCCCGAGATGGGCGTGCTCATCATCACCCACTACCAGCGCATCCTCCACCTCGTTCAGCCGAGCCACGTGCACGTCATGTACAAGGGCCGGATCGTCCGCGAGGGCGGTCCCGAGCTGGTCGACGAGCTCGAGGCGAAGGGCTACGGCTGGATCACGGAGGAGATCGACAAGGCCGCCGCCTGATGGCGATCACCACCGCCCAGCTGCGCGACGTCGTCGCCGAGTTCCCGGTCCTGCACCGGCCGGTGAACGGGCAGCGCCTCGTCTACCTCGACTCCGGCGCGACCTCGCAGACCCCGCAGCCGGTCATCGACGCGATGACCCGCTACTACACCCACTCGCGGGCCTCGATCCACCGCGGCGTGTACCCGCTTGCGGTCGAGGCCACCGACCTCTACGAGGGAGCGCGGGAGCGGATCGCCCGCTGGCTCGGCTCGACCCCGCAGGAGACGATCTTCACCGCCAACGCGACGGCGGCGATCAACCTCGTCGCGTACACGTGGGGTCGGGAGAACGTCGGTCGCGGGGACCTCGTCGTGCTCACCGAGATGGAGCACCACTCGAACATCGTCCCCTGGCAGCAGCTGTGCCTCGAGCGCGAGGCCGAGCTCGCCTACGTGCCGGTCCTCGCCGACGGCCACCTCGACCTCGAGGCCTTCGACCGGCTGCTCGAGCGCGGTCCGAAGCTCGTCGCCGTCGTCCACGTCTCCAACGTCGTCGGGACGATCAACCCGGTGGCCGAGATCACCCGTCGCGCCCACCGGGCCGGCGCCGTCGTGCTCGTCGACGGCAGCCAGTCGGTGCCGCAGATCCCCGTCTCGCTGCCGGAGATCGACGCCGACTTCTACGCCTGGACCGGTCATAAGGCCTACGGCCCGACCGGGATCGGGGTGCTCCACGGCCGGCGCGAGCTGCTCGAGGCAGATGCCGCCGTTCATCACCGGCGGCCACATGATCCGGACCGTCGCTGACAGCGAGTCGACCTGGACCGACCTGCCGTGGAAGTTCGAGGCCGGCACCTCGCAGATCGCCGAGGCGATCGGGCTCGGCGCCGCCGTCGACTGGGTCGACGCACTCGGGATCGAGGCGGTGCGCGTCCACGAGGAGGCGCTCGTCGCCGAGACGCTCGCGCGCCTCTCCGACGTCCCCGGACTCGAGCTGCACGGGCCGATGAACGCCGCCGAGCGTGGCGCGCTCGTGTCCTTCACCATCGAGGGCGCCCACCCGCACGACGTCGGGGAGATCCTCGGCCGTCGCGGGGTGTGCGTGCGCGCCGGCCACCACTGCGCCCAGCCGCTGATGCGCAAGCTCGGCGTGTCGGCGACGACCCGGGCCTCGTTCGCGGTGCACAACTCGCCCGCCGACGTCGACGCGCTGCTCGACGGGATCGCCGAGGTGCGCCGGGTGCTGCAGCTCTAGGCCCCGGATTCGCACGTCACCCCGAGCTACCCTGGATTCCGAGATGGACGATCTCTACCGCGAGAACATCCTCGACCACTACAAGCACCCGCACAACTTCAGTCCGCCGGCGCCGGACCTCGAGCGGGTCGACCTCGAGTTCCACGACCTCAACCCGCTGTGCGGTGACGAGCTCACCGTGCAGCTCGCCATCGACGCCGACGGCCGCGTCGAGGACGTCCGCTTCCGTGGCCACGGCTGCGCGATCTCGCAGGCCGCCGCCTCGATGGCCTCCGACGAGGTCAAGGGGATGCAGGTGGACGAACTGCTCTCGCTCGACCGCGAATTCGTGCTCGAGCTGCTCGGGATCGACATCTCCGCGACGCGGATGAAGTGCGCGCTCCTCTCGCTCAAGGTGCTCAAGAGCGCCTCCCTTGGGCACTCTGTCGAATGGGAGCCCGCGGCACCTGACGACGCCGCTGCCTGACCGTACGAGGTTTGGGCAGGCTGCCTGAACAATCGTGAGGTTTAGCGAGATTTGGGTGGACGCGTTCTGGACGTCCCGCGTGGACGCAAAGCCTCTTGAGCAGGGTCTTTGCCGCGCCGATGTTCCTAGTGTCTCGGTAAAGCCGACATTAAGGACGATGAAGCCGATGGCGACGTTCACGGAAACACGCCAGGCAGGAGACGCAGTTCAGGAACTGTGGGAGCAGTACCGGGAAACCGGTGACGGACGGCTCAAGGACCGACTCGTTCTCACCCTCGCCCCGTTGGTCAAATACATCGTGTACCGCAAGATCCGGGAGATCCCGGCGCGCTGCGAGGTCGACGACTTCATCTCCGTCGGCGTCGAGGCCGTGATCAAGTCCCTCGACCGCTACGACCCCGAGCGGGGCGCGACGCTTCAGCAGTTCGTGTGGACGAGGATCCACGGCGCCGTGCTCGACGAGCTGCGCCGCGGCGACTGGGCGCCGCGTTCGCTGCGCCGCTGGGAGCGGGACATCAGCCAGGCGAGCGACCGCTTCACGACGCTGTACGGCCGGCGGCCGTCCCGCCACGAGCTCGCTGACGCGCTCGCCGTCTCCGTCGAGGATCTCGACCGCCGGCGGCGGGACATCGCCCGCTCGGACGTCGGCTCGCTCAACGTGCTCGTGATGGGCGACGACGAGATGGCGATCGAGCGAATCGACACCCTGCAGAGCTCCGACCAGCGAGGCCGACCCCGAGTTCGCCGCCACGCGCGACGACGCCGTCGATCGCTTCCGCATCGCCTTCGACCAGCTGCCGGCGCGCGATCGCGTCGTCGCCGTGCTCCTCTACGTCGAGAACCTGACCCTGCGTGAGATCGGCCAGGTGCTCGGCGTCACCGAGAGCCGCGTGTGCCAGATCCACGGTCGCCTCAAGCGCAGGCTGCGCGAGCAGCTCGAGGTCGACGAGGAGCTGTTCCTCGCAGTCGCCTGACCGGCCCGGGGTTTGGGCGGGTCCGCGCCCCTCCGGAAATCCGGTGAATGCGAAGCGCCCGGACCGGGAAGCCCGGACACATGGAGGTGCTGCGGACCAAGTCGGTCGAGCAGGCGGTGCGCGACACCGACGAGCCGGGGCATCGGCTGCGGCGCTCGCTCGGGCCCATCGAGCTCACCGTTCTCGGCATCGGAGTCATCATCGGCACCGGGATCTTCGTGCTCACCGGCGAGGCCGCGGGCACGATCGCCGGGCCGGCGATCGTCCTCTCCTTCGCAGTAGCCGGGATCGCCTGCCTGCTCGCCGGCCTCTGCTACGCCGAGTTCGCCGCGATCGTCCCGGCGGCCGGCTCGGCCTACACCTTCTCCTACGCGAGCCTCGGCGAGATCGTCGCGTGGATCATCGGCTGGGACCTGATGCTCGAGCTCGCACTCGGGGCGGCGACCGTCGCCTCCGGCTGGTCGCAATACCTCAAGGTCGTGCTCACCTCCTCGCCATGGCATCTGCATCCCCCGGCCTGGCTGTTCGCCGACGGCCACAACGTCGCCGCGGCGGCGATCGTGCTCGTCATCACCGGGGTGCTGTGCCTCGGCGTGCGGACCTCGAGCCGGGTCAACGCGGTCATCGTCGCGATCAAGGTGACGGTGATCCTGCTCGTGATCGTCGCGGGGATCTCCTACATCCACACCGCCAACTACCACCCGTTCATCCCACCGTCGGGCGCCAAGCCGGCCCCGGGCGGGTCCTCGGGCGAGACGCTGCTGCAGCAGATCGGCGCCGCCCCGGGGGCGTTCGGCGTGGGCGGCATCTTCGCCGGCGCCGCGCTCGTCTTCTTCGCCTTTATCGGGTTCGACATCGTGGCCACCAACGCCGAGGAGGCCAAGCGCCCGCAGCGTGACGTCCCGATCGGCATCTTCGCCTCGCTGCTCGTCTGCACGGTGCTCTACATCGCCGTCTCGCTCGTCGTCACCGGCATGGTCAAGTACAACCACATCGACGTCGCCGCCCCGCTGTCGACCGCGTTCATCGCCGTGCACGAGAACACGATCGGGACGATCGTCGCCTACGGCGCGCTCGCCGGGCTGACCTCGGTCGTGCTCGTCCTGCTCATGGGACAGAGCCGGGTGTTCTTTGCGATGAGCCGCGACCGGCTGCTGCCGCCCGTGTTCGCCCAGGTCTCCGAGCGCTACGGCACGCCCTACCGGACGACGCTCGTCACCGGCGTCGTCGTCGCGGTGCTCACCTTCCTCTTCGGCCTCAAGACGCTCGCCGAGCTCGTCAACATCGGCACGCTGTTCGCGTTCGTGCTCGTGGCCATCGGCGTGATCGTGCTGCGCCGCACCCGGCCGGAGCTCGAGCGGCCGTTCCGGACCCCGCTCGTGCCGGTCGTGCCGATCCTCTCGGTGCTCGCGTCGCTGTGGCTGATGCTCAACCTCCAGTCGGCGACCTGGGTGCGATTCGCCGTGTGGATGGTCGTCGGGCTCGTCGTCTACTTCGCCTACTCGCGGCGGCACAGCCGGCTGCGGGGCGACGGCGATGGCTCGGGCTCAGGCGAGTCGCGCGGGCGGCGCCGTGGCGCGCGGGAGCGGCAGCCGGTGGGCAGCGGCGCCGCCCGCTGACACACGCGCCGAATCAGAGCCCCGGCAAATCCTATCTCTGCGCTAGGATTTGGGTCAGTGCCCGAAGTCATCGAAGTGTGTCCCACGAGCGAGCTCGAGCCCGGCCAGATGCGCTTGGTCGAGCACGAGGATCTCGAGATCGGCGTGTTCAACTGCGCCGGCACCGTGTACGCGATCGAGGATCGCTGCTCGCACGACGACGGGCCCCTGGTGGAGGGCGAGCTGGACCAGGCGACGTGCACGGTCGAGTGCCCCCGCCACGGCTCGCGGTTCGATCTGAAGACAGGCCAGCCGCTGACGCTGCCCGCCTATGTCCCGGTCGAGACGTTCAAGGTGATCATCGAAAACGAGACGATCAAGCTGGAGGTGGAGTAGTGGCTACTCCCGAGATCCTGAATCCCGAGACGCTGTCCGAGAACGATCAGCTCCGGGGCATCAACGCCGACTACACCGAGCGCTACGGCTTCCACGACGCCGAGCACTACCTCTACAAGGCTCCCAAAGGCCTGACCCCCGAGTTGGTGGCCAAGATCTCGGAGTTCAAGTCCGAGCCGCAGTGGATGCGCGACTTCCGGATCAAGGCGCTCGAGCACTTCCTCGCCCGCCCGATGCCCACGTGGGGCTCGCCGATGCTCGCCGACGTCGATTTCGATGACATCCACTACTTCGTCCGCGCCTCGGAGCGGGCCGAGCGCAACTGGGACGACGTGCCCGAGGACGTCAAGCGGACGTTCGACCGGCTCGGGATCCCCGAGGCGGAGCGGAAGTTTCTCTCCGGCGTCGGCGCGCAGTACGAGTCCGAGGTCGTCTACCACCAGGTCCGCGAGGACCTCGAGAAGCAGGGCGTCATCTTCAAGGACATGGACTCCGGCCTGCGCGAGCACGAGGATCTCGTGCGCGAGTACTTCGCGAGCATCATCCCGCCCAACGACAACAAGCTCGCCGCGCTCAACTCGGCGGTCTGGTCAGGCGGTTCGTTCGTCTACGTGCCGCCGGGCATCCACGTCGAGATGCCGCTGCAGGCCTACTTCCGGATCAACACCGAGTCGATGGGCCAGTTCGAGCGGACGCTGATCATCGCCGACGAGGGCTCCTACGTGCACTACGTCGAGGGCTGCACCGCGCCGACGTACTCGTCGAGCTCGCTGCACTCCGCGGTCGTCGAGCTGATCGCCAAGCCCGGTGCCCGGATCCGCTACACGACCGTCCAGAACTGGTCGACCAACGTCTACAACCTCGTCACCAAGCGCGCCGTGGCCCAGGAGGACGCGACCGTCGAGTGGGTCGACTGCAACCTCGGCTCCAAGCTGACGATGAAGTATCCGAGCATCTACCTGCTCGGCGAGCGGGCCCACGGCGAGGTCCTGTCGATCGCCTTCGCCGGCAAGGGCCAGCATCAGGACGCGGGCGCCAAGATCATCCACGCCGCGCCGAACACGACCTCGAACATCTTCGCCAAGTCGATCTCCAAGGACGGCGGCCGCGGCTCCTACCGCGGCCTGCTCGAGATCGCCAAGGGCGCGCACGGCGCGCGCTCGAAGGTCGTCTGCGACGCGCTGCTGCTCGACGAGGAGTCGCGCTCGGACACCTACCCGACGATCCGCATCGGCGAGGACGACGTCAATGTCGGCCACGAGGCGACCGTCTCGAAAGTCGGCGAGGACCAGCTCTTCTACCTGATGTCGCACGGCATCGCGGAGGAGGAGGCCTCGAAGCTGATCGTCAACGGCTTCATCGAGCCGATCACCAAGGAGCTCCCGATGGAGTACGCGGTCGAGATGAATCGGCTGATTGAGCTGCAGATGGAGGGTTCGATTGGCTGATTCAGCGACGCTCGAGCGGGGTGGGTGGGACCTACCTCAATTCAAGGGGCGGCCGGGCTGGGAGTTCACCGACATCTCGAGCCTCGACCTGTCGGCGTATGAGCCGGTGCGCTCGGCGCCGGCCACGAACGGCTCGGTCGTTCCTCTGTTCGACCTGCCGCCTGCGCGGCTGCCCGAGGGCGTGATCGTGACGACGATGGCCGAGGCCGTCGTCGCCCATCGCGACCTCGTCGCGCGCCACCTCGGGTCGCTCGTGGGGGCCGACGACTTGTTCGTCGCCCTGAACGAGGGCGCCGACTATCGCGGCGGCTCGTTCGTGTTCGTGCCGCGCGGGGTTGCCGTCGAGGAGCCGATCGCCCTGACGAGCGTCCTGCCGGCGTCAGGTGCGCTGCTGCACCAGCGAACGCTCGTCGTCCTCGAGGAGGGCGCCCAGGCCGAAGTCTGGGAGCAGTACCTGACCGCCGAGGGCGAGATCGACGCCGTGCTCAACGTCGTCACCGAGCTGATCGTCGCCGACAACGCCCACCTGCGCTATGTGTGCGGCCAGGACCTGTCGGAGAAGAGCTGGATCTTCGGCGCCCAGCGGGCCGAGGTCGCTCGGGACGCGAGCCTCGACTGGGTGGCGCTCGGGTTTGGCTCCGGCCGTGGCCGGGTGCGGATGGA
>CAVWAC010000012.1:0-130712 GCA_963752905.1 uncultured Solirubrobacterales bacterium
CGACCGCGAACACGCGGTCGCGCAGCAGCTTCGGAGGCAGGATCGGCTCGGCCGCGCGCCGCTCGACGGCGACGAACACCCCGAGCAGCAGGACGCCCGCCGCGGCGACGATGATCGTCTGGCGGGCGCCCCAGGCCCAGGTCGTGCCGCCGAGGCTGGCCACGAGCACGATCGCGCTCAGCGCCGAGGCGAGCACGCCGGCCCCGAGATAGTCGATGACCGGGCGGCCGCGGGCCTGGGTGGCCGGGAGCGTCGAGCGGAGGACGCGAGCGCGAGCAGCCCGAGCGGTAGGTTGACGTAGAAGATCCAGCGCCAGGAGACGGCCTGGACGATGATGCCGCCGAGCAGCGGTCCGGCGACGCTCGCAACGCCGAACACGGCGCCGAACAGGCCCTGGTACTTGCCGCGCTCGCGCGGGGAGACGACGTCGCCGACCGTCGCCTGCGTGAGCACGATCAGGCCACCCGCGCCGAGGCCCTGCACGGCGCGGAAGGCGATCAGCTCGGTCATCCCGCTGGCCAGGCCGCACAGCGCCGAGCCGATGAGGAACAGGACGACCGCGCTCTGGAGCACGCGCTTGCGCCCGTAGAGGTCGCCGAGCTTGCCGTAGATCGGCGTCACCGCCGTCTCGGCGAGGAGGAAGGCGCTCGTCACCCACGAGAGGTGGCTGAGACCGCCGAGATCGCCGACGATCGTCGGCAGCGCCGTGGCGACGATCGTCTGATCGAGCGCCGCGAGCAGCATCACCAGCATCAGTCCCGCGAAGATGACGCGCAGGCGGGCCGGGGGCACGGGCGTCCGCGTCATCGCTGAAGGGTGACATGAAGCCGGGCGCACCGCACCTGCTCTGCCCGCTCGGCTCCCGTCGCTCCGGGCGGACGGCTCGGTCGCCCGGGCGGGGCTAAGGCGGAGGGTTGGCGGCGCTCAGGCGGAGGGTGCGGCGAGTGCGCTGAGCGCGGCGTGCTCCTCACGGAGCGCGTCGGCGAACACGTCGAGGTCCGGCGCGGCCGCGTGGTCGGCGTTGATGCCGAACACGAGGTTGCCGTCGTAGGAGACGATGGCCAGGCCGATCGTGTGGTCGGCGAACAGCGGCACGAGCGGCACGATCGAGCGCATGCGCGAGCCTAGGGCGTAGAGGGTGACTGTGGGCCCGGCACGTTGGTGATGGTGAGGTTGAACAGGCGCGGAGCGAACAGCATGCGCGCGATCGACTCGTGCAGCAGCGGCGGCGCGACGCCGGCGACGAGCACGATCGTCGAGCCTCCGAGCGCCGCCGAGCCCGACTTGAGCTCGGTGGCGGCCGCGCGGGTGGCGTCGTAGCGCGCATGGCGGTCGGCCTCACCGATCGGCAGCTCGACGAACAGCGAGGTGACCTGGTTGCCGAGGCTGCCGTTCTCCGGGCTGCGCAGGTTGACCGGGACCATCGCGCGCAGAGGCCGCTCGAGTTCCTCACCGCGCTCGGACAGCAACCGCCGCAGCGCGCCGGTGGTGAGCGCGAGCACGACGTCGTTGATCGTGCCGCCGAGCCCGGCCTTGATCGCCTTGATCCCGGTGAGCTCGAAGCCGACCGAGGTGAAGCGCCGCGAGGTCCCGATCGGGACGTTGAGCGTCGAGGGACGCGCGGCGAGGATCTCGTCCTTCCACAGCACCTCGCTCATCGCGGCGGCCGCCTGGCCGGCCCTGAGCAACCGGCGTGGATGCAGCGCGGCGTCGATCGCGGCCTGGGCGGTGCCCACCGCGGCCTGCGCAGCGCCGACGACGACCCGTCCGGCACCGGCCGCGGCGTGAGCGGCGTCGATCACCGGCGGCAGCCAGCCGGGCAGACCGTCGGTCTCGGGCGCGGGCGGCGCGCCGTTCGGCGCCGAGGCGCCGGTTCCTCGCGGTGCGTCCGTGAGCTCGGTATCGAGCAGCACATGGCCGACGTCGATCGAGCCGACGCCGTCGACCATCGCGTGATGGGTCTTGGTGGCGAGCATCCAGCGCCCGTCGCGGAGGCCGTCGACCAGCGTCATCTCCCACAGCGGGCGCGCGCGGTCGAGCCGGTGCGACCAGAAGTCGGCCAGCCACTCGTGCATCTCGTCCTCGCCGCCGGGGGTCGGCAGCGTCGCGTGCCGCACATGGGCGTGGAGGTCGAAGGTGGGGTCCTCGATCCAGGCCGGCCGGCGCAGGCCATGGACGTGATCCTCCGACAACCGGCAACGGAAACGGGGGAGAGCCTCGAAGCGCTCCTCGAGCAACGCGATCAACTGCTCGACCGAAGGGGCGGGACCCCCGTCGGCGGGGGCGTCGAACACAAGCGCCCCGCCGATGTGCATCATCGCGCCCTCCGCGGCCTGCTCGAGCTCGAGGAAGGTGGCATCGAGCGGGGTCAGACGCTCCTCGATCGTCGACATGCTCGCAACCTTTCACGTGAGCGCGGGCGCTGCCAGAGCAGAAGTCCGCGGCCGGGTTGCCAACAACTACCGATCGTGCTGGGCATCGTTTACGGGCGCGCGCGACGCCACCACGGTTTAGCGTGGGCGGCGTGGACGACGTGCGCGGTGCCAACGCCTTGATCACCGGGGCGGCCGGCGGGCTCGGGCACTACATCGCCTCCGAGCTAGGGCGCCGCGGCGCCCGACTCGCGCTCTCCGGCCGGCGCCGCGAGCCGCTCGCTGCGCTGGCCGCGGAGCTCCAGCGTGACGGGGTGACGGCCGAGCCGGTGACCGCCGATCTCCGCGATCTCGAGCAGGCCGCGACGCTGGTGACGGAGGCCGAGCAGGCGATCGGACCGCTTGACCTGCTGATCAGCAACGCGGGCATCGAGATCCCGGCCGCGTACCCGTCCTTCACCGACGCGGAGCTGAGTGAGCTGATGACCATCAGCCTGCTCGCGCCGATGGTGCTCACCCGTCACGCGCTGCCGGGGATGCTCGCGCGTGGGCGCGGCCACGTCGTGCTCGTCTCCTCGCTCGCCGGTCGGGGCGGGAACGCGTACAACGCGCTGTACGCGTCCTCGAAGGCCGGGCTGCTCGGGCTCGGCCGCTCGCTGCGCGCCGAGCTCGCCGGCACGCCCGTCGGCTGCAGCGTCATCTGTCCCGGGTTCATCGCGCGCGAGGGCATGTACCCCCGGATGCAGGCGCTCGGTGTCGACGCGCCGTGGCCGCTGCGGCCGGTCGAGCCCGACCGGGTGGCCCGGGCCGTGGTCGCGGCGATCCGCGACGACCGGCCGGACGTGCTGCTCACGGCCTGGCCGATGCGCCCGCTGCTCGCCGTCCAGGAGCTCGCGCCCCGGCTCGCCGAGTCGATCGTCGTCGTCATCGGGGCGCCGCGGTTCTTCGCGCGGCTCGCCGCGTTGAGCGGTCGCCGGTAGGTCACGCGCCCCGAGGCGCGCGGGCCTCGCGGGCTCTAACCCGCGCGCCGGTTGGAGATGACGAGCGTCGCGATCACGAGCGACAGTGCGACGAGCGCGCCGAGCGCGCCAAGGCCGTTGATCCCGGTCTTCTTGTGCATGTGGTCGACGTAGGCGATGAAGCCGATCGGGACGGCCACGGAGAGGAACAGCACGACCGAGCGAACGACGGCGCGCTTGTCGTGCCCGCGGTCCTCACGGTGATCGGCGGCCGCGATCGCCGCGGCGATCGACTCGCCCTCGTCGCCGTAGTAGATCTGCGTTCGCCGGCCGAGTTGGCGGCAGTGGGTTTCGCAGCCCCACGCCATCATGACCATGAACGTCACCGGGAACACCCAGGTGATCACCCACAGAGCGACTCCCATGACCAGCCCGAGCGCGGTCCGCAGGCGGCTCCGCTCGTCCTCGCTGGCCTCCGACGGCGAGAGGAAGCCGCCGAACACGAGCAGCAGGTAGACGCTGTGGATCCACGTCCTCAACGGCCGCTTGGTGTCCGGATGCTCGGGCATCGGCATGGCCCGCACGGCCTCGAGCGAGGCCGCGGCGGTGTCGACGTCCGGGTGGACCCCTCGTAGGGCGAGCATCTCCGCGGCGACGCGCTCGGAGCCGGGGTCGCGCCCGTACAGGGCCGCGGTGCGCATCGTCATCCGCATCTCCTGGACGAGGTAGGTGAGATATCCGGGGACGAGCGCGATGAAGAACGGGGTGCCGGAGATCGCGCCGTCGACCCGGGCGATGTGGGCCGACTGTGTGCGCAGGTCCTCGCCGATCCGCGCTTTCGGCACGTCCGGATGGGCGGCGAGCGTGCGCTGCGCCCACTCGCGCGATTCGTCAATGAGGTGGTCCGAGGCGTAGATCATCAGCCGCTCGGAGACGTGCTCAGGGTCGCGGTAGACGAGCCGGATGAGGGCCTTCGAGGCCGCGAACACGCGCCGGATGCGGCTGCGCGGTAGCTCGACCTCGCCGGCTTCGCCGGCCTCGCCCACGGCCTCGTCCACGGCCTCGTCCATGGCCCCAAGCTAGCCCGTTTCGCGGACGACCGCCGTCTGCCCGTCCGTGGCGTAGCTCCTTCCGGAGCTCATCCCGTCCCGTGTGGATGCAGGTTTCCGGCCGGGCTGAGAAGCTATAGGCACGATGCCGAATACCGATCGGAAGTCGGTTCGCTTCGCCGCGCGGGTGCGCGCTCTCGTCGACGCCATCCAGAACGGCGACGACGCTGAGATCCAGCAGGCGATCCTCCGGCTCAGCCAGAAGCGGCGGGTGTTCGCCCCGCTGGGGCTCGCCATCGGGGCGCTCGTTCTCCTGCTCAACGGCGTGCGGCTGCTGCTGTCCAATTGGCGGCTCACGCTGGTCACGATCCTCCCGGCGATGTGGATCTGGCTGGCCATGTTCGACCTCAAGGTCCACGTCCTCCACGGCAAGAGCTTTCACGTCATCCGCGGACCGCTCCTCATCCCGATCTGGATCGTGATCGTCGGCATCACGATCGTCAGCTTCTTCCTCAACGGCGTGTTCGCGTTCGCGATCGCCGAACCGGGCAAGCCGGAGATTCGCCCGGCCGTGGCCAAGGCCCGGAAGCATCTGCGCACGATCGCCGGATACGGCGGCGTGCTCGGCATCCTGCTCGCCTTCTCGACCACGATCGCCACCCGCAATCCGCACCCCTGGTTCACCCTCAGCCTCGGGATCACCTGCGGGCTGATGATGTTCGCCTACATCGCTGTGCCGGCCCGCATCATCGGGGTCAAGCCGCCCGAGCGCTCGCGCACCGACCGCTTCTGGTCGGCGGCGCTCGGCGGCGCGCTGAGCGCCACCGTGTGCGCTCCGCCCTACATCCTCGGGCGAGTGGGCATCCTCATGCTCGGCTCCAAGACGCTGTTCATCCCGGGCATCTTCGTCGTGGCGTTGGGAGTCACCCTCCAATCCGGCGCGACCGGCGCGGTGCGGGCGATCAAGATGAGCGCGACCCTCACCGCGCCGCCGCCGCCACCACCGCCGCCGACGACGACGACCCCGCCGGACGCGGACGCGGCGGCGCTACCCGCGAGCGGCTCGGGCGCTCCGACCCCCGGCCCAGGAGCTGAGATCGAGCAGGAAGGCGAGCACGATGAAGAACCAGTCGATTCCGCGCACGTGATGCCCGGGAGCCCAGTCCCAGAAGGCGGCGTAGGCGAGCGTCGTCCACGGTAGGACGAAGAACCCGATCAGCGGGATCAGCCAGTTGTGGTAGGCGTGGCTGAGCACGTTGCCGAAGATCGCCATCAGGAAGAGGACGAGCCGCGGCGAGATCAGCGCGAGCAGCGCGAGGAGGCAGGGCATGGCGCCAGTCTAAGTCAGCCGTCGCGACTGCCCGATGCTCATCCGCCCAGCTCCTGGATGCGCTCGGCGAGCACGATCCGCCCGGCCGCCTCTACGAGCGCGAGGTGCGAGAACGCCTGGGGGAAGTTCCCGAGGTGACGCGCGGTGTCGACGTCGAACTCCTCGGCGTAGAGGCCGAGCGGCGAGGCGATCCGCGAGAGCTTCTCCATGAGGTCGCGGGCCCGCTGCATCTCGCCGATGATGACGAGCGCCGAGACGAGCCAGAACGAACAGATCAGGAAGGTGCCCTCCTTGCCGGACAGCCCGTCATCGGTCTCATTGGTGCGGTAGCGCAGCACGAAGCCGCTCTCGGTCAGCTCGTCGGCGATCGCCAGCACACTGGCCCGCAGCCGCTCGTCACCCGGCGCCAGGAAGCCGAAGCTCGCCGCGAGCAGGGTCGAGGCGTCGAGCGCCTCGGTGCCGTAGTGCTGACAGAGCACACCGCGCTTGTCGACGCCGTGCTCAAGGATGTCGGCCTTGATCTCGTCGGCCACCTTGCGCCAGCCCGTCGAGAGCTCCGCCTCGCCCTGGATGGCGGCGAGCTTCGAGGCGCGGTCGAGCGCCACCCAGCACATCAGCTTGGAGGACACGTAGTGCTGCGGCTTGCCGCGGGCCTCCCAGATGCCCTGATCAGGGTCCCGCCAGACCGCCATCGCGCCCGCGGCCTGGGACTGCACGAGCGGCCACAGCCGCCGCGGCAGCCGCTGGCTACGCCGGGTGTGCAGCAGCACCGAGTCCAAGGCGGCGCCGAACACGTCGTTCTGTCGCTGGTCGAAAGCGCCGTTGCCGACCCGCACGGGGCGCGCGCTGGCGTAACCCGAGAGCTCCTTGATGAGCGACTCGGTGAGGTCACGGCGGCCGTCGATGCCGTACATGATCTGCAGCGCGCCGTCCTCGGTCAGTTCGAGGTCGGCGATGAACTGCATGAACTCGTCGGCCTCCCAGTCGAGGTTGAGGTAGTGCAGCGCCTGGAGGGTGAAGGTCGAGTCGCGGATCCAGGTGTAGCGGTAGTCCCAGTTACGCTCGCCGCCGGGCGTCTCCGGCAGCGAGGTGGTGAGCGCCGCGACCGTCGCTCCTGTGGGCATGTAGGTGAGCCCCTTGATGGTCAGCGCCGAGCGCTGGATGAGGGGGCGCAGGGTGTGGTCGGGGATGCGCGCCCGCCCGAGCCACGCGCGCCAGAAGCGCGTCGTCGCCTGGAGCCGGTCGTTGGCGTCCTGGACGGTGGCCGGCGGCTCGAGCCCGTCGTCCCAGGACAGCGCGCAGTAGACCTCCTCGCCGAACCCCAGCACATGCCGGCCCCGGACCCGGCCGCCCTCGATGCCGAGCAGCAGGTCGGTGTCGATACGGATCGTCTGGTCGCCCCCGGTCGCCGTCGCCGTGTGCCGGTCCTCGGACAGCGTCCAGGTCGCCGGCACGCGGCCGTAGTCGAACACCGGCTCGCAGACGAGCTCGATCTCGACCTCGCCGTCGACGCAGGCGATCGTCCGGACGAGCATGTGCTCGGCGTCCTCGTCGGTCGGCGGCCGCGTGTGCGGGGTGATCGTGTCCTCCCCCCGACGAGGACCGAGCGTCAGCGCCTCGCGCACCGTCGCCCACCCCGTCGGTGTCTTCCACGAGGTGATGAGCGTGTTCGTGCCCGGCTCGTAGACGCGCCCGCTGGGGACGTTGATCCCGAACGGGGCGAGCCGGAACGAGCCGGCGCCGCGGTCGAGCAGGGTGCCGAACACGCTCGGCGAGTCGAAGCGCGGGACGCACAGCCAGTCGATCGAGCCGTCAGGTGCGACGAGCGCACCGGTGTGACAGTCCGACAGGAACGCATAGTCGGCGATCGGGGGAAACGGTGACGGCGCCGCGGCGCTCTGCGGCATCGTGTCCGGCGGGCGGGCCGGGGTGCTCGTGGCGCTCTGGGCGCCGTCCGCAGAGCCGTCTTTCGCCGGGTTCGCCTCGACCTTATCGCTCACGATCACGCTCCCTCTCGATTGGCAGTGCGATGCTCCAGTCCGCACGGGTGCGGTGCATCACCCCATGTGGGTGAAGGCACCTGATGGCCGCCGACGTCACGCCACGCGGGCGCGCCGCCCAATACGCTGTGACCATCAGCGAACGGAGGCGCAGAACCATCGTCTTCTTCCCCGAAGGGGCATTTGGGCCGACGAACAATTGCGTCGGCATCGGCGACGTGCTCAGGGCACGGGGCCACCGTGTCGTGTTCGTCGTCGAGGAGTCATTCGGCGGCACGCTCGAGGCCAAGGGCTTCGAAGAGCGGCTGATGCGCCTCGCCCCTGCGCCGGAGACCCCTGAGGAGCCGGGCCAGTTCTGGAAGGACTTCATCCGTGACACCGCTCCGGTGTTCCGCCAGAGCACCCGCGAGCAGCTCGGGAGCTTCATCGCTCCGACGTGGGAGGCGCTAATCGACGGTGCCCGCTATGTCGACGAGCGCCTCGTCGAGATCTTCGGCGAGCTCGAGCCCGACGTGATCGTCGAGGACAACGTCGTCTCGTTCCCGGCCATTCCGGCTCGCGGCACGCCGTGGGTACGGATCGCCTCCTGCAACCCGCTCGAGCTGCCCGACCCCGCGCTCCCGCCGCGGTTCTCCGGCCTCCCGTCAGAGGACGACGCCGACTGGGCCGAGTTCCACGCCGAGTATTCGCGGCAGACCGGCGAGCTCCAGGCCGGGTTCTCGGAGTTCTGCCGCCAGCGCGGCGCGCCGCCTCTGCCGCAGCCCGAGATGATCCACGAGTCGCCGTGGCTCAATTTGATGCTCTATCCGGCCGAGCTCGACTATCCACGCCGGAAGCGGCTCGCGCCGACGTGGCACAACCTCGAGACGAGCGTCCGCGCGACCGACCCCGACTGGGATCCGCCCGCCGGCACGGGTCCGCTCGTATACCTGAGCATGGGCTCGCTCGGCGCCGGGGACGTTGAGCTGATGCGGCGGCTGATCGACGTGCTCGGCCGCACCCCGTACCGGTTCGTCGTCAGCAAGGGACCCCAGCACGCCGAGCTCGAACTGGCCGAGAACATGACCGGGCAGGAGTTTCTGCCGCAGATCTCAGTCCTTCCGCACGTCGATGCCGTGATCACCCACGCCGGCAACAACACGACGACCGAGTGCATGTGGTTCGGCACGCCGATGGTCGCGCTGCCGATCTTCTGGGATCAGCACGACAACGCGCAGCGGGTGCACGAGACCGGCTTCGGCGTGCGCGTCCCGACCTACACCTTCTCCGAGGAGGAGCTGACCGGCGCCGTGGCCCGAGTGCTCACCGACGAGACCATCCGCACCCGCACGGCCGCCGCCGGCCGGCGACTGCGCCAGACGGCGGGCACGGCGCTCGCCGCCGATCTCATCGAGCAGCTCGCCGACACGCGTGAGCCGGTGCATCGCCATGTCTGATTCCGCGTTCCAGGACCGCTACGCCGGAGTATCGCGCTGGCTGGCCCAGCTCTCGCCCCTCGCCCCGCCGCGGCCGGCGCTCAGCGGCTTCCGCGAGGCCGACGTCTGCATCATCGGCGCCGGCTTCACCGGGCTGTGGACCGCGTATGAGCTGTGCCGGGCCAACCCGTCGCTCGACGTCGTCGTGCTCGAGGCCGAGATCGCCGGCTTCGGCGCCTCCGGGCGTAACGGAGGCTGGGTGCTCGGCGAGCTCGCCGGGTCCAAGGAGGCGTGGGCGAAGCGCGGTGGGCGCAGCGGCGCCGTCGCGCTCGAGCACGCGATCGCTCACACCGTCGACGAGGTCGGCGCCGTCGTCGCGCGCGAGGGGATCGACTGCGACTTCGTCCAGGGGGGAACGCTGATGGTGGCCCAGACGCCGCTCGAGCTCGAGCGCGTGCGCGCGGTGGTCGCCGCCGATCACGCCTGGGGGATGGGACCGGAGGACAGTCACCTGCTCACCGCACAGGAGGCGACCGCACGGGTGGCGGTCGACGGCGTGCTCGGGGCGCGGTACTTCGCCCACTGCGCCCGGGTGCAGCCGGCCGCGCTCGCCCGCGGGCTCGCCGACGCGGCGGAGCGCGCCGGTGCGGTCATCCACGAGCAGACCCGGGTGACCGAGGTCCGCCCGGGGGTGGCGGTCACGCCGGGTGGCACGGTGCGCGCCCGCTACATCGTGCGGGCCACCGAGGGCTACACCGCCCGCCTGCCCGGGCTGCGCCGCATGCTCGTGCCGCTCGGTAGCTCGATGATCGTCACCGAGCCGCTGTCCGAGGAGCTCTGGCGGCGGATCGGCTGGGACGGTTGCGAAACGCTGCACGACGGCCAGCATCGCTACGTGTATCTGCAGCGGACCGCCGACGGCCGCATCGCCATCGGCGGGCGCGGCGTGCCGTACCGATGGGGCTCGGTGACCGAGCAGCAGAGCCGGCCGCCCGAGCGCACCGTGAACGCGCTGCGCGACCGTCTCGCCCGTCTGTTCCCGGCCCTCGAGGGCATCGGCGTCGACCAGGCCTGGCACGGGATACTCGGCGTCTCCCGCAAGTGGCTGCCCGCCGTCGGGCTCGACCGGGACACCGGGATCGCCTGGGCGGGAGGCTACGTCGGCGAGGGCGTCGCCGCGGCCAACCTCGCCGGCCGCACGCTGCGCGACCTGCTGCTCGGCGAGGACACGGAGCTCACCCGCCTCCCGTGGGTCGCCCCGATCGGGCGCCAATGGGAGCCCGAGCCGCTGCGCTACATCGGGATCCACACCGTCAACTCGCTGCTCGTCAGCGCCGACCGGCGCGAGTCGCGGACCTCGCGGCCGGCGCCGGAGACGAAGCTCGCCCGGTTCATCTCCGGGCAGGACCTGTAGCACCCGTATCCGAACGTTCTGCGGGCGAATCAGCGCCGCTTCACGGTCCAGGTCGTCTTGCCGGCGCAGGCGGCGATCGCGACGTCGTAGTAGCCGGTGAACGGGTTGTAGACCATCCACGTCTTGTCAAACGAGCTCTTCAGCGTGCCGCTCGCGGTGCGGCCGCGGATCGTCCCGCTCACCGTGGTGAAGGTGTTCTTGCTCACAGTGGGGAGCTTGAAGGAGAACTTCCCGGACTTGAGCGCCGCCGTCCGCTTGGGAGCGACGCTCACGATCTCGATGTCGCTGCGAGACGAGGGGTAGGCCGTGACACAGAAGACGTCGAGGTTCGTCTTGAAGTTGCTGACCGTCCGGCCGTTCGAGCGGAAGCTGATCGGGACCTTCTGTGCGGTGCGCCCAGAGAACGACGAAGTCCCCGTGGCGAGCGCCGCGGCGGGAACGAGCGCGAGTCCCGCGGCCACGAGTGCCGTTCGCCGGGTCGATCGAATCGTCCGTGATGGCATACCTCGATGGTCCGTCCGCCGCCCAGGCCGGGCATCCGTCCCTTTCACGGCCCCCAGATGGGACGGACTACGGATGGGCACTGGTCCGGGCGAGACCGGGCCACGGGGGCCGATCAGAGCGCGTGCGGTGGACCGATGAGTGGCGTGCGCAGCGGCCCGGCGAGCCCGACGAAGGCGACGAGCTGATAGCCGCCCGGATTGCCGGGCAGATAGGGGACGGGCTTCCAGTTGTTGGCCACCCAGACGTTGCCCGACGGATCGATCTGCACGCCGGTGTTGCGGGTCAGCCCGTCAAAGCCGTAGCCGGTCGCGGGCGAGATCGGCTGACCGGTGCGCCGGCCGGGCGGGCAGGCGGCCACCCGGATGCCGCAGAGCTCCGAGAGCCGGCTGCCGCCGAAGTTGGCCACCCACACGTTGTCGTGGCCGTCCACGGCGATGCCCCAGGGGATGGTCAGGCCGCCGCCGGTGAACGGCACGGCATGCGCGACGCCGTGTGCGCCGATCAGCGTGACCGAGCCCGCCGTCGAGCGGCCGGGACGGAAGCTGGGGCAGGGAACATCGACGCTCCCCGAGTTCGACACCCACATGTTGCCGGCGCTGTCGGCGGCGATGCCGAGCGGCTTGCCCAGCCCGTCGCCGCGGATCGGTGAGCCCGCGATCGGCGTGCCGTTGGGGTTGACGATCGCCACCGTGCTGTTGCCATTGCCGGTGATGAACGCCTGACCGCGGCCGTTGAAGGCGATGTCGAACGGCTTGGTGATCCCGAGCCCTGTCAGCTGGCTCGTCCGCCCGGGATCACCGTCGGCGTAGCGGGTGACGCTGTCGTTGCCGCAGTTGGCGATCCAGATGTTCCCGGCGCGATCGGAGACGGTGCCCTGCGGCCAGCTGATCTGCCCCCGGGCGAAGCCCCCGGTGAACGTGCCATGCGTGCTTGGCGACAGCGGATGCCCGGCGGCGTTGAACTCCGAGACGCTGTTGTGGGGCGGCTTGGCCTGGCAGTCCGCCGCTGCGAAACCGAAGTTGCCCAGCCACAGATCGCCGTGCGGGTCGAGCGTGATTCCGAAGCCGGCCCCGTTGACGCCCCCGCCGCCGAACGGGGAGCCGGGGACGTAGCGGCCGCTCGGCGTGAACTCCATCACCAGCTGACCGCCGCACACCGGCGTGAGGATGCTCGGCGAGTACACGTAGTTGTTCGTCACCCAGATGTCGCCGCGCGCATCGATGGCCATGTTGCCCGGGCCGTCGAGCGAGCGGCCGTCGCCGTCGAAGCGCAGCGCGAGCGTCCACGCGTCGGGCTGAGCGGAGGCGCCGAGGGCGGGCTGATACGGCGCCGGGCCCGTGGCCGCAAGCGTGAACAGACCGGCGACGTTGTGCCATGGGTCGCGCGCGATGTCGGCGATGGTCTGCAGCGTGCCGCGCGGGGCGACACCGCGGGGCGGCGTCGCGAGCCGGGTGAGCGCCGGGCAGCCCCCGCGCGAGCGGGCGCAGCTGACGAGCAGGTTCGCCAGCGAGTCGAACGTCGGCAGGGTCGACGTCGCCCGCCCGTTCGGGGCGGCCGCGAGCACGGGACTGAGACCCCCGCTGCGAACCTCAGCGAGGTTGCCGGCCATGGCCGCCGCGTTCTGCGGGCCCGGCGCCGGCCCGGCGATCCCCCGCGCCGAGATGAACTGCGCGAGCGCGAAACCGGCGGCGACGGTCGTGCGCTCGTCGACGGTCACGCGCCGCGGTGCCGGCGGCGCGCCGAGCACAGCGGCCAGCCGCACGGCGCCGCCCCGGCTGGCCAGCAGGTAGAGGACCGCGCCCGCGGTCGTCGGAGCGCGGTAGGACAGCGTGAACGACCCGTCGGCGCCGGTCACGCTGCTTGCCAGCGCCGTCGGCGCCGCCCCACGCCCTCCGCCGGCCCGGTAGAGAGTGACGCGCGCCGCCGCGAGGCCGGCCCCGGCCGAGGCGATGTGGCCGCGCAGTGTCGACCGGCCCGGACTGTGGGCGCCGGCCGGGGCCAGCTGCAGCCCGAGCGCGACGAGCGCGGTCGCGACCAGCACGGTGAGCCGCCGCGTCACGTCGTTGCTGCCGGCTGGGCGACGGTCGCGCGCGCTTCGCGCTCGGTCGCGTCGCGCATGAACTGGTGGACGAAGGCGATCGCCATGCTGCCCTCGCCGACCGCGGCCGCGACCCGCTTCATCGAGCCGTAGCGCACGTCGCCGCAGGCGAAGGTGCCGGGCACGCTTGTCTCGAGCAGGTAGGGATCGCGCTCGAGCGGCCAGCGATCGGCCGCGCGCATGTCCGGGCCGGTGAGGACGTAGCCGCGGTCGTTGCGGGCGATCTCCGGCGGCAGCCAGGCGGTTTGGGCGTCGGCGCCGATGAAGATGAACAGGCCTCCCGAGGGCTCTCGCGTCGTCTCGCCGGTGGCGGAGTCGTGGAGATCGAGCGCCTCGAGCGAGACCTCGCCGTGGGCGCCCGCCACCTCGGTGCAGTAGCGGATCTCGATGTTCGCGCGCGTGGCGAGCTGGTCGACCAGGTACTGGGACATGCTCTTGCTCAGCGTCTCGCCGCGGCAGAGGACGGTGACGCTGCGGGCATGGGTGGAAAAGAACATCGCAGCCTGGCCGGCCGAGTTGCCGGCCCCGATGATGTGCACGTCGAGCCCGTGGGCGTTCGGCGCCTCGCTCCGCGCCGCGCCGTAGGAGATGCCCTTCCCGACGAGCCGGTCGAACCCGTCGATCGACAGCTGCCGCCAGGACACGCCGCAGGCGAGGATGATCGTCGTGGCGCGCATCACGTCGCCGCCGTCGAGATGCACCTGGTGCGAGCCGACGTCGATCCGCCGGATCGTCCGGGTGACGAGCGTCTCGGCCCCGAGCCGGCGGGCCTGCTGGAGGGCACGGCTGGCCAGCTCGTCGCCCGACACGCCGGAGGGGAAGCCGAGGTAGTTCTCGATTCGCGACGACGTCCCCGCCTGGCCGCCCGGCGCCTCGCGCTCGATGACAATCGTCCGCAGGCCCTCCGAGGCGCCGTACACCGCCGCGGCCAGCCCGGACGGGCCGGCGCCGATGATCACCGTGTCGTACTCCGCGGCCATCGGCTCGGTGCCGAGATCGAGCAGCTCGGCGAGCCGCCGCAGCGACGGCTGGATGACCGTCTTGCCGCCGATCACCCGGACCGCAGGCCAGTCCGCCTCGTCGGGCAGCGGGCCGCCCCACTGCTCGTCGGCGTCGGCGGCATCGGCGGTGACGGCGCGGAAGCTCACCTGGTTTCGGTCGAGGAAGTGCCGGAGCTCGGCGCAGGCCGCGTCCCATCGGTGCCCGACGACGACCGCACGGGGCGGCGGCGGCTCGGCCGCGATCCCCTGGAGGCCGTGCGAGCCCGTCATCCGGTGGCTCGCGAGCTGGCCCATCTCCTGGGCGATCTCCGGCCGGACGGCGAGAATCGTGTGATAGTCGCCGGCCTCGATGCGCATCACCCGGGAACGCTCGGCGGCCCGGAAGCCGACCGGGAACACCGTTCCGAGCACGATCGGGACCTCGCCGAACAGCTCGCCCGGATCGCGCTGCCCGACCACGCGGTCGATCCCGTCGACGAGCTTGACCGCCTCGATCCGTCCCTCGATCACCGCGAACAGCGCGCGTTCGCTGGCCTCGGGAGCGGCGTACTCGCCGGGCGCGAGGCTGACGTCGGCGACGGCGCGGGAGAGCCGCTCGCGCACCGCCTCGGGCAGGGAGGCGAACAGGGGGATGCCGGCGATCTCGTCCGCGGTGATCACGGTGCTCTCGTGCTCCTCTCTGTTCCCCGATGCAACCCGTCCGGCCGCCGCGCCGGACCCACCCGGCAAGCCTATCCGATTACGTTCTCACCGCCGTGGGGCCCCGGCGGTCAGAATGGCCTCCGTGTCGACGCTCCGCGCCGGTCGATCGCTGCTCCGCTCGCCGGTCCGCCGCGCGCGTGTCTGCCTCGTGGTCGTGGCGGCGGTGCTGCTCGGTGCGGCCGGTGCGGCCGGAGTGGCGTCGGCGGCGACGCCCGGCCCGTATTTCCTCGCCCCGTTCGTCGTCCGCACGAACGCCTACACGTTCGGCCAGACGCCGTCCTGGACCCCTGACGGGCAGGTGCTCTCCCAGGAGCCCGACCGCTCGGGGCTTCTCCAGGTCTGGCGCTCGCGGCTCGACGGCCGCGACCGTCACTGTCTGACCTGCGGGCGGCTGCGCGGCCCCAACGGCTTCGCCGAGGAGCGCCCCCAGGCCGACTGGATCCTCTTCTGCTCCTACAGCGACCAGCCGGTGCATCTCGGCAATCCGTGCCTCGGCGGCTACGGGGGCGACCTGTACGTGATGCGGCCGAACGGGTCGCAGATCACCCGCCTGACCGCAGCCGGCGATCCCAGCGGCGGTGCGCGCTACGGCGCGGCGAGCGGGGTTCCCTACGACAACTATCACCCCTACTGGTCGCCGGACGGGCGGCATCTCGCCTGGACGCGGACCGAGGCCTACCCACTCGCGGCCGGCGGTCAGCGCTGGGAGATCATGCTCGCGGACTTCGTCACCCCGCGCCACGGCCGCCCCCGCCTCGCCCATGTCCGGGTGGTCGGGCCCGCGTTCGGCGTCTACGAGACCCAGCAGTGGGCGCCCGACGGCAGTGGCTTCCTGTTCACCGCCTTCGGCCCGCGGCGCTCGCCGTTTCAGGCCGCGGCGCCGGGCTGGATGCACCAGCAGCTGTACTTCATGCGGCTGTACGGCGCGGGCGCCTCGCCGGCCCATCCCCGGGTGACCCTGCTCAGCGACGACACCCCGGCCTACCAGGAGCAGGCGGTGTTCACGCCGGACATGCGGGACGTCATCTTCATGAGCAACCGCAACGCGGCCGCGGGATCGTGGTACGACCTCGTCATCGCCGCCGCGCAGCGCACGGGCTTCGACGCGCCGTGGCCGGGATCGGCCGGCACGGTGCAGTTCCTCGCCGACTTCTCCGATCCCAGCTTCCGCAGTGACCTGTTCATGCTCGATGTGCGCACGCACGATCTGCGCGAGCTCACCGACTTCCACAACGTCATCCCCGAGTTCAACTGGGACCGCGGCGATGCCCGGCTGCTGTGGTCGGGCATCGTCGGCGGCCGAAACCGAAGCTTCGTGACCCGGGTCGGCAGCTTCCCGACGCTCGGGTCCGGGCGGCGGTTCGTGCCGACCCGAATCCCGGCTCCCGGGCTCTACGGGGCGCCGATCGACATGGCCCGCCTCGGCGCCGTCGCGCACTTCGCCGGGAATCCGGTGCTCGGCTCGATCGGCGCTGACCACCCGACGCTGCCCGCGGTCGTCGGCGCCTACTACGGGCTCTGGCTCGGCCAGCTCGCGCAGCTCAGCCGCGCGGCCGGGATCCAGATCAGCGCGCCGGCGTTCCTGCTCGGGACGGGCAGCTGAGTCGCGGCCCCGGCCGCGCGCTTCATTCCGGGACCGGGCGCCGGGGGGCTGGGGGCCCGGGGCATCACCCGGATCGCATGATGCCCAGGTCCTCCAGCGTTGCGAGCATCGAGAGCACGATGAGCACCTCTCAGCCCGCCGCACCCGGTCTCACTGTCCACGACCCGGTCCGAGCCCAGCACATGCTGATGCTGGAGTTCGGCGACCCCAAGGACTTCGACAACCCGCAACTCGAATACCGACGCCTGTTCTCCGAGCTGCTGGGCACGTTCATGCTCGTGCTCGTCGCGGCGGGCGGCGGGATCCTCCACGCCAAGGGCCAGATCAGCCTCGCGGCGGCGGTCGTCGCTCCGGGCCTGATGGTGATGGCGATCATCCTCTTCATGGGCGCCGTCTCCGGCGCGCATCTCAATCCCGTCGTGACGATGGCCTTCGGACTGCGCCGCGACTTCCCCTGGCGCCGCGCCCTCGGCTATATCGTCGTCCAGCTGATCGGCGCCACCCTCGCGTGCCTGTTCCTGCTCGCGGTGTTCGGCAACATCGAGCACCTGGGGGCGACGCTGCCCGGGCCGGGATACCACGACTGGCAGGCACTGCTGATGGAGATCGCCCTCACCGCCGTGCTCGTCAGCGTCATCCTCGGGACCGCGTCATCGGCCCAGAACGTGGGGACGATCGGGGCACTCGGCGTCGGCGGGTACATCGCCCTGGCCGGCCTGTGGTCGGCCCCGGTGAGCGGCACCTCGATGAACCCCGCCCGCTCCTTCGGGCCCGCGCTCGTGAGCGGCGACTGGACCAGCTACTGGGTCTACGTCGTCGGACCGCTCGCCGGGGCACTGCTCGCGGTCTGCTTCGCGATCATCCTCCGCGGCCGCGGCGGCGGCTTCACGGCCCGCGCTGCCGGGTCGGGCAAGCTCGACTGAGGCCCCGCAAGCCCGCCAACCCCGAGCAGGCGCTGCGAGCCGGGTTTGCCAACCGGGCAAACTACGTATCGATACTAAGTAGATCAAATCACTTGACTTTGTAACCGGTACGGATGTCAGTCGCGGCAAATCCGGCGAGAATCGCAGGGGATGGCACGTCAGGCATTCGAAGCCGGTCACACGCGCGGCCCGGGTGGGCACGACCGCGGGGCGGGTCGCCCCGCCGGGGAAACGGTGGCCGCGGAGGCGTGCGCGGAGTTGCTTCACGAGCTCGCCGCCGATCGCCGCGAGCACCCGCTGCCCGCCGGGATGCGCGAGCTGGCCGAGCGCTTCACGTACGGGACGCTCGCGCTGCTGTTTCCGCATTTCGCGACCGAGCTTGCCAGCGGACCGGAGGCCCTTGCCGACGACGTCGCCGCCCTCGGCGTCCTGCTCGAGCGCGCCGTTGAGTGGCCAGGGTCCGAGGCCGGCGATATGGCACATCCGCCAGTAGTGGAGCACCTCTTCGCCCGGCTGGGCGCCATCCGCGCCGCCCTGCTCGACGATGCTCAGGCGATCCATGACGGCGACCCGGCTTCGAGCAGCGTCGACGAGGTGATCGTCGCCTATCCGGGGTTTCTCGCCATCGCCACGTATCGCATCGCGCACGAGCTGCAGGGGCGAATCAAGCTGTTTCCGCGGCTGGTCACCGAGGTTGCCCATCGCGCGACGGGCATCGACATTCATCCCGGAGCCCGAATCGGAGCGTCGTTTGCCATCGATCACGGCACGGGGATCGTGATCGGGGAGACGGCGGTCATCGGCGAGCGCGTCCGGCTCTACCAGGGGGTAACGCTCGGCGCCGTCCGCGTCAACAAGCGGCTCGAGAACGTCAAGCGCCATCCCACGATCGGCGATGACGTCGTCATCTACGCCAACGCGACGATCCTCGGAGGACAGACGGTGATCGGGCACGGCAGCCGGATCGGCGGGAACGTCTGGCTGACCGCCAGCGTGCCGCCGTACTCCATCGTCACGCCGACGGCGCGCGTCGAGCGCCAGACCGACGATGCGCATCGGGCCGACGACCTCATCGAATTCAACATCTGACCAGGCCACGGACACGGAGACCAGCATGAGATACGACACGATTCTCGAGACGATCGGCAATACGCCGCACATCCGCATCAATCGGCTCTTCGATCCGCGGGTCGAGGTGTGGATGAAGGCCGAACGCGCGAATCCGGGTGGAAGCATCAAGGACCGCATCGGGCTCTCGATGATCGAGGATGCCGAGCGCCGCGGCCTGCTCGGTCCCGGCAGCCTGATCGTCGAGCCGACTTCGGGCAACACCGGCGTGGGCCTCGCGATCGTCGCAGCGGTCAAGGGCTACCGCCTGCTGCTGGTGATGCCGGAGTCGATGTCGATCGAGCGCCGGCGGCTGTTCGCCGTCTACGGCGCGGACCTCGAGCTGACGCCGCGCGAGCTGGGAATGAAGGGAGCCATCGAGCGCGCGGGCGCGATCGTCGCCACCACTCAGGGCGCCTGGATGCCGCAGCAGTTCGAGAACGAGGCCAACGTCGAGGTTCACCGCCGGCAGACGGCCGTCGAGATCCTCGAGGACTTCCCCGCCGGCATCGACTTTCTCATCACCGGCGTCGGGACCGGCGGGCACATCAGCGGGGTCAGCGAGGTCCTCAAGGAGGCCTTCCCCCGGCTGCAGACCTTCGCTGTTGAGCCGGAGAAATCTCCGGTCATCAGCGGCGGCGCCCCCTCGCCGCACAAGCTCCAGGGGATCGGCGCCGGGTTTGTGCCGCACAACCTGCACCTCGACGCGATCGACGGAGTGATCGGGGTCAGTGAGGAGGATGCCTTCGCGTACGCGGTGAGGGTGGCCCGCGAGGAGGGGATCTTCGTCGGCCCGTCCTCGGGCGCCGCCCTGGCCGCGGTGGCCAAGAAGCTGCCCGACATCCCCGACGGAAGCGTCGTCCTCACGTTCTCCTACGACACCGGCGAGCGGTACTTCTCGGTCGAGGGGCTGTTCGACGCCGACGGCCAGGCCGTGCGGGCCGCCGCCGGAGCCACCGCCTAGCCACGCAATCTGACCCGTCCGGGCAGAGCACAGGGAGACGCCGTCGCCGTAACAACCTCTACGCGGCGACCCCCTGCGCGACCGCGTTGTGGCTCGCGTGCTGGTGCAGCGCGTGCTCGTCCTCATGCGCGCCGGCGGGCTTGAGGTCGAACACGACCTGCTTGACCGTGCCGGTGAACACGTAGGGGGCCCGGTCCTCGTAGTCGAGGTCTACGACGAGCCCGTTGTCGCGGCCGACGTCCATCCCGGCGTAGGAGGAGAAGGCGATCGGCACGGTGCGGGGCATGCGCCCCTCACCGATCTGCCGGTCGCCGACCCAGAGCGTCACCTCGCCGCCGGAGCCCGGCGCGTTCGCCTCGGACTCGAACAGCATCTTGACCGTGATGTCGCCGCTTGGCAGTGGCTCGCTTGAGACCTGCTTGTAGGTCTCGACGCCGAGCAGCGAGTAGGTGTGGTGAAGCAGACCCTGGCCGTCGACCCAGAGGGCGAAGCCGCCGATGAAGTCGGCGTTGGCGACGAGCACCCCCTCGGCACCGCCGTCGGGCACGTGGAGCTCGGCCTCGATCGCGTACGAGCGACCGAAGATCCGGGGCACCATCCCGCGCTGGATGTTCTGGACGTCGCCGCTAAACGTGAACCGCGTCGTCGTCGGCAGCGGCGGGAGCAGCCCGTAGATGACCGACAGGCCGCCCATCAGCGGCAGCACGTGGTTGCGCTCGGCCTCCTGCCAGAACAGCTCCTGGAGCTCGGTGACCTTGTCCGGACGCTCGGCGGCGAGGTTGTGGGCCTGGGAGAAGTCGTCGGGCAGGTAGTACAGCTCCCACGTGGCGTCGCGATCGGGATCCCAGCCCGAGCCGGGGCCGAAGCGCTTCAGCGTCTCCGGGGAGAAATCCCAGGGCAGGCGGTCGGGGCGCGAGGCCGCCCACCAGCCGTCCTTGTAGATGCCGCGGTTTCCGCCGAACTCGAAGTACTGCACCGTGTGCCGCTCCTCGGCCCCCGGGTCGTCGAGCGTGTAGAGGAAGCTCGTGCCGTCCATCGGCTCCTGGGCGATGCCGTCGACCATCGTCGGCTCGGGCAGGCCGACCGCCTCGAGCACCGTGGGCACGACGTCGATGCAGTGGGTGAACTGGCTGCGCACGTCGCCCCCGGCCGTGATCCGCTTCGGCCAGGCGATGACCATCGGGTTGCGGGTGCCCCCGAGGTGGCTCGCGGTCTGCTTGCCGTACTGGAACGGGGTGTTGCCGGCGTGGGCCCAGGCGGCCGCGTAGTGCGGTGCCGTATGGTCGCCGCCGAGGCCCTCGATCCCGCCGTACTGGTCGATCAGCGCGAGCTGCTGGTCGGCGTCGAGGACGAGAGCGTTGAGGAACGTCATCTCGTTGAACGAGCCGGTGTCGGTGCCCTCCATGCTGGCGCCGTTGTCGCCCCAGATGTAGAGGACCAGGGTGTTGTCGAGATCGCCCATGTCCTCGACTGCGTCGAGCAGGCGCCCCACGTTCCAATCGGCGTTCTCGGAGAAGCCGGCATACACCTCCATCTGGCGGGCGTAGAGCTGCTTCTGGGCGTCGGTGAGCGAGTCCCAGGCCGGGAAGACGTCCGGACGGTCAGTCAGCTCGGCCTCCGGTGGGACCACGCCGAGCTGCTTCTGACGAGCGAAGATCTCCTCGCGGAGCGTGTCCCAGCCCTGGTCGAACCGGCCCTTGTACTTGTCCGCCCACTCCTTGCCGACGTGGTGCGGGGCGTGGCTGCAGCCGGTCGAGTAGTACATCATCCACGGCTTCTCGACGTCCTGGGCGCGGACGGCGTGCAGCCACTCGATCGCCTTGTCGGTGAGGTCGTTTGGGAAGTAGTAGAGCTCGCCGTCCTTGCCGGGCTGGACGCCGCGGGTCGTGCTGTCCTCGGTGATGATCGGGTCGTACTGGCCGGCCGCGCCGCTGAGAAAGCCCCAGAAGTGGTCGAAGCCCCAGCCCTGCGGCCAGTTGTCGAACGGTCCGGCAGCGCCCTGGACGTTGTCCGGGGTGAGGTGCCACTTGCCGAAGCCGCCGGTCACGTAGCCGTTCTCGCTGAGAATCCGTGGCAGCGCGGTGCACGACTTCGGCCGCACCGCGGTGTAGCCCGGAAACGGTCCCGGATACTCGGCGATCGAGCCGAAGCCGACGCGGTGGTGGTTGCGGCCGGTGAGCAGCGCGGCGCGAGTCGGCGAGCAGAGCGCGGTGACGTGAAAGCGGTTGTAGGTCAGGCCGGCCTGCTGCACGCGGGTGAGGTTCGGGGTCGAGATCGGGCCGCCGAAGGTGTCCGGGTTGCCGAACCCGGCGTCGTCAATGAGGACGATGAGCACGTTCGGGGCGCCGTCGGGCGCCTTGGGCCCGGGGACGACCGTCCAGTCGGGCACCGAGGTCTCGAGCGTGCGGCCGATCGTGCCGCCGAAGCTCCGGTTGGGGATCGGCAGCGCCGTCCGGTCGGGGCTGAACTTGCCCATCGCCTCGGCGAGCGAGTCCTGGAGCGCCCGGACGCCGCTCTTGTCGCTCTGCACGATCGAGCGGAGCAGCGCGCCGGCGAGCGTCTGCTCGACGGCCAGGCGTTGCCCGTCGTCGAACACGGCGATGATCCCCGCCGATCCGGGCGGCAGGTTCTCGCCGATCTTGTCGTGGATCCCATCCGCGACCCGCTTGTCGACGAACTTGCCGACCACGCCGCCGGCGACCGCCCCCACGGCGATCGAGGCGAGCAGCGGGGGAGAGAAGAGGCCGACGACGAGGCCGACACCTCCGCCCCAGCCCGCACCCTTGCGGCCGAGGTGATCCCCGGTCTGCCGGACCGACACGTTGCCGTCGTGGTCGTGGGTGACGAGGATGACGCCCTCGATCTCGATCGCTCCGTCCTTGACCTTGGCGACGAGCGACTCGAAGTCGGCTGTCGCCGTGGCGATGTCCTGGTAGCCGGCGACGAGGACGTCGGTCGGGGTGTCAGCCATGTTGCGGTCCTTTCACGTTGATCCGGCTGTCAGTGAAGAGGCCGCCAGCCTCCGCGTCGTCACCCGCTTCGGGTGACGACGGCGACTCGCCGCCCCGTGCCATGCTCCCGCCCGGCAATCCCCCACGGACAAGGAGGCACAGGTGGCGGCAGACGATCTCGGGACACTCGCGGCGCAGGCGTACATCTACGGCTTTCCCCTCGGCTTCAATCTCGAGGAGGTCGTGCGCTTCCGCAACCACGGGCTCGGCATGGTCCCGGCCACGCCGTTCAACGAGTTCGGCCACGCGACGCGCCTCGCCGGCCCGGAAACCACGTTCGTCTCGGTCAACAACGACACCATGTACTCGATCGCCAACCTCGACGTCACCGGCGGACCGGTCAGGCTCGACGTGCCCGACACCGGCGGCCGCTATTACGTCCTCCAGTTCGTCGACGCCTGGACGAACAACTTCGCCTACGTCGGCCATCGGGCGACCGGCACCGCCGCCGGTTCGTTCCTGCTCGCCGGGCCTGACTGGGCGGGGGAGGAGCCGGACGACGCTCGCGTGATCCGCCTGCCGACGACCGTGGCGACGATCGTCGGGCGCTGGGCGGTCGACGGCGGGGACGATCTTCCGGCGGTGCGCGAGCTGCAGGGCGGCCTGCGGCTCACGCCGACAGCGCCGGGCCGGGGCGTGCCGGAGCCCGACCTCCGCGTGCCCGAGGACCTCGCGTTCTATGAGCGGCTGCGGGTGTGGATGCAGGCTTTCCCGCCCGCGCAGCGCGACCGGCCCCTGCAGGAGCGCTTCGCCCCGCTCGGGCTGCTCGAGCCGCAGTCACCCTACGTCGCTGCCGACCCCGAGCTCGCGACCGCGCTGCGCGACGGTCAGCGGGCGGCCCGCGAGCAGATGGAGGCGGCGCTCACGCAGACCGGGGGCGCGAGCCAGAACGGATGGCAGCTGACCTACCACGTGTTCGACTACAACCTCGACTGCTTCGAAGTCGGGGCACTCGACGAGCCGCAGTGGAAGCTCGCCGACGGGCCCGCGCGCTACATGCAGCGGGCGCTCGCCGCGCGCGCCGGACTGTGGGGCAACCACGGCTACGAGGCCGCCTACGTCATGACCTACCTCGATGGTGACGGCGACGCGCTCCAGGGCGACGGCCGCTACGAGCTGCGGTTCGCCATCGAGCCGCCGGTCCGGGCCTTCTGGTCGGTGACGATGTACGACACGCCCGAGTTCTTCCTCGTCGCCAATCCAATCGATCGCTATTCGATCGGCGACCGCACGCCGGGCCTGCATCGGGACGACGACGGCTTGCTGAGCATCGTCATGCAGCGCGACGAGCCCTCAGAGCCCCAGCGCCGCGCCAACTGGCTGCCGACGCCCGCCGGTCCGTTCCGTCCGCTCCTGCGCATGTACGAGCCGGACAGCGCGGTGTTCGACGGCGGCTTCGAGGTGCCGCCGATACGTCGCGTCGGCTAGGTGGCCGTCCGGGACCGGCAGTGATGAGCACGACGGCCTCTCCCTCGCCGACCGCGTTCGGGGCCCGGCGGCGGTGGCTCGCGATGCCGTTCATCGCCCTCGGCGTGGCGATGATCATCGTCGACGCGACGATCGTCAACGTCGCGGTACCGACGATCATTCGCGAGCTTCACGTCACGACGACGACCGCCGAGTGGACGAACTCGATCTACTCGCTCGTGTTCGCGAGCCTGCTCATCACGCTCGGACGCGTGGGGGACATGGTCGGGCGCCGGCGTCTGTTCCTGGTGGGGACGGTGTGGTTCGTGGCCGCGAGCCTCGTCGCCGCGGCGGCGCAGAGCGGCGGCATGCTGATCTTCGGCCGCCTACTGCAGGGCGTCGGCGGCGCGATGATCCTCCCCGCCACGCTGTCGACGGTGAACGCCATGTTCCGCGGCCGCGAGCGGGCGATCGCGTTCGCGATCTGGGGCTCGACGATCGGCGGCATGGCGGCGATCGGCCCGTTCCTCGGCGGGCTGCTGACGACCGACCTGTCGTGGCGGTGGGCGTTCCTCATCAACGTGCCGATCGGCATCGCCATCGTACTCGGGCTGCTGCTCGTCATCCCGGAGACCTCCGAGCGCGATGTCCGGCGCGGGTTCGACCTCCCCGGGCAGGCGACGCTGATCATCGGCCTCTCGACGCTCGTGTTCGGCCTGATCGAGGGCCAGACCTACGGCTGGTGGAGGGCGACGAAGCGGCTCGCGCTGCTCCGTTGGCCGGCGGGCTCGATCTCACCGGTGGCGATCTCGTTCCTCGTCGCCGCCGCCTCGCTGATCGGCTTTGTCGTCATCGAGCGCGCCCGAGCCCGGCGCGGCAAGGTGGTCGTCGTCGACCTCGCGCTGTTCTCGATCCCGAGTTTCCGCAAGGGCAACATCGCGGCGCTGATCGTCGCGCTCGGCGAGTTCGGCGTTCTGTTCGTGCTGCCGCTGTTCCTGCAGGGGGCGCTCGGGCTGAGCGCGCTGCAGACCGGGGCCGTGCTGATCCCGCTCGCGGCCGGCACGCTGATCGCCGGCGGAGCCACGCCGCAGCTCGCTCCGCGGCTCGGACCGCGCGGCGTCGTGCAACTCGGTCTCGCGCTCGAGACGATCGGCCTCGCCGGGCTCGGCATCGTGCTCGACGCCGATGTCTCGGTGTGGCTGCTGATCCCCTGGCTCGTCGCCTACGGCATCGGCGTCGGCTTCGCCACCGCCCAGCTCACCGGCCTGATCCTGACCGAGGTCCCGGTCGCCCAGAGCGGGCAGGGATCGGGGATCCAGAGCACCTTCCGCCAGGTCGGCTCGGCGCTTGGCATCGCGATCCTCGGGACGATTCTCGTGACCACGCTCGGCTCGCGGCTGCGGAGCGAGCTGCGGCACGTTCCCGGTCTCCCGCCGGCGCGTCAGGCGGCGACGGTCGAGCTTGTCCGCGACAGCGGTGGCAGCGCGATCGTCGCGCTGCGCCGGCAGCCCGGCAGCGAGCAGGTCGTCGCGGCATCAGCGCGCGCACTCGCCGACGCGGCCCGGTTCGCGGCGTTCGCGGGGGCGGCGTTCGTGCTCTTCGGTCTCGGCGCGACGCTGCGTCTGCCGAATCCGCGAGGCGAGCCGGAGGCGGAGGACGCCGATGGCGATGAGGACAGTGAGGATGACGCGTCGGCGCGCCGCGCTGCCGCGTAATGCTCAGCGGTAATCGGGAACCCGGGGGCGTTCCCACTGGCGGCGGAGCCGGTCGAACCGGTCCCAGTCGGGGCCCTCGCCGATCGGCTGCGGCGGCGGCTCCTCGGGCGGTGGCGGCCGCCAATGCCCGTCGTCGTCATCGTCGTCATTGCCGCTGTCCGTCCGCGGTGACCAGAACACAGAGTAACCGGCGACCAGACCGGCGAGCACCGTCATCGGCAGCGCATACACGGCCGGGATGCGGCCCATCAGCCCGGCCAGCAGGACGGCGAGGCTGAGCAGCCCGACCGGCCACGTGACCCAGTTGTGCTTCGTGGCGAGCTGCCGCAGCGGTTGCACCTGGGCGATGATCGCCGCGGACACGAACGGCAACGCGAGCAGGAACCACGCCAGCGGGAACGACGCGAGCATGCCGGCGAAGGTACCGGCGCGCCGGTCGCACGCCATCCGGTCGCTGTGCGGATCGCCAGGGGGCGCAAACTACCCATACGCCGGCGGGGGGAGCCGCAGGCTGCGGGTGCCGTCCGGTCATGCTGAGTGGACCAACTCATGCAAAGACGGCCGCCGCAGCCGCTCTGTCCCGAGCGTGCGATACCGTCGCGGCGTCATACCGTCATAGGCAGGGACGACCATCCCGGAGGTAGGGCATGCGTTGGTGTCGTCCAGTGAAAGCAGTCACCTCCTGGCGTCCGTCCCGGCCCACGCTGGCCGCGGTCCTCGTCATCGCGATCCTCGCCGCGCTCGGCCAGGTCGCGCTCGCGTTCGACGTCACCACGACGACCGACCCGCTTCCGGGCAGCCAGTTCCAGGGCGGCGACGGCAATCAGGACGATGTGCCCGGGCTGATCGACTGGCAGGGGCTGCAGGCCGACGGCCGGGTGCAGCACACCGTCGACCCCAACGCGGTCGACAACATCTTCGCCGGGGGCTCGAAGGAGTTCGCGCCCGGTGAGCTGGGGCCTGACCACGCAGAACGGCGGCGCGAACCCGAAGAGCGCCAACATCGTCGATGTCTACCGGGCGCTCGACCGCGCGCCCGGCGGCGACGCCTACCTGTATCTCGCCTTCACGCGTGAGGCGAGCAACGGCACCGTGTTCGTCACCTTCGAGCTCAACCAGGACGCCCGCCTGTGGACGAACGGGGCGGGTGCCCGGATCCCGTGCCGCACGACGGGCGACATCGTCATCTCCTTCGAGCCGCACGGCAACGGCGCGAGCGTCCAGGTCGACCGCTGGGTGAGCACGAAGACCGACGCGGCCACCGGCTGCGCGATCCAGGGCACCCTGCAGAGTGCGTCCAACCTCAGCGCGAGCCAGGTCCAGGCGAGCTTCAACAACAGCGACGCGATCCGCACCTACCTGCCCGGCTTCTACGCCGGGACCATCCCGAAGCTCAACTTCGGCGAGGCGGCGATCAACCTGTCTGCGGTCCTCGCGGGCCTCGGCCATCCGTGCGGCGAGTTCGCCTCGACGTGGATGCATTCGCGGTCCTCCTCGGCGTCCGAGACCGCGGAGCTCAAGGACTATGTCGCCCCCGAGCCGTTCGAGCTGCGTACCTGCAAGGCCTCCCCTGACCTCTCGTCGACCGCGGCGGGAATCGTGAACCGCATCGTCCGCACCCACCGGGCCCGCCGCTCCCAGGCGCTGCGCACCGCGGCGCTGTCGGACACCGCTCATCTCAGCGGCGGCGCTTCGCCGACCGGCACGATCACCTTCCGCCTCTCCGGTCCCGACGACGCCGCCTGCTCAGGCACCCCGGTCTTCACGTCGACCGCGACCGTCCTCGGCAACGGCTACTACCAATCCGGAGCGTTCGTGCCCACCGCCGCGGGCACCTACCGCTGGGTGGTCGAGTACTCGGGCGATGCCAACAACCATTCCGCTGGCCCGACCGGCTGCCACGCCGACAGCGAGACGGTCGTCGTCCGCCCGGCCGATCCCACGCTCACGACCTCGGCCTCCGGGATCGTGATCCGGCGGGGTCGCGCCGCCGCCGTGCGCTCGGCGCGTACCGCCCAGCAGATCCACGACAGCGCCACGCTGAGCGGAGGCATCGCACCGACGGGCACGATCACCTTCGATCTCTACGGCCCCCGCCAGCCCGGCTGCACCGGCCATCCGCTGTTCACCTCACGAGTCCCGGTCAACGGCAACGGCACCTACAACTCTGAGCCGTTCACGGCGACGGCGGCGGGCACGTACCGCTGGGTGGCGCACTACTCCGGCGACGCCAGCAACCACGCGGCCGGGCCGACGGCCTGCGGCGAGAGCAGCGAGACCGTCGTCCTGCAACCGGCCCATCCCGCGATCGCCACCGTGGCCTCGGAGTCGACCGAGCTCGGCGGCCCGATCCACGATCTGGCCGTTCTCCGCGGGGGTGCGAACCCGCGCGGGGTGATCGTCTTCCGGGCCTACGGCCCCGACGACGCCAACTGTGCGGGCACGCCGGTCGCCACCTCGCGCGTGCGCGTGCGCGGCAACGGGGCGTACCGCTCGGCCTCGTTCACCCCGAGCGCGGCGGGGACCTACCGCTGGCGGGCCACCTACTCCGGTGACGCCAACAACGCGGCCGCGGGGCCGACGGCGTGCGATGAGCCGGGCGAGTCGGTT
Organism: uncultured Solirubrobacterales bacterium; assembly: GCA_963752905.1. Taxonomy (GTDB): domain Bacteria; phylum Actinomycetota; class Thermoleophilia; order Solirubrobacterales; family Solirubrobacteraceae; genus Palsa-465. Next base: position 28,185 of record CAVWAC010000012.1, read on the forward strand.
CTCGTCACCCCCAAGACGCCGCCGGCGCAGCCGGCGCTCGCCTCGACGGCCTCACCGAGCATGGCGGCCGGCGGTGCGATCCGCGACACCGCTGAGCTCACCGGCGGCACTGACCCGACCGGGACGCTGACCTTCGAGGTCTATGGACCCGACGAGCCCACGTGCTCGGGGGCGCCGGCGGCCATCTCGACCGTCGCGGTGTCGGGCAACGGCACCTACACCTCGGCCTCGTTCACCGCGACGCTGGCCGGGACGTACCGCTGGGTCGTCGTCTACTCCGGCGACGAGCACAACCTCGGCGCGGGCCCGACGGCGTGCGACGACGCCGCCGAGACGGTCATCGTGACACCGGCCACGCCCGCGCTGCGGACCATTGCCTCGCTCCCGGTCATCGTCGGCGGCGCGCTGCGCGACACCGCGTACCTCAGCCGCGGGGCAAACCCGACCGGGACGATCACCTTCCGGGCGTACGGGCCCGATGACGCGACCTGCGCCGGACGCCCGGCCTTCACCATGCATCAGACGGTGGTCGGCAACGGCGCGTACCGCTCGTCGAGCTTCGTCCCGAGCGCGGCGGGCAGCTACCGCTGGGTGGCCGCGTACTCGGGTGACCGCAACAACGCGGCTGCGTCGACGGCCTGCGGCGACCGGCTCGAGACCGGGCAGGTGTTCCGCCGCCACCCCGCCCTGCGGACCACCGCGAGCAGCGCGCTCAGCCTCGCCGGTGCGCGGTCCGGACCGGCCGGGGTGTCGATCTACGACGCCGCCACGCTCAGCCGCGGGTCAGCGCCGACTGGCGAGATCGTCTTCGCCCTCCACGGGCCGAACGACCGGACGTGTTCGGCGCCGCCTTTGTTCGTCACGGCAACGGCGGTGGCCGGCAACGGAACCTACAACTCAGAGCGCTTCACACCGACAGCATCGGGCACCTATCGCTGGGCGGCGACATATTCCGGTGACGCCAACAACCGCCCCGCAGGGCCGACGCGCTGCGGCGACGCTGCCGAGACGGTCGACGTGACGGTCGCGGCGCGGCCGGCGCTGACGAGCACCGCGTCGGCGGCGATCACCGTCGGCGGGGCGGTCCACGACAGCGCGCATCTGAGCGGCGGTACGAGCCCGACCGGGGCGATCACCTTCCACCTCTACGGGCCGACGGCGCCGACCTGCGCGGGATCCGCGGCGTTCACCTCGACGGTGGCCGTGCGTGGGAACGGCGACTACACGTCGGCTGCCTACACGCCGGCCACGCCGGGCGTGTACCGGTGGGTCGTCACGTATTCGGGCGATGGGCGCAACCACGGTGCCGGTCCGACAGCGTGCGGCGACGTCTCCGAGATCACGATCGTGCGGCCGAAGGACGTCGTCCCCGTCGTCCCCGCGTTCTCCACGACCGCCTCGCCGGACACTGGACGCGGTCAGCCGGTCTCCGACGTCGCCCATCTCGGTGGCGGCCTCGATCCCGGTGGCAGCATCACTTTTGAGCTGTTCGGACCAGCCGACAGCGGTTGCAGCGGACGCCCGGTGTTCACGAGCATCGCCCTGGTCACCGGGAACGGCGACTACCACTCGGGCACGTTCGTGCCGGCCGAGCCGGGGACCTACCGCTGGGTCGCCACGTACTCGGGCGACGCCGCCAACACCGCGGCGGGACCGACCGGCTGCGGAGAGGCGGCGGAGACGGTGACGGTCCGCGCCGAGCCCGGGCCGAACCCCGATCCCGGTCCGCACCCACCACCGCCGCCGCCCCCCAAGCCGAAGCCGAAGCCGAATCCCAAGCCCCAGCCACACCCGCCGATGCCGCCGATCGGACTCGGCTAGACCGAGCCGGTCGCCGTCGGCGGGCAATCACCTAGTCCCCGCGCGCGCGGAACACCGAGACGATGGCGATCACGAAGTACAGGAACACGGCTGCGCGCGGCGCGAACACGGCCAGTGCGGTGGCGAAGGCGTAGAAGCCGATGCTCGGACGCGAGGCGCGCGTGACGGCGGCCACTTCCGCGTCGGTGACCTCAGGGTTGAGCAGGTCCTTGTGCTGGATGGCGGCGCTCCACAGCGCCGCGAAGAGAAGCGAGATGACGAGCAGCGAGCTGCCGTAGAAGATGACCGCGGTGCGCTCCGCGTGGGCGTCGCGGACGGCCTCGGTCATGAGCCGGGTGGGGAAGGGAAGGAAGGCGACGGCCATCAGCAGCAGCAGGTTGAGACGCATGATGCGAGGGTCGGCGTGGCGCAGGCGCCGAAAGATCGCGTGGTGGGTGAGCCACACGCCGCCGATCGTCAGGAAGCTCGTCACGTAGCCGAGGTAGTCCGGCCAGGCGTGGAGGATGGCGCTCGAGAGATGGTCGAGCTCGCTCTTGGGGATGTTGATGTCGAGGACGAGCAGCGTGATCGCGATCGCAAACACGCCGTCGCTGAACGTCTCCGTGCGGGCGGTGTCCCAGTGCTTGGTCGCGGCGTTCGAGGTCGGAGCGGGGTCCACGGCCGCGAACGCTATCGCCGGTTGCGGCGTCGTCGGTCGGGTGTCTCGGCTCCGCGCCGACGTGGCCCCGGCCGGCGAAACGGCCGCCGGAGCGCACGTTTCGCCGGGTCGCTGAGTCAGCGGCGGTGGGGGAGGGCGATGAAATCGTCCGAGAGCCGGACGAGGACCCCGCGCTCGACGCCGGCCCGCAGGGCTGCCTCGAAGGTGCCCTGGCTCCACGCGTCGGCATGGACCCGGTGGGCGAGGTCGTCGGTGCGCAGCATCCCGAACTTGGCCAGCTCGTCGGTGAGCAGGCGCACCTCGGCGTCCAGCACCGCGCCGGCATGGGGTTCGTGTGGCTCGCTCATCGCCGCGTACCGTCGTGTGCCGGTGCTCGGGACGCCCGCCCCTCAGCCGGCCTTCTCCGCCTCGTGGAGTTGGGCGGCGAGGTCGTCGGCGCTCGCGTCGACCTCCTTGGAGACGAACCGATTGACCGCCTTGATGTTGGCGGCGACCTGGTCGGCCATGTTCGTCGCGTAGACGACGATCAGACCCGCCTGGCCCTGCTCGAGCACCGTGCCGAGCTCCTTGAGATCCTCGTCCTCGAGGCCGCCCTTCATGTGACCGGTGACCGCGCCGATCGCCGCTCCGGCGCCGCCGCCGAAGGCGAGTCCGCCGAGCAGGCCGATGCCGGGCAGGATCGCGCAGGCCGCGCCGACTGCCAGGCCCCATCCGAGTCCGTGCACGGCGCCGTGCCGGGTGGGCTCCTCGTGCTTCTTGACGACGGAGATCTTGCCCTCCTCGTCGCGGGCGACCACGGCGGCGTCGAAGTCGTGGGAGGTCTCGATCTCGTGGTAGAGGGCCTTGATCGCCTCGTAGTCGGCCTCGGCGTCGGCGACGCTGTCGTAGGACGCGGCGAGGACGAACAGGGTGTCGGGTTCAGCCATGGTTGTCTCCTGAGCGGTGAGAGGGGTGCGTCGATGCTCGCAGCGGGCCGGGGAGCGGTCGTCACCCCGATCGGGTGACGCACCCGCGCCCGCGCCGGCAGCGCCCGCGCCTAGGTCGAAGCCGGAACCGGGGTCCGGCGCGCGACCGTGTAGGCCTCGACGTCGAAGCGGCGCGTCCAGCGCTCGTACTTTGCCGCCGTCGAGGGCCAGATCGCCGACGCCTCGCCGGACTTGTCGAGGTACCAGCTGTCGCACCCGCCGGTCATCCACACGGTGTGGCTCAGCATCTCGTGCACGCGCCGGGCGTACGCCTCCTGGGCGTCCTCGGTGACGTCGACGCTGCTCAGCCCGAGCGCCTCCATCGTGTGGAGGGCCTCGATCGCGTAGTGGATACCCGATTCGATCTGCTGAATCTGCGAGGTGTGCCCGGTGCCGGTGCCGATGCTGCTGATCCGGAACAGGTTGGGGAAGCCGGAGGTGGTCACGCCGCGGTACGCCCGCGGGCGGTCGCCCCACGCCTCGGCGAGCGAGCGCCCGTCGCGGCCGTGCAGCCGGGCGGCGAAGGGCGGGTCGGTCACCCGGAAGCCGGTGGCAAGCACGATCGAGTCGGCGGCGTGCTCGACGCCGTCGGCGGTGATCACCGAACGCTCGCGGACGTCGGCGATCGGCGAGGTCTCGACGGTCACGTTCGGCTGGCGTAGGGCCGGATACCAGGTGCTCGTGATGAGGATCCGCTTGCAGCCGATCTCGAACCGGGGCTCCAGCTTCGCCCGCAGCACCGGGTCGGTGATCTCACGGCGCATGTAGGTGAGCGCATACGCCTGGGCGACGCGCCGCAACCAGCGGCGGTGCATGATCTGGTGAAGGACGACGTCGCGGAACACCGTCTGCTCGGTGCGCAGCGCGCGCTGGAGGATGGGGAAGCGGCGAAGCACCCGTCGCTCCCGCGGGGAGATGTCGCGGTCGGCGCGAGGCAGCACCCAGCCGGGAGTCCGCTGGAAGATGGTCATCGCCGTGACCTTCGGCTGGATCGCCGGGACGATCTGGATCGCCGAGGCGCCGGTGCCGATGACCGCGACTTGCTCGCCGGCGAGGTCGTGCCCGTGGTCCCAGCGAGCGGAGTGGAAGATCGTCCCCGTGAACGTGTCGAGCCCGGGGATGGCGGGCAGCGAGGGCTCGGAGAGGATGCCGCTGCCGTCGATGATCGCGTCGGCGGTGACGGTGAGCGTCGTCGTGCGGATCTGCCAGCGCTGGCGGCGGTCGTCCCAGGAGGCGTCGAGCACGTCCTCGCCGAAGGCCGTCACCGCGTCCATGTCGAGCTCGCGGGCGACGTCCCGCATGTACTCCCAGATCTGCTCCCCGCTCGAGAACGTCCGCCGCCAGTCCGGGTTGGGCGCGAACGACAGCGAGTAGAGGTGCGAGGGGACGTCGCAGGCCAGGCCCGGATAGGTGTTGTCCCGCCACGTCCCGCCCACCTCGTCGGCGCGTTCGAGGACGAGGAAGTTCTCGATGCCCGCCTCGCGCAGCGCGTGCACGGCGGCGAGCCCGGTGAAGCCGGCGCCGATGACCGCCACGCGGACGTGGCGCGGATCGCCGCCGTTCTGCGACGACGGGGACGGCGGCCGGACTGCGGTGGTGCTCAAAGTGATCTGCTCCTCGATCGTGCGCCCCGCCTCGGCGGGAGCATAGAGCGGGGAGCGGGGCGGCACCCGCCGATCTGTCATTTCCCCCGAAAGGGATGATGCCGCGCGGGTTGACATATCTATCCTTCCTGAGACCGTCAAGTCCGGAGAGGGAGGGTTTTGATGGGCCAAGCCTCATATCAGACGATCCGGCTCGGTCGGGGCAAGCACCGCTCAGCTGAGGAGGGCGCCTGCGTGATGGAGCTCGCGTCGATGCTCGGTGGTGAGCCGTTCAGCGATCACCCGCAGTCAGCATGTCCGGTGATCGGCTCGTTCCTGCGGTCCTACAACGACTCGCTCGATGACGAGCGCCGCCAGGATCTGTACGCGTACGCCTCGTCGGTCGTGGGCAGCCGCACCTCGGAGGAGATCCAGCGGGCCCGCGGGGCGCGGCTGATCGCCTGGATCAGGGAGCTTCACGCGCGGCGCTGGACGCGGCTGTTGCTCCCGGGTCGTGTCCGGGCGCTGGCGCCCAAGCCGCTCGACGACATGCTCGGGCCCCACGTCGTGCGGGCGCTCGGGGCCCCGACTGACCGCACGCACGCCGAGGCGCTCGCCGTGCTCGATGAGCTGCTCGCCATGGGCGCCGTGTCGGCGTCGCCGCCGCTCCCCGCGTTCACGTCCGCGTCGGCTCGTCGCGCGGCGGCGCGGACGCACGAGCGATAGCGCCGCGGGCGCGAGGCGCACCGGCCGGAACGCTCTCCATCGCGGGGCGCAGGCCCTCGGGATGAGACTCGTACCAGCTCGCATAGCGGCGGGACAGCGGCGCGGCCGAGAGCCCGTGCAGCAGCACCGAGAGGCCGATCGTGAGATACGTCGAGAGGAGGATGGCGTCGACACCGGGCAGGTGGGCCTCCTCGACGACGATGACCGCGAACACGATCGACGCGAGTCCCCGGGGCCCGAACCAGCCCAGGAACGCGACCGTCCGCCAGCGGGCGCCACTGCCGAGCATCGCGATCGCCACCGGCAGCATCCGCACGATCGTCAGGCTGAGCACGGCGTAGAGCGCGATCTGCCAGGTGATGTGCTCGAGCGTGGGGCCGAGCAGCACGGCGCCGAAGATGAGCAGCGTCACCCCGCCGAGCAGGCCGCCGAGCTCCTCGCTCAGTCGGGAGGCCGCGTCTGACTCCTCGCCGACAAGCCCGCCGAACAGGGCGCCGGCGATGAAGGCGGCGATGAACCCTGAGCCGCCGAGGCCGGCGGCCAGCCAGTAAGCGAGCGCCGCACCGGCCACGGGCACGATCTGCAGCCAGGCACCGCTCATCAGCCCGCGGCGGTAGAAGACGACCACGGTGGCGGCGGCGACGAGGCCGGCGGCAGCGCCGCCGACGATCCCGTAGCCGATCTCCTCCGCGACGATGCGGACGGCGTGCGTGCTCGATTCGGCGTGGTCGGAGACGTCGGCGGCGGCGAGGGCGATGAGCAGCAGCGGCACGCAGATCCCGTCGTTGAGCCCGCTCTCGACATTGAGGCCCTGCCGGATCCGCGAGGGAAGGCGCGGCTCGGTGACCACGGCCTGGCCGAGCGCGGCATCGGTCGGGGCGAGCATCACCGCGAGCACGACCGCCTCGGGGAAGCTGAGTGCGCCGAAGAGGACGAGCGCGAGGCCGGTTCCGGCGATGATCGTGAGCGGCAGCCCGATCCCGAGCAGGCGCACCGGGACGCTGTACTCGCGCTCGAGCGCCCGCAGCTTGACCCTCGACGCGTCCGAGAAGAGAACGACGGCGAGCGTCGCCTCGGCGACGGTGCGCACCACGCTGCTCGTCGGGCTCGCGGTGATCTCGTCGATGACGAGCGGGCCGACGATCAGGCCGATGAGGACAAACGCCATCGCCGGCGTCACCGGGGTGCCGGCCAGCATGCGCGAGACCGATGCGACCGCGAGCACCGACCCGGCGACGATGGCGAGCTCGTAGTTCACGCCGTCAGCTTCCCCGGCCGCGGATGCGGGCGCGTCACCCACATCGGAGGATGCCTCGCGGGCGGCGAGGCGACAGGCTGCGCGAGCAATGGGTGACGTCATCCTCCTGTCGCTGACCGCGTCGCTCAACCCGACGCTCGTCGCGGCCACTACGGTGATGCTGCTGCTGCCGCATCCCTCGAAGCTGATGTTCGGCTACCTGGCCGGCGCGTATATGACCAGTATCACGCTCGGCCTGATCATCGTCTTCTCGCTGTCGGACTCGAGCACGACGAACACGACCGAGAACACGGTCAGCCCCGCCGTCGACATCGGCCTCGGGGCGATCTTCCTCGCCATCGCCTTCGTCCTCTACACGGGGCGCGCCGAGCGGATCCGCGAGCGCCGGCGGGCGAAGAAGGCCGACAAGCCGGATAAGGGACCGCCGCGCTGGCAGCGCGAGCTGAGCAAGGGCTCGGCGCGGACGACGTTCATCGTCGGTGCGATGCTCACCCTGCCCGGCGCCTCGTACCTCGCCGGACTCCACGACATCCACAAGCTGCACGAGTCGACGACGGTGACCGTGCTGCTCGTCATCGGCTTCAACATCGTGATGATGTGGATGCTCGAGGTGCCGGCGGTGAGCTTCATCATCTGGCCGGAGGCAACCCCGCGGGTGATCGAGCGGGCGAAGGCCTGGGTGAGCCGCCATTCGCATGTGTTCGCCGTGCGGGGCTGTGCCGCCGTCGGCGTCCTGCTCGTGATCAAGGGCGTGATCGGGCTGACGTAGCACCTTGTGCGCTTGTGCGCTTGTGCGCGCGTCGCGCAGGCGTCTATGCGCGGGCGAAGGCGAGGAAGTGCGAGGCCCAGGCGTCGAGCGCGACGTACAGCCCGTCGGTCGCCATCTCGTCACCGCCGCGGGTGAACTGCGCGCCGCTGAGATGGTCGCTCAGCGACCAGCCGTGGCCGGCGAGGTCGCCCCAGGGGAGATGGACCCGGGCCTCCGCCGGCGCGTCGGCGTAGTTGACGACGACGAGGTTCCGCGCCTGCGCCGTCGACCAGCAGTAGGCGATCAGCTGCGCGTCGGAGTCGTTGTCCGGCCAGCCGGTGGCCTCGCACAGCCGCCAGTCGCCTTCGCGCAGGCCGGCGTCGGCGATCGCGCGCAGCAGGCGGGTGTAGAAGGCGCGGAGATCGGCGTCGTCGGTCTCGTCGGGGCCGCGCTGCAGGAACACCGGAATGTGAATCCGGCGGCCCTCGAGCTGGCCGTCGTAGTAGAGCCGGGCGCCTTCGAGCGTCGACATCACGACCGCCGCCGCCCGGGCCTGGGCGGGCGCGAAGGTCGCGGCTGCCCGCGGCTCGTCGTGGTTCTCGATGAATCGGATCAGCTTCTCCTGGTAGCCAGGGTCGGCCTGGAGGTGCCCGCGGACCGACGCGGCCGGGCCGGCGACGAGCCGGTCGTAGAGCCGCTTGTCGTAGCAGAGGTCGAAGCCCTGTTGCTGGAGCGTCCACTCCATGTCCCAGTACGCCTCGGCCATGAACAGCAGATCGGGGTGCGCCGCCCGGACACGGCCGATCAGCTCGGGCCAGTAGTCGGCTTGCGGGGCCGCCCCGGCCCGCTCGCCCCACGTGCGCGTGAACACCTGGTTGGTCATCAGCATCGCCATGTCGCAGCGGAGCCCGTCGCACTGTCCGCCGACGGTGATCAGCGTGGCGGCGACGTCATCACGCAGCTGGGGCGCGAACGCGTTGAGCTGGACGACGTCGCGCCACGGCGCGAAGTACGGGTCGCGGCCGTTGGCGAAGATGCCTCCCGCCGTGCGGATGAACGCCTCAGGGTGCTCGGCGAGTTCCTGCTCGCTGCCGGAGAGGAAGCACTCGGGATGGGCGGCGATCCACGGGTGGTCGGGCGCGACATGGTTGGGGACGTAGTCGAGGATGAGCCCGAGCCCGCGGGCGGCCAGCGCCGTCCGGGCCGCGGCCAACCCGTCGGTGCCCCCGAAGCGCTCGTCGACGACATAGTCCCGCACGCAGTAGGGAGAGCCGATCACGTCCTCGGGGCGAAGGTCGGGCAGGGCGGCGCGGTTGGCCTGATCGGTGCCGGGGTCGTGCAGGGCGATCTCCATGCCGGCCGGGCTGCGCTCCCATACGCCCATCAACCAGACGGCGTCGACCGGCAGGGCCGCGATCGCGTCCCAGCGCGCGGCCGGCACCCCGGCGAGCGTGAGCGCCGAACCGCGGTCACGGCCGAGACGTTCGAGCCAGACGGCGGTGTCGATCTCGTAGACGGTCGGCCGCGGTGGCATGCGCATCGCGCGAGATCACCGTGCGGGCGGCGCGCCCGCATCCGCCGTCGGCGCGCCCGCACCCGGCGCGGCGCCCGCCCCCGGCGTCGCGGCGGACTGCGGCGGCGCGATCGGGAGGTGCCCGCCGAGCATGAACAGGTTGGCGGCCAGTCCGGTCCAGCCGGTCTGGTGGCTGGCGCCGATGCCCGCGCCGTTGTCGCCGTGGAAGTACTCGTGGAACATGAGCAGGTCGTGCCAGTGGGGGTCGGACTGGAACTTCTCGATCCCGCCGAACACCGGCCGGCGACCGCGCTCGTCGTCGGTAAAGATGCTCGCGAGGCGCCCGGCGATCTCGTCGGCCACCTCGAGCAGGTTGAGCTCGCGCCCGGAGCCGGTCGGGCACTCGATCGTGAAGCGGTCCTCGTAGTAGCGGTAGAGCTCGGTGAGGCCGCGGAGGATGATGAAGTTCATCGGGAACCACACCGGGCCGCGCCAGTTCGAGTTGCCGCCGAACATCCCGGTGTCGGACTCGGCGGGCAGATAGCGCACCTCGTCGTGGCCGCCCTGCCAGTCGAACTCGACCGGATCGTCGAGGTGACGGCGGGAGATCGCCCGGATGCCGTGGGGGGAGAGGAACTCGTCCTCGTCGAGCATCACCGTGAGGATCCGGCGCACACGCTCCTCGTCGACGAGCGAGATGATCCGCCGGCCCTCGGGGCTCGGCTCGGCGCGGACGATCTGGGTGGGGAGCGCGTCGGCGAAGCGGGCGAGGCCGGTCTGGAGCCGTTCGAGGAAGCCGGGATGGCTGTCGAGCATCTTCCCGTCGAACACGGTCGCCGCGCACAACGGGAGCAGCCCGACGAGCGAGCGCACCTTGAGCTCGACGGTGCCGCCGTCCGGCCAGCGCAGAACGTCGTAGTAGAAGCCGTCCTGCTCATCCCACAGCGAGCCGCCGCCGGGCGGGTTCATGGCCACGGCGATCCACATGAAGTGGGCGATGAACTTGAACGCCATGTCGACGTACGCCTCGTCCTCCTTGGCGAGCTCGACGGCCATCTGCAGCATCCACTGGCAGTACAGGGCCATCCAGGCGGTGCCGTCGGCCTGCTCGAGGCTGCCGCCGCCGGGCAGCGGGGCGGAGCGATCGAAGATCCCGATGTTGTCGAGGCCGAGGAAGCCGCCCTGGAAGAGATTGCGATCGTCGGGGTCCTTGCGGTTCACCCACCAGGTGAAGTTGGTCAGCAGGCGGTGAAAGACACGCTCGAGGAAGGCGCGATCGCCCTTCCCGCGGATCTCGGCCTCCCGCTCGTAGACGTAGAGCGCCGCCCAGGCCGTGACCGGCGGATTCACGTCGCTGAAGTTCCACTCGTAGGCGGGGATCTGCCCGTTGGGGTGCATGTAGCGCGTGAGCAGCAGCAGCTCGACCTGGTGCTTGGCGAAATCGACGTCGACGAGCGCGAGCGGCCCGCAGTGGAAGGCGAGGTCCCAGGCCGCGAACCATGGGTACTCCCATTTGTCGGGCATCGAGATCACGTCGCCGGCGAGCATGTGGAACCAGGGCACGTTGCGCAGCGGGCTCGAGGGCGCATTCGGATCCCAGGGGTTGACGCCGTGCTCGTGCAGCCAGCGATGGACGTCGTATTCGTAGTACTGCTTGCCCCACAGCATCCCGGCGAGCGCCTGGCGCATGACGAGCGTCTCGTCGGCGTTGAGCGTGTCCGGGATGACCGTGGCGTAGAACTCATCCGCCTCCCGGCGCCGCACGTCGAAGGTCTCGGTGAAGCTCGCCCCAAGGGCATCGGCGGCCTTGACGTCCGGGCCGCTGAGACGGACGCGCACGGTGGCGGTGGCGCCGGCCGCGATCTCGAGCGGGTGATGGGCGGCGACCTTGGTCCCCGTGCCGGCCGGATTGACCGCGCCGGCGACGCCGCCGACGACGTGGTCGTTGATCCCGTCCTTGACGAACGGGGAGGCGTTCTCGCCGCCGAACAGCCGGGCGTTGTTCGTCTCGTTCTCGCAGAACAGCAGTTCGGAGGAGCTGTCGACCCGCAGCGTCCAGTCGCCGAGCTCGGCGTGGGTGGCGCTGACGGCGGCGAGGCCGTCCTCGGCCGCCGCCGTGGTCAGGTTCGGCTTGGTCGCGTCCGGGCCCCACGACCACGTGTTGCGGAACCAGAGCGTGGGCAGGAGGTGCAGCGTCGCGGCCTCCGGTCCCCGGTTGACCGCGGTGATGAGCATGAGGATGTCGTCGTGGTCGGCCTTGGCGTACTCGACGGTCACGTCGAAGTAGCGGTCGTCGTCGAAGACGCCGGTGTCGAGCAGCTCGTACTCGAAGTCGTGCTTGCCGCGGGCGCCGTTGGTGGCGACGAGGTCGGCGTAAGGGAAGGCCCGCTGCGGGTACTTGTAGTGGCAGCGCAGGTAGGAGTGCGTGGGGGTGCTGTCGAGGTAGAACCAGTACTCCTTGACGTCCTCGCCGTGGTTGCCCTGGCTGTTGGTGAGGCCGAACATCCGCTCCTTGAGGATCGGATCGGCGCCGTTCCAGAGCGCGAGGGCGAGGCACAGCCGCTGGCCGTCGTCGCATACCCCGGCGATCCCGTCCTCGCCCCAGCGGTAGGCCCGCGAGCGCGCCTGATCATGGGTGAAGTAGTCCCAGGCGTCGCCGCCCCGGCTGTAGTCCTCGCGGACCGTGCCCCACTGGCGCTCGCTGAGGTAGGGACCCCATGCCTTCCACGGTGCCGCGCCCGTGCGTGCCTGCTCGAGTCGGCGATGCTCAGGGGTGTCCCACACAGCGCTGCAGTTTTGAGCACTTGGCGCTGGTGCGCAATCGTGCCCGCACCCCCTTTTGGCCTACGGGCGGGAATCCTCGCCGGCCGCGGAGAGCTGCGCGATCGGGCCGCGCCGGCTGGCGGCGAGGAAGCGGTCGTACTCGCGGCGGACGTCCTCGCGATCGGCGGGCTCGGGGATCGACTCCTCGCTGGCGCGCAGGATCATGTCGGCCTGGCCGCGGAGCAGTTCGCGCTGGGCCGGCGTGGTCGTCTGCTCGACGATCTTGGCGAGCGCATCGAGCTGCCGGATGAAGATCGCCGGCATCCCGCGCCCGGCCTGGCGGATCTTCTCGAAGGCGCGTTCGATCAACCGGGTGTAGCTGAGATGGGCGTTGATCACGCGGACGAAACCGTGACTGTCGCGATACACCGGCGCGGGGTGCCAGTGGCTGGTTATCCGGCACAGGCTCGCCCCGAGCCAGTCGATGCACGTGATCGCGGTGAAGGTGTCGTTGACCGCGGGGGAGAGGGCGCGGATCGCGATCTCGACGAGCTGGTCGACGGCGAAGGCGAGATCCTGCGCGAGCGTGCGGCTCGACCCGGTGATGTGGGCGCGCCGGAGCGCATCGCCGATCGACGCCGCGGCGTCCGGCGGCCACACCTCGGCGACGGGATGCCCGCGCACGAGGAAGTGACCTGGCCGATGGAGCAGGCGGATGACCGCACCCTTCTCGGCGGCGAGCGAGGTGAGCGTCTGGTGGCGGACGTACTGCAGGTAGCCGCTCGACGGTGCCGGGATCGTGCCGCCGCCCTCCTGCATGCGGCGCAGGAGTTCGGCCACCGACGGGCCCGCCTCGAGGGTGGTCGCCGGGCCGGTCGCCTGGGTGTCGATGGCCCGCGAGAGGTCGCGGGCGATGCTGGCGATCACGTGGGGCAGCTGGATCGTGATGGCGATGTGGTGGATGAAGTAGATGAGCACGCCCATCGATACGGCGACGAGCCCGACCGACAGGGTCACCGACAGATGGGGGACGAAGTCGGTGCCGTGGCTGCCGGGACCGATCGAGATCAGCACCAGCGCCGCGTACACGAACGTGGCCACGAAGGTGCCAAGGGTGAGCTGGGTACCCCGGTCCCGGATGAAGTTGCGCAACATCCGCGGGCCGAACTGGGTCGAGGCCAGCGTCAGCGTGACGATCGTGATCGAGAACACCACCCCGACGACCGTGATGACCGCTGCGGCGAGGGTGGTGAGGATCTGCCGCGCGGAATCGGCCGTGCCGAACACCACCCAGTTCGGGAGCGTGAGGCTGCCGTCGTAGGCGGCCTTGTCGACCGCGTGGGTGACCGCGAAGAGCACGATCGCGCCGAGCACCTCGAGCGTGGGAACGACCCACAGGTTGGTGCGCAACGCCTCGCGCTGCCACTCGGAGCCGAGCGGGAGCGAGAACATCGGCCGGGTTGTGCGTCGGGAGGGCATCGCGATCTCGCAGCGGGGCAGGATGCCGACCAGACTTCCCGGCTCACCTACCGGGATCGTAACGGCCGCGGGAGCGCCGTCAGTGCCGCGGCGACATGCGTCAGGCGCGCGCGACGACCTCCGCGCACCCTACGCCGGCGTCGTGCGCGGGCGGCGCGGCGAGCGGGACCGTCGGCAGCATCGCGTCGAGCAGACGGAACGCGGAGCGCTCGAGGCTGGCGAGCGTCGGCGCCAGGGCCGCCCGTGCCGCGGCGCGGGCGGCCGCCCGGCCGCCGCCGGACCGCGCACCGCGGGCGATGATCGCCGCCGCGTCGCCCGCGATGTCACGCGTGATCGCCCGGGCACGGTCGCCGGTCATGTCCCCGACGGCAACCCGTGCTGCCGCCCACGCGGCCGCGCCGGCGGAGCCCCAAGCGGCCTCGCGGGCCGCGGCCCGGCCGGCCGTCCACGGCGCCCAGGCGGCCGCCCGCGCAGGGCCCAGCGTCGCCGACCACGCGGCGCGGGTGTCGCGGCGCACGCGCCGGAGCGCCGCCAGCGCCGGGGCCAGCGAGGAGCTGTCGTCGACGGCGGGCAGCGCGCGGAGCCCGTCGGCGTCCGCCGTCATCCCGGCGGCGGCGAGCCAGCACGGCGTGTAGGTGCGGATCAGCCAGTCGATGGCCAGCCACGACCGCTCGTCGTCGAGGCCGTCCTGCGCGGTGCCGATCGTGCGCCCGAGATATGGCCGCAGGCGCTGACGCGGGGCGTCCTCGAGGCTGTCGTTGAGGGTCGTGCAGAAGGCGCGGAGCACCGGGCTCACGCAGGCCGGGTCGTCGCTGTGCGGTTCGCCGGCCAGATAGCTGACCCATTCCATCGCGCAACGACCGTCTTCGGCGGTGCGGTGCGTCCCGTAGGCAAGCGTGTAATCCCTGCTCATCTTCCCTCCTGTGATCCGCGACACGGGGATTGTCTCGCCGTCGCAAACGAAGTCAAGCCACCCGCGCCGGCCGTTGCCCGGCCGCGGGTCCACGGTGGCCGGCGACGGCGCCCGCTACGTTCTCGCCGGTGGACGCCCTGGCGAGACGGATCACCACGACGCCGCGGGCGGCCGTCGTCGCGCTGCTCGCCTTCGCCGTGCTCGTCGGCCTCGCCGTGGCCGGCGGCGAGCTCCTAGCGCTCGTCGAGACGCCGGACGGGGCGACCGGCATGGACCGCTCGATCACGACGTGGGCGGTCGCGCATCGCACCGGCGGTCTCACCGCGCTGGCCCGCGGTCTCTCGACCGTGGGCAGCCAGGCCGTTCTCATACCGGTCATCGTCGTCGTCAGCGGACTGCTCCTCGTCCGGCGACGAATCGCGCTCGCCGGCGTGGTCATCGTCGCGTGGGCCGGGGCGCTCGGGCTCTACAACCTCGTCAAGCTGATCGTTGGGCGCCACCGTCCGCCGGAGGTCCTGTGGCTCACGCACGCCACAAGCTCGTCCCTTCCCTCCGGGCACGCCACCCAGTCGCTGGCCAGCTACGCGGCGCTGCTGATCGTCGCCGTCGCCGGCTGGCCGCGGCTGCGGGGCCTCGGACGAGCGCTCCTCGTTCTGCTCGTCGCGGGGATCGGCTGCTCGCGCGTGTACCTCGGGGTGCACTGGGCCACCGACGTCCTCGCCGGCTGGCTGCTCGCCGCAGCCTGGGTGGCCATCGTCGTCTGGATCGGGGACGCGCTGAGCGCTACAGCCCGATCAGCCCAACCCCACCGAGGACGGCGAGGGCCCCACCGACGAAGGTGAGCAGGCCGGCGAGCACCACCGGCCAGCGCCGCTGCAGCCACGCTCCCCCCTTCTGCAGCCAGGGCTCGGCGGCGTCGCCGGCGACCAGCAGGGCGACGATGATGCCGAGCATCGGCAACACGAAGGCGAGGTTGTAGAGCGCGATCAGCAGGATCTCCTCCGGGAGGCTCGCCGGCGAGGCCACGACGGCCGCGATCACGGCGAAATACGGCGCCGCGGTCGGAAACTCGACCACGGCGATCGTCGCCCCCGCGATCAGCGCGGACCCGCTGCCTCCGCCGCGGCCCGGAAGCTCACGCCGGGCGAGGCGTCGCCGCCCGAGCCACAGCGCAACGGCCATGGCCACGAGCACGATGCCGGCCGCGAGCTCGAGGACGTGCCGGACGGTGCCGCGCGGATGCGGGACGAGCCCGAGCAGCAGCCGTCCCGGCCCGATCGTCAGCACGAGACCGAGGACGAAGTTGACCGTGAACACCCCGAGGGTGAATTGCGCGACGCGCCAGGCCCGTCCCCGGCCGGTGGCCAGGTACAGAGCAGGCCCGACGGTGGTCGGATTGAGCGAATCGGCCAGGCCGACCGAGAGGACGAGGCCGATTCTCCGGAGCATTGCTCCCACTCACCCTCAGGCGCGACGGAAGGCCCGCACCGCGAGCGGCACGAACACGAGCAGGAGGCCGCACAGCCAGGCCAGCGTGCCGAGCGCCGGGCCGAGCGCGTGTCCGTGCCCGATCGTCAGCGCGCGGGCGGCGTTGACGACGAGCGTCACCGGGTTGACGTTGGCGAAGGCCTGCACGACGCCCGGCATGTGAGCCGTCGGCACGAACGCGGAGGACGCGAATACGAGCGGGAACACCCAGATGAAGCCGACCGACTGCGCGGTTTCCGGATTGCGGACCGAGATCCCGATGAACGCACTGATCCAGGAGAAGACATAGGCGAAGGCGAGCACGAGCGCGAACGCGAGCACGACCTGCCAGACGGGCTGCGTCGGCCGGAAGCCGACGAGGACGCCGATCAGGAGCATCACGAGCAGAGTGACGAGGTTGGTGAGGAGATCGGCGGCGGTGCGCCCGATGAGCACCGCCGAGCGCGCGATCGGCAGCGAGCGGAGGCGGTCGACGACCCCCGCGCTCAGATCCTCGGTCAGTCCGAGCCCGGTGGTGAGCGAGCCGAAGATCGCGGTCATGACGATGATTCCCGGCAGCAGGTAGTCGACGTAGCTGATCCGGCCGGTGTTGATCGCGCCGCCGAAAACGTAGCGGAACAGCAGCACGAAGATGACCGGCTGGACGAACAGGTAGATCACGAACATCGGGCGGCGGGCGATCTTGCGCAGCTGGCGCGTCGCCATCACCCGGCTGTCGGCGAGCGTCTCGCCGAAGGTGAGATGGCCGGATTCGGCCAGAGTGGCTGCAGTGGTGGTCATGCGGCCTCCTTGATCATCGCGTCCTCGGTCGTCGGGTCGGCCGGGGGATGCCCGGTGAGGGAGAGGAAGACGTCGTCGAGGCTCGGCTGATGGAGCTCGATCGACTCAATCGGCACGCCGCCCGCGTCGAGACGGCGCAGCGCCTCGGCGGAGGCCCCCGGGTCGGCGACGGCGATCCGGAGCTCGCGCGCGTCGTGGCCCGCATCGGGACTCCCCGGATCGGCCTCGGAGCGCGGCTGCTCACCGGCGGCCAGCGGGGCGAGCGCGGCGGTCGCGGCGGCGCCGTCGGAGGCGTCGGCGATCCGGACGGTGAGCACGTGGCCGCCGATGCTCGCCTTGAGCTCGGCCGCGGTGCCCTGCGCGGCGATGCGGCCGCGATCGACGACCGCGATCCGCTGGGCGAGACGGTCGGCCTCGTCGAGGTACTGGGTGGTGAGCAGCACCGTGGTGCCCTCGCGGCGCAGGTCGTCGACGATGCTCCAGAGCTCGAGGCGCGAGCGGGGATCGAGACCGGTCGTCGGCTCGTCGAGCAGCACGAGCGGCGGGCGGCCGATGAGCCCGGCGGCGAGGTCGAGCCGACGGCGCATCCCCCCGGAGTAGGTCAGCGCGCGCCGGTCGGCGACGTCCTCCAGCCCAAAGCGCTCGAGCAGTCCGCCCGCCCGCCGGCGCGCCTCCGCGCCCCCGAGCCGGTACAGCCGGCCGACCATCTCGAGGTTCTCGCGGCCGGTGAGCTCGCCGTCGACGGCGGCGAACTGGCCCGCGAGCCCGATCCGTCGGCGCACGGCCAGCGGCTGCTCGACGACGTCATGCCCGAGCACGCGCGCGCGGCCGGCGCTCGGCGGCAGCAGCGTGGCGAGGATCCGCACGAGCGTCGTCTTCCCGGCCCCGTTCGGGCCGAGCAGCCCGAACACCGTCCCCGTCTCGACCCGCAGATCGAGCCCATCGAGGGCGACGACCTCGCCGAAGGACCGCGTCAGCCCCTCGACCTCGACCGCCGCTGTTGTCCCTGCCATCCGGCTACCTCCCGTGTTCTCGCTTGTATTCCTGCCATTCGTCCCACAGCGCCGGCATGCGTGACTGCCACCAGGCGTAGAACGCGTCGAGCTCTTCGAGGCGCTGTCGCCGCGCGGCGGGCGCGTCGGCAAGCGCTTCGAGCCCCTGCGCGAGCAACGCGCGTGCCTCGTCGGCCCCTTGATCACGAACCTGGTCGTCCCACGCTCCCGGCCGGATCCGGAACCGGTCAGCGCGCTCGCCGCGAATGTGAAGCCGATCGACGAGCCGGGCGCGGATGAGCAGCCCGGTGGCGGTGGAGATCGACCCCTTGCTCGCGTCGAGCGCCTCGGCGAGCTCGGCCGCGGTCTGCTCGGGCGGATCGCACACGAGCAGCCAGGCGAGCACGCGCCCGGTCATCGGGGGCACGCCGTACGAGCGGGCCGCCCAGGCCGCGATCGCGTCGATGAAGTTCCACAGTCGCTCGTCCATTCAGTTCAGACAATACTGAACTTTCAGGACATTGTGTAGAAATCGTGTTGGGCGAGGTGACGACGACGAGGCGCGAGCCTGTCATGGGGGTGAGTTGACGCGGCCCGTGGGTCCGCGGACACCGGCGCGATTCGGTCCGCGGACGTCGGGGTAGACGGAGGCCGTCTTCAAAGGTAGGAGGAGAAACCGTGCGCTGGTACCGCGTTGTCATGCTCACGGTCGCGACGATGCTGCTCGGCACCGCCGCGGCTGAGGCCGCGACCCCGGAGCTCTC
The DNA here is from genome assembly GCA_963752905.1 of uncultured Solirubrobacterales bacterium. Taxonomy (GTDB): domain Bacteria; phylum Actinomycetota; class Thermoleophilia; order Solirubrobacterales; family Solirubrobacteraceae; genus Palsa-465. The sequence continues at coordinate 46,636 of CAVWAC010000012.1, forward strand.
GACGAGCAACCGGCTTCAGGACCGTCGCGAGGTGGCGGCGGGCCAGCGGTCCTACGTCGAGGGCTTCCAGGACGGGCGCTTCTACGCCAACGGCTGGCACATCGACGGGGAGATGGGTGGCGTCTGGGCGCCCCCGCTCAAGCTCGTCGACGGCGTCTGGTTCGGCGTCGGGGACGCCTGGGTCGGCCCGGCGACGCGGTTCTCCAGCGGCTGGGGCTACACGCGGTTTGCCCTACCGAGCGCCGACGGGCTGTCGCTCCAGCGCACGGACTTCGCGCCCGACGGCCGGCTAGCGGTGCTGTTCGGCCTGCGTCTGAGCAATCCGGGGGCGACGAAGACGGTCACGGTCAAGGTCGACTCGCACTCCGAGCTGATGGGCGCGTATCCCTGGGGCTTCAGCGGCGTGGTCCCGAACGCGAGCGCCAACCTCCCCGACCACGGCGCCTATAACGGCAACGCGCTTGTGTTCACCGACGACGGCTCGGTCGGTAACGGCGCCCCGGTGCATCATTACGCCGCCCTCGTTGCCTCCAACCGCAGGCCACAGTCCGGGGCGGCGGCCGCGAGCGGCGGGGCGTTCCGTGGCCCGCAGGGCGGCACGGTGTGCCCGGCCTCGGACAGCACGTCGTGGCCCAGCGCGTGCGACGACGGCCCGTTCGGACGCGGCACCGGCGGTGAGCTCAGCTACCGCGTGACCGTGCCCGCCCACGGCACAACCACGCTGTGGATCGCCGTGGCCGGCTCAGACCACGGACTCGCCGCCGCCCGCGACGAGCTCGCCGGCGCGCTGGCGAATCCGGCGGCCGAGCTCCGGGCGAAGATCGCCGCGCGCGCCGCGCTGGCCCGCGACACGCAGGTCTCGTTCCCGGGCGACCGGCTCCTGCAGCACGCGATCGAGTGGGGCAAGCAGAACCTCGCCGACCTCACCCAGACCGCCTCCGGGCTGCAGATCCGCTGGACGAACCAGGGCACGCAGTTTCCACCGCCGCTCGGCACGGTGGCGCACGCCCGCTGGTTCGCCGCCGGGTTCCCCGACTATCCGTGGATCTTCGCCACCGACGGCGAGTACACGGCGTTCGCCGCCGTCGCCCTCGGCCAGTTCCAGACGATCGAGGACCACCTCCGTGCGCTGCGCGACATCTCCGACATCCTTAACCACCGCTCGGGAATCGTCGTGCACGAGACGGTATCCGACGGCTCGGTGTACTTCGGCCACGACAGCCAGACGGTCGGCTCCGACGGCACCTCGACGAACGACTTCAACACCGACGAGACTGTCAAGTTCCCCAGCGCCGTGGCGCTCGTCTGGCGGTGGACCGGCGACAACCGCTTCCGCGACGAGATGTACGACTTCACGAGGCGCAACATGCTCGTGATCGACCATCGCTATGACGTCGACCATGACGGGTGGCCCGAGGGATCGGGCAACGTCGAGCGGCCCGGCATGGGGCCGGAGAAGCTCGACAACGGCGTCTACTACATGCGCGGGCTCTATGACCTCGCCGACATGGCGCGCTCCAAGCACGACCTCGCTACGGCGACGTGGGCGACGAACCTCGCGGGCCGGCTGCGCCGCCAGTTCGAGACGACGTCGTGGGACCCGTCGGCGCAGCAGTACGCCGACTCGCTCATCGACCCGGGCGACGTCCAGTCCTTCCAGAAGCACTGGATCGGACAGGTGCCGATGGAGGCTGAGCTGACGATCGGCGATCAGGCCTTCCCCGGCGTGGCCAGCCACGCCCACGGCGTGACCGCCCTGGCCGGACGCGAGAACGCGTGCTTCAGCGGCGAGCGGCCGGGCAACCTCGGCCTCTTCCACACCGGCTGCGGCGGTGGAGCCGACGGGAAGGGCGACTTCGAGATCTTCTCGCTCACCACCTCGATCCAGGCCGTCGGCGAGGGCAACTACGGCCGCCTCGGGCCCGGGCAGCAGCGCCGCTACACCGACGCCAACGCCGAGACGATGTTCGCCGAGCCCGCCACCGGCGGGACCCCGGACGAGCAGCCCGGCGCGATGCCCGAGATCTTCCCCTCGACGCCGTCGGGCAGCGCCGCCACCGGCGTGCCGCCGAACGTCGCACGGTGCTGGACCTGTCGCTCGAGCGTCATGCAGGCCTGGGGAAACTACGGAACCGTGTGGTCGGTCGTGCACCAGCAGCTCGGCGTGCGCCCGTTCCTCGGCGACGGCGCGCTGCAGATCGTGCCGCAGGTTCCGGCCGGTCAGCCGAGCGTGGCCGGCAGGAACATCCGGCTCGGCGCCGGCGCGGTCGACGTGTTCGCAGCGCGCGTCGGCAACCGGTATCTGACCCGGCTGCGGCTGCACGGTCTCCACCTGCGGTCGGTGCAGATCGGTCAGACGCTGCCGGCGGCAACGATGCCGCGCACCGTGCAGATAGACGGCCGTCCGGCCCGCCACGTGGCGATTCGCGTGACCAATCGCGGGGTGGAGGTGACCGTGGCGATCCGCTCGAGTGGATCGCACACGCTCGTCGTGACGACCGGCTGAGCATCGTCACGCCAGGTCCACTCCGTAGTTACTACGGACGAGCGAGAAAGCGGAGTGGCCGATCACTGGCACATGAGCCCCGGATTCCTGGTCACTGGCGGCGCCGGCTTCATCGGTTCACACCTCGTCGACTCGCTGGTGGCCGACGGGCATCGCGTCATCGTGCTCGACGACCTCAGCACCGGGCAGCGCGCGAACCTCGCCGATGCTCTGCTGTCGGGACAGGTCGAGCTGGTGCGCGGCAGCGCGCTCGACGCTCAGGTCGTTGAGCGGGCGATGCGCCGCGTCGATGCCTGCGTTCATCTCGCAGCCTCGGTCGGAGTCGGGCGGATCCTCGATCATCCCCTCGCCGGGCTGCGCGGCAACGTGCTCGGTACCGACGTGGTCATGTCGGCGGCGGCCCGCCACGGCCGCAGGCTCCTGTTCGCATCCAGCTCCGAGGTGTACGGCAAGCTCAACCAGGCGGGCCTCACCGAGGACGCCGACCGGATGCTCGGCTCGCCGGCGAAGTCACGGTGGAGCTATGCGATCGCCAAGGAATTCGGCGAGGCCCTGGCCTGCGCCTACGCGCACGAGTGCGGCGCGGAGATGACCGTCGTGCGGCTGTTCAACACCGTCGGACCGCGTCAGGCCAGCGCCTACGGAATGGTGCTGCCGCGCTTCGTGCGCCAGGCCATGTCCGGAGAGCCGCTGACCGTCTACGGGGACGGTGGCCAAACACGGTGCTTCACCGACGTGCGCGATGTGGTGCGCGGGATCACGCTGCTGCTCGGCAACGACGCGGCCGTCGGCGCCACGTTCAACATCGGCTCGCACCGGCCGACGCCGGTGCTCGATCTCGCCCGCCGAGTGATCGCCCAGACCGGCTCGAGCTCGGATATCAATTTTGTGCCCTACGGGCAGGCTCACCCCGAGGGATTCGAGGAGCTCGGCAACCGCGCTCCGGACACTTCCGCGTTGAGCGAACTGACCGGTTGGGGCGTCTGCTGGGCGCTCGAGCAGACGATCGATTCGGTCATCGCCTACGAGCGCCGCGAGGCGCTGCCGGCGATCCACGCCGCGGAGCCGAGCGCTCGATCGGCGCGCACGGCGGGCGCTCGCGCAGCTGCGTGATGGACCGCCTGAGTGGCGGCCGAGCGGCGCCACGGCTGACGGTCGGCGCCCAGCCGCGCCCGGTGGGCCGGCCGATTCGTGGTGCCATCGCCCGCGAGCGCTCCGAAGCGGTCCGATTGTCGATCGTGGTCATCTGCGTGCTGCTGACCGCCGGCATCTACGCCGCCTGCGTCGCCGTGATCGTTCTCGGTGACATCCAGACGCTGTACGCGAGCCTTCCCTGGCTGGCCGCCCTGGCGATCGGGGGCTGCGTGCTGCTCGCGCTCGCGGCGATGAGCGAGCACTGGCGCCAGCACCTGCGCCAGCGGCGTGTGCAGCGCGTTGCTCGCACCCTTCTCGCCCTGGTAGACCCGAGCAGCCTCATCTCCGCGGAGTCTCGGTCCCGCGCCACGCGCGGGCTGATGAAGCGGCTCGATCTCCTCCGCGATGCCCTGGCGCTGCCCGACCTTGCCGACAGCGGTGTGCGCTCCGCGCTGACCGCTGCGGGTCTGGCCGACGCGATCGCGCTCGGGCTCGCGCCGACCAACTCGACCTGGCATCGCGTCACGGCCGCGGGCATCCTGGCCACACTCGGGGCCCCGGAATCGATCGACCCCCTCACCCGCATGGTCGAGGATCAGGGCCCGGACGTCGGGTATGCAGCCGCGCAGGCCCTGTCGACCTACTCACAGCCCGCAGCCTACGAGGCGCTGCTCGGCGCACTCACGCTGGAAACGGTCCCCCCGGCGCGCGTCGCGGCCCTGCTGGAGACCTTCCGCTGTCCCGACGCGCGGCCGATGATCGAGCAGCGGGCGGACGCGGCCGAGGCGGAGATCCGCTACTGGGCGGCGTATCTGCTGGGACGGCTTGGCGACCCACGCTCTGCGCCGGTGGTCGAACGTCTCACCCGCGACGTCAGCGAGGACGTCCGCGCCAACGCCGCCGAGGCACTCGTGAGCTTTCCCGATGAGGCAACGCTCCGCCGGTTGCTCGCTGACGAGAGCTGGGTGGTTCGCTCCCACGCCGCCAAGACCGCACGCGAGGCCGGCCTGCCGAGCCTCGCTCCGCTGCTGGCCGGGCTGCTCACCGACCGCTCCTGGTGGGTACGCCAGAACGCCGCGCTGGCGCTGAGCGAACTCGGCGAGCCGGCGATGCCGGTGCTCGAGGCGCAGCTACGGAGCGACGACCGCTTCGCCCGCAACAAGTCCGCCGAGGTGCTCGTCGGACTGGGCTACGCCGCTCGGCAGCTCCACTGCCTCCAGGAGACCGGGGGTGAGGATCAAGATGCTCGTCAGCGCCTCATCGACCTCGGACGAGCCGAGGCGCTCAGTTCGATCGTCATTGCGGCGAGGAGCACGATCGACCCGGAGTTCCGATCCAGCCTGATCGACGTCCTCCGCGAGATCGACATCGAGCAGGCCAGGGTCGCAGTGCGGGAGCTCACCGAGCACGACCCGCCAGACACGGCTCCGAGGAGGGTCCATGTCCACCACGGTTGAGATCATCTTCGTGGCGCTGCTGGGGTACTTCCTGGTTCTCAACTGCCTGTATCTCGCCATTACGGTCGCGGCGCTGTTCGACCTGCGGCGCCAGAACAGCCGTCAGCGCTACGTCGACCTCGACCACCTCTCGTCCTCCGCGGCGACCCTCCCGGTGAGCATCGTGATGCCGGCCTACAACGAGGAGCTCGTGCTGCGCGACGCGGTCATGGGCATCCTCGCATCGGACTATCCGGAGTTCGAGGTGATCGTGGTCAACGACGGATCGACCGACGCGACGCTCGAGGTGGCGATCCGTGATTTCCAGCTCGAACCGCGGGACATCTTTCATCCCTCACCGGTGCCGACCACGCCGGTCCGCGGCATCTACCGGTCGCGCCTGTACCCGAACCTGTGGGTGGTCGACAAGCAGAACGGCGGCGGCGCCGATGCGCTGAACGCCGGCCTCAACATCGCCCGTTACCCGTACGTGGCCCACATGGACGCCGATTGCGTGGCTGAGCCCGACGCGCTGATGCGGTCGATGCGCCCGATCAACTTCGAAGCCGACGAGATCGTGATCGTCGGGGCTCAGCTGCGGATCTCCAACGGGCTCGAGCTGAAGAACGGGCGGATCACATCCGGCGCGCTTCCGCGTCGTCTGGTCGAGCGATTCCAGCTCGTCGAGTACCTGAGCGCCTTCGTCCTCAACCGTCTCGGCTGGGGGCGGCTCAATGCGATGTCCGTCGTCTCCGGTGCCTGGGGGGTCTGGCCGAAGCGGGTCCTCGTGGACCTCGGCGGGTTCTCGACCACCGAGACGCACTGCGACATCGAGGCCACGATCCACGCGCACGCGGAGCTGCGCCCCGCCGGCGTGCCGTATCGGATCATCAACGTCCCCGACGCCGTGGTCTGGACCCAGGTCCCGAGCACCTGGCACGACCTGCTCGTGCAACGCAAGCGCTGGCAGCGCGTGGTGTTCGAGGTGCTGTGGAAGTACCGGCGACTGTGCTTCGATCCACGCTACGGCTACTTCGGGATGATCGGGATGCCGTACCTCGTCGTCTTCGAGGCCCTCGGACCGTTCATCGAGGTCGTCTCCTACGTGCTCGTCGTGGTGCTCGCGGTGCTCGGCTTGCTGAGCATCAAGGCCGTGCTCCTGTTCCTGTGCTTCTCGTTCGGCCTCACTGCTCTGACGCGCATCCTCAGCCTGCTCGCCGATGTCATCTACTTCAAGGTCTACAACCGGGAGAGCCTGCTGGTGCTCGCGTCGCTGGCCTTCCTCGAGCCGCTGATCTTCCACACGGTCCAGCTCCCGCACCGGCTCGCCGCGTTCTACGAGTTTCTGCGTGGCCGCCGGACGCACGAGACGATGTCGCGGCAGTCAATGGGTCCCGCGGCCAAATCGGCCCCACCCGCCGGGGTCACACACAGCTCGAGCTGACGCTCAGGCGCGCGCGCTCGGCGGGCGCTGGTCGATCATCGCGGGGTTGTCATCGCCGGAGCGCTCAGCTCATGCGCTGGGTGAGGTCGTAGAGCGTCTGGCCGCCGATCGTCACTTTGGCGAAGTGCGCCTCCACCCAGGTGGTGATGCTCGACGCGCCGCCACCCGAGGGGCCGCCACCCCCGCCCGAGGGGAGGTAGTAGTGGATCGCGTGCGCGCTGACGTAGCGCTCGAACTGGGCGAGCGAGAGCGTTTCGCCCTGGTTGTTGAAGCCGCCGATGGCCATTACCGGTAGCCCGCCGGTGCCGAGCTCAAGTGAGGCCGCCGACTGCGAGCCCGAGGTCGCGGCCACCCAGCGATACCGGCTGGCGTCGGTCGCGAGCGCCCGCTCGAGGGCGGCGCTCACCGACGTCTGGCCGGTGGCGCCACCGCCCGCCTGGGCGGCGGTGCGCTGGCCGGAGCCGAGTGCAGCGCCGGGGCGGGTGGACGCGCTGCCGCCGGGGAAGCCGGAGGCGCTGGCGCCGGTCGGCCGCGTCCCGCTGGGCGCGCCGCCGTTGCCGCTTGGCGCTCCGCCGCCGCTGGGCGCGCCGCCGCCGCTGGCGCGCCGCCGCCGCTGGGGCCGCCGCCGCCGAAGCCGCCACCGCCGGTGCTCGGTCCGGCGGACGGGACCGAGCCCGTGTGCGCGGTGGTGATCGTCTGCAACGAGTAGGCGGCCGGCGCGGCGAGGGCCGCGACCGCGGTGAGGACGGCGGTGACCGTCACCACCCGCCGGCTCAGCGGCCGCCGCAGCCCGCCGGCGGCGAGGGCGAGCACGGCGCCGACGCCGGCCACGACGACGACGGCGCGCAGCCACGGATCCCAGTTCGGGGTGCGATCGAGCAGCACGTACGTCCAGGCCGTCGTGACGGCTACGGCGGCGGCGAAGACCGCGCGCACGGCCGGATGGTCACGGCGGTCCCAGGCCATGCGGCCGCCGATCGCGACGAGGGCGGCGATCGCCGGCGCGAGCGCAACCGTGTAGTAGGTGTGGATGACGCCGCTGCTGAGGCTGAACACGAGCCCGCTGACCACGAGCCAGCCGCCCCACAGCAGCAGCGCCGCGCGGGTGCGATCGGTGCGCGGCGCGCGGCCGACCGCGAGCAGGCCGACCGCAAGAGCGATGAGGGCCGCCGGCAGCAGCCATGACGCCTGGCCGCCCATCAGGTTGTTGAACAGGCGCAGCAGTCCGGTCGGGCCGCTGAAGTTGCCGCCACCGCCGCCGCCACCGTCCGGGCTGCTCGCGCCGAAGATCCGGCCGAGTCCGTTGTAGCCGAGGATGAGGTTGAAGATGTTGTTCGTCGGCGAGCCGTCGATCATCGGACGCGAGCCGGCCGGCCACAGCGCGACGATCGCCACCCACCAGCCCGCGCTGGCCATGATCGCACCGGCGCCCGCCGCCATCTGCCAGAAGCGCCGTCGCAGTCCGGTCGGCGCCGCGACCAGATACACGAGCGCAAAGGCGGGCAGGACGAGGAACGCCTGGAGCATCTTGGCCAGGAAGGCGAAGCCGATCAGCGCGCCGGTGGCCAGCACCCAGCGGGTGCCGGCCCGCTCGACCGCGCGGACGAGGCAGTACGCGGCCGCGACGAGCAGGAGTACGAGCAGCGCGTCGGGGTTGTTGAAGCGGAACATGAGCGCGGCGACCGGCGTGAGCGCGAGGATCGCGCCCGCGGCGAGGCCGGCACCGAACCCGAACCAGCGCTTGACGCCGGCGTAGAGCAGGCCCACGGCGGCGACGCCCTCGAGCGCCTGGGGGATGAGCATGCTCGCGCTGCTGAAGCCGAAGATGCGGCCGGAGAGGGCCATGACCCACAGCGATGCCGGCGGCTTGTCGACGGTGATGAAGTTGGAGGAGTCGATCGAACCGAAGAAGAGCGCCTTCCAGCTCTTGGTGCCGGCCTGGACGGCGGCGGCGTAGAAGCTGTTCGCGTACCCGGAGGCGGTGAGGTCCCAGATATAGGCGGCGGCGGTGAGGGCCAGCAGCGCGATCAGCGCGATGTGCTGACGGCTGAGGCTGCGGCGGTGGGCGGCGGCGAGCGGCGTCCTGCGCCGGCCCGCAGAGGGCCGAGGCGCCGCAGTGGCGGGCGGGGGGAGGGTGACGGTTTGCGGGCTCATGGCGAGAGCATCCGTCGCCCCTGTAAGCCGAGCGTCGCAGAACGTGAAGCGCCAGGTAGGAAAGCGGCGCCCGCCCGGGCGATACAGCCCCGGACGGGCGCGGAGCCGGACCGCGAGCTAGCTGACGCCCGCGGTGGCGAGGTGCTCGGTCGGAGCGCTCGTCGGCTTGTGGGCGTCGAGCACGACCTTGAGCGCATGCGTGTTGGCCGCGTCGGCGAACGTGTCGTACGCCGACATCGTGTCGCCGAGCGCAAACCGGTGCGTGGCGAACAGCGATGGATCGAGCCGGCCGGTCTCGATCAGCCGCATCAGCTGCGGGATGCTCGAGGTGTCGACCAACCCGGTGGTGATCGTCACGTCGCGGATCCACAGCTTCTCGAGGTGCAACGCGGCCGGCTTGCCGTGCACGCCGATGTTGGCTACCCGCCCGCAGGGGCGGATGAGCTCGGTGCAGAGCTCGAACGTCTCGGGAACGCCGACCGCCTCGAAGGCCGCGTCGGCCCCGAGGCCGCTGGTCATCTCCATGATCGGCGCGACTGGGTCCTCACGGCCGTTGTTGATCGTCACGTCGGCGCCGAACCGCTTGGCGCTCTCCAGGCGGCTGTCGGCGAGGTCGATCGCGACGATCTTGCCCGGCGAGTGGAGCTTTGCCGTGAGGATCGCCGCCAGCCCGATCGGCCCGGCCCCGACGATCGCGATCACGTCGCCCGGCGAGACCATTCCGTTGAGCACGCCGACCTCGTACGACGTCGGCAGGATGTCGGCGAGGAACAGCACCTGCTCGTCGGTGAGCTCGCCCGGCACCTTGTACACCGACGTGTCGGCGAACGGGACGCGCGCGTACTCGGCCTGCAGGCCGTTGATGAGGTGGCCGAAGATCCAGCCGCCGCCACCGAGGCACTGGCCGTAGCGCCCCTCCTTGCAGAACCGGCAGCGGCCGCAGGAGCTGACGCACGACATCAGCACCCGGTCACCGGCGGACACTGTGCTGACGGCGGCGCCGACCTCCTCGATCGTGCCGACGGCCTCGTGCCCGAGGATCGTGCCGGGAGTCGTCTCCGGCACATCGCCCTTGAGGATGTGCAGGTCGGTTCCGCAGATCGTCGACGTGTCGACGCGGACGATCACGTCTGTCGGCTCGAGGATCGCCGGATCCTCCACCGCGTCCCAGCCGCGCTCGCCGGGACCGTGGTAGACGAGAGCCTTCATTGCCACTCCTCCTATCTCTGCCAGACGCGCGTTGTCTTGCGGAGCGCGCGGCCCGGGATCCGTGACTCGGCCCGGCAGTTGGACGCTGGAACATCCTTCCGTGGTGACAGCCGAGGCTAGGACCGCTCCGATGCACTCACATCAGCAGGCCCCCTGACGCGGATCCGTAGTAGACCACACCGGCGGCCTCCGCCTGCTTCACCCACATCGGGTGATGCGGCACCCGTCGGCGCGATCAGTATCTCCGACGGCGGATTCTCCAACGCGAAGCAAGGACGGGGTATGGCAACAGCAGAGCAGACTCCTGCGCGCGCGAGTGCTACCGAGGAGCAGGGCCGCGAGGCGCCCGCAGACGTGTTCGTCGTCTTCGGGATCACCGGCGACCTCGCCAAGGTGATGACCTTTCACTCGCTCTACCGGCTCGAGCGACGGGGGCTGCTGAGCTGCCCGATCGTCGGGGTCGCGGTCAACGACTGGTCGCTGCAGGATCTCCGTGACCATGCCCGCGCCGCGATCGAGGCCTGCGGCGAGCAGATCGACGACGCTGTGTTCGAGCGTTTCGCTGGCCGTCTGTCCTACGTGAACGGAGACTTCACCGACCCGGCGACATACGCGCGGGTGAAGGCGGCGATGGGGGATGTCCACAGCCCGGTCTTCTACCTCGAGATCCCTCCGTTCCTGTTCGGCCCGGTGATCAAGCAACTCTCCGACGCCGGCCTCACCCGCACGGCGCGCGTGGTGGTCGAAAAGCCGTTCGGCCACGACCTCGCATCAGCCCGCGAGCTCGCCGACGAGATCCACCAGTACATCGACGAGCCGCAGCTCTACCGGATCGACCACTTCCTGGGGAAGATGGGCCTGTCGGAGATCCTCTACCTGCGGTTCGCCAATGTGACGTTCGATCCGATCTGGAACCGCAACTACGTCGCCTCGGTCCAGATCACGATGGCCGAGAGCTTCGGGGTCGAGGACCGCGGGCATTTCTATGACCCGGTCGGCGCGCTGCGCGACGTCGTCGTCAACCACCTCATGCAGGTGGTCGCCGCCGCCACGATGGAGCCGCCGGCCGCGGGCGACGCCAACACGCTGAAGAACGCGCAGTTCTCGGTCTTCCGGGCGATGCCGGAGTGCGACCCCGCCCACTACGTACGCGGCCAGTACGAGGGCTACCGGACGATCTCCGGCGTCGCCCCCGACTCGACCACCGAGACCTACGCCGGGCTGCGGATCGAGGTCGACAACCTGCGCTGGTCCGGGGTGCCGTTCTTCATCCGCACCGGCAAGTGCCTGCCGATAACCCAGACCGAGATCCGGGTCGTCTTCCACCGTCCGCCGCGTCTCGGCTTCCACGGCTGGGATCGCCTGCCCGAGCCGGCTCAGATCGTCGTCAAGATGGACCCCTCGACCGGGATCCGGCTGCTCACCGAGGCCCAGCGCCACGAGGAGGTCGAGCCCGAGCAGATCAACCTCGACATGGAGTTCGCCCAGGAGGGCGGCGAGGGACCGACGCCGTACGAGGTGCTCCTCCACGCCGCGATGATCGGAGACAGTCGGCGCTTCACCCGTCAGGACAACGTCGAGCAGTGCTGGCGCGTGATGGGACCGCTGCTCGAGAACCCGCCCCCCGTGCATCCCTACGCCAAGGGGTCGTGGGGGCCGGAGGCCGCCGACGATCTCGTCGCCGGTCACGGCCGCTGGCATCACCCGTGGGTGGCGCAATGAGCGACGCCTACGACGTCATCGTCATCGGCAGCGGCGCCGGCGGCGGGACGCTGGTCCATCAGCTCGCGCCGTCGGGCAAGCGCATCCTGCTGCTCGAGCGCGGCGGCTGGCTCCCGCGTGAGCCGCAGAACTGGCGCGCCGAGGACGTGTTCGTCGACGGCCGCTACATGACTGCGGACACGTGGTACGACGCCGAGGACTCGCCGTTCCAGCCTCAGGTCCACTACTACGTCGGCGGCGCGACCAAGCTCTACGGCGCCGCGCTGTACCGCCTGCGCAGGGAGGACTTCGGGGAGCTGCGCCACCACGATGGGATCTCGCCGGCGTGGCCGATCAGCTACGAGGAGATGGAGCCGTACTACACCCGCGCCGAGCAGCACTACCAGGTGCACGGGGCGCGGGGCGAGGATCCGACCGACCCGCCGGCGAGCGCTCCCTACCCGTTCCCGGCCGTCTCCCACGAGCCGCGCATCCAGAAGCTCTCCGACGACCTGGCCAGAGCCGGGCTGCACCCGTTCCACGCCCCCTGCGGCGTGCTCCTCGACGAGGGCAACATGCCATTTAGTCGCTGCGTGCGCTGCAACGATTGCGACGGCTTTCCGTGTCTCGTCCACGCGAAGTCCGACGCCGAGGTGCTGAGCGTCCGCCCGGCCACCGAGCACCCGAACGTGACCTTGCTCATCGGCGCCCACGCCCGGCAGCTGCAGACCAACGAGGCGGGCACCTCCGTCACCGGCGTCGTCGTCGAGCGCGACGGGCAGACCGAGACGTACACCGCCGACATCGTCGTCGTCTCCTGCGGCGCGGCGAACAGCGCCAAGCTGCTGCTCGCCTCGGCGACCGACAAGCACCCGCACGGACTCGCAAACGGCTCCGACCAGGTCGGCCGCAACTACATGTTCCACAACAGCCAGGCCGTGCTCGCGCTCTCCCGCGAGGAGAACCCGACGGTGTTCCAGAAGACACTCGGGGTCAACGACTTCTACTTCCGCGGCCCGGACTTCGACTTCCCGCTCGGCAACATCCAGATGGTCGGCAAGTCGCAGGCCCCGATGTTCCGCGGCGAGAAGCCGGGGGAGACACGGTTCGCGCCCGAGTGGACGCTCAAGGACGTCGCCCGTCACGCGGTCGACTTCTGGCTCTCGACCGAGGATCTGCCGCTGGCTGGCAACCGCGTCACGCTCGCGTCCGACGGCAACGTCAAGATCAGTTACACGGCGAGCAACGACGAGGCGAAGAAGCGGCTGTATCACCAGCTCAAGTCGATGCTGCGCGATCTCGATATGCACGACGGTCACCTGCTGCCGCATCACGCCTACCTGAAGAACGAGATCCCGGTGGCCGGCGTCGCCCACCAGGCCGGCACATGCCGGTTCGGGGCCGACCCGGCGAGCTCGGTGCTGAACACCGACTGCCGCGCGCACGAGCTCGACAACCTCTACGTCGTCGACACGAGCTTCCTCCCGAGCATCGGCGCGGTGAACCCGGCGCTGACGGCGATGGCCAACGCGCACCGCGTGAGCGATCACCTCTACGAGCGGCTCGGCGCCCAGCGACCCGGGCCGGAGCCGGCCCTGGCCTGATGGCCAACGATCTCGCCCGCTGGCAGTTCGCGACCACGAGCGTCTATCACTTCCTGTTCGTCCCGGTGACGATCGGGCTCGCGTTCCTCGTGGCGATCCTCCAGACCGCGTGGTACCGGACCGACGACCCCGAGTACAAGCGGATGACGCGCTTCTTCGGGACGCTGCTGCTCATCAACGTGGCCATCGGCGTGGTCACCGGGCTCGTCCAGGAGTTCGAGTTCGGGATGAACTGGTCGACGTACTCGCGCTTCGTCGGCGGCGTGTTTGGCGCGCCGCTGGCGATGGAGGGGCTGATCGCCTTCTTCCTCGAGTCGACCTTCCTCGGCCTCTGGTTGTTCGGCTGGAACCGGCTGCCCAAGCGCGTGCACCTGGCGACGATCTGGGCGGTGTCCATCGGCTCGCTGCTCTCGGCGATGTTCATCCTCATCGCCAACTCGTGGATGCAGCATCCGGTCGGCTACAAGCTGGGCAAGGGCGGCCAGCCGGTGCTCAACAACGTCTGGGCGCTGTTCGTCAACCCGACGTTCGTCTGGGGCTACGCCCATGTCGTGCTCGCGTCGCTGATCACCGGCTCGCTGGTGATGCTCGCCGTCTCGGCCTGGTATCTGCGCAAGAACAGCCACGTCGCGTCCTTCCATCGCACGGCCAAGGTCGCGCTGGTCGTGCTCATCCCGACGATCGTCATCCAACTCTCGGTCGGCAACCAGCTCGGGGTGATCGAGAACCACTACCAGCCGATGAAGATCGCCGCCGCCGAGGCGCAGTGGAATAGCTGCAAGCCGTGCTCGTTCTCGGCCATCCAGATCGGCGGCGGCGCGAACGACAAGACGCCGTCGCAGATCCTCGAGATTCCGCACCTGTTGTCGGTGCTCGCCACCGGCACCTGGAACGGGCCGGTGACCGGCCTCAACCAGCTCCAGGCCCAGTACCAGGCGAAGTACGGACCCGGCAACTACGTGCCCGACGTGTTCATCCAGTACTGGTCGATGCGGGTGATGGCCTATCTCGCCACGCTCGTCCTGCTGCTCGCGCTGTGGGGCGGCTGGCTGTTGCAGCGCGGCAAGCTCGCGAGCTCGAAGCTGTTCCTCACCCTGTCGATCTGGGCGGTGATCACGCCCTTCCTCATGAACACGGCCGGCTGGCTGCTGACCGAGTCAGGCCGCCAGCCATGGATCGTCCAGGGCCTCCAGAAGACGGTCACCGCGAGCTCGCCGTCGGTGAGCTCGACCGAGATCTGGATCAGCCTGATCGTGCTCATTCTCGCCTACATCGTGCTCGGCGCCGCCGACGCGGTGCTGATGCTGCGCTACTCGCGGCGCGGGCTCGCGCACACCGACGAGGAGATCGAGCGCTCCGAGCAGCCCACCGGCGGGGGCGTCCCCGCACTGACCTACTGATTCGATGCAGCTTCACACCATCTGGTTCATCATCATCGCGATCTTCTGGATCGGGTTCTTCGTGCTCGAGGGCTTCGACTTCGGGGTCGGCATGCTCCACCGCTGGGTCGGCGGCGACGAGGACGAGCGGCGCGCGGCGATCAACACCATCGGCCCGTGGTGGGACGGCAACGAGGTCTGGCTGATCGTCGGCGGCGCGGCGCTGTTCGCCGCCTTCCCGGGCTGGTACGCGACGATGTTCTCCGCGCTCTACCTCGCGCTGCTCGTCGTGCTCGTCGCGCTGTTCGCGCGCGGGGTCTCCTTCGAGTATCGCGGCAAGCGCGAGAGCGAGCGCTGGCGGTCGGGCTGGACGTGGGCGCTCACCGTCGGCAGCGCGCTCATCCCGCTGCTCGTCGGGGTCGGCCTCGGCGATCTGCTCCACGGCCTGCCGATCGACGCCCAGCACGAGTTCACCGGCAACTTCTTCAACCTGCTCACCGGCTACGGGTTGATGACCGGGGTGACGCTGCTCGTTCTCTGCTTGCTGCACGGCGCCACCTTCCTCGCCCTGCGCACGACCGGCGCGGTCCGCGAGCGCGCGCGCGGGCTGGCCGGCGTGATCGGCCTCATCGCCGTCGTCGTCAACGTCGCCTGGGTGGTGTGGACGCTCGTGGTGATCGGCGGCGGCACGGTGCCGGAGCCGACCCAGATCTTCGGGGTCCTCGCCGTCATCTTCGCCTGGCGGCTCGCGGCCACCGATCACGATGGCTGGGCGTTCGCGTCCTCGGCCTTCGCCATCGCCGCCGCGATCGGCCAGCTGTTCATCGCCTTGTATCCCAACGTGATGGTCTCGAGCACGAATGCCGCCTACAACCTCACGGTCAACAACGCCGCCTCCGGCCACTACGCGCTCGTCGTGATGACCGTCGTCGCGGTCATCTTCTTCCCGATCGTGCTGCTCTATCAGGGCTGGTCGTTCTACGTCTTTCGCCGCCGCGTCGGCGCGCCGCCGCCCGCGACCGCGGCGTCCACCGAGGCGCCGGTCGCGTCCTCCGGCGGCGGCGCCCCCGTGGCCAGCTAGTGTCGTGAGTGGGAAATTCGTGAGCGGTGTCGGGAGCGGCTGGGCGTGGATGGCGGATGGCGAGGACCCAAGTCGTACTGGTGGTCCGGCGGGGTCGTCGCCATCCGCAAGGCGCGTCCAGACGCCGCGAGACTGCCACCGAATCTGCGACTCAGGACACTGAGACGTCATCGTGCGCGCCCTGGACCCGCGCCTGGTTCGCAACACGAGGTCGGTCCGGCCGCTGCTCGCCTTCGACGCCGCCCTCGGGGTCCTCGCCGCGATCGCGGTGCTGCTCCAGGCCTGGATGCTCGCCGCAATCGTGGCCAGCGCCTTTCACGGTGCGCCGCTGGGGGCGCAGTGGACGCGGATCGTGCTGCTGGCGCTCGCCTTCGCGGTGCGGGGCGCATGCGCCTGGGGCATGGAGCTCGCCGGCCGGCGGGCAGCGTTCAGCGTCCTCTCCGAGCTGCGGCTCGCTCTCGTCGAAAAGCGCCTGCGAGAGGATCCCGGCGCGATCGACGGCGTCGCCACGGCCGAGATCGCCGCCGTCGCCGTGCAAGGGGTCGAAGGGCTCGAGGGCTACTTCGCCCGCTACCTGCCGCAGGTCGTGCTCGCCTGCGTCGTGCCGGTGATCGTCGTCGCCGGCGCGGCCACCGTGGACCTCGAGGCGGCGCTGATCATGTTCGTCACGCTGCCGCTCGTCCCGGTGTTCATGTGGCTGATCGGGCGCTACACCGAGCAGCGCACCGACGAGCGCTGGGACGCGCTGCGCTGGCTCGCCAGCCATTTCCTCGACCTCGTCCGCGGGCTGCCGACGCTGCGGGCGTTCGGCCAGGCCGACACCCAGGGCGCGACGATCGCCGCCGTGGGCGAGCGCTACCGCGCGACGACGATGGAGACGCTCCGGGTCAGCTTCCTCTCCGGCTCGGTGCTCGAGCTCGCGGCGACGCTCGGCGTCGCGCTCGTCGCCGTCTCGGCCGGCGTGCGGCTCGACGACGGCGGGCTCGGCCTCCAGGCCGGGCTCACCGTGCTCCTGCTCGCGCCCGAGCTCTACCTGCCCTTCCGCCGGCTCGGCGCGGAATATCACGCGAGTGCCGATGGGCTCGCCGTCGCGGAGCGCATGTTCGCGCTACTCGCCGCGCCGGCGGCTGCCGAGCCCGGGGGAACGGAACGGCCACCCGATCCCGCGGCGGTCCCGGTCAGGCTCGCCGGCGTGTCGTTCAGCTATCCCTCGCGTTCACGCCGGGTCCTGCGCGAGCTCGAGCTCGAGCTCGCACCGGGCGAGACGGTCGCGCTCGTCGGCGAGAGCGGGGCGGGCAAGAGCACTGTGGCCGCACTGCTGCTCGGCCTCCTGCGGCCGCAGAGCGGCTCGATCATGCTCGGCGACGTCGCGCTCGCCGACTGCCGGATGGACGCGTGGCGCGAGCACGTCGCCTGGGTGCCGCAGCACCCGAGCCTGCGGCGCGGGACGGTGGCCAACAACATCCGGCTCGGGGACCCCGGTGCGTCCGATCCCGACGTCGCCCGGGCGGCCGCGCTCGCCGGGGCCGACGTCTTCATCGACGCGCTGCCGGCCGGATACGAAACGGTGATCGGCGAGGGCGGCCGGTCGCTGTCTCCCGGTGAGGCCCGCCGGATCGGACTCGCCCGAGCGTTCCTCAAGGACGCTCCGCTCGTCATCCTCGACGAGCCGACCGCGGATCTCGATCCGCGTAGCGTCGAGCTCGTCTCCGACGCGGTGGAGCGGCTGCAGACCGGGCGCACGATGCTGATCGTCGCCCACCGGCCCGAGCTCATCCGGCACGCACACCGGGTCGTCCGGCTACGCCACGGCGCGGCCGTTCCCGACGCGGTCCGTGAGGCAGCATGACGGCGACGTTGCGCTCGTTGCTCGCGTTGGCGCCCCTGCCGCGGGTGCGGCTCGCCACCGCCACCGTGCTCGGCGCGCTCACCGTCCTCTTCGGCGTCGGGCTGATGGCCACCGCCGGGTACCTCATCGCGCGGGCTGCCGAGCGCCCGGCAGTGCTGTCCCTCGAGGTGGCGATCGTCGGCGTGCGGTTCTTCGGACTCGGACGGCCGCTCGTGCGCTACCTCGAGCGGCTCTCCTCGCATGACGTCGCGCTGCGGATGTTGACCCGGGTGCGGACGCAGTTCTACGCGCGGATCGTGCCCCTGGCCCCGGCCGAGCTCTCGACCTTCCGCCAGGGGGATCTGCTCTCCCGCATGGTCGCCGACGTGGATGCGCTGCAGAACCTCACCCTCCGCGGCCTCGAGCCGCCGCTGATCGCCATCCTCGCCGGCGCGGTGTCGGTCGGCGTCATGGCCGCGGTGCTGCCGGCGGCCGCGCTCGCCCTCGCCATCGGCCTGCTCGTCGCCGGGATCGGCGTGCCGGCGCTCAGCGGCGGCCTCGCCGTGCGCGCGGGCCGCCGCCAGGCCGCCGCCCGCGGGGAGCTGTCGGCCGAGCTCGTCGAACTCCTCGGGGGCGCGCCGGAGCTCACGACCTTCGGCGCGGGTGAGGCGGCGCTCCGCCGCGTCCGACAGGTCGACGCTGGACTCGTCGCGCTCGGGCGGCGGGACGCCTCCGCCGCAGGTCTGGCCGACGGGCTCGGGACCCTCATCACCGGGCTCACCGTGTGTGCCGTGCTGGCCCTCGCCGTCGCCGCGTCGCACTCCGGCACGCTCGACCGCGTGCTCGTGGCGATGGTCACCCTGCTCGCGCTCGCGGCGTTCGAGGCGGTCACGCCGCTCGCCGCCTCGGCCCGTGAGCTCGCGGCGACGCTCGCCGCCGGCCGGCGCATCCTCGAGCTCACCGATCGCCGCGCCGCGATCGCCGATCTCCCGGCGCCGCGGCCCATCCCGGCCTGGCCGTTCGCCCTCGCGCTCGAGGACGTCTCCGCGCGCTACCCCGGCCAGGACCGCCCGGCGCTCGACGGATTCACGCTGCGGCTCGCGCCCGGCGAGCGGGTCGCGCTGCTCGGTCCGAGCGGGGCGGGCAAGACGACGGTGACGAACCTCCTGCTGCGGTTCCTCGATCCGGAGGCGGGACGGGTGACCCTCGCCGGGCACGACCTCCGCGACTACCGACTCGCCGACGTCCGCCACGCCGTCGCCGTCGCCGGCCAGACCGCGCACCTGTTCTCGACGAGCATCCGGGACAACCTCCGCCTCGGCCGGCCGAGCGCGACCGAGGCCGAGATCGAGGACGCGCTGCGGCGCGCACAGATCCTCGACTGGGTGCGGGAGCTCCCGGACGGCGTCGATACGGAGGTCGGTGAGCTCGGGCGCGAGCTCTCCGGTGGTCAGCGTCAGCGGATCGTGCTCGCGCGCGCGCTGCTCGCCGACGCACCGGTCCTGATTCTCGATGAGCCCACCGCCCACCTCGACCCTCCGACCGCCGCGGAGCTCGTCACCGACGTCTTCGCCGCCGCGGCTGGCCGCACGGTGCTGCTCATCTCCCACCGTACCGAGGGGCTCGAGCTCGTCGACCGGGTGATCACCGTGGGGAGGACGTGATGACCGCGATCGATGTCAGCGCCGTGCAGTTTCGCGACCTGTTCGAGCGTCTGAAGCGGTGGGGCGAGTGGGGGGAGGGCGACGAGCGCGGTGCCCTGCACCTCATCACGCCGGCGCGGGTCGCGGCGGCGGCCGCGCTCGCCCGTGACGGCGTGACGGTGTCGCTCAGCCTGCCGCTCAACACCCATGCCGGCAAGCACAACCCCAAGCCCGCCGACCACCACATGACCAACCTCGGCACCGGGCCCGGGTCGACGCACTTCCTCATGGACTACGTCGGCGTCGATTACCACCACGACGGACACTCGCACATCGATGCGCTGTGCCACGTCAGCTACCAGGGCCTGCTCTACAACGGGCGGCCCGAGGGGACGGTGAGCGACGACGGCGCCGCGGCCAACTCGATCGGGGTGCTCCGCAACGGCCTCGTCGGCCGCGGCGTGCTGCTCGACATCCCGCGCCTGCGCGGCCGCGCGTGGCTCGAGCCCGGCGAGCACATCTTTCGCGAGGATCTCGAGGCCGCGGAGCGCGACCAGGCGGTGAGCGTCACCGCGGGGGACATCCTCCTCGTCCGCACCGGGCACGCACGGCGGCTGGCCGAGCTCGGCCCCTGGAACACCGAGGTGGCCAAGGCGGGGCTGCACCCGACGGCGATGCCGTTCATGGCCGACCGCGGCGTCGCCGCCCTCGGCTCGGACGGCAACAGCGACACCGCGCCGAGCAGCACCGAGGGCGTCGGCTTCCCGATCCACGTGCTCGCGATCAACGCGATGGGGATCCACCTGCTCGATTACCTCCAGTTCGAGGACCTGCGCGACGTCTGCGAGCGCACCGGGCGCTGGGAGTTCCTGCTCGTCGCGGCGCCGCTGCGGATCGTCCACGGGACGGGCTCGCCACTCAACCCGATCGCGATCTTCTAGAACGACGATGCTGCTCCAGCTGCGCGTGTTCGGCTCGACGCCCCAGCTGACGGCGGCGGCACACCGGCTCGAGGCGATTCCCGGGGCGCGTCATGTAGTCATCGCCGGACAGGGCGACCGGCGGGCGCTGCTCACCGCGGACCTCGTCGACGACGCCGCCGACCACGCGATGGCCGAAGTGCGGGCGCTTGGGCTCCCGCGCGAGGACGTCATGCTCGTGCGGCTCGACGCGATCGGCCCCGCCGCCGCCGCGCGGCCGTTCGGCACGGTCGTCTGGGCCGACCTGCTCAGTCAGGCCGGCGCGAACGCCCGCCCGATCGCCCGCTACGTCGTGTTCATGGTGGCGGCCGGCACGATCGCCGCCTTCGGGGTCATCTACGCGAGCACCACCCTGATCGTCGGCGCGATGGCGATCAGTCCGGACACCCTGCCGGTCGCCGCCGCGGCGACGGCGATCGTCGTCCGGCGCTGGCGGCTCGCCGGCCGGGCGGTCGTCGCCCTCACCGTCGGCCTCGGCGTCGCCTGCTTCGTCGCCGGGCTGCTCACCTTCCTGCTGCACACGCTCGGTCTCGGGCCCTCGACGCTGCTCCCCAATCAGCAGCAGGCCCTCGGCGGCCTGACCACGGTCAACATCTCGACGCCGATCGTCGCGTTCGCCGCCGGCGTGGCCGGCATGCTCGCGCTCGAGACGCGGGCGAGCTCGGCCGTCGGGGTGGCGATCTCGGTGACGACCATCCCCGCCTCCGCCTACCTCGGCGTCGCCGTCGGGGTGGGGAACACCTCGAAGGCGCTCGGCGCCCTCGCCGTCCTCGGGGTCAACGTCGTGATGTTGCTCGTCGGAGGCTCGCTGACGCTGCTTGCCCAGCGCGCCCTCGCGCGGTGGGAGTCGCAGACGTCGGAGGCGTGAGCCGGGGCGCTGAGCCCAGGCGCTAAGCCCTATGCGGAGGCGGGCGGCGCGGCGACCGTCGCGTCGTCGTCCCAATCGATCTCGGCGGCGTCGCCGCGATCGAGCACGTGGGGGCCGCCGGTCTTGCTGAAGCCGTCCCACGCCCAGTCGACGAGCGCCTCCATCTTCGTCCGCGTGCTCGTCATCAGGCTCGCATGCACGCCGAGCCAGGCCATGTGCGCGAGCTCCCCATGGATCTCGTGGTGATGCTTGCCGACCTCGGCGATCGCCGCGCCGCGGCCGATCATCGCCATGATCCCCTTGTCCTTGTAGACGAAGTCCTTGCGGGGCTCGCCGGCGAAGTCGGCGAGGATGTTGTCCGCCGCCCAGCTGCCGCTCTGCAGCGCGACCGAGCCGAGCTGCGGGAGCGACGTTCCGCCGGGACCGGGAATGTTGGCGATGTCGCCGATCACGTACACGCCGGGCGAGCCGGCCAGCCTGAGGTCGGCGTTGACGTCGACGCGCCCCCCGCGGCCCTGGGCGAGTCCGCCGTCGGCCGCGACGGGTGCGGCCATGATGCCGCCGCCCCACACGACGCAGCGGGTGGGGAGGACGCTGCCGTCGGAGAACAGGGCGTGGCCGGTACCGACCTCCTTGACCCCGGTGTGGAGCCGGATCTCGACGCCCTTCTCGGTCAGCACCTTGGAGACGTAGCCGTGGGCGCTGTCGGAGAACGGCTTGAGCAGCGCGTCACCGAGGTCGACGAGACGAACGTGGGCCTGACCGGCGTCGAGGTTGCGGTATTCGTTCGGGACGGTGTCCTTCACCATGTCGCCGAGCGCCCCGGCCACCTCCACCCCCGTCGGGCCGCCGCCGACGACGACGATGTTGAGCGCGCCCCGCTGCACGAGCGACGGGTCGCGGTCGACGGCCTCGAACAGGCCGAGAATCCGCGAGCGCAACCGGGTGGCGTCGTCGAGCGAGTACAGCGGGAAGGCGTTGTCCGCGGCACCCGGCGTGTGGAAGAAGTTCGGCTGTGAGCCGGCCGCGAGCACGAGCACATCACCGGTCACGGTCTCGCCGTCCTTCGTCGTGACCGTCCGGGTCCCGGTGTCGATGCCCGTCACCTCGTCGAGCTTGATGTCGACGTTCTCCTGATCGGTGAACACCTGCCGCAGCGACTGCGCGATGTCGCTCCCGGCGAGCTGTGACGTCGCCACCTGGTAGAGCAGCGGCTGGAACTGGTGGTAGTTGTTGCGGTCGATCAGCGTGATCTCGACGTCGTCGTGCTCGGCGAGCCGCTGGGCGCACCCGAGCCCGGCGAATCCGCCGCCGACGACGGTCACGCGGTGCTTGCCGTTGTCTTTGCTCATGGTCTCTTTCCGGGTCGGTGCGCCGAGTCGTCCGCTGATGACTCGGCCTCGCACGACGCTACGCGGGGCCGCGCGTCGGTTCATCACCCCGTTCGGATGAGACCCCCTAGCGAAGATCGGTAATTACTCCGGAGCAGGTCTGTATCAGTCTCCGGGTGACAGGCGAGGCCGCCCGGCCGATGATGTTTATGACACATATGGCGATCGGTCCGTCCGGTGGCGGCGCACGCGGATGCCATCCCTCGCTCACGCATCCGACCGTCTCAGCGTTCCGAAGGCGAGAGTTCGACTCTCTCGGTCGCCGTCAGATGAAGGAGGCTCCGAATGCCTGACACAGCCGTCAATCGACGCTCCGTTCGCGATCTGGTCCGCATCGGCCAGGTGTGGGAGCACCGCGGTCCCGGCTTCGCGATTGAGATCAAGCAGATCCACCGCGCCGATCGCCTCGTCGAGGCGTGGGTCGAGCTGCCCGGCGGCGTCGAGTCCCGCGGCGTGAGCTTCGCCGACCTCGGCCGCGAATACGAGCTCATCGGCTAGTACGCGCAGCAACCTCCGGCGCCGCGGACCAGCATCTGCGGGACCGACCGTTCGCGAGCCGCCCGCGCGCCCATAATCCGTCTTGATGAAGCATCTCGATGGTCGTGCCAGCGGGGTCGTCCATGCGCCCCTCGCGACGTGCTTCCTAGATCCGCCATGACCGCCGAGCGCAAACGCCTGCTCGTGAGCCTGCTCGTCGCCGTCGCCGCGACGGTCGTCGCGGTCGTCCTCATCGGGCAGGCCGCCCACTTCGCCAAGCTGCTCGCGCGCCTGCGGGACGTGCGGCCCGGGTGGCTGGCGGTCTGCGCGGCCGGGGAGGCCATGGCGTACGCCGGCTTCATCGGCTCCTACCAGGCGATGGCCGAGCTCGACGGCGGGCCGCGCCTGAGCTACGCGACCGTGGCCCGGGTCGTCGGCCTGTCGTTCGGTGCCTTCAGCGTCGCGACGACGATCGGAGGGCTGTCGGTCGACTTCTGGGCGCTGCGCGAGGCGGGCGAGCCGCCCCGCCTGGCCGGGGCGCGGATCATCGCGCTGGAGACGATGCGCTGGGCGGTGCTCGCGCTCGCGACGTGCGTGGCGGGGATCGTCGTCCTCCTCGGCATCGGTGGCGATCACGTGCTCCTAGGGATCGCCGTCGGCTGGCTGGTCCTCACGGCGGCGTGTTTTGCCGCCGGACTGTGGATCAGTGCGCCCGTACGACGGGACCGCTTCATCCAGGCGCCCGGCGGTCGTCTGCGCCGCGCGCTCGGCGTGGCGGTGGCCGCGCTCTGTCTCATCCGGGCGCTCCGGCGTGCGCCGCGCCGGCTCGCGGTCCGGGCGCTCGGCGGGGCGACGGTGTTCTGGGTCGGCGAGATCCTGTGTGCCTGGGCGGCGCTGCGTGCGTTCGGGGTGACGGTGGCGGGCGCGCCGCTGCTGATCGGCTACACGACCGGCTATCTGTCGATGGGCCTGCCGCTGCCCGCCGGTGGCTCGGGCACCGTCGACGCCGCGATGACCGGGGGCTTCGTGCTCGCCGGCGCCTCGCTGCAGAGCGCGCTGCTCGCCGCGATCGTCTTTCGGCTGTTCAGCTTCTGGCTGCCGGCGATCGGGGCGCTGCTCTCGCTGGCCACGATCCGTGGTCTGCGCGCCCGTCTGCGCGCGGTCGCGGCCCGGCGCGCCCAGCTGCCGGCGGCGCTCAGTTCGCCAGCCGCTCTGGCGCCGGGGCGCGGCACCCCGCACCCGGGACGCTGACCCCGGCCCGCGGCGCAGCAGGCACGATGTACGAGACCGGGATCGACCGACGACCACAGGAGACACACCGTGCAGATCACCCGCAACTCGCTCGACACCAACCACGGTCCGGCCGAATGGTTCACCGGCGTCGTGTACATCGACGCGATCGCCACGGCCTCGCCGCCGTCGCGGACCGCGGCGGCGAGTGTTCACTTCACGCCGGGGGCCCGCACCGCCTGGCACACCCATCCGTTCGGCCAGACGATCTTCGTCACCGAGGGCATCGGCCTCTGCCAGCGCCGCGGCGGCCCGATCGAGGTCATCCGGCCCGGCGACCGCGTGTACTTCGAGCCCGGCGAGGACCACTGGCACGGGGCCACCGCGAAGCGGTTCATGACGCACGTCGCGATTCAGGAGGCGGACGAGTCGGGCAGCCCCGTCACCTGGGGCGAGCACGTGACCGACGAGGAGTACGGGCAGGCGCCCGGGGCGTGAGCTCCGGGTGCGGGTGGCGGGTGTGGCGGGCGATCGCGCGCCCGGGGCGGGGGCTCCGGGCGCGCGTGGCGGATGATCACGCGGCGATGGGGTGCGAGTCCCGCCGGCCGGCACCGTCGTCGAGGCCGGACGTCGAGGTGTCTGTGCGGAGCGGATGCACGGCCGCGTCCGCGACGTGGCCCCCGCCGGAGTTCGTCTCGGCGCTCGCCTGATGCAGATGGACGGGCGGGACGAGGGCGATGACCGCGCCGACGACCAGCGCCAGCAGCGCCGCGCCCGCGATTGCGATGAACACTCCTGGGATGGCAATGGTGGTCATGGCGTTCTCACTTTCCTGACTTTCTTGGTTGTGAGTACATAGTCGCGCGTCACGGACCCCTCACCAGCGGAGAACCCGCCAAACTTCTGCGCCGCATGTTTGGCTTCATGCACAAAGAAGGCCGAGGCGGCGTGCGATCATGAGGACCGTGAGCTCACCGCGACGCCCACCGCACCCGACCGCGGCCGATGAGCGGCTGCGCGTGGGGTATCGGACGGTTGCGGCGTTCCTCGAGCCGCGCGTCGAGGGGATCGTCGCCGCCGTGGGGGAGCTGCTGCGCACCGAGATCTCCGCCTACGGCGCGGAGGAGCTCGGGACCCTGCGTGAGAACGTCCGGGCGACGCTCGAGATCGCCCTCGAGGAGCTTGGGCAAGGTCGCGCACCGGACGCCTCCGACGCCGAGGCAATCACCGCGCTCGCGCGTCGCTGGGCGGCGGAAGGGCGGGCGCTCGATCCGCGCAGCTTCCAGCTCGGCGCGCGGCTGGTCGCGGTGGCGGTCGCCGACCACGCCGCTGAGCTCGGCCTCGACGACCGCATGCTGTTCACGATGCAGGACGCGGTGTGGGACTGGGCGACGATGTGCGCGTCGATCCTCGCCGACGCCCAGCGTGACCACGACGTCGCCGCCGCCCGTCGCGACGCCACCCGCCGCGCCGACTTCCTCCGCGATCTCGCCGCCGGCGCCGTCACCGCCGAGCGCCTCGGGCGAGAGAGCGAGGCACTGGGCCTCGACGCCGAGAGGCCGTATTTCCCCCTCGAGGCGGAAGCCGACAGTGCCGAGGCGGCCGCGATGCTCGAGGCGCATGTCCGGAATGCCGGTGCCACCGAGGATCGCCGCGCGCTCCCGGTCGTCCTCGGCCGCCGGATGCTGGCGATCGTCCCCCGTGTGCCGGGCGCGTATGAGAGCGCCACGATCGCCGTCGGGCCGCCCGTCATGCTGGCCGATGCGCGCGCGTCGTTCGCGCAGGCCGCCGAGGCGCTCGCCACCGCGCGGGCCTTCGGCATCACCGGCGTGGTCGATCTCGCGGGGCTCGGCCCGCTGCCGCTCGTCACCGAGGCCGACACACTCGCCGAGTGTCTGACCGAGCGGCACCTCGCCGCGCTCGACGCGCTCGGCCCGCGCGGGCGCGAGCTCGAGGACACGATCCTGGCCCTGCTCGATCGCGACCACAACATCGACGCCACGGCGGCGGCGCTGCACCTCCATCGCAACAGCATTCGCTACCGCGTCGGCCGGTTCCGCGAACTCACCGGCCTCGACCTCCGGCGCACGGAGGATCTCGTGACGACCTGGTGGCTGCTCAAGCGCCGCCAGGCCGCTCGGACTGAGGGTTGACTACGGACGCGCGAGCGGGGAGGACTACGGATTCCCTCGCGCACGGCTCGTCGAGACCGCTTCTCCGGCGATTTCGGTGCTGCTGCCGACGTAGATCTCCACTACGATGGACTTTCTCGAGACAAGCTGGCGGGACCGTTCTGCGTCCGGCCGGCTTGCTTCGATCAACAGAAGCTTGCGCCCATGGCGGTCTGACCGGCGGCCGTTGGGGGTTGTGCTCTCTAACGTCAACCCCCTTCATCGGAGCGGTCATTTTGTCCCCATCGGATTGCCGTATCGGGCATGAACAGCTTGCCGCCTACGCGCGTCCCAATCTCAAGCTGAGCGTGCTCGACATCATCACTTCCGTCGTGCCGTACCTGGTCATCTCCGTGCTCATGTACTTCGCACTCGACGTCTCGTGGCTCCTGGTCCTGGCGCTCACGCTTCCGGCTGCCGGCTTCCTCGTGCGGACGTTCGTCGTCTTCCACGACTGCGCGCACGGCTCGCTGCTGCCTTCCAAACGCGCGAATCGCTACGTCGGTCGGTTTGCCGGTCTCCTCGTTCTGTCGCCGTTCGCGCGTTGGCGCCACGATCATGCCGTCCATCACGCCTCATCGGGAGATCTCGATCGTCGCGGCGTCGGCGACATCATCACCTTGACCGTGGACGAGTACTGGGCGCGCTCATCGTCAGGTCGTCTCGCCTATCGCCTGACCCGCAACCCGGTCGTGATGTTCGGTTTCGGTCCGATCATCGCGATGATCATCGGGCCGCGCATCGCCACCCGGTCCCAGCGGCCGCGGCTGCGCCACAGCGTGCTTGCCACCGACGCGGCGCTGCTCGTCATCGTCGCTGCCCTGTGCTTCCTGATCGGCTGGCAGAGTTTCCTGATCGTCTGGGCGCCTGCGGCGATGCTCGCCGGCTCGGCCGGGATCTGGCTCTTCTACGTGCAGCATCAGTTCGAGGACGCTTACTGG
Organism: uncultured Solirubrobacterales bacterium; assembly: GCA_963752905.1. GTDB lineage: Bacteria > Actinomycetota > Thermoleophilia > Solirubrobacterales > Solirubrobacteraceae > Palsa-465. The sequence goes on from CAVWAC010000012.1 coordinate 73,813, forward strand.
CAGAGCGCTGATGACTGGAGTTACACGGAGGCCGCCCTCCGCGGCAGCTCCTACCTCAAGCTGCCGAAGGTGCTGCAGTACTTCACCGGCAACATCGGGCTGCATCACGTCCACCATCTCAACGCGCGGATTCCGAACTACAACCTTCAGCGCGCCCACGACGAGAACGAGGTCTTCCAACAGGTTCCCGTGCTGTCGATCTGGGACGGGTTGGCCAGCGTCCGGCTCAAGCTATGGGACGCGGAGCAGGGCAAGCTCGTCACCTTCACGGAGGCGAAAGCCAGGCAGCCTCAAGGCGTGGCCAGCCCCGCATCAACCGAGGTTGCCTCGCGGGCAGTCTGAGCTTGGACGTGGTTGTCTGCGCCTCGCAGCAGGGCAACCAGTTCAGGCGTCCTCGGCTGGGCAACTGCTCAGCTCGAGCACGCGTTCGGCGCCGCCACAAGCGCTGCCTGGGGACGAGTCCGGGACGAGGGGGTTGATCAGAATCCCTTACGCCGGCTTCACAAAATGCACATGCACGCCGGTTTGTCGGCGCTCTGGTCACGTGGAACGCTGATGAGGTGCCTGCCCCGAGCGTGACCCGGTCGCACACCGGTCCGGTTGACAGCCGCGCTCGGTCCGCTGAGATGTGCTCACCGTGGTCACGCTGGAACGACGAGCGTGCGCGGCGGTACACGCTCGGTGTCGAAGAGGAGGTCATGCTCCTCCGACCGTGTGACTGGTCGCTGGCTCAGTCCAGCGATGCGGTGCTGCGCAAGCTCTCCGGCGAGCTGACCGCTCGCATCACGCCCGAGACCCACGCCGCGGTGGTTGAGTTGGCGACCGGTGTCCACGCACACCTGTCCGGGGTGGCACTCGAGCTCGGTTCGGTCCGGACCCAACTGAAACGTGAGCTGGCGGCGATGGGGCTTTCCGTTGCCGCCGCGGGGACGCACCCGCTGACGGTGTGGCAAGAGACCGAGGTCTCGGGATCGGACCGGTACCAGAGGCTCGGCGATTCGCTGCGCGTTCTTGCCCGGCGCGAGCCGACGCTGGCCCTGCACGTGCATGTGGGTATCCCAGACCCCGAGGATGCGGTCCGCGTCCTGAACGGCCTCCGTCGACACGCGCCCCTTCTGCTCGCCCTCTCGGCCAGTTCTCCGTTCTGGCAGGGCCGTGATTCGGGGCTCGCGTCGGCGCGGACGATGATCTTCCAGGCCTTCCCCCGGAGTGGTTTGCCGCGGTTCTTCGCCGATTACGGTGACTATGTCAAGGCGATTGATCCGCTGATCGCCTCCGGAGCCATCTCCGATCCCAGCTTTCTGTGGTGGGACGTCCGGCTGCAGCCGGCGCTGGGGACGGTCGAAGTGCGAGCCATGGACGCCCAGACGACGATCGGAGAGACGGCTCCGATCGTCGCGCTGATTCAGTCGCTCGCGCGACTCGAACTGGAGGGGAGCTCCTCATCGGTGGTTCCGAGTGCTGAGGTGCTGGCCGAGAACCGCTTCCTGGCCACCCGCGACGGGATGGACGCCCGGCTGATCGACCCGGGTGGCCGAGGCCTGATTCCGGCGCGCCAAGTGCTCAACTCCCTCCTGACCGAGTGCCGGCCTCACGCGCACGCGCTCGGGTGCTCCGACGCGCTCGATCAGGTCGATCCGCTGGCGGCGGCAAACGGCGCGGTGCGTCAGCGCGCGTTCGTCGCTCGCGGCGGGCGCCTCGACGAGCTGGTCTCCCACCTCGCTGATCGGTTCCTCGCGCCAAATTGGCCGGCTGGCCTCGGTCGTGAGGTGGCCGAATTCCCGTGATAACCCCGACTGAAAGGAGCGGCACATGTGTCGCTGGCTCGCATACTCCGGTTCCCCGATTCTCCTGAAGGAGGCGCTCTATGGCGGGACGAACTCGTTGGTCGATCAGAGCCTGCATTCGCGGTTGGGCGCCGAGACGACCAATGGCGATGGGTTTGGCGTTGGCTGGTACGGCGTCCCGGCGGCCCCGGGGATCTTCAAGAGCACCGAGCCGGCGTGGAATGACAGCAATCTGCGTGAGCTTTCCGGCCATGTCAGCTCGCCGCTGTTCTTCACCCATATCCGCGCGGCGATCGGCAGCGCGGTGCAGCAGACCAACTGCCACCCCTTCCGCCACGGCAATTGGCTGTTCATGCACAACGGCTACATCAACGAGCTCGCCACTCTCAAACGCGACCTGGTGATGGCCGTCGACCCGTCGCTCTATCCGGAGATCCAGGGCCAGGCTGATACCGAGGTGCTGTTCTTCCTCGCGCTGACCTTCGGGCTCGAGGATGACCCGCCGGGCGGTGTCGAACGTGCGATCGGGTTCGTCGAATCGGTGGCCGAGCGGCGCGGAGTGCCTCACCCGTTCCAGGGCACGGTTGCCACCACCGATGGCAAGACGATCTGGGCGTTCCGGTACTCAAGCGAGGGAAAGTCGCGCTCGCTGTTCTACACCACCGACGTCCCCACCCTCCGCAAGGCCCAACCCGAGCGGCAGATCCTCAACGAGTTCTCCGACGACGCGCGGCTGATCGTCTCTGAACCCCTCGGCGACGTCGCCGGCGTCTGGAACGAAGTGCCCGAGTCGACCTGCGTCATCGCCAGCGGCGGCGGATCGGAACTGCGTCCATTTCAACCGACCGCCCCGTCGAGCGCCTGACGCATTTCTTGCGTCAGCCGCAAGGTAGCGATGCTGGGTCTCGCTCGCTGGTGCATCGCCCATCGCCGCCGGGTGGTCCTGGCGTGGGTGGCTGTGGCGATCCTTGCGACCCTCGTCGCCCAGGCGGTCGGGTCAAATTACGTGACCGTGTTCGGTCTGCCCGGGACCGACTCGCAGCGGGCGCTCGATCTGCTCAAGCGTGAGTTTCGGACTCAGAGCGGCGATGTCGACACGATTGTCGTCCACGTCTCGCGGGGGACGGTCGATTCGCCCGCCGTGCGCGGGGCGATCACGCCGCTGCTGGCGCGGCTGAGCGCACTCCCACATGTCGCGACGGTGGTCAGTCCGTACGGCCCGAGGGGAGCGGTGCAGGTCTCGCCGAACCGCAGAACTGCGTTCGCGACGATCAACTACAACAAGCCCGCCAACGAGCTGCCCAATAACGCCGGCAAGGCAGTGCTCAGTGCTGTGGCCGGAGTGCACGTGCCGGGGCTTCAGGTCGCGGCGGGCGGTCAGGTGATCGAGAACGCCGAGGGCTTCAGCGTCGGTCCCGCTACGGAAGTCGGCGTACTCGCAGCACTGCTGATTCTGCTGATCACCTTCGGCTCACTCGCTGCGGCGGGAATGCCGCTGGTCACCGCCGGTCTGGGGTTGATCACCGGAGTCGCACTGATCGGTCTGGCCACCCGCCTCACGAATATGTCGAACATCTCACCGCAGCTGGCGCTGATGATCGGCCTGGGGGTCGGGATTGACTATTCGCTCTTCATCGTCACCCGCTTTCGCGAGAGCTACCTGACCACCGCCAGCGTGGAGCAGTCGGTCATCGAGGCGATGGACACGTCAGGACGGGCAATCCTGCTCGCCGGCGCCACTGTGGTGATCGCGCTACTTGGCATGTTCGCCACCGGCGTCGCGTTCATGTACGGGCTGGCGATTGCGTCCGTGCTCGCTGTGCTGCTGGTGCTCGTCGCCTCGCTGACGCTGCTTCCCGCACTGCTTTCGCGCTTCGGCCCCCGCGTCGTTCGCCCCCGAGGCGCGCGCCGCAGCCGGCGTCGCGCGCCGCCGCCGGTCACTGACGGCGCCGGCCAGGAGCCCGCAGCCTCGGCGTGGCGGCGGTGGAGCGAGTTGGTCCGGGCGCGGCCGTGGCCTCTCGCGATCGTGTCGCTGGCGCTGATGATTGCGCTGCTGGTTCCGGTATTCGCACTGCGATTGGAGAGCAGCGACGCGGGCAACGATCCGGCCAACGTCAGCTCACGCCACGCTTTCGATCTTCTCGCCGAAGGCTTCGGCGCGGGATTCAACGGGCCGCTATTGCTCGTCGCCCGACTGCCGGGCCGCGGGCAGACGTCTTCGCTGCCGGCGCTGCGGGCGGCGATCCGCGCCACTCCCCATGTCGTCGCCGTCGCGCAGCCTCAGGTGGGCCCGTCGGGCCGTGTTGCCGTGATCCAGGTCTATCCCGACTCTGCTCCACAGGCCCCGGCGACGACGGACCTGGTCAATCACCTGCGCAGCGGGGTGCTACCGGCTTTCAGGCACCGGACCGGCGTCTCGGTCCTGGTCGGCGGGTTCACCGCCGGCTCGACCGACTTCTCCCATGTGCTGTCAAGCAAGTTGCCACTGTTTTTCGGGATCGTGATCCTGCTCTCGGCCCTGCTCCTGTTCGTCATCTTCCGGTCCCTGGTGATCCCGCTCCAGGCCGCGATCATGAACCTGCTGACCATCGGCGCCGCGCTCGGCGTGACCGTTGCCGTCTTCCAGGACGGGTTCCTCGCCGGCGTGATCGGGGTCCAGAAGGCACCGATCGAGCCATGGGTGCCGGTGATCATGTTCGCCGTAGTGTTCGGGCTCTCCATGGACTACGAGGTGTTTCTCGTTTCCCGGGTGCGCGAGCAATGGGTACGCCGGGGGGACGCCTCCGCGGCCGTGGCCGATGGCATTGCCCTCACCGGACGAGTGATCAGCGCGGCCGCCGCAATCATGGTCTGCGTCTTTCTTTCGTTCACGCTCGGTAACCAGCGCACCCTCAAGGAGTTCGGCTTTGTGCTCGCCGTGGCCGTGTTGCTCGATGCGCTCGTCGTGCGCTGTGCCCTGCTTCCGGCGACGCTCGAGCTGATCGGGCCGAGAACGTGGCGCCTGCCGCGCTGGCTCGACGCCCGGCTGCCCCACATCAACATCGAAGGCTCGACCGCGCGCGACTTCGGCGATCGCTCTGAGGGAGCAACTGAACGCGGACGACGACGAGGAGTAGCGTGACAAGCGACGTCTTCCGATTGCGCGATTGGGCGCATCGAACGTCTCCATAAAGAATCAGGAACGCTAGATGGGACACGCAAAGCCAGACAACGCGCCAGAGCAGGTCGGCGCGTGATGCCATCGTCGCCCGCGGAGCCCACCGCCGGTCCGTTCTCCGGGCTCCTGGTCGTTGACATGACCCATGTTCTGAACGGGCCCTTTGCGACCACCATGCTGGCCGACCTTGGCGCCCGGGTGATCAAGATCGAACCGCCCGGGCACGGCGACGACACGCGCACGTACGGACCGTTCGACAACGGGCAATCGCTCTACTTCAGCTTCATCAACCGGGGCAAGGAAAGCATCGTCCTCGATCTGAAGGACGCAGCCGATCGGGAGATCTTCCTGAACATGGTTCAGCACGCCGACGTGGTGGCGGAGAACTTCCGACCGGGTGTGATGGCGCGCCTGGGGTTCGGTTATGACGAGCTGTCAAAGCTCAACCCGCGGCTGATCTACGCGTCGTCCTCGGGATTCGGGCAGACGGGACCGCTCAGTGCGTATCCCGCCTACGACACGATCATCCAGGCGATGAGCGGGATCATGAGCCTGACGGGATCTCCGGATGGTCCACCGATGCGCGTCGGCACCTCGTTGTCCGATCTCATCGCAGGTGTGTTCATGTTCTCCGGCATCGCAAGTGCCCTATATGCACGGGAGAGGACCGGCAAGGGCGCCCACGTTGACGTTGCGATGTTCGACTCCGCCTTCGCCTTCCTCGAGCACGGCGGCATGGAATACGTCGCCACCGGTCAAGCCCCGGCGCGTGTCGGCAATCGCCATCCGTCGATAGCGCCCTTCGACGTGTTCGAGTCGTCGGACGGGTACGTCATCATCTGCTGCGGGAACGATCGGCTGTTCAATCAGCTCTGCCAGACGATCGGACGGCCGGAGCTCGTCACCGACCAGCGCTTTCTCGACAACGACCAGCGGCTCGAGAACCACGCCGTGCTCAAGCAGGAGCTCGAGGTTGCGCTCAAGACGAAGCCGGCTGAGCATTGGCTCTTGGTCGTCCATGAGGCGGGCGTTCCGGTCGGCCCGCTTCTGAACGTCGCAGAAGCGGCTGAACACCCTCAGACCCGGGCCCGCAGGATGCTCATCGAGGCGGGCGGTGTCACGATGCCCGGCAATCCCGTGAAGATCAGTGGCCACGACGACCCGCGCATCCGCGTCGGTGCTCCAGCTCTCGATCAACACGGTGCAGCGCTCCGCCAGGAGTTCCGGCCGCCGGGCCCGTAGGACGAGCGCGAGCGGCGCCCCCAGCTCGCTGCGGTTCAGCGCTTGAGCTCGGGGAAGTCTTCCTCCCAGAACTCGAGCGCTGCGCGTTCTGTCGGCAGCGAGCTGCCGGTCAGGCGCGCGTGCTCGGCGTCTCTCAGCTCGACCCGGCGGATCTTGCCCGAAATCGTCTTGGGCAGCTCACCGCCGAACTCCAATCGGCGAACGCGCTTGTACGGAGCCAGGTGCTCGCGCGCGTAGGCGATGATCGAGAACGCCGTTTCCCTCGTCGGCTCGTAGCCGGTGGTGAGCTTCACGAACGCCTTGGGGACGGCGAGGCGCACCGGGTCAGGCGAGGGGACGATTGCCGCCTCGGCGACCGCCTCGTGCTCCATCAGGACGCTCTCGAGCTCGAAGGGCGAAATACGGTAATCCGACGCCTTGAACACATCGTCGGTGCGTCCGACGTAGGTGATGTATCCGTCGGCATCGCGAGCGGCGAGGTCCCCGGTCCGGTAATAGCCGCCGCCCGTCGCAGCGGTGTCGTCATTCGCGCTATCGCGGTATCCGCTCATCAGCCCTACAGGCCGGTGCGCGAGGTCCACGGCGATCTCTCCCTCGTTGGCGGGCTCGCCGGTGATCGGGTCGAGCAGGGCGATGACGTAGCCGGGCAGTGGACGACCCATCGAGCCGGGCGTGACCCGTTGCCCGGGCGGGTTGCCGATCTGGGCGGTGGTCTCGGTCTGTCCGTATCCGTCACGGACCGTCAGCGCCCACTTGCGGCGAACCTGCTCGATGACCTCGGGGTTGAGTGGCTCGCCGGCGGCCAGAGCCTCGCGCAAGGGCAGCGACCATTGGCCCAGGTCCTCCTGGATCATCAGCCGCCAGACCGTGGGCGGCGCGCAGAACGTGCTCACCCCGCAGCGGACCATCTGGTCGAGCAGCGCCCTCGCATCGAAACGGGCGTAGTTGAACACGAGCACCGTTGCTCCGGCGATCCACGGCGCATACACATTGCTCCACGCGTGCTTGGCCCATCCCGGGGAGGAGATGTTGAGGTGAACATCACCCGGCTGGATCCCGACCCAGTACATGGTCGAGAGATGGCCAACCGGATAGGAGACATGGGTGTGCTCCACCAGTTTCGGCTCGCCGGTTGTGCCCGAGGTGAAGTACAGCAGCAGGGGGTCCGACGCCGGGGTCGGACCATCGGGCACAAAGCTGCCCGCGGCGTGCTCTGAGTCGCCGTAGTTCAACCAGCCGGCAACCGGATCGCCAACCGCGATCCGCGTATAGGCCCCGGCCACGCCCTCAAACTTCGACGCGTCACGCGTGCTCACGACCACATGGCGGGCGTCGCCGCGCTTCACCCGATCGACCAGGTCACGAGTGCCCAACAGCGGCGTGGCGGGAATGATCACCGCACCCAGCTTCATCGCCCCGAGGATCGTCTCCCACAGCTCGAGCTGATTGCCAAGCATCACGATTATCCGATCCCCGCGCGCGACCCCGTGGTCACGGAGCCAGTTGCTCACCTGGTTGGAGCGAGCGGACAACTCGGCGAACGAGCGTCTCCATTCCCGCCCATCCTCTTCGACAATCCAGAGCGCGGTCTGCTCGCCGCGCTCTGCGGCGAGCGCGTCGAACCAGTCGAGCGCCCAGTTGAACTGGCCAAGCGTGGGCCAGCGGAACTCGCGATAGGCGGTGTCGTAGTCCTCCCGTCGCGCGAGCAGAAAGTCGCGAGCCTCGCGAAACCTCGCCGTGGCAGTGTCGGCGCCTACCGAGGACTCCATCATCACGACCTCCCATCCAACGCAGCTGCTCGATCGCGGGGCCTGCTTCGAGACGAACGGCGCCTGATGCTGACCGCCCGGCATCAGCGGCCGATGCTCGCAGGCTACTGCTGAGCCCCATGCGCCGCAAGTCGCGCCGGCACGACCGAGACGGCGCAAGCCGCGGAGGGGTGCGCGGCAGATGCGCGTACTCAACGCGGTGTGAGCGGTTTAGACTCGCGAGTTGACATGGACGGGGCCGAACCTGTGTCCGAGCCCGAGCGGACACGCTCAGATCTGGAGCGCGGAGTCACGCGGCGAGTCGCGCTGGGTAGCGCAATCGGTACGGCGTTGGCGCTGCAACTGCCCGATGTCGCCGCCGCGACGCCTCCCATCCAGGGCTCTGGAGCGGGTCTGCAGACCGGCCGGCTTGGCAGCGGCGGCGTACCGATGGCGTTGGCTGCGGTCGCAGCGCTCGCCAAGCGGATCGGTAACGGCGAGCCGGTCGCGATCGTCGACCTTGCGTCAGTCGATCGCAACTGCAGTCGGTTGATCGGTTGGAGCCGGGCCAACAGGATCACGTGGCGGCCGGCCTATAAGACGCTGCGATCCCCCGAGCTGCTCGCGTACGTGCTCGGCAAGCTCGACCGGCCCAAGGTGATGATCCACCACCTACGCGACTTGCCTCAGGCGCTGCCCCACGTGCCGGTCGGCACCGACTTCCTGATGGGCTATCCGCCGACCCTCGGCGAGCTGCGCCACTACATGAGCTCTCGCCCCACCCGCGGCGAGCGCCGGCACGTGCTTCGGATCAACATCGACGGCATCGAGCTCCTTCGCGCACTGGATGGGCTCTCCGAGCACACTCCGCGCCGCCTCCCGATTGACGTGGTGCTCGAGATCTATAACGGGATCCCCCGTGGCGGCTTTGACCCCGGCGGCGAGCTCGCGGAGGCGCTGAAGCTGCTGCGGGCGGCGCGGGGCCGACTTCGGCTCGGTGCGCTGCTCTGCTACGACGCGCTCGCCTCGGCCACCAGCGATGACTCCACGCGCAGGACGGCGGCCGAGTTCGCCCAGAGCAACCTCACGCGCGCGTACAAGCAGGTGGTCGCGCAGGCCCGCGACTTCGTCAACCTCAACACCTTCGTCCGCAACGGACCCGGTTCGTCCAACTACCCCTACTGGGCCGGCACCAGCGCCGCCGATGAGTTCTCGGCCGGATCGGCCGTCCTGTTTGCCGACTATCTCGACCCCTACGACACCGCGGCCGGCCTGGCCAAAGGGCTGTACCTCTGCGCCCCCGTGCTGCGACTGCCAGAGAACGACTTGCTGGGCAAGGGCCCGGTCCCGATTCCGGCCGGCACCGAACCGGTGTACATCAAGTCCGGAGGGTGGCCGACAGGCAACAACCCGACACTCTCAAAGCTCCGCTATCCCGCCGGCCTGCTTGAAGGTCCGCTCTACGGCCGCGGCTCCAACGCCTCGGGCCTGATCCTCGCCCCCGCGGGTCGACTGCACCTCGGCGATTACGTGGTCGAGACCGCCCAGCAGGTCATGGAGGGCCAGGACTACTTCGGCGGTCTCTACGCCGTCAGAGAAGACAAGGTCCGCGCCCTCTGGCCGACGGTGTCGCGCTGGGTCGGCCAACGCGAAGAGCTGCTGCTCCCCTCCGCATGAAACCCTCGACGCCTGGGTTGTACCCACCACTGCCGCTTTGGACTAAACAGGAGCAGCCGACAGCACCGGCGGCCCCAAATCCAAGCCGTGCCCGCGGCCTGGATACGCACTGATCCGGTCTGGTGACCAAACGCCTGCAAGCGTCGCGGGCGACCCGAGCGCACAGGACCGTGTGGTGGAGCGCGCTGCGCGCGACACCTCCCAGCCGCCACGATGGTATCTGCGGCTCACGTTCGCACCTCGCCGCGTGTACGGTGGTGTCGGCGGGGCGTGCTGCCGCTGGTCTGCGTGGTTCGCGCACGTAGCGTGCAGCGACTTGAGCAGGACGTGTTGGTCCTGTCGATCGATCAGCTGGTTCCGGTGCTGCGAAGCGGCGTCGGCGGGCTCGGTCGGCCCGTCCGCGAACGTGGCCTACGCCGACCATTCGGCCGGCGGCGGCTCTCGCGTGAATCGACTGCATAGGCAACCACGCTCACGGAACGATCGGACGCAGTGCCCTCAGCACCGCGCTAAGTAGGGACGATCGACAAACGGGGCACAGACCCGCTCTCGAAAATCTCGGGTCTCGGCGCGACGCGCCCCGCTTCCGACGAACCGCGGTACTTCCCGCCATCGTCGTCGGCGACCGGCGAGCGGACGTCACGCTGGGCCCCGCAGGTGGCGACGAGGAGGTGCTTTGCGACGCACGGGCCAAGACCCGCATTGACGGTCGCGCGTGCGCGGAAGCCGGGAACGGCTCCGTGTGCGCGGGTGTCCCGACACTGGTCGCGCGAGCGCCAGAAGCACGGCTAGAGGCTCGTCTCGCAGGCGGGATCAGTTCATCGCTAGCGCCTGCCCGACCTCAGGCGCTACACCGGCGTCGTGCGGATGCGCACTGGTCTTGAACATCTCCAGCACGTCGAAGTCCCCTCCATACGCGTGAAGCTTCGCAGAGCGGTCCGCGCCAGCATTCAACAGCGCGGCGACGACCTGCGCGGCATTGGCAGGAACCACCTGGCGACGGATCTCGACGCCATTGGCAGCCGGTAGTGCAGCAGGGTGGCGCGGTGACCGTAGGCCGACCGGCGAACAGGAAATCTGGGTCGTCCGCGAGTAGAGCGCTCAGATCGTCGATCCGTCCGTGCGCCGCCGCATCGACGGCCAGTTCGAACGTCGGATCACACTCGCCCTCAACCGACGACCAAGTCGCGAATCCATGGTCACGGGCGACAAGCAAGCGCGCGTGTCCAAGAGAGAGCATCCCCACCGACCCGAGCTCATCGTCCGCGCCGGACCAGTTCCTGAGCAGGACCGCTGCTGAGTCCTCGCCCGCAGCATGGGCATCCACTAACGCCTCGGCGAACTGGGAGAGCTGGTCGCGAATTACCGGTCCTGCGAGTAGGCCACTTCGATCCCAGAGCGCTCTCACGGCGAGGACCGAAGGCGCGACATACAAGGCGGCATCGCCCACCACCAAAGTCTGCCACCCGGGAGGACCGGCTGCTGCGGACCTACCGCCGATCTGGCAGACCTGCTCTGACGCTGGCACGCGCATCTCGTCGGCACCGAGCACCCACGCGCTTTGCGCGGCAAGCGCGCCCTCAGTGGCCGGCGCCCAGCTCGCGGTAGACGCCGAGCTGCGACGTGCGCGAGATCCGCGCCAAGCGGGGCAGGCGACCACTGGTCGGGTGAAGCGTACCGACGCGGAAGCAGGTCCGGTTGTGCGGGCGATTGCAACGTGGCAGTCGGACCGCCAAGCGCTCGTCCGTCATCGGCACCGTCCAACGCGTCCTCCGTCGCCAAGGCGGTCGTCAGCTCTCAAGGCGGGCGCAGGATAGAAGGAATCGTCTGCCCTGCTGGCAGCGGACGCTCTTTTGGCGATGCGAGCGCCTGCCGGGCTGCAGTCGCCGAGGTGGCGCTGGCAGCGAGCGTCAGGGTTGGGGGCCGAGCGACGTCAAGCCGGGCGTGTTGCTCGAAAGCTCGTGCTCGGGCCCCGTTGCACCGGTACCTCGAGCGACGGTTGAGATGTTCGGAGCCGCTGGATCGGTTAGCCCCAGGACAGGCAGATCGGATCCTTCGGCGATCTTGCTGAGCGGGTCGGCGAGGCGACGCGGCGGGCGTGGCAACGGGTAGCGCGGTCAGCGCCCGGAGCCGAGGTCAGCACCGTCTCGCCGTCGCGCAAACCGGCGACCGCAGTCGGGACGCGTCAGCCCAGCGACACGTTGACCGCCGCGCTCGGCGCCCGGGCGCGGCTGGCCTGGTCGTAGAGGTCGCCGCCGAACACTCCTGTGTGATCCGCGGGACTGCAGCTGACGGCGCCGTGGCCGCAGCGCTCGGCCTCTGCCTTGCGCGCGCGGGCCTCCTGGGAGCTGTCGCGAGCTGCAGCCGTGGCGGGCTCGGCGTGCTGGTGGCGGACGGGGTCGCGGATGTCGGTCAGCTCAGCCATGCGGATAACTCCCCGAGCGCGTCGGGGATCACGTAGTAGTACGCCCATAGGCCTTCGCGCTCTGAGCCGACGATTCCGGCTTGGCGCAGGACCTTGAGGTGGTGTGAGACGGTGGGCTGGGCGAGGTCGAACAGCGGCACGAGCTCGCAGACGCAGACCTTGCCGGCGTGCTTGCGCAGCACGTCGACCAATTGCAACCTGACCGGATCGCCGAGCGCCTTGGCGATGGTCGCCATCCGCACGGCCTGTTCGCGCTCGACGTCGGGGTAGACGACCGGCTCGCAGCATGGCTCCCCGGGCGGCCGCTTGGTCTTCGGGGTGAGCTCCAGATTGATCGCCATCTATCTACATGTATCGATTGAACCGACGGTTGTCAATGCGTAGACTCGGGTCAACTCCGTCGGGGAGGTCAGTGATGGATACCGAGATGAGCCCTCTGCTGCGCGGCGCGCTGGATGACGCGATACGGCGGCTTGCCGGGCAGTTCCGCGGCGTGTTCTCGGAGGAGACCGTCGGGCGCTGCGTCGAGGACTCGTTCGAGCGGATCGGGGATCGGCCGACGGTCGGACCGAATTTCATGCCGATCTTCGTTCAGCGGTTCGCTCGCGAGCGGCTGGCAGCGGCAGCGCAAGCGGACGGGATCGTTGTGAAGGCCCTGCTGGAGGTTCTGTTCGTGTTGCGAGCACAATGCTGGGCGGAGCCAGATGGCCGCCGCGCTGGCGCACGAGCTCTCCCGCGGGTCGGTCGCCGTGCGCTCGGCGGGGACGAGCCCGGTCGAGACGATCGACCCGGTGGTAGTGGATGCGATGAACGAAGTGGGCGTCGACGTGGGGATGGAGTTCCCCAAGCCGCTGACCGATGAGGTCGTCCGCGCCGCCGACGTCGTCGTGACGCTGGGGTGTGGGGACGCGTGCCCGGTCTATCCCGGCAAGCGGTACGAGGACTGGCCGATTGCTGACCCGGCCGGGCAGCCGCTCGAGGTCGTGCGCCGGATCCGCTACGACATCCACCACCACGTCATCGAGTTGCTCGAGACGCTCACATCCGCTGCCGTCCAGTGACCGTTGACCGACCGATCGACAGCGCGTCCGTGTCTCGGATAGCGGTGATCACCGACATTCACGGCAACGTGCCGGCGCTCGAGGCCTGCCTCGCTGCCATCGACGCGGTTGGCATCGACCCGGTCTATTGCGGCGGGGACCTGGTCGGCTACGGTCCGCACCCGAACGAGGTGTGCCGGCTGATCGAGGAACGGGCGATCCCGACGATCTATGGCAACTACGACTACGCGATCGGCCGTGACCTCGATGACTGCGGGTGCGCGTATGTGACGCAGCACGATCGGGAGCTCGGGCAGTTGTCGGTCGCGTGGACGCTCACGCACACCGACCGGCGGTCCAAGGACTTTATGCGTGGCTTGCCGTTCGATCTGCGGTTCGAGCTCGGCGGCAAGCGTGTGCGGCTCGTGCATGGTTCGCCGCGGAAGGTCAACGAGTACCTCTTCGAGGGCAAGCCCGCGCGGACGTTCGAGCGGATCGCCGCCGGCGCGGACTGCGACGTGCTTGTGTTCGGGCACACCCACAAGCCGTGGATCCACGAGTACGGTGCGGTTCTGTTCGTCAATTGTGGATCGGTCGGCAAGCCGAAGGACGGCGATCCCCGCGCCGGGTTCGCGATCCTCGAGCTCGACGCGGCGGGCCGCGTCCAGGCATCGATCGAGCGGATCCCCTACGACGCGGCGACCGTCGCCCGTGAGGTCGAGGCAGCCGGGCTGCCGGGTGAGTACGCCGCGAAGTTGGTGGCCGCTGCATGAGCGTTTTGGAGGTGAAGCGATGAAGTACGTGCTGTTTGTGTGCACCCACAACGCCGGCCGTTCGCAGATGGCCCAGGCGCTGTTCGAGCGCTACGCGCCTGAGGACGTTCGTGCCGAGTCCGCGGGCTCCGACCCCGGCCGCCACGTGTGGCCGGAGGTCGTCAAGGTCATGCGCGAGGTCGGGATCGACCTCTCGGGCAACAAGCCCAAACGGCTGTCGGTCGAGATGCAGCTGCATGCCGACTGGGCCGTGACGATGGGCTGCGGCGACGTCTGCCCCTACGTCCCGACGACGGTCGAGGACTGGGACCTGCCCGACCCCGCCGGTCGGCCGATCGACGAGGTGCGCGAGATCCGGGACATGATCGACGAGCGGGTCTACGAGCTCGCGACCGAGAAGATCCACGCGATCCGCCTCGACGCGACCGCCCACCGCTGGCGGCTGGCGAAACTGCTGCCGCAACTGATCAACGAGTTCGGCGACACCCGCGCGCCAGAGGTGATCCGCGGATGCGCCGACCGGGTGCTCGACGACTACGACGACGTCCCGATCCGCAGCCACATCCTCACCCTCGCCCACAAACAGACACGGGAGTGCCTCCGCCAGGACAACTGCGCGCTCCTCTAAAGACCCAAAGCGACCAAGCCAACAACACCCCGCTCCCTCGCCCGCTGCTCGACGAGCTGCTCGGATCAGCGTCCCTCGCCGCGCACAGGCTTCCGGCGTGGCTGCACGGTCGCCAAGGTGATCGCGCGCACCGCAGCGCAGTCTCGGGGGCAAAAGCGATCGCCAGCGTGATGCTCGCGCGGCGCGCGAGGCGGGCGTCAAACCGGGCCGCGGAGTCAAACGTGCGGCATCGCAAGATCGGGTCAGCTGACCTCGTACTTGCTGTGCGTGACGCCAGGCGCGTCGACGGCTCGGATCTGCTTGAGCGTGACGACGCCGTGCCCGACCCCCTCGAACAGCCGCTCGCCGGCGCCCATGATCATGGGAGCGATCGATATGTCGATCTCGTCCACCAGTCGCGCGGCTAGGTACTGGTTGATCACCGAGCCGCCGCCGGCGAGCCAGACGTCCCGCCCCCCTGCGGCGTCCTTAGCCTGCGCGAGCGCGGACGTGATCCCGTCGCTGACGAAATAGAACGTGGTGCCACCGCCCACCACGAGCGGCTCGCGCGGGTGGTGGGTAAGCACGAACACGGGATGGCGGTAGGGCGGGTCCTCGCCCCACCAGCCTCGCCACGACTCATCCGGCCATGGTCCCCGAACGGGTCCGAACATGTTGCGGCCCATGATCGTGGCGCCAACGTTCGTGCGGCGCCCCTCCACGACGGCAGAGCTCGCGTTGACCTCGCCTCCCTCTTCGCCTTGCATCTCTCGAAATGCCTTCAGCGGAAAGAACCATTCGTGCAGTTCCATCCCGCCCACGCCGAGGGGGTTCTCCTCGCTTTGGTCGGGGCCACCGACGTAGCCGTCCAACGACATCGTGACGCTCAGTCTCAGCTTGCTCATGTCCACTCCCTTGCGTGTCTGATGTTCCTGCACTAGCAGACCGCCGGAGGAGCCCGGACTCATCTGACGGACGCCCCCCATCGAAGTGAGAGAGCCATCCGCGCCGGAGGCGCTGCCTTCCGCGCAGAGGAGGGACGCAACCGCGGACCCCCGCAGCCTCCCGGTTGTCGAAAGCAGGTCCGGGCGAACGGGCTTCGCGGGGAGCCACAGATCAGGCGGCGGCGAAGTTGCAGCGGAACGGACTGTGCTCTCGGATCTCTCCCTCGGGGGGTTAGACGCGAGGCGGTGATCGAACTCCTCGAGACGGATCGGCGCCCCCCGCGCTACGGTCAGTCGGGCGGTGACGTCGAGGTTGCGATCATTGGGACGCTTCTACGTTGGGGCGATATTCGTCGGGGCGCGGGATGCTCAATCCGCTGATTGACCGGCGGCTGAAGCGGGACGCGGCGCTGCGGGTGCTGCTGCGCGACGGCGATGTCGAATGGCGTGCGTGGGCTCTGGCGGGTTGAGCCTGGAGGGCGTGGCCGTGCCCCGGATGCCGTCGGTTCCGCGCCTGCCCGGACTGCCGGATCCACTGCGACGGGTGCGCATCCCGCGTGACCTCGAGTCGGTCACCGCGATCGGCCAGGAGGAGGCCGATGCCGGTGGTATGAGCGGGGAGTCTGCAGGGCGCATCTGGAGCGGGGCCGTCGATCTTTATCGAAGCGGAGTCCATCCCGCCGTGCAGGTGTGCGTGCGTCGCCAAGGCGCGGTCGTGCTTGACCGCGCGATCGGTCACGCCCGCGGCAACGGCCCGGGTGATGGCGCGGGGGTAGAAAAGCGGCCCGCGACGCCGGCGACGCCGTTTGTCATCTATTCGGCCTCTAAGGCGGTCACGGCGTTCGTGGTCCACATGCTCCACGAGCGCGGGTTGCTGGACATCTCGGACCGCGTCTGCCAGCACATTCCCGGGTATGACCGTTACGGCAAGGGCGAGATCACGATCGGCCAGGTGCTCGCGCACCGCGCCGGGGTGCCCAATTTTCCGCGGGAGGCCTTGGACCTCGACCGCGCGCGTGATCGCGAGTTCCGTGTTCGGGTCCTTTGCGACGCAAGGCCATTCGCCAAGCCCGGGAGGCTTCTCTCCTATAACGCCGTCTCGGGCGGCTACATCCTGGGCGAGATTGTCCATCGGGTGACCGGCAAGGACATCCGCACGGTGCTCGCCGAGGAGATCCTCGACCCGCTGGGCTTCCGTTGGACCAACTACGGCGTCGCACCGCAGGACGTCTCGCGGGTGGCGCTCAACTACCTGACCGGGCCGCCGATCGCGCCTCCGCTCTCGCAGCTGTTCTCGCGCGCGGTCGGGATCCCCCTCGGCGAGCTGGTCCAGGTCAGCAACGACGAGCGCCTCCTGACCGCGATCGTCCCGTCCGTGAACGTGGTGACAACGGCGAACGAGTTCGCGCGGTTCTTTGAGATCTTTCGCCGCGGGGGCGAGCTCGACGGCATCCGGGTGATGAGGCCCGAGACCGTGCGCAATGCGATGACCGGCCAGTCGCACTTTGAGGTCGACCGCTCGCTGGGATTCCCGACGCGGTTCGGGTACGGGCTCGTGCTCGGTGCGCAGCTGCTGAGCCTGTACGGGCGCGACACCCAGCACGCGTTCGGTCATCTCGGCTTCACGAACATCCTCGCCTGGGCCGACCCCGAGCGTGCACTCGCCTGCGCGGTGATGACCAACGGCAAGCCACTGCTCTACCCGGAGCTTTGGCGCTTCTACGCACTAATGCAGCGCATCACGAGCGAGGCACCGAAGGTTCACGGATCGGAGATGGCCGTCTGGGATCCCCTCGCGGGACGACCGTGAGGCCGTGAATGACGCGCAATCTCGACCACGACTGGGTTGCCCCGTCGCTCGGGGCGGTCAGCTCGTCGGCGTTCGCCCCCAAACCCGGTTCGTTCAGATCACGGTCAATCGGCCTGGCGCGGTCGCGCATTACCGCTGTCCGCGTGAGCCGACGTCACCGGCTCCTACCACGTTCACGGACGCTGGCCCAATGTCCCGCTCGGCACGTACAACGTCACGGTTACGGATACCGCCACGGGCGCGCACGCGTCAGCGTCGATCGACGTGGTTGCGCCGGCGACGAGCACCACCTCGACGGGCACGACGACCACCTGAGCGCCCTCCCGCGCGCAGGCCAATGTCTGCTCGTTGAGATGTGAACAGTCAGACGCTCGCTACCGCTCCGCGCGCGAAAGCCAAGCCTTGGTTGGCGTCGCCCTGGCTCCCCGATAGGACGAGGACCAGCAGCACGACCCGCAGCACACGGACTGCTCCCTTCCGGCGTTGCCGCAGCCCCGACCGGGGTCGGCAACGCCACGGCCGAGAGCGGACGCCGCGTTCGTCGGCCCACGACCGACATACCCGCCGCGGAGCT
Source organism: uncultured Solirubrobacterales bacterium (assembly GCA_963752905.1). Classification (GTDB taxonomy): domain Bacteria; phylum Actinomycetota; class Thermoleophilia; order Solirubrobacterales; family Solirubrobacteraceae; genus Palsa-465. The sequence continues at coordinate 91,597 of CAVWAC010000012.1, forward strand.
TGGCCTCAACCGGTCAGTGCACCACCCCTGACGTGGCGGATCGTGTCAGTCCGTCCGGGCGCTGTCGAGCGAAGGCCGTAGGCCGAAGCGAGATCAGCGCTCGGACGGGTCCGTGTGTGGAACCCCATCGATCAGTTCGGTGAGTTGCTCGGCGGGGGTCCGGAACCCGAGCGTCTGGCGAGGCCGGTCGTTGAGTTTGCGGGCGACCTCGTCTAGTTCTGCCTGACTCACGCCGGCGAGGCTCTTGCCTTTCGGGAAGTACTGGCGAAGGAGCCCGTTGGTGTTCTCGTTGGACCCTCGCTGCCACGGGCTGCGGGGATCGCAGAAGTAGACCTCGACGCCGGTCTCGATGCTGAACCATCGGTGAGCTGCCATCTCCTTTCCCTGGTCCCAGGTCAGCGAGCGGCGAAGCTGAACGGGCAACGTGATGATGCTCGCCTTGAGCGCTTCGCAGACCGGCTCGGCGTTGGTTCCCTCGGGTAGCGCGACGAGCTGGCAATAGCGGGTCTGGCGCTCGACCAGGGTCGCGATCGCTGTGTCACGCGTTCCCATCAGCAAGTCGCCCTCCCAGTGCCCAGGGACGGCACGGTCGGCCACCTCCGGCGGACGCTCGGAGATCATCACCATCCCCGCGATGCAGCCGGGGCCCTGCCCGCGGTTGGAGTGCGCCCGCGCGAAACGCTTCTGACGCCTGGTCCGCAGATGCCGGGTCAGCTCGCGTCGCAGCGACCCACGCGCCTGGACGTAGAGCGCGCGGTAGATCGTCTCGTGCGAGACCTGCATCTGATCATTGTCGGGGTATGAGAGCCGCAGCCAGCCCGAGATCTGCTGCGGGGAGTGATCCTGCTCGAGCCGCTGAATCACGAGCTCACGCAGCTCGCTACACAGCTCGAGCTTTGTCGCTCGCGGGCGCTTGGCCCGACCCCAGGCAGCCCGCTCGGCCGCGTGCGCGCGATAGCGCCCACGGCCGCCGCAACGGTTGATCTCGCGGGAGACGGTGGTGTGGGACCGGCCCAGGGTGCGACCGATCGCGCGGGCCGATTCACCTCGAGCGATCCCGCGCGAGATCTCCTCACGCTCAGCCAGCGACAGGCAGCGCTCCGACCGACGACAGGGTCTCGGCCGGATCCCTCCCATCCTCTGCAGGTACTTACTCACCGTCCGCTTCGCCAGCACGAGCCGCCGGGCGATCTCGGCCTCGCTCACCCCCTCCGCCCGCAGCACCCAGATCGCATCCTTCACAGCCTCGGCCAGATAGTGACCCCTCGGCATATCCACACCTCACCCCGTTCGTCAGCGAAATCGCTGACTCTCTCGGATGGTGCGGCGACCGCCTGAGACCGCCAGGCGAAGCAGGACAACGAGCCGATGGCCGCGCGAGTCCCGCACATCGGCAATCTCGAGACCCCGGTGGCAAAGCCCTCGAGCCCCCGGCGAGCCGCCACGAGACTCGCTTACTCTGGCTATCGCGTCGTCGCGAGGCTGGCCTGTGGATCCCATCCGTCGCGGGCCTGCTGACGCGCAAGCGCAAGTTGGCCTGGCGTGTCAAGGATCACCAGAAGTCCCCAGGTGTGATCACGGTTTTTCTCCACCTGTGATCGCGGGTCGGAGGGCTCGGATGGCGTCGCGGTGGGCGCGCATGCGGTAGCTGTCGCCGTTGATCGAGACGACGGTCGCGTGGTGCAGGAGGCGGTCGAGGATCGCGATCGCTGGGGTGGTGTCTTGGAAGATCTGGCCCCAGTCGGCGATGTGCCGGTTGGTGGTCAGGATGATCGAGCCGTGTTCGTAGCGGCGGGTCACGACCTGGAACAGGTGTGAGGCGGCTTCGGCGGGCATCGGGAGGTAGCCGAGCTCGTCGATGATCAGGACCTGCGGCCCGTTCCAGAACCGCATCGTGGTCTCCCACCGTCCTTCGAGCGCGGCCTTGGTGGTGCGGGCGACGAGGTCGGCGGCGGTGGTGTAGTAGACGCGGTAGCCGGCTTCCACGGCCTGGTAGCCGAGCGCGGTAGCGAGCATCGTCTTGCCCACTCCGGGCGGGCCGATGAGGAGCACGTTGGCCTTCTCCTCGACGAACCGCAGCGTCGCGAGGTCGTCGATCAGCCGCCGGTCCAGGGTGGGCTGGGCGGTGTAGTCGAACTGCTCGAGCGTCTTGCGGGCCGGGAGTTTCGCGAACCTCAGCCGGCCGGCGAGCCGCCGCTCGTGCAGCGCGGCGACCTCGTGGGTCAGCATGTCGTGCAGGAACTCGGTGTAGCCCGGCTTGTCGCGCTCGGCGGCCTCGAGGGCTGGGGCGAGCCGGTCGGCCGCGGCCGTGAGGCCGAGGGTGTGGAGGTGCTCGCGGACCTGCTGGTAGAGGGTGTCGGTGCTGCTCATCGTGACCCCACCGCCGCGGTCGCCTCAGCGAGCTGCTGGTAGTCGGCGAGGCTGATCAGCTCTCCGGGCGGCTGCTCGTGGCCGGCGAGGCGCGCGAGCTCGGCGAGCGCTTTGGGCCCGGGCGGCCGGTTGACCTTGCGTCGGCAGGCGTGATCGGTGGTGAACGCGGCGAGCACCGCCTTCTCCAGCATCGCGGCGTGCTCGGCGGTGCGGATCGTCTGCCCGGCGCCGGCCGGCGCCCGGCGGTGTGTCGCGACGACCTCGCCAGCCGCGGAGACGATCCGGATCATCGGGTCTTTGACGCGTGCGAGCACGGTGACGGTCCGGCCGGCCTGCTGGGGCGGGACGCTGTAGCGGTTGCCGTCGACTGGCACCAGCGCCGACCGGGACGCCTGACGGGTCACTGTGATCACGGCCGGGTAGGCGAGCGCCGGCAGCGCCCGCAGCGGCTCCGCGGCGCCGATCTCACCGACCGTGCCACCGGCCCGTGGCCGCCGATCGGCGACCTCGACGCTCCAGCGCTCCAGCGACGTCTGCGCCTCGGCCGGCGAGCAAACCCGGGCGGTGCGCCACCACGAGCGGGTCAGGTACTGGATGGCCTTCTCGACCACGCCCTTGCGCTGCGCCCGCCGGGGCGGGCAGACGGCGATCTCGACGCCGTAGTGCTTGGCGAGATTCGCCGCGTCGACCGTCAGCCGGTCGGTGCCCGGGATCACGATCGTGGCCATCCTGTCGGTCCGCCACACCCGAGCGGTGCCGCCCAGCCCGACGAGGATCGTGTGGATCGCCTCGGCGAGATGGCCGAAGGTCATCTGCTCGCAGAACACCGCCCGAAACCGGCCCGAGTGCGACAACGCACCGACCAGCACGAACGCCGGCTCGTCCCACGGCGTGTCGTGCAGCTCGAGCCAGTCCCACTGGATCTCCTCGCCCGCCGAGTGCTCGATCTCAACGGTCGGCGCCTTCCCGGCCCGGTGCTGGCAGACCAGGCACACCGGCCGCAGCTGCAGCCGACGCAGCTCGCGCACCAGCGTCGGATAGGACCGATCGAACCCGGCGTCGACCAGGACGATCGCATTTACGCAGCCGGCCTCGGGGGTCCTGCGATCGCTCGGCGTCGACGCAGGCGTTAGCTGGCGACCGTCACTAACCGCGGCCGGCGCCGGCGGCGGCGGCGGCGGACCATTGCAGTTCGGCTCCGATCACGGCCGCGAGCCGCGTGATCGCGCGACGCGTCGACTCGTCTCCGATCCGGTCGGGAGTCCAGTTGCAAGCGATGCAAGCCGCAATCGGCGGAGCGACGTTGACGATCTGCGCCAGACACTCCTCGACGACGGAGAAGGACGGGCCCGCAGCGACGGGGAACCGGAGCCCGGGCAGATCCTCGCCGTCGATGATGTCGACGTCGACGTGCAGGTAGACGGAGCCCGCGGATAGTTCATTCAGCGCGCCGCGGACCGCGTCGGGATCCGCGGCTAACCGCCGGACACGACTCGTCTCCAGCGCGTCGCGCTCCGCCGGGTCGAGATCCCTCGCATCGAGCAGGACGGCATGCTCGTCCGGCACCGGTCGCAACCCGAGTCGCTCGCAGATCGGCTCAGGAGCGCGACCGGTCAGCATCGCCAGCGACATTCCCGCGAGATAGCCGCTGACCGAGATCGCCGGCGTGTTGAAATCGCCGTGCGCGTCAAGCCAGATCAATGAGAGATCGCGATGCCGACGCTGGAGACCGGCGACAAGCCCCAACGCCGTGAGGCAATCGCCGGCGAGCACGAGCGGGCAGTCGGCCTGCGCGACCGCGTCCGCAGCATCCCGGTAGCGGCCGGTCAGCTTGTCAAGCTCGCTCGCGGCAGGGTCCGGTGGCCCGGCGAGCGCGATCGCACCATCGGGAACCGGGAACCCCTCGAGCTGCTCGTCGAGATGCCATGGGCTCACGAACAGATCCCAGCCACGGTGCGCCGTGCCAGATCCGTGCATGATCGACAGAGTACGGAGAAATCCGCTATTTCTCGCCGAGGATCACCAGAAGTCCCCAGGTGTGATCACGGTTTTTCTCCACCTGTGATCGCGGGTCGGAGGGCTCGGATGGCGTCGCGGTGGGCGCGCATGCGGTAGCTGTCGCCGTTGATCGAGACGACGGTCGCGTGGTGCAGGAGGCGGTCGAGGATCGCGATCGCTGGGGTGGTGTCTTGGAAGATCTGGCCCCAGTCGGCGATGTGCCGGTTGGTGGTCAGGATGATCGAGCCGTGTTCGTAGCGGCGGGTCACGACCTGGAACAGGTGTGAGGCGGCTTCGGCGGGCATCGGGAGGTAGCCGAGCTCGTCGATGATCAGGACCTGCGGCCCGTTCCAGAACCGCATCGTGGTCTCCCACCGTCCTTCGAGCGCGGCCTTGGTGGTGCGGGCGACGAGGTCGGCGGCGGTGGTGTAGTTGACGCGGTAGCCGGCTTCCACGGCCTGGTAGCCGAGCGCGGTAGCGAGCATCGTCTTGCCCACTCCGGGCGGGCCGATGAGGAGCACGTTGGCCTTCTCCTCGACGAACCGCAGCGTCGCGAGGTCGTCGATCAGCCGCCGGTCCAGGGTGGGCTGGGCGGTGTAGTCGAACTGCTCGAGCGTCTTGCGGGCCGGGAGTTTCGCGAACCTCAGCCGGCCGGCGAGCCGCCGCTCGTGCAGCGCGGCGACCTCGTGGGTCAGCATGTCGTGCAGGAACTCGGTGTAGCCCGGCTTGTCGCGCTCGGCGGCCTCGAGGGCTGGGGCGAGCCGGTCGGCCGCGGCCGTGAGGCCGAGGGTGTGGAGGTGCTCGCGGACCTGCTGGTAGAGGGTGTCGGTGCTGCTCATCGTGACCCCACCGCCGCGGTCGCCTCAGCGAGCTGCTGGTAGTCGGCGAGGCTGATCAGCTCTCCGGGCGGCTGCTCGTGGCCGGCGAGGCGCGCGAGCTCGGCGAGCGCTTTGGGCCCGGGCGGCCGGTTGACCTTGCGTCGGCAGGCGTGATCGGTGGTGAACGCGGCGAGCACCGCCTTCTCCAGCATCGCGGCGTGCTCGGCGGTGCGGATCGTCTGCCCGGCGCCGGCCGGCGCCCGGCGGTGTGTCGCGACGACCTCGCCAGCCGCGGAGACGATCCGGATCATCGGGTCTTTGACGCGTGCGAGCACGGTGACGGTCCGGCCGGCCTGCTGGGGCGGGACGCTGTAGCGGTTGCCGTCGACTGGCACCAGCGCCGACCGGGACGCCTGACGGGTCACTGTGATCACGGCCGGGTAGGCGAGCGCCGGCAGCGCCCGCAGCGGCTCCGCGGCGCCGATCTCACCGACCGTGCCACCGGCCCGTGGCCGCCGATCGGCGACCTCGACGCTCCAGCGCTCCAGCGACGTCTGCGCCTCGGCCGGCGAGCAAACCCGGGCGGTGCGCCACCACGAGCGGGTCAGGTACTGGATGGCCTTCTCGACCACGCCCTTGCGCTGCGCCCGCCGGGGCGGGCAGACGGCGATCTCGACGCCGTAGTGCTTGGCGAGATTCGCCGCGTCGACCGTCAGCCGGTCGGTGCCCGGGATCACGATCGTGGCCATCCTGTCGGTCCGCCACACCCGAGCGGTGCCGCCCAGCCCGACGAGGATCGTGTGGATCGCCTCGGCGAGATGGCCGAAGGTCATCTGCTCGCAGAACACCGCCCGAAACCGGCCCGAGTGCGACAACGCACCGACCAGCACGAACGCCGGCTCGTCCCACGGCGTGTCGTGCAGCTCGAGCCAGTCCCACTGGATCTCCTCGCCCGCCGAGTGCTCGATCTCAACGGTCGGCGCCTTCCCGGCCCGGTGCTGGCAGACCAGGCACACCGGCCGCAGCTGCAGCCGACGCAGCTCGCGCACCAGCGTCGGATAGGACCGATCGAACCCGGCGTCGACCAGCTCACGGTGAAGCACCGTAGCGTCGACGTGCGGGTCGTCCTCGAACCTCGCCTCCAGATAGCCACGGAACGGCTCAAGACAGCTCGCCGCCGGCTCCCTGCGCTCGCCCGCCGGGCGGGCCAAGTACTTCGCGACCGTCTTGCGGTCCCGACCGGTGTGCCGCGCGATCGCGGCCTTCGTCCAGCCGCGCGCAACCAATGCGTGTATCTCCACGTCGTCCTCCTGGGTCAACATCCCCCACGGTCCTCCTCACTTGTCCTTGGCCTAGAGAACCGCGGACAGTGAGGGGGACCCCCGACAGAACGGCGCGCACGCGCCAGGGCACGACAGCGGGCTCGGCCCTACGGGCCTTCACCCACTGCCGCACCCCGGCGCGTCAGCTCACACCCTGCCGGGGTGGGGAATTTCGGTGATCAGATCCGCGGAGAAGACCGTGATCGCGGGCATGGCGGTCGGCCAGGCCAGGTTGAGCTGCCTGGTTGTCAGTTCGGGGCGGCGCGCTCCTTCATCGGAGGGACGGTATGTGCCGCCGGGAGGAGCCTCCCAGACATGAGTCTGGCCTTCGCGCTCATGGCAGCAATCATCGGTTCCACAGGCTCCTGGGCCACGCTGTCGCACGGGCTCTATGGCACCAAGCCTCACCGGCCTCGGCCCGGCGGCACCCTGAATTCTCATCCCTCCTAGGTGACGGCGCAAGGCCCGTCGGGACGCTGTCGGAAAATTGGGAGGTATCAGCAACGGCGGCGCCGGAGAAGACTTCTGAATTCCGGAAGAGCGCGAGCGCGCGCTTCTCGCGCGGGCACTCTGGCTCGGGTCGACGCCGACCTTAGCCGGAAAGTCAAACATAGGCCCGGGGGCCGAGATCCGTCTCGCGCCCCCGGAGAGCCAGGGAAGTGGGGGCGCATTCCCCTGACCGCTTGGGACGAGTCTCTCGTCCCAAGGTGTGTGCTGAATCCTTAACTATGCCAGACGCCAGGCAGGCGAGGGCGAAAGGCCCTGCTTACGCGTGCGATCATCGATGCGCCACGGTGCCGAGTCTCCAGTGCTGCAGAGTGGCTGCTCGGCAGGATTCTGTCGGGGCGGCGATGGTTGGACCAACCTTTCGGCTCGGTCTCGCGTTTACATATGTATGGGGTCAACGTTGGCGAGATTTGGTCAGAGTTAGGGGGTGGCTCGTCGGATTCGCTGCGTGAAGGTCTTTGGGGGCGCGGCGCCCTGAGGGCATGGATTCCCTCGGGGCGCCGCCTGGCCGATCGGTGGGGGCATCTAGCCGAACCGGGTGGGGTCCATTCAAGCGGTGTGTGGGGCGAGCGCCGGTGGACCGGTCATCGTGCGTGTCCTGCCGCGCGGGGTTGTCAAGGGAGGCGCGGGAGAGCGGCGCGCTCCGGGCGTGGGAGTCAGAGCTCCCGAGGTAGTGGCCGAGCGCTCGGCTGGACTCTCTCGGTTACATGGCGGACACTGTGCGTATGGCGGTACCTGCAGAACTGGTTGGCTCCCGCCGCGTGGCGGATCGCGGGGCGGTCATCGGCGAGGCTGACGATTGTCTCGTGGCTCGGGTGCGTGCCGGCGACGATGCTGCTTTCGAGGAGATCTACGATCGGTACGCCCGCGGGATGCTCGCGTTCTGCACACACATGCTCGGAAGCCGTGAGGCGGCCGAGGACGCGCTGCAGCTGACGTTTGTCTCTGCGTATCGGGCGTTGCGTGGCGGGGAGAGCAGCATTTCGCTGCGGCCGTGGCTGTACACGATCGCTCGCAATCGGTGCCTGTCCGAGTTGCGGACCCGCCGCGAGCTGGTTGATGTCGATGGCGTCGCGGTAGATCGACCGTTCCTCGAGGGTCTGGCGGACCAAGTCCAGCGGCGGGAGGAGCTACGCGACATGCTGCAGGACATGCAGCGGCTGCCGGCTGACCAGCGCGCCGCGCTCGTGCTGTTTGAGCTCGGCGATCACTCGCACAAGGAAATCGCTGCCGTGCTTGGCGTCCGCGGGGAGAAGGTGAAGGCGCTGATCTTCCAGGCGCGGGAGGCGCTCGTGCGTGGCCGGCAGGCGAGGAATCGTCCGTGTGCGGAGATCCGCGAGCGGCTAGCGTCCCTGCACGGCAGGGTCCTGCCCCGCAGCATGACCCGCGCCCACATCGATCGCTGCCCGAGCTGCGCATCATTTGAGGATGAGGTTCGGCGTCAGCGGGCCGCTCTCGCGCTGATTCTGCCGGTGGCGTTGACCGGTGAGCTCAAGGCCTCTGTGCTGGGCTCGGCGGTGCGCGGTGGTGGCGTGGCCGCGATCGGCGCGGGAACGTGCGGCAGCGGTGCGATCGGCGCGGGGACGTGCGGTAGCGGTGCGATCGGCGCGGGTGGCGTGACCGTCGCCGGGAGCGGTACCGGCGCGGTCGCCGCGAGCGTCGGCGCTGCGGGCAGCGTCGCCGGCGCTGGCACTGGCGCGGCCAGCACTGCTGTGGTCGTTGGTGCTCCGGTTGCGGCGGCCGCCACCGGGCTCCCGGCTGTCGCTGAATATGCTGCCTCCGTCGGAGTCGGCGGCCTTGGCGCAACGGGGGTCGTCGCGAAGATCCTCACCACAGCCGCGATCGCGACCGGGGCCGGTGGCGTCAGCCACGTCAGTAGCCCGGCGCTCCACCCCCTTTCAGGGCCGGCAACTGCCCAGATCCCGACTAAGTCCGCCAGCACTGCCCCGGCCCCGGCGGCCGCGACGAGCTCGGCCAGCACTGAGACGTCTACGGTGCCGGCAGCCACCCCGAGCTCCGCGAGCACTGAGACCTCCGCGGTGCCGGCAGCCACCCCGAGCTCCGCGAGCACTGAGACCTCTACGGTGCCGGCAGCCACCCCGAGCTCCGCGAGCACTGAGACCTCTACGGTGCCGGCAGCCACCCCGAGCTCCGCGAGCACTGAGACGTCTACGGTGCCGGCAGCCACCCCGAGCTCCGCCAGCACTGAGACGTCTACGGTGCCGGCAGCCACCCCGAGCTCCGCGAGCACTGAGACGTCTACGGTGCCGGCAGCCACCCCGAGCTCCGCCAGCACTGAGACCTCTACGGTGCCGGCAGCCACCCCGAGCTCCGCCAGCACTGAGACCTCTACGGTGCCGGCAGCCACCCCGAGCTCCGCCAGCACTGAGACCCCTACGGTGCCGGCAGCCACCCCGAGCTCCGCCAGCACTGAGACCTCCACGGCGCCGGCAGCCACCCCGAGCTCCCTCGACACCGCCACCTCGACGGCCAGCGACCCCAGCACGGCCAGCCTCCTGACCGACGCGCACGCAGCCGCTGACCACGCTCCGGATCCAACGAGTACTCCGGCGACGGTCGACGCTACGTCCCTCGCTGGCGCCCGGAGGCTGAGCCGATCGACGTGATCACCGCTCCGGTCCCGGACACGCCAAAGCGCCCGTCGGCAGGTTTCAATGATTGTCGCGGGTCGATCAGCGCGGAGGGGGCAGCTGTAGCCTCCCTGCTCGAGCGATTCCGTCGGTCACGATGCTTCAGTCTTCGAGAGAAGGTCGACGCGCGCGTGTAGACAGGTCGCGTGCGCACGACTTCCCAAGCAGCCGCGGGTCAGCCCGGCGATCCGCTCGATCGCCCGAGAGCAGGCGCCTCGGACGCTTCGGCGCCGACGGGGACAACGCGGCATCGGAACGGCCACGGGACTCTCGCCCGACCCCGGCGACGCTGCTTCTCTAGAGCGAATCGGAAGTGATCGTTCGCCCGGCCTGAGCGCTGCGTCGGACGAGGTCCGGGAGTCTGGCGTGACCGCCGGTTTCTCGGTGTGCGGTAGTGCGCCGGTCTGCCCGTGGCGGCTCTGAGATCGAGCAGCGCCCGCCAGGATGGGACCGTCGCCATCTACGGGGTCCTGAGCGCACGGTGGGTCTCGCAGCACTCGAGGCGCCCGCCCGCGCTGGCCCTACGCTGAGGATCCCCGCACAGCAACGCTGAGGAGCGCTGAACCATGACCGATTCCTCCGAATCCGACCCGGCGTGCCCGGTGTGCCGTGAAGGGCGCCTCAGCACGACGTACGACGGCTGGTATGTGATCCCGAGTGCCGGTTACCCACGACGCACTGAGACGGGGTTCGAGGAGCATCGCGGGATCCCGGTCGGCGTCCGGGCCTGCGCGACCTGCGAGTACGTCGCGCTGTTCCTGCCGCCCACGCTCGACGCGTCCGGCCGGCCGCAACGACCGGGCCACAGCTAGCGCACTCCAGGCGCCCGAGCTCGGCGGACCGCCCGCGAGCCCGACGAAGTCACGCCGATGATCGCAGCGCAACCCCGGGGGCGACCCGGGGGTCAGGACCCCCGTCCCGAATCGAGCGACGATCCGTTGCTCCGATCCGGTGCCGCCGTGCCCCCGCTCGCCATCCGCGGCACCCCCAGCTACAGACCCGGACCCGGACGGCCGCCCTCGCTCTTGCCGGGTCCAACAAAGACACACGACGAGCGCGATCTGAGGACCGCTTCTTGGTCGTGCGGCGGAGCGTCCGGCATGCCGATCGACGTCCCATCCGACTCCCGCAGTCACGCTGGCACCCGCATCTTCGAAGCGGCCGGCAGGGCCCCGCTCCGCCCTGAAACCGCGCATGTCGCGGGCGATCGCATTTGCTTTCGCGCCGGCGTGCACCGGGCGATCGCCTTGGCGAGAGGCTGTCGGAAAATTGGGAGGTAGTGGGCACCATGACCTCGAATCTGGCCAATTTCACCTCAGCATTGGGACGGCGCCCGCAATCAGCCACGACACGGGAAGGTCCGTTCCCACTTCGAGGGTCTGACACGGAATTCTCCGACAGCCTCTCGCCAAAGCATTCGCAGATCGGATGTCGAGAGCGCGGCAGAAGCGATCGTCGCCGAGATGGCAGCGGGCGGTTGCCGGCTGCGCAAACGGCGCTTTCGATGCGGCTCCAAGCAGGATGCCCGCCGCGGGTCGCCTACTTCGCCTGGGGCAGGCCCTGAGAGACCTCGCCGAACAGTGCCATCTGCTGTGCGAGGGCATCGCCGCCGGAGGCGCTCACCACACCGAGGTTGTCCACAATGGATCCCGCCCGCACGATCACGCGCTGAAACTCGGGGCTGGACCTGATCGTGTCGAGGGCGGATCGCTCGCCGTGCAGCATGAAGAACCCTGCGAGATCGCCGCCGTGCGGCTCCATCAGGTAGGCGTCGAACCGTTCGATCTTGCCATCCTTCTGAAGCTCGGCGTAGTAGGCGACGCTCTCCTGGAAGACCTCCAGCGCGAGTTGCTCGCGCCCGCGAACAACCTGACCCCAACCAACGAACAATGCCTCTCCGGCCATCCTGAAACCCCCAAAAGACGTGTGACAATGAACGAGCGACGCTAGCGGCTTGGCGACGCGCGCAGTAGAAGTTTTCAGACCGAACGCCCGACGGATCAGCCCGCTTAGTTCCCGCGGCTCCCGCCCTACACGGCCGACTGGGACCGAGGCAAGTCGTGATGACCATCGGTCAGGACCTGCATCTAACTGCGCGCCCTCGTTGGCCTGGAACCACATGCCGAGCACGTCCCGCTCGCCGTCCATCCCGATCGCTGCCAGGTAGTGCGCTGCACGCTGCAGCCGTCGCGGATCTTCAGCACGAGCGCGTCGAGGAACACGACACTCCCCCCGGTTCACCACCAATCGTTCCGGCCGCGGCCACGAGCCGACCGACGAGGTCAGCCTCGAACGACGACGGCGTGCCTCGCCGTGGCTTTCCGTCAGATGCGGATCGGACCGAACTGCCCTGACTCGTGTCGTCGCGACGTCATGCGAACGCTCCGCCGCTCGCTCAGGACGGCGTGAGCTCGAGCTTTACTTCGCACATGTCCACCGAGGCACGTACGCCTGGTGTCTCGGAGGCGTCCATCGCGCTGAGGACCTGTGCGCCGGCCTGCATGTCCTCGAGAGTCTCGAAGTACTGCAGGGCCACGGCCGTTCCCTGACTCTCGTCGAAGAGCATCTCGAGTCGCTTGCTGGAGACCCCGGGAGGGGCCCCGTCGGACTCCTTGATCCGAGACAGAGCCCCCTCGATCCGCTCGGCGCTTACATCGGTGAACCTGACGACACGTACGTACACGGCAACCCCTTCTCATTCGCTGTGCCGCGACGATAACCGTCAGCGTCTGGGCGTGCACAAGAGATCGGCCGAATCGACGTCGCCGGATCCCGGCTCACGCTCCATCTCGCCGACCCGGGTCGATACGACCGACCATCGCCGGACGCCTGCCGTGCGACGCCAGCAAACGCCGTATGAGAATCGGGCGACGGCAGCCGGTCCGCCTGCCGAGCGCTTGCGAACCGTCAGAGCTGATTTCGGTGCTCAGCCCTCAATGGTGTTGTGAACGCGACCGACAACCGGCTCAGCAACATCGACGCCGAGCCCGGTGAGGATCGGCATGAGCGTCGGGCCGAACGCCTCGAAGTCCTCCTGCGACTCCCAGATGTCGAACACGATGATCTCGCCATCCTTCTCGAGCGCGACGTGGTGGGAGCGTCCCTTCGGAGCTCGCGCGCCCGCCGCTTCCAGCTGGCGGATCGCCTCTTCGTACTTCTCGGGCGAGAAATTTCCGTTCGCGAAGTAGAACCCGAGCGCCATGTTGATCCCGATCCCTCCGTTGGTTGCCTGCGAACCAGCCGATCCGACGAGAACGGAGGTCTCGCTCATGCAGTCGACAACCCACGCCGCGCGCTCGCGCGGTCATCTCTCCCGCCATGAGCGCCAGCGGCTCGCGCGTGCCGAGGCGTTCTCGCGCCGCACGCCGGCGGAGGTTCCACGCGAGTTTCCGGTGAAGCTCGGCTCCGACGAGCTTGAGCTGATCGACCGACTGGTCCGCCGTGACCGGACAGCGGTCTCCGCCGCGCTGCTGGCCATCGCCGGAATCGGCGCCAGCGAAGCGATGCGCGAAGCGGTGCTGGCGGAGGTCAGTGCCGCGGCCCGCTCGGCCCGGGTCGAGGGCGCAATCAGCGCGCAGCGCGGCGAGCAGATCGCCGGCACGTGAACCGGGTCCTCGACCAGGCCGACGTTCAGATGGCGGCCTGATGCACGTCGGAGGCGCAGGACGTGGTTTCGGGCTTGCCCGGCGTGTCGCAACGGTCCGGACCTACGACACGCGTGCGGTCTCACCAGCCTCGTCGTTCGCGTCAGCGATCCAGCATTCCCATGTCTCGAGGGATCTGAAGCCGAGTCGCTCGTAGATCCGATATCCGGCTTCAGTGGACTGCAGCCACGCCCAGTCTGCGCCGTCGTGGAGGGCGTCCCGGACCGCCCGAGAGGTTATCGCTGCGCCGTACCCACATCGCCGATGCGTTGGCAGGGTCGCGACGTTGAAGATCCCTACGTGCGAGTCGATCCGGACGCTGATAGCCGTCGCGACCGCGGTGCCGCAGAGGTCGCCGAGGTAACAGGACACGCCCGGCCTCTTCATCACTGCCGGGGTCATAAGCTTCCGGAACGCCTCGACTGGTGCCTCAAAGCCCGCCGCGGCGAGGTCGGCGTGAACGATCGCCTGCTCGGGCGGAAGCAGCGTGATGACCAGCCCGCTTGCCTCCGCGTTGTTCACCGGGCCCTCATTCTCCAGGACCATCAACGGAATGTCGGCGTCCCGGACCATTCCCCGCGAGGACGCCAGGTCCCGGAGCGCTGCGCGAGATCCAGGACGCAACTGCAAGCAGTGCGGTAGCCCGGCCGCTGCCACTCGGTCGAGAAGCTCTGCGGCCGGCTCGCCCTCAGCGTCGCGGCCGTAGGCCCACACACCGTTCATGGTTGGCACGTCGATGAGCGTGACGCCACCCAGGAGGCCGGGCGCACGCTCCGTCCAACCGCCAGGAACAGCGGCGAGCAGATGCTCCCATACGTCGGCGAGCGCGGAACCGACCGCTGCGGCATCGACCCGCATACCGTGACCCTATGGGCGCCCAAGGTCCCGCGCAAGGCTTGTAGTTTGCCCGCCGTACAGCCAGCGGCAGGGCGTTCCTCTGATCGAGTCGCAACAGCGCCGGTTGTATGCACAACCGATTTCACCGAGCGAGCGGGCTGCTCCGCGGTCCATCGGGCGACGGGCGGTCGCATCGGTGGGCGTCTGCCCGGACTCCCCGTCGCTGTTGCTGCTCGATCGCGTCGGCGCCCAGAGCGGGAAGTTCCGCACAACGCCGTTGGTCTACATGCCCGAGGGCGACGGTTCGCCGCTCGTCGCTTCGAAGGGCGGGCATCCCCGCCATCCGGCATCGCTGCACAACCTCCGCGCTCAGCCAGACACCGAGGTGCAGATAGGGGGAACGCGCATAAAGGTCCGGGCCAGAGAGGCGGACGCCGAGGAGCGGCGCCGGCTCTGGCCGAAGGCCGCGCCATACCACCCTTACTGGGACCGCTACCGTCAGCGTCCGCGTCGCGAGATCCCACTCGTGCTGCTGGAGCATCGATAGCGACTCACCGGAACGATGTCGGGTTCCGCCCCAAGGTTCCCGCGTTCGCAGCGGTGGGCAGCAGCCCGGGCTGTGACGGCTAGGCCTTGTGGCCTACGTGGTGGATGATGCGCTCGAGGCGATCGCGCGCCTCAGCTTCGACGCGTCGCTTCCAAGCCTCGGTCTGAGACTCCGGGCCCTCGGTCAGCCTCTGCTCCGCGGAATCCCCGCGTGCTTCAGCCGCGCGTTTTTCAGCATGCCACGTGCCGGTATCGCGAAGGCCGAGCCGCAGCTGGGGCCGTGCTTGCCTGGCCTCCAGGATCGCCCGCTGTGCTCGCTGGGCATAGTCGCCATGGTGGACGTCAATCTCGCCGTCTGCCGCGATCGTGAGCCGATCCCCGGGGCCGGCCGCCAGATCGCACCCGCGTGCGCCGATGATGAACAGGTGGTCGCCAACCAGACGGTACGGGACGCGGTGTGCGTTGAGGAATTCGAGGATCTCCGGGTCGTTGTACTGATGGATCTCGACACGACGGGGGACTTGCATGGTGGCCTCCAACGCGGCCCGAGCGACATTTCTCCAGGGTCGATATTCCGCCTCAGCGCTCGCGCCCGACAGCGTGAGGCCTGCCGAAACTCATCCGTAGTTGGCCGCATGTCGCCCCGGTTGGTTCGGATGCGACCCGGCCCTGACCGGATGCTGAATCCGAGTGAACGCTAGGCGCGACGACGTGCTCACCGTCGCTGAACCGCGGCTCCTGAAGCTCAACCAGCCGACGGGCTCGCCACTGGATCGACCCGGAGAGCTGGCCGCGCTGCACGTCGGTCGGCGCGTGCGCGTGCGCCGCTCGGACGTCGATGAGTTCGCAGCGCGGAGCCGCACCGCACCGAAGGCGGACGGTCGACGGGACGCGCGGCCAGGCGTTCTGGGAGGGGTGAGGTCGCGCCGCCGCCGATCGTGCACCCGCCAAAAGACGGATAGCAGTACCGGAGCGCTCGGGCTTAGACGGCGGGGCCGAACCAGTCCATCGTAGGATCGCCTGCGATGAAAACGATCGAACAGCTGGTCCAATCCATCGACGCGTACCTCGAGACGCTCCGCGTCGAGATCGAGTCGCTCACGCGAGCGCGAGGGGAGCTCGTGGCCGTCGCCTCCGCGTCGGATAGCCCTGCGCCCGCGCCGGCTCACCGTCGGACCGCACGACGCGTTCGGAGGCAACGATCGCGGCGGTCGCCCGAGGTGGCGCCGGCGGGCAAGCTGCACCGGCTGCTGTCGGCCAGCGACGGCCTGAGCACCGCGGCGTTGGCCGAGCAGGCGAACGCAGACCCGGCGGAGGTGCTGCCGCTGCTGCGCGACATGGAGTCGAGCGGCCGGGTCCGGCGAAGCGGGCAGCGCCGCGGCACCCGGTGGCACGCGGTGGCCAGCGAGGAGGAGTGGCTGGCCCAGCGGGCCGCGGAGCTGGCGGGCCGGTCGCGAAGCGCCTGATCACGGGCGCGACGGCGGGGGCGGCTCCGAACCAAGGCGGATGAGGACGCGGGCCGCGGCTACGCTTCCGGCGATGTCGGGCGACGAGCTGCTCACTGTGAAGGAGGTTTGCCGAGTTGCTGCGGCTCAATCCGCAGACGGTGCGTAACTACATAGACAGGGGCGACCTGCCGAAGGTTCGGGTCGGCTCGCGGCGCGTTCGGATCAAGCGGGCTGACGTGGAGAAGCTGATCGACGCCCGACGGACGCGCCGGTCAAGGGCTCCAACGAAGCGCTGGCGGGGAAGCTGTCCAGCCCTGAGCTGATCGAGGCGCTTGAGGAGTTCGGCGAAGCAGCCCTCAAGCTCGCCCGAGCACTCCGGAACGGCTAGGCGCGTCCGCGACGGCGCTGGCCACGCACGCGGAGCTCGCGCGTCGCGCGCGAAGCACGTGATCGCGGCTTCGGCTCAGCGACGCGCGGTGATGGGGTTACCGGGCCCGCGCCGAACTGTTCGAGCTTACGGATGGCGCATCCGCCGGCGGCGGAGAGTGGGGGAGCGCTCTCGGGAGTGCTGCCAGAGCGCCTTGTCAAGGGTTCGGATGCTCACACCATGAGTGCGCGCGAGGCTTCGGCAGGCGTCGAGGTACCGGAGCCAGAAGCTGACCGGATAGGTGCTGCGCGACCTTGCGCCGAGCGATTCGAGCGCCCGGACGTCGAGGATCGGATAGTCGGCCGGGAACGCGAGGTACAGAAGCGTCGAGGCGGTCGGGACGCCAATTCCGTGCAATTCGAGGAGCGGCGTGATGCGTTCTGATTCGTCGACGGCGCTCAGCGCGCGACGGGTCCGGGTCATCACTGCGTGCCGCGAGTTGGTCGCAACGCGTGAGCGGCTCCGTGGCGTCTTCCACGCGCACACTTCGATGAGTTCGCTGCGCGTGTAGTAGCCGCGCTCGCGCGCCGCGTTGCCAAGCGCTAGCAGGTTCCGGTCGTCCGCGAACTCGTAGCGGGCGGCCAGCGCGTTGATCTCGCTCGCCGGGAACTGCAGTTCGAAGCCGGCCATCTCCGCCGCAGTCAAACCGGCTTCCCCGTCGCCGTCAACCCGACTTGACGGGACCACCAAGACACACCAGTTGAGAGGAGAACGGATGAAGCGCACACCGCTTCGCCGGCGCGCTCCGCTGCGCGCCAAGACCGAGCTGCGACGATCGAAGCCGCTCGCGCGAACGCCGTCGATGGCGGCCAGCGAGCGTCAGCGCGCCGCCGTCGCCGGACGGCAGTGCATTGTGTGTGGGACAGGCCGGCGAATCGATCCGGCGCACATGATCCCGCGCTCGCTCGGCGGGTGCGGAGAGGCAGCGTGCTGCGTCCCGCTCTGCCGGCTGCACCATCGCGCCTACGACCGCGGCGAGCTCGACCTGCTGCCCTACCTCGAACCTGCGTGGGGCGCGCAGCTCGCGCACGCGGTCGCCCACGCCGGGCTGGTCGGAGCCTTGCGGCGGATCAGCGGCCGGCAGTTGCTCGACGGGCCGTGAGTGATGCGCCTCGGCGGGTGCGAACCGGCGGTAGCCTTGAGGAGATGCCGACGCTTGTCCGCGATCCTCAGCCGGCCGAGTTCGAGGCGCTGCTCGAGCGGCGCCGGCGGCTCGGCCAGGACCTGTTCGACGAGGTGTGGGAGGGTGTCCTTCACATGAACCCTGCGCCGCACAGTCAGCACGGACGGCTCGAATGGCAGCTCGCCGGGATCCTCGGACCGCTGGCGGCCTCCGCCGGCCTGCGGGCACTGGGGCAGTTCAATCTCGGTGAGGAGGGCGACTACCGGGTGCCGGACGGCGCGCTTGTGCGCCCCGGGCCCGACGCGGTGTATCTCCCCACCGCTGCGCTGGTGCTCGAGATCGTGTCGCCGGGCGACGAGAGCTGGAACAAGCTCGAGTTCTACGCCGCCCGGGGGGTCGAGGAGCTGCTGATCGTTGACCCGCAGGAGAAGGTGGTGAGCTGGATGGGGCTCGAGCGCGGCGAGTACCACCACCTGAAGCGAAGCCAACTGATCGACCTCGGCGCCGCCGAACTCGTCGAGCGAATCGACTGGCTGTAGCCCAACGGGCCTGGGCCTGACCGAGCACGGCGCCAGCACGAACTAGCCTCACGACTCGCCTGAGCCCGTCGATCACCGAACGCTCAGGAGACGACGTGCACGTTCGGTCGCTCAAACTCGTAGCTGAGCAGCGTCTCGAACGAAGGCCGACACCGAGCGCAGGCGCGGGGGCAGCGCTCGGAGCGGTACAACCCCGAGGCAGCTACCGCAGTCCCGGGCGGCAGCCGGGCCGGCAGCAGCCCGCAGTCGGCACGGTGCGCGACGCTCCCAACGATGACCGCGTCGACGTCGAATCTGAAGCCGAGTGGCAGCACGAGGGCGACGGTAGCGCCCGCCGTCGGGCGTGAACAAGGACGACCGGCGGCTTGCTACTCCGCCGGTGAGGATGGCGCGGCGGCCGCGAGTCGATAGCCGCGCTCGGCCTTCTCCACGTCGCCGGACTTGGCGAGCCGCGACAGCGTCGTCGACACCGTCCCGCGGGCGAGCCCGGCCTTCTGCGCGACCTCGTTGGCGGTCATCGCCTCGCCGTCGGCGAGCGCCGCGAGCACGGACGCCTTCGTTGCGCCGGGAGCGGTCTGGCGACGGGAGCGAGTCGCCGGCTGACCTGTTCGCCGGGTCGATGCGCGTTTTGTCCCCGAGGCCGCTACCTTGGAGCCGGTCGTCTCGGTGCGCTTGCGTGGCGGAGCCGTGCGCTGTGTCTTGGGGGAACGCGGGTCGAGCTCGGCGAGTGCCTTGCGCAGGCGGTCGATCTCAGCGGCGAGCTGGTCGAGGCGCTCCTGGATCTGGTCACGGATGCGGTCGATCACGTTTGCACTTCCTCACAGGTTGCGGGCGGGCGATCGTACCGGGCAGCCGGACCGGGGCGCCTGTTAGCCGAGAAGGTCCCAGCGACCTTGATACTTGTCGACGTCGCGTGTCCGAATCTGCTCGTACTTGATGAGGCCGACCGCCTCGAGCGTCGGAATGATCCAGTACGAGGGTGACTCCTCCTCGGTACCCACGTGAACGAGGACGAGGAAGTCCCGGTCGCCGACCAGTCGGAGGCGCTTTCCGACCCGATGGGCGTAGAGATAGGCAGGCGACCTCGTCTTGACCTGGATGCGCGCATGGACGTCGCCTATCGGCCGCGATGCGAGGACGTCGACGTCAGGCGTGTTCTTCGCGGTGAGCGTCGCGATCCACCCGCGCTTACTTAGCCTCGATCCACCGTTTGAGCGCTGGGGGGTTTGAGTTGCGGGGGTTCCGGGCTGGTCGGGGTTCGGCTGGCGGCCTGACGGCAGGGTGTGGGCGTCGCTCGGGGTTCGCGGAGGCTGGTGGGGCCAGTTGAGGCCGTCGCGGCGATGCGGTTGGTGCGGCTTGGGCATGCCGAGGCCGAGGTCGGGCCGCGATCGTCCTCGTGAACGATTGTCGGCGCTCAGATGAGTGCGGGCAGTGCGCGGAGCTGCTCGAGGGCGGTGAGGAATGGGAGTTGCCATGGCCACCGGGCGGGCATCCGGAGTGTCACGGTGCGGGCGGTGCGGGTGACCCGGCCAGGGACGGTCAAGAGCTGGCGGCGCAGTGTCCGAGCGGTGGGGATGATCGTGTCTGGCAGTCCGATCAGAGTCGTCCATCTGAGGAGGTTGTGCGCGAGCGCGGCGATCACTGTCCAGGCTGCGTTCGCGAGGAAGCGGCCGGACGGGAAGTGCGCGAGTGCCTGGTCTTTGAGATCACGGATCGCGAGCTCCACAACGGCGTGACCGCGGTGCTCAGCCTCTACTTGCTCGAGCGGATCGGTGCTGTTGGTCAAAAACGCGTGATGACGCCAGTCTGGGAACAAATCGGCCTGCGCGCCAACGAGACGGGTGCGACGAACGATCATCCGGACGGTCCCGAGCAGCGTTTGCGCGATCTGCGCTTCGCCGCCCTCCGGATAGTCGGCTAGGGGCTGCCAGTCCTCGTCGGGGATCACTGCGATCGCCTTCCTGACGGGCGTTTGCTGGGTGATCCCGATCGAGTACGTCCACCCTGCGGTGTGCAGGCGGGCCATCAGCTTGTTGTTCCAGAACCCCGAGTCGGCCCGCAACAGCTTCGGCCCTGTCGCACCGGCCCGCTGGACTCTGGGGATCAGTTCCTCAACGAACCGCAGCACCCCGCGCGCGGTGTGCGCCTGGCCTTTGCGAGCGCGGATGTGTAACACCTCGCCAGTCCCCGCGCGGGTCGCGACGATCGGGTGATACCCGCGCTTGTGGGTGTACCCATAGCCGGCGCCCTGCTTGTCATATCCATAGACCTCGCCGACGAAGCTGTCGACATCGACGATCAGCCGCTCACTGCCCGGCCCGGCACCGGCGATCCACGCGCGCTCCAGACAGTCAGCCAGCACTCGGTCGAGCTGGCGGACATGCCCAAAAGTGAACGCCCGCAAAAACGTCCCCAACGTCGACGGTGCCGACACTCCATGCCCCAGCACCGCGCGCGTCTGACCCGACCGCAGCACGTCGCAGTCATCGATGCAATCGGCGCCGAGCGCCATCGCGGACACCAGGGTCATGACTTTCCGTCCCGGGTTCGCCGCCCCCGGGCGATCGCCCAGATCAACGGTCCGATCGATCAGCGCCTCGATCCCCAGTCGCTCAGCGAGCACCGACGGCAGCAACACCCCAGCGTTCGCGACCGCCCGCTCGTCATCGAACACGACCCTTGTTGCGTCCGGCAGACCCTTCACCATGCAGGTGACCTCCTGTTGCAGGGCCGCCGTCGCCCGACACGACAGCTTTCTGCCCGCTCAGGAGGTCATTTAAATCTCAGCCTCGGACGACTCCCCACCGAACAACGGTGGATCGAGGCTTAGCTCGGCAGCCACGAAGAACTCGCCGGCGATGCCGGTGCGAATGGTCTGGCCGCGATCACGTGTGGGCTGATCGGCCGTGGCTCATCCCTTCCGTCCGGGTGCGGTGGTGGGGAATGCTGCGCAGCTTATCCCCGAGACGGCGCTCCGCACGTGCACGGCGGTCCTTGTACGTGATGTGGTGATGCAGATGCCTCGGGCCCTGCAAGGGCCACGGATGGTCGCCGCTCATCCGACTCCACGGTAGGTCGCCCACGCCCACCCCGCGGTAGGTCCCCGGCGGCCTCCGCCACAGATCGAAGCTTCTCCGGCAGCCCTCCACGAGCTGCCAATCAACAACAAAACGAGCGGCCGCCCCGAGTGACTGGGACGGCCGCCAAATCCATGCCCACGCGACGTCTTTGGCGAGAAAGCGCGCGGGCACCGACCCCAGGAGGGTACCTGCTGCACACTCCGTCAACACGGATTCTGTCCGCGCTCGCCTACGAGCGCGGCGAGGAGTTCGACCCGGAGATGGCGCTCACGCCTGACCTGCTCGAGGCGCTGTCGCTGATCGAGCAGGCGCGCGCGATCGTCGGCGAGGACGGCCCGTACGAGCGGGCCCGGCAGCGCCGGCGCGAGCGCCGCGAGCGGAACGCGATCCCCGACTGGTTCTCGGCCGAGGATCTGATCGACGCGCCGTGGGAGGCGGTACGGGAGCGATTCGTCTAACCCCATCCCCGTGGCTCGGGCGCCGGCGGACTGGCGCCCGAGCACCGTCGCGATCCAGCGAAGTGGGAGGACCGTTCAGGCTGGCGCGGCGGCCAGGTCGATCACGTCGGGCAGCTTGGATGGCAGCCGTGACCAGCTTTCACCGGCGTCGTCGGTGAGCAGCAGGGTTCCTCCGCGGAGTCCGACGAGCAGTCGGTTTGGCTGGCCTGGCAGCGCGGTCAGTGCGTAGGGCATCCGGCGTAGCTCCGGGGAGTCACCCCAGGTGTCGATCGGGGTCCAGCCGTCGCCTCGGGAGCGCACCAGCCGGGCCTGGCCGTTGCCGTCGCCGTGGGCGGCGAACGGGGAGCGGCTGATCGCCACGTACCAGAGGTCGGGGTTGGTGGGGTCGATCGCCTGCGCCCACGCGTAGTGGCGGTCAAGCCCGTCCTCGAACCGGCGCCAGCTCTCGCCGCGATCCCCGGAGCGGGCGATGCCCTGGCCGGCAGCCTCGTAGAGGCGCTCGGGCGCGAGCGGATGGGTGAGCAGTTGGTGCGCGTCGCTGTGGGCCTGGGGGTTGTGGTCGATCCAGGATGCGCCGGCGTCGCGTGTGCGCATCACGCCGCCGAGTTCGATCCCGACCGCGAGCCAGTCGGGATCGGTGGGGTGGGGCGCGATCGTGCGCACGTGATGAGTCCACGGGCGAGGCGGAAACGACCAGATGGGCTCGCTGGGCAAGGCGCGCAGGGCCGGGAGTCGCTGCCAGCTGCGACCGGCGTTCTCGGAGCGGTACAGGTTGCTGGGCTCGGTGCCGGCATACACGACCGAGACGCCGGACATCTGGTGAGAGGGCGAGACCGCGACCGAGAGGACGCGGTGATCGTCGAGCCCGTCTTCGTCTTGGCGCCAGGTGACCCCGCCGTCCTGGCTGGCGTACAGGCCGCTGTCGAGGGTGCCGACGTAGACCCGATCAGGGTCCCGAGGATCAACCGCGATGCACCGCGGGCCGACTCCGGGCAGCAGCGATTCGGGGTCGAGTGCCTTCGCATCCGCGAGTGTGAAGCGCACAACGTCATCGCCGGTGACGGCAAGAACGCGCGAGCGCTCAGACATCGCCCTCACCGTCCGTCGCCACGCTCGCCGTTGAGCGCCGGGCACTCCGGGCGCGCTCGTAGGAGAGGCGGAACAGCTCGATCACACGCTCCACGTCACCGGGCTCGCCGATTGGCACGGTGACCCAGCCGGAGTCGGGCAGGGCGTGATGCGGTCGCGCGCGACCGGCCGCGACCAGCTCGTCGCGCACCCGGCGTGGGAACGGAAGGTCGGCGATCCGATCGCCGTGCAGGTGCCCGAGCTCCCGGCGGCCGAGACGGAACTCCACGCCGCCGAACCGGTGCGGTCCCAGTTCGACGTCCGGCCACGGCCCGACGGCGGTGGTGATCCGATCAGCCGCGCCCGTCAGCTCATCCGGCATGAGTGCGTTCCCAAGTCGACATCAACAGAAAGGCTAGGGACGCGCTGAACCGAGCACCATCAGCAATTGGTCCTACGACCTGGCAGCCCTCCGTGGAGCTCTCCGCCTCGATCTCCGCCCGTTGGTTCCCGGAGGGTGGCGGCCAGTTCTGGCCTGTGGCGATCTGCAAGCGCGTGCCCACACGTAGGAGGGCTATGGCCGGTCCTCATCGCCGGTGACGGTCGGGCCGCTCAGGGCAGGATGGTGACCAGCACGATGACCACGACGATCGTGGCCGAGGCCGTGAGTGCGCCAGGGGCCAGCGAGCGACGCAGGCGCGTGGCGAGCGGTGAAGCCACCAAGCCAAGCCAGCCGGCCGGGATCAGCGTGAGCAGCGGCCAGCGGCGCCTGGCCCGGGCCACGATGACCTTCGCCAGTCGATGGTCAAGCCTGTCGGCCAATGCGCTGAGCATCGCCGGGCAGGGTAGGCCCTGGGGCCAGTGAGCCGGAAGGGCTGCAACCGACCACCCAGCAACGGGCGAGCGAGCTGGCCCGGCGTCCGGAGCGCCGGCTGGGCGACGCCGGCTTAGAGCCACGAGCCGGGCTCGGCGAAGAAGCGTGATTCCGGCCGCGCAAGAGCGTCCTCTCGCGGACACGTAGCGAGCACGAAAGGCGTCCTGACCTGGCCGCCGCCGAGGGCGGGCGGCCGTTCTCACCGCCCCGAGGGGCGGTCACATCTTCAAGCCACAACCTCCAAGGAGGTCACATGTCAACGACCACTTCGACCATCCTCGTCGCCGAGGAGCACGACGCCACGCGCGCGTTCCTCGCCGACAACCTCACCGCCGACGGCTACCGGGTGCTGATCGCGCCCGACCGCGCGAAGGCGCTCGCGCTGCTGAGCACCACGCACCCGGACCTGATCCTCGTCGACGTCAACGGTCAGACGCTCGAGTTCCTCGACGCGATTCGCTCCGGCGAGGGGTTCGCCGGGCGGGCGGACCCGGACTCATCCCACATCCGCCAGCTGGCTTCCCGCTCGTCGAACCTCCGTCGCAGCCACCACTCGTGGCACATCGTGAGACCTCCTGGGATCGACCACGATCATGATGAACCCGGCCGCGACCCCGCGCAACCAGATCAGAGCGCTGCGGGGATTGGCCCGAAGCGAGCGCTCAGGTGCGCGGCGGGCGGCAGCGGTCTTCACCCGGCCGCGCGCTTGACCCCTACTCGGTTACGGCCCGACCCAGTACATCGCGATGAAGGTGCCGTTCGTGTCGACCAGCTTCAGGGGACCGCCGGAATTCTGGATCACATCGAGGTGGACGTGCTGGCCGGCGTTCAGATGCAGCATGTCGCTGACGCTCTGGATCGTGTCGAGGCCGCCGTTTGACGCGTTGAGCCAATTGCCGGCGAAGCAGCAGGATCCGTCGACGTCGATCCCGATGAAGCGCTGCCCATTCGCGTTGCTGGTCCATTCCGCACCGGCGTCGATCTGATAGAGACCCGCGATCGGCGCGACCGGGGTCTGGATCCCCGCCTGGTTGTCGAATGCGCCGTCATCGTTGACAGAGAGCGTTCCGTCCCACAGCAACGGGGTCGGCGAGCTGTTGTTGGCAATCGCGATCACCGCCTCCGGCCCGAGCGTCATTCGCATCGCCGGGATCGGTGCGATCTTGTCGGGCGTAACGGCCTGCGAACCGAGGATCGAGGTCGTGACCGCCCCCGCTGCCAGCTTCGATGTCGTCACAGCGCTCGGAGCGATCGTCGGCCCGGGATAGTTGCCCGTCAGATCTCCCGAGGCCGGGCCCGTCGCCGGCCCGGCGGGGCCGGGGTTGCCCTGAGGTCCCTGGGACCCCGTGTTGCCCTGAGGTCCCCGGAGTCCGGTCAGCCCTCGGGGGCCGGGCTGACCGGTGGCGCCGGCTCGCCCCCGCGCACCCGCCAGCGCCGAGCGGGTCGTCGCGGCGATCTTCGCCAGGGTCACCGCGCCCCTGCGCAGCTGCCTCGTGCCGACGCTGTTCGCCGGCAGCAGGGTCGCGGCATAGCCAGCCCCGCCGAGCGCGACGAACAACGCCAACGTCGCCACGACATTCGCATACGTGACCCGTCCACGAAATACCCCCATGAGAACCTCCGATCCCTCGCGCGCGCGAGCCCAGTCGTATGCCCCGCCTCCGCGCGCACTCTAATGCTGCGACCTGACGCTGCCTCGAACCCGCAGACAGACCGAGCCGCCCAGAGCCGCGCGCCGCGGCGCGAGTCACCGAGAGTGCTGGACCTCGAGGCATGAAACTGCCCTGTTGAAGGTTCCGCTCGGTGGTGGTCGAACGTTCGGCTCATCCGGGACAGGGGCTTTCTTGGGAGAACGCAGACGGGTAGGCCGTAATTTGATCGATGGGCTTCGAGCCCGTGCTTTTCGTTCGGCCGCCCCTGCGACTTGCCTGGATTGAGCTGCGAGCTCGTATCGGTCTGTGTCGTTGTCCCGCTGGTTCTCCCGCTGACTGTCAACCCGAGTTGATGGAGGTGAGAAGTGCCGTTGCCGAGATGGGTGGGTCGCGCGATCGGTCTGGATGTCCACCGCGACTTTTGCGTCGTCGCGATCTGCGAGGACGGTGTCGTTCGCTCGGCGGGTCGTGTGCCGAGCACGCCCGAGGGTCTGCGGACACTGGCCGAGAGCCTGCTGGCGACCGACCGGGTGGCGTTGGAGGTGACGGGCAGCTGTTGGGAGGTCGCCAGGATCCTCGAGCCGTATGTGAACCGGGTGATCGTCGTCTCGCCGGACGACACCGGGATCGCCAACGCGCGAGCCAAGACGGACAAGCTCGACGCGCGGGCTCTGGCGAGCTTGTTGTGGAAGGGTGAGCTTGAGGCGGTCTGGATGCCGGATGAGCGCTGCCGGATCCTGCGCCGGCGGCTCGCGCGCCGCGAGCAGCTCGTGAACTCCCGGTCGCGGTCCAAGAACGAGATCCACGCCGTGCTGCAGCGCCGGCTACAGGGCAAGCCACCGTGCTCTGACCTGTTCGGCGTCAAAGGTCGGGCGTGGCTCGCGGGCCTGGAGTTGCCGCCCGAGGAGCGCGAGTCGGTCGACGCCGGCATCCGCCACGTCGAGTTCCTCGACTCAGAGATCGCGGCAGTCGAGCGGCTGATCGCCCAGCAGGCGCTGTCCTGGCCCGAGATCCGGCGGCTGATGACCGTCCCGGGCGTGAATGTGATCTGCGCTGCATCGTTCATCGCGGCGGTCGGGGACCCCAACCGGTTTCTCACGAGCCGCAAGCTCGTCGCCTACCTCGGCCTTGACCCGAAGGTCCGCCAGTCCGGTGAGGCGCCGGCCCGCAGCGGCCGAATCTCAAAGCGCGGATCGCCATCGGCCCGCTGGGCGCTGGTCGAGGCCGCGTGGACCGCGGTCAACCAGCCCGGGCCGCTGCACGCCTTCTATCAGCGCACCCGAGCACGCCGCGGTCACGGCAAGGCGATCGTCGCGACCGCCCGCAAGCTCGCGATCCTGTTCTGGTGCATGCTCACCCGCTCAGAGGACTACGCCCACCAGCAACCGTCGCTGACCAAAAAGAAACTCCGCCGGCTACAGATCACCGCCGGCGCCCCCAAGTACACGGCAGATTCCCGCGGGATCTGGAGCGCCAACGACGCCGTCCGCGAAGCCGAACGCGCCCTCGCCGAGCAGGCCGAACTGTCCTACAAGCGGATGGTCCAAGACCAGCAGGCCGGCGGGCCGGCGAGAAAAGCGGGCGCGGGCGTGACACCGGAGCACGCATAGATAAGTCACTCAAACGAGGACAAGCTGCGCGGCAGACTCAAAGCTCCTGACGCCTGCGCTTCGCTACGTCAGTCACCCGCGCCCACCAACAACCTAACCACCGACGACCACGCCGGCAAGACCCGGCAACGATCCCGGCCGACCAAATACCGCACAAACAATGCGATCGAGCAACGACCCAGCCCAGATCGACCTCACCAGAGGCGATCTAACGCCCTGCGCGATCCCTCCCCGACCGATCACACCCCCGAAGAATGTCACCACCAGCCCTTGACCTTCATCGGTCATCGGTCGATCAATCCGGAAGGTTGGCGGGGAAGCCGAACGGGGCGTCGATAGCGATCCGCCACCCGTTTGTTTGGCGTCGGCAGACCGTCACGTAGTCGCCTGCGAGTTCGGACGCGGTGTCTGGGGCAGTAGCGCTGATCAGCTTCAGACGGCCGACCCGCACGGCGGTTTCTCCGGCCACGTATGTCGTGGCCGTCTCGTAGTGCATCTTCGTGCCGCTGCTCGTCAAGCCGGTCAGCGGACCTTGGATTGCGTCCCGACCCACGAGCGGGCTTCCCGCGGCTGGTATGAAAACCGCATCGTCGGTCCAGAGTTGGAGCGCAGCCTCAAGATCTTGAGCATTGATCGCGGCCACGAATGCGGCAGCGACGGCGTCGGGCGAATCGGTGGACATGAGCCGACGTCCCCCTACCTAGTGGCCGATGTGCGCAAGCTCGATCGAGATGATCAAGAACCACGCGATCGAGGAGACGTAGAAGAGGCGTTCGAAGAGCCCGACGATGCGCTTCAGTCTGGGACCTCTGAGCGCGATTAGGGTTCCAACCGCCCCGCCGGTCATCACCCACGGGAGGGCAGTGAGCCAGCCTTTGACGCTGTGCCACGCTGGTCTGTGTTCGAGCGTTGAGCCGAGTTTGGATGCGGCGACGATGATCGCGGCGAAGATCACGATCGCCAGGATCATGTGGATCGTGCCGTGGGCGGTCTGAAACCGACTGCCGTTCTGGTCGGTCGGGAAAACCGGGATCAGAAGGCGCGCGAGGCCCGCGATCACCAGCAGCACTATGACCAGGCTGGGTATCGACGGCTTAGAAGCTCTTTCACAATGACTGGAGTCGTCGCCAGCAGAGGATCGAGCAGGCGAGCGCAAGCAGCGCGGTGTGGATCTCGGGGTAGCGCTCGTAGCGGATCCGGAGGCGGCGGAAGTTGTGGAGGTGCGCGAACCCGCGCTCAACGACCCAGCGTTGTCGTCCGACCCCGGAGCCGTGCTCGGCGCCGCGTCGGGCGATCATCGGCTTGATCCCGCGGGCCCACAGCAGCCGGCGGTACTTGTCGTGGTCATAGCCGCGGTCGGCGATGACGAGGTCGGGCTTCTGGCGCGGCCGGCCCGGCTTGCCGGCGACCGGCCGATCGTGCAGATCGTCCAGCAGCGGCATCATCTGGGTGACGTCGTTGCGGTTGCCGCCGGTCAACGCGACAGCGAGCGGGATGCCTGTGGCATCGACGAGCAGGTGGTGCTTTGAGCCTGTGCGGGCACGGTCCACCGGGGACGGCCCGGTCAGAAGCCCCCCAAAAGCGCACGGACATGAGAACCATCGACCACCGCGCGCGACCAGTCGATCGCGCCCGCGGCGTTGAGCTTGACCAGGAGTCGCTGATGCAGCGCGTCCCATACGCCGGCCGACTGCCAGTCCCGCAACCGCCGCCAGCAGGTCACTCCGGACCCGTACCCGTACTCCTGCGGCAGGTCCTCCCACGCGATCCCTGTGTGCAACACATGCAGGATCCCATTGAGCACCAGCCTGTCCGGGATCGCGCGACGCCCGGGATAGCGGTAGCGGCGTTCGCGGACCGGGATCAACGGCTCAACCTCGGCCCACAACTCGTCATCGATCTCGAATCGTGACGGCACCTCCATGACCTCCAATCCTCGACGACACCGCCGACGGATTCGAGGTCAAGGAGTCATAACCCTCTTTCTGAAAGACCTTCTTAGCGTCACCCAGGGCGACCGCGAGCGCGAAGCACGCCACGGCACCCGCCAAGGCCTGCGTCCAAAACAGACCGCGATACCGCCCAATCCCGTAATCGCTCACGGCGTCGGTCCTTGGGTCGTAACCCGTGGCAGCAGATGCAGCGCGATCAGCGCAATCGTCTGAGCGGCGATCGCGACGGCCGTCAGAGGGCTGAACGTCTCGACGATCCCTCAGCGCCCCAATCTGATGACTCCCGGCGACTGACCCAGTGACGGCGTGACCCTACCGATTCCGAGCGATCGGCGTGCAGAATCTTCCGCTGTCCCTTCGGGGTAGACGCAGAAGCGATCCGGCCCTTTGGAGTCTGATGCTCCAGCGTGGTTGGGCATCGGTTCGGCTGGCGGAGTCGCGGTGGTTCGCGGTTGCTCGTCTCCTGCCCGGACGGGCTCGCTGGGGCGTGACTCGGGCGCTGAGACCGCTCGGCTTCGCATAGCTGGGGCAGACGGGCCGGCCCGCGAGCGGCAAGTGCGGGGACGCGGCTCGCCATCGAGCTGGAACGCGGGGCCGAACTGCTTCGTCGGCGCAGGCGGTGGGCGCTGGCGCCGCGGCGCCGGTGGAAGGTGCGGGGCGATGCCGCCAGAGCTAACCGATTGGGCCCAGGAGCGCGGCGGCGGGCGGCCCAGGCGCACGAGCAGCTGCGCGAGCTCGGCAACAGCGGCGCCATAGCCCGCCGCGTCGCCAGGCCGCGGTGGCGCTCACGCCGAGCGAAGCAGCCGCGCTACGTGTTCGAGACCGAGCGGGGGTATGGAGCCTCAGTCGCTGTATCTGAACCCCAGAGCGAGCCATGCCGAGCGAGCGAGAAACGTAGGTCGTGACCGATCTCCTCAAGCCAAGCGAGGTCGCCCGAATGCTGCAGGTCTCGAGCACCTGGCTATACGACGCCGCCAAGGATGGCCGGATCCCGTCGGTTCGCCTCGGCGGTCCCGACGGGCCGGTCAGGTTCGTCGAGGAGGACATCGAGCAGTGGCTCGAGTGCGCCCGTCGGGTGGCGTCCCGGGGAGACTGGCGCCCAAACGCTCCGGCGAGCGCGCAGGGCCGCGTAGTCCTTCAGGCTGCTGCTCCCCAGATCGCGCGCTCGGTCTCGTTGGCGGCCGCGTCGGCGAAGCTCTGCTCGAGGTGGCCGTAGTAGCGCTCGGTGATCGTGATCGAGCTGTGGCCGAGCTGGCGCTGGACGTAGATCAGCGGCTGGCCAGCCAGCAGCCAGGAGGCGGCGGCCGTGTGCCGGAGCGAGTGCAGCGGCATGTCCCGCAGGCCCGCGTCCTCCAGCGCCTACTTGTGCCAGTCGCGGGAGACGGTCGTCCGGTCCATCGGCTCGCCCGGGGTGCTCGACTGCCAGCGACCCTGATCGTGGCGGCGCACGCGGACTGGCATCACGAACACGTGGTGGTGGGTCAGGTCGCAGGCGTACAGCTCGGACTGCCGGGCGTGGTGATCGCGCAGGATCCGCAGCAGCCTCTCGCCGACGGACACCGACCGGAAGCGGCGGCTCTTGGTGTGGCCATCGCCTCCGGCGGTGCGCTGGCGGTAGACGCGGATCACACGCCTGTCGAAGTCGACGTCGTCCCAGCGCAACGCGAGCGCCTCGCTGATCCGTATGCCCGTAGCGATCAGCAGCTCGGCGACGGGCCGGTAGAGATCGGAGCATGCGGCCAGGTACAGCGGGATCTCCCCGCGGCGCAGCCAGTCGCGTTCGATGTGGCTTTCGGGCAGATGCGCGCTGTGCTCGCACGGGTTGGAGGGGATCTTGTGCAGCGCGACGGCGTCCTTGAGGCACGTGCTCAGACAGCTGAGCGTGTTGTTGACGGTCTTCGGGGCGAGCTCGCCGGCCTCCACCAGCTCCACCATCTCCGCGGCGAAGGCGCGGACGGTCTGGACGTTGATCGCCGACAGGCGCATGGGGCCGAAGAACGGCTTCAGCCGCCGCTCACCGGCCGCGCGGTACCCGTTGCGGGTGCCCTTGCTGGCGCGGTGATGTCCCTTCAGCCAGGCGTCGAAGTGCTCGGCGAAGGTCTCGCGCGCGTCCTGCGTCGCTGCGACGCTCGCGCCGCGCTGCGCCTCACGATCGTGTCCGTGGCGAGCGAATCGTCCGGCGCCGGCGATCGGCGCGATCGAAGCGTCGCCAGGGCAGTCGCCGGCGCCGGCGGCACGGCTGGATGGAGCGCATTCGTGCGGCCGCGAGACCCCCGGCGGCTGCCCGGAGGCGACTCGTCAGCGAGCAGTCGCGTTCGCCGCTTGTTGTTTGGCGGACAGGGCACGGTCAGCAGTCATGCCCGTGCGGCTCGCGGTCAGGCTCGGCATCCACGCGGTCCCGGTCTCCCAAGCAGGCGAGCTCGCCCCGCTGTCATCTCGCGGGTTCAGCCGAGCCCGGGAGGCGGCGGCGGCCGTGGCGGAGGCCGCCGCGACGCTCCGGTGGCGAACGGGTCGGTCCCGCAGCGGAGGAAGTACGGGAGCATGGTCAGCGGCGCCCGCAGCGACACCGTCCGCTGGCCGTGGAGGACGAGACCGGTGTCGGGCTCGCGCCAGCATCCGGCGGGGACGTACACCGAACGCGACGTCGCGCCCTGCGCCACCACGGGTGCGACGAGCACGTCGTCGCCGAGCGTCCATTCCTGCTGCTGGGCCGCCGCCCGCCTGTCTCCGGGGAACTCGAGCCACAGTGGCCGCGTCGGAGGAATCGCGGTTCGATCGGCCTGCCGCCAGAGTTTCAGAATCAAGGGCGCGGCCCGCTCGTGCAGCAGCGACAGCGCGTTGTAGACGTTGACCGTCTGCTGATCGTATGACCAGGGTGTGTGGGTGCCCGCGCGCCCGGATCCGTGCAGACGGAAGATTGGGCTGAGCGCGGCCCACTCAGCCCATCGCAGGAACAGTTCTTTGGTCGTCGGCGGCGTGGTGACGTCGTAGTATCCGCCGATGTCGGTAGTGAAGCCGTACGCACCGCCGATCGCTCGGCTCAGCATGTCCGGCGCGAGCGAGGCGAGCCCGGACGCCTGCCCCCAGTTCGTCGCTTCGTCGCCGGGCAGGTTCCCACCCTCATACGCGGCAGAGCCGGGGGTGCCTGAGTATCCGCCGGCGTAGTAGAACCACAGCTTCCTTGCCGGATGCGAGCGCTCGTACGCGTCGATCGCCTCCCGCGTGGCTCGCATGTAGAGGATCGGGTTCCGGTTGTGCATCGTCGTGCCGGTTTGCCCGTCGGCGAAGTGCCAGTCGTAGAGCACCTCCTCGCCGAAGTCGGCCAAGAAGCCGTCGAACCCGAGGTTGAGCATCTTGGCGACCTCACGCTCCCACCAGCGGACCGCGGCGGGGTTGGTGAAGTCAAGCTCGGCGATGTGCTGACCGAGGGTGCCGGTAGTGGTTGCCGTCTGGCCGTCCGCCAGATGCACGGTCAAGCCTTCGCGGTCGGGCGCGGAACCCGGCGTGATGAACGGCCGCAGGTACGCGAGTGGATGGATGTGGCGGGCGTGTAGCTCCGCGATGATCTTCGACTGGGTCGCGAAGCTGACGAGCGGGGGGTTGTACAGCACGAGGCCGTCGTTGTCGGGGTTGGGGAATGTCCATCCCTCGATCCTGTAGCCCGTCAGCGGCAGGTGATGGCGGTCGATATTGGCGATGTCCTGGTTGAGGCTCGACGTGTAGTCCGTTGGCGTCTCTGTGCCGTTCTTGACCAGGCGGTCGAGCATCGGTCCGAGCGCCCACGCCGGCGGTACCCGCTGGCGGCCCGTGAGTGCGGTCAGAGCGGCGATCGCTTGCTTCGGCGTGCCCGGCGCGACCACGTAGCTGAGCGACGAGGTCGAGGCGCTAACGCTCCAGACGCTCGGGCGGTCGGAGTCAAGTCTGAACCACGCGAGCTGTGGCTGGGCGAGCAGGAACCCGTAGCCGCGTGAGGAGATGAACTGCGCCTGAGGGTAGAAGGTGGCCGCTGGCCCATTGGGGAACAGGATGGCCGACGGACTCCCCGGCGTGCCAAGCCCGGGGAGGTTCTCCTTCTGGACAAAGCTCGAAAGTGCGTTGCCGTGTTGATCAAGCGCGTTGTGACGACCACCGAACCCGTAGAACGCTTCCGTTCGCGAGGAGCTGAAAGAATCGCTCAAGAGCGCCACACCGGTGGCCGGATGGGCCGTCGTACCGACCCGGAGCAAGCCACGTCCGGCAGGCCCGATCTCGACCTGCAGAGTGCGCCCCGACGGATCACTGGTCGAAACCGTGAGGAGCACTCCCGAGCCACGCCTGCGAGCCGCGATCACCCTCAGCGCCGAGTACTGGACCCCAGACCGCATCCCGCTCATCAGATTGCCGCCCCAAACGCCGCCGCTGTACTGGGTGATCGACTCCTCACCCACGAGAAACGACAACGGGGCATCCAGCTGGCCGCTCTTCTGCGCGTCCGTTCCAGGCGGAACTGGATCCGTCGTGGCCGGGACGCTGACAGGGCCCGGCTCGCGGTTCGCGACCTCCGACAGCACCTGCCCGCCGCCGCCAACAACCCGCAGCCGGAACGGATCGCGAGCGACGATCGCCGAAGCTCCCCTCACGCTAACGACGACCTGACTCCGGGTGATCGACACGGCCGCCCAACTCCCCCCGCAACCACCAACAACAACAACCACACGCCACTCGTCACAGCCGCGAGCAGGTACCGCCGCATCGACCGATCCTACTTGCCTACCGCAATCCAGCAGCAACTGAGCGCGGCGGTGCCCCCGTCCCACTAGCCAAACTCGCGTCACATCCCAGGGCTCGGCGCGAGGCGGAACGCGAGCGGCCTCGAACGCGAGCGCAGCGGGGAAGTCGTCGACGGCGTCGAGATGCCCGTCCCAAAACGCGTAAGAGGGGGTCTCCTCGAGTAGGCGGCCCCGCGGGATGGAGGAGGCCTCGCGGCGCCTCGGATTCGCATAGAGTCCGTGCGATGCGGGCGGTTGTGATCACCGAGCACGGGGGGCCCGAGGTCCTCCAGGTGCAGGAGCGGCCCGACCCACCGGTGGGGCCGGGTGAGGTTCGTATCGCGGTCAAGGCGGCGGGGGTCAACTTTGCCGACACGCTTGCCCGAACGGGGTTGTATCCGGATTCGCCGAAGGTGCCCTGCGTGGTCGGCTACGAGGTGGCGGGCGAGGTGGAGTCGGTGGGAGGCGGGGTCGAGTCGGTCAAGCTGGGTGATCGGGTGCTCGCCGGCACGCGCTTCAACGGCCAGGCCGAGCTGGTCACAGTGCGGGAGAACATGGTCTACGAGTTGCCCGAGCAGCTTTCCTTCGAGGAGGGCGCCGGGTTCCCGATCAACTACGCGACCGCCCAGGCGGGTCTGGTCGTGATGGGAGGCCTGAAGGAGGGCGAGCGGGTCCTGATCCACGCTGCGGCTGGCGGGGTGGGGATCTCGGCGACGCAGATCGCCAAGCGCATCGGCGCCGAGGTGTTCGGCACCGCGTCGGCCTCAAAGCACGACGCGATCCGCGAGCAGGGAGTCGACCATGCGATCGACTACCGCAGCCAGGACTTCGCCGAGGAGGTGCGCCGGCTCACCGACGGCGAGGGGATCGACGTCGCCTTCGACGCCCTCGGCCCGTCGAGCTTCCGCAAGGACTACCAGTTACTCCGCCCAGGGGGGCGGCTGATCATGTACGGGGCCTCGGAGGTGCAGACCGGGGACAGGCGCAGCGTCCCGACCGCGCTGCGGACTCTTGCCAAGAGCCCATTCTCGTCGATGCCCTGGTGGAAGGGGCTCGGGGTGATGAACGAGAACAAGGGCGTGTTCGGCCTCAACATGCTCACCTGGTGGGACACCGAGGGAAGCCTCGACCGGGTGATTGAGCCGTTGATACCGGCGCTCCAAAAGGGAGAGCTCAAGCCAGTCGTCGCCGAGGCCTTCCCATTCGCCAGGGCGCCCGACGCCCACCGCTTCATCGCCGAACGGCGCAACATCGGCAAGGTCGTCCTGGTCCCCTAAGCAGCGCCCAGGAGCTTGCCGAGATCATTCCGACCGGGAGCGCTGCGGGCAACATTTTGGCGAGACGCGACCGTGCTCTCGCTCGTGACCACGACCACCGGTCGGCTCCTCGCTTCTCATGGGGTTTATTAAGTTCGCGGCCGCTCACATAGGCGCCTCGATCGGAGTAGTGTGGGGAAGTGAGCTGGCCCTGCGGCCAGCATCCTCAGTCCAAGCCCGAAAGCCACCGACGGCGCGCACGCGCTGCGAGGCGAGGAGCGGGGGCACACTGGTTGCGACTGCGGGGCCGGTCCAGCTATTTCTCCGGGCGTCGGCCTGCCGGCTCGCGGCACCGTCGCCCCTGATGCCGGATCGCCCGCTCGGCAATAGCGCCTGCTTCCTGCCGTGCGAATCCAACGAGGGACGGAAGGGTGAGGACCATGACCAGCACCCCACGCGACGATGCAGCGCGCCGGCGCGGCGAGGTCGGTCGCGATGGCGCCGGCCGCCGTCTGTCACCCGCGATCGAGGCTCGACGGCGCCTGAATGCCCAGCGACGAGAGACGGCTGGGACCAGCGCGAGCCACATCGGTCCGCGCGATCCGCGCTACGACTACCTCACGCAGTCCCACGACTTAGCCGGACGAAGACCTTGACGCGAGGAGAACCACGCATGAGTGATGCATTTTCAGAGTAT
Source organism: uncultured Solirubrobacterales bacterium (assembly GCA_963752905.1). Taxonomy (GTDB): domain Bacteria; phylum Actinomycetota; class Thermoleophilia; order Solirubrobacterales; family Solirubrobacteraceae; genus Palsa-465. The sequence goes on from CAVWAC010000012.1 coordinate 127,222, forward strand.
GTGGCGTTGCTCGATGACATCGAGCACATTCCAGTTGCCGCTTCGGAGTCGCCGAAGCTGTCGCGCGAGGACCGCGCCGTCGCGACGGCAGGGATCCTGAAGCTCGTCCGCGACCGCGTCTTGCCGCAGTCCGACCTAGAGGCGGAAAGGCGCGAAGCCCTTCTGCCCGGCGGGGTCGCGGCCGTTGTGGGGCGACTGGGAACGTTCCAGAGCACGCGAGATCACGATGCGATCGTCGAGCGGATCGACGACCTCGCGCACGTCGATCTCCGGGACGCAGCCGAGGTGCAGAGGCTTCTGTATCGGCTGCACGCGGCGATCGCCGGCCATTTCGGCGAGGCTGAGCTGACGGTCGCCGCGGCGTTCGAGACTGAGCGCGGCTACTTGATTCCTTTCGGTTGGTTTGGCTGAGGTCCCGAGTCGGCGCCCAAAGCTGGTCCGCCCAAAGCGGAGTGCCCGTTTGATCGACCGACAGTCAATATCTGGCGCTACGTTCTTCGCGACCGCGGTCGCGTGCGGCGTTTGATTGGCGTGACTCGCAAGCGCAAGCCGTTACCCACCCGGCGGTGCCCGTGCGGGTGCTGCGCATCGCGCCTGCACCGGTCACGCCGGTGCCGCGGCATGCCCACGTGAGCCCGACCCGGCCACACAGAGGAGTGCCGTCTGAGCCGAGCCGGAAGCGCCTTGGGGCGCGGGCTGACGTGGGTGGGGCGGCCGCGCGGATCATCCTCTTGGCCGATGCCGGTGGAGGTTCCGTGATCTCATCCTTTTTGGCCGATGCGCTGCCTCGCGCTGCCGCATAGCTTGATGCCATGGAACTCAGCAACAGGGTGGACACATCAAGGCGTCCCATGGACCGCGCCGCGATGCGCACCGCGGTCGCGACGGTAGCCGCCGGTGCGCTGATCGCGCTCGCCGGTTGTGGCAGCAGCAGCAAGCCGGCGTACTGCACTGATCGCACCAACCTCGAGAACTCGATCAAAGGCCTGACGAGCCTCAGCGCCAGCAGCGGCGTCAGCGGCCTGAAGGCACAGCTCACAACGATCGCGAGCGATGCCACCTCTGTAGTCAACGCTGCCAAAAGCGACTTCCCCAGTCAGACCAGCGCCGTCAAGACGTCGGTCGACGCGCTGCAGGGCGCCGTCAACGCGCTCCCATCGAGTCCTTCGGCGACGCAGGTCGCGGGAATCGCGAGTGATGCGGCCAGCGTCGTGAATTCGGTCAAGAGCTTGACGGCCGCCAGCAAGTCGAAGTGCAGCTGACACGTCGATCCACATGACCTGGACCGGTGGAGCGTGTGCGTTGAGGTGCTTTTGGCGGTGGAGCCGTGCAGCGAGAAGACGGTCAGGAGGCCGACGGCGCTGCCGGACCTTCCGGGCCGCGACTGCTCAGTCCTCCTCCCCGGCCGGGGGTGCGTGAGATGGCGGGGATGAAACGGCCGAGGACGATCGAGCGCCGTATGAACCGCTTCCTTCGCGAGCCGATTTCGGTACGCAACGCCGCGAGCGTAATCGTGACGGCGACGTTGATCGTGGTGGTTGGCGGCGGGATCGCGATCAGGGCCATCGACCATCGTGAGTACTCGAGCATCTGGGAGGGCATGTGGTGGTCCCTGCAGACGGTCACGACGGTCGGGTACGGAGACGTGACGCCCAAGGACGCCGCCGGCAGGATCGTCGGCGCGCTGGTGATGCTCGAGGGGATCGCGTTCCTCGCGATCGTACGGCAGCGATCACCTCGACGTTCGTGACGCGCGCACAGCGCGAGCAGAAATCCAGACAGCCAACCCAGGAGACGCCGGCGGAAGCAGCAGCGGTCGACCCGCAGCTCGAACAGATCAACGCGCGGCTCGAGCGAGTCGAGCGCTCCGCCGGAGTCACGAACCGTGAGTTACATCGCCCCCGGGCCCCAATCCGCAATCGCACCATCGAGAAGCGCTCAACGCGCAGCGCCGGCCCGGACATGAGTGCTTGTCCCGGCGATCCAAGCCTGCCACCGTCAGAGGGAGCCGGCGACCTCGCGAAGGATGGAATTCCGGCGGCGGACGACGCCTCGCCGACGGCGCCCCGGCGGGCTCGAGAAGGCGGATCGGGCACACGCTCTCAGAAGGGTGGCAGCCGCCGGCGATTGCCTATCGCGACCCCGAGCATGTCGCCGAACGGATCGCGCTGCACAGCACGCAGAGCCTCGGCGAGCCATCGCTGGAGTGGGCACAGCGCGTCCGCGAAGAGCGTGCGGGGGTTCCGCGCGCGGTTGTTGCCGAGCAGGTGGACCCATAGCGCGAAGGTCGCGGCGATCGACGGAGCGGTCGCCGGGACGCCGTTTCTGATCGCGGTGATCCCCGGCTACCTGCTGTACCTCAGGCAGGAGGCGCGGATGCTGCCGCGCACCGCAGCGTTGTACGGGCGCGATCCGCGGGAGCTCGAGACCGCGGCCGAGATGCTGGCGCTCCGCGGTGTCCATCCGACCGTCGAGGACGCCCGCTCGGCCCTGCTCCCCGTGCGAGACGCCCCGATGCCGGAGAAGCCGACCGCGCGCCGTCCGTGGCGGACGTGGGTCCGGAGCATCTACGTGCTGCTGATCTACGGCGGGTTCCTCTCCGCCCCTTCCGACAAGAGCAAGGAGGGGGCCCATCCGTGGGTGAAGACAACGATCGGGGTCCTGTTCGGGCTGACGGTATGGGTGATCACGTGGGTGTTCCCGCTCAGCTTCATGATCGCGATGGCCTGGGGGTGTGGCACGAGCGCGCGAGACCTCGGGCGGCGAGCGCTGATCTTCTACGACGCGGAGCCCGACAGCGCGCAAGCGGCGATCGCCGCCGCCAAACAGCAACGGGACGCCGGAGAGAAGAAGCGCCAGATCGTCCGCACCATCGTGCTGGTTCTCTCGGTTGCGATCCCGATCGCGTTCATCGCGTTCCTCGACCACGAGCGCCAGAGCACCGGCATCACCCCACTGACCGGCCTCGGCGGCCTCGTCGCGCTCTCACTCGTGATCGCCGCCGCCGTCATCGCCACCCGCCGGTAGACCCGAAGCGATCGAGCGCCCGCACCGGCGCCGCAGACGCCGCGTCTGGCCCGCAAGCGTTCGCCTCTCGGAGAGGTTCTGTCAGAGGCCCGTTTCGGCGGTGATCTTGCCGGATTTGACGGCCGCGGCGAGAGCTTGATCGTCGCTGTCGTTCTGTTCGGCGTAGGCCTTTGAGAACTCGACGATTGCTCGGTCGAAGCTGTCGCCGTTGCCGAGGTAGGCGGCGATCGCGATCCGGTCCCCGCTGCGTGCGTGCGCACGGGCGAGCGTCCAGCCGCACAGCTTGCCGTACGTGGCCATGGCTTGGGGGACCATCTGCTCGATCTCCGCCGATCCCTTCCAGTCCTTCAGCTGACGGCCGTAGAAGTCGCGAGGCTTCTCGTCAAGCCCTGAGTCGACGTGCAGCCAGCCGAGGAAGATGTCACTCGTCGCCTGCATCAGCCGCTGGCCGACGACCACCCGTT
>CAVWAC010000013.1:0-43556 GCA_963752905.1 uncultured Solirubrobacterales bacterium
ACGCCAGGCCAGGCGATCCGTGCTGCTCGCACCAACTTGCTGCCCGTCGGAAGTACACGGGGAGCAGCTCCGGGTAGCGGCGCTTGAGCTCCGCACGGAGGAGATCGCTGAACAGATGGTGGTAGCGATACCACTCGCGGTGATCGTCGAGCGAGATGACGAAGGCATTGGAACGCGCCAGGTCCTCAAGCGAACCAGCCGCGTCGTCGATGCCGAGCACTGCGTCGCACAAGGGCGCCGTCATCCGATCGAGGATTGATGTCCCGAGCAGGAAACTCTTGAGATGTTCCGGCTGGCGCTCCAGCACCTCTTCGATGAGGTAGTCGGCGATCTCCCGCTGATCGCCGGACAGGCCGGCAGCCCTCACGTCGGCATCGTCACGGCCGCGCAGCGCCATCGTCGCCAGCGCAACCGCGGCGGCCCATCCCTCCGTCCGCTCGCACAGGGCCCCAGCCGCCGCCTGCGACAACTCCAGTCCCCCACACGCGGCAACCTCACGGGTCTCCACCGGGTCCAGGGCAAGCAGCCCCGTCCCGATCTCGACCAGATCCCCACTCGCACGGAGCCGGCCGAGCGGCACCCCCGGACTGCCGCGCGTGACCAACACCAACTGACAGCCGGACCGAACCTCGTCGACCAAGAACGCGACGATCGCACGGCTCTTCTCAGCCGTTAGGACATCCACATCGTCCAACACCAGCACGAACGGATCGCGCTCGCCGAGGTCCGCCGCGAGAAGAGGAAGGACGACCTCATCGATCCTGGGCATCCGTCCTGACAACTCCTCGAGGAGCTCACCGCAAACCGGGCCCGTGCGCTCAAGCGCCGCCACGACGTGGGCGAGCAGCACGACCGAGTCATTGTCCCCGGGCCCGAGCTGCACCCACCCACTTGGCCTCGGATCCAGGTCCCTCCACTGCGCGACCAACGTCGACTTCCCATACCCCGCCGGCGCAGATACCAGCACCACCCGGCTGCGCTCGGCTGCCTTGTGCAACGCCGAGACGCGGGGTCGCGCCACCACCCACGGTGGAACAGTCGGAACGCGAAGCTTCGACTCCCGCAGCAGCGGCCCGGTGCCGGAAACGGAAACGCTACTCACCGCTCGGCGCTCCCCGCCCCTCCCGTTTGCCGAGCCCCCGGTGCTCAACTGTTCTGATGAACGCGTGTACCGCCATCCCCAACCCACTCAGGGCGCGACCGCGCCAAATATCTCGGACAAGTCGGTGGCCCCTCTCGCGAGCCAGATCGCACGACCCAATGCCCAGCAAATCGATCGGCCGCATCAGGCGATGCCACCTTTCGCTGCCCAAATATGGACAGCCTCGACGCTACTACGGTCCGATGGGCCCCGGCATCCGCGAAAACCACGTAGAACCGGCTTGGCACAGCGATATCAGCCACATTGGCCGATCACGAACCGTCCGCCCGCGCCGTACGGTGAGAGCACCATCGCCAGCCAGCCGAAGCCGCCGAACAAGAACGCGTCCCGCAAGCCCGTGTCGCTGACGCCTGCCGAGACCCGCGTCCTGACGCTCCTCACCACGTATCAGACGCTCGCGGGCATCGGCAGCGAGCTCGGCATCGCGCGTCCCACCGTGAAGACGCACGTCCAAAACATCTATAAGAAACTCGGGGCCACCAAACGAGCCGAGGCTGTGAAGCTCGCTGAGAGCGCGGGGCTGCTGCCGGACGGCGCCGTGCTGACGAGCCGCAACAGCGTGGCGAAAAGGTCGAGATCAAGCGGCAGACGGGCGAGCTCGACCGCTCATCGGTAGAGCGGGGAAGGGTGCCGAGATGAGTTCGCACGCACATGCTGAACCGTCCGTGGGGGCGGGTGCCGCGGCGAAGGGCGCCGGCGCAGCGAAGATCGCCTTGATCACCCTGGCCGCCGGGCAGTTCGTCATGGCGCTGGACACGACGGTCATGAACACGGCGATCGCGACGGTCGCGAAGGATGTGGGAACCACGGTCACCGGGATCCAGACCGCGATCACCCTGTACACGCTCGTGATGGCGTCGCTGATGATCACCGGGGGGAAGATCGGGCAGATGATCGGGCGCAAGCGCGCATTCGCGATCGGATGCATCATCTACGCCTGCGGCTCGTTGACCACCGCGCTGTCTCATAGCCTGGCGGTGCTGATGTTCGGCTGGTCGTTCCTTGAGGGCTTGGGGGCGGTGCTGATCATGCCCGCGATCGTGGCGCTGGTGGCGTCGAACTTCGCAAAGCCCGATCGTCCTCGCGCCTACGGGCTGGTCGCCGCTTCCGCCGCGATCGCCGCGGCACTCGGGCCGCTGATCGGGGGCATCTTCACCACCTATGCCTCGTGGCGGTGGGTGTTCGTCGGAGAGGTGCTCATCGTGCTCGTGATCCTCGCCCTCGCTCGACGCATGAACGACACGCCGGCGGAGCACGGCGCCCGGCTGGACCTGGTGGGCACCGCTTTGTCCGCGCTCGGACTCGGTGCGATCGTGTTTGGGATCCTGAAGTCGGGGACCTGGGGCTTCGTTCGACCGAAGCCTGAGGCTCCCGAGTGGCTCGGTCTCTCCCCGGTGATCTGGCTGATGTTCGCAGGGGCCCTGGTGCTGGTCGGGTTCGTGTGGTGGGAGGGCCGGCGCATCAAGCGCGGACAGGGCGTGTTGGTCGAACCCGCGATGCTGCGCAGCCTCCAGCTTCGCAGCGGGGTCATGTCATTCCTCTTCATGTTCCTGATCCAAGCCGGCATCTTCTTCACCGTCGCTCTGTTCCTGTCGGTCGCGCTCGGAATCTCGGCGGTCGAAACCGGCGTCCGGCTGCTGCCGCTCTCGCTCTCCCTGCTCCTGTTCGCCGTCGGCGTCCCCAAGCTGCGCCCCAGCGCGAACCCGCGGCGAGTGGTCCGTGTCGGCTTCATGCTGCTGTTCGCGGGTCTCGTGCTGCTCGTCGCGTTGCTCAACGTCGGCGTCGGCGCGGAGATCGTGACCTGGCCGCTGCTGCTCGCCGGCGCCGGGCTCGGCGCGATGGCCTCGCAGCTCGGCAGCGTGACCGTCTCAGCTGAGCCTGATGAGAAGAGCGGTGAAGTCGGAGGCCTCCAGAACACCGGCACCCAGCTCGGCGCCTCGATCGGTACCGCCCTCGCGGGCGCCGTGCTCATCTCCGCGATGACAGCCGCGTTCTTCGCCGGCATCCAGAACAACTCCAACGTACCCTCCAGCGTCGTCGCGAAGGCAAACACGGAGCTCGCAAGTGGGGTGCCGTTCATGTCCGAGGCCGACGTCAAGGCCGCGCTCTCGAAGGCGAACGTGCCCACCGCCACCGCCAACGAGATCATCAAGGTCAACAAGCAGAGCCAGATCGACGGGCTGCGCACCTCGGAGGCCATCCTCGCCCTCCTGGCGCTCATCGCGCTCCCGTTCACTCGCGGGATCCCGACCGTGCAACCCGGCGCCCGACCCAAGCCCACAGCACCCGCGGGATAGAGCTGGCTCCTCCACAAACCGAGGGCGAACTACTGAGTGAGGTCGTCGGTTTCACCCGTTGGATCTCGCGCTCGCGGGTGCAAGCGTTGGCGGGCAAGACACCCGCACAACCAGCTGGGGATCAGCGACGGCCCTGGCACTTATCTCGAAGGCGATGCTTCAGATGACGATCCTCTGGATTCTGCTGGGAATCATCTATGTAGCGTGTTGGATCTATTTCGGGCTGGCAACGTTCCGCAAGGGGCACTACTGGATGTTCTGGATCGGGTTCTTCCTCCCCATCCTCTGGATCGTTGGCGCCTTGATCGGCCCGACACCGCGTGCCGCCGGCATGTCATAGGCGCGAACCTGTATGCCAATCGAATCGGTTGCTTGAGCGCTCACTGCTCGCCCAGCCGGCGCCCTGTTCGTTGAGCGGAGTGGGCAGCGGGCGGGCTGACGGCCCGCGCATGATGCTCATAGCTCGTACGTGCCGACCGTACCGGCACGCTCTAGCGGTTGCGGACGCCCGTGCTCAGCAGCAGCCGGCCTGGCGATGCCCTGGCTGCCACACGGCTCGGCTCGGCGGATCACCCCTATCGGAGCATGAATTTGGTCGTCCGTTCGGAGTTCATCGGTCGGGGGCAGTCGATCGCGAACATGGCCATACGTTGACCAGACCGCGTCCCGACAGAGCGCTGGCGGCGACAACCGGGGGGCCCGCACGCCGACGAGCCTCATCGGTGAGCGAGCGGTAAGGCCGAATCCGCCTGGCTGAGCGCCGCCGGCGTTTGGTCTGCTGGTCAATCCGATGGTGACTCCAGTGCAATCTCGACATGTCAGCTGATCGAGGCGCGCACGCGGGCGCCCGACGCGACGATCGCGTGGCGCCTAGGCTCGTTAGAGCGTCATACGCCGTCGCGCCACTGGCGACTGCAACGGGCTCAGATTGCGCGAGCTCGCGAGCTGGTCGGCTTCGTGCGAGCGTGCAGGCCTGTGGATCCGCCGTCTGCGCGAGTGCCGGTGAACGTAGGTGCGACGAGTTTGGTGAGCTCGGCGTCAAGAAGGGCGACGAGGGCGCGGTTCCCGGCAACGCTGCGGAGCATCTTGAGGCTCGCCCGGTAATGAGCGAGCTTGACTCGGGTCGTGGTTTCGTCCAGGTGCGATGTTGGCAGCAGCCCGAGCTCCCGGACTTTGGAGATCTTGTCGGCGGCGAAGATCGCGACCGTGTTGGAGCCGGCGTGCGCTACGCGATCGCGCAGCTCGCGCTTGCCCGACACGTAATCGTCGATCGATGGATCGTCTGAGACCGACTCGACAAGCCTGGCAACGCGGGCTCCGAACCGGCGCTGAAGCTCCGCGCCCGTAGTTTGGGTCTTCTCGAGCAGATCATGAAGCAAACCGGCGGCGATGACTTCGTCCGGTTGCCCATCCCCCTGCAGTAGCGAACCGACCTCGATCGGATGGGCGATGAAGGGCGCGTGGTCGATCTCCCGGCACTGACCGGCGTGGCGGGCAGAGGCGAACTCAAGCGCGGCCTGCGCCAGTGGCAGTCCCGCGAACGAGTCGGCGGGGCAAAACGATCGCACGGTGGCGCCGCCCGAGACCTCATCGTTCACTACGCCGCGGGCCTCTTCAGCATTCACGCACATGGCCTGGCGGCTGCCTCGGTTGCGAGCCCCCGGGTGAGCTCGTCTGATCGAGCCCCGGCGGCGCGACCTTGCCGTCGTCGATCTGCTGCGAGAGCTTGTTTTTCTCCGCCAAGCGGCCCGGGGTCAGCACACCGGACCCAGCGGCGTGGGAGATCGGGTCACCCCCACGGCCGCGCAGGATGATCGCGCAGCCGACTGCGATCGCCGCGCCGGTTTCCTCGGTGAGTCGGCGACATCGCGCCGATTCCCACGTGGGGATCCGCCAACCAGCGCGAGGCCCGCTGAGAGGCTTCCGCGCTTGCGACACTGTCACTGGGTCAGCTCCTGCCACCAGTCGGGGTCGGGGCGAAACGGTGCGGCTGGTCGGCCGGTGGCGTCGGTGTCGTATCGGTAGACGAGCCCGGCGGCAGGGTCGGCGCGGCGCTGCTCGTCGGTCCAGCCCTCGGTCGCGGTGGTGACGAAGAGGCGGTTCAGGCCGGGTCCGCCGAACGCGCAGCAGGTGCATTCCCGGGCCGGGATCGGGTACGCCTTGCGCAGCGAGCCGTCGGGGGCGTAGCGGTTGACCCGGCCACCGCCGTAGATCGCCACCCACAGGTCACCGGCTGCGTCGACCGTCATCCCGTCGGGTGCGCCGACGTCCTCCGGCACGGTGACCAGGATCCGGCCATCGGAGATGGTGCCGTGGTCGGGGTCGAACGCGAACGCGTGGATCACCCGCGGGCCGCTGTCGACCAGGTACATCGTGAGGCCGTCGGTGCTCCAGCCGATTCCGTTGGAGATCGTGAGATCTTTGAGCACAAGCTCGGTCCGGCCGGTTCGGTCCAGCCGGTAGAGCGCCCCGCCGCCCTTGTGGTGGTCGTTGGCTAGGGTGCCGCCCCAGAAACGGCCCTGGGGGTCACACGCGCCGTCGTTCATTCGGGTCCCGGGCGGGGAGACCTCGGCGATGGTCCGATGGGTGCCGTCGGGCGCCAGGTAGACGAAGCCGCGGCCGGCGCCGAGCAGCCAGCCACCGTCGCGGCCCTCGACGGGCGCGATCATCCCGACGGTCCAAGGCAGCTGGTATTCGCGGACGTAGGCCAGCGAACCGTCGTCGGCGATCCGGGCGCGGGCGACGCGTCCGGCCAGGATGTCGACGCCCAGCATCTCGCCGCGACGGGCGTCCCAGCGAACGCCCTCACCGAGCGGGGTCTGCCTGCTGGAGCAGGCGACCGCGCCGCCGTCGTGCTCGTGTTCCCTGGTTGCCATCGTCAGGCTCCGAAGTCGACGACGACCTTGATGTCGTCGGGGCTGCGCTGGAGAGCTTCGGCGATGTTCTGGGGCGGCACGCGACGTGAGATCAGCCGTGCCAGCCAGGCCTTGTCGGCGGCGGCGAGCGCCTCGGCCGCGCGGTAGAAGTGCCTGCGGTTGGCGTTGACCGAGCCGACGACCACGTTGTTGGCCAGGACCAGCGCCTTGGCCACATCGGCGGGTAAGAGCCCGCTGGCCTGCCCGCCGCTGCCCACGCCGGTGAGGCAGACCACCCCGCCGGCGCCGACGTGGCGGATCGAGTCGATGATCACCGAGCCGACGCCGGTGCACTCGATGATGACATCGGGGTCAAAGCCGATGTCGGCGATCGCCCCGGAGTGGTAGGTGGCCCCGACGTCGTGCACGAGTTCGGGCTTGGCGCCCTCGGTGACCCGGTCGAGGACGTGGACGTCGAGATCGTGCTGGACGGCGATCATGGCGGCGAGCATGCCGATTGGGCCGGCACCGGTGATCAGCACCTGATGCGGCACCCAGAACGCCCGGGCTCGCATGACCGAGACCAGCTCCCAGGCCTTCGCCACCACGGTGGTCGGCTCGAGCAGCACTGCCTGGAGGCCGAGTGACGGGTCCATCTTGGTGTAGAAGCCCGGCTCGATCCGCCATCGCTCGGACATGAAGCCGTCGATCTGTTTGATGCCGCGCTCGGTGTACTGCCCGTTGCGGCACATGTCCCACTCCCCGACGGCGCAGTTGGGGCATGGCACGGGGTCGGGTCGGCGAACGATCCCGACGATTAGGTCGCCCTTCTGCAGGTTGCCCGCGTTGGGGCCGGGGTCGAGGACCCGTCCCAGCGACTCGTGCCCGAGGACCAGCCGCTCCCGCCCGGGGGGCGCCCAGCCGTACGCGCCCGAGGCGATCTCCTCGTCGGTGCCGCAGATGCCCACGGCGACCGCTTCGACGAGGATCGACCCGGTGCTCTCGTCCGGTTCGGGAACCTCCTCGAACCGAACGGACCCCGCAACCCCGGGCTGAACTGTGACGGCCTTCATGACTTCTCCTCAAATTGCGTTGTTCGCTGCCGGGTCGGCGGGATCGCCGGAATCACCGAAAGTTGATCTCCGGCTCGCCTGACAGCCGGCGCCGCCCCGCGCCCGGCAGCGCTCTCTGCGGGTCGGTCGGCCCGCAGCCGAGCGCATGACGGGCAGAGCTCGCGCTCCAGGAGGGCCGCCATGTGATCGGGCAGGCGACCACGGATGTACTCCCGGTGCGCGGGTGTCTGGGTCGGCGCTCCGCATTCGCTGCAGGTCAGCAGCGGCTGTTCGCACACGACGGTTCCGGTGATGATCGTGCGTCGCACGAGGTCCGGCGGGCCGTCGCCGAGCGCGCTGGCGGCGAGCAGGCCGACCTGATCGTCGATCCGGATGGCGCCGGTCGGGCACACCTGGCTGCAGGCGCCGCAGCCGATGCACAGTTCGGCCGGGCGGGTGAAGTCGAAGTAGGCGACCCGGCCGGCGTCGGTGTCGGCCATGCGCAGCGCGTCGACGCCCATCTCGCTGCAGGCCGCCATGCACAGACCGCAGCCGATGCAGACGTCGCAGCGCAGGCAGCGGCGCGCCTCGTCGTGCGCCATCGCGTCGGTCAGGCCCTGCTCGATCTCGACGTAGTTGCCAAGCCCGAGAACCTCCTCGACCGTCCGTTCGGGCATCACGGCCCGCGGTAGATGGGTCCGCTCATCCGCCGTGACCTGCAGGGGAACGACGTCGGCGCGGCGGATCGCGGTGCCGGTGGCAGGGTCCATGGGCTCCCCGCGCAGCCAGGCATCGATCGCGCTCGCGGCGATCTTCCCGGAGCGGATGGCCTCCACGACCGTCCGCGGGCCGTGCTCGACGTCACCGCCGGCGTAGACGCCCGGCACCTTGGTCATCAGGCTCTTGGGGTCGGTGAGGATGAAGCCGTGAGTGGTCTCGACCCCGCTGCCATCGAGGATCGTCAGGTCGGTGCCCTGACCGGTGGCGAGGATCACCTGGTCGCCCTCGAGCGTTAGCAGGCGGGCGGCGTCAAACTTCGGATCGAACTTTCCCGTCGCGTCGTGGACCTGCTCGCAGAACTGGAAAGTGGTCTCGCCGTCCTCCCCGATGCGGACGGGGCCCCAGCCGGGGTGCAGCTGCACGCCCTCCCCGACGGCGTTCTCGATCTCGTGGGGGCTGGCCGGCATCTCGCGACGGTTCTCGAGCGAGACCATGTCGACGTGCGTTGCCCCCTGGCGCAGCGCCGTCAAGGCGACGTCGATCGCGACGTTGCCGCCGCCGACGACAATCACTCGCGGCCCGACCCGCACCGGCTCGCCGGTGCGCACGTCCCGCAGGAAATCGATGCCCCCCAGCACGAAGGACTGGTGAACACCTTCGATCGGAATCAGGCGCGAGCGCTGGGTGCCGAGGCCGAGGAACACCGCGTCGTAGTTCTTACGAACGGCATCGAGACTGCCGACCTCCGCGCTGGTGCGGATCGCGATTCCCAGCGCCCGTATCTGGTCGAGCTCCTGATCGAGCAGGTCGGGCGGCAGGCGGTAGGCCGGAATGCCGTAGCGCAGCATGCCACCGGCCTTCTCCTGCTCCTCGAGGACCTCGACCTCGTGACCGAACGTACGCAGGTAGTAGGCGGCGGTGAGACCGGCGGGACCGGAGCCGACGATCCCGATCCGCTTGCCGGTCGCCGGCGCGAGCTCGGGCTTCGGGTAGCCGCCGTCGGCGAGGCAGTGCTCGGCCGCCTTGGCCTTCATCGGCCGGATGAACACGGCGCCGTTGCTGCCTCCGCGAACGCAGGCCGACTCGCACGGCGCGGGGCACACCAGGCCACAGGTCAGCGGCAGCGGGTTATCGCGCCTGATCACCTCGATCGCCGCTCGGTAGTCGCCATGACCGATGCGGGCGATAAAGCTCGGGATGTCGATGTTGGCCGGACACGTGCCGTGGCAGGGCGCCGCCTGGTGCTCGAAACACAGCCCCTCCGGGCAGGACTCGCGCCGGGCGTGACGCTCCCACTGATCGCGGTAGTGGCGCAGCGAGCTGCCCAACGGCCATGCGCCCGCCAGGCCCTGTGCGCCCAGCTCGAGTGCGACTTCGTCGAGCGCGCGGAGATGGGCGGCGTCACCGCGGCCGAGCGTTAGCTCGGCCACCAGGCGCCCGGCGCGGGCGAGCAGGGGCCGCACCCGATCGCCTGCAGCGTTGTCGGCGAGCTGCCAATGCCGGTAGAGCGCGCGGCGCGTCTGGCGCACCAGGCACGCGCCCTCGGCCATCACCATCAGCGTGGACGGCACCGGCACGACGCCGGCGGAGGCGAGCGACAGCGGCCGGCACGACACGTCGGCCGCGGACAGCGGCAGGAAGCCGCCCAGCCCGTCGTCGAAGACCAGCACCGGGTCCTCGCCCGCAACCTCAATGCCGCCACCCCAGCCGTCGATCTGCGCCCGCAGGCTCCGTGCGTGGGCAAGCTCGACCAGGCCGCGCTGGTTGAGGCCGCGCCGCAGCGTCAGCAACGACGCATCCAGGCCCGACGCGCCGGCGAACAGCAGGGCGATCCGACACCAGGTCTCAGGCGTGTGGATGAGGCGTGAGGCGTCGGCCGCCGGTTGGTCGGCCCACGGACCGGGGCGGCTGTCGCGCTGCACCTCCAGCCGCATCCGGGGAGTGGTGACGTGCGCGAGCGAACGGATCGCGTCGACCGCGTTCAGGAGGGCGGCTTCGTGACCGTTCAACTCGGCCGGGAGGCGCAGCTGGACCTGGCGGCTGTCACGCAGACCAGCGGCGATCAGCACCCCCTCGGCCAGCAGCCGGGGAGCGCCACCAAGGACCGCAGCTGTGCCGCCGGCGCGCACATCCAGGGCGGTCGCATCGATCACCAGCACCGAAAGGCCGACGCCGCGCAGAAACCGGCGCCAGGCCAGATAGATCGGCTCGCCCACACCGCTGCTCTCCGCGAGACCCGACTCCTGCACGCGCTGCAACCGCTGCAACGGCGCCAGCTCCCTGGCTTTGGCGAGGCCCGGCAACGCGCCGGCGAGCGTGGGCGGCGTCGCACCCGCCACGGCGGCGGCGCCCTCGTGAAGCCAACCCGGCAGCGTCCCCAGCGCGCTCATGCCGACGCGTCATCGCCGCCTGAGGGCTCGGCGAGGAGGTACCGGGCGTACCGCTCCCGGCGCGGGTCAGGAACCTCGCCCGCCTCGCCGAAGGACAGGCAGCCAGTCACGCACTTGGTCACGCAGGCCGGCTCCAACCCAGCGTCGATCCGGTCCATGCAGTAATCGCACTTGACCACCTTGTTCGTGGCCGGGTCCCACTGCGGAGTGCCCCACGGACAGGCCGCGATACAGCTCTTGCAGCCGATGCAGAGACTGTCCTCGACAAACACGATGCCGTCCTTCTCCCGCTTCTGCATCGCGCCGGTCGGACACGCCCGGACGCACCACGGGTCCTCGCAGTGAAAGCACGGCATGAACACGAAATGCGACCGAGGCAGTCCGTCCACCTCGACCGGATCAAGCGCGATCACCCGGCACGGATCGGGACCGGGACCCAGCTGCTTGTTCGTCTTGCAATGGACCTCACAGGCCAGGCAACCGATGCAGTTGGCCTCGTCGTGGCGAAGCTCGTACTTGCTCATCCTGCGACCCCTTCCGGTGTCCGACGCTCCACCCGCACGACCGTCTCGGTCAGCGCACAGCCACCGCCGGCCGGATCGAAGTCATTGAGCTTGCCGTGCTGCAGCCGCTGATCGGCGACGCCGAGGCCGAGCGCACGCGTGGCGAGCGGCACCGTCGCGCCGTAACCGTGCAACATGAACACCGCCTCGGGATGGATCCAACGCGTGACCTTCGCCGGCAGACAGCCGGTGTAACGCCCACCACCGCTGACTTCCACCTCGTCGCCGTCGGCGATCCCGAGCGCCGCGGCACGGTCGGGGTGGATCCACAGCACCTGTCTGGGCGCCCGCTCTTTGAGCAGAGGATTGTTGAGCGACTGACCCTGCGCAAGCGTCGCCGTCTTCGCGAACAGCAGCGTGAACTCCCCGCCCGCCGGCGCCTCCTTGGGGACGTACCCCGGCAGGCTCTCAAGCCCGGCCTGCGTGAGGACCTCGCTCTCGATCTCGATCTTCCCCGACGGGGTTGGGAACCTGAGCTCGTCGCGTGGGATCAGCTTCGGCGCCGCCGCCAAGCCGACGATGCCGGACTCGCGCATCTCCGAGACGGTGACCCCGGTGCCGTCGAGCTGGTAGTTCCACAGCTCCTCGATCGTCTCGAAGTCAAGCGCCTGCTTGATCCCCATACGGTGCAGGATCTCGCGGAAGATCCACCACGCCGGACGGCTGTCGAAGCGCGGAGCGATCGCCTGATCGCGCATCGCGAACACCGGCACCGGGCCATTCATCTGGCACAGAATGTTCGCGCGCTCCAGGTACGTTGACTCAGGGAGGATCACGTCCGCGAACCAGCCCATCTCCGAGTAGCGCACGTCAATCGAGACCAGCAGCTTCAACTTCTCGATCGCACGCTGCCCTGCCTCCGGATCGGGCAGGCCGGTGAACGGGTCGTGGCGATAGGCGAAGTACGCGCCGATCCCGTAGGGCCGCTCCGTCTCCATCGCGGCGAACGCCCGGTGCACAACGCCGGTGGCCGGATCCCACTGCGGCCGCTCGCCGCCGGCACCATCCACGCGCGGCTCCGTGACCTCCGGCACACGGTCGGCCAGATGGTTCAAGCCCTTGCGGCCGTAATGCTCGGGCGCCTTCGCGAGCACGCATCCGCCCGGAACCTCGATGTTGCCCATCAGCGCGTTCAGGATCAGCGCCGAGCGGCTCACGTAGAACGACTGCTTGTGACGAGCCGACATCCACCCCGGATGGAAAATCACATGGGGTGCGTCCGCGGCGATCTCGGTGACGAACGCGCGAAGCTCGCCGGCGGAAACGCCCGTGTGCGCCTCCTGCCACTCGGGCGTCGTGTCCTTGACCGCCTGCCGCAGATAGTCCAGGCCAGAGACGAAGCGGGCAACGAAGTCCTGGTCGTAGACCTCCTGCTCCAGGACCTCATGAATGATCGCGAGGTTCAGCGCGTAGTCGCTCTGCGGTCGCAGCTGCCAGTAGCGGGTGGCCTTGCACGCCGTGATCGTCGCGCGCGGATCGATGTAGGTGCAGCGCATCCCCCTCGCCACCGCCCCCATGAACACCTTGGCCTCCTTGACCATCAGCGATTCGACGACGTTGCGGCCGTAGAGCACCAGATGCTTGCAATGAGCGTAATCGAAAATGAGCCCAGCGACGCCGAAGCCGTACACCGACCGCATTGCGTTATGGACATTTCCAGCGCAAGCGGCATCGTGATTGAAGTAATTCGGCGAGCCGAGTGCCTTGACGAACGTCTGGGTCAGGTCAACAAAAGGCCCGCCACGATCCGAAAGCGCGACGCCGCGCCCGCCGAAGACATCGATGGTCTCTTTCAGCTTCTCGGCGACGTAGTCCAGCGCCTCGTCCCAGGACGCCCGCCGCCACTGGC
Source organism: uncultured Solirubrobacterales bacterium (assembly GCA_963752905.1). Lineage (GTDB taxonomy): Bacteria > Actinomycetota > Thermoleophilia > Solirubrobacterales > Solirubrobacteraceae > Palsa-465. Next base: position 12,889 of record CAVWAC010000013.1, read on the forward strand.
CGGCGCCACGCTCACCAGCCCGGATCAGCGGCGTCTGTGGGCGCTCGTCGTCGGACTCGAGAAACAGCCCGGCCGCGCCCTTCGCGCACAGGCTCGCGCCGAGCACGGGGTCGTGAGTATTGCCCTGCAGCCACGTCACCCGACCGCCCTCGACCGTCACCTCCATCGGGCAACGCACCGCGCACATACCGCACATGCTGTGGACCGTCCGCCGGCCCGGCGTTCCAACACCGCTCACGTTCGGTGCCGCGGGGGAGCTCATCGCGACTCGTCCACCTTAATGTCGGCCATGCCTCGACTCCGATCTGTTCCGCACCGACTGGCTGGCCCGGCCGAGAGACGACCGAACTCGGGATCGGTGGTGGACCCATCACGCTAGAGCCCGGGGGTCGATGTGGAATCGTCCAAAATGGCCGATATTGACCCACCGTCAGCCAACCGCCATTCGGCATCACAACGCCGGTCGAGATCGGACCCGCGATCGTGACCTTGGCTTCTGTCGATTCGAGGACAGCCTGCTCGACGACGCCAGGTTGGGTGATGCTGCGCCCGCGCGTACGAGCGGCCCGCGCCGGGGACAGGATGAGGTCACGCGAGGACCGGCGGGGTGCCGACCAGCGTCGACCAAGCCGACGATCAGCTCGCTGCCCAGGAAGAGCGCAGGCGTAACTGGCTCGCACGGCCGCGCATCCCGGACTTCGAACCCGAGGATCGCTGGGGCTCGTCGGCGGTGAGCCCACGCGACGGGTTGCTGTGCGCTACTGCGCCTCCTCCTCGGCTTCGAGCTCGTCCTCGAGCGCGACGATGACGATCCCCAGCGCCTCGGTGATGTTCAGAGCGGCGTCCAGCGTCCGCGGCGTCCCGACGATCGGCGCGACGGCGATGAGGATATTCTGGATCTGCTCAACCGTGACGCCCGCGTCCATCGCCGGGCCGACGTGCATCAGATAAGAGGCCGCAGGGGCACCGACGGCCGCCAGGGCGGCGATCCGCGCGGCAACGAGCGAGTTGGGATCGAGGCCGCACCGCGCGAGGGACTCCGCGGTCATCGCGGCAAGCGTGTCCAGGACGGGCGTTTCGGGTGATTCGGTGGTCATCGCGATCCTTTCGACTGCGGACAGGTCGGGACCAACCATCGCGGTTAGGCGCCGGTGTCGCATCACCCAAACGAGGTGACATCCCGAGCGCAGGGGACGGGACAAGGTCGTACGCGCTCGTCGCCGGACGATGACGGACTGCTCTCGCATGCCCCGAGGAGGTCCACGGGGCGTGTCGGTCCTAGCCGCACTTGGTGGCAGCCACGAACTGAGCCGCCGCAGTCTTCACCGCCGTGGCCTCGCTCGGGAGCTGTTGGAGCGCCGACGCGCGAGTGCTCGAACTGGTCAACTGCTTGACCGAGTTGTACAGAGACGTGAGGGAGCTCTTCAGCGCAGCCGTCTGAGACACGAAAGCCGTCTTGACCGCGGCGATCGCCATCTCTCCGGCGCTGTACACCTTCGTGATGCTCGGAATGATCGCGCTCACGCTGCCCGTGTCCTTCAGCTGCGCGGCAGCGCCCTTGAGGTTATTGACGTCCGAGCAATACGCAGGCTGGCTGCCGCTCGCCGCCGGCGTGCTGCTGGCGCTGGTGCTGCTCGCCGCCGGCGTGGCGCTGCTGCTGCTTGCCGCTGTCGTGCTGCTGCTGCTGCTTCCGCACCCCGCAAACAACGCCGAGGCGATGAGCGCGAGGATGAACACACCTGAAGCGCGCTGAGGGCAAACACGAATGCTCGACGATCGATCAATCATGAGCGCCAAAGCTAGTGCCAGATCTACAAAACCCCATCACCCAATCGGGGTGACGCCGTCGCAGGACCCCGGCGAGCCTGATCGCGGGGCCAACTCACCACCCACCGCGCGTCGCGCATGTGCGAGCGGGATCGCCTGTCGGCGGTGCCCGGCTTTCACCGTGCATCCGGCATTTGCCCGGCGCGAATGACTTCCCTGCCGTCCGCGGAGGAGGAGGGTTGGCGGGGCTCACTCTCCTCGTGCCAGACGCCGGTCACAAACGAGCGCAAGGCTTCCCTGCCCACCGAAAAGCCGGTCGGTCTCGCGGCTTCTGCTCAGACCAACGACCGAACAGGGCTTGAACCGCTCCGCTGCAACCACTCGAGTCCGCGAGCTCAAGGCGCTCATGCAGACCCGCTTCGCTGCGCTGCGCGCCGCTCCGCACACAGTTGCACCGTCTGGTGCATCGTCTACAACGTATACGTGGGTCGGAGAGGTCGGCAGAGGGAACAGCGGGCGGTCGCGAGGGCGAGGAGGCCCCGAGACCGCATGGCGCGGGTCCAGGTCAGCGACGAGACCTGGAGCGCCTTCCGCGCCGGCCTGGGCGCCACACCGGTGAGCGTTGAGTTGGGTCGCCTCGTCGAACGCGAGGTGGCGAGTCGGCGCCGGCGCAGGGCATCAGACATGGGAGACGTTCGTCAGGCGGTGGACGACGCTCGCGTCGTCGTCGACGAGCTCTCGGCGCTCGTCGCCCGGATTGAGGCGACGCAGGCCGCCACGACGGCCGGTTCAGCCGCGTCGATCGGATCCGACGTACTGTTCGACTGATCGTCATGCCCAACGCGCTGCTCACCGTCCCGCAGGTTGCCGAGCAGTTCCAGGTAACCGCCCAGACGATCAGGAACTGGATTGACCAAGGTGTCCTGCCTGCCGTCCGTGTCGGCCGAGCGTTCCGCATCGCCCGGGATGACGTCGACGCGCTGCTGGACCGGGCCAAGGCTGAAAGCGACTCGGTCGCAACGCAACGGGACCCGTGGTCGCCGGAGACGTTTCGGTTGCCGCGAGAGTCGGATGCCGTTGGAGCTAAGTCGGTGTGGGACGACGGCACCAACGCCGGCGAGCTCCGGAAGTCCACTGGCTGAGCGCGATCTCGCGTCTAGCCCTTCCGTCCGTGCCGGTTCCGCCGACCATCCAAGGCCGACCGGACCCCCTCTCGCAGCCACCCCGCTCGCAAAGACGCGAGACGGCGCTGCAGCGGGTCCGACCTACCGACCCGAGCGGAGGAGAGTCGGCCGCCTCTCCGGAAGCGCGAAGCCCGGAGAAGCCTCCGCTGGTAGCTGCTCGGGAGGCCTCGAAGGTGGCGGCGTCTTCGTGAGTGCGCCGACGGCACGCTCCTGTTCGGCCGGCGCGACCGCCTTGAGCTCGTAGCTGAACTGCTCGATCGACTCGGGCACGACCAGACTCAGGCGGATTTACGCATCGGCCTCGTGTGTGCGCGCGTCGGGGGAAGAACGCCGCTGGCACGGTCCTCGAACTCGATCTCCTCAGCGAGCGCGCCGGCTGCGACCGCCATCTCTTCGTATGCCGAGCCGACGCGATGAAGGTCGGTGCCTCTGGTTGCGCGGTTCAGGGCCTCGACGGCGGCATCGAATCGTTGCCAGGCAATGTCGGGACCGCGGCGACCGCTCTCGGGACGCAGCTCGTGGGGAGGTTCGCCGCCGGCAGGCCGATGACGCGGCCACTGGTAGCCCGCCGCGTGCGCCTCCCAGCAGATCACGGCCTCGGCGTGAGCGGCCCTCGACAGCTCCAGGATGCGAGCACTGAACCCGGCGTCCGGAGGCGCGAGCCGGTGCTTGCGCAGGGCGCGCGCCCATCCGGTCTGGGCGGCCTTGAACGCTTCCTGGATCTCTTCGTCTCGCTCGTCGGTCATCTCAGCACCGCCGCTTGTGACCGTCGTACACGCGCGCTACCTTATCACTGTTTTGCTTATTTGGCTTGTGGCAAAGGCAAAGCGTTGGAGCTTCTGAAGCCCAACGAGGTCGCGCAGATGCTTGCCGTCTCGCGCGCGTGGATCTATGAGGCGGCGAGGTCGGGGAGGATCCCGTCGGTGCGGATCGGCGGCGAGGACGGTCCGCTGCGTTTCGTGCCCGAGGACATAGATCGGTGGCTGGCAGCGGCGCGCGCTGAGTGGTCGCCCGCGTCCAATCTGCCCGCTCGTCGGACGAGCGAGCCTCGGGAGCGACGACCGCGATCGGACGCCCGACGCCGATCGCAATCGACGACGAACGTCGCCGATCAGCAGTCATTGCTTTAGCGCCGTGTTCGACGCGCGGGCGATCGCTTCTTCCGTCGCCACGGCGCCGGCCGCGAGGACGCGCCGCTCGAGGTGGCCGTAGTAGCGCTCGGTCGTGCTGATGTCGGCGTGCCCGAGCTGGCGCTGCACGTACATCAGGGAATTGCCTGCGGCGAGCCACGCAGCGGCCGCGGTGTGGCGGAGGGCGTGCAGCGGCATGTCGCGGAGCGCTGCGTCCTCGAGCGCGTCCTTGTGCCAGTCGCGGGAGACGGTGTTGCGGTCGAGCGGTTGGCCGACAGCTGCACCCTGCCACCGGCCCTTGCTCCGCTTGGCCGTCCGGACTGGCATGACGAACAGGACCGCCGCGGCGCGATCGCTAGCCGCCAGCTCGGCGCGACGGGCGACTTGATCGCGCAGCACAGCACATAGGCTCGGACCAATCTCAACGGCGCGGAAGCGGTCGGACTTGGTCGAGCCCACTGTGTCGCTCTTGCGCGAGCGATACACGACGACCGTCCCGCCCGTTTCCTCCAGCTCGAGGTCGCCGACGCGCAATGCCAGCCCCTCAGAGATCCGCAGGCCGCTTCCAATCAGCAGCTCGGCGAGCGGTCGGTAAACGCCGGAGCACGCGTCGAGGTACCGCGGGATCTCGTCAAGCCGCAGGTAGTCGCGCTCGATGTGGACGGGCGGGAGGCGCTGCACCCGCAATGCCGGGTTGACGGCGAGCAGGCCGTCGTCCACGGCGGCGTTCAGGCAGACGACCAGGGTGCCGAGCGCGTTATTAACCGTCTTCGCCGCAAGCTCGCCGGCCTCGACGCCCTCGGCCAGCTCCGCGACGAATTCGCGGATGTCTTCGACAGACAGTTCGCCGAGCGACCGCGCGCCGAAAGCAGGTACGAGCCGCTTGCGGCCGGCGATCTCGTAGCCTGCCCAGGTGCCTGCTTCGAGATACGGCCGGCGGCGCGCGAGCCATCGTTCCCAATACCCGCCGAACGTCTCTTTCGTGTGCCGCACCTCGCCACGCTCGACCTGCTCAATCAGCCGGCGCCTGGCGTCGCGCGCTGCACGCTCACTGGCGAAGCCGCGCTTCGTCGTTTGGGACCCATCGCTGCGCCGGTAGACGAACCGCCAGCGGATGCCGTCTGCGGTCTTGTACGCGTAGACGCCGCCACTGCGACCGTGGCGAGCTGTGTCGGCGCGGCGCGCGGTGGGGGAGACCTCGGCGAGTGCTTCGTCGAAGGCGCGTGCCGCGTCTTCCATGCCGAACCGCCGAGCGCGCCTCCGGCCCGACGCGTCCCGCCAACGGACCTCCCAACCGCCCTTGTGGAAGCTCGTACTCACGGGTACGTCCAGCCTGTTGTCAGAGGGGCGAGATGGACGTACTGAATGGACGTATTTGTCACGCGACAACAATACGTCCACCACCGGACGGAAGCCAAGCCTGGTCCCGGAGCACGAAAAAGCCCCGCGTAGCGGGGCTTTCCCAGTGCGCCCGAGAGGACTCGAACCTCCACGGACCATTCAGTCCACAAGGCCCTCAACCTTGCGCGTCTACCAATTCCGCCACAGGCGCTGGGGGGCGCCAGTATAGCCCTGGGACGCTCGAGGCTTGTCTTCCGTCAGGACCCCGCGCTACATTCCCGAACACATGTTCGTGCACCCCACGTAAGCGGGAGCCAACCGAGCAAGGAGTAGACGGATGGACTTGACCAAACGTCAACAGGAAATCTTCGACTTCATCAAGAAGTACTCGGCCAGCAACGGCTATCCGCCCACCGTCCGGGATATCGGCAAGGCGGTTGGACTCGCCTCGTCCTCGACGGTTCACGCGCACCTCGCCAACCTCGAGAAGATCGGGCTCCTTCGCCGGGACCCGACCAAGCCGCGGGCGATCGAGCTGCTCGACCGCGCCGCCGCCGGCGTCCGCAGCTTCGTCAAGCCGGGCCCCGGCCTCCCGCTCGTCGGGCAGGTTGCCGCCGGCCAGCCGGTCCTCGCCGAGGAGAACATCGAGGACTACGTCCCGACTCCCTCGTTCGCCGGCGGCGATGACGGCGAGTACCTCCTGCGCGTGCGCGGGGAGTCGATGAAGAACGTCGGCATCCTCGAGGGCGACCTCGTCGTCGTGCGCCCGCAGGAGACCGCCAACGACGGCGACATAGTCGTTGCCCTCGTGGGCGACGAGGCGACCGTGAAGCGGTTCTTCCAGGAGGAGGACCACGTGCGTCTGCAGCCGGAGAACGAGACGATGGAGCCGATCCGCACCCGCGACGTCCGCGTGCTCGGGCGGGTAATCGGCCTGATGCGGAGCCTGTCGTGAAGGGCGCCGGCCGATGACCCCCGCCGTGGCCGAGCGCATGCCGTCCCTGTTCGACGTCGCGGTCGAGCGCCCAGCGTCCGTCGACGCGGCGGTCGAGCACGCCCCCGCGCCCGCGGCGGTTGAGTCGGGCCCCGCGTCGGTCGCGCCCGCGCCAGCGTCGGCAGAGGTCGCGTCCGCCCCAGCACCGGCCGCGGTCCCGTCCGCCCCAGCACCGGCCGCGGTCGAACGCGCGCCGTCTTCCTTCGACGCCGTGGGTGGCGAGCCGACGCTGGACGAGGTTCTGTCCGGCGTATGGGAGGGTCTCGCCGCCCACCGCGTCGAGGAGTGCCCGGTGTGCGGCGGCGAGATGGCACCGGTGTACGGGGTCCATCCGCGGCCGATCGGCGGCCGCTGCCGCAGCTGCCGCTCGGTCCTGGGCTAGCCGGCGCGCCCGCCAGGCCTTCAGCCTGCGACCTTCCGGCGCTATCCTCGCCTGCGCAGGTCGAGCAGTCGCGGAGGTGACAGAACCTTCGAGGAAAGTCCGGACATCACAGGGTAAGGGTGGTCGGTAACGCCGACCCGGGGAAACCCGCGGGAAAGTGCCACAGAAAAGACACCGCCTAAGCCTGGGGCCGCTGCAGAGCTCCAGGCCGGTAAGGGTGAAATGGTGCGGTAAGAGCGCACCGGCGTCGCGGTGACGCGGCGGCCAGGTAAACCCCACTCGATGCTAGGCCAAGCAGGACCGTTCGTAGGCGACCCGCCGAGGTCCGGGTAGGCCGCACAGATGGATGGCTGCTCTCGACAAAATCCGGCTTATAGACCTGCTACGGAAAGGCCCCGCTTCACGGCGGGGCCTTTCTATTGATCCCGGCGGTTCGCCTGACCGCCGGGACATCCGCCCCGTCCCCGAGCGTGGGCAGCTGAGCGACTCCAGGCGTTGCTCAGCTGCCTATCCTCGGTGAGGCAGGGCAAAGATGGGCTCGATCTCCGGCGGGCGCCCGGGCCAACGCGCGGCCGCAGCCGACCTACGCCCCCGCCTCGCTCGCCGCCGGGAAGCGCTCGCCCTCCCGCACCGAGCGGTCGTAGTCGCGCTCGTCGAAATACTCGGCGCCCTCGATGCTGATCCGGGGCAGGATGCGGTCGAGCCAGGCGGGCATGTACCAGTTGATCTTGCCCATCAGGACCATCAGCGCCGGGACGAGCAGGCAGCGCACGACGGTGGCGTCGAGGATGACTGCGACCGCGAGCCCGACGCCGAACTGCTTGATGGTCGGGTCGCCGTTCAGTACGAAGCTGCCGAACACGAACACCATCACGAGCGCTGCGGCCGTGATGACACGCCCGCTCGTGACCAGGCCGGACACGACCGAGCTGCGATTGTCCTCACCGTGGTTGACGTGCTCCTTGATCTGGCTGACCAGGAACACCTCGTAGTCCATTGAGAGGCCGAAGAGGATCGCGAACATGAAGAGGGGGACGTAGGAGACGATCGGCACCGGACCGTCAAGACCGATCAGCCCGCTCAGCCAGCCGTACTGGAAGACGGCGGTGAGCACGCCGTAGGACGCGGCGATCGACAGGAGGTTCATCACCGCGGCTTGGGGAGGAACGATCAGCGTGCGGAACGCGAGCGTGAGCAGCACGAAGCTGAGGGCGATCACCACCGCGATCTGCAGCGGCAGCTTGGCCGAGATGCGCGTAGCGAGGTCGTCATAGCCGGCCGTGCTGCCGCCGACGTAGGCGTGCATGTCAGTGCCCTTCTCGGCCGCGGGGATCGACGTCGAGCGCAGCTGGTCGACGACGTCGGTCGTCGCCTGGTCCGATGGTCCGTACTTCGAGATCGCGTTGAAGTAGGCGGTCGTGCCCGCCTTGTCGATCTGCATCGGGCTGATCGCGATGACGTTCTTCGTCGACTTGACCTGCTGCTGGAGGTTCTGCAGCCGCGGATCGGTGGTGCGCGGGTCGGTCGAGCTGGAGCTGGACGAGCCGCCGCCCCCAGAGGCCGACGACCCCGACGACCCCGACGACCCCGACGACCCCGACGACCCCGACGACCCCGACGACCCCGACGACCCCGACGGTGCCTTCGCCGGCGACCCGAGCGAGACCGCGATGAGCAGCGGCCCGTTGACCCCGGGGCCGAAGTTCTCCGAGATGAGGTCGTAGGCCCGCCGCGCGGTCGTCGAGGTCGACAGGGCGCCCACGTCCTGCTGTCCGAGGGTGAGCGAGAACAGCGGGATCATCAGCGGGATGAGGATCGCCAGGGCGACGAGCAGCGCTACCAGCGGCAGCTTGGCGATCTCGCCTGCCCACTTGGCCCACAGGCCCTGGCGCGCCTTCTCCTCGGAGTGCGGTGGCCGGACGCGGAGCGAGTTGATCCGCGGGCCGATCAGCGCGAGCACGGCGGGGAGCAGGGTCAGAGCGCCGGTCACCGCCACCAGGACGGCAATCGCGGCCATCAGGCCCATCGTCGTGACCAGCGGGATGCCGGCCACGGCCAGAGAGATGAGGGCGATCGCCACCGTGCCGCCGGCGAAGAACACGGCGCCGCCGGAGGTCGCCGTCGCGCGGGCGATCGACTCGTTCATGTCGAGGCCGTCGGTGAGGCCGCGGAAATGGCGGGTGACGATGAACAGCGCGTAGTCGATGCCGACGCCGAGGCCGATCATCGTGGCCAGGGTGGGGGCGACCGTCGGCACGGTGATGACGTGCCCGAGGATCTGCACCACCGACAACGTCGCGAGCAGCGCGATCACCGCGCTCACGATCGGCAGCAGCATCGAGACGATCGTCCCGAGTGTGAGCGTGAGGATGATCATCGCGGCGACGATGCCCACGAGCTCGCTCGATTCGGTCGACGGCTTGGAGACCTTCTGGCCGAGCTGGCCGCCCGTCTCCACCTCGAGGCCGGCCGCCGTGGCCGGCTTGCTCGCCGCGTCGATGATGTTCTGGGCATCGGCCTTGGACAGCGATCCGGGCTTGACCGACAGCGTCACCGACAGGTACCCGGTCGCGCCGTCCTTGGAGAGCGCCGATGCACCCTGCGGGGTGAGCGGATTGACGACCGAGGCGACGTCCTTCGCCTTGGCCACGTCGGCGGCCGCCGTGTTGACGGCGCTCGCGTACTTGCTGTCGCTCAGCTTGCCGCTCGGTGCGTGCAGGACGATCGGGCTTGTCCCATTGGCCTGATCGGGGAACGACTTCTGCAGCGTGTCGGTCGCGTGCTGGCTGTCCGTGCCCGGGAGCGAGAGGTTGTCGTTGGTGTTGTCACCCAGGCTCTGGGAGACCGCGAGCAGCGCCAACGTCACGACCGCCCACAGCACAACCACCACAACGCGGCGGCGCACACAGAGCTGTGCGACCCGATAGAGAATCCCCGTCAACCTGCTCTCCAGCCCTTCGCGGTCCGAGCGGTCCATCCTCACTCGCCAGGAAGGCGCTGTCAAGGCTGCCGCTTTGGCCATCCGGCCACAAGGTCTGCGCTACCGTCGTTCGATCGGACCAATTTAAGGAGACGTAGTGTTGTCTAAGAGATTCGCCGCGCTGGCCGGGGCATTGGCCATCGCAGCTCTCGCCCCGGGGGTCGCCTCCGCGAGCGACTTTTCCATCATCGCCAAGGACATCGTGCCCTCTGGCGAATGGGGCGGCGCACCGCCGCCCCCCGGCGCCGACACCCAGGCGCGGATGTATGACGGTCTGACGCCGCTGTTCAACCATGTCAGCGCGGCGCAGCTGTCCCAGTTCTTCAAGCCCGAGACGCTCGGCGTCCCGGCCAACCCGACGCGCATCGAGCGACCGCACTCGGGCGTGACCATCTACCGCGACTCCTATGACGTGCCGCACGTCTTCGGCACGACCCGTGACGACGTCACCTGGGGCGCCGGCTGGGTGATCGCCGAGGATCGTGGGCTGCTGCTCGAGCAGGCCCGCTACGACTCGCTCGTCGCCGCGATCGACGCCCCCGGCCTCAGCGCGCTCGACCTCGTGTCCAACCTTGACAACTTCACGCCGAGCGCCCAGACCGAGGCTGAGGTGTCCAAGCAGACCGGGGCGCTTCAGGCCTCCGGGGCCCGGGGACGGGCGGTCCTGCGCGACATCGACATCTACCTGGCGGGCATCAACGCCTACCTGAGGGCGACCCATTCGACCGAGGCCCCCTTCACCCGCGTCGACATCTACGCGTTCAACGCGCTCAAGGACCAGTTCGTCGGTGAGGGCGGCGGCGACGAGGCCGTCCGCTCAGAGTTCCTCTCCGGCCTCGAGCGACGGCTCGGCGCCAAGCGGGGCCGGGCGGTGTGGAACGACCTGCGCGAGGCATATGACCCCGAGGCGCCCGCCAGCGTCCCGGGCCATGTCCAGCTCCAGGCCAAGCCGAAGAGCAACACCGGCAACGTGATCCTCGACAACAACACCCTGTCGGCCTCGGCCGACAAGGCGATCGCCGTCGCGCACAACACGCGTGCCCACGCGTCCAACGCGCTGCTCGTGTCGGGCTGGCGCTCGGCGACGCACCATCCGATCATGGTGGCCGGCCCGCAGATCGGCTATTTCTACCCCGGCCTGACGATGGAGGAGGACCTCGAGGGTCCCGGCATCAGCCAGCGCGGCGTCAGCTCGGCGCCGTTCCCCGGCTACATCTTCATCGGCCGCAGCCAGGACGCCGGCTGGACGCTGACCTCCGCGGGTCTCGACCAGATCGACACCTACGTCGAGACGCTGTGCGGACACAGCACCCACAAGTACCTATTCGACGGCCAGTGCCGGTCGATGCAGTACTTCGACGCCGGCACCCTGAACGCGGGCACGAGCAAGGCACGGGAGGTCACGTTCTGGCGCACCGTTCACGGCCCCGTGTTCGGCTACGCCCACGTGCACGGCCGGCTGGTCGCACTGTCGAGGAAACGGGCGAGCTACGGCAAGGACGCGCTCGACCTGCTCTTCTACCACGACCTCGCCCACGGACAGGTGCACAACATCCACCAGTTCTTCCGGGCCGCGTCGCTGACGCCGCAGACGTTCAACTCGTTCTACGTCGACGACAAGGACATCGGCGTCTTCACCAGCGGGCTGATCCCGATCCGCCCGTCGAACGTCGATCCGGCGCTGCCGATCGACGGCCGCGGTAAGGAGGAGTGGCGCGGCTGGGTCTCGGCCAAGAACCACCCCCAGGGGATCAACCCGCCCAGCGGTGAGATCGTCAACTGGAACAACCGGCCGCAGGCCGGCTATGAGGCCCCGGACGACAACTGGTCGCTCGGCGCCCTCCAGCGCGTCGACCTGCTGCTCAACAACCTCGGCCACGGCCGCAACGTCACCCCGGCCCAGATGGTCTCGGCGATGAACGCGGCGGCGACCCAGGACGTCCGTGAGATGACGTTCGAGCCCGTGCTCTCCAAGCTGCTGCACGGTGGCCATGCCCCGAGTGCCCGGGCGGCGACGATGCTCTCGCTGCTCGACGCCTGGTACCGCCACGGCGGCAGCCGGCTCGACCGCACCGACCCCAACGGCGTCGGGAAGATCACCGACCCGGGAGCCGCGATCATGGATGGCGCGTGGCCGCTGCTGGCGAGTGCGTGGTCGTCCAACGTCCTCGGTACGGCGCTCAGTCAGGAGCTCGCGTCGTTCGACAGCCAGTACGACCAGCCGCCGGCCGGTCAGTACACGGGTTGGCACATCTACATGGACAAGGACCTGCGGACGCTCCTCGGTGAGCCCGTCCGCGGCAAGTACAACGTGCGCTACTGCGGCGGCGGCAACCTGAAGCGGTGCCGCGCCGAGCTGTGGACGGCGCTCAACCAGGCCGGCCAGGTGCTGGCCGCCCAGCAGGGCCCGAACCCCGCCGCCTGGCGCGCCGACGCCACCAAGGAGCGGATCAAGTTCGTGCCCGGCCTGCTGCCGTACACGATGCGCTACACCAACCGGCCGAGCGGGATCCAGCAGATCCTCAGCTTCTTCGGCCACGCGTCCACGGACACCGGGCGCTAAGGGCTGGTTGACGTCGTCGTACTCGCCGCCGAGCTCGAGCTCGAGCTCGGCGGCGAGGCGGCGGCGGACGTGCTCGTCGCCGTCGGCGATGAGCCAGTCGACGTGGTCGTCGTCGATGACGACGTCGTCGTTGCCGAAGCCGAAGACGACGACCCCGGGCTCGGGGTGGTCGTGCCGGTCGTCGCGCCGGAGCCGGTGCCGGACGCTGATCCGGTCGAGGTCTGAACGGACGACGTCGATGATCCGGAACTCGCCGGCGAGCCGGCGGTGCTGCCCGAGGAAATCGGCGTCGTGAGCAGGCCGCTGTTGTTCAGCTCGGTCTCGATCTGTTGCTGGACGGCGCCGACCTCGGTGGCGACGGCGGCGGGCGTGCCCTGGGCGCCGAGCGCGGGCAGCGCACCAAGCGCCTGGAGATCGGCGTTGAGCTTGGCCATCAGCGCGCTCGAGGGCTGAGCGCTCAACGTCACCACGAGCTGATCGGCGAGCGCGGTCGTCGTGCAGGCCGGGCAGTCGTAGTTGAGCGAGCCGGCGGCGTTGATCGGAGCGATGATCCGGCTGCGTCCCACCACGAGCACGACCTGGAAGGACACCGCCACGGTCGTGCACGCCTGGCAGTGGGCCAGCGCGTAGGCGCTGTTGGTCTGCGTCACCGGGGCCCCATCGCTCACCGTGACCAGGGAGTAGGCGACGTCATAGACGCCGCCGCCGTTGGTCCTGTTCTCGGCCAGGGCCTGTGTGCCTCCCGGGGGCGGCGCGGAGGGCAGGGTGAAGGGGAACGCGGTCGCCGGCGATGACGGGGTGCTCGCGCCCGGGCTCGCCGGTGTTCCCGTCGCGGTTGTCGTCGTGTCGCCGTTGCCGGTCACCGGGCTCGTCGTGCCGGCAGCGGCGCCCGGGGTCGATCCGGTGCCCCCGGGCGAATGCGTGCCCACCGCGGGCGGAGGCGGCGCGGAGCCGCTCACGATCACCACGGCGGGCTTGCCCTTGCCGCCCCGCACGATGAACAGTGCCGGATGGCGGGCGGTCGCGCCGCCGACGGGGATCATCGCCATCGCGAGGTGAACGCCGGGGCTGAGGGCCACGGGGGCCGGCGCCGATGCCGGGCGTGCGGTCGCCGTGGGGTCGGAGACGAGTCGCGCCAGGCTGCCGATCGTCCCGCCCTGGGTGGCGCGGATCGGCCGGTACTGCCCCGAGGCCCACCATGCCCACGCCGCCGCGCAGCCGGCGGCGACGGCGGCGAGCACGACGGCGACCCGGCGCAGCGGGCGTCCCCGGCTCCAATCGCGGGCGCGTCCCACCGTGCTGCGAGCGATCTTCTGCGTGACGAGCGCGCAGCCGAGCACGGGCAGGCAGAGCGCGAGCAGCCGCACGAGCGACGCGAGCACGTCGATGACCTGACCGTGGCTCACCTGGTGCGGAATCGCCGCGACGAGGTAGTGGCCGCTCTGCCAAGCGGTGGCGGCCACGCGCGGGAGAAGCAGGATCGCGCCGAGGGTGAGGGTGAGGAGGATCGGCACGATGATCAGCACCCAGACCGTGACGAAGATCCGTGCCCGGCCGGTGAGGGCCGAGGGCTCGTCGCGATGACCGGGGAGCAGCCGGCGCAGCGTCGGGCCCATGTGCGAGTAGAGGTCCGGGACGCCGGTCGCGTCGGAGAGGATGTGGTAGCCGTCGGCCCGGATCATCGGCGAGAGCTGCTTGACCATCTGAAGGATCTGCAGGGCGACGAGCAGCAGCAGGGCGTCGCTGCGCCAGGCGAGCCACACCGCCATCGTGAGCACCGCCACGACGGCGTTGAAGTACAGGCCGGCGAGGTCGATGCGCAGCCGGGCGCGCCGCGGAAGCCGGTAGGCGTCGGTGACGTCGGTGTAGAACGCCGGCCAGACGAGATACAGGCCCATGCCCATGCCACCCGGCGTGGCTCCGCCGTAGCGGCAGGCGGCGGCGTGGCCGAGCTCATGAAAGCCGGCCGAGACGACGCCGAGGGCGAACACGAGCAGCAGCAGGCCGGGGCTGTGAAACGCCTCGGCCGTGGCGGCAGCCACCCCCTTGTGGATGAGCACGAACCAGAAGACGGCGACGAAGGCCGCGAGGATCGGCCACATCAGCCACGGCCGGAAGAGGAAGGCGAACGGCGAGGTCAGCCGTCTGGTCAGGACGGGATTCGTGACGAGGACCTTCCAGCGGAGGGCGAGCAGCGGGTTGCGCCGCGGCGGCGCGTGCTGTTCGGTCCCGGCGAGCAGGCCCTGCTGGGCGAGCTTCTGGGCGATCCGCAGGACGTGCGCACCCTCGACGCGGCGTCCGATCCGCTCGGTCAGCGCCGCCGCGAGTTCGGCGCCGTCGCGTTCGCCGTTCACGCACTCGAGCAGCGCATACATGAGCTGCCCGAGCTGGACCATCTGCCCGTCGGCGCGGCGCACGAGGCACGCCCCGTCGCGATAGCCGCAGCCGTGCACGGGGCCGAGCAGCTCCACGCCCTCCGCCCGGTCGAGCCGGACGGAGGCTGGAGCCGCCGGCGTCCCGCTGGGACGCTCAGCGGTCGTCCCATCGGGACGGGCAGCAGTGGCGGTCATCCCTCGCTACTGCGGTGGAAGGCGAGCGATGATCTGCCTACTGGGAGACGTTGGCGTTCTGTGTGGCGGTGGCGTCAGCGTGGACGTTGTCGAGATTCTGCGACACATCGACCTGCTGCGGCGCCAGGGCCTCGGACACTGCCCCCTGCGAGCCGATGTTCGCGCCGACCGCGGCGTCGACCGGAGCGGCGACGTTGCCGTTGGCCGCCACCGCGCCGTCGACCGGGGCGGCGAGATGGGCGGTGGCGTCGAGGTTGATGTTCGCGTCGAGCAGGCTGCCGCCGTTGAGCAGCGAGTCGACCCCGCCGGAGGTGCTCCCCGCCGTGCTGTCGACGGCGTTGCCGGCCGCGCCGGCGAGGTCCCCGACGGCGCCGCTGTTGGCCACGCCACTCGCGGCGCTGCCGACGCTGCCCGTCGCGCCCTCGACCGCGCCGCCAAGGCCGCCCGTCGCGCCCTGGACGGCACCGCCCGCGGCGCCGGCCGCGCCCGGCGTCTCGGCGGGAGCCGGGTCGCTCGTCGTGGGCGTGCCGCTCGGCACCGGCGCATGGGCGGCTCCGGACGCGGGCTCAGTCGGTGTGCCGGCGCCTGCCGTGCCCGTCTCGACCGGGGTGGCGCCGCTCGTCGGCGTGCCGGCGGTGCCGCTGCCACCGGCGCTCGTGCCGGTCTGGTCGACGCTCGCGTGCTGCGGCGCGGTCGCGTCGGCGGTTCCGCTCAGGCTCTGGTCGACCGTCCCGTGCTGCTCGGCAAGCCCCACAGCCTCCGCGCCCGGACTGAGCACGTTGGCGGTCGCGGCGGCCTCGATCGGCGCGGCGACGTTCAGGTTCGCGGCCGCAGCGAGGTCGACGGGCGCCGCGAGGTCGACGCCGAGGTCGACGTTGGCGTTGACGTCGAGCAGGGACAGAACTTCCTTGTTGGGAAGCGATACGGCGTCCTCAGCCTCGATCTCGTCCATCGATACTCGGTCAGCGTCTTCCATGGCGTCCTCCTCCGGTCGTCTCTCAGTTGCTCAGTTCCTTCCCGAGGGCCGCGCAGCGAAAACCTGAGCAGGGGAGACCGTCCGGCCCGCTACGGCAGCGGGCCACCGGTCAGCGCCACGATCGCGCCGACCACGCCGGCGCCGACGAGCGTGAGTACCGGCCCGCGGCGCAACACCAGCAGCACGACGGCGGCCGCCGCGAGCACGGCGACCTGCCACCCCTCGCGCAGCGACCCCGCAAGTGGGATGGCCGAGCCGAGGATCGCGCCGATCGCCGCCGGTCCGGCGCCGCCGAGGAACGCCTGCAGGCGCGGGTCGCCGCTGAGGCGCTCGAAGTGCGGGCCGCCGAGGAGGACGATCAGGAACGATGGCGCGAACGCGACCGCGGCGGCGAGCGCGGCGCCACCGAACCCGTGCGCGGCGTAGCCGACCGCGGCCACCGTGGCGACGACCGGGCCCGGCGTGACCTGACCCAGCGCGACCGCGTTCAGAAACTGGGTCGCGGTCATCCAGTGATAGGTGGTGACCGCGTCCCCGCGCATGAGCGGGATGATCACGAAGCCGCCACCGTAGGACAGCGCGCCGACCTTGAACGCCACCCAGGTGAGCGCCCCGAGGCCGCCGGCGGCGGCGAGCAGCACGACCGGCAACAGGACACCATGAGACTGCAGCGTGCGTTGGGGCCGCGAGCGGACGAACAGCTCGCAGCCTCCGCAGGCGAGCAGGAAGAGGACGAGGTAGCGGCCGAGCGTCGCGGCCGAGGCGGCGCCGAGCAGCGCGTAGACGATCCACCGCAGCCGGCTGCTCCGGGATGCGTGGACACGGGCGTAGCTCGGGCCGAGCAGCAGCAGGCCGGCCTGGACGGCGACCGCGGCGACCGCCGCGCCGGCGCCCGCGCCCGCGCCGCGAATGACCGAGGGCGGGGTGCGGCCGAGGAACAGCGCCGAGAGCACCGACACCATGACGACCGCCGGGACGATGAAGCCGAGTCCGCCGACCCACGCCCCCCGGGCGCCGCCGAGGCGCCGGGCGCAGTAGATCGACAGCTGCGTCGAGGCCGGCCCGGGGAGGAGGTTGCAGGCGGCGATCGCGCCCTCGAAGTCCGCCTCGGGAATCCAGCCCCGCCCGACGACGAGCTTGCGGAGCAGCGCGATGTGCGTCGGCGGGCCGCCGAAGCCGGTGAACCCGATCCGCGTCCACTCCCGGGCGATCGTGCCGAGCGGCACGGTGACGCGCTCGCCCATCGTCACTCCGGGAGGCTGTCGCCCGCGAGTCCCCGCAGCGCCTCGCCCTCGAGCCGCAGCGTCTGCCATTGTTGCAGCGGCGCCGCGCCGAGCGCGGCGTAGAAGCGCAGCGCGGGCTCATTCCAGCGCAGGGCCGCCCACTCGAGGCGCGCGCCGCCCCGCTCGAGGGTGAGCGCGGCGAGCCGCCCCAGCAGCCGTCGGCCGACGCCCGCGCGCCGGGCCTCGGGACGCACGTAGAGATCCTCGAGCCAGAGGCCTGGCCGGCACTGCCAGGTCGAGAAGGTGGGGAAGAACAGGGCGAAGCCGACCGGGTCGCCGTCGAGCTCGGCGACGAGGGCCTCGGCCGCCGGCCGCGTCCCGAACAGCGCCTCGGCGAGGAGGGGCTCGTCGCCGACGACCTGGTCGGGGGCTCGCTCGAACGTGGCCAGCTCGACGATCAGCGAGAACAGCAGCGGGACGTCATCACGCTGCGCGGCCCGGATCGCGATCACGGTCGCTCAGTCGTCGGCAGGCGGCTCGATCTCGCGCTTGAGGATCTTTCCCGTCGGGCCCTTGGGCAGATCCTCGACCAACCAGACCTTGCGCGGGTACTTGTACGCCGCGACCTGGTCCTTGACGAATGCGCGGAGCTCGTCGGGCGTGGCGCTCTCGCCGTCCTTGAGGGTGACCGCCGCGCCGACCTCCTCACCCCACTCGTCGTCGGGCAGGCCGACGACGGCGGCCTCGCGCACCGCGGGGTGCTCGTAGAGGACCTCCTCGATCTCCCGCGGGTAGATGTTGTAGCCGCCGCGGATGATCATGTCCTTCTTGCGGTCGACGATGAAGAAGTAGCCGTCCTCGTCGACTGTGGCCATGTCGCCGGAGTGGAACCAGCCGTGCTTCATCGTCTTCGCGGTCGCCTCGGGCTGCTTCCAGTAGCCCTTCATGATGTTGTGGCCGCGGATGACGATCTCGCCGACCTCGCCCTGGGGGAGGTCGTTGTCGTCGTCGTCGACGACCTTCATCTCGACGCCCTCGATCGGCGTCCCGATCGACCCCGGCTTGCGCTCGCGGTCGGGGTGGTTGAAGGAGGCGACGGGTGAGGTCTCGCTGAGGCCGTAGCCCTCGAGGATCTTCGCCCCGAACTCCCGCTCGAAGCCGCGCAACAGCTCGACGGGCAGCGCGGATCCGCCGGAGACGCAGACCCGCAGCGTCGAGGTGTCGTAATCGCCGCGTCCGGGGAGATGGAGGATCGCGCCGTACATCGTCGGCACGCCCTCGAAGATGTTGACGCGGTCGCGTTGGATGATCTCGAGCGCCATGGCCGGGTCAAAGCGCGGGATGAGCGTCAGCGTCCCCCCCGAGAGGACCGACATGTTCATCGAGCACGTCTGACCGAAGGAGTGAAACAGCGGCAGCGCACCGAGCGTGACGTCGTCCGGGCCGGCGTCGAACAGACTCCGGCTGACGTCGGCGTTGCGGACGAGGTTGGCATGGGTGAGCTCGGCGCCCTTCGGCGTGCCGGTCGTGCCCGACGTGTAGAGGATGACCGCGGTGTCGTCGTCGGCGGTGTCGGCGAGCTCGGGCAGCGGCTCGGTCGCGGCGAGCGTCTGCTCGAACTCCCCGGGGGTGATGATCACGCACTCCGTGCCCGCATCCTCGGCACCGGCCCGCGCATCGTCGGCGAAGCCGTGCCAGGCGAACAGCAGCTTGGCCTCGGGGTCCTGGAGGTAGAACGCGACCTCGCGCCGCTTGAGGAGCACGTTCATCGGGACGACGACCGCCCCGGCCCGCAGCACGCCGTAGTAACAGATCGGGAAATACGGGACGTTGGGCAGCATGATCCCGACGCGGTCGCCGGGGCCGACGCCGTGCGCGCGCAGGATGCCCGCCACCCGGGCCGCGGCATCGTCGAGCTGGCCGTAGGTGAGCTCGACGTCGTCGAGACGGACGGCGACGTGCGCGGGGTCGGCGGCGGCCGAGTCGGTGAGCAGCGAGGCGAGGTTCATGATGCGCAGCCTACCCCTCCGCGCGCGAGCGCGAGTCGGCCCGCGGCGCTGGGTCGGACGGTCGCATGCGCTTTCCGCGAACATGTGAACGTTCGCCATGGACCTGTTGCCCAAAACCCTCACCGCTCCCGTCGGGCGTCTCGGCGCCGCGGCCCAGAACGCGCTCGAGGTGGCCCGGTTCGGCGGACTGAGCACCGACGAGGAGCCGTCGCCCTACGACGTCGTCGCCGAGCAGCGCGTCTACCGGCTGCGCCACTACTTCGCCGACGGTCGCCGGCGCACGGCGCCGCCGATCCTCCTCGTCCCGCCGATGATGCTCGCGGCCGAGGTGTACGACGTCTCCGCGGCGACGAGCGCGGTGCGGACCTTGCGGGAGAACGGCGCCGATCCGTGGGTCGTCGACTTCGGGGCCCCCGAGCGCGAGGAGGGGGGACTCGAGCGCACCCTCGCCGACCACGTGCTCGCCATCTCCGACGCCGTTGACCGCGTCCGCGAGTACACCGGGCAGGACGTTCATCTCGCCGGCTACTCCCAGGGCGGCATGTTCTGTTACCAGGTCGCCGCCTATCGCCGCAACGAGGGCCTCGGCTCGCTGATCACCTTCGGCAGCCCCGTCGACACGCGGCTGGCGATGCCGTTCGGGATTCCCGAGCAGTTCGCCACCGGTGCCGCCGGGCTGCTCGCCGACCGCGTGTTCCGCGGCTGGGCGCTCCCGGCGTGGGCGAGCCGGACGGGGTTCCGCCTGCTCGACCCGGTCAAGTCTCTGCGCAGCCGGGCTGACTTCATCATGCGCCTGCACGACCGCGAGGCGCTGCTCCCGCGCGAGGGGCAACGCCGGTTCCTCGAGGCGGAGGGCTGGGTGGCTTGGCCGGGCCCGGCGATGGCCGACTTCCTGCGGCAGTTCATCGCCCACAACCGCATGCTCGAGGGTGGCTTCGTGATCGAGGACCGGCTCGTCACCCTCGCCGACATCGCGCTGCCGATCCTGTCGGTCGTCGGCACCGTCGACGAGATCGCCCCCGCCCCCGGCGTCCGGGCGATCCGGCTCGCCGCCCCGCAGGCCGAGGTCTATGAGCTCTCGCTCCACGCCGGGCACTTCGGGCTCGTGGTCGGCTCCACGTCGAACACCGAGACGTGGCCAACGGTGGCGGGTTGGGTGCGGTGGCGGTCGGGCCGCGGCACGCAGCCCGAGTCGGTCACCGAGGTGCCCGACGAGACCGGGCTCGAGCTCGCGCCCCATGTCCGCAACCGCGTCAGCTACGGGGTCGAGCTCGCCGGCGCGGTCGGCACCGGGATGGCCCGCTCGATGCTCGGGGCGGCGACGCGCACGGCGCGGAGCATGCGTGAGCTCACGCGCGAGGCCGCCGGTCAGCTGCCCCGGCTCGCCCGGCTCGAGCAGATCCAGCCCGGGACGCGGATCTCGCTCGGGCTGCTCGTCGAGGAGCGCCGGCGCCGGCGCCCGGACGGCGTGTTCTTCCTGTTCGAGGACCGGGCCTACACCGCCGAGGACATCAACGAGCGGATCGACAACGTCGTCCGCGGTCTGATCTCGATCGGCGTGCGCCAGGGCGAGCACGTCGGCGTGCTGATGGGCACGCGGCCGACCGCGCTCGCGCTCGCGGTGGCTATCAACCGCCTCGGCGCCGTGTCGGTGCTGCTGCGGCCCGACGGCGAGCTCGAGCGCGAGGCCGAACTCGGCCAGGTGAGCCGGATCATCGCCGATCCCGAACGGGCGGCGCTCGCGGCCGGGCTCGGGACGGTGCACACGTTCGTGCTCGGCGGCGGTGGCGGCCCGCGTGACCTCGGGGTCCCGGTGATCGAGGACATGGAGCAGATCGACCCCGACGCAGTCGAGCTGCCGCGCTGGTACCGCCCCAACCCCGGGCGGGCCAGCGACGTCGCGTTCATCCTCTTCACCGGCGAGGGCGAGCACACGCGGATGAGCCGGATCACCAACCGCCGTTGGGCCCAGTCGGCGCTCGGTACGGCGACCTCGGCGACGCTCAGCGACGCGGACACCGTCTACAGCGTCACCCCGATCTATCACCCGTCGGGCCTGATGATGAGCATCGGCGGCGCGGTCGTTGGGGGCGCCCGCCTGGCCATGGCCAGCGAGTTCAAGCCCGACACCTTCTGGGAGGAGGCCCGGCGCTACGGCGTCACCGTCGCCTCCTACACGTGGACCCTGCTTCACGACCTCGTCGAGGCGCCACCGCATCCCGGCGAGCGCCACCATGCGGTCCGGCTGTTCATCGGCTCGGGCATGCCGCGGGGGCTGTGGCGGCGAGTCCAGCGCCGCTTCGCGCCCGCACGGGTGCTCGAGTTCTACGCCTCGACCGAGGCCGGGGCAATTCTCGTCAACCTGAGCGGCTCCAAGCCCGGCGCGATGGGCCGTCCGCTCCCCGGCAGCGCCGAGGTCCGCGTCGCCTCCTACGACATCGCCGAGCGCGAGCTCGTGCTCGGCGCGGACGGCCTCGGCCGCGAGTGCGCCGTCGACGAGATCGGGATGCTGCTCGTCCGCGTCTCACGCACCGAGCAGGCCGGCCCGATTCCCCTGCGCGGTGTGTTCGCGCGCGACGATGCCTGGCTCGTCACCGGCGATCTCTTCCGCCGCGACGCCGACGGCGACCTGTGGCGCGTCGACAACATCCGTGACGTCATCCATACCGCCGAGGGGCTTGCCTTCACCGCGCCGATCCGCGACGCCCTCACCGAGCTGCCCCCGGTCGACCTCGCCGTCGCTTACGGCGTGCGGCCCGAGGGCGCCGAGCACGAGATCGCCGTCGGCGCGGTCACCCTGCGCAGCGGCTATGAGCTCAACGCGCGCGAGCTCGGGGAGACGCTGCGCCAGCTTCGGCCCCACCGGCGGCCGGCGATCGTCCACGTCGTCGACGAGATTCCGGTGACGACCTGGTTCCGCCCGGTGACCGGGCCGCTCCGCGACGCCGGGCTGCCCGAGCCGGGGGAGGGGGTGCAGGCGTGGTATCTCGACGCCTCGCGCGAGCACTACCGCCCACTGACCAGCGCGGCGCGGGGCCGGGTGGCCAAGAGCGCGGCGTAGGCGTGGCGGGGCGCAGCGCGACGGCGCGGGCCGCGGCGGTTGCCGCGGCGGGGCGATAAAACTGCCGTCTCGATCTCGTCGGCCCGTCGAGCGCGCGATTTCGTCCAATGAGCGGACGGAATTGCCGTCGCGTCCGGGCGGCAGGCTCGAGACGGCCGAAATGTGCAGGCGCGGGAGCGAGTCCGGACGGCCGCGTGCCGCGGCCGCGATCGCGTCCGCGCCTCAGGCCGGGAGCGTCTCGCCCGAGTACAGCTTGATCACCCGCGCGGTCCCGGCCGGGACCGCGTTGATGCACAGCTGGCAGAGGACGCACTCGTCGAGGTTGTCCTCGACGATCTTCACCGTCCCGTCCTCGTTCTGGGCGAAGATGTCGACCGGGCAGACCTCGGTGAGCTTGGCGGCGAGGTCGCTGTCGTGGGCGGTCGAATCCTCGACCTCGACTCCGATGAAGACGGCGTTCGAAGAGGTGGTCATACCGCGGCTCCGATCTTCTCCTTGACGATGCCGGGGATCTCCGAGATCTCCTCGGCGACGACGATCCCGGCCTCGGCGAGGCGGGCGATCTTCTCGCTCGCCGTGTCGGCCTTGCCCTCGACGATCGTGCCGGCGTGGCCGAAGCTCATGCCCGGCATCTCGTCCATGAAGCGACCGGCCATGAAGGCGACGATCGGCAGGCGGGAGTTCGTCTCGGTGACGTGGCGCGCGAGCTCGGCCTCCATGCGGCCGCCGGGCTCGGTGTAGATGACGATCGCCTGCGTCTGCTCGTCGGCCTCGAATAGCGGCATCAGCTCGGCGTAGGAGGAGCCGATGATCGCGTCGCCGCCGATCGAGACGGCGGTCGACTGGCCGAGGCCGGCCGCTGTGAGGGTCGAGGACATCTCGGTGGTCATGCCGCCGCTGCGCGAGATGACGCCGACCGGGCCCGGGGTGTAGGACTTGGCCGCGTCCTTGGCCGGGCCGCCGATGCCGCCCATCTTGATGACGTTGGGGACGATGATTCCCAGGCAGTTTGGCCCGATAATGCGCGCGCCATGCTCGGTGGCGAGCTCGACCATCTCGGCGACGTCGCCGCGCGGGATGCGCTCGGTGACGATCACGACGAGCTTGACGCCGTTCTCGATCGCCTCGAACACGGCGTCCTTGGTGAACGCGGGGGGGACCGTGACGACCGAGCCGTCGATCGGGCCGCCGTGGTGCTCGACGGCCTGGGCGACCGTGTCGAACACCGGCACACCGTGGACGTCGCGGCCGAGGCGGCCGGGGGTGACGCCGCCGACGATCTTCGCGCCCTTGCCGTAGTCGAGGCACTCGCGGGTGAGGTTGACCGCCTCGCGGCCGGTGATGCCCTGGACGATGAAGGTGGTGTTCTCGTCGATGAGGATGCTCATGCCGGGGCTCCGATCTTCTCCACGGCGCGCTTGGCCGCCTCGTGGAGCGAGACGCTGCGGTCGGCGTACTCGACTCCATATTTCTCGAGGATCTTGAAGCCCTCTTCCTCCCAGGCGCCGGGGATGCGGAAGATGGCGATCTTCTCCGCGGGGTCGTAGCCGAGCTCGAGGCACGCCTTGATCACGCCGCGGGCGACGATGTCCACGCGCGTGTTGGAGACGATCGACATCATCACCGCGATCTTGTCGACGCCGGGCTTCTGGAGCACGAGCTTGGCCAGGCCGCAGGCCTTGCGCACCGACGGGTTGCCGCCGATCTCGCAGTAGTTGGCCGGCTGCCCGCCATGGGCGCGGACGGCGTCGAACAGGGTCAGCGAGCCGCCGCCGGCGCCGATCACGAGTCCGAGGTTGCCGTCGAATTCGGTGACGTTGCCGGCCACGCCGCGGTGGTCCTGGGCGTCGACCTCCTCGCCGGCGAGCTCGAACGGAGTCGCCTCACGGGCCTGACGGGTCTCCTCGTCGCCGACGCCGAGCTCCTTGAGCAGCGCCTTCTGGCGCGGGCGCGCCTCGTTCTCCATGTCCATGTGGGCGTCGAGGGCGACGAACTTGCCGTCCTCGAGCTGCCCGAGCGGATTGATCTCGGCCAGTGTCATGTCGTACTCGAGGAACAGCCGGGCCAGCCGGGCGAGGATGGGGGTGAGGCGGGTGAGCGCCGACCCGGTGATGCCGAGCGAGGCGATGACCAGCTTGGCCTCCCAGTCCGAGAACGGCCGGATGGTCGAGAAATGAGCCCGGGCGACATGGTCGGGGTGCTGCTCGGCGACCTCCTCGATGTCGATCCCGCCCATGTCGGAGAACAGCATCACCGGCTGCTTGCGGATCCCGTCCCAGACGACGCCGGCGTAGTACTCGTGCTTGACCGCGGCCTTGGAGTCGACGAGCACCCCGCGCGGCATGTGGCCGTTGATCTCGAGGGCGAGCACCGTCTCGGCGTGGGCGGCGGCCTCGTCGGGGGTGTCGGCGAACTGGACGCCGCCGGCCTTCATTCGGCCGCCGGTGAGGACCTGGGACTTGATCACGACCGGAGCGGCGATGTCCTCGGCGATCCGGCGGGCCTCGTCGGCCGTCGTGGCGAAACCGTGCTTGGTGACGGGGATCCCGGCCTTGGCCACGATCGCCCGGGATTCGTACTCAAAGAAGCGCATGGAGGCGCCGGAGGCTAGCGAAGCTCGGCCATCGACGGCCCGTGCCTCGCGGCACCAACTCAACTGACTTAGTGCCGGATGTGGCCCGGGCGATCTGCTACAACCATTCCGATAAAGAGCACAAAATTGATGCAGAAGACTGTTTTTATTGGATATTGAACCGAGGTGGGCCATGAACAGCCGATTGAGATTGAGACGTGGAGCGGTGAGCGGCGGGTTGGCGGTAACCGCCGGCTGCCTGTTGCTGGCCGGTTGCGGCGGCTCCTCGGACGCGAGCAGCACTAACGCGAGCGCGAGCGCCGGGTCCGGTGGGTCCGGTGGCGGCGCACAGCTCGCGCTCGTCGCCTACTCGACGCCGAAGAAGGCCTACGACGCGCTGACCGCCGCGTTCGCGCAGACCTCGACCGGCAAGGGCGTGTCCTTCAGTCAGTCCTTCGGCGCGTCAGGATCGCAGAGCCGGGCGGTCGCCACCGGCCAGCCCGCCGACGTCGTCGCCTTCTCGACGACCCCCGACATGACGCGTCTGGTCAAGGCCAAGCTCGTCGCCCCGACGTGGGACGCCGGGCCGGAGAAGGGCATCTCGAGCGACTCGGTCGTCGTCTTCGTCGTCCGCAAGGGCAACCCCAAGCACATCACCGGGTGGGATGACCTGGTCAAGTCGGGTATCGACGTGATCACGCCCAACCCGTCGACCTCGGGCAGCGCCCGTTGGAACATCCTCGCCGCCTATGGCGCCCAGCTCAAGGAGGGCAAGACGCCGGCGGAGGCGCTGCAGTACGTCAAGACGCTCCTGACCAAGAACGTCAGCGTGCAGGATTCGAGCGCGAGCGCCGCCCTGCAGACGTTTACCAGCGGCAAGGGCGACGTCCTGCTCGACTACGAGAGCGACGCGATCGCCGCCGAGAAGGCCGGCGACGCGGTTCAGTACATCATCCCCAAGCAGACGATCCTGATCGAGACCCCGATCGCGATCACCGCGAACAGCGGCCACTCCGCTCAGGCCCAGGCGTTCGTCAACTGGCAGTGGTCGCCGGCGGGCCAGACGATCTGGGCCCAGCAGGGCTACCGCCCGGTGCTGGCCTCGGTCGCCCAGCAGTACGCGGCCAAGTTCCCGACCCCGCCACAGCTGTTCACGATCAAGTACCTGGGCGGCTGGACGAAGGTCAAGAAGGTCTTCTTCGACCCGGCATCGGGGTCGATCACCAAGATCGAGCAGGCCGCAGGGGTGCCCACTGCCTCCAGCTGAGGCATATGCGGCCCCTCGGCCTCTGAGGACCCGGTCTCGCCGTGGCGCGCGGTCTGCGCGCCACGGCGGGCTGGGCCTCGGTATGTCGCTGCTCTACGTGAGCGTGATCGTGCTGATCCCGCTCGCCGCGGTCGCGGTCAAGGCGTTCTCCGGCGGGCTGGCCGGCTTCTGGGACGCGGTCACGGCGCCGGGGTCGCTCACCGCGATCGCCGTCACGCTCGTCATCGCGATCGTCGTCGCGGCGATCGGCGCCGTGATGGGCACGCTCATCGCGTGGGTGCTCGTCCGCGACTCATTCCGCGGCCAGCGGTTCCTCGGCGCGCTCATCGATCTACCCTTCGCGCTGCCGACGATCGTCGCCGGACTGACCCTGCTCGCCCTCTACGGCCCGGACAGTCCGTTCGGCATCCATCTCGCCTACACCCGCGCCGCGGTGTTCGTCGCGCTCATGTTTGTCACCCTGCCGTTCGTCGTGCGCTCGGTCGAGCCGGTGCTGATGGAGCTCGATCCCGAGGTCGAGGAGGCGGCGGCCTCGCTCGGCGCCTCCAACCTCACCACCTTCCGCCGGATCGTCCTGCCCGCGCTGCGGCCGGCGATCCTCTCCGGTGCGGCGCTCGCCTTCGCCCGTTCGGTCGGCGAGATCGGCGCGCTCGTGCTGATCGTCGGCAAGACGCAGATCGCGAGCATCGTCATCTTCGCCGACATCGAGAGCGACGCTCCCCAGGCCGCCGCCGCGCTGTCGGTCGTGCTGCTCGCGCTCTCGCTGCTCGTCATCATCGCCATCCGCCGCTTCGGAGGCCGCGTTGACCGTTAGCCGCCGATCGAGATTGTCGCTGCGGGCGGTGGCGCTGCTCTACCTCACCGTGCTCCTGCTGCTCCCGCTCGGAGTCGTGTTCTTCCGCACGTTCGAGCACGGCTTCGGCGCGGCCTGGGCCTGGATGAGCACCCCGGCCGCGGTGAGCGCGTTCTGGCTCACCGTCGTCGTCGCCGTCATCGCCGTGCCGCTCAACACGATCTTCGGCGTCGTCGCCGCGCTCGTGCTCGTCCGCGGCAAGGGGCGCGGCCGCCGCGTGCTCGACGCGCTGATCGACCTGCCGTTCGTCGTCTCGCCGGTGATCGTCGGCCTCGCGCTGATCCTCGTCTACGGTCAGGACGGCTGGTTCGGCAGCTGGTTCATCGGCCACGGCATCCGCATCATCTACGCCGTGCCGGGGATGGTCCTGGCCACGATCTTCGTCTCGCTGCCGTTCGTCGTGCGCGAGGTGACGCCTGTGCTGATCGAGGTCGGCGACGAGCAGGAGCAGGCCGCGGCGACGCTCGGGGCCTCGGCCTGGCAGACCTTCTGGCGGGTCACCCTGCCCTCGATCCGCCAGGGGGTGGCCTACGGCGTCGTGCTCAGCACCGCCCGCGCCCTCGGCGAGATCGGCGCCGTGCTCGTCGTCTCCTCGAACGTCGCCGGATCGACCCTCACCCTGCCCCTGCTCGTCTACCAGCGCGACTCGCAGATCGGCGCGCAATCGGTCAGCGGAGCGTATGCGGCGGCCACCGAGCTCGCCGTCATGTCGCTCGTCGTGCTGCTGGCCATGACCCTGTTGGCCCCGCGAAGGAGCGACGCCTGATGGACATCGCGATCAACGACATCTCCAAGCAGTTCGGCGAGTTCAGCGCGCTCGAGCACGTCAGCCTCGAGGTGCCCGCCGGCTCGCTGACCGCGCTGCTCGGCCCGAGCGGATCCGGGAAGTCGACGCTGCTGCGGATCGTCGCCGGGCTCGAGACGCCCGACGCCGGACACGTTGTGATCGACGGACGCGACGTGACCGACACCCGTCCGCAGGACCGGGGCATCGGCTTCGTCTTCCAGCACTACGCCGCCTTCGCCCACATGAGCGTGCGGGAGAACGTCGCCTTCGGGCTGCGGATCCGCAAGCGCCCGCGGGAGGAGATCACGGCGAGGGTCGACGAGCTGCTGGGGCTCGTCGGGCTGACGAAGTGGTCCGGGCAGCGCCCCCACCAGCTCTCGGGCGGCCAGCGACAGCGCATGGCCCTCGCCCGAGCGCTCGCCGTCGAGCCGCGCGTGCTCCTGCTCGACGAGCCCTTCGGCGCGCTCGACGCGACCGTCCGTGCCGAGCTGCGTCAGTGGTTGCGCCGCCTCCACGACGAGCAGCACGTAACCACTGTGCTCGTCACCCACGATCAGGAGGAGGCGATGGAGGTGGCCGACCGGATCGCGGTGATGAACGCCGGTGAGATCGAGCAGGTCGGCTCCCCGCGTGAGGTCTACGACCGCCCGGCGAGCGCGTTCGTGATGAGCTTCGTCGGGCCGGTCAGCCAGCTCGAGGGCAAGCTCGTCCGCCCCCACGACGTCTCCGTCTCGCTCGAACCGAGCGAGGACACGATCGAGGCGATGGTCTCCCGCGTCGTCCACCTCGGCTTCGAGGTGCGGATCGAGCTCGAGCTGCCCGACGGCAGTCGCGCACGGGCCCAGCTCACCCGGGGGGAGACCGAGGAGCTCGAGCTCGCCGCCGGGGACATCGTCTACGTGCGCCCTCCTACACGCGCGGCGGTGCCCGCTAACGCGTGACCCAGGCCTCCGGGTCCTCGGCGAGTTTGTCGATCGCCTTGGGCAGGTGGCCGGTAGCGATGTCGGCGACCGTCACCTGCTCGACGACGCGCCGGAGGTTGGCCCGCACGGCGATCCACACCCGGGGCAGCGCTGCCGCCGCCCCGCCGTAGGCCGCCTCCTCAGGCGGCCCGCCGCGGACACTGGCCAGCGGCCCCTCGACGGCGCGGATGACGTCGGCAACGCTGATCTGCGCGGCCGGCTTGGCGAGGCGGAAACCGCCCTCGGCCCCCCGGTGGCTGCGGACGATGCCGGCGTGCCGCAGCTCGCCGAGGATGTTCTCGAGGAAGTTGAGCGGGATCTCCTGCGCGGTGGCGATCCGCTCGGCCTTGACGGGTTTCTCGTCGGCCGCGGCGGCGAGCTCGACGGCGGCGCGCACGGCATAGTCGGCTTTGGCGGAGATCCGCATGCTCGGATTGTTACGCCGCGGTCGGCGTAAAGCCGTAGGCCTCGGCGAGCTCGGGGTCCTTCTGGGCCAGCATCTCGGCGAGCTCAACCATCACCTTGCACTGCTTCCAGGTCGCGTCGTCCTGCATCTTGCCGTCGATCATGTGCACGCCGCGGCCGTCGGGGATCGCCTCGAGCACCTTCTTGGCGAACAGCACCTCCTCGGGATCGGGGCTGAACACCTTCTTGGCAATCGCGATCTGCACAGGGTGGAGCGACCAGGCGCCGACGCAGCCGAGCAGGAAGGCGGCCCGGAACTGGGCCTCGCACCCCTCGACGTCGCGAATGTCGCCGTAAGGACCGTAGAAGGGGAGGATCCCCGCCGAGGTGCAGGCATCGACCATGCGGGCGATCGAGTAGTGCCAGGGGTCCTGTTGGGCCGTCGGCCGGGGGGCGTCGGGGTTCTCGGCGTCGGGATCGTTGATCACCAGGTAGCCGGGGTGGCCTCCGCCGACCCGCGTCGTCTTCATCCGCCGCGAGGCGGCGAGGTCGGCCGGGCCGAAGCTCATGCCCTGCATCCGCGGGCTCGCGGTGGCGATCTCCTCGAGGTTGACCACGCCGAGACCCGTCTCGAGGATCGCGTGGATGAGGATCGGCTTCTCGAGCCCGGCGCGGGCCTCGAGCTGCGCGAGCAGCCGGTCGACGTAATGGATGTCCCACGCGCCCTCGACCTTCGGGACCATGATCACGTCGAGCTTGTGGCCGATCTCGGCGACAAGCGTGGTGATGTCCTCGAGCACCCACGGCGACTCGAGGCTGTTGACACGCGTCCACAGCTGCGTCTCGCCGAGCTCCACGTCCCTGCCCACGCGCACGAGCCCGGCCCGGGCGGCCTCCTTGCGGTCGACCGGCACGGCGTCCTCGAGGTTGCCGAGCAGGATGTCGACGGTCGGCGCGATGTCCGGCACCTTGGCCACCATCTTCTCGTTGGAGAAGTCGAGGAAATGGATCATCCGCGAGGGGCGGAAGGGAATCTCGAGCGCCGGCGTGGGAGCGCCGATGGCCAGTGGCTTGAAGAAGTCGCGTGGGTTTCGCATCACCTGAACAGTAGTGGGGTTCGGCCGGGCGCATGCGCCCGGCCGCGGAGCGGCGCATGCGCCGCTCCGGAGGAGGCCGCATGCGGCCTGCACTCCCTGGCATCCTGCCGGACATGAACCAACTCGACACAGACCAGGCCACCCGCGAGGCGAGCGGCGCTCACCCCTATGGCCGCTACCTCGAGGAATTCGAAGTCGGGGCCGTGTACAAGCACTGGCCGGCGAAAACGGTGACGGAGTCCGACGACCATCTGTTTTGCCTCATCACCATGAATCACCACCCGCTGCACATCAACGATGTGTACGCCAAGCAGTCACAGCAGGGACGCAACGTCGTCGTCGGCCCGCTCGTCTATTCACTCGCGCTCGGCATGAGCGTCTCCGATGTGAGCGGTAAGGCGATCGCCAACCTTGCCACCGAGGAGTTGAGTCACCCCGCACCGGTGTTCCACGGTGACACGCTGTTCTGTGAGTCCGAGGTGCTCGAGGTCAAGCCCTCGCGGTCCAAGCAGGACCGCGGCACGGTCCGCGTCCACACCCGCGTC
>CAVWAC010000014.1:0-236888 GCA_963752905.1 uncultured Solirubrobacterales bacterium
GCGCGGGTCGGAAATGCCTCGTTGACCATCGCGAGCTCGCGCTCGGACGGCGCGTAGTGCATGTAGATCTGGGTCGTCTTGACGTCGGCGTGGCCGAGGAACTCCTGGATCGCGCGGATCGGCTGGCCGGTCGCGGCCAGCCGCGTCCCGAACGTGTGGCGGAGATCGTGAAAACGAATGGGTCGCACGCCCGCCCCGCGGCAGGCGTCCTTGAAGCGCTTGCTCACCTTCGAGCGATCCAGCGGCCGGCCGCTCTGCGGGTGGGCGAAGACGAGGTCGTCGTCGGTCCCGTACATCGTCCGGCGCGACCAGCGGTCGAGCTCACCGGCCAGGCGGTCGGCCATCGGCACCGAGCGGCCGGTGGAGAGGTCCGATTTGCCCTCGCCCGAGTGCTCGCCCCGCACGTAGGCGTTGCGAACCCGGATCCGTTGGGCGGTCCAGTCGACATCGCGCCAGCGCAGGCCGAGCAGCTCGGATTGACGAAGCCCGGTGCTGGCGGCCGCCAGCACGAGCACGCGGAGCACCGGTCCGAGCACGTCGGACGGCGGCGGGGGCGCCGGGCCGGCTCGCCCGCGGCGCGTCGGCGCCGGCGGGCAGTCACCACCTCGTCGGGGATGGCCCGGATCACCGCCTCGAGCTCTTCGATCGTGAGGAACTGGAGATCGGGGTTGGCGTCGCCGGGCCGCCGTCGGCCCGGAAGCGCCGCCCGCCGAACCGGGTTCTCGCGCACGAAGCCGCGATCGAGCGCGTGCTCGAACACCGAGTGCAGGAACGTGAGCACGTTCCGGACCGTCTTGGGCGCGAGCCCGGTCTCGAGCATCGCGGCGGCCAGCGCCTCGACGTGGGCGGTGGTGAGCTCGGCGACCGGCGTGGCGCCCAGCCGCGGAGACAGGTGGACGCGCTGCATGGACTCGCACCCCTCGAGGTACGAGCGCCGGGCGCCTCGCACGGCAAGCCGCCGCCGCAGCGAGTCGGTCACCTCGTCGAGCGACGGGACGCCTGTGCCGCGCACCGGTCGGGGCGAGCTCTCCTCGGCCTCCTGGAGCTTGCGGAAGGCGCGTTCGGCCTGCGAGCGGGTGAGCCCGTCGCTCTCCCCGGGAGTGCGCACGGGACCGATCAGCCGATTCAGGAGGCGGCCGTCGAGGGTGCGCCACCGCCCGTAGTAGGACCCGTACTTCTCGTACAGATGACCGGTCCCGCGACCGCGCTTTCCCATGGTCCCGTTATATCTTCCCCGCCCCGGCTCGGCGAACTGGCTCAAACGCAATGAGCGATGTCATCCGACAGCATCGACACGCGCCGGTCCGAATTGCTCATCGCGCCGCCCGTTGACCGCGACTGCCGGCCGACTCTCGCGCGCTTCGGGTTTCCGCCGACGGCATCGCGACTTCGGCCGACGCGGAGGCTCGCGCGGAGGCCCAGGTCCCGAACAGCGAGCCGACCACGCTCGACGGCGGCCATCGCCGCTCGGTGAGGCGCTCGAGCGCCTCTCCCCCGCGCCGACGAGCGTGTGTCACCGACCAGTCGTAGGAGGAGGGCAGCCCCCCGTAAAGCAAGCGCCACTCCCCCATCGCCTCCAGCACCCGTTCCTGCGTCCAGCGCCTCGCGCCGGGATGGCATGCCTTGCAGTACGCGTAGGCGTCCCCCTTGCCGTTGCGCGGCTGGGTGTAGGCGCCGCACCCGCGGCACACGCCCAGGTAGCGTGCCTTGACCGCCCGCGCCTTCTCCCCAGTGGGGTCGTAGAAGTACGCCTTGATCGTCGCCGGTGAGCGCCCTAGCCGATCGGCAATCTCCCCGATCGACAGGCCCTCGGCCTCGCGAAAGTGCCGCGCCAGGGCGACGGCGCGGCGCCGCTCGAGGACGCGGTCATACCCCGGCGAAGGTCGATCGGAGGCCATGCCTCCAGGTATTGCGAACGTCGACGTCGTCCCCGCTACCGACGTCGCCAAATTCCGCACCTACCGTGACTCCGGCTGGGGCTGCAAGCATCCCAGCGGGACAAGAGGAGGTCTCGCAAGGGGCGGCTTCCGGATATTCACGGGCGTTCGGTAGCCGACCTTGAAGCTCGCAGCGGTCTTGCGTGTGTCCACCGGGGAAGAGATGACCACGACGCCTCCAGCGCCGACGGAGCGGAAGAGGCGTCGCGAGCCAGGACGATCGGCGCTCGCCGTCCCTTCGGCAGGGAACGCGGAACTCGCGGGTCGGCCGTCCTTCTTCAGTGCTGGTCGTCGTCCAACACAGAATGATCGCCCGCGACGGCGACACTGATGCTCAGCCTGTGAATGCGACCGTGTCGGCGAGGCTCTGGCCCGCGGTAGCGAGGATCGTCCATTGCGATCACCTCCTTGCCGCTTGGCCGGCTACTGCTCGCCTGGCGATGCACCACGCCCGGCGGCGCCGCCGTCACCCTGGTGCTTGCTCATCGCCGGCTAACGGCGCGATGCCGGGTCGACCTGCGCGGCTGGTCGGTACCAGAAGGAGCGGCGTCATGTAGGCGCGACTACGTAATCGCAAACGTGGCAAGAGCAGCGCCGCACCTGTGGCTGTGACGACTTGAGGGGTAGCTGAGCGCCGTGGTTGTACGGATGAGCAATCGCGGTGGCGGGTCGACTCAGCGGGCAGTTCGTCGGGGCCGCGGCCGTCGCGGGTCGCTGTGCGTAGCGAGGCAGTGTGCCGCCCGCATGTGCGGGCGGCACAGTTACATCGGAATCAAGCGGTTGGTCTGCTGGCGCTAGTGCAGGAGTTCGAGTGAGTTGGCGCCGGTGCCGGTGCCGGCATCGTCGACGAAGTACACGCCCCGCCCGCCTGGTGCCACGGCGAGCCCGAAGAGGTCGCCAGCACCGTCCGGGACGAGTGTCCTGTGCGCAACTTGGCTGCCGGTCGGAGTCGTCTCGACGATGTTGCCGTCGCTGGCGTTGACGGTCAGTACGTCGCCGTTTGGCGCGATCGTCAGACCCAGCGGCGAGGCGAGCGGTCCGCCTCGAGACAACGTGATGCCTCCGCTTCTGGCCGCCTGGGTCCGGCCGAGCGCATCGGGGATCGACGCGATCCGGTTGCGCGCCGTGTCGGCTACGTAGAGAACGCCGTTCGGGGCGAGCCCGAGGCCGGTCGGCCCGACGATCAGGGCATTGGGGTCGGTGTGCTCGCGCAGTCCTGTGGCGATCACACGCTCGGAGGTCAGCTGCGGTGGGTGACCAGGTGCGATCTCTAGCGACAGCCTTACGACGGTGCCGCGGTCTACGTCAGCGCCGCCTGCAGCGACCGTGCCATTGAGCACATTGCTCACGAACAACACGACGTGACTTCCGCCGTCGAGCGCGGTCATGTCCCATGGGCCGTTGATCGCGCCGCCCTTGAACGTCTCGACTGCCTGCCCTCGGGCGTTGAGAACCGTCAGCGCGCCTGCTCGCGCCGCGCTCGCCTGCCCGCCGGGGGCCGGCAGGCTCCCGACGATCACGTAGCCGCTGCGCAGCGCGACGAGCGCCGTCGTCAGGCCGACCGCCGGCGTGGACGTCGGAGGGGACAGGACCGCAAACTGCTTGACCCGCCCGCTGGCCGAGACCTCGACGATGCTCGAGCCGGTGCCCTGGGCATTGGTGGCATCGTTGAAATTGCTCACGAGCACGTCGCCGCGAACGAGCTTGCCGGCGGTCCGCGGAACGACCGCAGTGCCGTACGGGTTCTGGTCGCCGGCGGCGGGGCCGCTCGCCGGAACCGTGGAGGCGACCCTGCTGATCGCGCCGAACCCGCCGAGGAATGGACGCCCGGTGGACGCCGTCGCGGTCCCGCGATGACGAGCGCGAGCGCGGTAGCGACGATCGCGCTGAGCGCGGCTCGGCTCAGGCAGCGGCGAGTAACGCGGGCGGACATCCCGTCCTGTCCCGGACCGGCGAGGAGTGTCCGCAGATGGGGCTTTCGGTCGCTCATCGTGAACGCCTCCAGATTCCGAGCCGGGTGGCGCTCAGCGCCAGCAACGAGCTCTCGACGAACAGTGCCGCCATCCCCAGGGTGCACAACCAGTTGCCGATGTCAGGCGCGTCCCCGGGCAACCCGATGGCTCGACTCCACAGGTAGCCGACGAACGGGCCGGCGGCAAAGCCGGCCGCCGCGAACCAGACAAGCGGGGAGGGCGAGTGGAGCAACAGCAGGGCTACCGGTACCGCGGCCGCGATGAGCGCCATGTAAGCCCAAAAGATCCAACGGGTGCTTTGGTACGTACCGACGGCGTCGAGGATGTGGATCACACCGATCCCGAGTACTGCCGCCGCGCCGAGTAGACGCGCCGTGGTTTCGCTTATCGGGGCGACCGCGGCGGATCCCTGCATCGCCGGTGGGGCCAGGGTCAGAACCCGAGCGCCGTTGGTGTGTGAACTTGCTTCCATTCTTGATCTCCTACGAGGCGTAGTTGACTGTGTTGCCTCTAGAGACACGCTGGACTCACGAATCCTTCCTCGCTCACCCAATCTTCTTGCGACCGACCCGCCCGCACGTAGGAGTGGCATCCGGGCAGCCGCCACCAGCGGGATGGGCTCAGAGGCCAGACGGCCTCAGTCGATCACTGCAGAACGCGGCGCGCGGCTGGATCCCGGCCGGCCCCGGAGGCGACGGTGGTTTACCGCGAGCACGCCCAGCACGGCCGGAATTGCGGCGAGAACGACGATGCAGGGCTGATGGGAAAGGAAGGGGAGCGCGAGCGTGGCCGAACCGCTGGCTACCCGTCCAGCCAGAACGGCGACCGCGACCAAAAGTAGAAGGACAGACGCGGCCGCGAGACACAGGAGGGCAGGAAAGCGCCAGCTGGGCGGCTCCCCAAGCAGGTAGTCGACACGGGCGGGATCGATTCCAGACGAGCTCGACGATTCCGGGAGGTCGGAGAAGCTCAGCATCGCGCGAGCGAGGGCGGATCGATTCGCCGGCGCCACGTTGACCGCACTCTCATCGGCGCTGAGCTCGGCGAGCGCCTGCTGACGTTCGGCGAGGTCGCCGAGCTCGGGCAGGAAGAACAGCGCCCCGGCAAGAACCCGGCCGGCGGCCAGTCGCAGCGGGTCGCGGCGGCGCGCGTGGTGGCGTTCATGAGCCAGCACGGCGCTCAGGGCCGCCTCATCGAGAACCTTGATCGCGCCGGTGGAGACATAGATGCGCGGTCGGACCAGTCCCGCGCAGAACGCCCGCGGCTGCGGGTCGGCAATCACCGCCGCGTCCTGCATCGGCTCCTCACGCGAGCGGGTTACACGGCTTTGGGGTGCAACGGCGCGAACCAGTCATGACTTGTGGAACGCACGAAAGAGGTCACTAACCGCAGGGCAACTCATCAGCTCGGGGATTCGACGCTGGGGACGCGAGGCACGTCCTGCGCCTGTGTCTAGCCTGCGAGCGTGAGTCCTTGTTGATAGCCCGCCGCGAGGACGCGCCCTCCGCGGTCGGGGTCCATGAGTCGCCCCATCAAAGGGCGGGCCGAGTCGTCGGGAGTGATGATCTGCACCACGGCGCCACGGCTCCGGAGCGCGACGGCCTCAAGCAGGGCGGGTGCGCGCAGCGCGCCACCGACGAGCACGGCGGTCGGCTCGAGCAGTAGCACGCGATCGCCACGTCCGGCGGGGGCGGCATCGGCGTTGGTTGGCGACCAAGCGCCACCGTCGACGTACAGCCGGTCGCCGATGCGCACCGGCGCGAAGACCGTCGGGATCGCGCAGGACGCCGCAACCGCCTGCCCAACCGAAGCCGGGGGCGCGGACCGGCTGCCGAACACGACGCGGCGACCATTGCCCGCATCGACGGTGCACACGCGCAGGCGCCCATCAAACGTCGCGCCCCACCGGTCGACCTCGTCCCCGAACGCGGCGATCGACCGCCGCCCTTCCGGGAGGGCCCGCAGCGCCAGCGCCCGGATCGGCGCGCCGACCCGGGCGGCGACCGCTCCGGCGCCGACGGCGATGTTCGATACGTGTCGCCCCGCCCGATCCGCGTCCGCGAACGGCGACGTCGCACCCCCCGGGCCCTCGACCGGACGGATCGCACTGGCCTTGGCCGACCCCGGCCGGCGTGGTGAGCGGCCCGCCGCAAGACTCGCCGCAACGATCGAACCGGCGCTCGTCCCGACAAACCGCCGGCAGCCGCGGACGTCGGCGCCCGTCGCGTCCTCGTATCCGGCCAGGACGCCAGTCATCCACGCCTCGCCGAGCAGCCCGCCCCCGCCGAGCACCAGGACGCTCGGTGGCCTGTCGTCAAAGCGCGCCATCAGCCTCGACCAGGCCGCAATTCCGGCTCGCCGGCCGCCGCGATCGAGACATGCGCAGTTGCTCGCCTGCTCGCATAGCGCGCGTCGATGCACAACGCGCTCGTGCCGCCGGTAGAGCTGACCGATGCTCGCAGTGCGCGCGTCGCAGTCGACCTCGACTCGATCCCGGCGGAAGTCGCTGGTAGGTCCGGTGCCGCCTTCGTCATACGCGATCCAAGATAGTCCCGGCCCGGCTCAGTCTTCAGCCTTCGCCAGGCTGGTCTGGGTCGTACGCGTCGAGCTCGAACTCTCGTGTCTGTCCCCCGAGCTCGAGGAAGCGCTGCATGCGCGTGATCGCCTCCTCTGCGGTAGCCCTCTGCGCAAATCGGTGCGCCTCATCGAGCAGGCCAGGCACCATGTCCGGCTCGGCGGCGGTGACAGCGGCCTTCGCGTGCGCGATCGCGTCCGGGGGAAACGATGCGATGCGGCGGGCAAGCGCGTCGACGAACGGGCGCAGCTCGTTCTGCTCGAGCGCGCGGTTGACGTAGCCCCAACGCTCCGCGAGGTCTGCGTCGATGTCGTTGCAGCCGAGGATGATCTCGAGTGCGCGTGCTCGACCTACGAGGTGCGCGAGTCGTTGGGTGCCTCCGCCGCCAGGGATGATCCCCACGCCAACCTCAGGCTGAGCAAGCACCGCCTTACCGCGTGCGGCGAAGCGCATGTCCATCGCGAGCGCGAGCTCGCTGCCGCCTCCGCGCGCGCGTCCCTCAATCACCGCGATCGTTGCCTTCGGCATCGTTCTGAATCTGTCCGCCATTGCGTGGAAGAGCGGGAGCTCGGTCGGTGGTGGCTGCGGCTCTCGGGGCAGTCGGAGGATCAGGTTCACGTCGGCGTGCGCGATGAAGAACTCGGGGTTCGCGCTGTCGATCACGACGACCCGGACGTCGGGATCGGCTTCGACTTCGCGGCCGAACCGGTCCAGCTCGACGATCAGCGTCCCATCGAGGAGATTGATCGGCGGGTGGTCAATCGTCGCACGGGCGATACCCCCCTCGATCTGAATACGAAGAGCTCTATAACCCTCGAGCTTGGTCATCTAGCGCGCCTCCCTTTCGAGCCCTGTTCGATCACGGTCGGAAGCTCCGAAATGCCTTGCGCAGCTCGTTGACGAAGATCTCTGGCTGCTCCATGGCGGCGAAGTGGCCGCCGTGGTCGACCTCGTTCCAGTACGCGATGTCGGACCAAAGTTGTTCCGCCCACGATCTGGGCGCCTTGTAGATCTCACGCGGAAAGATGCTGGCCGCGATCGGGAGGTCGATCTTCCCGGCGTTGAACGGGCCTGGGCCGGCCGGCGCGCACTCCAGGTAGATCCTCATCGACGACGCGATCGTTCCGGTGAACCAGTACGTCGTGATGTTGTCCAGCATTCTGTCGTTGCTGAGCGCATCCTGTGGCCTGCCGTGGTTGTCGGTCCAGGCGTGGAACTTCTCGAAGATCCACGCGGCCAGGCCGACCGGCGAGTCCGCGAGCGCGTAGCCCAGGGTCTGAGGTCGCGTCGCCTGTTCGCGCCAGTAGCCGTTGTCGAAGGAGTGGAACTGAGTCACCTGATCCCAGGCGCGCTGCTCCTCAGAACTCATCGCATCCGGCTTCTCGGCGAGCGGCACTACCAGCGGCCAGTTGGTGTGAACCGCGCGCAGTCCCTCCGGCTTGATCTTCGCGAGAACGTGAACAATCACCGATCCCCAGTCGCCACCCTGGGCCACCCACCGCTCGCCGTACCCGAGCCTGCGCATCAGCTCTCCCCAGGCGCGAGCGATACGCATGTGATTCCAGCCCCGCTCGGCCGGCCGGTCCGAGAACCCGAACCCTGGCAGCGAGGGGATGACCAGGTGAAATGCGTCTTGCGCTTTCCCGCCGTGTCGTGCCGGGTCGACGAGGGGCCCGACCGTGTCCAGGAACTCCACGACCGATCCTGGCCAGCCGTGCGTCAAGAGCAGCGGGAGGGCGTCGGCGTTGCTGGAGCGGACGTGGATCAAGTGGATACCGAGCCCGTCCAGCTCCGTCCGGTAGTTAGGAAGCGAGTTGATCTCAGCCTCCAGGCGGCGCCAGTTGTAGCCATCCAGCCAGTATCCGATGAGATCCTGCAGCTCGGACAGCGGAACTCCCTGGGTCCAGTCCGAGACCAGCTCCTTCTCTGGCCAACGCACCGATCGCAGCCGGCTGTGCAGATCGTTCACCGCCTGCTCTGGGACCTGCACCTTGAACGGTGTCAGCTCGCTGCTTGCAGCCGGCAGTGGCAGCAGCAAAGAATCACCAACGCCGTCACGGCTCACACGGGGATCGTCCGGATCGTTCATGCGGCCGCGAGCCGCGGGTACAGCGCCGTCAGGTCCCCCGAGAGGCGTGACTTGACCGAGCGCGTGGTGTCGTCCGCGAGGATCTCGTAGTCGCCGGCGATGATCGCGTCTGCGGTCAGGCGGGCGATGTGCGCGGATCGGCCTTGGGAGCGTCAAAGCGGGCGCCCATCTCCGTGTCCATGTAGCCCACGTGCAGCGCGGTGACGATCGTGCCCTGCTCACGGAGCGCAAGGCGCAGCGAGTTCGTCGCCGACCACGCCGCGGACTTGGAAATCTCATAGCCCCCGCTCATCGCCAGCCACGACAGCACCGAGAGCACGTTGACCATCGAGCTCGCGGGATGCTCGGCGAGCGCTGGTGCGAACGCTCGCGCGACGCGGATGATCCCAAACAGGTTGGTCTCGAGCTCAGCGTGAATCTCCGAGAGCGGCGCCCGAGAACCGACGTA
This sequence comes from uncultured Solirubrobacterales bacterium, assembly GCA_963752905.1. Taxonomy (GTDB): domain Bacteria; phylum Actinomycetota; class Thermoleophilia; order Solirubrobacterales; family Solirubrobacteraceae; genus Palsa-465. The sequence continues at coordinate 9,023 of CAVWAC010000014.1, forward strand.
GCCAGCAAGATGCCGGCGTTATTCACGACGATCGAGACTTCAGGAGCCGCCTGCGCTGCCGCGGCGACGGATGCGTCGTCCGCGACGTCGAGGACCAGGGGGACAATCCGCGGGTCGCGTTGCGGTTGCGATGAGCGCGAGGTCGCATAGACCTTGGCTGCTCCGCGCTCGAGCAGCTCGTCCACGAGCGCGCGGCCGAAGCCGCGGTGGCCGCCGGTGACCAGCGCTGCTGCGCCCTCGATCGGCGTGCCGCTCGAGGGGTCGGTGCTCGGCATACGTCGTCCTCTCTTGTCGATGTGAGCTGTACCCGGCGCCGGACGCTGATCGAGGCAACGTCGGGCGTGATGGACAGCGAAGCTCGAACGCCTACGCGGCGGGGAACGATGCGCTTGCGGAGAACTCCAGCGTGGTGGTGTTGCCGTAGTCGGGGTATTTGGCCGTCATCGTCTCGATGACCTCCCCAGCGTTGCTGCTCGCTGCTACAGCGTCGCGGAAGTCGCGGATATAGCCGCGGCTGCCGTTCAGGATCGTGTCGAGGTCCTGATCGCTGGCGTCCGGTTGCTTGTGCCCGGCGATGATCGTAGTGGCTCCGAGGCTCTCGACGAGGTCGATGCTGTCGATCCATTTCTGCCACTCCGCCGGGCCGGTGAGCGCGAGCATCATGTGGATCCGGTTGTAGACAACGTCGCCGCCGATCACGGTGTCGATCGATGGGATGTGGATGACCGTGCTCGGTGAGATGTCGCCCTGGGGGACCTCGATCACGCGCAGCTCCTGACCCTCGAGGTCGATCACGTCGCCTTCCAGCGGCTCCGGGATGACGGCGTCGTGGTCAACATCGTCTCCGAACCTGCGCTGCCACTGCTTCTCCTGCTCAGCTACAGACGACTTGATGTCGGCGACGATCGCGGCGGTTGAGACGGGGCGCGCGCTTGGGAATCGCTGCATCAGCTGGCCAATCCCGAGGAAGTGATCGAGGTGCCCGTGGGTGATGCAGATCGTCGTCAACCGCTTGCCGGTCTGCTCGATCATGTCGCCAAGCTCACTGATCTCGGACTTGATGTGCCCCGTGTCGGTCAGGACGGCGTCGGTCTCACCGGTCACGAGAGTCGAGGCGCACGGCGACCAGTGCTTGCCTTCGGTGCCGAACTCACGCAGAGGGGTGGTGAAGACATGCGTACGCAGCTGAACGCTGGTGAATCCGTCAGGCGTCATCGGTTTGGTGCTCCTAACTCATTGTCAGACAGCTCGAGCGTGCGTGTTCCACGGAGCACCGGCCAAACTGGGCCCGCGCTCGGACGAAGTGAGTGAATTGGCGGCGGCAGTCTGCGCGCGGCAGCCGGATCGGTCATCACGAGCCTCCCTCTCGGGCAAGCTCCGCGGCGATCCGCTCGCGGATTTCGCGGCGCACGCTGTCAAGTGGCGCAAGGTCGCGGTAAGTCCGGCAGAGGATCAGAGCGCCCTCGAACGCGGCAAGAACCACCATCCCGAGATCGTCGGCCCGGGACGCGTCGATCCCAGCTGCTTCCATCTCGCTCGCGAGCAATCGCCGCCAGCGCTCAAACGCCTCACGCGCCGCATCGCGTAGATCGGGACCCTCCCGCGGTGACTCGACCGCGACCGCGACCACAGGGCAGCCGGCCCGGAAGTCGCTCTCGACGAGGCACTCGCGATACCAGTCGTACAGCGCGTCGATCGCCGCCAGCGGACCATCACCGCCGACGCGCCCCAGCCGCCGCGCAACGTACTCGCTGGCGAAGTCGGTCGCGTCGCGAAGCAGCTGCTCCCTGCCACCCGGGAAGTGATGGTAGACCGACCCCCTCGGCGCACCGCTGTGCTCAAGGACGTCATCGATGCTCGTTGCGCGAGCCCCACGCTCCCTGATCAGAACCGAAGCGCTGACGATCATCCGCTGCCGCGTCCCAGGTTCAAGCTCCGTCACGATTATGCTTTATATCATAGAGCCGATTTCTGTGCTCTACTTCAGGCCGCATGACCCACCGCAACCAGTGACACCCGGGAGGCGCACCTCATGAAGGCAGCTGTGATCTACGAGAACGGCAGTCCAGATGTTCTGCGCTACGAGGACGTACCTGACCCGGAGTGCCCCGACGGCCGCGTGCTGATCGACGTCGAGGCGATCAGCATCGAGGGTGGGGACCTGCTTGCCCGCGCCGGATCGCCTCCGCGGTCGGTCCCGCACATCGTCGGCTACCTCGCCGCAGGCAGAGTCGTCGCAGTCGGCGCCGGCGTCGAGGACCGTGCCGTCGGTGACCGGATCGTGACGCTCAACCCGGCGGGTTCGCACGCCTCAAAGCGGGCCGTTCCCGCCACGTCCACCTGGCCCATCCCCGACGGGTTGGACGCAGCTGCCGCCGTATGCGTCCCCGTCGCGTTCGGGACGGCCCAGGAGTGCCTGTTCACGCTGGCCAGACCGTCCTGATTCACGCCGGAGCGGGAGGCGTCGGGATGGCAGCGATCCAGCTCGCCAAGCATGCCGGCGCAACCGTCATCTCGACCGCGTCAAGCGACGAGAAGCTCGAACGCCTGAGAGAGCTCGGTCTCGACCACGGGATCAACTACGCCAGCGAGAACTTCGTAGAGCGAGCGCGCGAGCTGACCGACGGGCGCGGCGCTGACGTAATCCTCGACTCGGTCGGCGGCCAGAACCTAGTCGACAGCATCGGCGCGCTCGCCTACCGTGGGACGCTCGTAAGCGTCGGGGTTGCGGCCCGGGCCGGCTCCAACATCGAGGCAACGGATCTGTGGGCGAAGAACAACACGCTGCGCGGAGTCTTCCTCGGCGGGGCGCTACTGGACGAGTACCCCCGCGTCCACGCGATGATCGCCAACCTGATCGGACACGTCGGGACCGGCGAGCTGCAGGTCGTGATCGACAAGACGTTCCCCCTCGCCGAGGCTGCCGCCGCGCACGCGTACATCGAGAGCCGCCAGGCATTCGGCCGCGTCGTGATGACCCCCTAGGCTCTCGCCGACCTCGACTCGCTCAACGGGGTAGGCCGGCTCCGGCCACGTACCGCTTTCGTGACCTGGTCCTCCGTATCGGCAGGGGCGACTCGGGACCGTCGTCGTGCGCAGTGCTTGAGCGCGAAACGCTTGAGCTCTAAACTGTATGGCGAACGACCTGGCACTCGGATTCGCTCGACTCGGGGCGCGTCGGGGGCCTTGAGGGAGGTTGTCGATGGCGGTTGTACCGATCCGTCGAATCCTGGATGCCGCGTTCGCGGACCGTTACGGGGTGGCCGCGATCAACGTGGTCGATGACCTCACGCTCGATGCGGTGCTGGCCGCCGCGACCGAGCTCGATGCGCCGCTGATCGTGCAGACCTCGCTGAAGACGGTCAAATCGATCGGCGCGAACATCCTGTACAGCATGTGGCGGGCGCGCGCGGACGAGGTCCCGATTCCGGTCTCACTGCACCTTGACCACTGCCCCGACCGCGAGTGGATCAGCATCTGCCTCGAGGCGGGCTGGAACTCGGTGCTGTTCGATGCCTCCCACCTCGACGTCGCCGAGAATACGCGGCAGACGATCGAGGTCGTGGCCGAGGCCGAGCGCTACGGCGCGCAGGTCGAGGGCGAGATTGAGAGCGTCCTCGGCGTCGAGGACGGGGTCGGTTCCGACGAGGCAGGCCACGTGCACCCGGTCGAGGTGTCCGCCCGGTTCATCGAGGAGACCGGGATCTACTCCTTCGCGCCGGCGATCGGCACCGCGCACGGTCTCTACAAGGCCGCGCCCGAGCTCAAGCCCGAGCGGGTCACCGAGCTCGTCGAGATCCATCCGATCCCGATGGTCCTGCACGGAGGCACCGGCCTCACCGAGCCGCAGTTCACCGATCTCATCTCGCGCGGATGTGCCAAGGTCAACATCTCCACCGCGCTGAAGATCGCCTTCGTCGACGCGCATCGGGAATACCTCGAGCAGAACCCGGGCAAGCACGATCCCCCAGCGATGCTCAGCCACGTAGGGGCGGCCGTCAAGCAGATGGCCGAATATCACATCGGCATGTTCGGCTCCGCGGGGCGGGCACGGTCGCTGTCCGCGTCGGCCGGCTGAGCGCTGTGCCGGCGATCATCTTCGACTGCGACGGCGTCCTCGCGGACACCGAGCGCGACGGGCATCGTCCGGCATTCAACGCGACGTTCGCCGAGGTCGGCGTCCCCGTCACCTGGTCCGAGGACGAGTACGCCGTCAAGCTCAAGATCGGCGGCGGCAAGGAGCGGATGGCCTCGCTCCTCACCGACGAGTTCGTGCGCGCAAACGACCTCCCGGCCGACCCTGAGGGTCAGAAGGAGCTGCTCGCCGACTGGCATCGGCGCAAGACCGCCCGGTATCGCGAGATGGTCCTCGCCGGCCAGCTCCCCGCGCGTCCCGGCATCCGCCGGATCGTCGAGGAGGCGCTCACGGCCGGATGGGCGCTCGCGGTCGCCTCGACGTCGGCCGAGGAGTCTGTCCGAGCCGTGCTCGAGCACGCGGTCGGGGATGTCAACGCGGCGCAGTTTGCGGTGTTCGCGGGCGACATGGCCCCGGCGAAGAAGCCGGATCCATCCATCTACAACCTGGCGCTCGATCAGCTGTCGCTCGCGTGCGGCGACGCTATCGCGATCGAGGATTCGCGCAACGGCCTGCTCGCCGCGGTCGGCGCCGGCCTGCGCTGCGTGGTGACGGTGTCGAGCTACACGGTGCAGGAGGACATGAGCGAGGCGGTGCTCGTCGTCAGCAGCCTCGGCGACCCCGAGGAACCCGCGATCGTGCTCGCCAACCGCAGCGCGGCCGAGCCCGGGGAGCTTGTCACCCTCGCCGACCTTGACGCCTGCCGGACCCAACCCCAACTCGACAAGGAGGCTGTATGAGCGGTAACGCACTGACCCGCGGCGAGATGGTCGTGCGGGTGATCGCCCAGACCGCCGTCGATAACGAGACCTATTTCTGCGAGCTTGACGCCGTCGTCGGGGACGGCGATTTCGGCTACTCACTCGCCCGCGGTTTCGAGGTCGTGCTCAGCGACTGGGACGCGATGGAGTACAGCGACGTGGGGGGTCTGCTCAAGAAGACCGCGATCACCCTGAGCAAGCGCATCGGCGGCACGTCCGGACCGATCTGGGGAACCGCCTTCCTGCGGGCCGGGGGCGCGCTGAGCGACAAGCCCGAGCCGAGCGGCGAGGAGATCATCGCGGCGATGCGCGCTTCGATCGAGGGGATCAAGCAGCGGGGCAACACGGATCTCGGCGACAAGACGCTGCTCGATGCGCTCGTCCCCGCCGTCGACGAGCTCGAGGCAGCGCTCCCCGAGGGTGCGGCCAGCGCGCTCGAGCGGGCGGCGACGACGGCGCGCACGAGCGCCGAGGCGACGAAGGGCATGGTCGCGATGCGCGGACGCGCGTCCTACACCGGTGACCGCAGCAAGGACTCGGTGGACGCGGGCGCGGTTGGCATCGCGGTCATGTTCGAAGCCGTCAGCAAGGCCTGGCAGGAGGCCGAGCTGGAACTGGCCTGACGGTCGCAGCGGCAACCGGGTGGGGGACGCGGGGGCCGGCCGCCGGCAGGCCGCTGGAGCGTGGAAACAGGCAGGACACCCGAGAGGAGCAGAGGTGAAGAAGTTCGTCAATGACCCGCAGCAGTTCGTACCCGAGATGCTGAAGGGGGTTGAACTCGCCAACCCGGGCACGCTCCGGTACGTGCCGGAGTACAACCTGATCATGCGCGCGGACGCGCCGCGCGAGGACAAGGTCTCGATCATCCAGGGCTCGGGTTCCGGCCACGAGCCGGCCCACGTCATGGCGGTCGGCAAGGGCATGCTCGACGCCGCCTGTCCGGGCGACGTGTTCGCCGCGCCCCCGTCGGACTACGTGTACGAGACGACGAAGCTGCTGGCCAGCCCGAAAGGCGTGCTGCACCTGATCAACAACTACACGGGCGATCGCATGTCGTTCGACATGGGTCGCGAGCTGGCCGAGGCCGAGGACATCAAGATCGCGACGATCATCATCGACGACGACGTTGCCGTGAAGGACTCCACGTACACGGTTGGGCGCCGCGGCGTCGCCGGCAACTTCTTCGTCATCAAGGCGGTCGGAGCCGCGGCCGAGCGCGGCGCCGAGCTCGACGAGCTCGTCACGCTCGGGGAGCGGGTCAACTCGGTCACCCGCACGATGGGCATGGCCCTCACCTCGTGCACGCCGCCGGCCAAGGGCTCGCCGCTGTTCGAGCTCGGCGACGACGAGATGGAGATGGGCGTCGGCATCCACGGCGAGCCGGGGCGCCGGCGCGAGAAGCTCGCGAACGCGAACGCGATCATCGACGAGCTGCTCGAGGCCGTGGCCTCGGACCTGCCCTACTCCTCGGGTGACGAGGTCGCGCTGATGATCAACGGCCTCGGCGGTACGCCGATCTCCGAGCTGTACATCCTCTACGGTCGCGCGCATCAACAGCTCGCCGACCGTGGGATCAACGTCACGCGCAGCTACGTCGGCGAGTACTGCACATCGCTCGACATGGCCGGTGCATCCCTGACGCTCGTGAAGCTCGACGACGAGCTGAACGAGCTGTTCGACGCGCCGGCCGAGGTGGCCGTGCGCATCTTCTAGTCGAAGGTCGCGACCCCGTGCCGGCGAGGCTCCTCGCCGGCACCGGCCGCGGCGATTCGAGCGCGGCAGTTTGCCGGGTGCCCCCGTACCGCTGCTCATGGCTCGCCACGGCGAGACGGTCGACAACGCCCACCGTCTGATCCTCGGCCGGCGCGACCCGCCGCTGTCGGAGGCCGGTCGAGAACAGGCGGCACGGCTCGCGGAGCAGGCCGCCGCGCTTGGCGTGGTTGCCCTCTGGTGCTCTCCCCTGCTCCGCGCCCGGCAGACGGCGGCGGTGGTCGCCGAGGTGATCGGGGCCGGAGCGATGATCCTGGACGATCTGATCGAGTCCGACCGGGGCACGTGGGAGGGGCAATCGGTGGCGCACATCGCGGAGGTCTCGCCCGAGCTCCACGCCGCGTTCGAGGCCGGCGCGGAGGACTTCGCCTTCCCGGCGGGCGAATCGCTGCTCGAGCAGGTGGTGCGCACACGCAAAGCGCTGGACGTGGTCGCCGCCGGCCACGGGCCGGCACTGGTCGTCGCTCACGCCGGCACGATCCGCGCGGCGCTGATCGCGATGGGTCGTCCGGTGCCGCCCGAGCGCGAGCTCCCTCACGGCGAAGCGATTCCGCTGGCCTGGATCGCAGACGGGCGCTCCACCTCATAGCGCATAGGGCGATTGCCCGATGTGCACGGGGACCCTCCCGACGCATACTCGCGCCAGCGTCGGCGTCACTCGAAGACGCCGGAAAATCAACAAGGAGGACCGGGATGCTCCTGGTGACGACCACGGTCGAGGACTTCGACCGCTTCACGAATGTCTTCTCCACCGAGGGTGCAGAGAAGCGCAAGCAGCACGGCTCGAAGGGCGCGCTCGTGTTCCGCGACCCCAACGAGGGCGACCGGGTCTGGGCGGTCTTCGACTGGGACCTCGACGGCTGGCAGAGCTTCGCCTCCGACCCCGAGGTCCCGCCGATCATGCGCGACGCCGGACACAAGGGCCGTCCGCAGGTGGCGGAATTCGGCGGCAACTACGAGGCCTAGGCGCGACGTCATGGGAGAGACAATCAAAGTCGGCGTAATCGCCGACCAGACGGGGCCGTTGTCGGTCCTGGGCGCCGCCCAGGCCAACACCGCCAGGCTGGTCGTGGACGAGATCAATGCGTCCGGCGGCGTGCTCGGCCGGCAGGTCGCGCTGTTCATGGAGGACAGCGCGTCCGACGACGGGCAGGCGGCGGCCAGCGCCGCCAAGCTCGTCGGCGACGATCACGTCGACGTGGTCCTGGGCGGCATCTTCAGCTCGACCAGGCAGGCCATCAAGTCAGCGGCGGTGGTGGAGGGCGCGACGCTCTACATCTACCCCGAGCAGTACGAGGGGCAGGAGTACCACCCGCTCCTCTTCTGCACCGGCGCCGTTCCCGCGCAGCAGGTCGAGCCGCTCATCCCGTGGGTGATGCAGCAAACCGGGGCGCGGACGTTCTACCTGCCCTCGGCGGACTACATCTGGCCGCACGTGATGAACCGGAAGGTCCACGAGGTCGCCTCGGCCAACGGCGGCGAGATCGTCGGGGAGGAGTACTTCCCCCTCGATCACGCCGACTGGGGCGAGACGGTCGACAGGATCAACGCCAGCGGTGCGGACGTCGTGTTCAACACGACCGTGCCTCCCGGGTGCTTCCCATTCCTCGAGGCGCTCTACGAATCCGGGTTCACCCGGGGTGGCGGGCGTATCGTCACGACGTACTTCGACGAGAACCTCGCCGGCGCGCTACCTCCCGAGCACATCGAGGGGCTGTACGGGTGCATCGACTACTACCAGTCGCTGCGCGATCCGTTCAGCGAGGATCTGCTCGCCCGCTATGACGCGCGTTTCCCGGACGGACCCGAGTTCAGTGCGGGAAGCGGGGCCACGGGCATGTACCGCGGCCTCAAGCTCTGGGAGGCCGCCGTCACAGAAGCCGGCTCGCTCGACCAAGCCGCTGTCGTCGCGGCGCTCGACCACGCGAGGATCGCGCAGGGCCCAGGTGGCCCCGCGGAGATGGTGGCCGGTCAGCACCATGTGCGGGTGAACATGTACATCGCCCAGGTGCGTAGCGGCACGCTCGAGGTCGTCGAGAGCCTGGGCGCGCTCGAGCCCAAGGAGCATCTGCAGACAGTCGCGTAGGTACGCACGCCGTCAGATGAACGGAGGAGTCGCCTGCGGGGCGGCTTCTCCGTTCAGGCGTGAGGACGCGGCTACGTTCAGGCGTGAGGACGCGGGCCCGGTCGAGCCTTGATGCCTGACGCGGCCGGCCTCGCGCGGTTAGGATCCGACGCGATGGCGTCCGCCCGCAGCACATCCGAAGCGCGACCCCCCGCAGGTCAGCCGCCCGTGCGCGCTGCGGAGGTGATCGGCGCGATGTCGATCGCGACCGATCTGGGTACCGGTCAGCCGCTCGAGCACGCGCTGAGGACGGCGATCCTCGCGGTCCGTCTCGGTGAGCTCGCGGAGCTCTCGCCGCCAGAGCTCGTCGACGCCTACTACATCTCACTGCTGCACTCATTCGGTTGCACGTCGGATGCTCCCGAGCAGACCGAGCTGTTCGGGGATGACATCGCGCCGCGGGCCAAGTTCGCCCTCGTTGACGGCGGCAACCCCGAAGAAGTCGGGGCGTTCCTCATGGACGTCGTGGGACAGGGACGACCGCCTGAGGTTCGTCAGGTCATGGTCGCCGAGGCGCTCGAGAACGCGGTCGAGATCGCGCGCTCGACGTTTGCCCTCCACTGCGAGGTCGCGCAGCGCTTCGCCGGCTGGCTCGGCTTCGGACCCGGCGTCATCGCGGACCTGGCGTACGTCTTCGAGCGCTGGGACGGGAACGGGTTTCCCGGCGCGGCCGCGGGGGAGGGGATCGCGCCGCCGGCGCGGGTTCTCCACGTCGCGCGTGACATCTCGGTCTTCCTGTCGGCCGCGGGCCCCGATCGGGCACGCGAGGTGATCGAGCGGCGCGCGGGCGGCGCCTACGACCCGCACCTGGCCGCCCTCGCGACCGACAACTTCGACGAGCTGCTCGCCGGGCTCGACGACGCGCTGATCTGGGAGCAGGCGATGGCGGCCGAGCCGCCACCCCAGCGGTGGATGACCGGCGAGGAGATCGATGCCGCGTTCCGCGTGGTCGGGACGTTCACCGACCTCAAGTCCTACTGGCTGCGCGGACACGCCGAGGGCACGTCCCAGCTCGCCGAGGCAGCCGCCTGGCGACTCGGCCTGCCCGAGGACGAGGTGATCATGATCCGACGCGCCGCGCTCGCGCTCGATCTCGGCCGAGTCGCCGTATCGAACGCGATCTGGGAGAAGCCCGGGCCCTTCGGTCTCACCGACTGGGAGAACGTGCAACTGCATCCGTACTTCACCGAGCGCTCGTTCGCCCACGCGCCCGCCCTGGCGTCGATCGGCGAGCTCGCGGGTGCCCATCACGAGCGTCTCGACGGCGCCGGCTACCACCGCAAGACGCTGGCGCCGGCCCTCGGCCAGGCGGCGCGCATCCTCGCCGCCGCCGATTCCTACCAGGCGATGCGAGAGCGGCGCCCGCACCGCCCCGCGCTCGACGCCGCGGACGCGGAGGCCGAGCTGCTGCGCGAGGCCCAGGAGGGCCGCCTGTGCCCGGAGGCGGTCGACGCCGTGCTCGCCGCGGCCGGGCACCGCGTCGCGAAGCGCCCACGGGAGCTGCCCGCGGGGCTGACGGATCGCGAGCTCGAGGTCCTGCTCGCGCTCGCCGCGGGAAAGACGAACAAGGAGATCGCCGAGACCCTCGGGATCTCCGCCAAGACGGCGGGGCACCACGTCCAGCACATCTTCGAGAAGACAGGCGTGCGCACCCGGACCGCCGCGACCGTCTGGGCGTTCGAGCGCCACCTCCTGCAGGCCGTCTAGCCGGGGCCGGAGGCTCAGCCGCTACCCGTCGGACACCAGCGCGAAGACACGACTCGGGCTGCCGGTTCCGCCGACCAGCTTCAGCGGCGCCACGATCAGGAGTGCTCCGGTGACCGGCAGCTTGTCGAGGTTGGCCAGCTGCGTGAGGCCAAGCCGGCCGGCACCGAGGAGGAGGTTGTGGACCGGGAACGGGGGCTCGAAGCCGTGGGCTCCGCCGGCGTCGATGCCGACGGTCTCCACCCCGAAGCCGGCAATGTCGCGCTCGTAAGCCAACCACTGGGACGCCTCGACATCGGGTCCCGGCGTAATCGGTCCGCTCTCGCCCGCATTGAGAAAGCGCGCCTCGTTGCCGGCCCGCTCGCCCCAGCCGGTGCGGAAGAGGATCCAGGCCCCGTCGGGCACGCGGCCGTTCTCCTGCTCCCACCCCTCGAGATCGGCGACGGTCAGCAGATAGCCGGGATCGCGTTCGGTCTCCGCCGTTTTGTCAATCACGCACGCCGGGCCGATGAGCGACCGTGGCTCGATCGCTGACACGTCGGCTCCGTCCCGTCCGGTCACCCAGTGGATCGGGGCGTCGACGTGCGTGCCCGTGTGCTCGCCGAGCGTCAGCGTGTACCAGGCCCAGGCCGGCCCGCGGTCGTCGTAGCAGCTGATTTCCTCGCGACTCAGGCGGGGGGTGTTGGCGAAAGGGGGCGGGAGCTGGATGATCGGCGTCGATTCGGTGAGCGGCTGGGTGAGATCGAGGATCTCGACGCCTCCGCCCGCGCCGAGGGCGTCGAGCAATGTGGTGACCGGCGAGGTATCGGTGCTTGCCATTGGCGCTGCCGTCCTTTCTCACCCGCCGCGGAAGGCTTCGGTGAGCCATTCCGCCGCGATCGTTGGGTTGACCTTCGCATCGAGCACGAGTGGACCGTCGGGGTCGGCCAGCCACTCCTCGACCACGGCCAGATCATGCACGGTTCGCACCGTGGCCGCCCTCGCTCCCGCCGCCTGCGCGATCGCAGCGAGGTCCGCCTCCGGGAAGCGGACGCGAGAGACGTCATGCCCCAGCGGCGCGAAGTGATGGACCTCGGCACCGTAGGCCGCGTCGTCGTAGATCACGACCAGGAGGTTGAGTCTCAGGCGTGCGGCCGTCTCAAGCTCCTGCAGGGCCATGAACGCACCGCCATCCCCAACCGCCACCACAGTCGGCCGGTTCGGCCCGGCGATCGAGGCGCCGAGCCCGCTCGCAATGCCCAGTCCAACAGCCTGAAACCCGTTGACGAACAGCCATGATCGAGCGTCGGGGACGTCGAGGTACATCGACGGGTAGCCAGTGAAGTGGCCCGAGTCAACCACGACAGCGCGGTCGTGCGGGAGCCGGCGATTCAGGCTGATCGTCAGCGTGCGAGGGTCGATGAACCCGTCCGTCGACTTGTCGCGATAGGGCTCGTGCTCCCATCGCCGGGCCGCCAGCTCCTCAGCGAGGCCGAGGCGGCGCATGCCGGTAGCGCGGCGATTGCGTGCCCTCACTTGCGACGCGAGTGCCTCGATCGCCGCCTTGGCGTCGCCGATCAGGGCCAGATCGGCGGGATGATTGCGCCCGATCGCGCGTGGTTCGGCATCGATCTGGATCACCCGCGCGCCGGAGCTGACGAGCGTGCCGTGCCTGGTGGTCCAGTGGTTGAGGGAGGCGCCGACCGCAAGGATTCCGTCCGCCTCGCGCAGGAGCTCCTGCGCCAGCGGGCTTGCGAAGCCGCCGGCGATTCCGAGCGCATAGGGGCGCCCCGAGAACAGGCCGTGGGCCGGGGCGGAGGTGGCCAGCAGTGCGCCGATGAGGTCCCCGAGCTCCTCGAGCGCCGCACCCGCACCCGCAGCGACGGCACCGCGCCCGGCGATGATCACGGGACGCTCCGCCTGCACGAGCATGTCCGCCGCTCTGCCCACCGCCTCCGGCGGCGGGATGGGCGCCGGCAGTTCCGGGGCGGCGGCGCGGGCCGGCGCCGCCTGCGTCGGCGATTGCGCCTGGATATCGATGGGGAGCATCAGCACGACCGGGCGGCGCTCGATCCGTGCCCGTTCATGCGCGCGCAGCGCGTCGTCGGCCGCCGTGTCCGGGGAGTGGAGACGCTCTGCGATCGCGCCGACCGACTCGACCAATCCATGCTGATCGATGCGAAAGTTCGACATCAGGGCGGCCGCTGGCGTCTCACCGGCCAGCACGAGGACCGGTGAGCGGCTCTTCGCGGCCTCGGCCAGGCCGGTGAGTGTGTTGGTCAGTCCCGGCCCCTGGTGGACGCTGCAGACCCCGACGCGACCCGACACCCGGGCGTAGCCGTCGGCCGCGCACACGGCGCCATCCTCGCGTCGCGTGGGATGGAAGACCGCTCCCGAGCGCGCCAGCGCGTTCGTGACCACGAAATTCCCTGAGCCCAGCACGCCGAAGACGTCGTGCACGCCCAGCGCGCCGATCGTCTCACCGACCACGTCGGCAACCGTACGAGCGGGTGTGGTGGCGGGGACCGTTTCGGGCTCCTTCACGTCGAGGCGGCGGCCTTTCAGTTCGGGCCGCTCACCCTAGCGGGCAGTCTCCCGCACACGGCGCGGTCGATGCGAACTCCCGGTACGGTGCCCGCATGGCCGAGACAGGGTCGACCGACGTCGTTGTCGTGGGAGCCGGACTGGCCGGCCTCGTGACCACCCTCGACCTGCTCGAGCGCACCCGGCTGCGGGTCCTCCTCGTCGACCGCTGCCAGCCGCACGAACTCGGCGGCCTCGCCCGTGAGTCCTTCGGCGGCATGTTCATGGTCGACACGCGCGAGCAGCGCTTCTCGGGCATACGGGACAGCGTGGAGCTCGCCCTCGCGGACTGGCGGCGGGTCGCCGACTTCGACGAGTCCGATGTCTGGCCGCAGCGCTGGGCCGAGGCGTACGTCGCCCGCGCCCGGGACGAGGTCGGCGGCTGGCTGAAGTCCCACGGCGTCCGGTTCTTCCCGGTCGTCAACTGGGCCGAGCGCGGGGTGTACGGCGACGGCAACTCCGTTCCTCGCTTCCACCTGACCTGGGGGTGCGGGCAGGCGCTCGTCGACGCGGTGTGGGGCGCGATCATGCGTCACCCACGGCGCAGCGACCTTGAGATCCGGTTCCGCGCCCGGGTGAGCGAGCTGCTTGTCGATGACGGCGCGGTGACGGGGTGCCGGACGGTGCACGAGGACACCGGCGTCGAGGCCACGGTCGACGCCGAGCACGTCGTCGTCGCCGCCGGGGGCGTCGGCGGCAACCTCGACATCGTGCGCCGGGAATGGCCGGCGGAGCTCGGGGCGCCCCCGGCCGAGATCCTGATGGGCTCGCACTACTATGCCGACGGCGCGATGCACTCGGAGGTCACGCGGATCGGTGGCAACGTGACCCACATCTCCCGGATGTGGAACTACGCCGATGCGGTGCGTCACCCGCGGCCGCGCCGGCCGGGACACGGTCTCAAGCTGATCCCGCCACGGTCGGGTCTCGTGCTCGATCCCACCGGCCGGCGCTACGGCCCGACGGCGCTCATCCCGACCTTCGACGCGCACTACGCGCTCGAGCGGATGTGCGAGGACGAACGCGGCTACTACTGGATGATCTGCAACTGGAAGATCGCGCGCCGTGAGCTCGACGTCTCGGGCTCGCAGCACAACCCGAACCTCCGTGAGAAGCGCATCCTGCGCTTCCTGGCCTCGATCCTGCTCGGCAAGCCGACGCTGGTCAGGCATTTCGTCGATCACTGCCCGGACTTCGTCAGCGGCCGCTCGTTGGCCGAGCTCGCCGGCCGGATGCAGGAGGTCACCGGCGACGGGGCGCTCGACCCCGGGCGCATGGAGCACGAGGTCGCCCGCTACGACGCCACCATCGCACGCGGGGCGCCCCTCCACAACGACGACCAGCTCCGGCGGATCGCCCAGCTGCGCAACTGGCGCGGGGACCGCCTGCGGACCTGCAAGTTCCAGCCGATCGTCGACGAGGACGCGATGCCGCTGATCGCCATCCGTATGACGGTGATGGCCCGCAAGAGCCTCGGCGGCGTCCAGACGGACCTTCAGTCCCGCGCGCTGCGGCCCGACGGCGAACCGATCGGCGGCCTCTACGCCGTCGGCGAGGCCGCCGGGTTCGGTGGCGGCGGCATGCACGGCCGCCGGTCGCTCGAGGGGACCTTCCTCGGCGGGTGCGTGTTCACCGGCCGGATCGCCGCCCGCGCGATCGCCGAGGCCGACGGCTCAGCGCACGCGGCCGTCGTCGCCGAGGGCAAACCCCGGCAGGCCGAACCGGTCGGCGAGGAGCTGAGGGATCGCCTCCCGTGACGCCTCGGCGGTCTCCGTCCGCCCCGGCGCCTGGACGGTGAGCTGGACCGGACCGCTCCAGTCGCTGAGCGCCTCGCGGGTCCCGTCGGGGCGATTGACGGCGGCGATCAGCCCAAAGACGAACGGAGACCGCGGATGCGTGCACGTCCACCAGTTGCTCGTCTCGATGTCGACCTGCGGCACCGGCTCGGGCGGGAAGGCGTAGACGTCGGACCAGGCGCCGTCGACGCGTGTCTGCAGCAGGAGCTCCTGTCCATCCTCCACGACGCGGAAGCTCCACCCGTTCTGCCGGTGTTCGGCGGCGAGGCTGGGACCAAACGGAATCGGCTCGAGCAGCGTGCCGAGGCCGAAGCCGACATCGGCGTGCCAGGCTGTCCCATCGCGGTCGGTGACGCGGAGCACAAGATGTCCACGCGGCCGCACGCTCCCCGCCGGGGAACCCGCGCGGACCCGTGCGAGCATCGGCTCAACCTCGAGGCCGAGATGCTCCAGGGCGGAGCCGAGCAGCAGGTTCTGCTCAAAGCAGTAGCCGCCGCGCCGGTCGTGGACGAGCTTGCGCTCGAGGTCATCCTGGGCGAGCGAGACCGGAATGCCACGGTGCGGATCGATGTTCTCGAACGGAATCGAGGTCGCGTGAGCACGGTGAATCTCGTGCCAGGTTGCTGAGTCGGACTCGCTCAGGCCCACGCGCTCCAGATAGGCGCCGAAGTCCCGCATCTCGCGGCAAGCGTAACGACGATGCCGCCTGATCACCCGAGTCGCTTCTCGAACCAGTGGTCGGCGAAGGGCTCATCGTTGAACGCCGGCACCTCGCGGTACCCCGCGGATCGGTACATGCCGATCGCCTCGACGAGGGCCCGGTTGGTCTCCAATCGCACGGACAGATCGCCGTGGTCGTGGGCGAGCTGCTCAAGCGCCTCGAGCAGCCGGCGGCCAATGCCGAGGCCGCGGGCCGATTCGGCGACCCACATGCGCTTGATGTCCGACGGTTCGCCCTCGTGGTGCTTGAGCGCTCCGCAGCCGACCGGCTCATCGCCGGCGTAGGCGATGAGAAAGGCGCCGGCCGGAGGACTGACCTCATGAGGCTCGGCGGTGCTGCCGCTCGCCGGATCAAACGGCATGTCCGAGCGACGGCGCAGCTCGGCGTAATAGGCGCGCAGGCACCGGCGGGCATCGGGTGCCGCCGGGTCGACGAGCCGGATCTCGATGAGCGAACCGGCGATGAGACGCTCGACGGTGCGCATCGCGCTGACGAGCCGCTCCCGCTCGGCCTCGCCGAGCCGCGCGAGGATCGATGCGGCAAGCTCGTCGCTGCGCACGTCGAGGAGCTCGCGCTCCGCGAGGCCGGCGGGCGTCAGCCGCGCGACGCGAATCCGCCGGTCGGCCGGGCTCGGCGCCAGCTCGACGAGCCCGTCCGCCTCAAGCGAGCGCAGCGAGCGGCTCAGCTGGCCGGAATCGAGGCCCAGGCGCGAGCGAAGCGTGCGGACCTCGCATCCCTCGGTCCCGATCTCCCAGAGCACGCGCGAGGCGCCGAGCGGGCGGGCCCGCGCGAGGTAGCGATCGTTCAGTGCGCCGATCCGCTGGGTGACGACGCGATTGAACCGCCGGACCTGTTCGACGCGCCCAGAGCTGGTGACCATCACCTCTGATCTTAGTCAGAGAATCGCGTCGCCGGGCGTGGTCGCCTGAGTCTCGAGGCTGACGGCTTCGAGGTCGCCCAGTCCACGGCATGGGGGCTGGTCGAGAATGCGGCGATCGGCCGTTGCGAGCCGGAGCTCGGCACGCCCGCGGTGATGAGTAACCAGGCGGCGCTCGAGGCGGTCAGCGAAGTCCTGGACGTGCCGCAGCGCGGTTTCGGCGCTGCAGCCGTATTCAGCACGGATGACACCCGAGAGGAGTCGACGTAGGGTTAATGAGTTTTTTGCAGCTTCAGAATGCGAGGGTTGCGATGATCGGGGCAAGATGCGCGTGCTCGAGCGCAGGATTGCGGCGCGCTGGACCGCTGCTCGCCGTTCTGATCGTCCTCGGGGTAGCTGCCGGCTCGGCCGCCGCCCAGAGCATCGCCGTACCAGCCTATTTCTATCCCGGCGGGAGTCCCAACTACTGGACTCAGCTCGATCAGGCCGGTCCGGGAACGCTGGCGGTGTTGAATCCAAGCAGTGGGCCGGGATCTGGCCCTGACCCCAACTACCTCAGCGCAGTTCGGTCTGCAGAGGCGGCTGGAATCACTGTGGTGGGCTACGTCTACACGAACTACGGGAATCGTTCATTGAGCGCGGTGGAGTCGGACGTCACTAAGTACTACAGCTGGTATCCGGTACAGGGCATCTTCTTCGACCAGGCAAGCACGAGCTGCACGAAGGAGGCGTATTACGCCCAGCTCAACAGCTACGTGAAGGCCCTGAGTGTCACAGCGCATACGGTTCTGAATCCGGGGACGCAGACCGATCAGTGCTACGCGGCTGCCGCTGACACACTCCTGACTTTCGAGGGCACGGCCAGCGAATACACGAGCTCCTACTCGGCTCCGTCCTGGGTGAGTAGTTACCCCGCTTCTCACTTCTGGCACGTGATCTACGGGGCGTCTACGACCTCGGCAATGGCCACAGCGGTCCAACTGAGCAAGACGCGCAACGCTGGGTACGTGTATGTGACATCGGCCACGCTCCCGAATCCCTACAACGTGCTGCCGACGGTGTCGTACTGGTCGACCGAGTTGTCCGACATCGGGGCAGCTTCGGCGCTGTCGGCACCGACGAATTCGGGCGCGCCGGCGGTCAGCGGCGTGGTGAGTCAGGGGCAGGTGCTGAGCGGGAGTAGCGGGTCGTGGGGCGGGAACCCGATGCCGACGTATACCTATCAGTGGGAGGATTGCAGCAGTACGGGCGGTTCGTGCGTGAAGGTCTCGGGCGCGACCGGCAGTACGTACACGCTGACCGCCAATGACGTCGGTCACACGGTCGTCGTGGTGGTAACCGCGACGAACAGCCAGGGCCAGGCGTCGGCAAGCTCCGCCCCGACCGGTGTCGTGCAGGCGGCGCTGTCGGCACCGACGAATTCGGGCGCGCCGGCGGTCAGCGGCGTGGTGAGTCAGGGGCAGGTGCTGAGCGGGAGTAGCGGGTCGTGGGGCGGGAACCCGATGCCGACGTATACCTATCAGTGGGAGGATTGCAGCAGTACGGGCGGTTCGTGCGTGAAGATCTCGGGCGCGACCGGCAGTACCTACACGCTGACCGCCAATGACGTCGGTCACACGATCGTCGTCGTCGTCACGGCAACGAACAGCCAAGGCCAGGCGTCGGCAAGCTCCGCCCCGACCAGCGTGGTGCAAGCGTCAGCCTCTGGTCCCTCACTGCCGAAGGGCTTCCTGGGTGGCGACTACGCGGTCGAAGGCGGCGCGATCAGCCTGTCTGGTACAGGACAGGCGCTCGCGACGCGGGGAACGATCTCATCGACAGGAACACTCAGCGACATGTTCGTCTACCAGGCGGCGGGGGTGTCCGGCTCGCCGACGATCGAAGCCGCAGTCTACGCCGACAACAACGGCTATCCCGGCGCGCAGATCGGCGATGCGGCCACCAATGCGCTGAACGGGGCCGGTTGGCTCGACATGGGCGGGCTGCAGGTCGGCAGCGCTCGCACCCTGGGCGTTACCGGAGGTGAGAAGGTGTGGGTGATCATTCATGTCCAGGGCAGCGGAACGCTGAGTCTCGCCGAAAAGGGCGGTTGCAGCGGGCAGGGATGGAGGATCAGCAACAGCCCGACGTGGCTTGATGATCCATGGACCACGGGCGCAGCGGCAACCTCGGACTGCTCGGTGTCAGCGTACGTGACCGGGTGATCGCCCCGACTAGGCCGTGACCGGCCGCAGCGGCGGCGTGCGCCGCAGGCGCAGCGAGACGGTGAGCGCGGCCATGAGCAGCACTCCGGCCAGGAGGCTCACGCCGCTCCAGCGATCGGAGCTCCAGGTCAGTCCGCCGAGCGGGCCGCCGACGGTCGAGCCGATGTAGTAGGCGAGCAGGTACAGGGCCGAGGCCTGGGCGGGCGCGCGATCGGCGCGGCGGCCGACCCAGCTCGAGGCGACCGAGTGCGCGGCGAAGAAGCCGACGGTGAGCAGGGCGACGCCGGCGATCACGAGGGCCAGCGGCCGGGTGTCCATGACGGCGACGCCGAGGAGGGCGATGAGCACCCCGGCGGGCAGGACGCGCCGACGTCCGATCCGGTCGGCAAGGCGCCCGGCCACGGCCGAGGACAGCGAGCCGAGCGGGTAGACGAGGAACACCGCGGCGACCGCGGCCTCGCCGAGGCCGTAGGGCGGCGCCGCGAGCCGGAACCCGAGGCCGTTGTAGACCGCGACGAACGTGCCCATGAGCAACGCCCCCATAGCGTCGAGCCGCAGCTGTCCACGGTCGCCGGCGTGCATGGCGATCGACCTGAGCGCGGTCTGGAAGCTCGTCTTCGCCGGCCGGTGGCGGCGCGAGGCCGGGGCCACGCGCCAGAAGATAAAGGCACAGGCGAGGCTGAGCGCGGCGACGCCGGCGATGGCCAGGCGCCACCCCCCGGCCTCGGCAAGGGACCCGGCGATCAGGCGGCCGGCCATACCGCCGATCGCGTTGCCGCCGATGAACAGGCCGATCGAGCTGCCGAGCGCTCCCGGGTGGATCTCCTCGGCCAGGTAGGTCATGCCGACGGCCGGGATGACCGCGAGCGCGGCGCCCTGCAGCGCGCGGATGAGCAGCAGCACGCCGAAGTTGGGTGCCGCCGCCGCGAGCAGGCCGAGCAGCGCGGCGGCGAACAGCGCGCCGCTCATCGCGGGTACCCGGCCGATCCGGTCAGATAGCCAGCCGGCGGGGAGGAGGGCGAGAGCGAGCGCACCGGTGGCGACGGCAAGGCTGAGCGCCGAGCTCGTCGGGCCGACGTGAAGGTCGGAGCTGAGCAGCGGCAGCAGCGGCTGGGTCGCGTAGAGGGCGGCGAACGTGGAGACGCCCGCGGCGAACTGGGCGATCGCGGCCCGGCGGTATCCGGGCTCTCCGCGGCGGTGTCCCTGCGGAAGATCAGTCATCTCCATTGACCATAGGAAGCCGAGAGCGTTGCGTCCAATGCATCATTGACAGCAGAACCATGCTCTGAAAGCATGACTCGCTCGTCATGCAGGTTCAGGAGCTACGTTGGTTCGCCGTGGTCGTCGCCGACCCCCACCTCACCCGCGTCGCGCGGGAGCTCAATGTCTCGCAGCCCGCCCTGTCTCGCTCGATCAACCGCCTCGAGCGGACGGTCGGCGTGTCCCTGTTCGACCGGGTCGGCCGCTCGCTGGTGCCCAATCAGTACGGGGTGCTCCTCGCCGGCCACGTCCGGCGTGCGGTCGGGGAGCTCGACCGCGGCCTCGAGGCGATCCAGGAGGCACTGGACCCCGAGCGCGGCGAGGTTCGGCTCGGGTTTCTGCACACCCTGGGGACATGGCTCGTGCCCGAGCTGGTCAGCGGCTTCCGCGCCGAGCATCCCGCGGTCGAGATGCGGTTGCGGCAGAACGCCGCCGACCGCATGGTCGCCGACCTGCTCGAAGGCGATTACGACCTCCTGCTGACCAGCCCCGACCCCGAGTTGCCCGCGGTCCGCTGGCACCCTCTGTTCCGGGAGCCGTTGCGGCTCGTGGTTCCGCCCGGGCACCGGTTGACCCGCCGCCGGCGCGTCGCCCTGCGTGAGGTGGCCGACGAGCCGTTCGTCAGCTTCCGCGTGGGCCTCGGGCTGCGCGCGATCATCGACGAGATGTGTGCGCGGGCCGGGTTCGCCCCCCGCGTCGCCTTCGAGGGCGACGACGTCGCCACCGTCAACGGGCTCGTCGGCGCCGGTCTCGGCGTCGCTGTCGTGCCGACCCGGCCGCGCAGCGCGCTCGAGCCCCGCCAGCTCAGCCTCACCGACCGGCCGAGCACGCGGACGGTCGGGTTGTGCTGGCACGCCGAGCGCACCCGCTCCCCGGTGGTCGAATCGTTCGCCGAGTTCGTGATCGATCAGACGGCCGCCGCCGTCGGCGCATGACGGCCCGTCACGCTCGGGGCGCGCCGGGACGCTAGCTCGCCTCGGCGGCGACGATCTCGCGCACGACGTCGACGAGCAGGTCAACATCGGCGGTGTCCGTGCGCCAGTTGACGATCGCCGGCCGGAGCGCCACCCGGCCGCGGTACGTCGTCGTGCCCGCGAACACCCGGCCGTCGGCAAGCAGCGCCGCGCCGAGGCGCCGGTTGAGCTCGTCGAGCGCGTCCTCGGCCCAGCCCGGAGGATGCGCGCGGAAGCAGACGATGTTGAGCGGCACCTCGGCGAGCCGCTCGAGCTCCGGGGCGTCGTCGACGGCGGCGGCGAGGCGCTGCGCGAGCGCGAGGTGGCGCGTCACCATCTCCCGGTAGCCGTCGCGGCCGTACGCGCGCAGGGTCGCCCACACCGCGAGTGAGCGAGCGCGCCGGGAGTTCTCGGGCGAGCGGAACCCGAAGCTGGGGTGCGGGTCGTCGCTCGACGGGAGGTAGGCCGCGCCGACGTTGAGCGCGCGCGGGAGCCGATCGACCTCGCGCACGAAGGCGAAGCCGCAGTCGTAGGGCACGTTAAGCCACTTGTGGCCGTCGGAGGTGACCGAGTCGGCTCGCTCGACGCCGTCGGTCAGCGGGCGCGTTGCCGGAGCGAGGCGGCCGAACAGTCCGAAGGCGCCGTCCACGTGCAGCCAGGCTCCGTGCCGGTCGGCGAGCTCCGCGAGATCGGAGATCGGGTCGAAATCGCCCGTGTTGACCTCGCCGGCGTTGGCGATCACGATCGCCGGCTCACGACGATCGGCAAGCGCACGATCGACGGCCGCGAGGTCGACGCGGCCGACGTCGTCGCGGACGCAGCGCGCGATCGTGCCCCGCCCGAGGCCGAGCATCCCGATCGCCTGGACCGCGCTCGGATGGACGTACCCGCTCGTGACGATCAACGGCGGCCGCACCCCGGGGAGCCCCGCCTCGTCGATGTCGACCCCGATCTGCTCGCCGTACCAGGTGCGAGCGGCGGCAAGGGCGACGAAGTTCGCCATCGTCGCCCCGGTCGTGAGCACGCCCCCGAACTCCTCCGGGAGCTCGAACAGCTGGCGCAGCCAGTCGGTGGCCACCTGCTCGAGCCGCGCGGCGAACGGCGAGGACGCCCAGGCGAACGCGACCTGATCGTAGGTCGAAGTGAGCCAGTCGGCACCGAGCGCGGCGGGGGTTCCGCCGCCCATCACGAAGTGAAAGAAGCGCGGGCCGCTCGAGCGCGTGGCCGTCGCCCGGGCCCGGCCGGCGAGTGCGGCGAGGGTGGTGAGCGTGCCGTCGCCGGCCTCGGGCATCGGGTCGCTCCAGCGCTCGATCGCCGCCTCGGCCCCGGGCCGGACGACGCGATCGTGATCGAGCGTCTCGAGGTAGCGCCGGGCCTCGTCGTAGGCAAGCCGCAGGGCGGCGTCGAGCTCGTCGCGCTCAGCCAACGGATCGGCCACGCGGTGATCCTCGCAGACCAGACGCCCTGCGGGGGCGGACCCTAAGGCTGACGGGGGGCCGCTCCGGCGTTGCTCGCGGCCTCGGCTGCGCTTGCCGCCTCGGCTGCGCTTGCCCGGGCGGCGTCGCGCGTCGCTCGCCGGGTGCTGGCCAGCGACGTCTCAGGAGCGTCGACGACGAGCGTGTGGGCGAGCCAGTCGGGCAAAGGCCGGCGCCCCACGAGAACGGGCACGTAGCCGAGGAACAGCATCAGCATCGCGGCGTTCATGCCCACCCAGCGGATCAGCGCGCGGACCGGCTTGACCCGACCGCCCCGGGCCGGGACGAGCCGGATCTGCATGACCCGAGCGCCCGGCGTCTGCCCGGCAACCGACCAGAAGACGACGAAGTAGGCCGCGGCCCACACGGCGTAGACCACGGCGGCGAGTGGTTTGAGAACGGATGACAGGTCCTTCGAGATCGGGATCATCGAGAGGATGAGTTCGACGCCGATACCGGTGATGATCGCGACAAGGTTGACGAGCACCGCGTCGAGGATCCAGGCGATCGCCCGCGTCATCGCTCCCACGGGCTCAGCGCTCGCCCCGCGGGTCACCTCAACCGTGGTGCCGCCCTGAGGCGACTGAGCCACACCGGTCGTCATGAAGATCAGATACGAGCTTGGCTGCGGCCGGCCCTGCTGCCATCACCCGTTTCGGGCGATGACCGACCCCCGCTCACTAGACTGAGTGTGCCCGATGGCCGCGCCGACTCCGATCGCCACCGACGCGCCGCCGGCGTTCCACCTGCTGGCCAAGCCGACCGGCGCGGTGTGCAACCTCGACTGCGCGTACTGCTTTTTCCTCTCCAAGGAGATGCTGTATCCGGGCAGTCGCTTCCGGATGGCCGATGAGCTGCTCGAGACCTACGTCCGCCAGCTGGTCGAGGCGCACGCGCGGGTGCCGGTCGTGCAGGTCGCGTGGCAGGGTGGTGAGCCGACGCTGATGGGGCTTGAGTTCTTCCGCCGCTCGGTCGAGCTCGTCAACCAGCATTTGCGGCCTGGCCAGCGGGCGGAGTACACGATTCAGACCAACGGCACGAAGATCGACGCGGAGTGGGCGGCGTTCTTCAAGGAGAACGACTTCCTCGTCGGGATCTCGATCGACGGACCGCGGGAGATCCATGACACCTTCCGGGTGACGAAGGGCGGCCGCGGGAGCTTCGACCAGGTGATGCGCGGCCTCGGGCATCTCCGGGCGGCCGGCGCGGAGTTCAACGTGCTGACGACCGTGCACGCAGCCAATCAGGATCGCGGGCGCGAGGTCTACCGCTTCCTGCGCGACGAGTGTGGCGCGCGGTTCATGCAGTTCATCCCGATCATCGAGCGGGTGGCCGAGGCGGCGGCGGACGGCACCGTGCCGTGGTCCTCGTGGCGCGACCGGCCGTTGTATGTGCAGGACGGCGAGGTCGTGACCGGGCGGTCGGTGAGCCCGGAGGGGTATGGGCGGTTCCTGGTCGACGTCTTCGAGGAGTGGGTGCGTCGCGATGTCGCCTCGGTGTATGTGCAGATGTTCGATACGGCGCTGGCGAATTGGGTGGGGGAGCCGCCGGGTCTGTGCGTGCATTGTGAGACGTGCGGGCTCGCGCTCGCGCTCGAGCACACCGGCGACGTGTACTCGTGCGATCACTTCGTCGAGCCGCGCTACCTGCTCGGCAACATCGGTGAGCGGCATCTCGTCGATCTCGTCGCCTCCGAGCAACAGCGGGAGTTCGGTCTCGCCAAGCGGGATACGCTGCCGCGCTTCTGTCGCGAGTGCGACGTGCGCTTCGCCTGCCACGGCGGGTGTCCGAAGGATCGCTTCACGACGACGCCCGACGGCGAGCCGGGCCTCAACTATCTGTGCCCGTCGTTCAAGCGGTTCTTTGACCACGTCGGGGAGCCGATGCGGGCGATGGCCGAGCTGCTCGCCGCCGACCGCGCCCCGGCGGAGATCATGGACGCCTACCGCGCCGCTGACGCGCGGCGCGGGCGCAACGACCCCTGCCCGTGCGGCAGCGGGCGCAAGTGGAAGCAGTGCCACGGCGGTGCCGTCCCGCATCCGGCGGGCGCCGTCGGTCCGAGCGACTGAATACCCTCGCGCGGTGGGCGATCGATGACCGCGCGCCGCGTCGCCGTGCTGCTCCTGGCCGTCGCGCTGCTCGCGCGCGTCGCCTTCATGCTGGCCACGCCGGGCTACACGCCGCAGCTCGATCCCCACGACTATCTGCGCCTCGGGACGGACATCGCGCAGACCGGCGGGTATTCCGACGCGCACGTCTGGGTGACACGCCGCGGCTGCCCGCCGGTGACCGGGCTGCCGCGCACGCCCTGCGTGTCCGCGCCGGGGCGTCCGGGCGCCCACCTCGTCTCGCGCCCGACGGCGTACCGGCCCCCGGCCTACCCTTACGCGCTTGCGGTCCCGGAGCTGCTCGCGAAGTGGCTCGGCGGAAACCGGCTCGACTTCGCCCGGGCCTTTCAGATCCTCCTGGGCGTGCTCGACGTCGGCCTCATCGGCCTGCTCGGAGCGATGGTCTGGGGGCGTAAGGTCGCCCTCGTCGCGACCGGGGTGGCCGCGGTCTACATGCCGCTCATCCTCGCCTCCGGGACGCTCATCTCCGAGGTCCTCTACGTGGCCCTCATGCTCGGGGCCCTGTGCGCGGTCCTGCGCTGGCGCGACCGGGGCGGGGCGGGCTGGCTGATCCTCGCCGCCATGCTCGCGGGGCTGTCGGCACTGACCCGCAGCAACGGTCTCGTCGTCGTGATCGGCGTGGCCGCGCTCGCTGCGACGAGCGGGCGCTACCGCGGCCGGTCGCGTCGCCGGCTCCGCAGCGCGCGCGACGCCGTCGCGGTGCTCGCCGTCGCCGTCCTCGTCATCGGGGGCTGGACGCTCCGCAACGCCGTCGTCCTGCACCAGTTCGTCCCCATCAGCACCGAGAGCGGTGGCACGCTCGTCGGGACCTACAACGCGAGCTCGCGGGCCGATCGCGCCGAGCCGGCGACATGGCTCGGCCTCTCGCACATCGATGGCCTCCACGGCTTCTACCTCGAGCAGGGCGCGCACGCCGAAACGACGGTGGACGCCGCGCTGCGTCACGACGCGGTCAGCTTCGTCACCGCGCATCCCACCTATCTGGCCAGCGTGTTCTGGCACAACACGATCCGCCTGTTCGACCTCACCGGCTTCGCCCGAGTGCGCTTCGGCGCCGCCACGATCGACCTACCGCCGAGGCCCGCCGTGGCCGGCGCGATCATGTTCTACGTCGTCGGGCTGCTCGCGCTCGTCGGCGTGTTCCTGCCGGCGGCGCGCCGCGCGCCGGGGGCGCTGTGGCTCGTGCCGCTGCTGCAGTTCATCACGACGGTGTTCGTGATCAGCGAGACGCCCCGGTTCCGGACGGCGCTCGAGCCGTTCGTCGTGCTGCTCGCCGCGCTCACGCTGACGCGGCTTGGCGCGCTCGCCGTCCGCGGAGGCGCGCGAGCGACGGCACGCACATGAGGACCGCGCCGGCGAGGGCCGCCAGCAGCGCCCACGTGATGCCCGGCGGTGCGAAGCTGAACTGCACGCGGTGGGAACCGGCGGGGAGCGGCACGGCCTGGAACAGGCCGTCGACCCGGCGGATCGGCACCGCCCGGCCGTCGACGGTCGCGCTCCAGCCCGCGAACCAGGTCTCGCGGCGGACGAGCACGGCCGGGCGCGAGCAGGAGACCTGCGCGCTCTGGCGGCCATCGGGCCGGATCAGGCAGCCGGCGGCGCTGAAGTACGGCGCCGCGCCGCTGAGTGCGTAGATCCGCGTGGTCGGGGTGCGCAGCACGAGCCGGAAGGTCCGCGGGCTCTGGGGCAGCGCCTGCCCGGCCGCCGTCAGCACGTAGCGCACCCCGGCGGCGCGATAGCCGGCCAGGTGATGCAGCAACTCGCCCGTCGGCGTCGGCGTCGCGCCGGCCCGGAAGCCGCCGCCCGTGCCGGTGAACAAACCGGGGTCGACGGCCGGGTCGAGATGGGCGTGGATGTAGTTCGAGTAGGCGCGCGGCAGGAAGTCGTTGATGTCCAGCGAGGCGAGGCCGAAGTAGGAGCCGTAGTTGGGCTGGATCGGTCCGAGCGTGAAGAAGCGCCCGTCGCCGAGGTGGCGCTCGAGGTAGGCGGTCGGCGTGGGGTCGACGGTGACCGAGCGCGGCGCGGCGAGCTCGGGCACGACGAACAGGGCCACGGCGTCGATCGCCACGAGCGAGGCGAGCAGCACGATCCGCGTCCGCGGTGCGCGGATGAAGGCGACGAGGCCGGCGGCGAGCACGACGGCCACGGCCCAGACGATCGACACGACGAAGTAGGTGTGGTGGGCGAACTGCCGGCCGAAGTAGTCGACGAGCACGCGAGCGTCGTAGGCGACACCGACCACGACGGCGAGCGCGGCGAGCGCGGCCCACAGGAGCCGGCGCCGGTGCTCGGGCACCCGGGCGAGGTCGTCGAGTCCGAGCGCGGCGAGCACGATGACCGTGAGCTCGAGCGTCGGCGTGGCGTAGCGGAAGAACTGGATCCGCGCCATCGCGGGGAGCACGCCGATGACGTGGCCGAGCAGCGGCGGTACTCCGTACATGCGGGCGAACACGAGCAGGCCGAAGCCGAGCAGCACGAGTCGCAGCCCCCGCCGGCCACGGGCGAACGCGCCGAGCGCGGCGAACATCACGGGCAGGATCGATGCGTAGCCCCCGACCATCACCCAGATCGTGGCCCGCGGGTCGGCGTTGATCTGCCCGTAGACGTAGGGCATGAGCAGCTGCGCGAGAGCGTGGCCGCCGAGATGTTCGGTACCCAGGCGCGAGCTCGTGTGGACGCCGATGTCAGCGTGGCTGAGGAAGCCCTGCATGGTGAGCAGCACCGGCACGGCGAGCAACGCCGCCGTCAGCGCGGCGAGGGCGCCCTTGGTGAGGAGGGTGCGAAGCTGCGCGCGCGGGAGGCAGCCGCAGCGCCACCCGAGCCAGGCCAGGCCCATCAGGGCGTCGATGTAGGCGACCTCGGGAAACCCCGCGTAGATCGACAGCGCCCCGGCGAGCGCGAGCAGCCGCCAGCCACCGGGTCGTCCCTCGCGGGCGGCGGCGAACGCCCGCTCGATCCCGAGCAGCAGCATCGGCAGGAACGCGACCGGATTGATCGCCGCGTGCGCAAACCAGGCGAAGGTGCCGTTGAGGGCGAAGGCGATCCCGCCGGCGGCCGCCGCCCAGCGGGTGATCGACAACCGCCGCAGCAGCAGATAGGTGCAGACCCCGGCGACCAGCTCGAGCAGCATCCGCTCGAGCAGCTGACCATTCGCCAGCGCGGTGAGCAGCGTCGGCGGGAACAGCGCCGCCGACTGCGTCTCGCCCAGCAGCGGCATCCCCGTCCCCTCATACGGATTCCACCACGGCGCCCGGAGATGGAGGAGATCAACCGCCGCGAGATGGCCGATGGCCTGCGAGGAGAGGCCGTTGTTGGGATCGATCGTCGGCTTGCCGCCGAGCACGCCCGGGGTCAGCGACGACGCCAGCCCAGCCCGGGCGTGGAGCGGATCGGGGTCGAAGAAGCCGAGGAGATAGGGAAGATTGGCCACGACGACGGCGAGCACGATCGCGCCGAGCGCCCACGCGTCGGGCGGCAGCCGGCGAGGGGACGCCGAGCGCCCCGACGCCGGCACGGCGCCATCCGGCTCGGTCTGCGCCGGGGGCACGGGAGCGTCTTCGGTCCCGAGGGCGTTGCTGTCCAGTGGCGACACCGCGGCGATGTTACGGTCGGCCGGGTCCCCAGACCGGCCGGGTTCATACACCGCTAATCGGCGCCTTCAGGACACGCCCGACTTCATCGCGGCGACATAGCCGCGGACGTCGGCGGCCGGCTCGGCGTAGGCGTCGCCGAGCGCCGACTCGATCGCGACCATGAATTCCTCGCCCCAGGGCGGGAGCTCGTAGTCGATGACCCGTAGGAACTCGAGCGTCGCCGCGAGGCGGATGTCGGCGATGGAGGGCGTGTCGCCACCGATGAACCGCTGGTCGCCGAGGAAGAACGTCCGGTAGGTCTCAAGCGGCTGGGCGAGCGCGGCGACGGCGTCACGCTGCGCCTGGGTCTTGAGCTCGGCGTCGGCCGCGGAGGACCCGACCTCGCCAGGGTATTGGGGGAAGCCGAGGGCCGGATAGGTGGCCCGGGCAACGAGCGGATACAGCGTTCCGATCAGATAGAACATCGCGCTGTCGACCATCGCGCGCTGGGCCGGGTCGGTGGGGTAGAACCGGTCGAGCCCGTGCCGGTTGCACAGGTACTGCATGATCGCGCAACTCTCCCACAGCGAGCCGCGGGCGAGGCCGTCCTCCTCGAGCAGGGGCGTGAGGTCGGCGGGGTCCTTGGCGAGGAACTCCGGCGTGCTCTTCTTGCCCCAGACGTCGACCTCCTCGAAGTCGAGGCCTGCGGCGCGGATGAAGATCCGTGTCGAGAGGTTGTTCACGCTTGGCTTGAGGATGCTCAGTGTGTTGGTGGCCATGGGAGCCTCCTAGTCGCCGGCCGGAGAGGGGACGCGCGGTTGGTAGGGATTCTTGGGCGAGCGGTCGTCGGACAATGACCCCCGGCCGCGCGCAACGAGCGTCTCGATCGCGTCGGCGAGATGGATCTGCGCGATGTTGTAGTCGCCGCGCGCGACGCGGATCCGGTGCGCCTCGAGCAGCACGTCGGAATGCGTGAAGCCGTGCGGCGGCTCGAAGCGGTAGGCCGCGAGCTCGATCAGCAGTCCGAGCGGATCCTCGAAGTAGATCGAGTCCATGAAGCCGCGGTCCTTGACGCCGCTGTTCCGGATGCCGCGCTCGCCGAGCCGTTCGACCGCCTGATCAAAGCTCGCCTTCGACACCGAGAAGGCGATGTGGTGGACGCAGCCGACGTCGGTCGGGGTGCGCTCGGGCTCGGGCGAGCGCTCGTCGTTGGTGAAGATGGTGATCAGACGCCCGTCCCCGGGATCGAAGTACAGGTGGCTCTCCGTCGGGCGGTCGAGGTTCGGCTGCTCGAACACGAACGGCATCCCGAGGACTCCCTCCCAGAAATCGATCGACGTCTGGCGGTCCGCACCGACGAGCGTGATGTGGTGAACGCCCTGGCTCTGCAGTTTTCGCATGGGTGCCCTCTCCTCGAACTAACGCTGGATAAGTCTGGACTTGTACTCGCTCCGCTGCAAGGCCCCCCACGGGACGAAGCGGATGCGCGTCTGCACGACGAGCGCCGCGCGGATCCGCGCCCGGATCGCGTCGGCGAGATCGGCGTCCTCGGCGCCGTCCGGGCCGAGCTCGACGGTCACCGGCAGCGGCGGCTCCTGGGCGACGCCGCCGTCGCGCGGCTCGACAAGGATGTGCCCGCTCACCATCGGGGCGAACGTGCTGACGACGTCGCGCAACGCCGAGGGAAACACGTTGACGCCGCGGACGATGACCATGTCGTCGGTCCGTCCCAGACACTGCACGCGCGGCGAAGTGCGGCCGCATGGGCACGGCGCCGTGTGGACGACGACGTGGTCACGGGTGCGGAAGCGCAGCAGCGGGGCGGCGCGATGCCGCAGGTGGGTGAGGACGAGCTCACCGCTCGCGCCGTCCTCGAGGGCGACGGCCGCGCCCCCGGCCGGGTCGATCAGCTCGGGATGGACAAATCCGCGCGCCCCGAGGTGCATGCCCTGCTGCTGCTCGCACTCGCCCCACAGCGACGCGCCGATGTCGCCGATGCCCATCGCCTCGGTCACCGTCGCGCCCCACGCCGTCTGCAGACGGGCGCGGAACGCCGGCTCGCCGCCGCCGGGCTCGCCGGCGACGAGGACGCGCCGCACGCTGCTCGCGCCGAGGTCGAGGCCCCGCGCCGCGGCTGACTCGGCGAGGTGGGCGGCGTAGGACGGGGTGAGCACGACCGCGTCGGGACGCAGCAGCTCGATGGCCAGCAGCAGACGCTCGGTGTTGCCCGTTCCGACCGGGATGTGGCAGGCGCCGATGCGATCGAACGCGGCGAGCGCCGCACCGGCCACGAACGGGCCGGCGTTGTAGGTCGAGACGATCCGCTCGCCGGGGGCGAGGCCGGACGCGGCGTAGCTGCGCGCCGAGCCGGTGATCCAGTTCTCGAGGTCACCGGCGGTGAGCGGGATGTAGCTCGGTACGCCGGTCGTCCCGCTCGTCGAGTAGATGCGGGTGATGTCGTCGGGCGCCGCGCACAGGTGGGTGCCGATCGGCTGCTCGGGGGTGGCGGTCGCCCGCAGCTCAGCCTTGTCGGAGAGGGGCAGCGTGGCGATGGCGGCCAGGCCGCCGACATCCTGCGCCGAGGCGAAGCCCGCGGTCTCGAGTTTCTCGCGGTAGAAGGCCGAGCGCGTGAACAGATAGGCGATCTGCGTGCGATAGCTCGCGTCGTCGAGCGCGAGCTGCTCCTCGCACGAACGGGTCTCGACCTCCGGGTCGAGGATCATGCCGGTGGCGGCTCCGGCTCGTAGACGATCGCCTCCTCGGCAGCGCCGGCCATCAGGAAGCCGAGCGGGCGCTGCTGCTCCTCGGCGAGGTGGGCGAGTAGACCTGCCGTGCGGGCGAGGATCGGGACGGCGCGCACCGCCGTGCCCGGAAAGCCGAGATCGAGCATCACCGCGGCGATCGGCATCGACACGTTCATCGGCAGCGGGCGGCCCCAGGCGTCGGCCACGCCCGCGCGGAAGGAGCGGGCCAGGGCGACGTGCGGCCCGCTTACCCCGTGGACGTCGGCGAGCTCGAGGATCCGCTCGGCCCGGGGGTCAACCGGGCGGTGTACCGGGTGACCAAAGCCGGGCGCCTTGCCGCCGGCGGCACGGATCTCCCCGGCCAGCTCGCGCGCGACGGCCTCCGGCTCCTCGCCCGCATCGACGCGCCGCTGCGCGAGCGCGAGCAGCTCGGCGCACTGCTCGGCGGTCCCCAGGATCACCGGGCCGCAGCCGAGGATGCCGGCCGCCACCGCTCCCTGCAGGGAGCCGGGATCGGCGGCCAGCGTCATCCGGGCGGCGACGTTCGTCGGCATCATGCCGTGCTCGGCGATGGCCACGAGCAGGAGGTCGAGGAAGTACCGCTGCTCGTCGCTGGGCGGCCGGCCGGTGAGCAGCAGATGAAAGTACTCGGTGAAGCTGACGCGGCCCATCAGCTCGCCGCAGAGGTCGTACCCCCGAACCTCGACACGGTCGGGATAGGCCTGGCTGATCTGGGTCACCGCTGGTCCGGCCTTGCCGATCGGCATGCGCTTATTCCCTTCGCTGCGACGCCGGAGACCAGCTCGCCCCGCGGCCGGGCACGTCGGCGGCCGCGCCGCCACGATTGGCCGCCCGGATCTGCCCGAGCAGCCGCTCGGGGTCGCTGTCCGTCACGACGTCGTCGGGCGTGCCGTCCGGGCGCGCGGCGCAGAGGACGAAGACGTCGAGCTCCGGCCACGGCCAGCCGCTCGGAGTGGTGATGTAGCCGTCAGCGCTCATGCTGAGGCGGGCGCGGATCTGCATGGCGTGGTTGTATCGCAGCATGCGGGTGACCGTGAGGATCGCCGGGCCGGACGACGCGCCGGAGATCGCGGAGGCCATCGCCGTCGGCTTCGAGAGCTACCGCGCCTGGGCACCTCCGGACTGGACGCCCCCGGTCGCCGACGCCGCCGCACGCGAGCGGCTGGCGGCGGCGCTGGGGCGCGCCGATGTCTGGTGTCTGCTCGCCGTCGACCGGGACGAGGTCGCCGGCCATGTGGCTCTGGCCGCGGTCACGGTCGAGGATCCCGAGCCGGCGCCTCCGGGCGTGACCAACCTCTGGCAGCTGTTCGTGCGTCCGTCCTGGCAGGGCCGCGGCGTCGCCCCGGCGCTGATGGCGGCGGCGGTGCAGGAGGCGCGCCGGCGCGGGTTTGCCCGCCTGCGGCTGTGGACCCCGCGGGGCGCCGCTCGCGCGCGCCGGTTCTACGAGCGACAGGGGTGGGCGCCGACCGGCCGTGTGCACGAGCACTCGCCCTCTGGCCTGCCGACGCTCGAGTACGGCCGCTTGGTCAGCTCGGAGCGCCCGGCATCCAGTCGCGGATCGCGGTGACGATTGTTGCCGGGTCCTCCTCCTGGATGTAGTGGCCCGCGCCCTCGAGCAGCACCGTGCGGTGGTCTTCGAACAGCGACTCCCACCGCTCACGCTCGGGCGTCCGAAAGGCGAAGTCACGCGTCGGCCAGACGAGCAGCGCCGGGCGGTCGCGCAGCACCGGCAGGGCGATCCGGAGCTCCTCCAGGAACGGGCGGCTGCGGAGGATCTCACGCGGGAACACGTACGTCGGCGTCCGCGAGGCGGGGGTGGGGAAGGGGCCGCGGTAGGCGGCCATCACCGCCTCCGGCAGCAGATGGAGATTGACGCCGGTGGGAATGATGCGCTCGACGAAGATGTTGCGCCGGTGAATGAGCTGGTTGCCGATCGGGCCGCCGAGGAGCCGCGAGAAGATCTGCGTGCCGAGGTCGGTCTTCGGCCACGCCCACGTGTTGCCGATGACGAAGCGGGCGAACCGCTCCGGCTGGCGGACGGCGACGCCGAAGCCGATCGGGCCGCCCCAATCCTGGGCCATCATCGTGATCTCGCCGAGATCGAGCCGGCGCACGAACTCGCCGAGCACCCGGCTGTGCTCGGCGGGGGTGAAGCCGTACCCCGGCGCGGCCCGCGAGAGCCCGAACCCGGGGTAGTCGGGCGCGATGCAGCGGAAGCGGTCACGCAGCCCTCGGATGATGTCGCGGTACAGGAACGACCATGTCGGGTTGCCGTGGAGCAGCAGCAGCGTCGGGCCGCTGCCCTCGTCGACGTAGTGCACCGTTGAGCCTTCGATCGTCTCGAAGTGGCTCGTGAACGGATAGAGCGTCTCGTCGAGCCATGGCGGGTGGGCGGCGTTCATCGCTTCAGCTCACCATGAATCGACGAAACGGTGGGCGGGCTCGTCCGACGGCGCCTGCGCCGCCGCGCCCAGCGTCGCCGCGATCACCGACCGGGTCTCGGCCGGGTCGATGACATCGTCGAGCTCGAACAGCTGGGCGGCGTTGACCGCCTTGGCGTTCTCCTGGGCCGAGGCGGTGATCTCGCGGACGCGCTGCTCGCGCTCCTGGTCGTCCTCGATCGCCTCGAGCTCGCGCCGCAGCGCGAGTCGCACGGCGCCCTCGAGCCCCATCGGCCCAAGGTGCGCGGTCGGCCAGGCGACGGTCAGCAGCGGTTCGTGCAGGCTGCCGCCGACCATCGCCTGGGCGCCGAGGCCGTAGCCGCGCCGCAGGATGACGGCGAGCAGCGGCACGCGGAGCGCGGCGCCGGTGAGCAGCAGGCGGCAGCTGTGGCGCACGAGAGCGGTCGCCTCGGCCTTGGGGCCGACCATCATTCCCGGGGTGTCGACGAGCGAGATGACCGGCAGTTTGAAGGCATCGCACAGCTGCAGGAAGCGGGAGGCCTTGTCGGCGCCGTCGCTGGTGATCGCTCCGGCCATCTGCATCGTGTCGTTGGCGATGATGCCGAGCGGGCGACCCTCGATCCGGCCGAGCGCCGTGCACAGCTCGGGGGCGAACCGAGGGCGCAGGTAGGTGACGCTGCCCTCATCGCACAGCGTGTCGATGATCGGCGTGACCTTGTAGGCGCGCCGCTGCCGCTCGGGGACGAGGTCGCGGAGAAGCGTTTGGTCGGGCACCGGGCCGGGCGGCGTCGCGCCCTGGAAGTAGCCGAGCAGCCGCTTGGTCACCGCCACCGCCTCCGGCTCATCGGCGACGACGACGTCGACGACGCCGTTGGGCTCCTGCATCGCGATCGGCCCGACCTCGTCCGGGGCGACGTCGCCGAGCCCGCCGCCGGCGATCATCGCCGGGCCGCCCATCCCGATCGAGGCGTCCTGCGTGGCGACGATCAGGTCCGAGCAGCCGGCGATGACGGCGTTGCCGGCGAAGCAGCGCCCCTTGACGACGGCGATCCGCGGGACGAGCCCGGACAGCCGCGCCCACAGGGCGAACGCCCGGACGTGGAGCGCGGACACGACGGGGTAGTCGGTGTCGCCCGGACGCCCGCCGCCGCCCTCGGCGAAGAACACGGTCGGCAGCCGCATCCGCTCGATCAACTCGAACAGGCGGTCCTTCTTGAGGTGCCCGACCGCGCCCTGGGTTCCGGCGAGCACCGTGTAGTCGTAGGTGAGCACCGCGCAGCCGCTGCGCTCGCCGAACAGCTTGCCGTTGATCCGCGCGGTGCCGGCGATGAGGCCGTCACCGGGGGTGCGCTCGATCAGCTCCTGAACCTCGCGGCGGAGTCGCTGGGCGGCGATCGCGAACCGGCCGTACTCGACGAACGAGCCCGGATCGACGAGATCGGCGATGTTCTCTCGGGCGGTGCGGCCGCCGGCCTCGTGCCGGCGTCGGACCGCGTCGGGCCGGGCGGCGTCCGCGGTCAGCGCCCGGCGCGCGAGCAACTCAGCAAGGTCCTCGCGCTCGGCCGTCACCCGCGCGATCGTATCGGTACTACCGTTAGGGCAGCCAAGCCTTCCCCCGACCGACGACGAGGACCCGACCCATGGACAGCATCACGATGACCGCCGAGGAGCTTGAAAACGTACAGCGAGAGCTGCACGAGCTCGAGAGCACGGGACGCACGGAGATCGCCGCCCGGATCAAGACCGCGCGGGAATGGGGCGATCTGAAGGAGAACGCCGAGTATCACGCCGCCAAGGAGGACCAGGCTCACCTCGAGACGCGGATCCTCAAGCTGCGCGCCCAGGTGCGCGGCGCCGTCGTGGTCGAGGCGTCGGAGTCGACCGAGGTCGTCGGGCACGGCTCGACGGTCACCTACACCGACCGCGGCTCCGGACGCGAGCAGACCTACCGGATCGTCTCGCCCAACGAGGCCAAGCCGGGCGAGGGCACGCTGTCGGCCGCGTCGCCGATCGCCCGGGCGCTGGTCGGGCACCGGATCGGCGAGGTCGTCGCCGTGCACGTGCCGACCGGCGTGCGACAGCTGGCGATCGACGCGGTCGCCTAGCGTCGTGAGGCGTAACCTAGGGGTCCGGGCTTCGCGCACCGGATAGGCGACCGCCCGCCGCGGGTAGTCGAGCCTCATCACTTCGACGCGGGAGCGCGGGTGCGTCCGACCGCGGCGCCTGCGGTGCCGCCACCGATAGGAGGTTTCTCTATGAAGCTTGCATTGACGATTCTGCGCGCGATCGTCGGCGCGCTGTTCTTCGGCCACGGCACCCAGAAGCTGTACGGCTGGTTCGGGGGACGTGGGCCTGAGGCCACTGCTCAGATGTTCGAGAACGGGCTCGGCCTGCGGCCGGGCAAGCGCCATGCCACCGCGGCTGGCGCGGCCGAGGCCGGCGGCGGCGCGATGCTCGCCCTCGGGATGTTCACCCCGGCCGCGGCGGCATCGCTGATCGGCGTGATGGCGACCGCGATCGAGAAGGTCCACTTCAAGAACGGGCCGTGGGCGACCAACGGCGGCTACGAGTACAACCTCGTGCTCATCGCCGCCCTGCTCGCGCTGTGCGACGCCGGTCCCGGCGATCTGTCGTTCGACCACATCGCGGGCACCGAGGTCAAGGGCCCGCTCGTGGCCCTGCTCGCCCTCGGCGCGGGCGTCGGCGGCGCCGCGTTCATCACCCGCGTCGCCAACGAGGCGCCGCCCGTCGAGAACGTCGTCCCGGGCGATCCCGCCGCCGCACCGGCCGCGAGCGTCCCCGCCGACACGCCGGTCGCCTGACCCGCTGACCGACACGCAGGCCGGGCGGCTACGGCAGCCCGGCGTGCGGCACGTCGACCTCGGTGGTGAACAGCACCGCCTCGCGAGCCGCCGCGCGGTTGTGCTCGAGGAAGTCGGGCGCCGAGCACAGCAGCAGCGCGCGCCCGTCCTCGCCGCCGAGCGCGCAGGCGAAGCAGCCGAGACCCTCGGGTGTCCGCACCTCGTCGACGATCTCCCCGCCCGGCGCGACCCGGATACAGCGTCCGCCGGCCTCGTCCGCGGCCCAGATGTGCTCCTCGGCATCGAGCGTGCAGCCGTCCGGCCCGACGGTGATCCCGGGGAGCATCTCGGCCAGAGGACCGAGGGGCGGCGCCGGGGCGAGCTCCGCCCACGGCCGCCGGTCGCTGAGCGACCCGTCGGCGCCGATCGTGAACGCGGTGTAGCGGCAGCCGGCCGTCTCGCCGACGATCAGCGTGCCGCCGTCCGGGGTGATCACCGAGCCGTTGGGGAACATCAGCTCGTCGGCGGCGAGCGTCGCGGTGCCGTCGGGGTCCACGCGCATCAGCGGGGCGAGCTCGGGATCGGCGAAACCCATGAGGTCGAAGCCGAAGCAGCCGACGTACGCCCGGCCGTCGGCATCGACGACCATGTCGTTGAGCGAGCTCGACGTGAACGAGCTGAGATCGGCGTGCTCGCTCACCGTGCCGTCGGGTGCGCGACGGAGCACGCGCTGGTTCTTCATCGAGACGACGAGCAGCGAGCCGTCGGGCATCCAGCCGAGCCCAGAGGGCTGGTGCTCGACCTCGAGCACGACCTCCTCGCGGCCGGCGGCGT
Organism: uncultured Solirubrobacterales bacterium; assembly: GCA_963752905.1. Classification (GTDB taxonomy): domain Bacteria; phylum Actinomycetota; class Thermoleophilia; order Solirubrobacterales; family Solirubrobacteraceae; genus Palsa-465. The sequence continues at coordinate 45,869 of CAVWAC010000014.1, forward strand.
CGATCGTGCTCACCGTGTGCCGGTAGAAGTCCGACAGCCACCACCGTCCGTCGTGCCAGCGCGGACTCTCGAAGAAGGCACCGCCACTGAACAGTTGTTGCAGTTCGTGGTCGCTCATGACGCGCTCGGCTCGAGCGCGACCGCCGCCTCCGGCGTCGCGACGTGGAAGCTGAAGCTCTCCTGCAGATACAACCGCACGACCTCCGCATCGTGGCTGACGTAGCCGATGGCGAGGTCCTGGCCGGACTCGAAGCGGAAGTCACCCCCGCGGATGCTGAGGACGACGGCGCCACGGACCCCGGGCGCCCACACGATCGGGCCGCCCTCGAGGATCTTGCCGAGGTGCTCGAGAAGCGGGTACCCGCCGTGCTCCGCGGTCTCGACGACGCGCTCCCACTGCTCGCCGCCCAGCGCGAGCGCGTAGGGCCCGCTGATGCCGTTCCGCAGCAGCCGGTGAACGGCGGCGGCGACCGGCTTCGGATAGCCCTCGACGGTGTCGCCGAGCGTCACCGTGGGGTGCGGTGAGACCTCGGCGATGCCGGCGATCGAGGCCTCGGACCAGCCGTGGAAGACGGCACGGTTCTCGGCCACCGCGATCTGGCGCGCCGCGGTGTCGAGGGGCTCGAGGTCGGCCGTCGGCGTGCCGCGGTCGATGTCCTGAAGCTCGGCGAGTGCGATCTCGAAATCGGCGCGCAACTCGGTGACGGGAAGGACCCGCCGCTGGGTGCCGGAGACGCCGTCGCACGGGGCGGCCCCGATCGAGGTCACGCGGCCGAGGTTGGTGGCCGAGTAGCTCCATCCGTGCGGCCCGGAGAAGTCGACGATCTTGCGGGCCGCGAGCGCGGGGACGAGCCGCGAGCGAGCCTCCTCGTCGAGCTCGGACCAGCCGGCGTCGCTGACCGGCGCCAGTTCACGAAGCAGATGGTTCATCGTGCTGCTCCTTTCAGGCTCCCGATACCGAGCGAGCCGTCGTCGCCTTGACCGTCCTGACCGTTGCCGCCGGACTCGGCCTCGGCCTCCTCGCCGTGCTCGACGATGTTCCCGCTCTGGAAGAGGACGCCCTGGGCGATCTGGCGCCAGCGCGGAACCCGCCGCAGCAGGAATTCGAGGTCCATCGCAAAGTGCTTGAACTCCTCACCCTGGGCATCGTGCATGATCGCGCGGGCCTCGGGGTCAGGCTCGAGCGCGAGCCGCTGCTCGTACCAGCCGATCGCCTCGGCCTCCTCGGTCAGCGACGCACACAGCCTGGCGAAGGTCCGGGTTTCCGGCGGAAGCTCCGCGGCCGGCTCGTGGTACTGGTCGAAACCCATTCGGTCTCCTTGTCGAGTGCGATGTCCAGGGTGCTAAAGCTAACGGGGAACACGATCGTGACCAACCAACAGGAGGACGGGATGGCAGAGGGCGCAACCGCTCCCGCAGATCAGGTGCACACGCTGGCCGACGGCAACGAGATGCCGGTCCTTGGCCTCGGGGTGTGGCAGGTCCCCGACGGACCCGAATGTGAGAACGCCGTCCGCTGGGCGCTTGAGGCCGGCTATCGGCACATCGACACCGCCCAGGCCTACGGCAACGAGGCGAGCGTCGGCCGGGCGCTCCGGGACTCCGGGATCCCGCGTGAGGAGGTGTTCCTCACCACCAAGTTCTATCCCGGCCACGACGACCCCGAGATCGAGGCCGAGCGCAGTCTCGAGCGGCTCGGCGTCGATCACGTCGACCTCTACATCATCCACTGGCCCCAGAAGGGCCCGACGTGGGCCTGGCCCGGCATGGAGCGGGCCCGCGAGCGCGGCTACACACGCTCGATCGGCGTGTCGAACTTCAGCGTCCGCGAGCTCGAGGCGGTCGGGAAGATCGCGAGCAGCCCGCCGGTCGTCAACCAGGTCCAGTTCAGCCCGTTCGAGTACCGCCGGAAACTGCTCGAGGAATGCCGCCGGCGGTCGATCGCGCTCGAGGCCTACAGCCCACTCGGCACCGGCCGGCACCTCGGCGACGGCGCGGTGACCGAGATCGCCGAGCGACTCGGCCGGACCCCGGCCCAGATCCTCATCCGCTGGTGCCTGCAGCGCGGGACGATCGTGATCCCCAAGTCGACCCACCGCGAGCGGATCGAGGAGAACGCGCAGGTCTTCGACTTCGCGCTGTCCGAGGCGGACATGGCCGCGCTCGACGCGCTCGATGCGACGGGCGCGACCGCCGACGCGCGTGAGTCGAAGTGGTGGCGCTGACGGACATGAAGCGCGACGTGAGACCGGCGGTGTGAGCCGAGAACGGTGATGCGATCGGCCGCGCGCCCGCGGCCGATCGCATGCCATGTCCGCGCGGGGCGAGACTCAGCCCTCCGTGCGCTCGGCCTTGATCTCGGCCGCGGCCTCGCCGAGACGCTGCGCCTCGTCCTTCTCGACGAGGGCCTCCTTCGCCTCGGCCTCGGCCTCGGCCTGAGCGTCGAGCGCCTCGAGCCGGGCCTCCGGCGCGGCCTGCTCAATCGCCTCCTCGACCGTGGCCTCGGCCTGCTGGCTGGCCTCCTCGCGCCGGCGGGCCTCGGTGGCCGCCTCGTCCTGCTTGCGACGCTTCTCGGCCGCGGCCTGCTCGCGCCGCTTGGCGGCCCGCGCATTGGCCTGCCTGCGCCGCCGCTCGGCCTGCCCGGCTTGCTTGCGCACCTGCGCCTCGGCCTCGTCGGTCGTCTGCGCAGCCTCGGCCCGCAGGTTGGCCGCGCGCTCGCGCTCGCTGGTGGCGGCGCGACGCTGGCGGGCCTCCTCGCGCAGGGTGGGATCGCGGGTCACGGTGCCGGCGACACCGCGTACGGTGGCGTCGGCTCGGTCGACGGCGCTCCGTGCCCGGCCCTTGGGCCCGCCCCCGTTGCCGGGGAGCAGCCTGATCGCGGCATCGAGCGGCAGGCGGGCGAGCCGCAGCGAGGTGCGGACAGCGGTGGTGGGGATGGTGCGTACGTTCACGGTCACTCCTCGGGGTCGATCGCGTTGGCGCGCTGCTCGGCCTCACGGGCCTTACGCTCGAGTTGGATGGCCCGCTGGGTGGCCTCGAGCTGCTGCTGCTCGGCCGCGCGCTCGGACTGCTCGGCCGAGGCCTGCTCCGCCGCCTGCTCATCGGCGGCGTTCCGGGTGCGCTGCGTGGCCTCGTGCTCCGCCGTCCGCTGCGCCGCGGTCCGGTCCTCCTCGATCCGCCGCTCGCGCTGCTGCCCCGCGACCTCGTTCTCGAGCCGCCGGCGTTCGATCTCCGTCTCGGTCCGCTGCGCCTCGAGGTTGGCCTCATGCTGCTGACGCCGCGCCTCCGCGGCGCTGCTCTGCGCCTGCAGGTCGGCGTCGCCCTGGGCCTCCTGAAGCCGTCCCTCGCGGGCGAGATCCTCGCGGCCGGCGGCATCGCCGACCGCGCCCTTCACCTTGCCGATCACCTTCCCGACGAGGCCGCCGGTGGTGCGTTCTGTGTCGTGCTGAGTCAACGGGTGTCTCCTGATTGCTTACCAGTCGGGCTTACCCGGTGAGCCGCGCGGCGACGCGGGGAAATGTCAGGCGTGTACGAGCCGCTCGGGGCGGTCGGCTGTGCTTGCCGGGAGCGGTGCGCTCAGGAGGGCGGGCAGCCGCGTTCAGGGGCCGCTCAGCCGCGCTCGGGGGCCGGTCCGGCCTCAGCGTCGTCGCCGGTCTCGCTCGAGCGCTCCACGTCGCCCTCGCCGTAGACCGCGGTCGAGCGATCGGTCTCCGCCTCCGGGGTGATCGCGTCGCGGGCCGGGCTGCCGCCGCCGTCGCCGTGGCTCGCGTTCTCGATCAGCTCCTCCTCGGCGATCTCGAAGCCCTCGTCCTCGCCGCCGCCGGCCTCGTAGACCGGTTCCATCGCCGGGTCGGAGGTCTCCGGCGTGACCCGGCCGCCGATCGATGCCGCCTCGGCGGCGGCCGCCGCCTCCTGCTCGGCGACGAACACCTCGTCGTCGGGGCCGGCGGTGTCGTCGGCGGTGGCGGTGTCGTCGGGGGTGCCGGCGTCGTCGGCGATGCCGGGGGCGGTGCGAATGGGATCGCCGTTGGAAGTCGCGGCCGCGACGGGCGGCGAGGGCGGGATTCCCGCGCCGGGTGCCTCCGCGGGCGCCTCGACGGGGACGCCGGGCGGGCCGGACGGCCCGCGGTCGCCGGGCTGTCGCTCGGTGAGCGCTGCGCCGGCGATCTGCCCGGCGCCGACCACCGCCACCGGGAGCCAGCTGCCGAGGCCCGCCCCGCGCCGCCGCAGGCCCCAGGTGGCGGCGAACAGCGCGAGGCCGGAGCTCGCGTCGTTGATCAGATGGACCGGCATCGAGATCTGGCGTGAGATCCCGAACTCGTAGTCGGTGAAGGCGCTGCCGGTGAGCGTCGCCGCGCCGGTCGCCTGGAGCAGCAGCGTCGCCCGGCGCTCGGCGAAGGCCAGGACCTTGGGAGCACCCAGAAGCAGGGCACCGGTCGCGTAGTCTCCCGCGCCGTGAAGTTTGGTCGAGATGAGCGGCATGATCGGGGTGCTACCCGCGCCGGCGAACCCCAAGCGCGGCGCCGGGGTGCGCTGCGGTGTGCGAAACGAGACTAATGGCCCGGGTCGCGCTTGTCACCGGGGCCAACTCGGGAATCGGGCGGGCGATCGCCGGCGTCCTCGCGGAGAACGGCTTCGACGTCGGCTTCAGCTGGCACGGCGACGAGTCCGCCGCGGTCGCGGCCGCGGCGGAGATCCGGGAGGCCGGCGCCCGCGCCGAGTGCGTCGAGGCCGAGTTCCGGGATCCGGTGCAGGCGGCACGGACGGTCGCGACGCTTGCCGATGCGCTCGGTGGCGTCGACGTGCTCGTCAACAATGCCGGCGTCTGCCCGCGCACGCCTTTCCTCGAGGTGACGCTCGGGGAGTGGCGGGAGGTGCTCGACATCGACCTCACCGCGGCCTTCCTCGCCGGTCAGGAGACCGCGCGACGGATGGTGGCGGCCGGCCGCGGTGGCCGGATCGTCAACATCACGAGCGTCCACGAGCACGTGCCGCTCGCCAGCGCGGCGTCCTACTGCGCGGCCAAGGGCGGCCTGGGCCTGCTGACCAAGTCGATGGCGCTCGAGCTCGCCGAGCACGGCATCACCGTCAACGCGATCGCCCCGGGGGAGATCGCCACCGATAGCGGCGCCAGCGACCCGGCCGCGCATGCCCGTCCGATGATTCCGGCCCGCCGGCCGGGCGGTGTCCGAGAGGTGGCGGCGCTCGTCGCCTTCCTCGTCTCACCCGAGGCGAGCTACGTCACCGGGGCGTCGCTCACCGTCGACGGCGGCATGTCGCTGATGGCGGCCGAGGCGAACCACCTGACGAGTTAGACACCACGGGCCCCTGTCAGACTCGATCGATGACCCGTCGAGCCTGGCTCGCCTTCGCCGCCGCCTCCGTGCTGTGGGGGATCCCGTACCTGTTCATCCGCATCGCCGTCCGCGGCGGGATGACGCCGTTCGTGCTCGCCTGGGGGCGGATCACCCTCGCCGCCGTCGTGCTGCTCGCGCTCGCCTGGCGCGCCGGCGTCCTGCGGACGCTGGCCGGCCACTGGCGATGGCTGATCCTCTACGCGGTCGCCGAGGTCTCGATCCCGTTCCCCCTGATCGCCTTCGGCGAGGAGCGCGTCGCCTCGTCGCTGGCCGCGATCCTCATCGCCACCGTGCCGCTGATCAGCGCCGTGCTGGCCATGCGCTTCGACCATGCTGAGCGGCCGACGCGCAGCCGCGCCCTCGGCCTCGCCGTCGGCTTTGCCGGCGTCGTCGCGCTCGTCGGCATCGACATCGCCGGTCACAGCGCCGAGCTGCTCGGCGCGCTGGCCATCCTCGGCGCCGCGGTCGGCTACTCGATCGGCCCGATGGTGATCAAGCACCGGCTCACGAGGCTCGACGCACGCGCCGCGATCGGCGGCAGCCTCGCGGTCGCCTCGGTGCTGCTGCTGCCGGCCGCCCTGCTCGACCTGCCGCGCCGCACGCCCACCGCCGGGGCGTTCGTGTCGGTGATCGTGCTCGGGCTCGTCTGCACGGCGGCGGCCTTCGTCGTCTTCACGGTGCTGATCCGCGAGGCGGGCACGGCGCGGGCGACGGTCATCACCTACGTCAACCCGGTCGTCGCCGTCGGCCTCGGGGTCCTCCTGCTCGGCGAGCAGCCGGGGGCCGGCGCCGTCGCCGGGCTGCTGCTGATCCTCGCCGGATCGTGGCTCGCGACCGGCGGCGGGCGCCTGCCGCCACGGCCCAACTTCAACGTCTTGTATCGCTATCGCGCACGCGCTTCACACCGTGCACTCTGAGGAGTAATGTCGAACTTGTAGCTCAGTCAACGAGAGGAGAGGCATGAGCGACAGGGTTTCGGTGCGTCTTAACGTCAATGGCGTCGGGCACGAACTCGACGTCGAGCCCCGAATGCTGCTCGTGCACGCGCTGCGCGACCAGCTCGGATTGACCGGCACCCATGTCGGGTGTGACACCTCGAACTGCGGCGCCTGCACGGTTCACCTCGACGGGCGTGCGGTGAAGTCATGCACCGTCCTGGCCGTCCAGGCCGACGGGGCCGAGGTGACGACCATCGAGGGCCTGGGCTCGGAGGGCAACCTCCATCCGCTCCAGGAGGCGTTCTGGAACGACCACGGTCTGCAGTGCGGCTACTGCACGCCCGGAATGATCATGGCGGCGGCGGGACTGCTGGCCGAGAATCCCGACCCCTCCGAGCACGATGTGCGGCACGCCCTCGAGGGCAACCTGTGCCGTTGCACCGGCTACCACAACATCGTCAAGGCGGTGCTCGACGCGGCCAAGACGAAGACCCCGACGGTTGCCACCCCGGAGGTCCACTCATGAGCGCGACGAACGGCGGCGGCGCGAACGGCCACCATGTCGGCAGGGCGCTGCGGCGCAAGGAGGACCCCCGCCTGATCACCGGCCGCGCCCGCTACATCGACGACATCTCACTGCCCGGCACGCTGTGGGCGGCGTTCGTCCGCTCGCCCGAGGCCCACGCCCGGATCGTCTCGATCGACGCCTCGGCCGCGGTTGCCCGCCCCGGCATTCACGCCGTGTTCACCGGCAAGGACATGTCCGACCTTGCCTCGCCGCTGCCCTGCGCGTGGGCGCCGCCCGGCGTCGAGGTCAAGAACCCCGACCACTGGCCGCTCGCCCCGGAGGTCGTCAAGCATGTCGGCGATCCGGTGGCCATGGTCGTCGGCGAGGACCGCTACGCGGTGATCGACGCGGCCGAGGACGTGCTCGTCGAGTACGACCCGTTGCCCGTGGTCACCGACCCGGAGGCGGCGCTCGCCGGCGGGGACCTCGTGCACGACCATCTCGGCACCAACCAGGTCCACGAATGGTCGCTCTCCGGAGGCGACCTCGACGCGGGCTTCGCGGCGGCCGACGTGATCGTCGAGCGGCGGGTGATCAACCACCGCATCGCCGGCGCCCCGATCGAGCCTCGCGGCGTGCTCGCCGACTACCGGGCCGGCTCGTTGACGGTCACGAGCTCGACCCAGGTCCCGCACTTCCTGCGACTGTTCGTCGCGCTCCTGCTCGGCATGAGCGAGGAACGGGTCCGGATCATCGCGCCGGAGGTCGGCGGCGGCTTCGGCTCCAAGCTCCAGGTCTACGGCGAGGAGATCGCCACCGCCTGGGCCTCGCGCCGGCTCGACCGGCCGGTGAAGTGGATCGAGACGCGCTCGGAGAACATGCTCGTCGCGCACCAGGGCCGCGACCAGGTCTCCCACACGAAGATGGGCGCCAAGCGGGACGGCACGATCACCGCCTTCCACGTGAAGATCATCGCCGACCTCGGCGCCTACAACATGCTGCTCACCCCGCTGATCCCCTCGTTGGGGGCGTTCGTGATGGGCGGCTGTTACAAGATCCCCGCGGTCCAGACCGACATCGTCGGCGTGTTCACCAACAAGTGCCCGACCGACGCGATCCGGGGCGCGGGACGACCCGAGGCGACCCACATGATCGAGGTCACCCTCGACCAGATGGCGGCCGAGCTCGGCATCGACCCGGTCGAGATCCGACGCCGGAACTTCATCCCCAAGGAGGACTTCCCGGCCGAGGTGGCCACCGGGGTCATCTACGACTCCGGCGATTACCACAAGACGCTCGACCGGCTGCTCGAGCATCTTGACCTCGACGCCGCCCGCCGCGAGCAGGAGAGCCTGCGCGAGCAGGGCATCCTCCGCGGCATCGGCTTCTCGACCTACACGGAGATCTGCGGCCTCGCGCCGTCCCGGATCACCGGGCCGGCGGGGGTCGGCGTCGGCGCCGGCCTGTGGGAGTCGGCGATGGTCCGGGTCCACAACACGGGCGCGGTCACCGTCTACACCGGCACCTCTCCGCACGGTCAGGGCCTCGAGACGAGCTTCGCCCAGATCGCCGCCGACAAGCTCGGGGTCGACCCGGAGGTCGTCGAGGTCATGCACGGCGACACGAGCACCGGCCCGGAGGGTCGCAACACCTACGGCTCACGTTCGCTGGCCTGCGGCGGCGAGGCGATCGCGCGGGCCACCGACAAGGTGGTCGACAAGGTGCGCTCGATCGTCGCGGCGCAGCTCGAGGCCGCCCCCGAGGACATCGAGGTCCACGATGGCAAGTTCTCGGTCCGGGGCTCCCCGGACAAGGGCATGACGCTGGCCGAGGTCGCCGGAGTCGCGTATATCGGTGACGTGCCCGCGGGCATGGAGCCCGGGCTCGAGGAGACGACGTTCTACGACCCGGAGAACTTCGTGTTCCCGTTCGGCGCCCACGCCTGCATCGTCGACGTCGACGCCGAGACCGGCAAGGTCAGGGTCGCCCGCTGGCTCGCGGTCGACGACTGCGGCCGGGCGGTCAACCCGATGCTGATCGAGGGCCAGCTCCACGGTGGCATCGCCTACGGCATCGGCCAGGCGCTGTATGAACGGGTGGCCTACGACGAGGACGGTCAGCTCGTCACCGGCACGTTCGTCGACTACGCGCTGCCGACGGCGGCCGAGCTGCCGAGCTTCGAGCTCGACCGCACCGAGACGCCCTCGCCGGTCAACTCGCTCGGCGTCAAGGGCGTCGGCGAGGCGGGCACGATCGCCGCAAGCGCCGCGGTCACCAACGCGGTCATCGACGCGCTGCGTCCGATGGGCGTGACCTATATGAACATGCCGCTCAGCCCGATGCGAGTCTGGGAGGCGATCCGAGAAGCGCAGTCCGAGAGGGGAGGTGTGCCGACATGATCCCGGCAGCGTTTGACTACGTGGCCCCCGACACGCTCGACGAGGCGATCGCCGCGCTCGGCCAGGGCGGCGAGGACGCCAAGCTGCTCGCCGGCGGCCACTCGCTGATCCCGTTGATGAAGCTACGACTCGCCGCGCCGAGCCTGCTCGTCGACCTGCGCAAGGTGCCAGGCCTGCACGGCGTGCAGCGGGAGAACGGCGCGTGGCGGATCGGGGCGATGACCGAGCATGCCGAGCTCGAGCGCACCCCGGAGCTCGGCATCGTCTCGCGGGCGGCGGCGACGATCGCCGATCCGCAGGTCCGCAACCGCGGGACGATCGGCGGCTCGCTCGCCCACGGCGATCCGGCCTCGGACCTCCCGGCGGTGATGCTCGTCTGCGAGGCCGACGTCACGCTCCAGGGCGCCGACGGCCAGCGGTCGTTGCCGGCCGGCGAGCTGTTCCGCGACTACCTCGAGACCGCGGTTGCGCCGGGGGAGGTGCTGACCGAGATCCGCCTGCCGGCGATGGACGGGTGGCGCCACGGCTACGAGAAGTTCAACCGCCGCAGCGAGGACTGGGCGATGGTCGCGGTGAGTGCGCTCGTCAAGCAGACGGGCGACGTCTGCGAGGACGTGCGCGTCGGACTGACCCACATGGGGGCGGTGCCTATGCGGGCGGCCGCCGTCGAGCAGGCGCTCCGCGGGCAGGCGCTGAGCCGCGAGAACATCGCCGCCGCGGCTGAGCAGGCCGACGCGGGCACCGATCCGCCGGCCGACCTCAACGCCAGCAGCGAGTACAAGCGCCACCTCGCGCGCGTGCTCTGCCGCCGGGCGCTGGAACAGGCGGCTGGACTCGCGTGAGGGGACGGTCGAGCGCAGGCTCGGTGATGATCTCGCGGTGGTGAGCCCCTCCGAGCCGCGATCGGTACAGGCGGCGGCCGATGCGCTGGGTACGCAGGGCTACCTGGCCGATCGGCCGCTCGCCGTGTCCGTCCACCTCGCCCTCACCCTCGGGCAGCCGCTGCTGCTCGAGGGTGAGGCCGGCGTGGGCAAGACCGAGGTCGCCCGCGCGCTCGCCGCGGCGCTCGGCGCACGACTGATCCGGCTGCAGTGCCACGAGGGAATCGATCTGCACCACGCGGTCTACGACTGGGACTACGCGCGCCAGCTGCTCGCGCTGCGGGCCGCCGAAGGGGGCGTCGACGAGGGCGAGCTGTTCTCCCGCCGCTTCCTCATCCGCCGTCCGCTGCTCGAGGCGCTCGAGCACGACGATCCCGTCGCGCCGGTGCTCCTGATCGACGAGATCGACCGCGCCGACGACGAGTTCGAGGCCTTCCTGCTCGAGTTCCTCTCCGACTTCGCGGTCACGATTCCCGAGCTCGGCACGATCACCGCCCGCCGGCGTCCGACCGTGCTGCTCACGTCCAACCGGACCCGGGAGCTCCACGACGCCCTCAAGCGCCGCTGCCTCTACCACTGGATCGACTACCCCGACCCAGCTCGGGAGCGGGCGATCGTCCATGCCCGCGTGCCCGGCCTGCCCGAGGGGATCGCCGACCGGGTCGTCGCGGCGGTCGCCCGCCTGCGTGAGCAGGGCGATCTCTACAAGCAGCCCGGCGTGGGGGAGACAATCGTGTGGGCTCAGGCGCTGCTCGCGCTTGGCGACGAGGCCGACCTCGAGGAGACCCTCGGGGTCGCGCTCAAGGTCCACGAGGACGTCGAGCGGGTGCGCGAGCGGGGAGTGCTCGAGGGTGTCTGAGCCGGTGCTCGGGCCGGCGATGAGGCGGGCGGGGTCTGAGCCCGTGCTCGGGCCGCTTCAGGCCCTCACCACCGAGCTCCGGGCCCGGGGCACGCTCGTCGGCGTCGGCGAGCTAATCGGCGCCCATCGCGCGCTGGCCGCCGTCGACCCCGCCTCACGCGAGGACGCTCGGCTCGCCCTCCGCGCGGTGCTCTGCTCGCAGCACGCTGACATCGCCCGCTTCGAGGCCGCGTTCGTCGCCGTCTTCGGCGAGGCCCCGGCCCTAGGCGAGGATCCGTTTGCGCGACTGGGCGAGATCGAGCGCGCCGCGCTGCCACGCGCCGGCGTGCCCGGCTCCGAGGGCGACGGCACCATCCCCCGCGAGGAGCGCCGGCCCGTCCCCTCGGCCTGGAGCGAGATCGAGCTCCTGCGCGACACCGACTTCGCCGCCTACACCGAGGAGGAGGTGTTGCGGGCCCGCGCGCTGATCGAGCGCCTCGCGCGCCGCGGGCCGACCCGGCCCTCGCGTCGCACGCGACCGTCCCGGCACCGTGGGCATGCTCCCGACGTGCGCCGCACCCTGCGGGCCTCGCTGCGCAGCGGCGGGGAGCCGGTCCACCGGCGCTGGCGGGCGCCGACCACCCGTCCTCGCCAGCTCATCCTGCTGTGTGACGTGTCCGGCTCGATGGCCCCCTACGCGCGCATGCTCCTTCAGTACACCCAGGCCGCCGTCGCCGCCCGGCGGCGGGTGGAGGCCTTCGCCTTCGGCACCCGTCTCACCCGGATCACCAACGAGCTTTCCGGGCGCGACCACGACCGCGCGCTCGAGCGGGCGACGGCGGCGGTCGTCGACTACGCCGGGGGCACCCGGATCGGCGATTCCCTCGCCGAGCTCAACCGCGTTCACGGCCGCCGCATCGGCCGCGGCGCGGTCGTCGTCATCCTGTCCGATGGCTGGGATCGCGGCGACCCGCGCCTGCTCGAGGCCGAGATCGCGCGGCTGCGACGGAGCGCGCACCGGCTGCTGTGGCTCAACCCGCTCGCCGCCCACCCCGACTACCAACCCCTGACCCGGGGCATGCGAGCCGCCATGCCGCACGCCGATCTGCTGCTGGCGGGCAACTCGCTCGCCTCGCTGGAAGAGCTGGCCGACCTCCTGGAGGAACCGTGAACGAGATCCTGTCCGAGATCAACGACTGGGTGGCGCGCGGGGACCGCATCGCGCTTGCCACCGTGGTCGGTGTCCACCGCTCCGCGCCCCGGCCCCCAGGGGCGAAGATGGCCGTCAACGAGCACGGTGAGATTGCCGGCGCGGTCTCGGGTGGCTGCGTCGAGGGCGCCGTGGTCGACATCGCCGACGGCGTCCTGCGGGGTGGCGATCCACAGCTCCTGCACTTCGGCATCGCCGACTCCGAGGCGTGGGACGTCGGCCTGCCGTGCGGCGGCGAGATCGACGTCTGGGTCCAGGCCTATGCGCCGGGGCGCTTCGCCGAGCTGGCCGCGAGCGGCGCCCGGGCCGCCGAGGTGACCGTGCTCGAGGGCGCCCGCCCGGGCGCGAAGATGCTGATCGAGGCTGACGGCACCGCAGCGGGCTCGCTCGGCTCCCCCGAGCTCGACGACGAGGCCCGCCGGCTCGCCGAGGAGTTCATGTGGAAGGAGGCCTCGCAGTGGGAGGGCTCGCTGTTCGTCGACGTGATCGCCCCGGCGCCGCGGCTGATCCTGTTCGGCGCCGTCGACGTCGCCGCCTCGCTGTGCCGGCTCGCCCGCGCCGCCGGCTGGCGCCCGTACGTCGTCGACCCGCGGGCGCGGTTCGCCACCCGCGAGCGGTTCCCCGAGGCCCTCGAGGTGGTCACCGCCTGGCCCGAGGAGGCCTTCGCCCAGCTCGGCGGCATCGACCGTGCGACCTCGATCGCGGTTCTCACCCACGACCCCAAGCTCGACGACGCCGCGCTGCAGATCGCGCTGCGCTCCCCGGCCCGGTTCGTCGGCGCGATGGGCTCCCGCCGCGCCCAGGCCGCCCGGCGCGAGCGGCTCATCGCCGGCGGGCTCAGCGAGGAGGAGATGGGCCGGCTGGCCGCGCCCCTCGGACTCGACCTCGGGGCGATCAGCGGGGAGGAGACGGCGCTGTCGATCCTCGCCGAGGTCGTGGCCGCCCGCCACGGGCGCGACGGCGGGAGGCTGTCCGAGGCCCGCGGCCGGATCCACGAGGTGCCCGCTTGATCGGCGGCCTGATCCTCGCCGCCGGCGCCGGCACGCGCTTCGGCACCGAGTCGAAGCTGCTGGCCGAGCTCGACGGCCGGCCGCTGCTTGAGTACGCCGTCCGGGCCCAGTGCGCGGTGTCCGAGCTCGATCGCGTGATTGTGGTGCTCGGGGCGCAGGCCGCGGAGGTGCGCGGCCGGGTCGCCTTCGGGCGGGCCGAAGCGGTCGTCTTCGACGGCTGGGCCGACGGCCAGGCCGCGTCGCTGCGCTTCGGCGCCGACCGGCTGTTCGCCGGCGGCGCGAGTCGGGTGATCGTCACGCTCGGTGACGAGCCGCTGATCGGTCCCACGGTGATCGAGCGCTTCCTGGACGAGCCCCCCGGGGCGCGGGCGGTCTACCACGGCCGCCCCGGCCATCCCGTCGTGCTCGGCCCCGAGCACCATCGCGCGCTGCGGACGCTGACCGGCGATCGTGGCGCCCGCACGCTGCTGCACGGACCGGAGATCGAGTGCTCCGCGCTGTGCTCCGGCCGCGACGTCGACACCCCTGACGATCTCGAGGAGATCCGCGATGAAGCTAGAGCAGTCATTTGACGTAGCCGCGCCGATCGATCGCGTGTGGAAGGCGCTCGTCGACGTCGAGCATGTCGCGCCGTGCCTGCCCGGCGCCGCGGTCACCGGGCGCAACGAGGACGGCAGCTACTCCGGCAGCTTCACCGTCAAGATCGGGCCGACGTCGGCCTCGTACACCGGCCGGCTGGAGATGGATCAGATCGACGAGGCAACCCGGACGGCGCGCATGCACGCCGTGGGCACCGACAAGCGCGGCCAGGGCGGCGCGCGGGCGACGATCCTCTCGACGCTCACCGAGCAGGGGCCGGGCGCCACCCACGTCGAGGTGATCACCGACTACCACATCACCGGCCGCCTGGCCCGGTTCGGGCGTGGCGGGATGATCGAGGACATCTCCCAGCGCCTGCTGCGGGAGTTCGCGGCGCGGTTGCAGGATTCGCTCGTCGGTGGCGAGGGGTCGGCGGCTGAGCCGGCGAGTGATGGCGCTTCGCCGACGGCCGGATCCGACGCCGAGGAGCTCGCCGAGGCGGCGACCGCCGGGGCTCCCGACCTCACCGAGCAGCCCCCGTCGGCGCTGACGGCCGGGGCGACGCCGGGCGCGCTGTCCTCCGGCCCCGCGCCGCCGCCGTCGCTCGGGGCGCCGCACGAGGACGCGGCCCCGCCGCCGCCGACCGCGCGGCCGCTCGCCCCGCCCGCCCCCGCCGAGCCGGTCCACGGCCTGTCGCTGGTCTCCGGCGTGATGCTCGACCGCATCAAGCGCAACCCGGCGCCGTTCGTCGCCATGCTGATCGTCCTGCTCGGGCTGATGCGGCGCAGTCGTCGTCGCCGTCGTCGCCGGAGCCCGGCCGCGGTGCTCGCCGACGACTGAGCGGCCGCGCTCGGCGGCGAACTTTGGCGATTCGGTTCGCCCCCTCCGAACTGAATCGCCATTCATCGGCGGCGGCCGGTGGCGAACTTTGGCGATTCACTTCGGACGCACCGAAGTGAATCGCCATTCATCGCCCCCGGGCGGTCCGGGCGGTCCGGGCGAACCGGGCGGACCGGGCGAACCGGGCGGACCTGGGCGAACCGGGCGGTCCGCTACCCCGTGTACAGCCGGCCGAGCAGGTTCTCCATCGCCGGCGAGGTCACGTCGTTGCCCGGGCAGCAGGTCGGTCCGTTGACCGCGCTGATGCCGATCTCGAGGTGGGGTCCGGTCGACATCCCGACGATGCCGCAGCCGACCTCGGCGATCGGCTGTCCGGCCTGGACGACGGTGCCGACCGGAACGAGTGCCGGCGCCGCGTGGCCGTAGTAGATGAAGCGGCCGTTGAGCGGCCCGCCGACCACCTTGAGCACGGGCGCGTACGGGCCGAAGCCGGAGATGCCCTCCTGGACGATGACGCCGTTGGTCACCGCGACCTCGACCGCCTGGGGACCGCAGGCGGCGCCCTTGGTCGAGATGTCGACGCCCTGGTCGGGCTCCCAGGTGCTCGGCGGCTCGATGATCGACTGGGGCTGGATCGGGAAGACGAAGCCCTGCCCGCTGCCGAGCGAGTTGAGCTCCTGCACGATCTTCAGCTCGCGCTTGACCTCGGCCAGCGAGACGGGATGAGCGTTGGGATCGCCGACCGGGTCGACGCCGCCGCTGGCCACGGCGCCGCCGCCGGCGCCGGCCGTCGGGTCGACCGCCTGGGGATGGGCCTTGAGCCCGAGCGCCGCCGAACCGACCGGCGGGGCGGCCGCGGACCCGGTCGCGGTGGTGCCCGTGCCGTGGGAGGCGGCCCCGCAGCCGGCGAGCATCACCAGCGCGATACCGAGCAGCGCAAGCAGGCCAGGACGAAACATGCGCATGCCCAGCAAGTTCACCACGTTTCAGGCGGCGGCACGCAAGTCTGCGAGCGGCGGCCGCTCGACCGGGGCGCCGGTCATCGGCCGCGGCCCGTCCTCGCCGGGCACGAGGAACGTCTCGGGCAGCGGTCCGACGAGCCGGCCCTCGCGCTCGAGGCGGCGGCTCACCGCCTGCAGCACAGCGAAGGCCATCGGCCCGAGCTCGCGCAGCGACTGGTGGGCGTTCTGGCGCACGTCGAGGTCGACCTGGGCGATCCCGTCGAGCCCGACCTCGCGGTACGCATCGAGCAGCAGACCGATGTCGACGCCGTAGCCGCTGGCGAACGGGAGCCGCTCGAGCAGCTCGCGCCGGGCCGCGACCTCGCCGGCCAGCGGCTGCTCGACGCCGGCGAGCTCCGGATAGAACATGTTGAGCAGCGGGCGCGCCGTGAGCTCGGTGACCCGGCCGCCGCCCTCGGGCAGGACCTGCCCGGCGATCCGGAACGGGCGTCGGTAGAAGCCCTTGACGAAGGAGATCTCGGGGCGGCACAGCAGCGGTCCGAGCAGCCCGCAGGCGAAATGGGCGCCGAAATCGGCCGAGTCGGCGTCGAGGAAGCAGACGATCTCGCCGCGGAGCACCGAGAGCGCGCGCCACATCGCGTCCCCCTTGCCGAGCACCGGCCCGAGCTCGGGCATCAGCTGCTCCTGAGGGTGGACCTCGGCCCCGAGGCCGCAGGCGATCTCCGCGGTGCCGTCGCTGGAGTCGTCGACGACGACGATCTGATCGACGACGCCGCGCTCGCGCAGGGGCATGAGCGCCGCGAGGATCGCGCCGATCGTCGCCGCCTCATCCCGGGCGGGCAGGCAGACGGACACCGAGCTCGTGCGGGCCGCGGCTAGGCGGTCGGCGGGGAACTCGCGGTGGGAGAACGTATGGCTCGCGTACCAGGAGGGCGCCGCGATCGACATGCCCACAGGATGCCAGGACCGCCCCCGGACGCGGACCTCCGGCGGCTCAGCCGCGCGGAAGCCGCGCGGTGAACGCCGCGAGCTTCGCCGGATCCCGCAGGGGCCGCCCGTGCCCGAAGCACACGAGGGCGGGCCCGAGCGCGGCCAGGCGCCGCATCGACGCGCGGTTGCGGACCGGATCCGGCGTGAAGAAATCCTTGGACTCGTGCAAGCCGGGGATCCCGGTCACCGTGTCGATGTTGGTGAACACGGATGGTCGGGCATCCGCGCGCGGATGCGGAGCAGACGGACTCCGGGGGCGAGCTGCTTCATATCCGCGCGGTGAGGATCCGCCGGGCGACGATCTCCGTCCACTGGTGCTCGCCGAAGTGGGCACGCAGGTCGGCGGCCGCGGCGACGTGGTCGTACTGCACGCGACGGAACTCGATCGCGCCATCGTCGCCGATCAGCGCGTAGGCGGCCCGGAGATCGCCGTCGAACGGCATCCCGACGCTGCCGGGGTTGGTGAGCTCGACCCCGTCCGGGCCCGGCCGCTGGAACTGGAGATGGGTGTGGCCGAAGACGAACCGCCGCTCGGACGCGCCGCCGAGCAGCTCGGCGTCGCCCTCCTCCGCGGTGGGCAGGAACGAGCGGACGTCGGAGATCGGGCAGCCGTGGTCGAAGCGAATGCCGGCCCGGGTCATGGCGGTCGGCAGGGCGGCGAGCTCCTCAACGAGCTCGGGCCCGAGCGCCCCCCGGCAGGCGGCGATCGCCGCCGGTACGACCTCGTTGTCGGGGGCCGCCGCCGGGTCAGCCGTCCAGCGCTCGCCGTTGCCGCGGATCCAGATCGCGTGGGGAAGGGCCCGCAGCGCGGCCACGGTCTCGGCCGGATGGGGTCCGAACAGCGCGTAATCCCCGCCGAGGACGAACACGTCCGTCCCGGCTGACAGGGCGTCGTCGCGGACGGCCTCGAGCGCGGCGAGGTTGCCGTGGACGTCGTAGAGGACGGCGATCATCCCCGTCGCTGCTCCCAGCTGAAGCCGCGAACGGCGAGCACGATCCCCAGCACCGCCCAGACCGCGATCACCCCGAGATCGCCGATGTTCGTCGCCAGCGAGGTTCCCTTCACGAGCGCTCCAGACAGGCCGTGGATCAGCGGGTACAGCGGCAGCGCCTCCGCGATCGTGCGCAGGAACTGCGGCGCGCTGCTGGAGTCGAACACGTAGAACGACACGAATACGACGGGCAGGAAGACCGCGTTGACGTACGCCGCAGTCGATTCGAAATTCGGGATCGCGTGCGCGAAGGCGACGCCCAGCGCCGCGAAGCACACGACGCCCGCGACGACGAATGCCACCAGCTCGAACCAGTTCTTCGGCCAGCCGATCCCGAAGAACGCGCGACCCGCAAGCACGACGATCACGATCTGCACGGCGGTGTTGGTGATCGCGTGCGCGGCGACCCCGCCTAAATAGGAGATCGTCGGCAGCGGCGTGCCGCGAATCCGCTTGAGCACGCCGCTCTCGCGCAGGAACACCACGTTGTAGGCGAGCGCGGTGAACGTCGTTGACATCACGCTCATGCCCGCGATCGCGGGCACGAGCTTGTTCAGCGCATCCTGGTTGCCGCTGAGGATGACGCCGCCGGCCACGAGGAACAGCAGCGGCAGGAGGAAGTTGAAGAAGGCGGCACTCGGGTTGCGCCAGAACAGCCGGCGCTCGAGCCGGTACTGGCGCCAGGCCAGGCCGACGGCGTCAGGCATCTTCGGACGCCTCTCCGGCCGGCGCGTCGCCGGCGGGCTCGGCGGTCAGCTCGAGGTACACGTCCTCCAGCGTAGGACGGCCGACGGCGAGCGCCTCGAGCCGCTCGCCGCGGGCCAGCGCGGCCCCGGTCAGCTCGTAGAGCGTCGTCGTCGGGTCGTCGGTCTCCCGCTCCACCGCGGCGCCGTCGCCGTTGCGGTAGGTGATCCGGTACGGCGCCGCGCTGCCGGCGCCGAGCTCCTCGGGGGCGCCCTCGACGATGATCCGCCCGTCCTTGATGATCGCCACGCGATCGGCGAGGGCCTGGGCCTCATCGAGATAGTGGGTGGTGAGGAGGATCGTCTTGCCGAGCTCCCGCAGCGAGCGGATCGTCTCCCAGGCCGCGCGCCGGGCCGCGGGATCGAACCCGGTCGTCGGCTCGTCGAGGAAGATCAGCTCGGGGTCGCCGATCAGCGCGAGCGCGAGGTCGAGCCGGCGGAGCTGTCCGCCGGACAGCGTCCGGGTGACTGACATCTCCTTGCCCGACAGTCCGGTGAGCGCGATCACCTCGTCCACGCCGCGGGGATGCGGGTACATGCCCGCGAAGTGAGCGACGGCCTCGCGCACGCGGATGTGGCGGTAGAGGCCGGTCGTCTGCAGGACGATGCCGACCCGGGAGCGGAACTCCCGGGTGCGCTCGCCGGGATCGAATCCGAGCACGGACACGCGGCCGTCGGTCCGCGTCCGGTAGCCCTCGAGGATCTCGACGGTGGTCGTCTTGCCGGCCCCGTTGGGTCCGAGCAGTCCGAACACCTCGCCGCGGTTGACCTCGAAGTCGATACCGCGCACGGCCTCGAACTCTCCATAGGCCTTCCGCAGGCCGTGAACCTCGATCGCGAAATCAGGCATCTGGCTGATCATGCCAACCAGGCGATAGCGTAGGGCCGTCCGTGCGGCGCGCCTGCATCGATATCGGCTCCAACACGACGCGGCTGCTGGTCGCGGAGTGCGACGGCGTTGCGCTACGTGAGATCCATCAGGAGCGGACGTTCAACCACATCGGGCGCGAGCTCCGCATCGCACACACGATCTCGGCGCCGAAGATCGCCGAGGTCACCGAGGAGGTCCGCGCCCAGCTCGCCCGTGCCCGCGCCCTCGGGGCGACCGACGTGCAGGCGGTGGCCACGGCGGCCGTCCGGCGGGCCACCAACGGGACCGCGCTCGCCGCGTCGATCCGCTCCGTGTGCGGCCTCGAGGTGCGGATCCTCTCCGGCGACGACGAGGCGCGGCTCGCGTTCATGGGGGCCTCGGGGGGCTCGACCACATCCCGACCGGAGCCTTCGGGGTCGTCGACGTCGGCGGCGGCTCGTCCGAGCTGGTCGTCGGCCGGGTTCCCGCGGCGGTCAGCTGGTCGCGATCGTTCGACTTCGGCTCCGGCGACGTCGCCGACGGCTGCCTGCACTCTGATCCGCCGACGAGCGCCGAGATCGACGCCGCGCGGGCGCGCGTCGAGCACGAACTCGCGGGCTGTGAGGCCCCGCATCCGGTCGAGGCGGTCGCCGTCGGCGGCAGCGCGACCTCGCTGCGACGGGTGGCCGGCGCGACCCTCGACGACCGGACCTTCACCCGCTCGATCGAACTGCTCACCAGCCAGCCCGCGGCCGAGATCGCCGACCGCTACATGCTCGACCGCGAGCGGGTCCGCCTGTTGCCGGCCGGGCTGCTGATCCTCGAGGCGGCCTCGCGGCTGTTCGGCACCCCACTGGCGATCGGGCACGGCGGTGTCCGCGAGGGCGTGCTGCTGGAGGACGCGGGATGAACGAGGACGAGCTCGAGCCGCGCGCCGACGGTCCGGATCCCGGCGCCGAGTCCCCGGATCTCGGCGCTGCGAGCCCCGACCCCGGGCTCGATCCGCCCCGGCTCGGGCCGCTGGAGCCGCCGATCCCCCCGCGCGAGGCCATCGCCGCGGTGCGCATCCGCGCTCCGACGCGCGGCAACCGCCGCCTCGAGAAGCTACTCGAGGCGGTCAACGCCGACCCGCAGGTCAAGGCGTGGTGGCACGTCTCCGCGGTCAACGCGACCCGGCGCCTGGGCATGTCCGATCACTCGTGGGTGCACATCCAGATCGTGCTCAACATCGGCCTGCGGCTCGCCCGGCTGCTGTTCCGGCGCGGGGTCACGCCGAGCGTCGTCGCCGACTTCGGCCTCGGCGAGCGCGACGCCGAGGTTGTGATCGCCGCCGGCTGTCTCCTGCACTGCGTGGGCATGTCGATCCACCGTGACGACCACGAGCGCTTCAGCCTGTTCCTCACCGCGGACAAGCTCGGCTCCCTGCTGGCCGACGTCTACGACGAGCCGGAGCGGACGGTGATCGCCTCCGAGGCGCTGCACGCGATCATCGGGCATCGCCGCAAGGGGAATCCGTTCACCGTCGAGGCGGGCATCGTCCGGGTCGCCGATGCGCTCGACATGGCGCGAGGCCGCTCGCGCGTGCCGTTCGAGGCCGGCCACCAGAACATCCACTCGCTGTCGGCCTACGCGATCGAGGAGGTGCGGATCTCCCCGGGCGAGGACCGCGCCGTGCGGGTCGAGATCGACATGTCCAACAGTGCGGGGATCTTCCAGGTCGACGAGCTGCTGGCCACCAAGCTGCGCGGATCCGGGCTCGAGGAGCACATCGAGGTGATCGCCCGGATCGAGGCCGAGCACGAGCAGCGGCTCATCCCGGTGTTTCGCATCTAGCAACCGTTAAGGGAGGGCCACTGAGCGGTCGATAAACGGACGGATGGACCGTTTGTCCACGCGCGGAAAGATCATCGCTGGGGCGGGCGTGATCGCCCTCCTGTTCCACGTCGCCCATGGCCAACTCGGCCTGGGCGGCCATGCGCTGGACAACTTTGCCTTCAACTGGGTCTACGACGCGGTGATTCTTGGCGGGGCGGTGTCCTGCATCGTGCGCGGCATCCGGGTCGAGGAGGAGCGACTGCCCTGGCTGGTCATCGGCTTCGGCCTTGGTTTCGACGCCGCCGGGGAGATCTACTACTCGCTCGCCTTCGGTGATTCGGCCAATCCGCCGATCCCATCGCTGGCCGACCTCCTCTACCTGCTCTACTACCCGGCCGCGTACGCGGGGCTCGTGCTGCTGATGCGTGACCGCATGGGTGGCTTCAGCCCGGCGCTGTGGCTCGACGGCGCGATCGCGGCGCTGACTGCGGGCGCGGTGATCGCGGTGCTGCTGTTCGACACGATCGTGCACGCCGCCACGCAGGGCAGCGCGGCCGCAGTGGCGACCAACCTCGCCTACCCGATCGGGGACCTCATCCTGCTCGCGGTCGTGGCTGCCGTGTTTGCGATGAACGGCTGGCGGCTCGGCCGCTCCTGGCTGGTGCTCGGCGCGGGTTTTGCCCTCAGCGCGATCGCCGACAGCTTCTTCGTATGGGAGGACGCCAAGAACACCTACGTCGTCGGCGGGATCCTCGACTCGCTGTGGGTGGCATCGGCACTGCTCATCGGGATCTCTGCCTGGCTGCCCATCCCGCGACGCCGCCGCGGGGCCTACCAAGGGTGGCGGGGGCTGATCCTGCCCGCGATCTTCGGCTTCATCTCGCTCGGGGTGCTCGTCTACGGCGGCCTTCGCCACGTCAACCCCGTCGGTCTGCTGCTCGCCGCGGCGGCGATCGGGGTGGTCATCCTCCGCGCCGGGTGGACGTACCGCGAGAACCTGCGACTGCTCGCGCTCGCCCAGCGAGAGTCGGTCACCGATGCTCTCACCGGTCTCGGCAACCGCCGGCTGATGACCAGCGACCTCGAGCATGCGCTCGCCGACGGGCCGAAGTCTCCGCCGGGGATCCTGATCATGTTCGACCTCAACGGCTTCAAGCTCTACAACGACCGCTTCGGCCACCTCGCCGGCGACACCCTGCTCGCGCACCTCGGCAGCCGGCTGAAGCTCTCGGTGAGCCGGGTGGGCCGCGCCTACCGGCTCGGCGGCGACGAGTTCTGCATCCTGCTCACCGAGGACCTGGCCAACGCCGACGTGCACGCCGCCGCCGCCCTTGCGGCGCTCACGGTGGCCGGCGAGGGCTTCACCGTCACGTCGTCCCACGGCCGGGTGGCGCTGCCCTTCGAGGCCCAGAGCCCGACCTATGCTCTGCGGCTGGCCGACGATCGCATGTATACCGACAAGGGCGGCAATCGCGCTTCGGCCGGGCAGCAGACGCACGACGTGCTGCTCGGCCTGCTGCGCGAGCGCCAGCCCGAACTGCACGAGCATCTGCGCCACGTCGGGGACCTGGCCGTGCTCGTGGGCCGCCGGCTCGGCATGGAGGGCGAGGCACTCGACGAGATCCGCCGTGCCGCCGAGCTCCACGACATCGGCAAGGCGGCGATTCCCGACGCGATCCTCGACAAGCCCGGTCCGCTCAACGAGGAGGAATGGGTGTTCATGCGCCGTCACACCATCGTCGGCGAGCGGATCCTCGCCGCTGCTCCGGCGCTCGCGCCCGTCGCCCAGATCGTGCGCTGGAGCCACGAGCGATGGGACGGGAAGGGCTATCCCGACGAAATCACGGGAGAGGCGATCCCGATCGCCGCGCGCGTGGTCGCCGTGTGCGACGCCTTTGACGCGATCACCAGTGAGCGGCCGTATGCCCCGGCCGAGGCCGCCGAGGAGGCGATCGCCGAGCTGCACCGCGGCGCCGGGAGCCAATTCGACCCAAGAGTCGTGGAGGCGTTCGCGCAGGCGTGGTCGAGCGATCCTGCCGCCCTTGTGGCCGTCGTCACCGAAGCCTGATTACCAGTGCACTCCGCGCATCAGGTGCGCGAGGGCGACCTGCTCGGTGGACGCCCGCTCGTCGGGGTCCTTCTGGCCCTTGGCCGCGGCGGAGTCGGGGAACACCTTGTAGGCGGTGGAAAGGATCTGGTCGACGGCCTTCGGCATCAGCGCGTAGGCGACCTCGCCGAACGTGCCCAGCCGGGTATTGATCTGCTTGGGCTTGGCCCGGATCGCCTCGCAGATGAGGTCGGCGGCCTCGTCGGGTGAGATCGTGGGGAAGCTGTCGTAGATCTTGGTCGGGGCGATCATCGGCGTGCGCACGAGCGGCATGTGGATCGTCGTGAAGTGCACGTTGTCGGAGATGCACTCCGAGCCAACGACCCGGGTCCAGGCGTCGAGTGCGGCCTTGGAGGCGACGTAGGCCGAGAACCGCGGCGGGTTCGTCTGCACCCCGATCGAGGAGACGTTGACCACGAGCCCGGAGCGCCGCTCGCGCATGTGCGGCAGCAGCCCCATGATCAGCTTGATCGTGCCGAGGTAGTTGAGTTGGATCGTGCGCTCGAAGTCGTGGAAGCGGTCGTAGGAGAGCGCGATCGAGCGGCGGATCGAGCGCCCGGCGTTGTTGACGAGGACGTCGACCGCGGGGTGGTCGGCGAGCACCCGCTCGCAGAGGTCATCGACCGAGTCGGGGTCGGAGACGTCGCACGAGTAGGTGAACGCGGTGCCGCCCATGTCCTCGATCTGCTGGCGCGTCTCCTCGAGCTTGTCGGCGCTCCGCGCGACGAGCAGGGGGATCCCGCCGGCCCGGGCGATCTTGAACGCCGCCGCCTGTCCGATCCCGCTCGAGGCGCCGGTGATGAGCACCGTCTTGCCATTGACCGCGCCCTCGAAGCTGCGGTCCTTGAACAGGTCGGGGTCGAGGTTGCGCTCCCAGTAGTCCCACAGCTTGGTCGCGTAGCTCTCGAGCGGCGGGACGGTGATGCCGGTGCCCTCGAGCGCCCGCTCGGTGTCACGGGTGTCGAACTGCGCGGTGAGCCCGATGTAGCCGAGCACGTCGTCGGGGATGCCGAGGTCGGCGAGCACCGCCTTGCGCACGTTCTTGGCCGCGGGCAGCTGCATGAGCAGCGACAGCGTGCCCTTCGGCAGCGCCTGAAGCAGCTTGGTGTCGATGCGCATCGACAGCTGCGGCGCGTGCGCGGCCTCGGCGATCGTGTTCATCACCTCGCCCGAGCGCTGCGACTCCGGGCTCGCGAGGTGGAAGGCCTGGCCGTCGAGCCCGGGCTCGTGCGCGATGTGATCCATCGCCGCGGCCACGAAGTCGACCGGCACGATGTTCGTGTAGCCCAGCTCGGGGCCGACGAGCGGCACCCACTCCGGCAGGTAATGGCGAAGCGTCTTGATCGCGGTGAAGAAGTAGTAGGGGCCGTCGATCTTGTCCATCTCGCCGGTCTGCGAGCTGCCGACGACGATCGCCGGGCGGTACGCGCGCCAGGGCACGGTCGTCTGGTCGCGGGCGATCTTCTCGGCCTCGAACTTTGTGCGGTGGTAGGGGTGCTCGAGCTTCTGGCCGACGTCGAAGTTGTCCTCGCGGTAGAGGCCCTTGTGCATCCCGGCCACCGCGATCGACGAGGCGTGGTGGAAGATGCCGGCCTGCAGCGCGTTGGCGAGCGCGACCGCGTGACGAGTGCCCTCGACGTTGGCGACGCGGTTGCGCTCCTCGTCGGCGGTCATGTCGTAGATCGCGGCGAGATGGAAGAAGTGGTCGATCTGCCCTGAGAGCTCGGCGACCGTGTCCTCGGGGAGACCGAGGCGGGGCTCACCGAGGTCGCCGGTGACCAGCCGGATGCGCTCGATCGCCCGCGGGTCGCGCGGCGTCCATTTCTCGATGAGCAGCGTCTCGAACTTGTCCCGCGAGCCCGCGCGGACGAGCACGTAGATGTCACCGTCGCGGTCGAGGAGGCGCTCGACGAGATGCCGGCCAATGAACCCCGTCGCGCCCGTGACGAAGTAACTCATCGTGCCCCCGGTGAAACCGACTACCAGCCGCCGCGCCAGTCGATGCTCGCCGCCCGTCGCTTGGCGGCATCCATGCGGGCGTGCTTGCGCTTGTCGAGCCGCCACTGGATGAGCGAGAGGACGAGGATCACCGTCGGGAAGAACGCGATGACGATGAACATCGCGTTGGTGACCACCTTGTCGTTCGTCTCGCCGTACCAGCCCTGGCCGCCGCCGCTCTCACCGGCGAGCGCGGTCGGGGCGAGCGTCAGCAGGGTCACGCTGATCAGCAGCAGCGTGGCGGCGAAGCGTCGGCGAATCATAGGTGTCAAGCCTATCGCAGGTTCAGGCTGCAGCAGCGGCTGATTGCGAACGAATCGATTCGATCGCCTCGATCAGCCGTGGGTTGTACTCCGGGCCTCGGGAGACCACCTGCATGTGGCGGATCGGGGCCTCGAACACGGGGCCGCCGGCGGCGTCGGCCAGCTCGCGCTGCTTGGACGGCGCCACGAGCTCGTCGCGCGTGGTGATGAGGACGGCGATCGGCGGACGCACCGAGCCGAGCCACGGGCGCGAGTCAAAGCGGCCGAGCTCGCGCCCGGCCGCGACGAGGTCACGGACGGAGTTGCGCTCGAGCTCGGATTGGACCCAGACGGTGAGCGGGGAGACCCCCATCCGCGCGCGGCGGAGACCGGCCCGCAGCGTGGCCCGGGGCGCGAGCGTGAGCGCGGCGCCGAGCAGGCCGAGCCCGCGGAACTCGCGCTGGGCGCGGGGGTCCTGCCAGTGCTGGGCGGTGCCGCTGAGCACGACGCCGCCGACGACGTCGGGCTGGCGCAGGGCGACGAGCTGGGCGATCGCGCCGCCCATCGAATAGCCCACGACCGTGGCCTGCGCGATGCCGAGCTCACGCAGGACGGCGGTGGCGTCATCGGCGCAATCGACGAGCCGGAAGGGCACGAGCGGCCGCAGGCCGCGACCGTGCCCGCGGTGGTCGATCGCGAGCACGCGGTAGCCGGCCTGCGCGAGCGCCGGGTAGGCCCCGCACCAGTTGAGGTCGGCGGTCGCCATCCAGCCGTGGAGCAGCATCACGACCGGTCCCTCGCCGCCGGTGTCACGCAGGAAGAACTCGCCGCGGCCGGGCACGGTGACCGTGCGCGCGGGGGGCAGGGCGACCGGTGGCTCGGGCGCGAAGGGGGGAATCGGCATCGCCGCATGCTACCCGGGGTCCGGCGGCTTCCTACCATCCCCACCATGGCGGTCGTCATCGCATCGGATCTCGGCAAGGACATGGCAGGTGAGCCCCTGCTGCGCGGCATTTCCTTCAAGCTCGAGCGACGCGACCGGATGACCCTGTCGGGTCGCAACGGGGCGGGGAAGACGACGCTGCTGCGGATGCTCGCCGGTGAGGCGTCGATCGACGGCGGAGAGCTCGTGTTCGCCAAGGGCGCCAAGGTGGCGCTGCACGACCAGCGGCCGCCGCGCGACCGGGCGCTGTCGCTGCGCGACTACGTCCTCGGGGGCGCCCCCGAGCTCGTCGCGATCGAGCGGGAGCTCGGCGAGCTCGAGCAGGCGATGGCCGACGGGCGCTACGACGAGCCGACGCTCAACCGCTACGCCGAGGCCCAGGCGCGCCTCGAGCATGCCGGCGGCTACCGCTGGCGCGAGCGGGCGCTGGCCACGCTGCACGGCCTCGGCTTCCGCGACGGCGATCTTGACCGGGCGCTCGACACCTTCTCCGGCGGGGAGCTCACCCGGGCCTCGCTCGGGCGGGCGCTGGCCGGCGATCCCGACCTGCTGCTGCTCGACGAGCCGACCAACCACCTCGACATCGCCGCGCTCGAGTGGCTCGAGCAGCACCTCGTCGCCCTCGACGCCGCGATCGTGCTCGTCGCCCACGACCGCTGGTTCCTCGAGGCGGTCGGCACCTCGGTCCTCGAGCTCGAGGCCGGGCGCGGCAAGTTCTTCCCCGGCAGCTGGCACGCCTGGCGCAAGGAGAAGGCCGTCCGCGAGCTCGCCCTCGGCCGCGCGATCGAGCGCCAGCAGGCCGAGATCGAACGGCTCGAGCGGTTCGTCACCCGGTTCCGCGCCGGCACCCGCGCGCGCCAGGCCCAGTCGAGGGCCAAGAAGCTCGACAAGATCGACCGGCTCGGTCGCGACCCGGCCGACACCGCCGGGCTCGAGTTCGCCTTCAAGCCCCCGGAGCGCAGCGGCCGGGTCGTGTTCGAGCTGCTCGACGGTCGGGTGACGATCGGCGAGCGCGTGCTCATCGATCACGGCGAGCTATGGCTCGAGCGCGGCGAGCACGTATCGGTCGTCGGCTCGAACGGGTCGGGCAAGACGACGCTGATCGAGACGCTGGCCGGACTGCGCGAGCTCGGCGAGAGCGACGACGGGCGGCCGCTCGTCACCGGCAAGCTGCGGACCGGCCACAACGTCAAGATCGGGTTCCTCTCCCAGCACGCCGACGAGCTCCACGCCGGCACCGCCCGCACGGTGCTCGAGGCCGCCCAGCACGCAACCGGTCTCACGCCGAACAAGGCCCGGGCCCTGCTCGGCAACTTCCTCTTCTCCGGCGAGCAGGGCGAGAAGCCGCTCGACGGGCTCTCCGGCGGGGAGCGCCGGCGCCTGTCGCTGGCCATCCTCGTGCAGTCGGGGGCCAACGTGCTGATCCTCGACGAGCCGACCAACCACCTCGACCTCGACAGCCGCGAGGCGCTCGAGCAGGCGCTGTCGACCTTCCCTGGGTCGCTGCTGCTGATCTCCCACGACCGGGCGTTGCTCGACGCCGTCGGCAGCCGGACGGTCGCCTTCGAAAACCACACGCTGCACAGCTACGTCGGCGGTTGGGCCGAGTACCTGCGCGTCCGCGAGGAGCAATCCGCGGCCCCGTCGCAGCGGGCCTCCGACGCGGCGTCGAAGCCGGCCAAGGCCAAGACCGCCAAGTCAGGCGCCGGCAAGCCGAAGGCGAAGGCGGCCAAGGGCACCCGCGGCGGCAGTACGGGTGGCGGCGCGCACGAGTCGGTGAGCGGGCTCGAGCGGGAGATCGAGGCGGCCGAGGCGAGCCTGCGGGCGCTCGAGGACGAGCTGGCCGACCCGGCGGCGTGGTCGAACCCGGACCGCAGCGCCCGCTCAACCGAGCGCCACCAGGCGGCCAAGGATGCCGTCGAGGAGCTCTATCGACGCTGGGAGCAGGTCGCAGGTTAGCCGCCCGTCGCAAAGCGCGTCCAGTCCGATCCGTACACTCGCGATCAGATGCCCGCGCCAGGCGATGCGTCGCGGATCCGGGTCGCGCTGATCGACGACGACAGCGGCCTGCTTGCCGTACTCGACCGTCGCTTCGCCGCTCTGCAGTGGGAGCGGGAGACGCTCGCCTACGCCGCCGGGCCCGACCAGCTGTCCGCGTTGCGGCTGCATGTCGTGCTCGTCAACCCGGCGCTCACCGGCCTCGACTACATCGAGCGACTCGCCCGGGCCCTGCCCGGACTCGCGATCCTCGTGTGCAGTGGAACCGCGCCCGTCGCCGACCGCGTCCGCGGCCTGCGATCCGGCGCCGATGACTGGATCACCAAGCCGTGCCATCCGGATGAGCTCGTGGCCCGTATCGGGGCCGTGCTGCGGCGCCGCCGGGCCGGTGAGCTGCCCGATGCCGCTGGTTCGCTGAGCGCCGGCGAGCTCACGATCCGCCCGGACCGCTTCGACGCCTACGCCGGTGATGAGCCGGCCAACCTCTCCCGCAAGGAGTACGAGCTGCTGCTCGCACTCGCCGGGGTCGACGGCCGAGTGCTCGAGCGGGAGGAGATCTATCAGCGTGTGTGGGGCTACACGATGGCCCGCGGCGACCGCTCGGTCGACGTGTTCGTGCGCAAGCTGCGCCACAAGCTCGAACATGTCTCGCCGGGCTGGCGGTACGTGCACACGCACTTCGGCATCGGGTACCGGTTCGCGGCCGAGCCGGTCGACGCGCCCGTCGAGGCCGCGGCTCCCGCGCCGGCACCGGTCGCACCCCCGCCGCCGCCGCCGGCCGCCGATCTCCTCACATGGCGCTAACACGTCCGCGCCGCGCGGGCCCGTAGGCTGTGCCGCTTGGGGAACCGTCGCATCCATCTCTGGGTCCTGACCACGCTGGCCGTGCTCATCGCCGTGGCCGGCGTTGCCGTCGCCGCGGGCATCGTCAGCCCGGGCCGGATCTCGCCGACGCTGCGCATCGTGCCCGACGGCCGGAAGCTCAATCCGCCCGGCAAGCTCGTCACCCTCGGCCACTTCCCGACCGGCGGCGCAGTCACCCCCGACGGTCGCTTCTACTGGACGGTGTCCACCGGCCGCGCGCTCAATGACGCCCGGATCGTCGCCACCGGCGGATCTCAGCCACACGTGATCCAGGTGCTGCCGCTGCCCGGCGCGTCCGGCGGGATCGCGATCGACCGCACGCAGCCGCTCGTCTACATCTCGGGCATCGCCGACTCGACGAACGCCGACGAGCTCCGCCCTGGTCTTCCGGGCCGCAAGGGCGACGTCATCCACGTTTTCCGCTACGACACCCGCACCGGCCGCGCCCGGGAGATCAGCACGATCGCGGTGCCGCCGCCGGCCTCGGCGCCGGTGCCGCAGAACTTCCCGCCCAAGCACTCCGGGCACCTCTCCTGGCCGGACCGTCTGGCGATCTCGCCCAACGGCCACACGCTGCTCGTGCCGCTCAACCTCGCCGATGCGGCGGCGGTGATCGACACCTCGACCCACACCGTGCGCTACGTGCCGACAGGGCCGTACCCGTACGGCGCCGCGATCCTGCCCGACAACCGCACCGGCCTCGTCTCCAACGAGGGCCCGGGCACGGTGTCGGTGATCAACCTGAGCTCGGCCACCAAGGTCAAGGACGTCCAGGTGGCCACCAATCTCTCCCATCCCGAGGGCATCGCGCTCGACCCCTCCGGCCGTCACGCCTACGTGGCCATCGCCAACGAGGACCAGGTGGCCGTGGTCGACACCGGGACGATGAGCGTGTCGAAGGTGCTCTCGGTCCAGCGGGCGCGGGGCGGCGGCGAGTCGCCGGTCGCTGTCGCGGTCACGCCCGACGGGCGCCGGCTCGTGGTCGCCGAAGCGGCGGCCGACGAGCTGTCGGTGTTCGCGCTGCCGTCGGGCTACCTGATCGGCCGCATCCCCACCGCCGAGTACCCCGCCGACGTGCAGGCGACCAGGCATCAGCTGCTGTGGATCGCCGCCAAGGGCTTTGGCGCCGGCGCCAATCCCAACGGACCGAACCCGATCATCTCCAACGACGACAACCTGCTGCACCACCCGGGGAGCGCGGTGCTCAGCGCGGGCCGCGCGGGGATCATGCCGTTCCCGAGCGACCGTCAGATCGTGATGCTCAACGTCGTCGCCAACCGGCAGATCATCCCGATCAACTACGTCCGCGCTCCGCAGGGGACCCCGATCCGCCCGAACGGACCGATCAAGCACGTCTTCTACATCGTGCGTGAGAACCGGACCTACGACCAGGTGCTCGGCGACGACCCGCGCGGGGACGGGGATCCCGAGCTGACGTTGTTCGGCCGGCGGGTCACGCCCAACATCCACGCGCTCGTCCGCCGCTTCCCGCTGCTCGACCACGTCTACGCCGACTCGGAGGCCTCGATCGACGGCCATTTCTGGACAAGCGCCGCCGCGGTGTCCGACTACGTCCAGAAGAACTGGCAGCAGAACTACGCCGGACGCGGCCGGCCGTACGACTTCGGCGCCTATACGATCACCTGGCCTGGGACCGGGTTCCTGTTCGACCAGGCCCAGAGGCAAGGCATCACGTACCGGAACTACGGCGAGGTGATCGCCGGCGTGATTCCTCCGAACGTGTTGAAGCTCGTCGGTGTGACCGACAAGGACAGCAGCCCCGAGGAGGCCGCGCTCGCTACTCAGAAGTTCGCCCACTCGGACATCGGCTATCCGTTCGGCTGCTATCCGAACGACATCGGCGGAACCACCGATCCGATCGTCGCCGCGCTCGCCCACAAGCAGGTGGAGATGTTCGACTCGTCGATTCCCCCCGGCGCCGCGGCGGACTCGGAATCACGTTTCTCATGCTTCAAGAAGACCTTTGACCAGCAGCTCGCCTCAGGCACGGTGCCGGCATTCAACTACCTCATTCTGTGGAACGACCACACGAACGGCCTCGAGCCTGGGGCGCGCACGCCGCGGTCGATGGTGGCCGAGAACGACTCCGGCCTCGGTCAGATCGTCGATCTCATCTCGCACTCGAAGGTGTGGCGTTCCTCGGCCATCTTCGTCATCGAGGACGACTCGCAGGACGGCGCCGACCACGTCGACGCCCACCGCATGCCCGGCGCCGTGTTCAGCCCCTACGCGCGACGCGGGGCCGTCGTCCACACCCGGTACGACATGCTGTCGTTCATCCGCACGATGGAGATCATCCTCGGAATGCGCCCGCTCGCCCTCGGCGACGCGGTGGCCACGCCGATGTACAACGCCTTCCAATCCACCCCCGCCAACTCCGCCCCGTACAGCGCCATCGCGCCCACCTACCCCCTGCTCGAGCGCAACCCCAACAACGCCGTCGACCGCGCGCTCACCAAGGGCTACAACTTCCGGCTTCGTGACCGGGTCCCCCAGGACGTGTTCGATCGCGTGCTCTGGTACTCCGTCCACGGTGCCGGCTCCTCGCCGCCGCCGCCCGGCCCCGGGGCGGCGAAGGGACAGTGATGCGCCGGCTCCGGGTGTTCTTCGTTGCCGTGCTCGCCTGCGCCGGTCTAGCCGTCACCCCGGCCGCCGCCTCGGCCCGGCTCCCGCCGATCAAGCACGTGTTCATCATCATGCTCGAGAACAAGAGCTTCGACCAGACGTTTGGCTACCAGTCCCCGGCGCCCTACCTGTCGCTGACGCTGCCCGCCAAGGGGGCGCTCGTGCCGAACTTCTACGGCGTCACCCACTTCAGCCTCGGCAACTACATCGCGCTGGTCGGCGGGCAGGGCTCGAACACGGCCACCCAGCTCGACTGCCAGGTGTTCACCAACGTGCTGCCGGGCACGATCGGCGCAAACGGCCAGGCGCGCGGCCACGGCTGCGTGTACCCGCCGGCGGTGAAGACGATCGCCGACCAGCTGAGCGCCCGCGGGCTGAGCTGGAAGGGCTACATGGAGGACATGGCCAACGCCCCGGGTCAGCCCCAGACCTGCCGGCACCCCGTGATCGGCACCCCCGACTCGACCCAGAAGGCGCGGATCCGCGACCAGTACGCCGCCCGCCACAATCCCTTCGTCTACT
Organism: uncultured Solirubrobacterales bacterium; assembly: GCA_963752905.1. GTDB lineage: Bacteria > Actinomycetota > Thermoleophilia > Solirubrobacterales > Solirubrobacteraceae > Palsa-465. The sequence continues at coordinate 78,101 of CAVWAC010000014.1, forward strand.
TCCACTCGCTGCTCGACAGCGGAGCGTGCGCGCGCAACGACGTCCCGCTCACGAAGCTCCCGGGCGACCTCGCCTCGGCGTCGCGCACTCCAAACTTCGCGATCATCTCACCGAATCTCTGCAACGACGGCCACGATGCCCCCTGCATCGACGGCCGCCCCGGAGGCCTGCGGTCGATCGACACGTTCCTCGCCAGCTGGGTGCCGCGGATCCTCGCCTCACCGGCCTACCGCGCGAACGGGCTGCTGGCCATCCTGTTCGACGAGGCCGACGGCACCGACGCGAGCGCCTGCTGCAACGAGCCCGCGTTCGCGAACACCCTCGGGACCAACGGCGGGCCCTTCGCCGGTCCCGGCGGTGGTCACATCGGCGCGGTGATGCTCTCCCCGTTCATCGATCCCGGCACGATCGACCTCGCCCCCGCCAACCACTTCACGATGCTGCGGAGCGTCGAGAACCTGTTCGGTCTCGGCCACCTCGGCTACGCCGCCCAGGCCGGCCTGCCGAGCTTCGGCGCCGACCTCTACACCTGCTTCACCCAGAGCAATCCTCGTCCCCGCCACGGCACGCTCCCGCGCGGCTCGGAGATCAAGCTCGCGGTCATCGGCCAGGGCACGGCCAAGCACCCGATGTTCGAGCTCAAGCTCTGGCATCCCGGCCGGATCACCGTCCAGGTTCCCGCCGGCCGCCATCGCCAGCGGACCCTGCGTGGTCCCCGCACGGCCGGCGCCTGCCAGCTCGTCAAGATCACCCTGCCGGGCCAGCACGGGCGGCTCACCCTGACCGCGCGCGCCTTCGGGGGCGCGGAGCGGCGTACCATCACCTACTAGTGGTTGCGGCCGCACCGCGGCCGACCGCCTTGAGGTCATGAACAAGAACGTTCGCAATGTGCTGATCGTGCTGGTGATCGCGGCGCTCGTCGCGCTCCTCCCCGGGGGCGGAAGCGGCGCCAACGTCGCGCTGCAGGCGGTCTCGCTCGCCTTCCTCGCCGCGATCGCCTGGGTGGCCGGGCTCATGTACCGCGAGCATCGCGTCACGCTCTACTCCCTCGGCGACACGCGGCGAGCGATCCTCTACGCGGCCGTCGCCGTGGCCACGCTCACCCTCACCGCCACCTCGCAGATGTGGTCGACCCCGGCCGGGGAGATCGCCTGGCTCGCGCTGCTCATCGCCTGCGTGTACGCGGTGGTCGCCGTCGTGCTGCGGGCGCGGCGCTACTAGGCGTCCGCCGGCTGACGCCGGGTTTCTAGGCCGTGGCCGAGCCGACGGGCTCGCGCGCGGGGTCGGCGGCGGCCACCGTCACCGGGATGCCGTTGAGCACGGCGTTCCCGGACAGCGGGTCCACGAGCAGGTCGTCGGCGAGGGTGTTGCTGTTCGTGCCCGCGTGCCGGGCGGCGACGCTCTGCTGCGTCCCCGGCGCATCGTGACCCCAGCCGTGGGGCAGGCTGACCACGCCCGGCATCACCGTGTCGGTGACCTCGACCGGCGCCGCGATCGTCCCCGTGCGTGAGCGGATCGTCGCCGGGCCGCCGTCGGCGAGGCCGAGGCGCTCGGCGTCGTCGGGGTGGACGAGCAGGGTGCAGCGGGGCTTGCCCTTGACCAGCAGCGGCAGGTTGTGCATCCACGAGTTGTTGGAGCGCAGCTGGCGGCGGCCGATGAGCACGAGCTCGCCGTCGGCGGCCGCTGTCCCGAGCGTCGCGCGCAGGCGCTCCACGTCGGCGGTCAGCTCCGGCGGGGCGAGCTCGATCTGCCCGCTCGCGGTGCGCAGCGCGTCCGGGAGCCGCGGCTCCAGGGCCCCGAGGTCGATGCCGTGCGGCGCGGCCTCGAGCGCGGCCAGCGACAGGCCCGGGCCGCCGTCGCGGGCCCCGAAGCCATCGCCGTAGGGCCCGGCTCTCAGCATCAGGTCGAGCAGCCGCTCGGGCCCGACCCGCGGCTCGAGCGCGGCGAGGATCTCCTCGGCGTCGCGGCCGTAGAGCGGCGACTTGGGCGTGCCGAGCTCACGGGCGATGAGCGCGCGGGCGACGTTCTCGTCGAGCATCGCGACGTCGGCGCCCGGCCCCAGGCCGGCGGCAATCCCGGCGAGCCGCAGCAAAGTGACCCATTCATCGGGCAGGCCGGGCTCGGGCTCGAGCACCGGGGCCGAATAGTGGGCGACGTTGCGGACCGCGAACAGATACAGCGCGAGGTCGTAGTGGGAGCGGCGCAGCGGGGAGGGGGCGGGGAGGATGACGTCGGCGTGCCGCGTGGTCTCGTTGACGTAGACGTCGACGCTGACCATGAACGCGAGCTGATCGAGGGCGGCATCGAGACGGCTGCTGTTCGGCGTCGAGACGACCGGGTTGCCGCTGATCGTGATCAGCGCCCGGATCTGGCCCGCCCCGGGGGTGTCGATCTCCTCGGCGAGACACGCGGCCGGCAGCTCGCCGAAGATCTCGCCGAGGCCGCGGACGCGGCTCTGCCAGCGGCCAAAGCGAGCACCGCGGCCACGGCCCGGCGTACCGGCCGCATTGGAATGGGCGGCGGCGCCGAGGGGGAACATCGCGCCGCCCGCACGGTCGAGGTTGCCGGTCAGGAAGTTGACCACGTCGACGAGCCAGCTCGCGAGCGTGCCGAACTCCTGCGTGCAGGTCCCGATCCGGCCATAGACGGCGGCGGCCGGGGCCGCCGCGAGCTCGCGGGCGATGCGGCGGATCGTCTCGGCCTCGATCCCGCACGCCGGCGCGACCGCCTCGGGGCTGAACGGCTCAGCGAGCGCGCCGAGCTCGTCGAGCCCGGCGGCGAGAGCCACGAGCCGCGGCTCGGGCGTGGCGAGGTCCTCGCTCAGCAGCACGTGGACGAGCGCGAGCAGCAGCAGCGCGTCGGTCCCGGGGCGGATGAAGTGATGCTCGTCGGCCTCCTCGGCCGTGCGGGTGCGCCGCGGGTCGAGCACGACGATCTTGCCGCCGCGGGCGCGGATCGCGCGCAGGCGGCCACGGGCGTCAGGGGCGGTCATCAGGCTGCCGTTGGAGGCGAGCGGGTTGGCGCCGAGGATCAGCAGATGGTCGGTGCGGTCGAGGTCGGGCACCGCCACCGTCGTGCCGGTCCCGAACATGAGCGCGCTGGCCATCTGCTTGGGGAACTGGTCGACGGTGCTCGCCGAGAACAGGTTGCGCGAGCCGAGCGCCCGCAGCAGCACCGTGTTGTAGAGAATGTTCGACAGGTTGTGGGCGTTCGGATTGCCCAGGTAGGCCGCGACGGCGTTGCGGTCGGCGGCGAGGATCGGGCCGAGTCGCTCGTCGATCAGGGCGAAGGCCTCATCCCAGCTCGCGGCGGCGAAGCTGCCGTCGGCCTGGCGGATGAGCGGCGTGCGGACCCGGTCGGGGTCGCTGTGCAGCTCCTTCAGCGCCGCGCCCTTGGGGCAGATGAAGCCGTGGCTGAACACGTCCTCGCGATCGCCGCGGACCCCGACCACGTGCTCGCCGTCGAGCGTCAGCTCGAGACCGCAGGTCGCCTCGCACAGCGGGCACGTCCGCAGGGCGGTGTGAAGGCCGTTGGCGCTCGCGCTCGAAGTCATGGCCACCAGGAGCGTACTGTTCCCCTCAGCGCAAACGGGAAAAGGAGCCTCATGGTGAGCGGCGCTCGGCGGGAGACGCTCGGCGACTGGCTGACCATCGCCGGGGCGGTCGCCCTGCTCGCGTCGCTGTTCTTCGCCTGGAGCCATCAGTTCTCGCCGGCGTTTCTCACCCAGTGGGGAGGCTCGGATCTCCTGCGCGGGGTGCCGCACGACCCGAGCGGCTGGCAGGTCTACTCGGTGGCCGACGTGCTGCTCGCCGCGCTCGCCGCGGCCCTCGTCGGGGTCGCGCTGCTGGGCAACCGGCTCGCTCATCTCGTCGCGATGCTCGCCGCCGGGGTCGCGCTCGCCTTCACCGTCCACGCACTCAGCACGCCGCCGACGATCGGCGCGAACCTGTTCGACCCCACCCTGAGCGCGCCGGCCTACGTCGCGACCTCGCCGGTCGCCGGGGTGGGGGAGACGGTGGCGATCGCCGGGCTCGGGGTCGCGCTCGTGGGGTTGCTGCTCTCCTTCCGCGGCGAGTGAGCACTTCTATCCTCGCCTGAGGATGTCCATCCTCTCGGCAGACCGACGGCGCGAGCTCCCCGACGAGCCCGGCGTCTACCTGTTCCGCAACGAGCGCGGCCGGGTCATCTACGTCGGCAAGGCAAAGTCGATCCGCAAGCGCGTGGCCTCGCACTTCTCCAATCCGAGCACCCGGGCGGGCCGCGACCTGCTGCCGATGATCGATCACGTCGAGGCGCTCGTCGTCCATACCGAGGCCGAGGCGCTGCTCGCCGAGCAGAACTTCATCAAGCAGTACAAGCCGCGCTTCAACATCCGCCTGCGGGACGACAAGTCCTATCCCTACATCGCCATCTCGCTCGACGAGGATTTCCCCCGGGTGTACTTCACCCGCGAGCGCCACCGCCGCGACCGCGCCTACTTCGGCCCGTTCTCGAATGCCAAGCGCGTGCGGTCGACCCTCGACGTGCTCGGCAAGGTGTTCATGTTCCGCTCCTGTGAGGGCCCCGAGCCCGGCCGCCGCAGCGGCTCGCCGTGTCTCGACTACTTCATCAAGCGCTGCGAGGCGCCCTGCGTCGGCTACGTGAGCCGCGAGGACTACCGGTCCGGCATCGACGGCGTGGTCGCCTTCCTCTCCGGCCGCTACCGGGAGATCGAGCGCGAGCTCGAGCAGTCGATGCGGGAGGCCTCGGCCGAGCAGCGCTTCGAGGATGCCGCCCGCGAGCGCAACCGGCTGCGCGCCGTCCGCTCGCTGCTCGAGCGCCAGCGGGTGGCCAACGACGCCGTCGGCACACTCGACGCGATCGCCGTCGCCGTCGGCGAAGGGGAGGCCAACGCCCAGGTCTTCCAGGTCCGCGACGGGATCCTCTCCGACCGCCAGAGCTTCTATCTCGACAACGCCGCCGAGGCGGGCGTGGCCGAGGTCGCAGAGGCGTTCATCCTGCAGTACTACGCCTCGGCGATGATGATCCCGCCGCTGCTCGTCGTCCAGCGCGAGCTGACCGACGTCGACGCTCTCAGCCGGGCGCTCGCCGAGCGGCGCGGTGGACCGGTAGAGATCAGAGCCGCCGAGCGCGGCGACAAGCGCCGCATCCTCGAGCTGGCCGAGCGCAACGCGCGGCTCGCCCTCGACCAGGAGAAGCTCCGCTCCGAGCGCCGGCGCCAGCAGCGGGTCGAGGCGCTCGACGGCCTTCAGCAGGCGCTCGGGCTCGACACCATCCCGCTGCGCATCGAGTGCTTCGACATCAGCACGCTGATGGGCACGAACACCGTCGCCTCGATGGTCGTGTTCGAGGGCGGCGCGCCGAAGAAGTCCGATTACCGCCGCTTCCGCGTGTTCACCGTCGGCGACGAGGCTGGACCCGGCGGCGGGCCCGACGACTTCGCGGCTATGGAGCAGGTGCTCGGCCGGCGGATGGCGCGCTTCGAGCAGCAGCGCGAGCTCTCCCCGCACGACAAGGACTACGACCCGAGCTTCGCCGCCCTCCCCAACGTCGTCGTCATCGACGGCGGCAAGGGGCAGCTCGCCGCGGGATTGCGCGCGCTCCAGAGCTTCCGCGAGCGGGGCGTGCTCGTCATCTCGCTGGCCAAGCGGATCGAGGAGGTGTTCATCCCGGGCCGCGCCGCGCCACTCGCCCTCGCCCACGAAACGCCGGAGCTCCAGCTGCTCCAGCGCGTCCGCGACGAGGCGCACCGCTTCGCGATCACCCACCACCGCATCCGCCGGGACCGCGCGATGACCGCGTCGATCCTCGATGAGCTGCCCGGCGTCGGGCCCGCGCGCAAGCGGGCTCTCCTGCAGCACTTCGGCTCGCCCGACGCGATCCTCGCCGCCAGCCGCGAGGAGCTCGAGGCGGTGCCCGGGCTTTCGGGGAAGCTCGCCCGCGACCTCCACCGCGAGCTGCACAAGACCGGCGTCTGAGACGGCGCCGTCAGCGCGTGAGCATGACCGCGCTTACCGCCGGCAGCTGCACCGTGTAGGTGCCGAGGACGGGCACGATCGGAGTCTCGACCTGGGTGCCGTCGAGCTGGCCGGTCGTCGTCGGCGTGTCGAAGCTCTGGCCGCCGAGCCTCACCCCTGAGGTCGCGCTGAGGCTCGGGGCGGTGAGCGACTCGGCGACGGCCGGCGTCGCGTCGCCGGGGAGCTGGAGCTGGACCTGGACCGGAGTCGAGGGATCCTTGTTGATGAGCACGACGTGGGTCTCGGCGCCCGACTGCGTCGCCCACACCTTGACCGGGCCCGACGGCGCGCTCACGCTGAGCAGCCGCGCACCGGGCGGGAAGGCGTCGGCGAACATCAGCGCGCCGTAGTACACGGGATGGACGACCGCCTGCCACGTGCCGTTCTGGCGGCTGAAGCTGAACGGCTCGTACGCCGCCCCGGGGAGGGTGTGGATGTTGACCCCGTCGAGGCCTTCGGCGGCGAGGTTGAACAGGGTGTCAAGCACCCACAGCGAGGACGCGAAGGTGTCGCTGAGGCCGAAGCGTCCCGAGCACGACGCCGAGTTGAGCTCGTCGAGGCGGAAGGGCAGGCCGTGCTCGTGGGCCACGGCCACCGACGGCGCGATCGCCTGCGCGAGGCCTGCTGAGGAGGCGTCGGCGAGCAGGTTGGGGATCGACGGATACCCGGTCGCGGTCGGCAGCGAGGTGCAGCCGCGCAGCGGATAGCGGTGCAGCGTGACCGTGGAGAGCCGCCGCTCGGAGGCGATGAAGCTGCCAAGCCCCGGGGCCCAGGCCAGGCTCGAGAAGGCCGGCCCGGCGAGTGGGACGCTCGGCATCGCGGTACGCAGGCGAGAGAAGTCGCGCACAAGCCCGGACGGGCCGTAGCTGTGCGGCCGGGAGTAGACGACGCGGCCCCGCCGGTCCTTGTACCAGGCAAACACGCCGTAGATGTCGGGTTCGTTGCCGAGCTCGAAGGCCGATATGTAGCGCGAGCCGATGCCCTGAAGCAGGGCGCGGGCCTCGGCGGCGCCCAGCGCCGGGCGGCCCGAGGCCATGTTGATCCCGAGGATCAGCTTGGCGTTCAGCGCGGCGGCGAGCGCCTGCGTGCTGCGCATCCAGCCCTTGGTCAGTGCGTAGGTGATGCCGCCCGGCGGGATCACCCCGCGCATCGGCCACCACGTCGCGTCGGTGCTGTCGCCGCCGATTCGCAGGACGGGCGACTGACCCGGGGTGAGGTTGCGCAGCAGCTCGATGAGGACCGGGTTGACCGCCCGGGGATCGCGGCCGGTGTAGACGTTCAGCCCCCGGTATTCGATCGAGAGGCCGAGGAAGCCCGAGGGCAGTGGCGGGCTGACCGGGTTGGCGGTCACCGACGCCGGCAGGGTCGCGTCGTCGGCGTGGGCCGAAGAGGGGCGCAGCGCGCCCGCTGCCGCGAGGATGACGAGGGCGGCCGCCACCAGACCGACGCCGAGTGCGGTGAACGTCGCCGTGCGCCGGGTTCCGCGAATCACCTCACGCATCGTGGCATACCGTCCCGGGCGTCGCTCGCGCCGCGCCCGTCCGCGCGAGGCGTCAAGCTGTGAGCATGGAAGCATCTGGGCGGGCTCCGTCGATCAGCGCCGACGGCGATCCCGCGGAGGGCGAAGCGGTCGCCGGCCCGGGCGGCTCGGCGCTGCAAGATCTCGTCATCATCACCGGCTTCTCGGGCGCGGGAAAATCGACCGCGATGGCCGCGTTCGAGGACGAGGGCTACTTCTGTGTGGACAACCTCCCCTCGGAGATGATCCGGGCGCTCGTCGAGCTGTTCATGCACGAGGGCTCGAAGGTCGCCCGCGCCGCGGTGGTCTCCGACGTGCGCGGCGGCAGCTATTTCCAGGGCCTCTCGGCCACGCTCGATTACCTCCGGGAGAGCAGGCTGCGCCACCGCGTGCTGTTCCTCGAGGCCGACGAGCAGACGCTGCTCACGCGCTACAAGGAGACTCGCCGCCGCCACCCGCTCGCGCCGACCGGCAGCGTCGCCGACGGGATCGCCCGCGAGCAGGAGCTGCTCGCGCCGCTGCGCCGCCGCGCCGACATCGTCATCGACACCACCGGCCTCACCGCCGCGATGCTCCGCCGCAAGCTGAACGACGAGCTGCTGCCGACGCGCACGCCCGGACGGATGGCGGTCACGTTCGAGAGCTTCGGCTTCAAGTATGGCCCGGTGCGCGACCCGGACGTGCTGTTCGACGTCCGCTTCCTGCCCAATCCCCACTACGAGCCCGAACTGCGGCCACTCACCGGCCGTGACCCGAGCGTCGTCGCGTTCATCAACCGCCACGGCGCCCTCGACGCGTTCCTCGAGCGGCTCCATCCGCTGCTCGACTACCTCCTGCCCCAGTACCTGGCCGAGGGCAAGTCACACCTCGTGCTGGCCGTCGGCTGCACCGGCGGCCGGCACCGCTCGGTGGCCATCGCCGAGCACCTCGCCGAGCGCTACGGGGCCCAGAAGGAGTACCTCGTCGAGGTCGTCCACCGCGATGCCGCGCGGCCGGCGTAGCGAGTCCATGCGGCGCGAGGGGCGGCGAGGGTGATCGACCATGTCGGCTTCGAGGTGACCGATCTCGAGCGCTCGGCGCGGTTCTACGACGCCGTCTTCTTCGCGCTCGGGGGGCGGCGGATGTTCGAATCCGAGCACGCCGTCGCCTATGGGGTCAACGGCCCGCTGGTCTGGATCGTCGTGCGCGGCCGTCCGCCCGGCCCCGGTTATGGCCACCTCGCCCTGCAGGCCAGCGGCAAGGCGGCCGTCGACGCCGCCCACGCCGCCGGGGTCGCCACCGGCGGCAGCGACGACGGGGCCCCCGGACAGCGCCCGCAGTACGGCCGGCGCTACTACGCGGGCTACCTCCGTGATCCCGACGGGCTGCGCGTCGAGGTGGTCAGCCGGCGGTAGCGCGGACCCCGGACGTTGCGGGGCCTCGACCCCCGGAAGTTCCGCGCGGCCGGGTTTAGGTAGCCTTCAGAAGCCAGCCGGCGGCACGGCCGCGGCCGGCGAGCCTCCACCGGACGGGTGGTGGGCACTCCTGTCCTTCAGCCTCCACGAAAGCGAGAGGTCACGCGCATGGCAGTACGGGTCGGCATCAACGGATTCGGGCGAATCGGACGCAATGTCTTTCGTGCCGCCTACGAGCGGGGAGCTGACATCGAGTGGCTCGCGGTCAACGACCTCGTCGATCCGAAGACGATCGCCCATCTGCTCAAGTACGACTCGACCTACGGACCCTTCCCGGGCACGGTCGAGGCCACCGAGAACGGACTCCGCGTCGACGGCAACGAGATCCGGGTGCTCGCCGAGCGCGACCCGCAGGCGCTGCCCTGGGGCGACCTTGGTGCCGACGTGGTGATCGAGTCGACCGGGCTGTTCACCGATCGCGAGAACGCCGCCAAGCACCTCGCGGCGGGCGCGAAGAAGGTCGTCATCTCCGCGCCGGCCACGAACCCCGACACGACCGTCGTGCTCGGCGTCAACTTCGACGAGGTCTACGACCGCGAGAACCATCACGTCATCTCCAACGCCTCGTGCACGACCAACTGCCTCGCGCCGGTGGTCAAGGTGCTCCACGAGACGGTCGGCATCAAGCACGGCCTGATGACGACGATTCACGCCTACACCGCCGACCAGCGCCTCCTGGACATGCCGCACCGCGACCTGCGCCGGGCGCGGGCCGCGGCCGTCAACCTGATCCCCGCCTCGACCGGGGCGGCGAAGGCCATCGGCATTGTCATCCCCGAGCTCAACGGCAAGCTGCACGGCTTCGCCGTCCGCGCTCCCGTCCCGACCGGCAGCGTCGTCGACCTCACCGTCGAGGCCAACCGGGCGACGACGGTCGAGGAGATCAACGAGGCGATGCGTGCCGCCGCCGACCACGGCCCGCTCGAAGGGCTGCTCCGCTACACCGAGGACCCGATCGTCTCCTCGGACATCGTCAAGAGCCCGGCCTCGTCGATGTTCGACTCCCAGCTCACCGCGGTCATGGACGGGACGATGGTGAAGGTCGTCGCCTGGTACGACAACGAGTGGGGCTACTCGAACCGCGTCGCGGACCTCGTGCAAAGGCTGCTGTGAGAACGCTCGCCGACCTCGGAGACCTCAAGGGCAAACGGGTTCTCGTCCGCGTCGACTTCAATGTCCCGCTCGCCGACGGGGTGGTCGCCGACGACACCCGCATCCGGGCCGCCCTGCCGACCATCGAGGAGCTCCTTGAGCGCGGCGCCCGGTTGATCCTCGTCTCGCATCTCGGACGGCCGAAGGACCGCGAGCCCGAGCTCTCGCTGCGGCCCGCCGCCGACCGGCTCGCCGAGCTCACCGGCGCCGACGTCACACTCGCGCCCGGAGTGGTCGGGCCAGAGGTCAAGGCGTTTGCCGACAACCTCGCCGACGGCAACGTGCTCGTGCTCGAGAACATCCGCTACGAGCCGGGGGAGACGAAGAACGACCCCGCGCTCGCTGCCGCGCTCGCCGAGCTCGCCGACGTCTACGTCAACGACGCCTTCGGCACCGCCCATCGCGCCCACGCCTCGACCGAGGGCGTCGCCCATCTCGTCTCCGATCGCGCCGCCGGCTATCTGCTCGAGCGCGAGGTCAGGATCCTGTCGGGGCTGCTCGATTCGCCCGGGCGCCCGCTCGTCGCCGTGCTCGGGGGAGCCAAGGTGAGCGACAAGATCGCGGTCATCGAGCGTTTCCGCGAGGTCGCCGACACGATCCTCATCGGCGGTGCCATGTGCTTCCCCTTCTTCGCCGCCGAGGGCCATCCGATCGGCGACTCGCTGTGCGCCGAGGAGGACGTCGAGCTCGCCCGGCGGCTGCTTGACTCCGCTGCGGCCGGCGGAGCCTCCCTCGAGCTCCCGGTCGACCTCGTGCTCGGCGACCGCTTCGCCGCCGAGGCGGCCATCCAGGAGCTCGACGGGGTCGACGTGCCCGACGGCTGGATGGGACTCGACGTCGGTCCGCGCACCGCGGCGGCCTACGGTGAGCGGATCGCCACCGCCGGCACGGTGTTCTGGAACGGCCCGATGGGCGCCTTCGAGCTCGAGCCGTTCGCCGCCGGCACCCGGGCCGTCGCCCAGGCGGTGGCGGACGCGCCCGGGGTGACGGTGGTGGGCGGCGGGGACTCGGCTGCCGCGCTCACGCGCTTCGGCCTCGCCGACGCGGTCACTCATCTCTCGACGGGTGGCGGCGCGTCACTCGAGCTGCTCGAGGGCAAGGCCCTGCCCGGGGTGGAGGCGCTCGCGTGAGCGATGGGTCCGCCCGCCGGCCGCTGATCGCCGGCAACTGGAAGATGTACAAGACCGTCGAGGAGGCCGAGTCCTTCATCCAGGCCCTGCTGCCACGGGTCTCGACCGCCGACCGGGCCGACGTCGCCATCTGCCCGTCCTACCTCGCGCTCGGCGCGATGGTCGACTCGACGCGCGGATCGCGGGTCGAGGTCTTCGCCCAGAACATGCATCACGCCCCCGAGGGCGCGTTCACCGGCGAGGTGTCGGCTCCGATGCTTCTCGAGGCCGGCGTCCACGGCGTCATCCTCGGCCATTCCGAGCGGCGCGAGCTGTTTGGCGAGTCCGACAAGGCCCTTGCTCTCAAGGTGCCGGTCGCGCTCGAGGCCGGGCTCGTGCCGATCCTCTGCGTCGGCGAGACCGAGGAGGAGCGCGAGCGCGGCGACACCGAGCGCAAGCTGCGCCATCAGGTCCAGGAGGACCTCGCCAAGGTCGACACCGAGCGGCTCGGCGACATCATCATCGCCTACGAGCCGATCTGGGCGATCGGCACCGGCCAGGTGGCCACCCCCGAGCAGGCCCAGGAGGCGATCGCCTTCGTCCGCGCCCTCGTCGCCGACCGCTCGCGCGAGCAGGCGGAGCGGACGCGGGTGCTCTACGGCGGCAGCGTCAAGCCCGGCAACGCCGCGGAGCTGCTCGCGCTGCCGGACATCGACGGCGCCCTTGTCGGCGGCGCGAGCCTCGACGCCGAGTCGTTCGCCGCGATCGTCGCGGCGGTGGCTTGATGATTGTGGCGGCGGTGGCTTGATGATCGTGGCGGCGGTGGCGTGATGGCGGTCGCGCGCGGCGCCCAGCATCTGCCGGTCCCGTGCGCGGCGCTGATCGTGCTCGACGGCTGGGGCATCGCCGAGCCCGGCCCCGGCAACGCCGTCTCGCTCGCCTCGACCCCGACCTTCGACGAGCTCTGGAACGGCTACCCACACACCCAGCTCACCGCCTGCGGGCGCGCCGTCGGCCTGCCCGACGGTCAGATGGGCAACTCCGAGGTAGGGCACCTCAACCTCGGCGCCGGCGCCGTCATCATGCAGGACCTGACGCGGATCGACGAAGCGGTGGCCACCGGCAGGCTCGCCACCAATTCCGTGCTCCGTGAGGCGTTCACGGGCGCCGAGCGCGTGCATCTCATCGGCCTCGTGTCCGACGGCGGCGTGCATTCCGGTTTCGGGCACCTCCAGGCCCTGATCGCGCTGGCCGCCGAGCTCGGCGTCCCCGACCTCGTGCTGCACGCCTTCACCGACGGCCGCGACACGCTGCCCCACTCCGGCGCGGGCTTCCTCGAGACCGTCGAGGACTGGATGGCCGAGGCCGGCGCGGGGCGGGTCGGCACCGTCATCGGCCGCTACTACGCAATGGACCGCGACCGCCGCTGGGATCGCGTCCAGCTCGCCTACGACATGCTCGTGCACGGCCGCGCCGAGCACACCGCGGCGAGCGGGGCCGAGGCCGCCCGTGGCGCCTACGAGCGCGACGAGACCGACGAGTTCATCAAGCCGGTGCTCGTGGGGGAGGAGGCCCGGATCCGCCCCGGCGATTCGGTCTTCGGCTTCAACTTCCGGCCCGACCGGATGCGCGAGATCACCCTCGCCCTCGCCGACCCCGCGTTCGGCGCCGTCGACCGCGGCGGCGCCCCTGTCGTCAAGCGCTACGCGACGATGACCGAGTACGTGGAGGGCTGGCCGTATCCCGTGGCCTTCCCGCCCGAGCATCCGTCGGTGACGATGTCCTCGGTGATCGCCGGTCGGGGCGTCCGCCAGCTCCACGTCGCCGAGACCGAGAAGTACCCGCACGTGACGTACTTCTTCAACGGCGGCGAGGAGGCCCCCTACGAGGGCGAGCGCCGCGAGCTCGTCGCCTCCGTGCGCGACGTTCCGACCTACGACTACAAGCCGGAGATGAGAGCCCGCGAGGCGGCCGCGGCGTTCGTGAAGGGCTGGGAAGAGGACTCGCCCGGCTTCGGCATCATCAACTTCGCCAACGCCGACATGGTCGGCCACACCGGCGTCATCCCGGCCGCCGTCACCGCGATCCAGACCGTCGACGAGTGCCTCGCGCAGGTCGTCGGCGTCGTCCACGCCGCCGGCGGCGCCTGCCTGATCACCGCCGACCACGGCAACGCCGACCACATGCTCGAGCCCGACGGCAGCCCCAACACCGCCCACTCGCTCAACCCGGTCCCGGTGATCGTCACCGTTCCCGGTCTCGAGCTCCGCTCGGGCGGGGTGCTCGCCGACGTCTCCCCGACCATCCTGCAGCTGCTCGGGATCGAGCAGCCGGCGGCGATGACGGGGCAGTCGCTCATCGCGTAGCCCGGTCACTCGTTCCGACGCTGCGGACGCCGCCCGGCCTGCGACCGAGCCTGGGCAGCTGAGCGACGCGTGGAGTCGCTCAGCTGCCCACCCTCGCGGCCGACCGCCCGCCGCGCTCCCGGGAAGCGGACACCCAACGCGCTAGACTTGACATCATGCGACTTAGATTTCATAATCCAAGGCACAGTCACAAACCTGACCAGAGGGAGTCAAATCAATGGCACTTATCCGCTGGGAGCCGGTCCGCGAACTGAACACGATCCAGAGCGAGATGAACCGGCTGTTCAACACTTTCTTCGAGTCGCCGCAGAGCGGCGGCACGCAGCTGCGCCGGTGGATTCCGGCGATGGACCTCGTCGAGGTCGACGGGGAGTACGTCCTCCGGGCCGATCTGCCCGGTCTCACTGACAAGGACGTCAGCATCGAGCTCGACGACAACGTGCTCACCGTGTCCGGCGAGCGCAAGTCGGCGCACGAGGAGCGCACGGAGGGCTACTACCGCGTCGAGCGCGCCTCCGGCTCGTTCTCCCGGTCGCTGACCCTGCCCGAGGGCGTCGACGCCGAGCGCATCACCGCCAACTTCGACCGCGGCGTGCTCGAGGTTCGGATTCCCAAGCCCGAGGCCCGCAAGCCGCGCAAGGTCGAGATCGCCGTCTCCGGCGCCGACTCGGCCGAGAGCACGATCGAGGGCACCGAGGCCGGCAACGGCTCCGCCCCCGAGCTCGCCGGCAACGCCTCCTAGCCGGTACGCAACCACCGCGGGGCCGGGCCCGCACGCCCGGCCCCGCGGCGCGTGTCCAGTAGGGTCGAGCCGTGTTCACGATCTCTTCACGGTCGTCCGAATCGCTCGCCCGCACCGGGACGCTGCACCTCGCGCACGGCGACGTGCGCACGCCGGCGTTCGTCCCGCTCGCCACGAAGGGCGTCGTGCGCACCCTCGAGCCCCGGGACCTCATCGATCTCGGCTACGAGATGGTGCTCGGCAACACCTTCCATCTCTTCCTGGCGCCCGGTCCCGAGCTCGTGGCCAAGCTCGGCGGCCTCCACGAGTTCATGCGCTGGGAGCGAGGGATCATCACCGACTCCGGCGGCTTCCAGGTCTTCTCGATGGGTCACGGGACGGTGGCCGACGAGATCAAGGGCCGCAGCAACAGCCGGCGGGCCGAGGAGGGTCAGCGCGACGGGGCGATCCTCTCGATCGAGGAGGACGGGGTGCGCTTTCGCTCCTACCTCAACGGCCAGGAGCGCTTCATCGGGCCCGAGACCTCGATGGAGATCCAGGCCGCGCTGCACTCCGACATCGCGGTCGTGTTCGACGAGTGCACGCCGTTTCACGTCTCCCGTGACTACACCGCCCGCTCGACCGAGCGCACCCACCGCTGGCTCGAGCGCTGCCTGCGCTGGCACGACGGCCACGGGCCCCGGGATCAGGTCGTCTACGGGATCGTCCAGGGGGGCGTCGAGTACGACCTCCGCACCGAATCGGCCGCCGCCGTCGCCGCGAGCGCCTGCGACGGGATCGCGATCGGCGGCTCGCTCGGCCAGGACAAGCCACAGATGTACGAGGTCGTGTCCTGGACGACCGGGGAGCTCGAGCGGCTCGCCCCCGGCCGGCCCCGCCACCTGCTCGGGATCGGGGACGTCGACGATCTGCTCGTCGGGGTCGAGCTCGGGATCGACACCTTCGACTGCGCGATGCCGACCCGGCTCGGGCGCCACGGCGTGGCCCTGATCCCCGACCCGGACGCCCGCTGGCGCGTCGACCTCGTCAAGTCCCGGTGGCGCGAGGCGAGCGAGCCGATCCTCGACGGCTGTCCGTGCCCGGCGTGCTCGGCCGGCTACTCGCGCGCCTACGTGCGCTATCTGCTGCGCGCGCACGAGCTCACCGGCATGCGGCTCGTCACGCTCCACAATCTCAGCTTCATCGCCCGGCTGATGGCCGACCTGCGCGCGGCGATCGACGCGGACCGGCTCGCGGAGGCCGCCGCGGCTCTGCGCGCGGGCGCCGCCCCCGGCGCGCTGCTGACCTGACGGCTACTTCGTGTACTGATTGATCAGGTTGCGCACGCCGTTGATCGCCGACTGGGCGTCATGGGCGACGACCTGGCGGAACTGCACGGCGCTGTTCGAGGCGCTCGTGGCCAGGCTGATGGTCACGGCGACGATCACCGCGAACAGGATGCAGAAGACGAGCAGCGCCATGAAGCGGCGGAACGCGCGTCCCCGTCGCCGCGGCGCCGCCGGCTCGGCGGCACGCGCGCGCTGTGGACGGGGTGCCCGGGCGGGCTCGCGGGGGCGCAGCTGCCGGGACTGAGCCGGAGGTACGGCCCCGGTGGCCGCCGTCCGCTGGGCCATCTGCGTCTCCGCCGTGGCCGGGCCGCCAAGTGGGACGACCCGCGTCGCGGCGGCGCTGCCGAGGTGACGGGTCGGGCTCGTGCCGTTGAACGGACGCAGGCCGTGGAGGCCGTTGCGCAGCGTGTCCCCGAAGGACACGGCGTCGCTCGGGCGGGACTCCTGGTCGATGGCCAGCGCGTAGGACACGGCCTCGGCGAGCTCCGGGGTCACGTTCGGATTGAGGTCCTGGAGCGGCATCGGGGCCTCGCGCTGTTGCTTGAGCGCGAGCTCGGAGAGGCTCGTGGCCTCGTAAGGCAGCCGGCCGGACAGGAGCTGGTAGGTGACGACGCCGAGCGAGTAGATGTCGGCCCGGGGACCGGCCTCCTCGCCGCGCGCCTGCTCGGGGGCGAGATAGGCCGCGGTCCCGAGCACCGAGCCGACCTGGGTGATGCTCGACTGGTCGGTGGCCCGGGCGATACCGAAGTCGGCGAGCTTGACCACGTCGGCGTCGGAGACGAGCAGATTGCCGGGCTTGACGTCGCGGTGGACGACCCCGTTGCGATGGGCGTAGTCGAGGCCCCGGCACGCCTGGCAGACGATCTCGACGGCCTGGTCGACGTCGAGATGGCCCCGGTCGCGGAGCAGTTCGGCGCACGAGGAGCCGTGGACGTGCTCCATGACGATGAAGTGCTGGTGATGGCCCTCGTCGAAGCCGAAGTCGAAGACCTGAACGATGTTGGGATGCACGAGCCGGGCGGCGGAGAGCGCCTCACGGCGGAAGCGTGAGACGAAGGTCGGATCGTCGGCGAGGTGCTCGGCGAGCAGCTTGAGGGCGACGTGGCGTTCGAGTCGCTGATCCAAGGCGAGGTGGACCGTGGACATGCCGCCCACGCCGAGCCGGCCTTCGATCCGGTACCGCCCAGCGATCGTCGTCGTGCTCGTCATTGTCCGTTTCCGTTGCCGTTTCCGGTGCCGGTGCCGCCGCTCCCGTTGCCACCCAGGCCGGCCCCGCCGCTGCCGCCACTCCCGTTGGAAGAAGTACCCGAGGTGGTCGTCGAGGTTGCAGACGTGCTCGTCGTCGGGGTCGAGGTCGTGGTCGTCGGGGTCGAGGTCGTGGTCGTCGGCGTGCTGCTCGTTGTCGTCGTGGTGCTGCTCGAGGTCGTGCTCGAGGTCGTCGCCGTCGAGGTCTGATGGCAGTCGCGCGCGGCGAGCACGGCGACGGTGCTCGCGCCCTGCTTGAGGTTGTTGACCAGGGTGCGGTTGACCGAGGGGGGCAGGGTTGAGACCAACGTTACGAACTGGTTGGCGGCGTCGGTCGCGGTCCCGCAGTCCCCGGAGCTCACCGCCGCCGAGACCTGGTCGAGCTGGGCGTTCAGCGAGCTGGCCTGGCGACCTGAGAGCAGGCCGGAGCCGCCGCCACAGGCGACGAGGAAGGCAGAGGCAAGCCCAAGGCTGCCCGCCAGGAGTGCGCGGAGCGGGGAGCGCATCCGCGTCCTGACTTTAGACACTTCATCGGTTGCCGCACCGTTAGGGATCGTTCACACACGGCCTTATTGCCCGAAAGACAGGCGTTCGGCCAGGGAATCGGGCAGCCGGGCGGCGCGGATCGCCGCCGCCGCGCCCTCGATGTCGTATTCGACGCGGTGGTAGGTCGTCGACCAGGCCCCGGTATCGAGCGCGAGCCACGCGGCTCGGGGATCGCCGTCCCGGGGCTGTCCCACGCTGCCAGGGTTGATCAGCCACTCCCCGTCGGCGAGCTCGAGGGTGTCGCCGTCGGTCCGCGTCTCGCCACTGGCCGGCTCGCCGGGCAGCCGGCAGAACGACAGGGCGACGTGCGAGTGGCCGATCAGGCAGATGCGGTGCTGCTGCACGTCGAGGCACAGCTCGGCCTGCAGCGGCGAGAGCACGTACTCCCAGACCGGATCGCGGGGGCTGGCGTGAAACAGGCCGACCTCCTCCTCGAGGTTCTGCGGCTGCAGAGCTTCGAGATAGGCCCGCGTCTCGGGGCTGATGACGCCCTGCGTCCAGCGGGCGGCCAGTTCGGCCCCGCGCGAGAACTCCTCGAGGGCCAGCGCCCCGGTCACCCCGAGGTCATGGTTCCCGGCCAGGCAGACCGCGGCGTGGCGACGAGCGAGCTCGACACAGGCATCCGGATCGGCGCCGTAGCCGACGAGGTCGCCCAGGCACCACAGCTCCTCGCAGTCCGAGGACTCGATCACGTCGAGGACCGCCTCGAAGGCGTGCCGGTTGCCGTGGATGTCCGAGACGACGGCGATCTTCATCTCTACAGTCTCCCTGGTGAGGCGGCGCACGCGTACCCGGATCGTCGGTCCGACCCTGATGGCGTTGGCCGCCGCAGAGCTTGGCGTACGGCTGCTCTCACCGCGCCGGCCACCGCCCGGGCCGGTCTCCGTCGACCTGGATCAGTACTTCAGCCCGCAGGAAATCGACCGCGGACGGCGCTTCGCCCGGCCGCAGATGGCCATCGCCCTGACCCGCAGCGCTGTGGAGACGCTGGCCCTCGCCGCCCTCGTCCGCCGGCCTCCGCTGCGCCGGGCCACCGCGCAGTGGCCCGCTCCGCTCGCCGGGGCGGCCACCGGTGCCGCGCTGGCCGTGATTCTGTCGGTCCCGCCTCTGCCACTGTCGGTCCTGATGCGCCGACGCGCGATCCGCGTCGGCCTTGTCACCCAGTCCTGGCGCGGCTGGGCAGCCGATCTCGCCAAGGCCACGGCGATCCAGTCGGTGCTCGCGGCCGGCGGCGGCGCGGCGGCGGTGGCGCTCATACACCGCTCCCCGCGGCGCTGGTGGCTTCCCGCCGCAGGCGGCTCCGTGCTCTTCGGCGGCGTGTTCGCGGCGCTGGCGCCGGTCGTGCTCGACCCGCTGTTCAACGACTTCACGCCGCTGCCCGAGGGCGAGACGCGCGCGGACGTGCTCGCGCTCGCCGAGGCTGCCGGGGTGTCGGTCGGCGAGGTCTACAGCGTCGACGCGAGCCGGCGCACGACCGCGGCCAACGCCTACGTCACCGGCCTCGGGCCGACCAAGCGGGTGGTCCTCTTCGACACGCTGCTTGACCGCTACAGCCGCGACGAGGTCCGGATCGTCGTCGCCCACGAGCTCGCTCACGTCCGCGGGCACGATGTGCCCCGCAGCCTGGCCTTCGCCGCGGCGGTCGCGGCGCCGGCGGCGCTGTGCGTGCAGCAGCTGAGCTGGCTGCTCTCGCCCGAGCGGGAGTCAGCCGCGGCGCTGCCGGCGCTCGCGCTGGCCGCCGGAGCCGTGTCGGCGCCGATCGGGATCATCGGCGGGCGGCTGTCGCGCGCGCTCGAGCGCCGCGCCGACGATTTCTCGCTCGAGCTCACCGGCGCCGCCGAGGCGTTCGTGTCCTTCGAGCGGACGATCGCCCTGCAGAACGTCGCCGACCTCGCGCCCCCCTGGTGGGTGCGCAAGCTCCTGGCCAGTCATCCCTCGACCGCGGAGCGCATCGGCGCCGCGGTCGCCCACCGGCCGAGTTAGCTCAGCGCCCGCCCGGCCGGGTCAGTCGGTCGAGTCCGGCGGGTTGCCCCATTCGGGCAGGTTCTTGATCCCCTCGCGGGTCTGCCACTTCGAGTAGTTGTCGTTCATCGCGTCGATCAGCTCGCGCATGAACTTCGGAGAGAGGTTGATCCGGGAGACCACCACGCCCGGAATCTCGTCCTCCTCGACCTCGTGATCGACACGAGCGAAGGTGATCGTGAACTCGTAGTCGGAGTGGCTGACGTTGGCGAAGTTCGCGTAGACGCCGGCCATGATCTCGGGCGAGAAGTGGATGTTGATGTGACGCTCGGGCGTGCCTGAATCTTCCATATCGACGTAGTATCTCACCACCGTGCGGATCATCGTCGTCGCCGTGGGCCGGGTGAGGCCGCCGTACTCCGACGACGTCCTGCATTACCGCAAGCTCCTGGCCGGCCACGCGCGACTCGAGCTGATCGAAGTCCGCGACGATTCCCAGGTCACCCGCCGCGTGCCGGAGCGCGCATTCGTCTCGCTGCTGCACCGCGAGGGCGAGCAGTTCGACTCGGTGCGCTTCAGCCGCTTCCTCGAGGATCGGCGGCGGAGCGGCATCGACCTGTGCTTCGTCGTCGGCGGTCCATACGGGCTCGAGCTCGACCACGTCGACCAGCGGCTTTCGTTCGGCGAGATGACCCTCCCGCACCAGCTCGCGCGGGTCGTCCTGCTCGAGCAGCTCTACCGCGGCCACAAGATCCTCGCCGGCGAGCCGTACCACTACTGAGCCGCCCAGGTACGCTCGGCGGTGATGAGTCATCACCCCCTCAGCGACCTGCGCGGCACCGTTCTCGACGCGGCCACCAGCGTCCGCGGCGACGGCGAGCTCCAGGTGCAGCCGCGGCTCGAGCGTCCCAAGCGCGAGAACCAGGGCGATTTCTCGACCAACGCGGCGATGCTGCTCGCCCCGGCGCTCGACCTGCCACCGCGGGTGATCGCCGAACGGCTCGGCGAGGAGCTCCGCGCTCGGCTCGCCGGCGACCTCGACAGCGCCGAGGTGGCCGGCCCCGGCTTCCTCAACCTCGTCCTCTCCGACGCGTGGCATCGCCAGGCGCTGCGAGGCGTACTCGGGGCCGGGGAGCGGTTCGGCGCCGACGGCGCCCGGCCCGCGGAGCGCGTGCTCATCGAGTTCGTCTCCGCCAACCCGACCGGCCCGCTCGTCGCCGCGAGCGGCCGGCATGCCGCCTACGGCGACGCCCTCGCGCGGATCCTCGCCCACCACGGCCACTCCGTGTCCCGCGAGTACTACTTCAACGACGCCGGCAACCAGGTCCGCCTGCTCGGTGAGTCGGTCCGCGCCCGGGCCCGGGGCGAGGGCGTCCCCGAGGGCGGCTACCAGGGCGAGTACGTGGCCGAGCTCGCCGCCGAGATCGAGGGGGCCGCCGACGCCGATCCCGACGCCCTCGCCGCCCAGGCGGTCGAGGTGATGCTGGCCCGGATCAAGGCGACGCTCGCCCGCTACGGCGTGAGCTACAACACCTTTTTCAGCGAGCGGACGCTTCACGAGGGGTCACCGAGTCGTCTCGACCACGCGCTCGACCTACTCGAGCAGTCCGGCCACACGTACAGGTCCGAAGGCGCCGAGTGGCTGCGGACGACGACTTTCGGTGACGACAAGGACCGCGTCGTCGTGCGCTCCAACGGCGAGCCGACCTATCTGGCCGCCGACATCGCCTATCTCCAGGACAAGCGCGAGCGCGGGTTCGAACGCCAGCTGATGCCGGTCGGCGCCGACCATCATGCCTACGCGCGCGAGCTGAAGGCGGCGATGGCCGGCCTCGGGGGCGACCCCGACCGGGTCGAGGTCCCGATCCTCCAGTTCGTGCACCTCGTGGAAGGCTCCAAGCGCGCCGCCTTCTCCAAGCGCCGTGGGGCGTTCGTGACCCTCGACGAGCTGCTCGACGAGATCGGCGTCGACGCCACCCGCTTCTTCATGCTCCAGCGCTCGCACGACCGCACGCTCGATCTCGATCTCGATCTCGCCCGCGAGCAGTCCGCCGAGAATCCCGTCTACTACGTCCAGTACGCCCACGCACGGATCGCGTCGATGCTCGGGCGCCTGGAGCCGGGGCGAATCGACGCCGCGCTTGCGCCCGAGGCCGACTGGTTCGGGCCGGGGCTGCACCCCTCCGAGCGGAGCCTGATCAAGAAGCTCGCCACCTTCCCCGACGAGATCGAGGAGGCCGCGGCGCGGCGGGCCCCGCACCGGGTCGCCGTCTACGCGCTCGAGATCGCGCAGGACTTCACCGGGTTCTACCGCGACTGCAAGGTTGTCGGGGTCACGCCGGAATCGGTGCAGTCGATGCGGATCGCGCTGTCGCTCGCCGCGCAGCGGACGATCGCGCTATCGCTCGGGCTGCTCGGCGTGAGCGCGCCCGACTCGATGTAGCGCCGACCAGGCCGCGTCAGCCGTAGCGGGCGAGGTCCTCATCGAGCCGGCGCGCGTCGCCGGCGTCGAGCGCGGGACCGTGGGGGAGGGCGGTGGCCGAGGCCGCCCGCGCGCGCCGCCGCCAGCGCGGCAGATAGATCGCGAGGATGGCCACGCCGGCCAGCACCAGCGCCGGCGGCAGGATGTAGACGGTGAGGTTGAAGCCGTGGGCCGGGGGACGCCCGAGGACGGCGAGGCCGTACTGACCGACGAGGGCCTGCTCGATCTGCTTCTTGGTCAGCCCCTGCTGGACGAGTTCGGAGATGTAGTTGCGCTCGGCGATCGCCTGCGGAGACTGCGCGAGCGCGAGCGGCTCGCGGCACGACACGCACATCACGTCGGGTTCGATGTCGGTGAGCGAGGTGCGCGGCGTGACGGCGAGCGCCGACGCCGGGATGACCCCGGCCGTCGCGAGGAGCACGAGCAGCAGCGCGAGGGTGGTTCGCAGCCGGGCGGTCATGACGGTTGGGCGAGGATCCGGGGGAGAGTCTGCGCCACCCATGTGCTGTCGAGCTGGTATCGGCGCAGGGCGGCGATCCGGCCCTCGCGGTCGATCACGAACGACTCGGGCACGCCGGCGGTGCCGAACGAGCGCACGAAGTTGCCGCTGACGTCGCGGATGACCGGATAGGTGATGTGCTCCGCGCGCACGAACGCCGCGGAATCGCTCGAGTTGTCGAGATAGGTGACGCCGAGCACGGTGCCGTTGTGGCGAGCGAGCAGCCGCTGGGCCTGCTCGAGCACCGGCGCCTCCGCCTTGCAGGGGTCGCACCACGACGCGAATACGTTGAGCAGCACGACCTTGCCGTGGAACTGAGCGAGGCTCGTGCGGGCCGAGGAATCGAGCACCGGAAGGGCGAGGCTGAGGTTCGGCGCGACCGGATCGCGGCCCTTGGCCACGGCGCTGTCGATCGAGCTCGACGTGCCCTGGCTGGCCACGCCGAACGCGAGCAGCGCCAGCAGCGCCACGGCCGCACACACAACGACTCCAGGTACGACAAAGCGCCGCATTGCGACCAAGATTAGTGCGTGGGCAGGGCAGGGGAATATGATCGTGCCGATGGCCGCGGGCCAGAGTCCAGAGAACGACGCGGTGGGGAGCCGCGCCCGCAAGCTCGGTGAGTTTCGGGGCGCCTACGAGGCGGCGCTGCTGTCCGGCGACGAGGTCGCCGCCGAGATCGCGATCCGCGAGGCGATCGACGCAAGGCTGACCGCCTCCGAGATCGACGACGAGATCATCGCCCCCGCGCTGTGGTCGGTCGGTGAGCGCTGGGAGCGCGGCGAGATCTCGATCGCCGAGGAGCACATCGCGACCGAGATCTCGATCCGGGTGCTCGCCCTCAAGCGCGAGGCCAAGCGTTTGTCGCTCGCCCGGCGCGACCGGATGGTGATGCTGGCGACGCCGGCCGGGGAGCACCACACGGTGGCCCTGCGGATGGCTGACAACCTGCTGCGCGAGGCCGGCTACGAGGTGGTCATGCTCGGCGCCGACGTGCCGCCTGATGCCCTCGCGGTCGCGGTTCGGCGCCACACGCCGGATGTGATGTGCCTGAGCTCGACCATCCCGGCCGGGCATGACCCGGTGCTGCAGTCGATCAACGCCGCCCACCGCGAGCTGCCCTCGGCGCAGTTCGTGCTCGGGGGTCGCGGGCTGCGGACCCAGCTCCGCGCTCACCCGGGGATCCAGATCTGCCGGCGGGTCTCCAACGTGGTCGAGGCCGTCGACGCGCTGGTTCAGCGGGCCGAGCTCAACTGATCCGGAGCGCGTGGGCGCGTACGACGCGATCGTCGTCGGTGCGGGCCACAACGGCCTCGTGGCCGCGACCCTGCTCGCCCGCGCGGGCCGGAAGGTGCTCGTGCTCGAGCGCGGGAAGGAGCTCGGTGGGGCCGCCGTCTCCGGGTCGCCGTTCGCGGGCGTCGACGCGAGAATCTCCCGCTACGCCTACCTCGTCAGCCTGTTTCCGCGGACGCTGATCCGCGAGCTCGGACTCGAGGTCGACCTCCGTCGGCGCCGGATCTCGTCCTACACCCCGTTCGGCGACGCCGGGATCCTTGTCTGCGACGACCCGGGACGGACGCGCGCATCGATGGTCCGCACGCTGGGGAGCGACACGAGTGCGGACGCCCTCGATGTGTTCGGCGCGCTGGTCGCGCGCCTCGCCGAGCCGGTGTTCTCGAGCCTCACCGAGCCGCTGCCCACGCGCGCCGCGCTCCGCGCCCGGGTCGGCGACGAGCGGGCATGGGAAGCGGTGTGCGAACGGCCGCTGTCGGAGCTGCTCGCGTCGACATTCGAGAGCCGCATCATCCGGGGGATCGTGGCCACCGACGCCCTGATCGGCACGTTCGCCGGCCTCGACGACCCGCGGCTGCGCCAGAACCGCTGCTTCCTCTACCACGTGATCGGCAACGGCACGGGTCGCTGGGACGTGCCGGTGGGCGGGATGGGCGCCGTCACCACCGGTCTCGCTCGCGCCGCCGTGGCCGCGGGGGCGGAGCTGAGACCGGGCGTGGGCGTCGGCGCGATCGACGCCGACGAGCGTGGCGTGGAGGTGCACACCGACGACGGCCGGCGCTTCGCCGCACATCATCTGCTCGCCAACATCGCGCCGTCGGTGCTCGCCGCGCTCACCGGCGACCCGCCGCCCGAGGAGCCGCCCGAGGGCTCCCAGCTGAAGGTCAACCTGCTCCTTCGCCGGCTTCCCCGCCTGCGCGACTCGGCGGTGAGGCCGGAGGAGGCGTTCGCCGGGACCTTCCACGTCAACGAGAGCTACGAGCAGCTCGAGACCGCGTACGCCGCGGCGCAGGCGGGTCACATTCCGGCCCTGCCTCCGTGCGAGGCCTATTGCCACTCGCTCACCGATCCGACCATCCTCGGCCCGGAACTCCGGGCCGCGGGCGCCCAGACCCTCACGGTGTTCGTGCTCCACATGCCCGCGCGGCTCTTCCGGGACGACCACGACCGGGCCAAGGGCGAGGCGGTCGCCGCGACCTTGCGCTCGCTTAACTCGGTGCTCGCCGAGCCGATCGAGGACTGCCTGCTGCTCGACTGCGATGGCCGTCCGTGCCTCGAGGCGCTGACGCCGGTCGAGCTCGAGGCGCAGCTCGGACTCCCCGGCGGTCACATCTTCCACCGGGACCTGCAGTGGCCGTTCGTCGAATCCGAGGACGATGCCGGCGGCTGGGGCGTCGAGACCACCCGGCCGACGGTCTGGCTGTGCGGCGCCGGCGCCCGCCGCGGCGGCGGCGTCAGCGGCATCCCGGGCCACAACGCCGCCCGGGCCGTACTCGCGGCGACCGCGCCCTGACCTGTTGACGCGGCCCCGCGGCGACGGCGGCCACCGGTCCGCCGTCCGCTCAAGCGGGTTTCGCCACGGGTCGATACGCAAGGGGTGGAACGGGGGGTATCGGAAAGGGCCATTGACCGTAGCGGCTCGCGGATCGCGCCGGTCGAGGGTCTGCGGGCGCTGGCTGCGCTGAGCGTCCTCGCCTATCACGTTGCGATGGTGACGGACCACACGATGCATCACCCAGTGATCGCGCAGTTGAAGGCGGGCGTCGCGCTGTTCTTCGTCATCTCGGGTTTGGTCATCTACCGGCCTTACGCGGGTTCGATCTGCGCCGGGAACCGGTTGCCGGACACGCGGGCCTTTATGCGCCGCCGCGTCGTCAGGATCTTCCCTGCCTATTGGGCCGCGCTCACGCTGTGGCTGTTACTACAGCTGCTCACCGCACCCAGCGGTGCCGCGTTCGGAGGGGTCTCCGTGTGGGTGACGGTGTATGGACTCTCCCATACCTACTCCCTAGCCACGTTTTCACATGGTCTCAGCGTGTCGTGGAGTCTGTGCGTCGAACTCGCGTTCTACCTCATCCTGCCGTTCTTGGCGGCCGGCGTATCACGGTTGAGCGTCTACGCCCGCGTCCGGGAAGGATGGTCCGCGGCAAGCGTTCAGCTCTTGGTCCTCTGCGCGCTGGCTATCGGGAGCTTCGCGCTCCGCCTGTCACTCGCGGGATCGCTCCTACAACCGCTGGACATGACCCGGCAGGTGCTCGCGAGTTCGCTCCCGTTGCTCTTCGACTGGTTCGCGCTCGGCATGGCGCTGGCCGTGCTCGCCGCCGAGTGGGAGCGGGGGACAGACTGCTTTACGGCGCTTTCCGCCCTCGCGGCGCGCCCCGGGTACTGCTGGCTGGCTGCGGGCCTGCTACTCGCGATCTCGGTTCCCATTCAGGGAGGCGAGCTCTTCCTGCCGCTTGAAAGCGCGGGCGCTCATCTCGCGCTCGGGCTCGCCTTCGCCATCGCGATACTCCCGGCGCTCGCGCCCTCTCTGCCCAAGAGGAAGTCGCGCGTGCTCGCCATATTGGCGAGCCCATCGCTGTTGTGGCTGGGGACGATCTCATACGGCATCTACCTCGTACATCTCCCTGCGGCGTATGTGCTTCGCGGCTTGCTGCTTGGCGTCCCGGCCCTCGCGCCGCAGCCTGTGCCCGCTGGCTTCGCGACGACGATCGCGCTCCTTCTTGCCACCATGGCCGTGGCAATAGGCCTCGGTGCGGCCAGTTGGTATCTGATCGAGCGCCCGGCGCAACGACGCTGGACATCGGGTCCGCATCGAGCCGTTCCGGAGACAACCCAGCGCGCCCAAGTAGAACAGCCAACCCTGACGCCGGGGTACGAGACCACATAGACGGCACGTTCGCCGTCCGCTGCCACATCGGTGGCTAGAATCGCGCCGATCCCCAGCGGTCATGGGGTCGTGCGGACGTAGCTCAGTTGGTAGAGCGTCGGCTTCCCAAGCCGAAGGTCGCGGGTTCGAGACCCGTCGTCCGCTTAGCGCGAATCCCCAGTGCTGGCGGGGGATTCGGGTAAATCCGGGGCGTGGTCAGTTCTGATCTGACGCCCACCCCACGCCCATCTGACTCGATCTTGCCTCCAAGCGGGCTCGGATCTGGGCCTCGGAGTCACGCGCCAGGTGGCCGTAGGTCCGCTCGATCATCTCGATCGAGGAGCCCATCAGCCGCGACAGTTCGAACGTCGAGATGCCCGCGGCAGGGGAGCGCGAGGCGAAGCGCCATTACTACAGAGAACAGGCGGAGGCCGGGAACCTCACGCCGACCCATCCAGGGGGTGGGCGATGACGATGAGGGATTGGGAGCGGCGACGGTTCGTCGAGCGCAATGCCGTGGCGGCGTTCGCCGCGGCGGCAAACGTCGCGATCCGCACGGCCGACGTGACCGTGGACTGGGACGACACCCGGGCTCCGGTCGCCTGGAACGGAAGCCCGGACCGGCGCATCCGTGCCCCCACCCGCGGAACGCCTCGAGCCTCGCATCGCTGCTCCACGAGATCGCCCACCAGAAGCTCCACCGGGGCATGACTCCGGCGCAGATCGGCTGGCGCGGGGAAAAGCAGGCATGCGAATGGGCACTCGGATGGTGGGATGAGCTCGCCCTGCCCGACCGTGACCAGGCGGCGTACTCGTTGGGCGAGCCACTCGGCGGGTACCTGCGGCTGGCGCTCGAGGGCGGCACTGTCACGATGGCGGAGATTGACGACGAGGTCCCCGACGAGTTACTGCCCTACCGACACCGCCTCGTGGCCCTGGAGCAGCACCTAGAGCGGCAGCGGCGACTCGACCGTGGCGAATATGTTGAGCGCGGCCCCAAGATGCCCGTGTGGTGATGGTGGTGAACCGCGCCGCTGCTGACCTGGCGCGCGGCAGGCCGCTGCGGTTCGACAACGCGCCGATCGCAATTGACGAGCGCCTGCGTCGCGGCTTTGTTGCCCAGGTTGGAAGTCACCCCTCGTTGCCGCGCGCGCTGGAGTGGGCGCGGATCACTGGCCGGGCACCGGATTGGGTCGGGCCGCGGCAGGCGGATGCGTGGCTCTTGATTGGCTACGGTGTCGCGATCCCGCCGGTGTGGCAGCGCGATGAGTTGATCCCGACTGTCGTGCTGAGTCGGGACAAGGTGGTCCGCGTCCGGCGGGCGCGTGCAGCGGCACGGAGGCGGCGACGGTGATCTTGGGCGGGGCTTTCATCCTTTCGCCCTGCGCGAGCGGCGGACGCCATCCGCCACGAAAAGGGGGACTGAGAGCGCTCACGGGCGGCGTGGCTAGCATCGGCGCGCACCGTCCGGCACGGCCACGCAAGCGCAAGCGCAAGCGCAAGCGCAAGCGCAAGCGCAAGCGCAACGAATGGTCCGACTAGCACTAGCCGCCGACGCTGCGACCTGTCTTGTGGATAGCATCCGCCGCGGTGTTTTTGGTTTCGGACATCGCAACCGTGGCATCTCGGGCTGCACGGACGACGGCCGCGATGTCGGGGGATAGAACTCGGGCTCCTGGGGCCGGGGCGTGCACGGCGGTAATCATCGCTGCGACCGTGCTGGCGTTGCTGTTGCGGGTGTATTGGCTTACGCGGCCGGGAATGCTGCTGGGTGCGCCGGAGTACGACGACGGGGTTTATCTGGGCAGCGCGATCCGGCTCGTGGACGGCGCGTTGCCCTACCGCGATTTCGCCTTCATGTCTCCTCCTGGCATCGCGTTGCTGATGGCCCCATTCGGGCTGTTGGCGAAGGCAACGAGCACGGCCACGGCGATGGCCGCAGCACGGGTTCTCATGGTGTGTGTTGGTGCAGCCAGCGTTCCCCTGGCTGGACGCCTCGTCCGGCACCGCGGTCTCCTGGCCACGACGGTGGCGTGTGGGCTGCTGGCCGTCCATTCGGCTGCGGTCAGAGCGTCCTCCACCCTGTTTCTCGAACCCTGGCTCGTGCTTCTGTGCCTGCTCGGCGCCGTCGCGGTGTTCGACGGTGACGCGATCACCGAGAAGCGCGGACGGCTGGTGTGGGGAGGCGTGGCGATCGGCTTTGCGGTCGCGATCAAACTGTTTGCCGTCGTCCCGGCCCTCGTCCTACTCGTCGTCGTGCTAGCCACTCGAGTGCCGCGCCGCGCGGTCCAGTATGTCGTTGGAGTCGCCGCGGGCTCTTGCATTCCGGTTGTCCCCTTCGTGCTCCTTGCTCCGAGCGCGTTCATGCACAACGTGATCCTCGCGCAAGTCCACCGAACCGACGTCTCGCGCGTTCGGGCCGCGATCCGTCTGGTGCAGTTGCTCGGGCTCACCAACATCTCGCTCGGGCTGCAGGAGATCCAGATCATCGCCGTGGTGACCGCGGGAGTGGTGGCGTTCTGCACGTTGGCGGCCTGGTGGCTCTCCCGCTCTGCGCCGCCGCCGCTTGACTGGTTCGCCCTCGGTACGGCCGCCCTCACCGCGATCGTGTTCATGCTGCCGACGGACTTCCTTCAGCACTACGCGGCGTTCTTCGCGCCGTTCCTTGCCCTGTCGCTCGCGCTGTCGTCCGCACGTTTGGTCAACGTCTGGACCGGATCGACGGCACGTCGTCCCAGCCTGGGCCGAGTGGTGACACCGGTCATCGCGGGCTGCGTCGCCGTCTGGTGCGTGGTCATGACCGTGCGCGAGATCCACGGCGAACAGAGCCTTTCCGCGGCCAGTCCGGCGGCGGCCCTCGACGCCCACGTCCCAGCCGGGTCCTGTGTGGTTACTGATGACTCGTCACTCACGGTCGTCGGCAGCCGGTTCCGCTCCACCGTGCCGGGCTGTACGAACATGGTCGACGCAACCGCCACTGACATGGCGCTCGGGGACGGCCACATGGCGCTCACCGGAGCGGGCCGCTACCCGGCGGTGCAGTCCGCCTGGCTGGACGCGTTCCGCCATGCCCAATACGTCTCGCTGAGCTGCGGTCCTCCGGGTGCTCGCCGCTGCCGCTCGTCCAGCAACCGCCGCGTCCCGTGGACCCCGGCGATCTTGAGCTACTTCGTGACCCATTTCCGGCCGGTCGGACACCATTCCGGCGCGCTCTACGTCCGCGATGACCATTCGAGACCGTCATGACCGCCTGCGGACGTTGGGCGGAGGAACAGCGGCGTTAGACGGAACTGCGACCCGCTGCGCGACGAGCGTCGCCTGCATCACGCGGAGGATCGCCGAGTTCTTCGAAGCGCTGGAAAGCGACGACGAACGCCGCGCTCCGGGCCGAATCGAGAGCGGCGGGCATGGAGCTGCTGAGGTTTTCCCGCCAGTACCCGCTCCGCCCGTCGCCCGCGGCTAACCGGGTCCGGGTCGCGGTGGAGAAGTCGCCGACGGGGCGGGGACCGACAAGCTAACGGCGCACCGCATCTGTAACTCAACCGGATGCGGTGGGGCGATCGGTTCGCCTACGGTCTCCCGTATCAGAACGCAAGCTTTTGCTCGTTTTGATCATCTAACGAGGGATGAGAGGAGACGGGATCATGCGCGGCTCGATCACGCGAAGGTCCATTGCGGCAGCCGGAGTGATGCTGGTGTCCCTCGCGCTCGGCGGCTGTACGTGGAGCGAGTTCGGCATCGGTACCGGTGACTTCACTCGAACCGGATATTTCCCGATGAGCGGCACCGTTTTCGGTACACCGATCCTCGCAGGCAGCTATTTCGGGAGCGGCTATCTGAGCGTCACTGCCGTTTGCCCCAACGGCTCGACGGGTCAGGATTGGACCATGTCGTTGGGCGACGGCTTGGGTAATTACGTCACGCAGGATCTGTGTGGAACGTGGTCCGGACAGGGAGCGAATCCGGAGGGGCCATTCTACCCGACGGCGTTTTCCGGTCAGTACACCATCACGAGCGGCAGTGGGATCTACGCGGGTGCGACGGGCACCGGGACGATCACGGCGGCGTTCTATTGTTGCAATGACATTTGGACGGTCTCGGAGTCCGGCACGATCACGTTGCCCGGTACTGCGTCTAGTACTGCGTCGGTTGCGTCGGATACCACCAGGCGCACCTTCAGGACGCGCGGCGTGGTCTCGGTCAGCATGTTGTTGTGCAATGGCGCTGCGCGACACTTGCCGCTTAGTTCGCTCAGCGTGTTCGGAGTTGCGCTTCGGTCTCGTGGATGCGCGGCTCGGGCGCGTGGCGTCTCTCGTCGGTTCAGCGGTACCGGGTCAAGGCGCTTGGGGGACATCACCGTCCGGCGCGCCAGCACGGTTCGATGGACACTCCAAACTGCTCCCGCGCAGCTGTCGTTCAAGCTGGCCGGTGACAGGCAGCGGATCGTGACAACCGTCCGTCTCCGCCGCGGCCAGCTTGCCGTCCCGCCGAATACCTACCACGACGCGAGGATCGTCACCCGCGGCCACTGGAGCATCCAGATCCGGTAAGCAGCGCCGCTCAAAGGCCTCATACCAACGGTTGGGATCGGAGCGGTCGTATCCGATCCCAACCCCGCGTCTAGGGCCTTCGGCGCGGAGGCGATTCTGCTCAGCCGGATGCAACCGCTGCCGCTTGGCTCGACGCTGGCCGCTCGACTCAAGGTCGCAGAGAAGGAGCCGACCGGGCGGGGAGCGACAGGCTGACAGCCGTTAGGCGGTAGTCCAGGGCTAGACGCACCCGTCGCGCCGCCCGACCGGCCGCTGTTGCTTTAGAGGATGCCCCTGCCCCTCAGGAATCCCAGCTCCGCCATGATGATCAAGTAGATGAGCACCGCCAGCAGCAGCCGCTTGAAGAAATAGCGATAAGGATCACGCATGCTTTACTCGCCCGTTCGCGAGTCCTAAATGGGGCAGGGCCTGCCGTCAATGGGCCCAACGGCCCGTCTTGGCGTTCATGAGGACGAACGTGCCCGGTCATCTACGCCGCCGTCATCGGACGCTCGATCCGCTCGGCCTCGCCCTCTTCCGTCGGGAGGCGACGCGGTCGCCGGAACACGAGACGGGCGATGGTAGGACCGTCTGCACACACCCATCGCCCGTCGGAGGACGCTCCCGGATTGCTGGCGGGCATCGCCACCGGGGCGTCGTAGAACCGATCGTCCTTCGCCCGGTCCGGTCCAGCATCCGCAGATCGAAGCAGTCGCATCGAGGGGAACTACGGAACCTCGGACCGTGGAACGAGACGTCGACAGCACGGGTCCTCGGGGGCTACGGTCAGAGCTTCGTCGTTCCCTCCCTGCCCCCCTGCCCGGAAGGGACGACGATGGCGGCCTCCCGCGAGACGGGGAAGAGAGCGGGGGGGCGTCGCAGTGGGGCTGGGCAGCCATGAGAATCACGGTCGGAAAAACCTGCACAGGCGGACTTTGACGGCGTACCCTGGTCATACTCCTGGGATGGCAGGCGCTCCCGATGCGACCTCGCCGTTCCTGAGGGAGGACAGAGTTGGGGGCCGCCTCCGCTCACTTGGGTCGAGGCGGCTCCTGGCCCACGCTCGGCGATATCGGGCGAACTACGGCACCTCAGGAGGAAAGGCGGGGTCGTTCGCTGGCGCAGGGTCGTCGATGGGTTCGCCCTGCTCGCCGGGTCGGTGCGAGCGCAGGTCGCGTTGAGCGAGCCGCTCGCGGATTCGCTCGATGAACTTCTCGTGCCGACGCTTGTTGGTTCGCTCGCGCCCTGCTTTGGCCTGACGCTGTCGCTCGTCGTCGTCGTCGCTCGACGCAGGCATAACCGGCCAAACCTAACGGCGACGGTGTGGCGAATGCAATCCCGGGAAGACTGCTCATCTTGCAGGGGATCGCGATCGCTAGTCGAGACCGCCAGTCCTGATCCGATGAACGGCGGCGGCGAGCAGCAGCAGGACGATCAGACTCCCGCCGCCGGTCGGGTCGTAGCTCGCGTCCCGGCCGACACCCGCCAGCAGGACGAAGCAGTCGGCGACGAACAGCACGTAGAGCAGGACCTCCACGACGACGAGCGCCTTCTTCACGTCCGGGCTCCGCGATGGATGGCCGCGCTACCGCTCGGGGACAAGCTCGACGGCGTCGCCGTCCCGGAGGACGTCGCCGACCGCCATCGTCCTGATGACGAACCCGTCTTCGACGCGACGGAGGACGAGGCCCTCCGGGTCGCGGTTGAGGAGCCTCGCGACGAGGACAACGGCGTGCGTGCCGACCATCCCGGCGGGAACCGACTCCTCCTGGCCGCGGATGACGAGGCGGATCTGTCTCTCCATGCCCGGGGACCTACCCCGGAACGCCGCCCGCGCAACCCAACGACGACGACCTGCTCGTCTGCGGGTGCGCCCAAGCGCGTAGAGGGCATCCGAGGCCCTCGGCGGGGTCTAAGTAACGCCAGCAGGGTCCGGCCCGCAAATCCGGCCCTGCACCTACGGCGGCGATATCGTGACCGGCGGGAACATGTACCGCTGGCTACTTCCGGCCGCCGTGGTAGGCGGCGTCGCGACGATGGCGCTCGTCGCCGTAACGCACTCGCGGGTCGTCGCGATCATCGGCATCATCGTGACGGCCGGGATCGTCCGCGGATGGACGTGGAGTCGTCCGCGGGAGTAATCCTCCGAGGCGCCTCCGCGGCGACCCGGCGGGGGCCTCTCTCGTTCCGCTAGGCGTCGCGGTCGAGCGCGTCCGCGACCTCTCGGAGAACAGTCGCGAACCGGCGACGTTCGTCGGCGGTCATCGTGGGGACGCGAACGCGAACGACGTCGCCCTCGACAGTGACCGTCGCGCTCTGGTCGGCGTTGTCGTCTGCGGCCTCGGACGACCCCGCGCCGCTCGTCGCGACGACGAACGCCTCAAGGTCGGGCCGCCTGACCCTGACGCGGCGCGAGCCAACCCGAACGGCGGGAAGCTCGCCGCGATCAATCCAGTTGCGGATCGTCTGCTCGTTGACCTTCAGCTCCGTCGCGACTTCCGCGACCGTGAGGTACTCGTCGGCCAGTCGGGCGGAAATTATGTCGGTCGGCGCTCTCGGTAAGCGGGGCCGCTCGGAGGTGATGGTCGGGAATAGGGGCCGGTCGGAGGGATCGGGGGCCCTACCTGGGTCGGGATCCGACGGCCGTGCGCTGCCCGCGCCGCGGTGTCGCTGCGGCCTTGAGTTTGCCTCCTGATTGGCGATAGGTTTGGTGAACGCTGGGTAGCAAAGGGGCAGAGCCATCGACCCGGCGGAGGAAGAAACGAATGAGGGGGCGCATGGAGATGAGGAGCCGTTGGGAGCCGCGGGCACGAGCCATCGCGCAGACACTCCGTTGGGCTGATGGGGCCGCCAGAGAGGGAGACTTGTCGGAGGCGCTCGCGTGGCTGTGCACGCTCGAACTAGCCGGGTACAAGCTCCCGGACGAGTACGAACTCAAGCGTGAGTGGTGGCGAGCGAGGGTGCGCGCTCGCTCAACCAAACAAGGACGCGAATCCGCGTGACTGGATAAGCACCGGCATCCTCAGCTACGGCGGGGCCGCTGGCAGGCCCGCGGAGGTGACGGTCGGGGGTTGGTAGGGCGGGTCGGAGGGATCGTGGCCCAACGCTGGCGAACTCGACGGCGCCGACGCCCATCTCACGCCCATTTGCCCAGATCTCGCCTCCGAGCGATCCCCAGCATTGACGGGAGCCGGGAGCGCGAATTCCCTGCAACCGTGTGCCTTTTCGACACGTTACGCACCGGGACGAATCAGGCCGATATGGGCCGTCTTCGGCTTCCCAAGCCGAAGGTCGCGGGTTCGAGACCCGTCGTCCGCTTGAAAGAACCCGCTGGAAACGCGAGTCTGTTCGTGCTTGAACCTCCCGCGTTTGGCTCCGGACTCGGTGCGATGCTCCCGCTCGGGTTCCGATTCGACGCCGGCGTGGGAAGGAAACCTGGGTATCGCCCCTCCTGGGACGTTGTGGGGCGGCACCGCGCGGGGCGCTGCTGCTGGTGCCGCCCCGCGTGTCAGTTTGACATCGGCGTCTGAACTCCTTGATGCCGTCTCGGATGCTAATGAGAAACCTCTTCACCGCCGATGCGATGCATACGGGGCGGCACCGCGCGGGGTTGTCTGCTGGTGTCGCCCCGTATCTCGCCCCCGACTCGTCGATCCCGTCCACCGCACCAGCGAAGGATTCTGCGCTCGGCCGAGGCCAACCGCGAAACCTTCACGTTGCGATCTCGTTGGTAAGGAACGTGGGGCGCATGGGCGCGCGCGGCACCGCTTCCGTGTTGTGGTGCCGCGCGTCCTGGCCGCCGGCGCGACCTATCGCACGGGGCAGAAGGAGGCAGTTCGGCGCGACCGCGCCCGTCAGTCGACTGCCGCGAGGGCCTCGCACTGCACCGTCAGCGTTTGCCGCGGGAAGTATCCCCCGGACGAGATCGACAGAGGGTGCGCGATCGTCCTTCCGCGCGCGCTATGGAAGATCACGAGGAGGGCGGGTTCGTCCGCTGGCACGGTCGTCGATAGGTTCGCCCCGCTCGCCCGGGCGGTACGAGCTAGGCCCGCGAGGACCGAGACGCTCGCGGAGTCGCTCTATGAACTGCTCGTGCCGACGCTTGTTCGCCCGCTCGCGCGCGGCTTCGGCCTGACTGTCCCGCTCGTCGTCGTCGCTCGACGCAGGCATAACGGCAGCCAGCTTACGACGGCGTGCGGCGAATTCTCGCGGGAGAGTGCGGACTCTGGACGCGTCAGTCGGTTGCGATCATCACGTCTGACGCCTTGACGACTGCCGTCGCGGGCTGGCCGGCCTTGAGGCCGAGTTCGTCCACGCCCTCAACGGTGATCGAGGCGACAAGGCGATGGCCGCCGACGTCGAGCACGACGTTGGCGATCGCCTCGCCCTTGTGGTTGCTGACGATCGTTCCGTCGAACTTGTTCCGGGCACTGAGCTTCACGGGGGCGTCTCCTTCGTATCGTCGCGGAACCTCCAAGCAATCGCGGAGTTTCGGACTCCGAAGACCGGCCTACATAACCATCTTGAGCTTGCCCGCCAGGCGCGCCCCCGCCTGGCGAGCAACGTGCGGTCCGGACCTAGCTACGCGGGACTCTCGCGGCACAGCGCCTCAAACGTATGGCGGAACTCGGCGATGGCTGCGTCCCACTGTCTGCGCTCCTCCGCCGTCATCGGAGTCGAGTTCTCCAAATCCTGACGCGCTCGGTGCAAATACTGAAGGGCGAGCTGCAGACTGCGGATCGGCGGCTCCCTGTAGCGCAGATCGCTCATGCCCGCCGATCCTATCCCGCCCGGCGTCGAAGCTCCGGTCGACGGCCGGGGGCGCGAATTCGGCAGGGTGACGTGACTGCCCCTGTGTTTGCGGGGCGTGTAGGCGCTCCGGGCAAGAAGAGTCAAGCGAACGTCCGCAAGCAGCCGCAAATGCGGCGGGCGCGCATCTGGGCGAAACCATGTATTAGCAGGGAGATCGCGAAGAGACGAAAGCCACCGCAAGCGCGGGAATGGCTTCCCAAGCCGAAGGTCGCCGGTTCGAGACCCGTCGTTCGCTTAGGCGAGCATCGGCGTCAACTCCCGTGGGCCACCTTTCGGCCGCATCGCGTGCCACGATGGACGCGTGACCGCCACGACCTCCGACACGCTCGCGGCGACCGGCCTGGAGCGGCTGCGGTCGTTGACCGCGGATGCCGACGCGCGGTTCCGGCCAGGGCAGTGGGAGGCGATCCGGGACGTCGTTGTCGATCGCGCGCGGGTGCTGTGCGTTCAGCGGACGGGGTGGGGAAAGTCGGCGGTGTATTTCGTCGCGACTGCGATGTTGCGTGAGGCGGGTGCCGGGCCGACGTTGATCGTGAGCCCGCTGCTGGCGTTGATGCGCAATCAGATCTCCGCCGCGCAGCGGCTGGGGCTGCGCGCGCACACGATCAACAGCACGAACCGCGAGGAATGGGATGAGATTCGTGAGCGGCTCGCGGCCGGCACGATCGATCTGCTGCTGATCAGTCCGGAGCGGCTGAACAATCCGGCCTTCCGCGAGCAGATGCTGCCGCTGTTCGCCAAATCGGTCGGGCTGCTGGTGATCGATGAGGCGCACTGCATCTCGGACTGGGGGCATGACTTCCGCCCGGATTACCGGCGAGTGCGGGACATGCTCGATGTCCTGCCGTCGGGGGTCGCGGTCCTGGGCACGACGGCGACCGCGAATGATCGAGTGGTCGGCGATGTGCTGGAGCAGCTCGCTACGCCTGGTGGCGAACCGTTGCGCACGTATCGCGGCGCGTTGGCCCGGACCAGTCTGCGGTTGGAGGTGCTCGAGCTGCCGCGGCCCGCCGAGCGGTTGGCGTGGCTGGTGGAGCACCTGCCGGCGCTTCCGGGCTCGGGGATCGTATACACGCTGACCAAACGCGACGCCGAGCAGGTCGCGGCGTTTCTGACCGCCAACGGGATCTCTGCGCTCGCGTACAGCGGTGAGCGGGAGACCGAGGATCGGATCGCCACCGAGGAGCGCCTGCTACGCAACGAGGTCAAGGCTGTGGTGGCGACGAGCGCGCTCGGGATGGGATACGACAAGGCCGACCTGACGTTCGTGGTGCACTACCAGGCGCCGGGCTCGGTCGTCTCCTATTACCAGCAGGTCGGCCGTGCCGGACGTGGCGTCGAGCACGCCGACATCGTCCTCTTGCGCGGCGGTGAGGATCGCCGCATCCAGGACTTCTTCATCGAGCAGGCGTTCCCCGACCGCGAACGAGTCGCCGCGGTCCTCGCAGAGCTGGAGACGGCCGGGGACGAGGGTCGGACGACCCGCGAGCTGATGGCTGTGGTGAACCTCGGAATGGGCCGCATCGAGGCGATGCTGAAGATCCTCGATGTCGAGGGCGCGGTGCGCCGACACGGCACGCGCTGGCAGTCAATCCCCGGCGCGGACTGGACCTACGACTCCGAGCGCTACGCGCAGGTGACCGCCCTGCGCCGTTCTGAGCAGGAAGCGATGGCGGCCTTCGGTACCGACGGCCGGTGCTTGATGCGGGCCTTGCAGGAGGAGCTCGACGACCCCGATGCGCGGGACTGCGGTCGCTGCTCGGTCTGCTCCGGGCCACGTTTCGCCCAGCCGCCGGCTCCGGCGCTCGTCGAGCTGGCCGCGCGCCACCTGCGCTCCACGCCGCTGGAGCTCGAGGTCAAGAAGATGGCGCCCGACGCCGCCGGCGCGATGCGCAAGATCCCAGAGGACGCGCGCACTGACGCCGGCTGGTCGCTCGCGCGGTTCGGCGACGGCGGCTGGTGGCCCGCCATTGCGCGCGGGCTGAGCGCCGGCACGTTCGACGAGGAGGTCGTTGTCGGGCTCGCGGACGTGCTGCGCCGGGCGGGCGCGCCCGCCGCCTGGGTGACGACCGTGCCCTCCACGCGTCTTGGCGATGTGATCGTCCGGCTCGCCGAGCGCCTCGCGTCTGAGCTCGGAGTCCCGCACGTGGAGCTCGTGACGCGGGCCGAGGCCCGCCCGCCGCAGCGTGAGATGGCCAACGCCACGCAGCAAGCCGCCAACGTCCGGGGCGCGTTCAAGGTCATCGCAACGCCGCCGCCCGGTGCCGGCGTCCTGCTCGATGATCGTCGCAACTCGGGCTGGACGCTGGCGATGGTCGGCGGTCAGCTGCGCCGCGCCGGCGCCCAGCGCGTCATACCGCTCGCACTCGGAACGCTGTCCTAGCGACAAGCTGCGGCCCGGAGTCGATCGTTGTGGTGCCGATGGCGGTGAGGTCGTCGTAACGATGCGCGGCAAGCGGGTCGCGCGTTTGGCGCCGGTGGATCGGGCGGATCCGCTGGAGGACCTGCGGGCTCGAGGCCTCGTGTCGGATCCGGCTGGCCGCTGCCGACCACGCAGCCGCGGGTGCGTCGCCGCCGCGATGGCGGTCTCCGATCTCGTCGCGGACCAGCGGCGCTGAACGCCTACTTCGATACCTCCGCCGTTGTGAAGCTCGTCGTGGCCGAGGAGGGCTCCGACGTCGCGGACGAGTTGTGGGACGCAGCAGAGCTGAAGATCTCCAACGAGCTCGTCTACCCGGAAGCGCGTGCAGCGCTCGCGGCCGCGGCGCGCGCCGGCCGGATCGACCCGCGCGGGCTGCGCCGAGCGGTCTCAGACCTGGACGAAGCCACGTCCTCGATGTCGCTCGCCGGCGTCGACGAGACGCTCGCGCGCTACGCAGGACGGCTTGCCGAGGAGTACGCCCTTCGTGCACATGACGCGGTGCACCTCGCAACAGCGCTGAGCGGTGCGGATCGCGATCTCGTGATGGTCACCTGGGACGGCGAACTGGCCGATGCCGCGCGGCGATGCGGACATGCCGTTGCCCCGGCGCGTTCGCGCGCGGAGCCACCACGACCCCGTCGGTGCTCGGCCTCGATCGATCTCCGGTTGCGTCTCTTGTAGTCCGAAGCGGAAGTCAGGCGCAACTCAAGCGGGGCAGCCGAAGTCTGCTGGATATAGTCGCGCTCGGTTGACGCGTCTTTAGCTATTGAAAGGACCGGGGTGGTCTCGCGGATCTTGCGGTTAGGGCTGCTTTGGGCTGGCCTGAGCGGTGTCGTGTGGGTGGTGGTCCCGGCCGGGACGTCGGCCGCCGCTGACGGCAATGGGTTGATCGCGTTCATGAGCGCTCGCAGTGGCGGAAACGCGGTGTGGGTGATGCGCGCGGACGGCTCGGGCCAAACTCGCCTGACAAGGACGGTCGGGCCTGCTTGGGATGGGTTCCCGGCGTTCTCGCGGGATGGGCGGCGGATCGCCTACATGTGCGGGAACTTTGAGATCTGCGTGATGAACGCCGATGGTTCTGATCCGGTGAGGGTCACGAGCAACCCTTGGCCGCGGCATCCGGTCATGGATTCGGTTCCGACGTGGTCGCCTGACGGGACTCGGATCGCGTTTGATCGTGCGCAGAACGGCCGCGACGATCTGTACGTGGTCAACGTCGACGGCGGCGGGTTACATCGGCTCACGAACGGTGCCTACGATGAGGATGCCGCATGGTCGCCGGATGGCGCCCGCATCGCGTTCGATGGCCTGGACCGGGCAGGGAATAATGAGATCTTCGTGGTCAACGTCGACGGTAGCGACCGGCGGCAGTTGACGGCCAGCGCAAGCTTCTACAACGAAGCGCCAGCTTGGTCGCCGGACGGTCAGCACATCGCCTTCGGGCGTTTGCGGCTCCCGTTCGGCGCGTATCACGTGTGGGTTATGAAGGCCGACGGCACGGGCGATCGTGCGCTGACGAGCGGCCCGTGGAACCAGGAGGCCCCGGCGTGGTCGCCCGATGGGCGGTCGATCGCCTATAGCAGCGACGAGGGCTACCGGCAGAACATTTGGGTGATGAACGCCGCGGGCACGAGTCGGACCCAGCTGACGCACGGCGCCGGCTTCAACATCGGCCCGAACTGGCAGCCGGTTCCCTCCGTGTTGCCTACGGCCCCGCTGCCCGCGGTCTCAAGCACCCGTCCCTCACGACCCACGCCCGAAGCCAGACTCGTGGCGGTATTCCTCGAGGCGGACAACGTCCTTTACGACGACGTCGCCAGCGTGTCTGCCCCACCGGCCGCTGCCCTGACCATTGGGCGCCAAATGATCGGCGACGCTGCGGCGGTCCGCCGGCAGACACTCCGGATCGCCCCCACAACCGAGTGGGGCAAGAAGTTCAAGCGCGGGGCCCTGGCTATGTACGCCTCGGCTCACGCCGCGGGGAACAGGTTCAACGCAGCGGTAGTCGACGCCGTGAAAGGACATCGGGGCAAGGCGCAGGGCGATGTACAGACCGCGTTCATCGACATTCTTACGATGTTCATTCAAGAGGATGACCTAGACGCAGTGCTCTGACGGCGGAGAAGGCTGCGGCAGCGGTGATGAGCGAGCACGCGGTGTTCGCCGTGGATGGAGGGGTCGCCTACGGCATGCGATGCTGTGCGGATGGAGCCGCGGATCAGTCTCGTGACACTGGGAGTGGCCGACCTCGTACGGGCGCGGGCCTTCTACGAGGCGCTCGGGTGGAAGGACGCCCACCAGCCCGACGGTGAGGTGTGCTTCTTTCAGGCCGGCGGGATGATCTTCGGTCTGTGGACCGCGCTGGGCGGTCACGGCGCGCCCGGGATCGAGCTCGCCTACAACGTGCGCTCGCCCGGCGAGGTTGGTGAGGTGCTGGCCGAGGCCGAGCGAGCGGGAGGCACGATCAAGCGACCGGCACAGGCCGCGGAATGGGGCGGGACCACAGGAGCGTTCGCCGATCCCGACGGCTATGTGTGGGAGGTCGCTCACAACCCGGGGTGGACGCTCGACGAGCACGGCGCCGTGACGATCTAGCCGACGCGCGGGGAAGAGTTGCCGGGCAGCCACGCAAGATAGGGAGCTCTCCCTATCTCGGGGGCGGGTCCGTTCTTTAGCATGAGGGCGTGGATCGAGCAGGGCTGTTGGAGCGGGCGGATGAGCTTGGCGTTCTGCATGGATGCGCGGCCGATGTGGCGGCGCACCGACGCGGCCGCGTCGTGGTCGCCTACGGCGAGGCGGGGATCGGCAAGACCGCGCTGCTGCGGCAGTTCCGCGACGAGCTCCCGCGACGCGTCACCCGGCTCTGGGGCACGTGCGATGCGTTGTTCACGCCGCGGCCGCTCGGGCCGCTGCTCGAGCCGGCAGCCGAGCTCGGGGGCGAGCCGAAGGCGCTGATCGACGAGGCTGCCAAGCCGTTCGATGTCGCCGTCGCGCTGGTCCGGGCGCTGCGTGCGATCGCTCCAGCGGCGCTGATCATCGAGGATCTGCACTGGGCCGACGAGGCCACGCTCGATGTCGTGCGGCTGCTCGCCCGCCA
Organism: uncultured Solirubrobacterales bacterium; assembly: GCA_963752905.1. Lineage (GTDB taxonomy): Bacteria > Actinomycetota > Thermoleophilia > Solirubrobacterales > Solirubrobacteraceae > Palsa-465. Next base: position 119,544 of record CAVWAC010000014.1, read on the forward strand.
CGCGGAGGACGCCGGGCTGTTGCTCGTGCTCAGCTATCGCAGCGACCAGTTGCATCGCGACCACCCGCTTCGGATGGTGCTCGGCGAGCTGCCCACGGGGGACGCAGTCACTCGCCTCGAACTGTCCACGCTCTCCCCCGAGGCGGTCGGCGAGCTCGCCACCGAGGCCGGGCTCGACGGCTTGGAGCTGTACGCGCGGACGGCCGGAAACCCGTTCTTCGTGACCGAGACCCTGGCGACGGGGAGCGCGCGCGTCCCGGAGACGGTCCGCGACGCGGTGCACGCGCGCATCGCGCGGCTATCGGTCGACGCCCGGTCGCTCCTCGATGCCGTCGCGATCGTGCCGGAGCGGACCGAGGTGTGGCTGCTCGAAGCACTCACGTGCGGCGCGCTCGACGCACTGGACGAGTGTCTGCGCTCAGGGGTGCTGCGATCCGAGGCCGATGGCGTCGTCTTCCGCCACGAGCTGGCTCGGCTCGCGGTCGAGGAATCGCTGCCGCCGGACCGGGCGGTCGCCTTGCACCGGCGCGCGCTCGCGGCGCTCGCCGATCCGGCCTACGGCGCGCCTGACCTCGCCCGCCTCGCCCATCATGCCGAGGCGGCGGGTGACGGCCCGGCCGTGCTGCGTTACGCGCCCGCGGCCGGTGAGCGGGCGGCGGCGCTCGGCTCCCCGCGCGAGGCGCAGCACCACTACTGGCGGGCGCTGCGGTTTGCCACCGGCCTCGAGCCTGAAGCGCGCGCCGAGATGCTCGAGCGATTCGCCGACCACGCCTACCTCTCCGACATGCGCGCGGAGGCCGTGGGGGCGGTCGACGAGGCGATCGCCATCCACCGGCGAGCCGGCGACACCCTGCGCGAGGGCGCGGCCCTCCGGCTACGCGGGAAGCTGCTCGCCTGCATCGGCCGGGCGCACGAAGCGCTCGAGACCGCGCGCGAGACGGTCCGGGTGCTCGAGCAGGCGCCGCCCGGGGCCGAGCTCGCCCGTGCCTACAGCTCCCTGGCCGGGCTGTCGATGCTCACCTTCGACCCCGCGCCGACGATCGAGTGGGGCGCGAAGGCAATCGCGCTGGCTGAAGAGGTCGGCGACCGCGAGGCGCTCGTCCACGCGCTCAACAACGTCGGCACGGTCGAGCTCTGTCACGGGAATCGGGCCGGCGAGGCGAAGCTCGAGCGCAGCCTCGAGCTCGCCCGCCAGTGGCGACTCGGAACCGATGCCGGCCGCGCCTACATCAACCTCAACGAGGGGCTACGGCGCTGCGGCCGCTGGAATGACGCGCTCAGCTGGATTGAGCGGGGAGTCGAGTACACGCAAGAGCTCGGACTCGAGGCGTGGCTCAAATGCCTGATCGGCGCGCGGTCAGTCGTCGAGCTGGCCCTCGGCCGGTGGGACGAGGCGGCGGCGACGGCTCAGACGATCCTCAACGGACCGCGCAGCCAGATCGTCGGCCCCCGCCTGGATGCACTCGTCACCCTCGCCCTCGTCCGCGCGCGGCGTGGCGACCCGGGTGCCTGGCCGCTGCTCGACGAGGCTCGGGAGACGGCGGTCGCCGCGGACGACCTCGAGCTGCTCGCGCCGGTCGCGGCCGCGCGCGCGGAGGCCGCCTGGTTGGAAGGCCGCCCGACCGCGGTCGGCGCCGAGACCGAGCATGCCTACGACGAGGCGTGCCGGCTCGGCGAGACGACCTTGGCGGGCTGGCTCGCGTGCTGGCGCGCCCGGGTCGGGCTCCCGGTCGAGCCGCCCGACGGAATCCCCGAGCGCTGCCAGCTCCAGCTCGACGGCGAGCCGGAGCTCGCGGCGGAGCAGTTCCGTGCCGAGGGCGCAACCTACGACGCCGCCATCGCGATCATCCCGTCGACGAACGGGGCACCGCTCCGCGCTGCGCTTGACGAGCTTCACGCGCTGGGCGCGAAGCCGTCCGCGGCAATCATCAGCCGGCGGCTGCGCGAGCTCGGTGAGCGTCAGGTCCCGCGCGGCCCGCGAGCGAGTACGACCGAGAACCCGGCCGGCCTGACCAACCGCGAGCTCGAGGTTCTCCCGCTGCTGGCCGAGGGGCTGCGCAACGCGGAGATCGCCCAGCGGCTCGTTCTCTCGCAGAAGACCGTCGACCACCACGTCTCGGCGATCCTGCGAAAGCTCGGCGTCAGCTCCCGCGGGCAGGCGGGCGCCGCCGCAGGCCGGCTAGGGCTCACCCCGAAGGCGAGCGGAGGCTAGTCGCTGCGACCGCTCACTCGGCGTCGACCCCGGGGAGGCCGGGTGGTGGCGTCGAGCCGGGGAGGCCGGGCGGTGGCGTCGACCCGGGCGGGCCCCTCGGTCAGGGGCTCGGCGGTGTCCTCACCGGGCGCGCCACCGATGTCGGCACCGCCCGGCTGATGGTCGTGATCGCCCTGATGGTGCCTCCCGCCGCGCGAGCGGAGATGGGTCTGCGCGAGAGATCGCCGCTGATAGGGTCGCCGCCATGACCCTCGTTCTGCACGCGCTCGCCCCGTCGCATCCCTGCATGACCGTCGCGCGAGCGCTGGAGCTCAAGGGCCTCGCATTCGAGCGGATCGATCTGCCACCCGGCGCACACGTCGAGGAGATGGGAAAGCTGTACGGCGAGGGGAATACGACCGTCCCCGGGTTGACGATCGACGGCGAGCCGGTGCACGGCTCCCGGGCGATCCTCGCGCGGCTCGATGCGCTCGCCCCGGAGCCGAGCCTGTTTCCCGCGGAGCGCGCGGAGGCAGTGCGTGAAGCGGAGCGCTGGGGCGATGATCAGCTTCAGGATCTCGGGCGCAGCCTCACCTGGGGGGCGCTCCATTTCCGCCCCGAGGCGTTGGCGACCGTCGCCGGCGGCGAGCCGCTCGACCCGGTCGGCACCGATTTTGCGATCCGCTATGTGCACGCCGCCTGGAAGTACCACGGCATCACCGCCGTGCGACTGGCCGAGGACCTCGCCGGATTGCCCGCGAAGCTCGACCATGTCGATGCGCTGATCGCCGATCGCGTGATCGGCACTGACGAGGCGACGGCGGCCGATCTCCAGATCGGCGCGACAATCCGGGTCCTCCTGATCCTCGACGACCTCCAGCCGCTGCTGCGAGGACGCCCACTGGAGCGGATGGCCCGACGCTGGTTCCCGGACTATCCCGGCCGGATCCCCGCCGCGGCGTTCCCGGCCGGCTGGGTTCCCGCGCCGTAGCCGGCTCTCGACCGATGTCGTCACCCAGCGTCTTCACCGATGCCGAGCTTCGCTACCTGGCCGGCGGGCGGCAGCTCGGCCGGCTCGCGACCGTCGGAGCGGACGGCACCCCGCATGTCGTGCCCGTGGCCTGGATCTACAACGCGGCGCGGGACACGATCGACATCGGCGGCGCCGAGCTCGAACGGACGAAGAAGTTCCGTGACGTCGCCCGCAGCGGCCGCGCGGCGATCGTCATCGACGACCTGGCGAGCACCGATCCGTGGCGGCCGCGGGCGATCGAGATCCGCGGCCGCGGCGAGGCGATCGCGCTGCCGACTCCGCTGATCCGGATCCACCCGGAACGGATCGTCAACTGGGGGCTCGAGCAGCCGCCGAGCGCTCGCACGGTGGAGCGGTGATCCGGAGCAAACACGAGAGGGACACCCGGGTGACTGGGGTCGCCTCGCCCCGGTCGCAACTACGATCGACGGTCATGAGCTACACCAAGAAGAACCTCCATGACGTCGAGGACATGGCGGTCAAACACGGCTTCTCCGAGAACCAGGAGGCGCGATTCGCGCGGCACGATCTCGAGGCCGAGCAGACCGGCATGAACTACCTCATCATCAAGCCGGGGCAACGCGAGGCGTTCGCCCACCGGCACCGCACCGCCGAGGAGATCTACGTCGTGCTCGGTGGCTCGGGCCGGGTGAAGCTCGACGACGAGGTGGTCGAGCTCACGGCGCTCGACGCGGTGCGCGTGGGCCCCGGGATCACGCGTTGCTTCGAGGCCGGGCCCGACGGGCTCGAGGTGCTCGTCTTCGGCCCCCACGTCGAGTCCGACGGCGAGATGGTCTCCGACTTCTGGGGCGACTGAGCCCGGAAGCCTAGAAGAACCATCTAGACAGACAGGTCTGTCTGCTAGGTTGGGTGGCGCCGGGACACGACCCGGCGCAACCACGACACCGCCTCGACAGGGAGACCCGCCATGCGCATCGCCGTTCTCGGCACCGGCATCGTCGGCCGCACGATCGCCGCCCGCACCGCTGAACTCGGACACGCAGTCACCGTCGGAACCCGTGACCCGCAGGCCACGCTGGCCCGCACCGAGCCCGACCAGATGGGCAATCCACCGTTCTCGGCCTGGCACGCCGAGCACCCCGGCATCGCGCTGGACACCTTCGCGGACGCGGCGTCCGGCGCCGAGCTCGTCGTCAACGCCTCCTCGGGCGCGGCGTCGCTCGAGCTGCTCGGCCTCGCCGGCGCCGAGAACCTCGCCGGCAAGGTGCTGATCGACATCGCCAACCCGCTCGACTTCTCGGCCGGCTTCCCGCCGACCCTGTTCGTCAAGGACACGGACTCGCTCGCTGAGCAGATCCAGCGCGCCTTTCCTGACACCAAGGTGGTCAAGGCCCTCAACACGCTCAACGCGGTGCTCATGGTCCATCCCGAGCAGCTCGCCGGCGGCGATCACACGATCTTCGTCAGCGGCAACGATGAGCAGGCGAAGGCGACGGTCACCGAGCTCCTGCGGAGCTTCGGGTGGTCGGACATCATCGACCTCGGCGACATCAGCACGGCCCGGGGCACGGAGATGCTGTTGCCGATCTGGCTGCGGCTGATGGGCAAGCTGGGCCCTGGGTTCAACTTCAAGATCGTCCGCTGAGCCGATGACCGTCACGGCGCCGACGCTCACGCCGCGGGAGCGAATCCTCGAGACCGCGTTCCGGTTGTTCTACGCCCACGGCATCCGGGGCGTCGGGGTCGACACGATCATCGCCGAATCGGGGGTGGCCAAGGCCACCCTCTACAAGCACTTCCCGAGCAAGGACGAGCTCGTGCTCGCCTACCTCGACCGCGTCGACGCGGCCTGGCTCGGGGCGCTGAACGCCGCCGCGAGGGCCGCCGGCCCCGAGCCCGCCGCGCAGCTCCTCGGCATGTTCGACGCGCTCGTCTCCGCCTGCCGCCGAGACGGCTACCACGGCTGTGCGTTCATCAACACCGCGGCCGAGTCGATTCCGGGGAGCGCGATTCACGCCCGCACGGTCGCCCACAAGCGAGCGGTGCGGGACTGGGTGACGGAGCTCGCCGCCGCCGCCGGCGCAGAGCAGCCCGAGGAACTCGCGCGGGACCTGACCCTGCTGCTCGACGGCGGGCTCGCGGCCGGGGCGCTCGACGCCGATCCCGCCGCGGCCGACGCCGCCAAGCGGGCGGCGCGCACGCTGGTCGCGTCAGCGACCTGAGGGTTCGACGCCGGTCGCGTCGGCGACCTGAGCGCGCGACCGGGTCGGCCCCGGCCGCGCGCTCGGCCGTTCATCTACGGGGTGGCCGCGATGAGATCCGGGATCAGGTTCGCCGCGTTCGGCGTCCCGAGGCCCGTGACCGCGTCCCAGCCCTGCCCGGCGCAGTAGCCGGGAATCGACGAGGTCTGGTTGCAGCCGGTGGTCACGTCGTAGAAGTCCGCGGCGTACTTCGCCGGGTCATCCGCGATCGAGTACAGCGCCGGGTTGAGGAAGCCGAGGTCACGGCCGGCGATCTGGTCGGCCATGGCGGTCAGCCCCGCCCACTGCGGCGAGCTCGCGCTCGTGCCACCGACGACGTACCAGCCCGTCGAGCACGGGTTCGCGCCGCCGCAACCGGCACCCGACTGGTTGTTGGTCTGCGACTCCGTCAGGTAGACGAGCACGCCGGTGCGGGAGCTCGCCTGCTAGGCGACATCCGGGATCCCGCGCATGTTCGAGTTGGGACCGGGCGCACCCGCCGAGGTCCCCGCGAACACGCTGCCCGGAGGCAGGACGTCCTGGTAGGACGGCCGCGAGAAGTAGATGCTGTAGCCCCCGCCGCCGCCGGTCCAGCCGATCTCCCGCTGGGTGTTCGGCGCCTGGCACTGGGGCGGCGGCGACGTCGTGTCGACGCCGACCCCGGTCTCCGCGTTCGTGCACAGGAACGTCCCGCCGACGGCGGTGACCAGCGGGTCGGAGGCCGGCCAGATCACGCTCGGATACGGGATCGTGGCCGGGTTCTTGACCGGCTCCTTGTAGGTGTTGGTCGTCCCGCCGTCGCCGGTCGAGGCGAACACCGAGACGTCGTTGGCCTGTGCGTCGATGAACGACTGTCGCAGCTGCTTGAGTGACGACAGACCGTTGTGGAACGCGCCCTCACCGGTGCCGAAGCTCTGGGTGATGACGTCGGCCTGATGGTTGTCGATGACGTACTGCTCGGCGTTCATCATCTGCTGCAGCCCCTGGACGCCGAGCGTCTCGGCCGTCGGGGTGGTCACCAGCATGATGTTGGCCAGAGGTGCCGTCGCGTGCGCCCACTCGACGTCGAGCGCGACCTCGAGCGACCACAGGTTGTGCGCCTCCTGCCCGGTGCCGTTGTTCGGCGGCGGGGGCGTCGGCGAGGGGCAGCCCTGGTAGCAGACGATGTCGAACCGGGGCTGGGTCGAGCTCGGCGAGCAGTTTGCCGACGGGTCGCTCGGTCCGGTCTCTCCGCACAGGTGGGGGAGGCCGAAAGCGCTGTTGAACACGCCGAGGTCGTGACGGATCGTCGAGGCGCCGAACGAGTCGATGATCGCGATCGTCTTGCCCTGACCCTCGTTACCCGCCCCATGCAGCACGGCGTAGTTGTAGGAGTTGGCCATGGAGGCCGGGTTGAAGCAGCGCCGGCCGACGGCGTTTCAGGCGGCCTGACTCGGCGGGTTGGCGTCCGCACTGAGGTACTGCCAGTCACTGATCTGCGGTCGTACGACCGCGCCGCTGGACTTCGCAGCGGCCTGCCCCCTCGCGGTCGCTCCGGCGACCGAACAGAACATGGTCCCGAGCACGCACAGCGCGAGCACGAGCAGACGACGTCTCATATTCCTCCCTGAGGGAATGTGACCTGGATCGGTCCCGGCCGGGCAATATATGCCGCCGTGTCGGCGGTTTCAAATCGAGCGCCAAAGCCCAACGGGCGCCGTGATCCACCGGAAAGCGGGGGCAATGGGCGGGTGCCGGGCCCGGTCTGGCGGGTCGATGATCCGCCGGTGGCCGCGATCCTCGCGTGGTGGACGGCCAACGCTCGCCGGCTGCCGTGGCGGGCGAGCCGCGACGTCTACGCGGTGTGGGTCGCCGAGGTGATGTCGGCCCAGACGACCGTGATGCGCGCGGCGGCAGCCTGGGAGCTTTGGATGGCGCGGTGGCCGACCGTTGAGGCACTGGCGGGGGCGTCGCTCGGCGAGGTGCTGGCCCAGTGGCAGGGCCTCGGCTATCCGCGGCGGGCCCGGGACCTCCATCGCTCGGCGCGAATCGTGGCCGCACAGGGCTGGCCCGAGGACCTCACCGACCTGCCCGGCGTCGGCAGCTACGTCGCCGCGGCGATCCGCTGCTTCGGCCGCGAGGAACCGGTGCTGCCGCTCGACGTCAACGTCCGGCGCGTGTTGCGGCGGCGGCTGCCGGGCGCCGTCGACATCTCGGGCGATCCGTGGCGTGCCGGGCAGGCGATCATGGAGTTCGGTCAGCGCATCTGCACGGCGACGCCGCGGTGCGAGGACTGCCCGGCGCGGGCGGGATGCACCGGGCCGGAAGGGCCCGGCGGCGAACCGTCCAGCCGTCGGCAGCCGCGGTTCGAGGGCAGCCTCCGGCAGCGACGCGGCCGGTTGCTGCGGCGGGTCATCGCCGAGGGCGGCGTCGCCCTCACGCCGGCCGACCGCGAGGCCGCCGCCGGGCTGGCCGCGGACGGCCTCGTCGCGCTGGCCGGCGGCCGCGTGCTGCCGCCCGACGCCTAGCCCGACTCTCTGACCCGCCTACGCGGGGCCCCGGTTTCGGCCGCGCCCGCGGCCGCGGCGCGCGAGATAGTCCGCCTCGGCCTCGCCGAGCGCCGTCGCGGCCGGCGCCCCGTGGAGGTACTCGGCGGCGATCGCGCCCCAGTCGGCTTCGGCCCGCAGCTGGCCGAGCACGATCGCCACGATCGCGTGCATGCGCCGGATCAGCAGCGTCTCGGCGGGCAGGGTGAACTGATTGACCTGGGCGCGCATGTCAGCGCGCTGCTCGGCGTCGGGGCGCTCGCGCTCCCGCTCGCGCTCGCGCCGCGCCTCGGGCGAGAAACGCCGCTCGCCGGGGACGGCGTACCAGCGCGTGGCCATCCGCATCAGTCGCAGGGCGAACTCGGCGTCGACGGAGTCGGCGCGGCCGGCGGGCAGGTAGCCGCCGGCGACCATCGCGGCCTTGAGGCCGTCGGCGTCCCGGTCGCGGACGGCGACGGCGATCGCCCGTTCGGCCGCGATGCGAGCGCCGTCGACGTCGCGCAGCAGCCCGAAGTCAAGGAAGCACACGTGCCCGTCCGGGCAGAGCAGGTAGTTGCCGGGGTGCGGGTCGCCGAGCGCGATCTCGTCGCGGTACAGCAGCCCGAAGAAGAAGCGGAAGACGATCTCGCCGTAGCGGTCGCGCTGCGGCTCCTCGACGCGACGCACCTCCTCGAAACGCTCGCCCGCGACGTATTCGCTGACGAGGACCCGCCGGGTGGAGAGGTCGGCTCGGACACGCGGGATGCGGATGAACGGGTGGCCCCGCATGAGACGCTCGACCCGGCGCTGATTCTGGGCCTCGATCTCGTAGTCGAGCTCCTCGCCGATCCGCTCGCGAAGCTCGCGCAGCAGCGCCTGGCCGTCGAGGCCTGGGGCGAGCCGGCGGACGATGGGCAGCAGCATCCCGGCGTTGCGAAGGTCGGTCTCGACCGCCTCGGCGACGCCGGGGTACTGGATCTTGACCACCACCTCATCGCCGTCGACCGTGGTGGCGCGATGGACCTGCCCGATCGACGCCGCGGCGAAGGCCCGCTCGTCGAAGTCCGAGAACACGTCGCCCACGGGGCCGCCGAACTCGGTGCGCATGAGCTGCTCGAGCTTGTCGAAGCCGACCGGCGGGACGTCGTCGCGCAGCGAGGCGAGCTCGCGCTGAAGGTCCTCGCGCTCCTCCTCCGGCAGGCCGTCGAACTCGACCATCGACAGCATCTGGCCGAGCTTCATCGCGGCGCCGCGCATCTGCCCGAGCTGACCGACGAGCTGCCGCACGAGGGCGGCGGTGCGTTCGCTCTCGGCGGCCGCGGCCCGTTCCGGCGTGCGCGCGTGGTTCGCCGCGCGCATCCCGACCCATCGCAGCCCCTGTCCCGTGACCAGGCCGCCGACCCGCGCGGTCCGCGCGATGCGTCCGGTGGGTAGCTTCCCGGCCTCGGGCGGGGATTCCTCGGAGGGCGATTCCTCGGGCGGCTCGGGCACTGGACCGAGCCTAGCGATCCCGGACTAGACTGCCGCCATGGCCGCCGGTGATCAGCCCAGGGGAGAGGCCGCCGAGCGCGTGGCCAGAGGCGGCGAGCGGCTGGAGATCGGCGTGCGGGTGCTCGCCGGCGAGAGCGAATGCGGCGAGCTCGTCCGCGTCGTCGTCGACCCCGTCCTGCAGACGCTCACCCATCTCGTCGTCACGCCGCGGCATCACTCCGGCCTCGGCAAGCTCGTGCCGGTCGAGCTCATCGCGGACATCGACGCCGGCGCGGTCCGGCTGAACTGCACGCCCGAGCGCTTCCACGAGCTCGACGACGCCGAGGACATCGAGTTCCTCGGCGGCGACACCGACATGTTCGGCTACGGGTCCGACGCGCTCATGTGGCCGCACTTCGGCCTCGGCATGCCGCTCGGGCCGGTCCACCATGAGGGGATCGAGAGCGACCGCGTGCCGGTCGGCGAGGTGCAGGTGCGCCGCGGCGATCAGGTCCACGCCACCGACGGCGCGATCGGCTCCGTGCACGGGCTGGTGGTCGACCCGGCCGACCATCACGTCACCCACATCCTCCTTCAGGAAGGTCACCTGTGGGGTCGCAAGCAGATCGCGATCCCGATCGGGACGACCTCGCGGGTGGACGCCGAGATCAAGGTGTCGCTCACCAAGGAGCAGATCGAGGCGCTGCCGCCGATCGAGCTCCGCTCTGGCGCCTGAGCGGCCGCCGATCTCCCCTAGGGTCCAGACCCGATCTTTTGATTTCTGGGGTCTTGACCTGATTGTCAGGGCCACGTTCCTCGCCGAAGATGAACCCATGGACGACCAGGGTTCATCACATATCCAGGAACTACGCGAACGGCTTGCACGCGGCGAATACCGCGTCGATCCGAGCGCGGTCGCGGACGCCGTCATCCGGCGCGCGGCAGGCCTCGACCTCGCGGGCGACTACGCCCGGCTGGTCGACAGCGTGCCGAGCCAGCCGGTGCGGGTCCGCAGGAGGGGCCGCTCGCCGGTAGGCGAGAGCCGCTTCACGCCAAGAGCCGTAGCCGCACTCTGAAGCGCAGCGCCCCGGGCAACCGATCAGCTAGACCGCACCGACGCCGGTCAGCCGGCGGCTGCGAGGCTCGGGCCTGTCCGCCCAGGCGGGCAGTACCACCTCGAGCGCGGCGAGGGCGTCGGGATCGAGCGTCCGGTTGGCGTCCCGGCGCATCACGGCGAGGACGTCGTCGGGGTCGAGCGCGCGCCGGTACGGCCGGTCGGAGCTGAGCGCCTCTGCGACGTCGGCGACCGCGAGGACCCGCGAGGGAGCGTCGAGCTCACCGGCGCGCAGGCCGCGGAAGTACCCGGTCCCGTCGAGGCGCTCGTGGTGCGCTCCAGCGATGCGGGCGACGTCTCGGAACGCGCTCACCCGGGCGAGGATCTCCATCGACCATCGCGGGTGCAGGCGCACCCGCTCCCACTCGGCCGCATTGAGCGGGCCGGGTTTGTCGAGGATGCGGTTCGAGAGGCCGAGCTTCCCGAGGTCGTGGAGCAGCGCCGCGCGCCGCAACACCGCCTGTGTGCCGGCCTCGACCTCGAGCCAGGCGGCGAGCGCGGCGGCGATCTCCGTCACCCCCTCGGAGTGGTGCGCGGTAAATGGCGACTTGGCGTCGACGACCGATGCGAAGGCATGGGCCACCCGATCAAGCCGGGCGTCGTCGGCATCGAGGCTGCGATCGGGCGGCTCGAGCGCGGCCACGCTCGGCGTCTGCAGCGAGCGCCACAGGTGCTCGTCGTGCTCGTGGGCGAGGAGGGCGTCGACGAGCACGGGATCGAACCAGCTGCCGCGCCGCCGCCGGGCGACCTCGCAGGCCGCGGCCGGACCCCCGTGCTGCCAGAACACGTCGACCGTCTGAGCCAGGCAGAGGATGCGGCCGGGGAGCGAGATCCCGTCGCCGCAGAGCCCATCCGGGTAGCCGCCGCCGTCCCAGTGCTCGTCGAGCTGGCGGATCGCCCGAGCGGTCGTCTCGTCGAACCCGATCGCGCGGGCGACGGCGGCGCCGCGCTCGCAGCGGAGCTCCACGAGCGAGCGTGCCCCCTCGCGCCCGGCCCGCACGACCGCCCCGACGTGGCGGGCCTTGGCCAGCGGTGAGCCATCCGGACTGGCCGAGCGCAGGACATGGGCCAGCGCCTGCGCCGTGCTGCTGGTGTCGGTGAGCCGTCGCGTGCTCTTGATCGTGGCGTCGTCGGCGTCGAACAAAGCCGTCACCTTGGCGGCGTTCGAGGAGCAGCCGGCATCCTTGAGCAGCAGCGCGTAGAACAACGCGGAGCGGGTGGCGTCGTCGAGACCGAGCGCGGCCGCGATGTGCATGCCGATCAGGCAGCTGCGCTCGGCGTGGCCCAGCGCCTGGCCCTCGGTGATGTCGAGCGCGTATGAGAGCCCAGAGAGGACCTCTGAGAGCCGCAACTTCGTATCCCCGTTGGTCACGTGATCAGCGTGGTCCGCCATCACGACTCCAGCATGTCGCAGGGCTGCCGCGCGACCGGGTGGGGACGCGAAACTGCACCACCCATCGACACGCTTCGGTAGAGATTCCCGTGCAAACTCCCCAGCTCGGCGAGGCGCGAGCACGCGACGAGGCCACCGAGTTCGGCGATCACGCGCGGATCGGTCTCGAGCGCCTCCGTCAGTCCGAAGTCGCCGTCCCTGTAGCGGCGTAACTCCATTCAAGGGGCAGGCTACCGCCCGACGGGCACACCGGGCGTTGGCATGCGATTTGGGGTCTTGACCTGATAGGGAAGCGGTTGGCGAATGCCGAAAATAAGTACATGGACGCACACCGCGAAATGAAGATCAAAGAACTGAGGGCGCAGCTCGAGCGCGGCGAATACCGCGTCAATCCGGGCGCTGTCGCCGAAGCGGTCATGCGTCGCGCGGCGGGCCTCGATCTGGCGTTCGAGTATGCCGCCGAGCCCCGCGATGTCGCTCCGGCGCCCAAGCGCTCCCGGACCCGGCTGGTCGGCGTGGTCAGCGCACGCCACACGCGCCCCCGCACGATCGCGGCGATCGGCGCCTGAGCGCCGCTCGCCGCGCGCGTCGCCGGCAGACGCCGACCGCCGCGTCTCACGGCATCGGCGGCCGACTCCGGCCGCTTGCGGGCGCCCCGGTGCCGTCCTATCGTGGTCCGGAGGAGCGATGCTGGGAGGACTGTCGTGGCCACGGTCGGAGTTCGCTATATCGTTGACGACGTCGACGCCGCGATCGACTTCTACTGCACGCAACTCGGCTTCACCGAGGTGATGCACCCGGCGCCGGCCTTCGCGATGCTCACTCGCGGGGATCTGCGCCTCGTACTCAGCGCACCGGGCGGAGGGCCCGGGGGAGGGCAGGCCCTCCCCGATGGCACGCTGCCGCACCCCGGCGGATGGAATCGGTTCCAGCTCGAGGTCGAGGACATCGAGGCGACCGTGACGGCGCTGCGCAGGCACGGCGCTCGCTTCCGCAGCGACGTCATCGCCGGCGTCGGCGGCAAGCAGGTGCTCGTGGAAGACCCGGCGGGCAACCCGATCGAGCTGTTCGAGCCCACTCGGGACGAGGCGCGCCTCGGGTCCGACTGACCGACCGGGGGCCGCCTACACTGCTGCCGTCAGTGAGCCCTGCCCTCGAGCACAGCGTCAGCGTCCAGCTGCGGTGGCGTGACATGGACATGCTCGGTCACCTCAACCAGTCCGTCTACCACGAGCTGCTCGAGGAGGGCCGGGCGGCGCTGATGACCGAGATCGCCCGTCGGGCCGGCAACGGTCGCGAGTCCGGTGGTTTCGTGGTCGTCCATGTCGACCTCGACTACCACGCCGAGGTGCGCAAGGACGACGGCGAGGTCGAGGTCGTCGTGCGCGTAGCGCGGGTGGGAACCGCGAGCCTCGGACTCGAGCACGAGGTGCGTCTGCCCGACGGCCGCGTCGCGGCCTCCGGGACGACGGTGCTCGTCGCCTGGGACCCGCGCACGCGGGGCAAGCGCGCGCTCACCGAGCGCGAGCGCGCGGCCCTCATTTGAACCCGGCGCGATCTCGGTTAAGGTCGCCGCATGGGCTTCGAGGCCTTCGACTTCGCGGAGATCTTCGACGATGACTATCTCCACTTCTTCGCGCCCGATCTCGCCGCGGCGAGCGAGGCCGAGTCCCAGCTGATCTGGCGCCTGCTCGACCTCGAGCGCGGGAGCGAGGTACTCGATCTCGCCTGCGGGCACGGGCGGATCGCCAACCGGCTCGCGGCGGCGGGCGCGCGCGTCAGCGGTCTCGACGCCACCGTGCAGTTCCTCGAGCGGGCACGGGCCGAGGCCGCCGCGAATAACCTCGCGGTCGAGTACGTCGAGGGGGACATGCGGACGCTGCCATGGCCGGACGAGAGCTTCGACGGCGTGATCAGCTGGTTCACCTCGTTCGGCTACTTCGACGACGACGAGAATCGCGGCGTGCTGGCCGAGGCCCGTCGCGTGCTCCGCCCCGGCGGCCGACTGCTGATCGAGGCGAACAACCTCGTCGCGCTGCTGCCGCGGTGGCGGCCGGAGTCGGTGATCGAGCGCGATGGTGACTTCGTCATCGATCGCCGCTGGTTGGACCCGACGAGCGGGCGCGCCCTCACCGAGCGCGTCGTCGTGCGCAACGGCCGGGTTCGCCGGTTCCGCTTCTCGGTGCGCATGTTCCTCGCCGTCGAGCTCGGCGACTGGCTGCGGCAGGCCGGCTTCGTCACCGTCGCTTTCTACGACGAGCAGGGCCAGCCACTCACCGCCGAGGGACGGCGGATGATCGCGGTCGCGGAGCGGTAGGCGGTCGCGGAGCGCCGGCCGGTCGCCGTGCGCCCGCCGGTCGCGCCGCGCGCCGCGTTTCGGCGCTCGCGGCCGGCTACTCGAGGAAGCTCGGCCGGCTGCGGATGAACGCCGCCCCCTCGTCCACGCGCGCGGCGACATCGGTCAGCGCGGGATACACCTCGCGCACCGTGGCGGCGAGTACGTCGAGACCGCTGGCCAGCCAGGCGAGGGGGAACGCGCGCGCCTCGAGCACACGCGCGAGCCACGCAAGCTCCCGCTCGTAGTCGACCTGCTCGTCGAGGCTGAGGATCGCCCAGTTGAGGAGGTGCTGGTCGTCGTGCACGCACCAGGGGATGGCCACGGGCCCGTAGCGGTCGGCGTAACCGGGGAAGGCGGCGACGAAGGCCGCCGCCGCCCGCTCGGCGACGAGCACGAGGTCGACGGGGTGGCCGGCCGGGGTCCGGGCTTGCGTCGGCGGGGGGAATCCGCTGGGGGGTGCGGGGTAGTCGGTCATCGGCCCCGGATCATATGTCAAGAAGAGGGGTCGGCTGCCGCGGGTTTACTTAAGTATTTACTTCTGCTATGCTGGCATCGGTAAGCAAGCAAAGGAGTAATCACATGGAGTCAAATACAACTCCCAACCCGCAGGACAAGCAGATCACCGTCGATGTACCGGAGGATCGGATCGCTGAGTTCCACGCCTTCTTCGCGCGGTTCCTGGCCGGTCGTGGCCGGCGCGGACCGGCTGGCCCTGGTGGCCGCCACCGCCGCCATGGCCACCACCGGCAGCACGGGCCGCATGGGCGCGGATGCCGCCGGCGTCACGATGACGTCGAGCCCACCGAGTCGAGCTCCGAGGTGACGGAGGTCTGATGCCCGATAAGCAGGTCACGGTCGCCGTGCCGGAAGAGCGCGTGCCCGAGTTCTACGCGTGGTTCGCTCAGTTCCTCGCGTCCGAGCCGGGCACCCCGCCGCCGTTTGGCGAGCGGGGGCGCCGTGGCCCGCGCGGCATGCGACCACCCACGACCGCATCGGCCTGGTCGGCCGAGGACGGCGAGGTGGCCGCCTGGCTGTATCGCAAGCTCGCGCCGCCCGCCCGGCAGCTGTTCGACATGCTCCTCGACGCGCCGGGCGAGCGGATCGGCGGCGAGGAGGTCGCGCGGCGGCTCGGACTCGACAAGGGTGCGCACGGCGTCGCCGGGATCCTCGCCTGGCCGGGCCGGTACTGCCGGCATCTCGGCCGGGTGCTGCCGATCGCGACCGAGGGCCGGTCGGATGGCGGGACCGACTACTACATGGAGCCCGACGCCGCGGAGCTCTTCTCCGCGGCCCGCGCCGCGTATCAGGCGCAGCCGACCCGCGCGCGCGGGCCTCGGCATCGCCGCAGATAGCCGAGTGCGGCTCAGTCGTGCTCGGCGAGGAACGAGCCGACGAGCTCGAGGAACACCTCGGGCTGCTCGAGATGCGTCGAGTGGCTCGTTCCCGGCACGAGCTCCCAGCGCGCGTGGGTCAAGCCGGCGACGACGGGTTCGACGACTGCCGGCGTCGCCTCGTCGTACTCACCGGAGATGACGAGGGCAGGCACCTCGATCTCGCCGAGACGCGGGGTGATGTTCCAGTCCCTCAGCGTCCCGATGACGTGGAACTCGCTCGGCCCATTCATCGTGTGATAGACGGTCGGGTCGGCGTCGAGCTGGTCGAAGGTCCGCTGCAACGGCTCGGGAAAGGGGATCCGGCACAGGTGGCGCTCGTAGAAGCGCATCATCGCCTGCTGGTACTCCTCGCTGTCGGTCGTGCCCGCCGCCTCATGTCGGCGCAGGGTCCCCTGGACGTCGTCCGGCAGCAGGTCCCGCAGCCGGTTGGCCTCCTCGACCCAGAGGCCGATCGAGGCCGGCGAGTTGGCGATCACCGTCGAGCGGAGTCCGCTCGGCCGGGTCAGCGCGTGCTCCATGGCCAGCATCCCTCCCCAGGACTGGCCGAGCACGTGGTAGCGCCCGGCGATCCCGAAGTGGGCGAGCATGACGTCAAGCTCCCGGCAGAACAGCTCGACGGTCCAAAAGTCACGGGGTGCGTCGGGGAGATGCTGCGAGCGGCCGCAGCCGATCTGGTCGTAGAACAGGCACGCTCGTCCGGTGCGGTCGGCCAGCGCGCCGAGGGGCTCGAGGTAGTCATGAGCGGCACCCGGACCACCGTGGAGGAGCACGAGCGGTACGGGGCCGTCGCCGGACAGATCGCCGACGATCCGGTACGACGTCGTGCCGGCGTCCCACGCGACGGTGCCTTCGGTCACGCACCCACCCTACCCGCCGGGCCTGCCTCCCGGCGGCGGGACAGTACGGCGTGAGAGCACCTCTCCGCCCGCTCGTGCAGGCACCCGAACCGACCTGGGCGGACCGTCTCACCGGCAGGATCGGACGCCCGCGCAACGAACGAAACCCCGTCACTGGGACATAAGCCGGTCCACATGGAGCGGCAGAGAGGAGTAACCCATGAGGGGCGTAGGTCGAGCGTTATTCGTCGCGATTCTGCTGTTGATCGCGGGCGTGCTCAACATCATCTACGGATTCGGGGCGATCGGAAACGCCCACTTCTTCACCGCGAACACCTCCTACGTGTTCGCCAACCTCCACACGTGGGGCTGGATCACCGTCATCCTGGGCTTCGTCCAGCTCGCGGCCGGCGTCTCGCTGTTCGGCGGCGGTGGCTTTGGCCGGGTGATCGGGATCATCGGAGCCTCACTCGGTGCGATCGAGGCCCTGCTGTCGGTCGGCGGTCAGTACCCGTTCTGGTCGCTGGGCGTGTTCGCGCTGTGCCTGTGGATCCTCCACGGCCTGATAGTCCTGGGAGAAGACGAGCGGGCCGTAGCCTGAGGCAGCTCACTTCCGCAGTGCCGGAGCGTGGCGACCGGATCGGCCGCCACGCTCCTTCTGTTCCCGCCCCGTGCCGTTCAGGCGGCCTGCCGGTCGAACTCGAGCGCCGGCTTCTCGCCCAGGGCGCTGACCGGCTCCAGAGCGGAGTTCTCCTCGGCGAGCTCACCACGCCGCCCTGGGCGCAGCACAAGCAGCGCGGTGGCCAGCCCGGCGGCGATGCTCACGGTGCCGATCGCGAACGCGAGGTGGTACCCGCTGAGCAGTGAGTCAACGACGCCGTGGTGGTTGGCGACCAGCGCCTTGGTGTGGTTGGTGGCGATCGTCCCGAGCACGGCGAGCCCGAGCGCGCCGGCCACCTGCTGGGAGACGTTGGTGATGCCCGAGCCGAGCCCCGCGTCGGCGGCGGGCACGTCGGCCATGGCGATCGTCAGCAGCGGCATGAACGCAGTGCCGATGCCCAGCCCGATGGCGAAGTAGGCCACGAACAGGGTCGGGAAGAAGGCCGTGTGGCCGCCGGTCGTGCCCAGCGTCAGCAGGCCGATCATCACCGATGACATGCCGAACGTGAGCACCCGCATCGGACCGAAACGCTCGACCATCCGAGCGGTGACCCCGAGCGACAGGATGCCGACGGTCACCGTCCAGGGGAGGAAGGCCATGCCCGTCTGCAGCGCGCTGTAGTGGAGCACGTGCTCGAGGTAGAGGGTGCCGAGGAAGAAGGTCGAGTACATGCCGGTGACGAGGAAGCCGCGCACGACGCTCGACCCGACGAGGCCGCGCAGGCGCAGGATCCGCAGCGGCATGATCGGGTTCTCGATCCGCGCCTCGACGGACAGGAACGCGACCATGAGGACGGCGGCCACCGCGCCGAACCCGAGGACGTGCGCCGAACCCCACCCGTAGCGGGTGGCCTGCACGATCGCGTAGACCGCGGTCATCAGCGAGACGGTCACGAGCACGGAGCCGAGCCAGTCCACGCCCCGTCCGAGCCCGAGCCCGCGATCCGCCGGGATGAGGATCTGGCCGAGCGCCAGCGTGGCGAGACCGATCGGCAGGTTGACGAAGAAGATCCAGTGCCAGCTCAGCGCCTCGGTGAGCGCGCCGCCGGCGAGCAGTCCGAGCGATCCGCCGGCCACGGCGGTGAACACGTACGCGCTCATCGCGCGGGCGCGATCGCGCGCCTCCGGGAATTCGGTGACGATGATCGCGAGGATCACCGAGGCCTGGGCGGCCGCGCCGATGCCCTGCAGGAAGCGGGCGCCGATGAGGAAGCCCTGGTCAGGGGCCAGGCCGCACAGCGCCGAGGCAGAGGTGAACAGCACGACGCCGGCCAGGAACACGCGCTTGCGGCCGAGAAGGTCCCCGAGCCGTCCGGCGAGCAGCAGGAAGCTGCCGAAGGTGACGAGGAACGCGTTGACGACCCAGGTGAGGCTGCCCTGGGTGAAGTGGAGCTCGCGCTGGATCGCGGGCAGGGCGACGTTCACGATCGTCGTGTCGAGGACGATCATCAGCTGCGCGAGGCAGACGACGACGAGGGCCAGCCAGCGTCGCCGATCGGTGGAGGGAGAAACGGGAAATGCGGTCGTGCTCATCAAGCTCCAAACGGTTGAGGCAGGTCAGGCAAGTTGGTAAACTGGAGGTGTCCTCCAGAACTATCCGGAGGTAGCCTCCACATACTATACGGAGGTACCCTCCATTTTGTCAACCGAAACTCGCCCTCAAACGCCATGAGCACCGCCGATATCTCCGATCAGCCCCGCGCCAAGCCCCGCCGCGCGGACGCGCAGCGCAACTATGACAAGGTCGTGGCCGCCGCCCGCGAGGCGTTCACGGAGGGCGGCGCGTCGGCCTCCTTGGAGGAGATCGCGCGGCGCGCGGGCGTGGGTATCGGCACGCTGTACCGCCACTTCCCCAACCGGCAGGCGCTGCTCGAGGCGGTTTACATCGGCGAGGTCGAGGATCTCAGCCGCTCGGCGGCCGAGCTCGAGGCCCTGCCGCCGTGGGACGCCTTCGTCGCTTTTCTGCGCCGGTTCGTGGACTACATGGCAACCAAGCAGGCGCTTGCCGCGGAGATGCTCGACTATGTCGACCGCGGCGCACCCGTCTTCCAGCACAGCCGCGCGGTGCTGTTCGCGGCCGGCGAGCCGTTGCTCGAGCGGGCCCAGGCCGCGCACGTCGTGCGCCCGGACACCGATCTGTCCGAGGTCATCCAGCTCGTCGGGGGGTGCGCCAAGATCCAGGCCGCCGAGCCCGGACAGATCGAGCACCTGGTCGATATCGCGATCGACGGGCTGCGCTACCGCGCACCGGACGCATAGCGCGCGCGCTCGGCCTGCGCTCTCCTTAACGCTGACCGCCGGGCGCGACCTCCCGAGCGCCGACCGCCGCCCCCGCCCGCCGACGGTGACCCCGACCGGTGACCCCGACCGCCGACCGCCGACCTCGACTCCGACCCGACCGCCGAGCGGCAGTTTGAGCCAAGAATTGCCCGCGCAGCGAGCATTCGATGCTGGAACTCTCGCCAGGCGACAGCTCGCGCATCTTTCGCGCCCGGCGCGGTCAATTCTTGGCCGCTGCGCCCGCTGACGAGGCGAACAACGCGCGTCACGGCGGAGCGTCAGGCCGCCGCCCCGGCGACCCGCTCTGAACAACCCCTCCCCGGCGCGCAGCGGCGCCGAACCTGAAAGAGTTGCCGCATGCCCAACGGTGCCCAGGCCCTGATCCGCACCCTCGTCGACGCCGGCGTCCGAGTCTGCTTCACCAATCCCGGCACGTCGGAGATGCACTTCGTGGCCGCGCTCGACTCGGTGCCGGAGATGCGGGCGGTGCTCGCGCTGTTCGAAGGCGTGGCCACGGGCGCCGCCGACGGCTACGCGCGTATGGCCGAAGCCCCGGCGGCGACGCTGCTACACCTCGGGCCTGGGCTCGGCAACGGACTCGCCAACCTCCACAACGCGCGCCGGGCCAGGGTTCCGATCGTCAACATCGTCGGCGACCACGCCACGTACCACACTCGCTACGACGCGCAGCTTCAATCGGACATCGAGACCGTTGCCCGCAACGTCTCGACCTGGGTCCGCACCTCTTCCTCAACCGCCGAGCTCGCCCGCGACGCCGTCGAGGCGGTGGCCGCCGCCCAGGGGCCTCCGAGCCAGGTGGCGACGCTGATCCTGCCGGCCGACGTCTCCTGGAGCGAGGGTGCCGAGCCGGCGGCACCGCTTCCCCGGGCCACGCCGCAGCCCGCCGCGGCCGACGTCGTCGAAACCGCGGCGGCGGCGCTGCGAGGCGGCGGGCGGACGGCGATCCTGCTCGGCGGCCGGGCGCTGCGCGAGGACGGGCTGCGGGCCGCCGCCCGGATCGCCGCCGCCACCGGGACGAAGCTGTTCGCCGAGTGCTTCCCCACACGGCTCGAGCGGGGCGCCGGGCTGCCGGCGGTCGAGCGGATCGCCTACATCCCGGAGCTGGCCATGGTCCAGCTCGCGGGCCTGCGCCACCTCGTGCTCGTCGACGCCAAGGCCCCCGTGTCGTTCTTCGCCTACCCCGGCAAGCGCAGCTACCTCGTGCCCGACGGCTGCGAGGTCCACGAGCTCGCCGACCCCGCGGCGGACATCGTCGGCAGCCTCGACGCGCTCGTCGACGCGCTCGGCGCCGCCGGTGCCGAGCCGCTGCTCGAGGCGCCGTCGCGCCCGGCCCGCCCGACCGGGGCGCTCACCGCCGAGACCGTCTGCCAGGCCATCGGAGCCGTTCTGCCCGAGGGGGCGATCGTCTCCGATGAGGCGCTGACCTCGGGCACGACGCTCGCGCCCAGCACCGTCGGGGCACCGCGTCACGACTGGCTCACCCTCACCGGTGGCGCGATTGGGCAGGGCCTGCCGGTCGCCGTCGGCGCCGCGCTCGCCTGTCCAGACCGTCCGGTGTTCGCACTCCAGGCCGACGGCTCGAGCCTCTACACGATCCAGTCGCTGTGGACGATGGCGCGCGAGCAGCTCGACGTCACCGTCGTGCTGTTCAACAACCGCTCCTACGGGATCCTCAACGTTGAGCTCGCCCGCGTCGGGGTCCAGGGCGCCGGCCCGAAGGCCCACGCCCAGCTCGATCTCAGCGCTCCCGACCTCGACTTCGTCTCGCTGGCCAAGGGCTTCGGCGTGGCCGCGCGCCGCGTCGATTCCACCGAGCAGCTGCTCGAAGCCCTCGAGCGCGCCGGCGCCGAGCCGGGGCCGCACCTGATCGAGGTCGTGATCCCGACGGCGTTCAGCGCCCGTCAGCTGCGGGCGATGCCGTACGCGCTGCGGGCGATCGGCGCCCTGCCGCGGCCGTTGGGCGCCGCGGTGAAGCGGCGCCTGTATCCCTGAGCGACACTCGCGGACCGGCCGCGCGCGCCAGCGTCAGGATCAGCCGGGCGGGGCCGGCGAGAGCTCGACGCGACCGCGGCCGCGCGCCTTGGCACGGTAGAGCGCGGAGTCGGCCCGAGCGAGCAGGCTGTCGGCCCCGCTCTGGCCGAGGGCGACGCCGATGCTCGCCGAGACCTCATGCGGGGCGCCGCCGACGAGCAGCGGCAGATGGATCGCGTCACGCAGCCGCTGGCCGAGCGCGAGGGCGGCGCGCTCGTCGACCTCCTCGCAGACGATGACGAACTCGTCGCCACCCATCCGCGCGACGGTGTCGGCCGGGCGCACGGCGGCCCGCAGCCGGTTGGCGAGCTCGACAAGCACCTGGTCGCCGCTCGCGTGACCGTAGGCGTCGTTGACCTGCTTGAAGTTGTCGAGGTCGACGAACAGCACTCCGGTCTCGCTGCCCTCGCGCCCGGAGCGGGCGAGGGCCTGCTCGAGGCGATCGCGGAGCAGCGTCCGGTTGGCGAGCCCGGTGAGCGGATCGTGGACCGCCTCGTGGCGGATGCGCAGCTCGTCGCGCAGGCGGGCCAGGGCGATGGCGAGGATGTTGGCCACCGCGCGCATGAAACTCACCTCTTCGTCGGTCAGCGGCCGGTCGGCGTCGATGAACAGCTCGTCGCCGCCGCCGATGGGGAGGTGCATGCCGCCATCGGTCGGCGGCCCGAACGTGGCGAGCGTGACGTCCCCGGCGAGCCGCACCCCGGCACCGGCGATCGGAAGGGTGTCCTTCAGCAGGTCGACGGCCTCGGCCGCGAGCTTCGCCGGATCATCGCTGGCCAGCGCGCGCTCACCGAGCGCGGCCACGGCCTTGGTGCGGGCTTCGGCCGCACGCCGATCGGAGATGTCGCGTCCGATCGCGAGCAGCAGCGGGCCGCCCGAGGTCTCGACGATGCCCCAGCTCATCTCGCCGATGAACTCGCTGCCGTCCTTGCGCACTCCCCAGACCTCGGTCGAGAACCGGAGCGGATGCTCGGTGGCGAAGTACAGCTCCATGTTGCGCATGTAGCGTTCGCGGACCCGGGGCGGCCAGAGGATCTCGACCCGCTCGCCGAGCAACTCGTCACGGGTGTAGCCGAACTGCTCCTCGGCGAGTGCGTTGACGAACACGATCCGGCCGTCGTGCGCGGTGGCCACGACCGCGTCGGGCAGTCCTGCGAGGACCGCCGCGGGCGGGAGCAGCATGTCGTCGAGCGCCTCAGCTCTGATGCCCTCAATCGCCTCGCCCGGCTGTTTGGAACTTTTCATTCCCCAGTCCCTGCGATCAGCGTACACGGCCGGCCAGCCCGGCCGGGCCGCACTACTCGCGTTCTACCCGTGTATACCGCTGGGGCACCGCGGTTCTTCCACGACTGGACGGACGTCCGGGTGGCTCCGCGGCTGCCGCGGGCGAATCGACGTGCGTTGCGGGCCACCGAGCGCCCGCCACGGCCGCCGGGGCGACCGGGGCCCGCTGCGCGCTACCTCAGCACCTGGAGCGAATTCGCGGCCGGGCCGCTGCCGTTGTCGTCGACGAAGTAGATGGCATGGTGCGACGGCGCGATCGCCAGACCGAACAGGTCGCCGGCGCCATCGGGCACGAGCGTCCGGGTCGCGGCCGTGCGGCCACCGGGCGTCGTCTCGACGGCATTGCCGTCGGCGCCGTTCATGGTGATCACGTCGCCGCCGGGGGCGACGGCGAGGCCGAGCGGATCGTTGAGCGCTCCGCCCACGGCCACCGTCCGTCCGCCACCACCGAGCGCCCCGGTGCGGGTCAGCGCAGCCGGCACGGCGGCGATGCGGTTGTCGGCCGAATCGGCGACGTAGAGCGTGCCGTCGGGTCCGAGGCCGACCCCCGTCGGGCCGACGACGAGCGCGGCCGGGTCGGTGTGCTCGGTGAAGCCACTCGCGACCACCCGCTCGGAGGTCACGACGGGCGCATGTCCGGGTCGGATCCGCAGGCGGATCCGCACGACCGTTCCGCGCATCACGTCGGCGCCGTGCGCGGCCACCGTGCCGTTGAGGACGTTGGTGACGAACAGGACCGCGTGGTCGCCGTCGTCCTGGGCGGTCATGTCCCACGGGCCGTTGATGTCACCGCCGACGATCCGCCCGACGACGCGGCCACGCGCGCTGAGGATCGTCAGGCCTCCGGCACGCGCCGCGGTGGCGACGCCACCGGGTGCCGGCAGGCTGCCGACGATCACGAAGCCGCTGCGCAGGACGACGAGGGCCGTCGTGAGGCCGACGGCGCGAGTGGCCGTCGGTCGCGGCACGACCGCGAACACCCGCGCGTGTCCCGACGGTGACACCTCCATGATGCTCGAGCCGGTCCCCTGCGCGTTCGCGGCGTCGTTGAAATTGCTGACCAGCACATCCCCGCGCACGAGACGGCCGCTGGTGCGGGGCACGACCGCGACCCCGTAGGGGTTCTGGTCGCCCGTGGCCGGGCCGCTCGTCGGCACCATCGACGCGATCGTCGTGATCGAGGACAGCCGCTGCAGCAGCGGCCGCGCGGCGGCGCTCGCGGGCAGCGCAATCGCGGTGAACAGGCCGGCGAGAAGGAAGCCGAGCCCGGTTGACGGTTTGGCGTGCCTGATCACAGCGGATCCTTTCGGTCGGTGACGGGCGACGACGCAGCGCCGCCACTTCGATAGACGCGTGGCTCGGCGGATCCTTCCCGGGAATTTGCAAAGATCGGTGGTACCGATGCCCTTCGCCAACGTCTACCGTGCCGAGTTCGTCTACGACGACAGTGACCCCGACGGTTACCGCGCCGGCTGCGCGTACGTCGGTCGGGCCGCCGGCGGCGAGGCCAACAGCGTCCGCGCCTACGTCGTCCCCTCGGGGGAGAGCATCTGTCCCTACCACTACGAGTACGAGGAAGAGTGGCTGCTCGTCCTCGAGGGATCGGTCACCCTCCGCGATCCCGATGGGGAGCACGCGCTCGGGCGCGGGGACCTCGTCTGCTTTCCACCCGGCCCCGCCGGTGCCCACAAGGTGAGCAACCCCGGCGGCGAACCCGCCCGCGTGCTCATGTTCTCTTCCACGCGCGAGCCGTCGGTGGCCGTCTACCCCGACAGCGACAAGATCGGCGTGTGGCCCGGCCACGCCGCCGACACCGTGATGCTCAGGCGTGTCGACGGCGCGGTGGACTACTACGACGGCGAGTCGTAGGCCGGCCTCGGACCCGGCCGGGGCGGACTACGCCGCGCCGGTGGTGATCACCACGCGAAAGCGCGCGTCGCCGCTCAGCATCTTCGCGTAGGCCTCGGCCGCCGACTCAAGCGGCAGCGTCTCGATCATCGGCCGCACGCCGCTGAGGACGCTGAAGTTCAGCGTGTCGGTTGGCGCGGACGACGACGTAGTCCGCGTAGCCGCCGTCCTGGGTGATGCCGGGGATCTGGAGGTTCTCGGAGTCGATCAGCGACCCGCGGCGGCACCACTCGCAGTATCCGCAGCTGCCGCCGTACCACCCCACCCCGATCCGCTGCCCGATCTCCCAGCCCTGCACACTCTCGCCGAGCGCATCGATGACCCCGGCGATCTCGTGGCCGGGGACGAGCGGGTGGGAGACGCCGGGGAACCCGACCTCCTTGGCGAACATGTCGCTGTGGCACACCCCGCAGGCGTGCACCCGGATCCGTGCCTGTCCGGGCTCGGGCTCGCGGGGGTCTGGACAAGGTGGCCGCTCGGCGGTGTTCCCGTCGTGAGCCACGATGATCGGAGGCGGCCGGGGCGAGGGCGCCGGATCGCCGTCTATAGCCACCCGCAGCCGGGGCGGTTGCACGTCGTGGCCGCGGGGCGAGCAATTAGACTCGAGGCTGAGCTCCGCGGGATGACGACGACCTCCCATCCGTCCCGGCCTCTGGAGGAACCCTCCGGGCGGCCTGTTTCTGGTTCGCAGCAGGATGATCACGCTGAGTCCTCGGCGGGAGCGATCGTCGTCATCGTCCTGGCCACGGCGCTGGCCCTCGGGATCCGGCTCTACCAGCTGCTCCGTCCGGGTTTCCTCACCGGCGTGACCGAGTACGACGACGGCGTCGACTTCGGCAGCGCGATCCGCCTCGTTCACGGTCAGCTTCCCTACCGGGACTACATCCTCGTGCACCCACCCGGCATCACGCTGCTGCTGGCGCCGATCGCACTCGTGGCCAAGAGCACGGGCACCACCGTGGGAATGGAGATCGCTCGCATCGTGACCGCGGTCGTCGGCGCGCTGAGCGTGACCCTGGCCGGCCTGCTCGTCCGTCATCGCGGCGTACTGGTCGCCACGGTGGCCTGCGGCATCCTCGCCATCTACCCGCCGTCGATCAACGCGGCGCACACCGTGTTGCTCGAGCCGTGGCTCGTCGTCTTCTGCCTGTTCGGGGCGCTCGTCCTGTTCAAACGCGACGACCTGCGACGGCGGTCGGCGTGGCTGGCCTGGGGCGGGGTCCTCTTCGGGCTCGGCGCCGCGGTGAAGCTGTGGGCCGTGTTCCCGATTCTCGTGTTGCTCGTCCTCACCGTCCGGCTGCCGAGCTGGCGGCCCCGGCTGGCCTTCGTCGGCGGGCTGGCCGCCGGGTTTCTCGTGCCGGTGCTGCCGTTCGCCGCGCTCGCGCCGCACACCTTCTACCAGAGCGTCGTCACGGCGCAGCTCACGCGCATCGACGTCTCCCGCGTGGCGGATTCCGTCCGGCTGATCAACCTCAGCGGAATGGGGCTGTTTTCCGGGGTCACCGCGACTCAGGCGCTGATCGTCGCGATCATCGTCGCGCTGGGCATCGTGGGCTGTGCCGTGGGCGCCGGCGTCCTGACACGCCGGTGGCCGCCGGAGCTCGAGTGGTTCGCCTTCGGCAGCACGATCCTCGTGCTCGCGTCGTTCCTGTGGCCGTCCGATTTCTACCCCCATTACGGCGCCTTCCTGGCCCCGTTCCTGGCCCTTGCGATCGCGCTGCCGCTCGGCCGGCTGGTGTCGGCGATCGCCGCGCGCGGCTCGGGACGAGCGTCGCGAACCCGGCGCCTGGTCGCTTCGGGGCTGGCCGTCGTCGCGATCGGCCTGTTGGCGTATCTCACCAGCGTCGAGACGAACCAGCTGAGCGGGGTGGCGACCGGTACGCCGGGCCCGAGCGCGGCGCGCGTGATCCCACCGGACGCCTGTGTGCTCACCGATCTTCCGGGCCTGACGATCGTTGCCAACCGCTACGTCTCGACCGCGCCGGGCTGCTCGCCGATGGTCGACGGCATCGGCACCGACTATGCACTGGCCTCGGGCCGCAACGGGGTCACCGGCGCGGGTCGCTACCCCGCAGTCCGGGCGGTGTGGCTGTCGGCGTTCGAGCACGCCCAGTACGTGTGGCTGCAATGCGGGCCGAACTCGCGGCGGCTGTGCGTCACCAACCGCCGGATCCCGTGGACGCCGGGATTGCGCGCCTACTTCGCCACCCATTTCCACCTCGTCGCCCACAGCCGCGGGATCTACGTCCGGATCCACCCGCCGTCGGCGTGAGGGGCGCCGCGCAGGTCACGATCCGCAAGGCGACGCCCGAGGACTGGGAGGCGATCTGGCCGTTCTTCCGCGCGATCGTCGCGGCCGGCGAGACCTACGCGTATGACCCCGCGATCGGCAAGGAGGATGCCCGCCGGCTGTGGATGGTGGCTCCGCCCGGACGGACGGTCGTGGCCACCGACGCGGAGGGGAAGGTGCTCGGCACGGCGAGCATGTACGCCAACCGCCCCGGACCCGGCTCCCACATCGCCTCGGCGAGCTTCATGGTCGATCCTCGCCACGCCGGTCGCGGCACCGGCCGCGCGCTCGGCGAGGACATGCTCGACTGGGCGCGGCGGCGCGGCTTCCGCGCGGTGCAGTTCAACGCCGTGGTCGAGTCCAACGAGCGCGCAGTGGCGCTATGGCGCTCGCTCGGCTTCACCGTGCTCGCCACGGTGCCCGAGGCCTTCGATCACCCTCGCCACGGGTACGTCGGCCTGCACATCATGCACCGCTCGCTATGAAGCCGGGTCTCGCCGTGCGTCACTCGGCGGCGGCCGGCCGCCGGCCCCACCGGAAGTAGCCGAGCGCTCCGAAGCCGTTCAGGCACAGCAGGCGCCAGAGAGCGCGGCTGCCCCGCACCTCGTCGTCGGCGCGATGGTGCAGGTCCCGCTCGGCCGCGGTGACAAGCGCGAGGGACACCGCCAACACGACGAGGGTGACGAGTTTCCCGGCGAGGGAGCGAGAACGAAAACCGTCGAACATGCCCTGAATGATCACCGTTCCGCCCGGCTTTCGCCATGGTTGCGGTGCCGGCCCTCGACTCCTCGGTCCCAATTGCGGATGTCCGAGGTGATGTCGTGGTCGAGCTGCGACGGTGACTCGGGACCCGAGTCGTGGTCGATGTCCCCGTACGGATGCTGATTGATGGCGCTGCCGGTCCGCGTGTAATAGCTGAATGCGATCACGAAGAAGCCAACCACGAGCACCCCGGCGAAGATCCAGGTGCCACCGGCCAATGCGAACGCTAACGGGATCATCACGGCCTCCATTGCGACGTTCTGACCGTGACCGTACGGGCGCGCGCGGCACCGCACATCCGCACCTCGCCGTACCCGGCCTCCGTACATCGCCCCCCTGAAGGCGCTCACGTCGTGACGTCGGTGCCGGGCGTGTAAGCTCGGGCGCGTGAGAGCGGTCGCCTGCCAAAACGGCGAGCTCGAGGTCATCGAGCGGCCGGAGCCGCTGCCGGGCCGCGGCCAGGTGCGCGTCAGGGTCCTCCGCTGCGGGATCTGCGGCTCCGACCTCCACGCGCGGCACGGCTGCGACGCCTGGGCCGAGCTCGCCGACCGTGTCGGCTACCGCCGGTTCGCCCGCTCCGATCAGTCCGTCGTGTTCGGGCACGAGTTCTGCGCTGAGGTCGAGGACTACGGCGCCGCCTGCCGCCGCACGGTGGCTCTCGGCGAGCGCATCGTCGCGGTGCCGACGCTCCGCGGACCCGAGGGCCCCGACATGATCGGGCTCTCGGCCGCTGCTCCCGGCGCCTACGCCGAGCGGATGGTCGTCGAGGAGTCGATGATGATGCCGGTGCCCAACGGCCTCGGCACCGATGTCGCGGCGCTCACCGAGCCGATGGCGGTCGGCTGGCACGCCGTGCGCCGCGGCGAGGTGGGCAAGCGCACGGTGGCGATCGTCGTCGGCTGCGGCCCGATCGGGCTCGCCGTGATCCTGATGCTCAAGGCCAAGGGCGTGCGAACCGTTGTGGCCAGCGACTACTCACCGGGTCGCCGAGCGCTGGCCACCGCCTGCGGGGCGGACATCGTCATCGATCCCGCCATCGGTTCGCCGTTCACCGCCGTGACGCCTCGCGGGCAGCTGAGCGACGTCCCCGCCGCGCTCGATCTGGTCATGAACACGCGCGAGAAGCTCGAACGCCTGCCGCTGCACTGGTGGCACACCTGGCGGCTGGCCGAGGCGCTCGGCGTTGCTCCGAAGCACCCGGTCATCTTCGAATGCGTCGGTGTGCCCGGTGTGCTCGAGAGCATCATCGACGGCGCTCCGCTGCTCTCGCGCGTGGTCGTTGTCGGGGTGGTCGTCGGGGCCGATCAGATCACCCCGGCGATGGCGAGCAACAAGGAGATCGACCTGCGGTTCGTGTTCGGCTACACGCCGCTCGAGTTCCACGACACCCTGCAGATGCTCGCCGAGGGCAAGGTCAGGCCGGCCCCGCTGATCACCGGGACGGTCGGGCTCGACGGTGTCGCGGGCGCGTTCACCGCGCTCGGCGACCCTGAGCGCCACGCGAAGATCCTCATCGATCCGCTCAGTACGGCGACGGCGACGGCGCCGTAGCCGCGGGCCCTCAGAGCTCGCGCTCGTAGACGAACATGATCGGCCCGTCCGGCGGGTGCTCGCGGCGGACGAAGCCGGCGCTCTCATACAGCCCGCGCGCGGCGGTGTCCGTCTCGCTCGTCCCCAGGTCCATGTGGTCGGCTCCCCGCGCCCGCGCGAGCCCGATCGCGCTGTCCAGCAGCGCTCGCCCGAGGCCCTGGCCGCGGCGCTCCGGGGTCACGTACAGCTCGGCGAGGTAGCACTCGAGTGCGTCGCTCCACAGGGCCGGCCGGAAGCGCAGGACGGCGATCCCGTCCGGGCCCGGGCCGGCCAGCAGCGCCGCGGTGTCGCCGCCGGCCAGCAGCCGGCGAAAGCGCTCGGCGAGCCACTCGGGCGCGGGCGCAGGATCGTCGAACTCGCGGTTGAAGGCGTGCAGCAGCCGCCCGACGTCGCCGGCGTCGTCCGCGCCCGCCGTCCAGACGCCGGGATCAGGCACGCCGCGCCCCGACGCTCAGGTCAGCCATGCCGAGGATTCTCCCCGATGCGATAGAACTCCCACCCGTGGACGCGATCGCGGGCCTCCGCATCCCGATCTGGCGAGAGGGTCGTCTGGCCGTCGAGCATGCCGGGCTACGCCGCAGCCCTGTCCTGAGGGGAGCCGGCCTGCCGCGGGGCGACGGCACGCCGGTGCTGCTGATTCCCGGCTTCATGGCCGGCGAGGCATCGCTCGGGATGATGGCGCGGTGGCTGCGAGACCTCGGGTACCGGCCGTGCCGCCCGCGGATCCGGGCCAACGTCGACTGCACCGAGCGTGCCGTGCAGCGACTGCTCGGCGAGGTCGAGCGCATCGCCGTCCGTCATGGTCGCCGCGTGAGCGCCGTCGGGCACAGCCGCGGCGGCTCGATGGCCCGCGTGCTCGCCGTCCGTCGCCCTGATCTCATCGAGCGGATCATCTGCCTCGGCTCGCCGCTCACCGACGAGTTCGCCGTCCACCCGCTCGTCCGCGCCCAGGTCCGCGCGGTCGCCCTGCTCGGCTCGCTCGGCGTCCCCGGCGTGTTCTCCTACGGCTGCCGGGACGGGTGCTGCAGTCGGGCCCGGACCGACCTGCTCGGCGAGTTCCCGGCCGAAGTCGACTTCACCTCGGTGTACTCGCGCAGTGACGGGGTCGTGTCCTGGCGGGCCTGCCTCGATCCGGCCGCACGGGCCGTCGAGGTCGACTCGAGTCACGTCGGCATGGCGATGAACGCTGCCGTGTTCCGCGCGATCGGCGAGGCGCTCGCCCGGCCGGCGGTGCCCGCCTCCGAGCGCCGTCCCGGCGCGGCCGGCGACGCCGCTGACTCGCTCGCCGCCTAGAGACCTAGAACGGATTCGTCCGCGCCAGCTGGAGGGTGCGCCCGAGGTCGAACGGGGTGGCCTGGTGGTCGAGCCAGGGGCGCCCGATCCACAGGTACGCGTCGACCATCCGCGCGGCCAGGGTGCGCGCCCGCGCCGAGAGGTGCCAGCGAGGATCGGTCACGTGCCAGGTCGGCGGGATCCCGAGGCTGACGCAGCGGGTGGAGGCCCGGGTGCGGCACACCGTGGCGTTGTCGTAGCTGGGACCGTGGTACTGCTGATAGGTGAACGGGCGCCCGTTCTGAGCTGTGTTGATGACGAAGTGGCGTCCGCGGACGCCGAGCGCCCCGAGGGCCGCCGCGACGCCCGCGCCGAAGCGGATCTCCCGCTCGGTGCTGTCGTAATGGGTCGAGCCGAGGGCGAAGCCGCGCGTGT
The DNA here is from genome assembly GCA_963752905.1 of uncultured Solirubrobacterales bacterium. Taxonomy (GTDB): domain Bacteria; phylum Actinomycetota; class Thermoleophilia; order Solirubrobacterales; family Solirubrobacteraceae; genus Palsa-465. The sequence goes on from CAVWAC010000014.1 coordinate 150,551, forward strand.
AGCGCACGCCGGCGTCGCGGAGCTCGAGCGCGGCCTGGTGAACCGAGGGCCAATCCGACGCCCCAGCGTCGATGTAGACGGTGGTGTGGGGGAGGGCCGAGAACACGCGGGCCGCGTAGGCGACGAGCGTCAGCGGCAGCCGCGAGTGATGGGGAGCGCAGTCGGCGAACGGCAGATCGGGCTGCAGAACGAGGGCGACGCGGGCGCTGCCAAGACCGCGCGCAAAGTCGTCGATCCAGCGCCGGTAGCTGGCCTGCTCGCCTGGGGTCGGCAGTCGCACGCAGGCTTCGCTCTCCCACGGATACACGCGGAACACGGCGAGTTGCGACAGCACCCCGGGGTTGCCGCCGGTCGAGTTCTCGACGTACTGCCGGGCGTCCGACGCGGCCTGCCAATCGGGATCCCAGCGGCCGAACCAGTGCACCTTCGGGACCGTGGCGATCGTGCCGAGCAGGGCCCGGCGCTCCCCGCGGGCGGCCCGGTAGGCGGGATAGACGTCGTCGTTGCTGCCCGTGTACGTGCCCCACGGCAGACCGGCGAGCGGGTCCGCGGCGGGGGCGCCCGGGAGGCCGCCGTTGGCGGGGCCGGCCAGCGCCGAGCCGGGCAGCGCGAGCAGGCCGAGCAGCAGCGTGAGAACGAGCGCCAGCGCGCCGCGGCGACGGATCGTCGGGGGTGAACTCATCCCTACCTTGATTCGGCCAGGATAGGCCAGCGCACGCGGCGCGCGGCGGCGCTCTGGCCGGACGGACGGTCGGCGGGGAGGCGCGGCCCGGCTCAGCCGGTGCCCGCGGAGCCGGGTTCCGGCTGCGGCTCGCCGGCGGCGTGCGGTCCGGCGCCCTCCCGCAACAGCGCCGAGATCCGCTGCCGGGTCACGCCGAACAGGTGGGCGATCTCGTCCATCGTCATGCCCTCGCGATGGAGGGCACGCGCCTCGGCGCGCCGCAGGCGCGACCCGTAGGAGTCGAGCAGCTGGGCGCTCTCGGTGAGCAGCTGAACGATCAGTGGCGGGTCTTCACAGGAGACGATGTCTCGCAGCTCACGGCCGTCGGCGTCGGCGGCGCGCAACTCGTGGATGCGTGCCTGCATCTGCTGAGCCATGCCGATGCTGCGTTCGAGCGCGTGCTCGAGATCGTCGATCGCCTCTCGGAATACCGCCCGCTCATTCCCCACGCGAGTCCTCTCTTGCTGCTGTCCGCTGCGGCTCTAAGCCCATTCTCATTCTACCCCGGGGCCGCCCGCGGCGGCGAATGAATCGATTTAGGCCCGCAATGCGCTCAGCACCGCCACGCCGACGACGACGAGACCGACCCCGAGGAGCTGGATGCGGCTGAGGCGCTCCCTGAACAGCACGTAGCCGGCGAGCGCCGAGAGCACCGCGAACTGCGAGGAGAGCACTGCCGCCACTGCGATGTTGTGCCGCGCGCCGAAGGTGAAGAGGAAGAAGCCGACGACCTCGGCGATCCCGGAGGCGACGAGCAACGGCAGCACCTGGCGGGTCAGTCGCAGACGTCCGGTGAGGGCCATCGGCAGCGCGAGCACGAGCGTGCCGATCAACCGGGCCGAGAGCACGACCCAGGCCGCCGGCAGGAGTGTGCTCGCCCGCCCGGTGGCATACAGGCTCCCGCCGAACGCGAACGCGGCGGCGATGGCCAGCCCGACCGTCTCGATGTGGCGGACGCCGGCCAGCGAGGCGTGCTCGCCGGGCGGGATCGACGACAGCCCGATCCCGGTCGCGATCACCGCGAGGGTGAGCGCGACCGACGCGGCCAGCGGCTCGCCGGCGAGCAGCGCGATCAGCGCCGCGATTGCCCCTTCGGTCGAGACGAGCGGCGCGACGAGCGCGAGCTGGCCGATCCGCAGGGCCGCGTAGGTCAGCATGAGGCCGCCGACGTTGCCCGCCCCGGCGAGCACGAGCCACGTTCCCGACGTGCCGTTCAGCGAACTGGGGACACCCTCGGCGAGCGCGATCGGGGCGGTGATCACGAAGCCGAACAGCATCACCCAGGCCACCACGACGCGGGGCGGCAACAGGCGGCTGGAGCGGGACGAGCAGGTGGTCGAGACTGCCCAGGCGACCGCAGCGCCCAGACCGCCGAGGATCGCGAGCATTGGTCGGTGAGCCTACGCGAGCCGGGGTGGGGGCGCGGGGGTGGTGGTGCTGCGCCCCCAGCGTTTAGACTCGGCGCAGGGTGGTGAGATGCGGCAGCTGACCGGATTGGACGCGCAGTTCCTCGCGCTGGAGGGCCCGCAACAGGCGGGCCACGTCTCCGGACTCGCGGTGCTCGATCCGTCGACGCGCCCGAACGGCCGGCTCGAGCTCGCCGATCTCCAGAACCTGATCGCCGAGCGCCTGCCGCTGCTGCCGCCGTTCCGCTGGCGCCTCAAGCAGGTCCCGCTCGGGCTCGACTACCCGTACTGGATCGACGATCCGCACTTCGACCTCGAGTACCACGTGCGCGAGCTCGCGCTCGCGCCGCCACCGACCGACGAGAAGCTCGCCGACCAGGTCGCGCGCATCTTCGCCCGCCCGCTCGACCGCTCCCGGCCGCTGTGGGAGCTGTATCTCATCCATGGACTGCGCGACGGCCACGTCGCCGTCATGACGAAGATCCATCACGCCGTGATCGACGGCATGTCCGGCGCGGAGATCATGGGCGTCCTGCTCGACCTCTCGCCCGAGGGCCGCGATGCGCCCCCGCCCGCGCACGTCGGCTCCGACCACGAGCCCGGGGAGCTCGAGATGCTCCTCCGCGGACTGCTCGGCGCACCGCGCTACGTCGAGCGCGTCGCCCGGGCACTGCCGTCGACGCTGCCGAACATCGGCGACGTCGCCGTGCTCGCTCAGATCCCCGGCGTGACCACTCTCGGAGAGGCGAGCGCCCGCATCGCCCGCGTGATCCGCGGCCGCGAGCAGCGCGTCCTCGAGCGCAGCAGTCTCACCCCGCCGCGCACCTCGTTCAACGGCCACGTCTCACCGCACCGCCGGTTCGCCTTCGGTCAGCTGCCGCTCGAGGCCGTCAAGGCGGTCAAGAACGAGTACGGCTACACGGTCAACGACGTCATCCTGGCGATCTGCGCCGGTGCCGTGCGGCGCTGGCTGATCGAGCACGACGAGCTGCCCGAGGACCCGCTCGTCGCCCAGGTGCCGGTGTCGGTCCGCAGCGACAAGGAGATGGGCACCTACGGCAACCGGATCGGGATGCTGAGCGTGCCGCTGTTCACCAACGAGGCCGATCCGGAGGCCAGGCTGGGGCTCACCCACGAGGCGATGCTCGTGGCCAAGGACCGGCACAGGGCCCTCCCGGCCGCGATGCTCCAGGACGCCACGCAGTTCATCCCGCCGGCGGTGTTCTCCCGGGCGGCGAAGATGACCTTCTCGCTGGCCGCGGCCCGCAGGCCGATCTGGAACCTCGTCGTCTCCAACGTCCCCGGCCCGCAGTTCCCGCTCTACATGGCGGGCGCCGAGCTGGTCGCGAACTACCCGGTGTCGGTGATCACCGACGGCATGGGGCTCAACATCACCGTGATGAGCTACTGCGGCCACCTCGACTTCGGCATCGTGGCCGACCGCGAGCAGATGCGTGACGTGTGGCGACTGATCGACTGGCTGGAGGACTCACTGCGCGAGCTGCTGCCCGACGGCGTCGAGCTGGCGGCCCGCAGCGAGCCCGCCGACGCCGCGGAGCCCGCCGACGCCGCGGAGCCGACCGATGTCGCCGACGTCGAGGCCGACGTCGCGGAGTCGGAGGCCTCGTCCGCTACTGGATGATCCGGAACACCCCGCGCATGAACGGGTGGATCCGGCAGAAGAACGTGTAGGTGCCCGGCGGCAGATTCGTCGGCGTGCTCCATTTCAGCCGTCCGATCGCCGGGGTGCCGTCGCCGAGCTGACCTGAGTCGAAGTTGCCCGCGCCGTTGGCCAGCGGATAGGAGATTCCGGTGTCGAGCCCGCACGGGTACTGGCACGACGTGACGCTGTGGAAGATCGACCCGAGGTATGCCTGACTCGGGTGCGCCAGGTCGAACGGCGTGGCGTAGGCGTCATCGTTGACGAACGTGATCGACTGGCCGCGACGCACGGTCGGCGTGCAGCGGTCGCTGCCCGTCGAGGTGAAGTCACCCGGGGTGTAGTGGAACCCGCCGATGACCACCTTGCGAGTGAGACAGGTCGGGAACTTCTTCAGGTTGACGTGGAGGGAGACGCTGCCGCCCTTGTGATTGTTCTCGGCCAGGTGGCCGTGGGTGACGTCCCCGTTCTGGTCGGTCGCGTGGGTGAACGGGTCGGTGCCGGTCTGGTCGCTCCAGGCCTCCCACACGACCATGATCCCCATCGACTCGTACCAGGACGCGCGCCGCGTCTCATACGTCGCGCTGATGCGCAGCTGGTCGCCGGCCTGGACCTCCGGCCGCCAGTCGGCCTTGGTGGCCGTCATCGCCATGTCCCAGGAAATCGGCCCGCGCGGGTCCCAGTAGTGGGCGTGCGAGCGGAACAGCCGCACCGAGTTGGGCACCGGGCCGGGGATCGCGCCGCCCGAGGGGTGCGCGCCCGAGCGGATCAGGTCAAGCTCGTCGTACATGCCGCCGGGATGGAGATGGCCGGCGGTCCCGATCAGCGCGCCGGGATGGTCGAGCGTGACGACGTTGAGCGGGGAGTTCGGTGGCGGGCCGTATGGGTTCTTCGCCATGTCCGGATACGTGTAGAGGCCGTTTTTGCCGCTGTAGCGGTGGACGTCGAAGACCGGGTAGATGCTGCCGGAGCGGACGTCCATCCAGATCGGATGCACCGGGGTGATGTGCGCGGCCGCCGGGGAGCTCATCGGGATGAAGTCGATGTCGTAGGTGATGTAGACGGTCGCCTGATGGTCGGTCAGGTTGTGGATCATGTAGTTCAGGACCCAGTAATCGTGGGCCCCGATCGGGTACCCGTACCCGGGTGGGAACGAGTAGATCGTCTTCTCCTCACCCGCGGCCATGAACGGATAGAAGCCGCCGTAGGCGCTGTTGCCCTCGCCCTGACCGAGGTGGCCGTTGCTCAACCACACGCCGTGGTGCAGGTGGATCACGTCGACCCGCGGGATCCCGCCGCAGCACTTCCCGTTGGGCAGGGCGTAGTGCAGGTTGGGGGCCATCCGCACCATGTAGCCGTCCTGCGTGGGCTTCGGCACCTTGTTGGTGTCGAGCAGGATCAGGTTCGCACCCGGCGTGACCACGTACGGACCCGCGCGGAAGTGCAGATGCTCCACGCTGCTGGCAGCGCTCGCCGAGCCCGCGAGCAGCGCAAGCAGGCTGAAGACGACCACGACCACACCAACCGCTGCGCGCTTCACTTCTCCTCCAGTTCTGGCGCGCCTCCCGGCGACCATTGAATCAGTTTCAGGGCTTGAGCACCGAAACAGCCGCGGCGCCGATGAGCACACCCGCGAGCACGTAGGGCGCGACCGGTCGGGGCTTGGGCTTCTCGATCAGGCCGAGCTCCTGGCCGGCGGCCACGAGCGCGTTGAGCGTGGGCGGGATCGCCTCGATGACCTCCCACGCCTCGCGCAGCGTGCGCTCGGCGCGGCGCTTGGCCACCGGCCGGGCCAGGATGAAGCCGAAGCGGGCCGCTTGGGGGTGGTTGGCGAACATGCGGACGCCCTGGGCGCCGAGCTTTGCCTTCGTCGTGGTGGTGAAGATGGCCATGGTCTCCTCGTTTGCCGAGCCGGGCGCGTGCCGCGCGACCGGCGTGTCACGCGCGAGCCTAGCGGCCCCGCAGCCCCAAACGGCGGCGGGCGCCGGCGCGCGGGGGCGGTTACCAGGCCTGCGTGTCGCCGCAGTGCGGGCAGCCGACCGAGGTCGACACCGTCGCCTCGAACACGTAGCCGCACGCACAGGTGTACATCGCCTGGTCGTGGGCCGGCCCGAGCTCGCGACGGCGGCCGCGGGGCGCCGCGGTCTCCGGCGTCGCGGTCGGGCGGGGAGCAGGTTCGTGGGGAGCGGGTTCGCGAGGGGCAGGTTCGCGAGGAGCGACCGCGGGCGCCTCGGGGCGCGCAATGGCGGTTTCGCCGCGGCCGGCGCCACGTCCTCGGCGCCGGGTGCCCTCACTTCTCCTGTGTCGTACCAACACGCTCATGATCAGTAACGATCTTCCTGCCAATTGGTTTCGCTCCTGCCCCGACTTTTCCTCGCGCTAACGTGACGCTAATCCGCTCCGGGTGACGCCGAATTACGGCGCCTCACGAATCGCCTGCAAATCGGCAACTTCCCCCGGAAGGCCGTCATCGGCCGTCATCCCCCATGACGCGGAGGAGGTTGCCATCCTTCCCCCGTAGCGGGCCTCCAGGGCGGCCCGGCGTCGAGCCGAGCGTGCGACCTGGTCGAACTCGTGGGCGTACACGGAGAGGACCACCTTCAACGTGTCACCGATCCGACCGGCGACCTCGACCAGGTCCCACCCGTCGGCCACGAGGCCAGAGACGTGCGTGTGCCGGAGGTCGTGCACCGTCGGGCGTGGCTCGTCGAGCTCGGCCCTCTCCCGGGCCTCGTGCCAGTCGTGGCGGACGGTGCCGTGCGTCAAGTGGTCGAACACCCGCCCGGAGCTCGCCGACGCGGCCAACTTCAACTCCGCAGCGAGCGCCTTCGTGACCTCGATCGTGCGGCGACTGTTCCGGGTCTTGAGCGGGGCGAGCTCACCACCGCGGCCGGCCTGCTCGGCGATGGTGATGGTGTCCTTCCTAACGCGCCGGCTGGTGAGCCCGAGAATCTCCGAGGCCCGAGCGCCGGTCTCGGCCAGGGTCCGGAAGTAGAGCCGCGAGCGCTCGGGGCAGGCGGCGAGCACCCGGGCGAGTTCGGCGTCGGTGAGGACGCGGTGCTCGCGGCGGTCGTCTTCCGGGCGCGGGCGCTCGCTTGCCTTCAGCCGGGGCATCGTGACGGGCATGTCGAGGTCGTCGCGGGCGAATGAGAACAGCGCCCCGAGCACGTTCAGGTGGGCCAGGATGGTCCCGGCCTTCAACCCCTCGGCTCGCTCGTCGGCGATGAACTCCCTCACGGCGAGCTTGTCGATCGTCGTCATGCGCCGTGGTCCGAACGTCTCCCGCAGCCGGCGCAGGGCGGCGCCATAGGTGGCCTGACTGTTGGGGCGGAGACCGGCAACGTGCGACCGCTCAAAGGCGTCCGCGACGGAGTCGAAGGTGACGCGGACATCGACCGGCTCGACCTCTCGCGCGACTCTTCGCGTGCGGGCCTGCGCCAGGGCGTTGCGGGCGTCGGTCAGGGTGGTCCCGGCCACCGCCCGGCGGTGGGTCCGCCCGTCGGCCTTCCAGACGACCTCGAGGCCGGTTCGCCGGCCGTCGGCGTCGAGGCGTTCATAGATGCCAGGCTCGACCCGTCGGCGTGTCGGTTGCGCGGGCATCAGCGGCTCCCGTCCAAGTAGGCCTCGACCTGGTCGAGGGTCCAGCACGGCCGGCCGCGCCCGTCGGCCCCGACGACGACGGAGCCGGTCAGGTCAAGGATCACCCAACGGCTGTGGTCGAGCGCGCGGGGGTCGCGGCGCCGGGACTTCTCCAGGCGGAGATCCTGGCGATTGGCGGCCCGGCGGAGGCGTTGCTCACGGGTGCGGATTGACTCGGTGGTGGTCGGCACTTCTCACTCTTTCGGACTCGTTCATCACTGGCCTCAAGCAGGGCAGGGGAGGGGTGGCCGAGTGTTGGTGGATCTGTGACTCCATCAGTGTAGCGCGGAGTGAAGCTAGAAGCGACGCTAGTAATGCCACGTCTCGAGCTCGGAGCGCCGGAAGTGGAGGCGGCGGCCGGCCTGATCCTGGTGCACCGGGAGTCCGTGGTCGGCGACCAGCCGGCGCAGTTGCGGGACGCTCACCCCGAGGAACTCGGCGGCGCCGGCCGTGTCGAGCCATTCGCCCGAGCTCGGCGTCGTCGGCGGCACCAAGTGCGGCATCAGCCGCTCGGCCAGGGCCTCGATGTCCTCGGGGGTCAGGGAGGCGATCAGGGCGCGGCCGAGCTCGCTCACTTTGGCCCGTTCATCCGAGACCGCAGCCCGGCCGAGCGGCCCCGGCCCGGCCGGTTGATCGGCACCTCGGGCGGGAAGTCGTCCGGGGTCAGGCGGCGACCGAGGCGGGCCTCGAAGCAGCCGACGCACAAGAATCCGCGCCCGACGCCGGCGGCGGCCCATAGGTCGGGGGTGACGAGGTAGATCTCACGGCTCACGATGGTGTCAGTGCCGCAATCGGCGCAGAGAGAGGCCAGGTGGTCTAGGAGCTCCTCGGCCTGCGCTCGTCCGAGTACGGTGACCGCCACCGCCTGCAGATAGCCCGCATCATCCGTGGCCGGCCACTCAGCTGGGGTGATCGGGAACAGCTCGAGCTGACCGGCGGCCGTGCAGCGCTCGAACTTGGTCACGGCACGTACCCCGACTGCTTGAAGTCAGACCAGCGCCGCGCGACGGTCGCCTCGGCTTTGAGTCCGTGGATCTCCCCGGTGCCGCGGGTGAGCGCCCGCTCGAGCAGCCCGCCGGTCTCCTGCGCCTGGTCCTCGGGGACCTCGGCCACAACCTCGTCGTGCACGTACAGGACGGCGGGGACGCCGGCGTCGTGGAGCTCGATGGCGCTGGCCTTGAAGAGGTCCGCGCAGCTCCCGCTCACGAGCCGGTTGAGCATCATGTGGTTCGGGCGCTCGAAGTGGTGCCGGCGCCCTCCGATCGTTTCGATGTAGCCGCAGTGCTCGACGTGATGGGCGAGTGTGCGCTTCAGCTGGCCGACCTCGGGATAGAGCGCATACCAGCGATCGAGCACGTCCTTGGCCTCCTGCGCCGAGCACCCGAGGATCTTGGCCACGAGCGGGGCGCCGCCGCCGTAGATCGTCAAGTAGTTCAACCGCTTGCCCTGCTCGCGGTCGACGCCACAGGCATCGGCGGTCTGTTGGTGGAGGTCGACGCCCTCAGCGAAGGCGCGCTCGAGGGCGCCGCCGGGTGCGTAGGCGGCGAGCACCCGAAGCTCGACGCTGTCGAGGTCGGCGCCGACCAGCACCTTGCCCTCGCCGGCAGCGATGCAGTACCGCACGCGAAGATCGGATTTCGGGACGTTCTGGAGGTTCGGTGCGGCCGACGCCATCCTGCCGGTCTCGGTGCCGACCTGGCGGAAGGTGCCGTACAGCCGATCGCCATGCGCGTGGCGCCACAGTCCGGCGACGTAGTCGGCAAGCTTCTTCTCCTCCCGGTACGCGAGCAGCGCGTCGGCGAGCTCGTCCCCGATCGCCGGCAGCGTGTCGGCCGTGAACATGGGCATATCCGCGTTCGGCGTGCGCGGGACGCCCGAGAGGTCAGCGCCGCGCTCGAGCAGCACCCGCTCAACCTGACGAGCGGCGTTGAGGTTGAAAGCGTGGCCGGCCAACTCGAACACGTGCACGCGCTGATCGGCGACGTTGATGTCAGTCCGGTCGCGGAGCTCGCGTGCGGCGTCGAGATCCAGCGGGACGCCGCGGCGCTCTGCCGCGTAGATCGCCGGGAGGCAGCGCTGCTCGAGCACGAGCACCGACCGCTGGCCATTGATGCTGGCGGCGTAGTGCCTCGCCACGGCGCGTGTGCTGATGACGTCAGCGGCCAGATACGGATCGAGCAGCTCACGCGGCGCGTGGCCCTTCTCCGGACGGCTCCAGCCATTCTTCCGCGCATCTCGGCGGGCCGTCCGCAACCATGCGTTGAGCGCGTGCTCGGGCTCGAGCGTATCGGCGGACAGCTGTCCGGCCTCGATCAGCTTGGCCGTCAGCCGTCGGAGTGCGGTCTGTCCCGGCAGCCGTTCGCCGGCGACGTGCGCGACCAGGACCGTATCGACCCAGCGGCTCGGGTCGGGGATCCGGTAGCCGCTCGCCTCCAGGAAGTGCGCGTCGAAGCCGATGTTGTGGCCGCAGAAGATCGCCGGCAGGTCGAGCCACCGCTGGATCTCGGCGCGGTCGTCGTCTGCGGTCGGCTCGAGCGCGAGCTGCGGCCGAGCCTCACCGGGATCACCGTGGCGGAGCACGACGGGATCGTCATCGTCGGCGGCGAAGCCGACGAGCACGAGCCGGTCTGAGCGCGGGTCCAATCCGGTCGTTTCGGTGTCGAGATAGACCAGCCGCGGCGGGGAGATTTTTGAGCCGTGGACGGCCCCGTTCTGAGCGCCGTTGCGTTCACCTGGTTCCGACCCCCCTACTCCTAAAGTCGTAGGGTGCGGGAACCCCTGTTGGGAACCCCTATCGGGAACCCCTCCCGAACCCCCGTTTTCGGAGCCTCCGGGAGCCTTCAGGAAGTACCCCTCGGAGGTGTGCACGAGGCCCGCTGAAGGGTCGGTCGCGAGCTCCTCGAGCCACCGCTTCAAGACGATCGCGCGCTTGCGCAGTCCCGCGTCGCGGGCGAGGCCGGTCAGAGCCTTCCACCCCTGTGGCTGCTTGGCGCGCAGAGCCTCCACAGAGACCCGGTGCAGCGTGCTCTTCGCAGCGGTGATCTCGCGCGCCGCGCGATGGTCGGGATTCTCGGTCCGCGAGTGCGGCAGCTCCCACGTCCCCCCGCCGATCGCCATTGACCAGACACGGTCGAGGTCGCCGAACCGTGACCGCGTACAGGTCATCTCGATCTCGCCCAACTGGATCTCCGAGAACGGCTTTACCGCGACGACCTTGAAGGCTTGCGGGATCGCGTCGAGCTTTGACGCCGATCCCTTCGGCCGGTGGGTGGCCTCGTGCCCGGTGTTGTCGGACACCAGCACCGATCCGCCCTTCATCAGGACCGGGGTCACGCACAGGGAGATGAACTTCGAGATGGACTCCTCGGTGTCGGGGTTCCCTCCGAGCTGGGCGATGGCCTCGCGCAGGGAGTCGTAGATCACCAGCCCAAAGCCCTCGAACGCGTGGCCGATGTCCTGCGGGCTCCAGCTCGAGCTCAGGCGCGGATATTCCTTGTAGATGAGTGAGCCGCCGGCGCACTCGCGCACGTCTGGCCAGTCCGGGTAGGCGTCGAGGATCGCCTCGACGCGTCGCCCCGTCAGGTCGCGCCCGTTCTCTCGGTCCCAGAAATAGACCCGCTCTCCCTGAGCGGCGGCGGCCACGGCGATCAGCGTCGCCACGCTCGATTTGCCGTGACCGCGCTCTGAGAACAGCACCGCCGCCTGCCTGCGGTACACGAGCTCGGCGCCGCCCGGCACTTGCTCTCGCGGCCGTATCTCGTCGTTGAGTCCGAGCGGCTCCTCGAACAGCGTGAAGGTGGCGTCCTCGCTTGTCCCGGCGGTGTCTGCGCCTGAGGACAGACGCAGGTCTCGCCATGAGAGACCGATCGCGTTGAGCACGTCCTGCTGCGCGCAGCGCCCGTAGCAGACGAGCCACACGCCGTTACCGTCGAGGCGAGGTTCGAGCACGAGGCGATCGTCGCCCTTGACGCAGAGCGGGCAGTCACCCCGCCACCTGGCCTCGCCCGCTGGGCGCATATCGGTGCCGGCCGCGGCGAGGTGCTCCATCACCCGGTCGAACAGCGGTTGGAGCTCCGATGTCATTCGTCCGGATGCATCCGGCCGTCGTCGGGGTGCGCGGTACGTCCGTGATCGTCGGCGAAGTAGGGAACGACCTCGTCACCGATCCGCTCGAGCCGGATCCGCACTTCATGCGGGCGTGGGGGTGCCGGATTGACCGGCACCCCCTCCTCACCCCTCACCACGGAGGTGCGTCCCCGAACTGCGCACCGAGCGACGGCTGCGGCTGCGGCTCAGGCTCCCGCGCCGCTTGCGTCACCGCGACCATGTACTGGTGGCTGCGCCCGCGGTCGGTCAGGCGGGTGACTGTCAGCTCGTCGCCAACCTGCGGATCGGCGATCGCGAGCTCCTCGCGCGCATGCCACGAGCTGGCCCTCCACGCGAACTTGGCCCCAGCCCTGTCCTCGAATTCGAGCACCGGGACAGGACCGTCTTTGCCCTCGTAGTCGTGCTCACCGGTTAGCTTGGCCGTGAAACTCGTCCCCTCGTCGAGCTTCCGGAGATCCGGCCAGTCACCCTCCGCCCGGTATTTGTCAAACCGACTCATGGCTGCACCTCGGAGTCCGGCCCGGCCCGGAGCTCAGCGGTGGCGGCGACCGATACCTCCTCAATCCAGACGTTCGCATCCCACGCTCCGGAGCGGACCTTGTGGTCCAGATGAAGCGTTCGGCCGCCGACAGCATCCTCGACCCACCAGCCGGAGCCGAGCATGTAGCCGGCCAGGGTCATCGAACCGCCGCCGTCGATGTTGAGGCAGTAAGTCCGCCACAACTCTTCGGCCTCGGGGAACTCGGGGTCGGGCCCGTGGTCGGGCCCGTGCAGCGTTCCCGTCAAGGACCCCCACATCAGCACGCCCTCCATGGTGAATAGCTCGACTCGCTTGCCGCACATGGCGTCCAGGGCCGCGAATGCCTGCTCACGGTCCAGGGGGTTGAGTTGCGTTGTTTGTGTCATGCGTGATATCTCCAATGTTGTTTTGAGTTGGTTGGGGCGCCGACCGTTGTGGCCGGCCCCCGTGTGAAACTGCTAGCCCTCGCCCCTGGTGAAGAGGGCGCGGAAAGCGGGCCACCCGCCCGGGCTGTCTCTGGTCACCTCGGCCCTCACGAACCCGGGGATGTCCGCGCAGCACCTCATCGCCTCGTCGATGTGCTCCCGCTGCCACGGATGCGCGAAGAAACGCATCGTGATGTGGGTCGCATCCCGCTTGCGGACCTTGGTCCCGTCGGCATCCGTGTACTGGCCCCTGGGGTTGGGGCTCCACCCCTCGCCTCCGTAGGTGCTGCTCAACTTCGTCGCGATCCACCCCAGCTCCCCGGTGGTGGTCCAGTCGGTCCGGTCGATGGCGGTGCTACCTACTTCGGTCATCGACTCACCTCCGGGCCGAACGCGGCGGCGAACGCTGTGAGCGGGCTGATCTCGGCGTGGCCGTTCTGGCCGTTGCCGTTGGTGTTGCCGTTCCGCCGGCGACGGTTGCGCCGACGCTCGCGCTGGAGGTTCTTCGCGCGCCGGGTCTGAGCGAATGCGACCGTCCGTCCGAGCTCCTCGCTCAGTGCCTCCAGGCTGGACGCGTAGTCGGCCAGCTCCCAGGCAATATGGCCGACCCGTTGCTCAACGTCTTCGAGGACGTTGAGCAACTGCGGGATATTCGTCAAGCCGTCGGGGTAGTCGAGCTCCTCGTCGGCCTGATTGGTGTATGCTTCACTAATTGAAGTGATGGCCATTTAGGCCCTCCGTGTAGTTGTCGGCCGGTGCTACGGCCGGGTGTTTTTCGCAATGGGGTCGGCCGCCCGGAGCGCTCTCTCCTTTCGCGCGCTCCGGGCGGCCGGTCGTTGGTTTTGAGCACGAAAAAAGGGCGAGACCGCTGAGCGGCTCGCCCTTGGTGCTGCTGGGATCAGGAAGTTGTGAGGGGCCGGTTCGCCCGGCTCACCGTCCGGGCCGGCGCGCGTGCTGCGGTTGCTCCGCCGGCGGCGGGGGCGACGAACCCGAAGCACCCGCGCGCGAAAGCGCGGCACTAGATGCCTATGCCTAGACGCCCGGAGGAGGGCGCGGTAGGTGCGAACCCGATGGAGAACCTCGGCGCGCCGGTGCTCGGGCACGCGCACGATCGTCAGCGCCTCGTCCTCGAGCACCGGGATGTCCTTGGCACCGAGTTTCAGCATGACATCGACGAGCTCGGCGGCGCGGTCGAGATCGTGCGGTGGCGGGTTCCCGGCCGCGTGCCGCTCGTTGACCACACGTATCTGTGCCGCGATATCGGCGGGGTCGGGTGCGTTAGGCAACGCGCTTGGCTGCCTTGCGCTCGATGTCCCGGATGTGTCGACGGACCGCCAGCCTGATCAGCTCCGAGACAGACACTCGTGTCTGCCACGCCACTTCTCGGATGTTTTCGGCCTCAGTCGGACTGACCCTGGCGGCCACCAGCTCAGTGAACTGCTCTCGTTGTGGATCTACTCGCTTCACGTGTTGATAGTGTAACAAACACCGCGACTATCTGGTGCGTATTTTGAGGACTTATACTTGTGACACAAAGACGAACGCACTCAGCAGTTATACTTGTGACACATAGACGAACACTCTTCTACCCCTTCAGGGACATGCCGATACATACCCCAGGTGACGGCGTTCTATGTGTTTGTATTACTGCGACCGCGCTGGGAGAGGACATCTAGCCACAGCGGGCCGATCCGCCCGCGAGCCCCAGCGTCAGCTCGTCCCGCGCCCGGTCGGGGATCTCTCGGACGCGATCCGCTGCCTTAGCGATGCAGCCTCCGGGCCGACGATGTTCGGCTGGCCCGGTTGGGGATCGGCTGGACGCGGCAGCCGAGCGGCAGGTGGGGGTCGATGAGGGCGCGGTCCGCGTTGAGCTCACGGACTGCGCAGTCGACGGCCGAGCGACGGCGGTACACGTCGATCAGGTGGTCATCGCGGTCGAACAGGCCGAACGGCCACTCGGGGTCCGAGCGGGACTCCTTGATCACCAGATCGTCCTCGTTGGGCGGGTAGCCGCTGGCCGCGGCGGGGTGACCACGGCGGTGCCAGTGGCGGGAGATGTCCCTGCGAGCCGGCACGAAGACATCCTGTGGCTCTTGGCTGCGCTTGCGTCCCAACATCGACATCGCTCTCTCCCCTCGTTGGTCGTAGCTGAAGCCTCGCCGTGTCGGCGACGCTGCGCTACCGCTTAAGCGCGCATATCGGCGCGGGGCATGTACGCGGCGGAGCTTCGTACTTTTCGGCAACCTTGACGCTGGCGGGCACGCTTGAGGGGCGGCCCCAGCTTCAGCTCGTCGCTCCTCGACCGCTGCGTGTCTTCTCGGACGCGACCCGTTGCCGGTTGTCCATCGGTGTCAACCACAACGGCTCCTGCCTCGCGAACAGCAGCGCCTCTCGGGCCAGGGCGCGCGATTCGCTCCGCAGGATCTCGGTGTCCTCGTCGGCCGGCACCGTGGCCGACACGCTGGTACAGGAGTCGCCTTCAGGTCAGACGCACGGCACCTTGGCGCTCGTCGGAAGCGCGAGGATGCCGCGTCGGGTGAGACTGTAGGCAACCGGATCGGGACTTGAGGGGATGCTCCGGAGCTGCCGGTTGATCCGGAACCTGATCGAAGCATTGCCGAGGAAGATCCGGAAAGACGGAGCGACGAAACTCTCGGTTACCACGCCAGGACCGAAAATCTGGCCATTGATGAGCACGCGCCCGCGCTCGTCCTCGAGGCAAACCCACACCCGTGCGGTGGGCACGATCGCGAGGCGCAGCGGTGCCGATGAAGCGGCGACAGAGCCGGTGCGCCGGCGGTGCCTCGCAGCCGTCGAGGAGGACGGGGTCGAAGTCCTACGGCTAGCGGCGGGAACGGCGGATGAAATGACCGGCACTGGCTGGTTGACCTTCGTATCCGACAGCACCCATACCCTCAGGCCGAAGGGGACGATCGCACACAAGAGGAGGAAACCAGCCACCATGAGGCGACGCCCCCAGCGCCTCCTGGGCGGCGAAGACGACACGTAGTAGGGATTGGCGACGAACTCGCCCGTCGGCGAGCCGGTGTCATCGATCCACCATGCCCCAATAATGCGATGAGGCGGGATTGAGCCGGCCCCCTTAAAGGCTGGGTCGATCTCATACCACCACTCGCCGGCCTTCCTCACCGCTTGCTCTCCAAGCTCAGCTGGAAACGGACGACTGGCCGGGGCGTTGGCCTCCTCAGAGACCGGTCGGACGGGCATGTCGCTGGTTACCAGCCCTTGCCTGCGTCGGTGCCCAGTGCGCATTTCTCAACGCGAGCGGCGACCCGAGCGTCCATCGTGAAGCCGGCATCGGGACTGGGCACGCTCCCAACTGCACCCGGCCAGAAGCTCGGTGGTGACGATGATCGGCTGACTGCCGTCGCCGCTTCGACGCATTTGTTCATGGTGTCAGTACACGAGTCCGCGCTGGTCAAGAGGTGACGTCGAAGTAAGTTCGCCCCGAGGGGCTCAGTTCCTTGCCGCGGTAAGGGCGCGCAGGGCGGCGAACTGCAACTCCGGTGGCCGGGCCGCTCAGCGCAGCGTCACGCACCGGTTGACGATGCCTGAAGGGCCGGTCGGCTCCGCCGGCGGTAACAGGATTCAGCTCGTCGCCCCTCTGCCGCTCGGATCGCGCTCGACAGCGACCCGGGCCCGGTTCACTGCCAGCGACGGGTGCAATGGAGTCTGACGGCTGAGCGTCAACGCCTCGGTGCCCAAATCCCGCGACACTGCTCTGATCGCAGAATCATCGAAGTCGGCAAGCGCCTCGGCCTCAAGGAACCGCGCGATCAGCAGCTTCACACGAGGGATGCTGCTCACGGCCGGGGCGGGTTCATCGGCAGCGGGGCCGTCATAGATAACGGATGCCGTCCGGGGTCGTCCCCGAGGTCGCCGGCCGGCCGAGGTCACTGGTCCCACTCAGAGGCGCTCGGTCCCTGTCGGGGCCGGCCGCCTTCGTAGGTGCGTGCCTTTCGCGCAGACGCCTTTCCCGCGCGACGAGCCTGCGCCCGTCGGTTCCGTCGTTCTCGCTGTGCGCCTTCGGCGATGCTCGCCGTCAGCGCCGTGGTCGCCGTCCACGGACCATCGTCGCCGTGAGCCACGATCACCGGCAAACAGATCTCGCCATCGGCGAGCAGCAGGTACGCGGCGGGGGTCACGTCCCCGGTTCCCGGTCGCACCCACCCCGGCGGGGTGCGGGAGACGACCGCGGTGGCGAGCAGGCGCGAGAGCTCTTTCCGCACCGCATCCGCCTCGAGGGCGGGTTTGACGCGCTGGAGGTATCGCTCGATGGCGTGCTCGCTCCATGTCACCGGCACGTTGTCCGCGCGCAGGTGCCAGCCACGCTTGAGGTCCCTGAGCGCGCCCATCGCCGTCACCACACCCGCTCGGGCAGACTCCTCTCGACGTACTCGCCCGCCTCCAGCCGTCGCTGTCGGTCGAGGTGTCGCGCCAGCGCGTCAAGTCGCCGGCGATACGGCATCAGCTCACCGGGCACCTCGTCCTCGATCTCCCGCATCGTGACCTCACCGCGTTCGAGCGCGAGCTGCAGGTAGCCGTGGAGCGGCTCGCCGAGGGAATATGCGGCCTGCTCACGGTCTGGCAGCTCGAGCTCATTCCACCACTCCAGAGCCCACTGGCAGGCCCGCAGCTCCCCGCGCCAGGCGACCTCCTCCGGGCCCATGTGGCGATGAAACTTCTGGTGGGCAATTTCGTGCAGTCCCGTCGCCGCGGTGGACGCGCTGATCGGACGGGGGATGCGGACGCGGCGCTCGGGCGATCCAGTCCACGCCACCGCCGGGGCGTCCGACCACTCGGCAGTTGCGCCCACCTCCCGCAGCGCAGTCTGCACAGCAGCCCGGAGCGCGCGCACGGGGTATCGCTCGACGATCTGCCGCCGCTCCCAATTGCTCATGCTCATGTGAGCCTCCCTTCGATGCGAGCGCGCTCGTACATCTCCCGCCGCCCCGCCTGATGGCGATCGATCACGGCCCCCTCAGCCCGCCCGCGTTCGGCGTCCCGGTGAACTTGAGCGATGCTCTCACTGATCCGCGCCACTGAGCTCTGCAAGGTGTTCTCGCCATCCATGTAGGCCCTCCCGAATGCCGCCATCGTGGGCAGGTATCGCTCGACCTTCGCCTGTACGTGTGGAGACCGGCTCAGCGGATTTGTCGGTGAGAGGCTCGCGATGTCCTCGGAGGTCATCAGGGCCAGCTCGCATAAGGCCCGGCGCAGTTCCTTCACGTCCTCGGTCAGGGTGCCGGCGGTCACCTGGAGCCGTTGCACGTCGTCGGCCAGCGCGTCGAGGCGGGCGCCAATCTTGGTCGTCATCTTCAATCCTTCGTCGGTCGATATTCGGGGGCGCAACACCCAGCAGCGCCGTCAGGAGGCGATCGACGCGCCAGTTGGCGCGCTGCTCGAGCGCGAGCCGCTTTAGCGTTTCGTCGCCGGCGTTGGGAAGCACGCGGAGGGCGCCGGTCATGGGCTCACCGGCCCGTCGAGCAAGGGGTCATGGTCCATCGTCGGGTCCAGCCGGTCGAGCTCGGGCACCCACGGCCCCAGCATCGACGGGCCGCTCGACCGTGGCGGTGCCGGCAGCGGCTCGAGCTCCCCATCGGGGTCCGTATAGCCCGCCTCCCTGAGCAGCTTGCCCGCCGCGAGCGCAGCGGCGTCCCGCCTGGCCTCGTAGCGCTCCGTGGCCTGCCGCCGCCGCTGGACGTGTTCCCAGTTCTCCTCGGCCTCCCGACGCTGCCGGTCCAAGGCGGCCCTGATGAGCTCGCGCGCCTCTTCGGTCGGCGTCCCGGCCCACATCAGCCGATAGGCGTACTCCTCGACAGAGCTGCAGGCTGCCGGGTCCACGCGAGGCGTCTGTGCGCGTCGGGCACAGTCGCGCTGGCGCCGAGCGAGCCAATCGCCGAGCACGCTTACAGCAGCATCACCCGCACCGTGTCGATCTCGCGTGCTTCCGCGATCGCGGTGATCACGTCGACCGCCGCCTGGGCGAGGTGCTCGCGCTGCTTGGCGCCGGTGGTGGTCGGCACCCTGAGCCATCCCTCGGCCTCGAGCTGCCGGCGGACCTTCGCCACGAACGGCCCCGAGCAATCACAGGCACGCGCAACCTCGCGATCAGACTGCATGTGATCCTGGCGCAACTCGGCAGCCACACGCCGACGCTTGGCAGCCGTCTGCCGGGATCTTGGAGTCGTTTTCGCTCGCGTCGCGGTCATGCTCGTTTTCGTTTGCGCGAAGCAAGCGGCGACTGGTTGCCGGTCGTGGCCGAGGTCGAGAAGATCGCATCGGGACGCCGTACTGTCGTCAGCCTCAGCCCGAGGCTGGCCAGCAGCTCTGCTGAGTACGCGCTCACGACCGTGCCGTCCGCCTCTCGACGCAGGCCGGGCAGGCCATGGACGAATGATCGGTTGACCTGGACGGGGAGAGTGTGGGAAGTTCGATGGGCTTTCCTCCTTGCCGGCGTGCGCCAGATCGGGTTGAAGGGCCGTTGGGGAGACGGATGGATTCGATCTGGCGCCCCCGGTGCTCCGACGAGGCAGAAGCTCGCCGTCGACCACCTCTACGACGGCGGCTGCTCTGATCGCGGCGTTGTTGCTCGTCCTCGCCCGCATCCGCATGATCCGCGACGGCCACCTCATCCCCACCGCCGAGATCCTCGTCGAATGGGTGATCCTGATAGGCCAGGATGTCCGTTGCCTCGAGCGCGATGGTGTCGGTGCCCGTGTCGATCGCGATCAGCCGCGGCCCGCTGACCACCGGCGCGGCCGCCGTCCCGCTGAGCATCGCGGATATCTCACTGAGGCTGTACGGGGTCGCCAGCACGCCCACCGAGGCCGTCCGCATGTAGGTGGTCATCGTCATCAGCCTCTCGATCCCCCTCATGGCGGCGATCACCGTCCTCCCGGCGCTGGGCATCCTCCGCCGGCGAATCACCGCTCGGCGTGATCCACGTCACGCGGACCTCGGACTTGATCGGCTGGCCCTGCCGCCAGATGCGATGGATCGGGGACCGGCCCGTCTTAGCCTGCCGGATCCCGCGGGCCATCAGCCCTCTTTCCCGCGTCGCGCATGGTTGCCGGCCTGGTAGAGCTCCACATGCGCGATGCACGCGCGACGCAACTCGGCACTCAGAGAGCGGTCTTCCCGCTCGGCGATCTCCCGCAGGCGCTCAAGCGTCGCCGGCGCGAGCCGGGCCGTGACCACGACTCGCTGCGTGTTCGTGGCGACGTGCATCGACCGCAAATGCTACGCCTCCGTAGCTTCAAGCTCCACCCCTTGCGATCGCGCTGTCACGTCAAAGGCCAAGCGCGACGCAATGCGTCGGCAATGGGGAGCAACGCGAAGGGCCCCGGCAGATGCCAGGGCCCTCGCTCGCTTGCCTCTCGAAGTGCCAGTCCCCGGTTAGCGACCGACGATGAGCTTCGCCTGCATCCAGGGATGGATGGCGCACATGAAGTACAGCGTCGTGCCCGGCTTGGCCGTGACCTTCAACGTCACGCTGGCGTGCTGGACCGGCGCGATGAAGGCCGAATCGCCAGGCCGGTCGACGTTCGGCGGCGTCGTGCTACCGGTCCCGTTCTCGACGAAGAGGAACTTCGGCGGCGCCTGCGACTGCGGGTTGGCACCATGCTCTTTGGCAATCGTGTTGCAGATCTGGCAGTTGTTGATCTGATTGATCGTCCGCGGCAGATCGCTCCTCCTGACCACGCTGAACGTGTGCGGCCCGTCCGAGGCCGCGAGGTTGGCAATGGTGATCGTCCCACCCGAGCGGACCGTGTAGACGTCCTTCTGCCACCGCGTTCCATCCTGGATGTAGCGGTTGATCTTCACGATCGTCGACGTCACGGCGTTGATCGTCGTGTGCTTGGGCGCCGCACCCGTGGCAGCCGCAGCCACGGCGCTCCCACCGGCAACGAGGCCTACCGTCGTAATGCCTGCAAGCAGCTTGCGCCGCATCATCGCAATCCCCTATCTCCTTAGGTTGAACTCGACTCCAAGCGAGACGCGAGTAGTCGTATCGCGGGCGATCATATAGAGATCAGGACGCGTCAGAGATCCGGACGCGTCGCCGGGGATTTAGTTGCGACAAGCTCGAGCAGTTGCGCGACAGTCGAGCCACATCCGGCGGACAGCGCCGGTAACCGGGATGGCAACCGCCGAGGTTGCCATCCCGGGTTGCCATCCCAGCCGCCCAGAGACTTGATCCTCAACGACTACGGGGTATTCTGGCCGTGGCGCGCTAACGTGACGCTAATCGGCGCGAGGCTCTGGCGGCAAAGCATTCGGCCCCAGAATCGGACGTCAGTCTGACCTCGCCGGGCCGGCACCGGGCGAAGGAGCGCCGCCCGAGGGGCGGCCTGTGTGAAAATCAGAGCCCATGGATCCGAGCCGCAAACGCACCATCAGGTTGATCGTCGCCCTCACGGCGGCGCTCCTGCTCGCCTCGGCGCTGGTCTACACCAGCTTCGCCGCTGGCCGCGACGAGCTCACCGCCTCGCAACTGCTCACGCGCGCGCAGCCCGGCCATTCCTACATCCTGGCCGGGACCGTGCTCGCCGGCTCGGTCGAGCACGCGGGCTCGGTGCTGCTGTTCCGCGTGCGTGACCCCAAGCTCCACGTGTCGGTGCCGGTGCGCTACACCGGCATCGTTCCCGATCCCTTCCGCGAGGGGCGCGGCGTGCTCGTCACCGTGCACGAGCAGGGCCCCGTGTTCGTCGGCGAGCAGGACTCGCTGACCACAAAGTGTCCCTCCAAGTACCAGGCCGCGTCATCGTCGTACTGATGCCGGGGCTCATCGCAGGAGGCCGCTCGTAGATGGCGCTGCTCGGCCGCGCCCTGCTCATCCTCGGGCTGCTCGTGACGCTGTACGGCATCGGGGCCTCGGTCTACGGCGCCGTGAACCACCGCCCCGAATGGGTCGTCTCCGGGCGCCGGGCGGTCTACATCCTGGCCGCGCTGATGACCGTCGCCTTCGTCATCCTCGAGGCGGCATTCCTGCGGTCGGACTTCAGCTTCAACGTCGTCGCCTCCCATTCCTCGACGACGACGCCGACCTTCTACAAGCTCGCCGCGGCATGGTCCTCGCAGGAGGGCTCTCTGCTGCTGTGGGTGTTCCTGCTCTCGGTGTGGTCGAGCCTGATCCTGTTCCTGACCCGCAACCGGGTCCGGGAGATCGCCCCGTACGCGACCGCGGTTCTGCTCGGGTTCGGCGCCTTCTTCGTGTCGCTGACCGTGTTCTTCGCCAATCCGTTCGCGACCACGGCCAACCCGCCGGCGGAGGGCGCGGGCCTCGACCCGCTGCTCCTGCACCCGACGATGATGATCCACCCCCCGATGCTGTACTCGGGGTACACGCTGCTCACGGTCCCGTTTGCGTTCGCGATCGGCGCGCTGATCACCGGGCGGCTCGGGTCGGAGTGGATCAGCGTCACCCGCCGCTTTGCCCTCGCGGCCTGGCTGTTCCTGGGGATCGGGATCCTGCTCGGGGCCCGCTGGTCCTACACCGAGCTCGGCTGGGGCGGCTACTGGGCCTGGGACGCGGTTGAGAACGCGGCCCTGATGCCGTGGCTGTGCGCCACCGCCTTCATCCACTCGATCATGATCCAGGAGAAGCGGGGGATGCTGAAGGTGTGGAACGTGTCCCTGATCCTCGGCAGCGGGACACTCGCGATCCTCGGCACCTTCCTCGTCCGCTCGGGCGTGCTCGACTCGATCCACGCCTTCGGCGCCTCGACGCTCGGGGTGCCGTTCGTTGTCCTGCTGGCCGTGATGGTGCTCGGATCGATCTCGCTCGTCGTCTGGCGCCGCAGCGCGCTGCGCTCCGACGCCGAACTCGACTCCCTGCTGTCCCGCGAGGCGGTGTTCCTGTTCCAGAACCTCGTGCTCGTAGCGATGGTGTTCGTGATCTTCTGGGTCACCTTCTTCCCGCTCATCTCCGAGGCTGTGACCGGCACCAAGGTGTCCGTCGGGCCACCGGCCTTCCGGCCATTCATCGTGCCGCTCGCGCTCGTGCTCGTGCTGCTCTCCGGCATCGGGCCGATCATCGCCTGGCGGCGGGTGACGCTGGCCAACCTGCGGCGCAACTTCACCATCCCGGTGGCCGCGGCCGGGATCACCCTCGCCGCCCTGCTGCTCGGCACGAACGCGGCCACGCGGCCGTTCGCGCTGTGCATGTTCGTCCTCGGGGCGTTCGTCCTCGCCACCGTCGCGCAGGAGCTGTGGCGCGGCACGAGCGCGCGCCGGGCGCTCACCCGGGACCCGATCCCGGTCGCGTTCGCCGCCCTCATCCGCCGCAACCGCCGGCGCTACGGCGGCTACATCGCCCACGCCGGCCTCGCCGTGCTGCTGATCGGCGTCGCCGCCTCCTCGTCCTTCCAGCATTCGCACGACGTCGTGCTGTCGCCCGGCCAGACGACGTCGGTCGACGGCTACAAGGTGCGCTACGTCCGCCCGACCGAGCAGGCCACCGACGCCAAGATCTCCTTCGGCGCCGTGCTCGACGTCACCAAGGGCGGCGGCCACGTGGCCACCCTGACGACCTCGCGCGGGTTCTATCCCGCGACCTTCGACAACACCGTGGGACCGATCTCGATCGCCTTCGACGGCCAGTCCGACAGCGACGTCGGGCTGCGGGCCGGGCCGCTGCGCGACATCTGGACCGTGGTCAATCCCAACGTCCAGCCGATCCAGGCCGAGATCAACCGTGGCGACCAGGTGTTCGAGAGCCTGATGACGCACCTCACCGCGGCCCAGCTGCGCCAGCCGCGCACGGTCGAGTTCATCCAGGCCGAGCGAGCCCGGGCGATCGAGGGGCTCGCCGCGCGGTACGTCACCCATCCGTGGCCGGTCGAGTTCCTGATGATCGTCTCGCCGATGGTCACCTGGATCTGGACCGGGGCGTTCATCATCGCGCTCGGTGGGCTCATCGCCCTGTGGCCGGTGCCGGTGGGCGCCCGCCGCCGCAGCACCGCGCGGTCCCGCGCGCGCCAGGGGAGCACCCCGGCGCTGCCGGTCCGCGAGACCGTCTGAGCGGTCGCGGCCATGGAGTTCCTCATCGTCGTGGTAATCCTGGCGGTCGTGGTGTTCGTGCTCACCGGACCGCTGCGGGCCCACGGGGCGCTCGAGGCGCGGGCGCCCGAGGAGCTGGCCACGATCGCCCAGGAGAACGAGCTCGCCGAGCTCGAGGCCGAGCGTGACGCCAAGTACCGCGAGATCCGCGACGCCGAGCTCGACCATCAGACCGGCAAGCTCTCCGACGAGGACTATGCGGCGCTCGACGGCACGCTGCGGGCCGAGGCGATCGAGATCCTGCACGCCATCGACCGGGTCGGAGGCGAGACGCCTCCGGCCGCCGGCGAGCCCGGGCCTTCACCCGCGGTCGACGAGTAGCTACCATCGACCGGCGATGTACTCGATTCTCAGCGTTGTGCAGATCTTCCTGTGCGTGGTGCTGATCTTCCTCATCCTCATGCACTCGGGGAAGGACGCCGGCCTGTCCGGGGCGTTCGGCGTCGGCACCGGGGCGGGACCGTTCGGTGGGGGTTCGCTCGTCGAGCGCAACCTCAATCGGTGGACGATCGGCTTCGCGATCGCCTTCACCATCAACACGATCATCCTGTTGAAGATCTAGTGACATCCGCCTAAAGGCGAATGTCATTGGGAGTTTGCTGGCGCAAACTCCCGGGGCGTGGGCGCTCGGCCGCGGGCGCGAACTCGCGGGCCCCGGCGCCCGCGGGGTGCGCGCGGGCGAGGTGTCCGCTAGGACGACCCGAGCCCGTCGACGAGCCGCAGCAGCTCGAGCGGGCTGAACGGCTTGGTGAGGAACAGGTCAGCGCCGGCCTCCGCGGCCTCGCGCTCGACGCGGTCCCCCGATGAGGCGGTGAGCATCACGATCGTCGTCTGGGCGGTGAGCGGATCCTCGCGCAGGCGCCGGCAGGCGGCGATGCCGTCGAGCACCGGCATGTCGACGTCGAGGAACACAAGGCGGGGCGGCTGCCGGCGCGCCACCTCGAGCGCCTCCTCGCCGTCGGCGGCCTCGTGCAGCTCGCCATCAGTGGCCGATGCGCCCGCGGATGCGCTCGAAGATCTCGTCCTCGATCCCGCCGAACGCCTCGATCACCCGCGGATCGAAGTGGGTGCCCGATTCGGCCTCGATCATCCGTCGCGCGTCGGCGAACGACGACGCGGGCCGGTAGGGCCGCTCGGTGGTGAGCGCGTCGAGCACATCGGCGACCGCGAACACCCGCGCGGCGAGCGGGATCTCCTCGCCGCGGAGCCGGTCGGGGTAGCCGGTCCCGTCCCAGCGCTCGTGGTGGGAGCGGATGATCTCCACCGCCTCGCGCAGGAGCCCGACCTCGGCCACGAGCTCGGCGCCGATCACCGGGTGCTGGGCCATCAGTGTGCGCTCGCTGTCGTCCAGCGCCTCCGGCTTGTAGAGGATCGCGTCAGGAATCGCGAGTTTGCCGACGTCGTGGAGCAGGAAGCCGAACTCGATCCCCGGGGTGTCGCTGAGCGGAAGGTTCATCTCCCGCGCGATCTCCAGCCCGTACGCGGTCACCCGCTCGGCGTGCTTGCCGGTGTAGGCATCGCGCTTCTCGACCGCGTTGGTGAGCGCCCGGACGGTCGCCATGTAGGAGCGCTGCAGCTCCCGCGATCGCGTGCGCTCGCGCTTGAACGTCTCCCGCAGGTCGGCGGCGTAGCACTCGAGCTGAACCTCCTTGTCGGCGGCCTCCCGCTCGCGGCGGGCCAGCTCCGCCCGCAGGCGTGCGATTTCCTGGACCAGCTCAGGCGCGCTCCTGACCGCCATTTCCGCTGGCAAGCCTACCTGGGCGACAAGCGGCAGACGCTGCCTCGACGCCCCGGCCGACGAGCACGCGGGACCGCGAGCGGTCACGGCTAGGATTGCCGATATGACGCGTCGCCGCCTCGCCGGATTCGGCCTCAGCCTCGCGGTGGCGGTCGCCGCCGCCGGCGGCTGCGGCTCGGCGGCGTCGATGTCGGCGACGGTCCCCGCGGGCGCAGCGGCGACGCACGTGCCCGACGGCGACTGGACGCGCTTCGACTACAACGCCCAGCGCAGCGGGGTGGGGCCGGCCGACACCGGCATCACCGGCCGGAACGTACGCGGGCTGGGCCGCCGCCGGATCCACATCGACGGGACGGTCGACGCCTCGGCGATCCAGCTCCATGACATCCGGGTCCGGGGCCGCGTGCGCGACGTGGCCATCGTGACCACGACCTACGGCCGCACGATCGCCTTCGATCCCGGAACGGGCGCGAAGCTGTGGGAGTTCGTGCCCGCCGACATCGGCCGCTACGAGGGCAGCTACCGGATCACCGACACGACGCCGGTCGCCGATCCCGACCGCCGCTGGGTTTACGCCGCCAGCCCTGATGGCCGCATCCACAAGCTCTCGGTGTCCACCGGCCAGGAGGCGCGCAGCGGGCGCTGGCCGGCGAAGGTCACCCTCGACTCCACGCACGAGAAGCTGGCCGCCGCGCTCAACCTCAATGGGCGGTGGCTGATCGTGACGACCGGCGGGTACATCGGCGATGCGCCGCCCTACCAGGGGCACGTGCTGGAGATCGATCGCACAACCGGGGCGATCCACCACATCTGGAACGCGCTGTGCTCCAACCGGTATCACCTGCTCACGCCGAGCTCGTGCCCGGCGAGCGACGCCGCGATCTGGGCCCGCTCGGGCGCGGTCGTCGAGCCCGGAACCGGCCGGATCTACGTCGCCACCGGCAACGCTCCGTTCAACGGCTCGACCGACTGGGGGGACAGCGTGCTCGCGCTCAGTCCGACCCTCTCGCTGCTGTCGAACTGGACGCCGGTCAACGAGAGCGAGCTCAACAGCAACGACACCGATCTCGGGAGCACCGCGCCGGCGCTGCTGCCGCCGGTCGGCGGGCAGCGCCTCGCCGTCCAAGGGGGCAAGGACGAGCACCTCTACCTGCTCGACCTCGGGCGGCTCAACGGCGCCAATGGCCGCGCGAGCGGGCGCAAGGGCGGGTCGCTGCAGCGCATCCCGGCGCCCGGCCCGGCCGAGGTGCTCACCGCGCCGGTCGTCTGGTCGCACAACGGCCGCTCGTACGTGTTCGTGGCCACCGACGGGGGGACCGCCGCCTACGCGCTCGGCGGCGACCGGCGGCTGCACACCGTCTGGCAGCACTCGACCGCGGGCACGAGCCCGGTGCTCGCCGGTGGGCTGCTCTACGTCTACGACGAGGTGGACGGCGTGCTGATCGTGCGCAACCCGCTCAGCGGCATCCAGCTCGCCTCGCTGCCGGCCAGCCAGGGGCACTGGAACAGCCCGATCGCGGTCGGCGGCCGGGTGATCCTGCCCGAGGGCAACGCCAACGACCACGCCACCTCGGGCACGATCGACGTCTATCACCTGCCCGGGCGCTGACCCGCCAGCACCCGCGCGAGCACGTTCCGGGCCATGGCCACGACCCGCGGGTCGGGGGCGGTCGGGGCGTCGGGGGAGGCGCTCGGGACCGGTTCGAGACCCAGCTCCCATCCGAGCGTGCCCGTGTTGAAGACGAGCGCCCCCGACGGCGCCGTGTAAAGCGTCGTCTCGGCCCGGTCCTCGCCGGCCGCCGGGACGGGCTCGCCCGGTTCGCTCACCGGCATGCACGGCGCGGCGCCCTCCCCGGCCAGCACGGTTCCGGCGGGGGAGGCGGCGGTGCGCTGATCGAGCTCGTAGCCGACGATGCCCGGAATCCGGGTCGCCGCGGTGATCCCCGTGCCGGCGAACAGCCATGCTGGCGACAGCGCCGGATCCGGTGCCCAGCTGTAATACCGGTAGGTCGGGGGGCCGGGTTGGTTGACGCGGGCCGTGATGCAGCCCAGGTACGCCGAGCCCGTGAGCGGGGCGCCACCGGCCGGGAAGGCCCCGGTCGGTGAGCTGTGGTTGGGGTCGAGCGCCGCGTGCTCCTTGTAGGCGACGATCGAGTGACCGGGCTGGCCGGCCTCGCTCGCCGCCGCCGAGGCCGGCGCGTAGCGCACCCGCCAGGCCATCGTGTCGGAGCTGATGAGGATCAGGCTGACCCCGGCATCTCGGGCGCGGGCGAACGCCTGCGCCTGGCGCTCGGACCAGTACTCGGAGTGACCGAAGTCGATCGCCGCCCGGTGGCCGAGCAACTGCGCGGGGTTCTGGTCGACCGACTCGCTCGTCGTGTAGGAGACCGGGTAGCCGTGGCGCTCGAGGAAGCGCACCATCGCCACGTCCCGGGCGAAGAACTGACCCGCGCCGGTGACGCTGTCGTACGGCCGGTCGTACGAGACCTCGACACCCTGGGTCGTCCCGGTGAGCGTGACGCGGTCGGTGCCGCCGGGATACAGGCTGTCGCCACCCCACGCGTTGTAGGCCTCGTAGGTCGAGGTCGGCAGCTGGGCGATGAGCGGCTGCGCCGTCGCCGCCCGCACGACGAACAGCGCGTCGCTCTCGCCGGTGGCGGCCGACAGCTTGGCGATGTACACCCCGCTCGGCAGCGCTGCGGGCGCGGTGAAGGTGAGCGTCGGGTGCCAGTTGCACTCAGTCAGACCGGTGGCGGAGCGGTGCACGCACGGCGGCTGAGCGCGGACGGGCAGGGCGTCGCTGGCCAGCACCTCGCGGCCGCCGTGCCCGCCGTACCAGCCCATGCGGAAGATGCCGATGCGGACGGTCCGCGCCCCGGGCGCGCTGACGTAGATCCGCTGGCGCTGCCCGGGGAGAAGCGACGGCTCGGCCACGTAGCCCTGCACGGTGCCGTGGGCGAGCCCGCCGACGTCGGCCGCCGGGCCGGGCAGCCGCCAGGCATCGGTCCCGGGCTCGCGGTTCTCGGCGGCCACGCTCGGCTGGGGTCCGGTAGTCGTGATCAGCCAGCGGTAGTCGGCGGGCGCCGTCGGCCCGGCGCTGCCGGACGCCGCCGCCTGGGCGTGGGCGCCGCTGTGGCTCGAGCTGCTGCCGCCGCACCCGGCCAGCGCCATCAGCCCGAGGAGGGCAGCTGGTAGGGTCGCGCGGCGGCCGCACACGCGTGACATCAAGGAGAAAGCCCGCATGGAGGATCGGATGATGACGGGCCGGCAGATCAGCCGGCGACAGGTGCTGCGCGAGTTCGGGGCCGCCGGAGTCGGCCTCGGGGCGCTCGGCGGAGTCGAGGGGCTGCTCGCCGCCGCGGCCTCCGCCGCGCCGCGGAAAGGGGCGCTCAAGGACATCGAGCACGTGATCATCCTGATGCAGGAGAACCGCTCGTTCGACCACTACTTCGGGACGCTCTCAGGCGTGCGCGGTTTCGCTGACAAGACCAACCACGGTGCCTTCTTCCAGAAGGGGCTCGACGGCAAGACCCACCATCCCTTCCGGCTCGGCCGCCAGGAGTGCTTCGCCGACATCACCCACGACTGGGGGCCCCAGCACCAGGCCGTGAACGGCGGGCGGATGAACGACTTCCTGCGCGTCCACGAGCAGGACGACGGCGCCGCCGGTCCGGAGACGCTGGGCTACTACACGCGTGGCGACCTGCCGTTCTACTACGCGCTCGCCGACGCCTTTACGATCTGCGACGCCTACCACTGCTCAGTGATCGGCCCGACCGATCCCAACCGGATCATGTCGATGTCGGCGACGATCGACCCGGGCGGCACCCACGGCGGGCCGATCCTCAAGACCAACGTCTCCGATCGCAGTGACCGGTTCAGCTGGACGACGATGCCCGAGCGCCTGTCGGCCCACGGCGTCAGCTGGAAGGTCTACACGGCGGCCCACGGCGGAGTGCTGGACAACGTGCTCACCTACTTCACGCAGTACTCGCCGGGCTCGAAGCTCGCCGCCCGCGGCCTTGAGCCCGTCTATCCGACCGACTTCGTGGCCGACCTGCAGTCCGGCCACCTGCCCCAGGTGTCATGGGTGCTGGCCTCGCTGTTCGACAGCGAGCATCCCCAGTACTCGTCGGCTGCGTCCGGCGAGGTGGTGCTCCAGCAGTTGCTCGCGTCGCTCCTCGCCCATCCCAAGATCTGGGCCAAGACGGCGCTGTTCGTGACCTGGGACGAGAACGGCGGCTTCTTCGACCACGTCGCCCCGCCGGTGGCGCCGAAGGGCACGAAGGGCGAGTGGCTCACGGTCAGCATGCTGCCCACGGAGGCCGACGGCATCCGCGGACCGATCGGGCTCGGCATCCGCGTGCCGATGCTCATCCTCTCGCCGTTCTCACGCGGCGGCCTCGTGTGCTCGGAGACGTTCGACCACACCTCGACGCTGCGTTTCCTCGAGACGCGCTTCGGGGTCGAGGTGCCGAACCTGAGCGCCTGGCGTCGCCGGCACACCGGCGACCTCACCGGCGCGTTCAACTTCGCCGCCCGGCCGAACACGGCCCGGCCGCGGCTGCCGCACGTCAACCCCGTCGGGCAGTGCACGACCGCGCCCCCGGCCACGGTGCCGGTGCAGCCCTTCCCCAAGCAGGAGAAGGGGCGGCGGAGGCGGCCGAGCGGGATCGTTCGGTAGGGCCCCGGGCGAACGCCGACCCGCCCCTCTACGGCGCGGCGGGCACGACGGCCACCGGTCCGTTCCCGCTCGGGAGATCGCTCAGCGTGAAGCGGGGCTCGTCGAGCGCGTGGACGGTGTCCATCCGGGCGAGGAAGTCGTCGGCGGGCTCGAGGAAGCCGATCCGGTGGGTGCGGTAGTGCATCGGCACGACCCAGCGGGGGGAGAGCTGGGCGACGACCTCGGCGGCCTGTGAGGCGCCGAGTGTCGGCATCCCGCCGACGGGGATGATGAGCAGGTCGATCTCGCCGATCGCCGCGAGCTGCTCGGGGCGCAGCGCGGCCTGGCCGAAATCGCCGAAATGACAGATCCGCACGCCGTCGAGGGTGAAGACGAAGATCGTGTTCGGCCCGCGCTGGGTCCCGGCGACGTCGTCGTGCTCGGAGGCGATGCCGATCACCTCGCCGATCGGCGACTGGTGCCGGCCGGCGGTCGCGCGCAGGGTCGCGGGTTCGCCGGCGACGACCTCGACGCCGTTGTGGTCACGGTGCTCGTGAGTGACGAGCAGCAGGTCGGCGGACACGCCGGAGATCGCCGGGTACTCCCAGGTGATCCCGCGCGAGGACAGGCTCGAGACGTCGCCGAAGGGGTCGATGAACACCGTGTGCTCATCGCCGGTCAGGCGGAATGCGGACTGTCCGTACCACTCGATCTCCATGGGATCCTCCTGGGGTTGGGGGCTCCGCGGGGCGGAGCGACGGTGTGCGATTGGGTGAACGTCTCCCGGCGTACGCGGGCGATTCAGGGCGCCACGCCGGTCCTCGACCGCGGGTGCTCGGTCTCGAGCTCCGGCAGCGGCTCGACGGCGCCCGGCTCGGGCACGGGCTCGTCGGCGTAGTGGAAGCGACCGCCGCGCAGCGACGACGCGGCCGCGGCGATCAGGCAGGCGATGATGGCGAAGGTGAAGGCCTCGTGCAGGCCGTTGCGGAACGGGACCGAGATGAGGTCGGGGAAGAAGCTGCGGCCGGTGACGAGCGCCTGCTGGTGGACGCTCAGCAGCGACAGCGCGTGCGGACCGAGCTGGTGCTGGATCGGGTTGTAGCCGAGGAAGGCCGCGAACAGGATCGACACCGGGGGCAGCGTGGCCGCGTGGTGGGCGAGCGCGAGCGGCACCCCGTGCGCGGTCAGCCCGGCGGTCATCGTCGCGGGCAGTGAGGCGGCGAGGCCGGCGATCATGAGGGTGAAGAAGATCCCGATCGAGATGACCTGGGCGGAGTTCTGGAAGGTCTGGTTCATGCCGCCGCCGGCGCCCCGGTCGCCGCGGGGCAGGCTGTTCATCACCGCGGCGCGGTTCGGCGAGGCGAACAGGCCCATCGACACGCCATTGAGGAACAGCACGAACGCGAACACCGGGTAGGAGAAGTCGATCGGCAGCAGCATCAGCAGCACGAAGCTGAAGGCGGCGCCGAGCATCCCTCCGGTGGCGAACGGCCGCGCGCCGAAGCGGTCGGACAGGTAGCCCGAAGTCGGCCCGGCGATCAACATGCCGGCGGTCAGCGGGAGCATGTAGATGCCCGCCCACAGCGGCGTCTTGGTGAAGTCGTAGCCGTGGCGGGGCAACCAGATCCCCTGCAGCCAGATGATCAGCATGAACATCAGGCCGCCGCGGGCGACGGCGGCGAGGAATGTCGACATCGTCCCGAACGTGAAGGCACGGATGCGGAACAGTGGGAGGCGGAACATCGGGTCGCTCACCCGGCGCTCGATCATCACGAAGGCGATGAGCAGGATGATCGCGGTGCTGAGCAGGGCGACCACCCGCGGGCTCATCCAGCCCGTGCTGTTGTTGCCGTAGGGACGGATGCCGTAGGTCACGGCGATCATCAGGAGGATGAGCCCGAGGGCGAAGGTGAGGTTGCCCCACCAGTCGATCGGGCGGCGCTTCGGCTCGGAGCGCTCCTCGAGCTTGAGGTAGGCCCAGACCGTGCCGAACACGCCGACGGGCACCGAGATGAGGAACACGAGCCGCCAGTTGACCGGCGCGAGCAGCCCGCCGAGGACGAGTCCGACGAACATGCCGCTCACCCCGACGATGTTGTTGATGCCCAGCGCCGTGCCGCGCTGGTTGGTGGGGAAGGCGTCGGTGATGATCGCCGCGGCGTTGGCCAGCAGGCAGGCGCCGCCGACGCCCTGGACGATGCGAAAGACGATCAGGTAGGTGGCGCCCGCGCGACCGGTCATCCAGTCGACGGTGAGCAGCAGCGAGGCCACCGTGTAGATGACGAAGCCGAGGTTGTAGATCCGCACCCGGCCGAACATGTCCCCGAGCCGGCCGAGGCTGACGATCAGCACGCTCGAGACGACCATGTAGCCGAGGATCATCCACAGCAGGTAGAAGCTGTTGCCGGGGACGAGCGGGTCGAGATGAATCCCCCGGAAGATGTCCGGCATGGCGATCAGAGTTATCGAGGCATCGAGCGTGGCCAGCAGCACCGCGAGGGTGGTGTTGGACAGCGCGATCCACTTGTAGTTCCCCTGCCGCATCGGTCAGCTCCGCCTCACCATGCGGACTGACTATACAGGCAAACTGCGCAGTTTGCCTGTCTATTCTTCCGGTATATTCCACCCGTGCCCACCCAGACGGATTCCGCCCAGATCGCCAGCGAGTTGCGGGTCGCCCTCGGCCAGCTGATGCGACGGCTGCGCAGCGAGCATCGCTTTCCCCTCGCCCATGGCGCCGTTCTCGGCCGCCTCGATCGCGAGGGACCACAGAGCGTCAGCGATCTCGCCACCGCCGAGCGGGTGCGGCCCCAGTCGATGGCCCAGACGGTGAGCGACCTCGAGGCCGGGGGCCTCGTCGCCCGCCGCCCTGACCCGGGCGACCGCCGGCGCGCGCTCGTCGAGCTGACCCCGGGGGGCCTGAGCGCTCTGCGTGCCGACCGGCGCCAGCGCGAGGGCTGGCTGGCCGAGGCGATCGCCGAGGACGTGTCGTCCGAGGACCAGGCCGTGCTCGAACGCGCGGTCGTCCTGCTGCGCCGGCTGGCCGAGAGCTGAGATTCCGATGGCGCCCGAGGTCCCCGCGGTCGCGCGGGAGCACTATCCGCACCTGATGTCGATCCCCACCCGATGGGCCGACAACGACATCTATGGCCATGTCAACAACGTCGAGTACTACGCCTTCTTCGACACCGTCATCAACGACTGGCTGATCCGCGAGGGCGGTCTCGACATCCATCACGGCGCGGTCATCGGGGTCTGCGCCGAGTCCCGCTGCTGCTACCTGGCCGCCGCCGCCTTCCCCGACGTGATCGAGGCCGCGCTCCGGGTCGGGCAGCTCGGGCGCAGCAGCGTCCGCTACGAGCTCGCCCTGTTCCGCTCCGGCGACCCCGAGGCGATCGCGGTCGGCTGGTTCGTCCACGTCTTCGTTGAGCGGGAGAGCCGGCGGCCGATGCCGATCCCGCCCGGGCTGAGGGACGCGCTCGCGCGCCTGCACAGCGAGGCCGGCGCGGACGGAGCGCCGCCGCACAACCCGCCGGAGCCGCAGCCGTGATCGTCCGCGGTGCGGTGCTCGAGGAGATGGGGCGTCCGCGGCCGTACACGCAGTCGCGCCCGCTCGCCGTCCACGCGCTCGAGCTCGACCAGCCGGGCCCGGGCGAGATCCTCATCCGGGTGTGGGCGGCCGGGCTCTGCCACTCCGATCTCCCGGTGATCGACGGGTCGCGCCCGCGCGTGATGCCGATGGTCCTCGGCCACGAGGCGGCGGGCGAGGTCGTCGAGCTTGGGCCCGGGGTGGAGGGGCTCGCCGTAGGCGATCACGTCGTGCTCGCGTTCGTCCCGAGCTGCGGCCGCTGCGGGCCGTGCGTGTCCGGCCGGGCGGCGCTGTGCGAGGCCGGCGCGGCGGCGAACACCGCCGGCTGCCTGCTGTCCGGCGAGCGCCGCTGGCGGGACGAGGACGGCCGCACCGTGCACCATCACCTCGGCGTGTCGGCGTTTGCCGAGTACGCCGTCGTCTCGGCTCGCTCGGCGGTGTCGGTCGATCCTGAGCTGCCGTTCGAGATCGCCGCCGTCTTCGGCCTCGGCGGCGTGGGCCTGGTCGCGGTGCTCGGGGCGCTGTTGGCCGGTGCGACGACGGTGATCGCCGTCGACGTCGTGCCCGCCAAGCTCGAGCTCGCCCGCGTGCTCGGCGCCACCCACGCCCTGGCCGGGGGCGCGGCGGTCGTCGAGGAGATCCGCGAGCTGACCGGTGGCGGCGCCGTGCGGGTCGTCGAGACGGCGGGCAGCGCCGCCGTCCTCGCCCAGGCCTACGCCGGACCGCCCGCGGCGGAACGACGGTGACCGTCGGCCTGCCCGACCCGGCGCAGATGCTCAGCATCCAGGCCGTCAGCCTCGTCGCCGAGGAGAGGACGCTGCGCGGCTCCTCCCTCGGCAGCTCGGTGCCGGCCCGGGACATCCCGCGGTTCATCGACCTGCACCGCGAGGGGCGCCTGCCGGTGGAGCGGCTGCTCACCCACCGGCTCGGTCTCGACGAGCTCAACGAGGGCTTCGACCGGCTCGCCGCCGGCGAGGCCGTCCGCCCGGCGGTCGTCTTCTAGCGCCCTGAGTCATTTCCGACTCACGACGCTAGGTGTAGACCCGCGCGAGCGACTCGGCGACGCACACCGGCTTCTCGCCCCCCTCGCGCTCGAACGTCAGCTCGGTGGTGATCTGGGCGCCGCCCGGGATGTCCTGCACGTCGGCGAGCTTGGCGCGCATCCGCACCCGGCCGCCGACCGGCATCGGCGACGGGAAGCGCACGCGGTTGAGCCCGTAGTTGAGCCCGAAGGCGAAGCCCTCGATGCTGAACATCTTCTCGACGAGGCGGGGATGGAGCGAGAGCACGTAGTAGCCGTGCGCGATCGTCCCGCCGAACGGCGTCTGCTTGGCGCGCTCGACATCGATGTGGATCCACTGGTGGTCGCCGGTCACGTCGGCGAAAGCGTTGATCTCCTCCTGGGTGACCGTGTACCAGTCGCTCACGCCGAGCTCCTGGCCGACGTGGGCCTTGACGTCCTCGAGACCGGTGATCGTCAGCATCGTGCTCTCCTTGTGACGCCCGGCGGGGAGGCCAGGGCGGGATTTGCTGCCGGGAACCTAACGAAGCTCTCACCCTGAGGTGGAGAAGTCGACGTCGTAAACAGTTACACTCCCGCGACCCGTTTACTGGGTCCGCCCGCCCCGCCCGCCCCCGCCCGCCCCCGCCCGGCCCGCACGGGCGATGGCGGAGCCGAACCGAACGCTTTCCCTTTACTTCCAGTCGCAGCCGACTGTGCCCGAATCCCGCTAGGAGGGCTTGATGACCGCGCAGGCCACGCCGCCCACCCCGACGTCCATGCCGCGAGACCGTCGCCCGCCGACGCCGATGACGCGTCCGGTCGAGAACCCGTTCTGGGATCGCGTGGCCAGCGGGGTGGTCACCGCCGTGCCCCCGATCATGCTCCTGATCGGGATGTACTTCGGGTGGATGGGCAACATGCTGAACTGGCAGGACATCGCCGTGCTCGTCGTGTCCTACTGCGTGATCGGCACCGGGGTCACGGTCGGGTTTCATCGCCTGCTCACTCATCGCAGCTTCAAGACCCACCGCTGGCTGCGGGCCGGATTCGCCGCGCTCGGCTCGGCGGCCGCCGAGGGCCCGGTGATCGACTGGGTGGCCACGCATCGCAAGCATCACCAGTTCTCCGACCAGGACGGCGATCCGCACAGCCCGCACACCGGCGAGCACCACGGCTTCCGCGGCGCCCTCGCCGGGCTGCTGCACGCCCACATCGGCTGGGTGTTCAGCGACATGGAGGTCGCCAACGAGGAGCGCTACGCCAAGGACCTGATGGCCGACCCGCTCATCCGCTTCGTCAACGACACGTTCCTGCTGTGGGTGATCGTCGGGCTCGCGTTCTCCTTCGGCCTCGGCGTCGCGCTGACCGGCACGGTGGCCGGCGGTCTGACCGCGCTGCTGTGGGGCGGGGCCGCGCGAATTTTCCTGCTGCACCACGCGACCTTCAGCATCAACTCCCTGTGCCACTTCTTCGGGAGCCGCGACTACAAGACCTCGGATGAGTCGCGCAACCTCGCGTGGCTCGCGCTGCCGACCTGGGGCGAGGCCTGGCACAACAACCACCACGCCTTCCCGGCCTCGTTCCGCCACGGGCTGCGTCGCTGGCAGCTCGACCCCTCGGCAATCATCATCCGCACGATGGAGGCGGCTGGGCTAGCCTGGGACGTCGTGCGCATCGATGCCGCCCGCCTTCACGCGAAGGCAGTCACCAGCTCCGTGTAGTGCCTCCTCGCGTCACGGAGGCCGATCACTAGTGCCGTTCGCCAACGTTGCGCCGCTCCGGCGCGAGCTCCAGAGCGCGCTGCCCGAGCGCCCGTTCGCCATCCGCTTCTGGGACGGCAGCGGGGTGCCGGCGACGACGCCATCCGCGCCGACGTTCACCTTCCGCTCGCCCCAGGCGCTCGCCCACGTGCTGCGCGCTCCCGGTGAGCTCGGCATCGGCCGGGCCTACGTCGAGGGCCTCGTCGACGTCGACGACATCGACGGTGCGCTCCTGATCGTCGACAGCTTCGAGCCGCCGCGGCTTCACCCGCGCCAAATCCTCCGGCTCGGCGGCGCGCTGATCCGCGCCTGCGGGCTGACCCGTCCGCCGCGCCGGCCCGCCTCGGAGCTGCGGCTGCGGGGTGAGCGGCACACGCTCAGCCGCGATCGCCGCGCCGTGCGCCACCACTACGACGTCGGCAACGAGTTCTTCGCCCTGTTCCTCGACCCCTCGATGACCTACAGCTGCGCCTGCTTCAACCGCGGCGCGACGACGCTCGAGGAGGCGCAGGAGGCCAAGCTCGAGCTCGTGTGCACGAAGCTCGGCCTGCGCCCCGGAGAGCGGGTGCTCGACGTCGGCTGCGGGTGGGGCAGCTTCGCGATTCACGCCGCGCGCCACCACGGGGTCTCCGTCCTCGGGGTGACGCTGTCCGAGCCGCAGGCCGCCCTCGGGCGCCAGCGGGCGCATGAGGCCGGCGTCGGCGACCGCGTCGAGCTCCGCGTCGCCGACTATCGCGAGCTGACCGGCGAGCACTTCGACGCGATCAGCAGCATCGGCATGGTCGAGCACGTGGGGGAGGAGCGGATCGATCTCTACGCGCGCTGCCTGGCCGGGCTGCTCAAGCCGGGCGGGCGGCTGCTCAACCACGGCATCGCCAAGCTCAAGGACTTCGACACCGACGACGAGGGCCCGTTCTCGGAGCGCTTCGTGTTCCCCGACGGCGTGCCGCTGCCGCTCTCACGCGTCGAGCTCGCGCTCGAGCGTGCGGGGTTCGTCACCCGCCACGTCGAGGGCTTCGCCGACGACTACGCCGAGACGCTCACCCACTGGATCGGTCGCTACGAGTCGCGCTACGCCGAGGCCGAGCGGCTGGCCGGCGCCGAGCGTGCGCGGATCTGGCGGCTCTACCTGCACGCCGCGCGCCAGGGCTTCCAGACCGGCTGGGCCTCGATCTATCAGGTGCTAGCGCACCGCCCCTGAGCGGGGCGGGACGCCGTCCTGCTCGGCGTCGGAGAAGTTGGCCACGAGCGTGACCCCGCCGCGGCGGAACCGCAGCAGCCGCCGGCCCTCGTCGATCCACAGATCCTCGACCGGGGCGTCGCCGAGCTCGCGGCGCAGCGCGAGCAGGTCACGGTAGTAGGCGCGGTGCTCGGGGTCGCCGGCCGCCGGCTCGAGCTTCGATCGCCGGAAGGTCGCCGGATCCTGGGGGTCGGGAATCTCCTCGCCGCTGAAGTCCGAGAAGTCGGCGAACTCCGCGCGGCGCCCCTCGCGGGTCAGCCGGGCGATCTTGGGATCGATGTGGTCGGTGAAGTACTGGAAGGGGTGTGACTCGTCGTACTCCTCGCCCTGGAAGAGCATCACGGTCCCGCACGAGAGGATCGAGCAGAACGCGGCCAGGCGCAGGTCCCCGCCGCGGAGGCGGTCGCCCATCGCCCGGTTGCCGACCTGGTCATGGTTCTGGGCGCAGACGACGAAGCGGCGACCCTCGGGGCGCTCGAGCTCATGTGCGAGGTCGGCCATCCGGCCGTAGCGGGCGTAGTAGCCCTCGCGCTCGCCGGTGAGCAGAACGTGCGCGGCGTGGTGCAGGGCGTCCTCCCACTGCGCGTCGTGGCCCCAGGCCTCGATCGGGCGCAGGTCACCGATCTCCATCTCGGAGATGAGCAGCGCCCGGGGGTTGATCGCCTTGACCCGCCGGGCGAGCTCGGCCATGACGTGGACGGGACTGTCGTCGGTGATCGAGTGCACGGCGTCGAGCCGCAGGCCGTCCAGGCCGTAGTCGCGGATCCACATCTCCGCGTTCTGGATCGCCCATTCCCGCACCGGTCGACGGCTGTAGTCGATCGCCTTGCCCCAGATCGTCCGCTCGCGGTCGGTGAAGTAGCCGCCGAACGCGTCGACGGCGTCCGACCCGGCGCCGAGGTGGTTGTAGACGACGTCGAGGATCACCCCGAGGCCCGCCTCGTGGGCCGCGGCGATCAGGCGCCGGAGCCCGCCGGGCCCGCCGTAGGCGGGATGGGGGGCGAACGTGTAGACGCCGTCGTAGCCCCAGCCGTGGTCGCCCGCGAAGGTGGCCACCGGCATGACCTCGATCGCGGTGACACCGAGCTCGCGGAGGTCGTCCAGGCGGGGGATGACGCCGTCAAACGTCCCGGCCGGCGAGAACGTGCCGACGTGCAGCTCGTAGATGACGAGGTCGGCGAGCGCGACCCCGTCCCAGGCGCCGGGGTCAGCGTCGCCCGCGGACGCGTTCGGCTCGGCGTTGCCGAGCGCGATCACCCGCGAGGGCCCACGCAGGCCCCCCGGTTGGGCGCGCGACCATGGATCCGGCCAGGCCTCGTCGTCATCGAGCACGTAGCGGTAGTCGGCGCCCGGCCGGACGGGAAGCGTGGCCTCGTACAGGTCGCCGGTGGCGCGCTCGAGCGGGAAGCGCTCGCCCCCGACCTCGACCGCCACGGTCTCGGCCGCCGGGGCCCAGACGCGGAAGCTCGTCGTCCCGTCCTGGTGGGGGAAGGCGCCGAGCTCGGGGAAGGCCGTCGAGGTCTGCGATGAATCGCGCACGGTGGCGTTAGGTACCCGATGCCGCGCTCGGCCAACCGCGCCGGTGCAGGAAGGCGTCGGCCTGGGTGAACACCTCGTGCGGGGCCTCCTCGGGGAGGAAATGTCCGGCGCCGGCCACGGTCGACACCGCGAGATTGCGCGACGGCTCCGGCGCGAACCCGCGCTGGAGGATGCTGTCGGCGCCCATCAGCAGCAGGGTGGGGACCTCGAGCTGATCCGGGGCGTAGCGACCCCGGGCCAGTCGCCGCATCTCCCCGGTCAGGAAGGTGCGATAGCAGCGCGAGCTCGCGCGGGCGCGGGCCGGATCCCGCAGCACGTCGGCATAGGTGTCGAGCTCCGCGCGGCTGAAGAGCCCCCTGCGGATGCTCCCGCCGCGGATGATGAGGCGGACGAAATGCCCGGACGTCGTCATCGTGCGCGGGCCGAGTCCCGGCGTGGCCACGAGGGCCTGGTAGCTGAGCAGGATCGGCAGCAGGGCGAGGCGTGGGCCGCGGGCGGGGGGAAAGGGAGGGGGGATGTCGAGCGCGACGAGCCGGCGGACACGCTCGGGATGCTCGAGCGCGAGCAGGAACGCGCTGTAGCCGCCCCAGTCGTGGGCGACGATCGCGGCGCGGTCGATGCCCTCGGCGTCGAGCAGGGCGAGGACGTCTTCGGCGTAGCCCAGCTTGTCGTAGCGTCCCGGCGGCGCGTCGGACCAGCCCCAGCCTCGGAGGTCCGGCACGAGCACGCGATGGTGCTCGGCGAAGCGCGGGATGAGGTGCCGCCAGCACCACCAGTGCTGGGGCCAGCCGTGGAGCAGCACGAGCGGCTCCCCGGCGCCCGCCTGCGCGACGTGGATCCGCGTTCCCCGGAGGGTCACCCAGCGGTGCTCGATCCCGGGGACGTGCGGCATCGACGGGCTGCTCACGGGCCGGTTTGTAGCGGATCTGTGCGATCCATGCAGATACTTGCGGAGTCAACTACTTCTGCTACAGTGAGGTACACACTGCAATGGCGAGAGAGGAGCCGGACGTGAAGCTCGAGGGACTGCACCACATCACCATGATCACGGGGGACGCGCCGCGTAACGTCGAGTTCTACGCCGACGTCCTCGGGCTGCGGATGGTCAAAAAGACGGTCAACTTCGACGCGCCCGAGGCCTACCACCTGTACTTCGGCGACGAGCAGGGCTCCCCCGGATCGATCCTCACCTGGTTCGAGTTCCCCGGCGCGGCACCCGGACGGCCGGGCGCGGGGATGATCCACACGATTCAGCTGGCGGTCGGCGACGAGGCCGCGCTCTCCTTCTGGGCCGACCGCCTCGCCGCGCGCGGCTACTCCGCCGCCCCGATCGCCGGGGGCCTCGAGTTCGCCGATTACGACGGGCTGCGCTACGAGCTGCTCGCCGTGGGCGGCGAGAGCCCGGCGCGGCGGCCACACCACCCGGAGATCCCGCCCGAGCACGCGATCGCCGGGGTGTACGGCGCCCGGGCCTACGGGGCCCACCACGCCGTCGAGGATCGCTTCCTCACCGAGACGCTCGGCTTCGCCCACCGGGGAGCCGGCGACTACCTCATCGGCGACGACCGCCCGTTCCACTGGGGCTTCGACCCGGCGCCGGAGACCGCCGGGCGCCAGGGGGCGGGCTCGGTGCATCACATCGCCTGGGCGACGCCCGACGCCGAGCAGCCCGCCTGGCAGGAGCGGGTGCGGGAGGCCGGCGCGTATGTCACCGACGTGCGCGATCGCGACTACTTCACCTCGCTCTACTTCCGCGAGCCGCGGGGCGTCCTGTTCGAGATCGCCACGCTGTCGCCCGGGTTCGCCGTCGACGAGGATCCCGACCATCTCGGCGAGCAGCTGCGGCTGCCGCGGATGCACGAGCACCTCCGCGAGCGGCTCGAGCGGACGCTCACCCCGCTGGTCAACCCGCGGACGACGTGGGCCGAGCAGGTGGGCGCGTGAGCGAGCTTCGCTTCCGCGAGCGCCCCGCGGCCGAGGAGCCGCAGGGCGTGCTCGTTCTGCACCACGGCCGCGGCGCCGACGAGCTCGACCTGCTCGGGCTCGGCGACGTGCTCGACCCGGAGCGCCGGTTGCACGTCGTCACCCCGCGTGCGCCGCTCACCCTGCCGGGTTGGCCGGGACATCACTGGTACCTCGTGCCGCGGGTCGGCTACCCCGATCCGGAGAGCTTCGCCGCGAGCCACGCGCTGCTCGCCGAGTTCCACGATGCCCTGTGGGAGCGCGTCGGGGTCGGTCCGGAGCGGACGGTGCTCGGCGGGTTCTCGATGGGGGCGGTGATGAGCTACGCGACGGGTCTCGGTCCTGGCCGGCCGCGCCCGGCGGGGATCATGGCCCTCAGCGGCTTCATCCCGGTCGTCGAGGGCTGGGCGCCGGCGCTCGCCGGCCGCGAGGCGATGCCGGTGTTCGTCGCCCACGGCCGGCAGGACCCGGTCATCGCGATCGACTTCGCTCGCCGGGCGCGCGAGCAGCTCGAGGGGCACGTGGCGCTCGAGTACCACGAATCCGATGCCGGGCATCACGTCGAGCCGGCGCAGTTGCCGGCGATGTCCGACTGGCTCGCCCGGACCCTCGCCTGACGCCCCGGAACGCGCGGTGGTCGTACGCCCCCTCGTCAGGGCTGGTCGGGCCGGCCCTCGAAGACGAAGGTCACCACCGCGATGTTGGCCTCGGGGTCGATGTCGGTGAGGTAGGCGATGGGCCGACGGCCGATCGCCTCCTCGGCGATGCGGACGGCGTCGTCGCGCATCGCGTGCTGGAGGATGCGGCGGATCGAGACGATCATCTCGCCGTGGCCGGCGGCGAGCAGGCTCTCCTCCTCACGGGTGAGGGTGTCCCCGAAGGTCACCACCGCGAGATTCGCGTTGATCGTGGCCCGGGTCTTCGTGGGGCCGCGGCCGATGTAGCGGGCCATCAGCCGGACCATCTGATTCGACAGGGCTGCCGCGGGGCTGGGCGCGGCCGAATCGCGCGAGGCGAGGTTCTCTGAGGGCTCTTCGACGTCGGTCATCGCTCAAGGGGGGAGCGCTGTCAGACCGTCCGATCGTAGTCCGCAGCGGCTCGCCGGTGGACAAACGGCGTCGGGGCGACGGTTTGCTACTGGCAGGTAGCACGGCGGGACCTGCCGCTGGGGCGGCGCTGCCGGGCGGCACCGCGAGTCCGCCGTGGAGGCGGCGAGGATGGCCAGGTCGCCCGCGACCGCGCGAGCAGGCGGCGCAGGGGGTCCGGGGCGATGACGACGAGACGGCGCCGCTCACGCCGCAGGCGGGTGTCTGCGGCATGGATCAACCGCGCCGCGGCGGCGTCGAGAGTCGTGACCGCGCTGAGGTCGAGGACGACGACGAGCGCCTCCGGACGCGGCGCCACGAGCACGCGCTCGAGCTCGCCGGCGGTGGCCTCGCAGAGATCGCCGAGCACGGCGACGTGCTCGACGCCGGGTGCCTGAGTGAAGGCCACCGACTCGACGATGGCCGGCGGCCCGGTGTTCTCGTTGTCCGTCATCTCGAATGCCTCACACGTCATCCCGCTGGTTCAGTCCCGGACGTGGTCGCGAACCCCTCTGTCACCAGGCGGGTACCCGGTCTCGAAACTGCACAAACCACCTCATCGCTTCGCCGGGCGGCCTCGTGGGTACCCCTGTGCATGTGGAGCTAACCGACGTCGTGCTCGATCTCGAGCTGTGCTGCGACCGCCGGGCCCCGGCGGCGGTGCGCGAGGCGATCGCCGGGCTTGCCGACGGCGGCTGGGTGCTCGGCGACGCGATGCTCGTGGCCACCGAGCTGGTCACCAACGCCGTCCTGCATTCCGGGGCGGACGAGACCGACGAGATCGCCGTCCGCATCCGCCGGGTCCGCGACGGGCTGCTCATCTCGGTCAGCGATCCGGGCCGCTCGGGCACGGACGCCCACATCGTCGGGGGGACCCGACCGCTATTCGGAGGCTATGGGCTGCAGGTCGTGGCGGCGATCGCCTCACGGTGGGGCAGCGAGCGCGGCGACGGCTACCGCGTCTGGGCCGAGCTTCCGCTCGTCGAGGACCCCGCCTGACCAGCGCGGATCTCGCTCGTGGCGGGCGATCGGCTAGGTTGCCGGTCGTGAGGGGCCCGCTGCCGCAAGCCGAGTTCGACTGGATCTTCAGCCGGGTGCCGCGGCTCACCGTCGAGGTCGTCGCCGCGGAGCCCGGGCGCGGTGTGCTGCTCAGCCTGCGCGAGATCGATCCGTGCCGCGGGCTGTGGCACCTGCCGGGCGGCACCGTGCGATTCGGCGAACCGACCCGCGACGCCGTCGTCCGAGTCGCGCGGGACGAGCTCGGCGCGGTGGTCACCGTGGGGGAGCTGCTCGGCTACATCGAGTATCCGAGCCACTATGAGAACGGGCTCGATTCGCCGGTGGGCCTCGCCTTCCGGGCGATGCTCGCCGCGCCGGTCGAGCTGCCTGCCGGCTGCCGCTGGTTCCGCGAACTGCCGGACAACATGCACAACGAGCAGCGCGACTTCCTCCGCGCGCACGTCGCCGAGGCGCTCGCCTGAGCGCTTGGCGCCCGGCGGTGGGATGATGAGCCGATGAGCAGCGGGACGACCGGCGGCCCCGGAGGCCCCCTCATTCTCTATGCCTGCCATGGCGACGATGGCGGACCGAAGATCCATCCCTGCCGTCGGGTGCAGGAGGCGCTCCGGGCCAAGGGCATTGCCTACGACAAGGTCATCGGCGGCCACGGCAACCCGATTCCCTTCCTGCGCAAGGGCAATCGCGACGAGATGAAGGTGGCGATCGGGACGACGGCGCTGCCGAGCCTCGTGCTCCCCGACGGCACGGTGATCGAGCACTCGCGGGCAATCCTCGCCTGGATCCGCGAGCAGCCGCAGACGCCCCAGTAGCTCACCGAGACCGCCCGTCGCCCGGCGACGCCGCCCCCGCCGGCGGCCTCCGTGCCGAGGCGGGGAAACGTCGTCGATCGGATTACGCGCGGTTGGCGCGGCTGGCCAGCAGCTCCCGGGCCTGAGCGCCGGCGCCGTTGCTCGAGGCGCCGTTGCCGTGACCCAGGCCGGCGGCCACGTGCGCGCCGAGATCGGCGTAGACGTTCGTCCAGTAGGCGATCACCCGCTTGTGCATGTCCGCGCTGACCTCCTCGCTACCGGCATGCCCGACGATGTTCGTCACGAGGTGCTCGCGATCGGTGTCGGTCATCACCTCGCGCACGAGCGTTCCGGCCTGCCCGAAGTCATCGTCCTCGGCGTGCTTCTCGTAGGCGTACCGGCCGAGCTCGCCGGCGGGGACGCTCCAGAACAGATCGCCGCCCCCGCCGTCGC
The DNA here is from genome assembly GCA_963752905.1 of uncultured Solirubrobacterales bacterium. Classification (GTDB taxonomy): domain Bacteria; phylum Actinomycetota; class Thermoleophilia; order Solirubrobacterales; family Solirubrobacteraceae; genus Palsa-465. The sequence goes on from CAVWAC010000014.1 coordinate 194,954, forward strand.
CGGTCGCCTGCGGACCGCCGAACGAGTTCGGCGCGTACACCGGACCGGCGCCGTCGTGGTGATAGGTCATCGCGCCGTCCTTGTTGTAGGAGTGCACGGGTGACTTCGGCGCGTTGATCGGCAGCTGCTCGTAGTTGGTGCCGATCCGGTGCAGGTGCGTGTCATGGTAGGAGAACACGCGGGCCATCAGCATCTTGTCCGGGCTCAGCCCGGTCCCCGGCGCGAGGTTGGCCGGCGAGAAGCTGGCCTGCTCGACCTCGGCGAAGAAGTTCTCCGGGTTGCGGTCGAGCACGAGCCGCCCGACCTGAATCGGCGGATAGTCCTCGTGGGGCCAGACCTTGGTGAGGTCGAACGGGTTGAAGCGATAGCCGGCCGCGTCCTCGAATGGCATGATCTGCATCTCGAGTCGCCATTCGGGGGCGTTTCCGGCGGCGATCGCGTTGAAGAGATCGCGGCGGTGGAAGTCCGGGTCCTCGGCCGTCATCTCCGCCGCCTCGGCGTCGGTGAAGTTCTCGATCCCCTGCACGGTCTTGAAGTGGTATTTGACCCAGAAGCGGTCGCCGGCGGCGTTGATCCACGAGTACGTGTGCGAGCTGTAGCCGTTCTGGTGCCGCCAGGTGCGGGGGGTTCCGCGACCGGACATGAGCACGGTCACCTGATGGGCGCTCTCGGGCGAGAGCGTCCAGAAGTCCCACTGCATGTTGTTGTCACGCAGGCCGGAATCCGGCAGGCGCTTCTGGAAGTGGATGAAGTCCTGGAACTTCGATGGGTCGCGGACGAAGAACACCGGGGTGTTGTTTCCGACGAGGTCGTGGTTGCCCTCCTCGGTGTAGATCTTGACCGCGAAGCCGCGGGGATCGCGCACCGTGTCGGCGAAGCCCTGCTCGCCGGCCACGGTCGAGAAGCGCAGGAACACGGGCGAGCGCTTGCCGGGCTGCAGGAAGTCGGCCTTCGTGTACTGGCTGACGTCCTCGGTCACCTCGAAGAAGCCATGAGCGCCGCCGCCCTTGGCGTGGACGACCCGCTCCGGGACGCGCTCGCGGTTGAAGTGCTGCATCTTCTGCACGACGTAGTGGTCGTGCAGCGGGATCGGGCCGGTCGGCCCGACGGTGGCCGAGAACTCATCGCTGGTGGCCGGGATCCCCGAGTCGGTCGTCGTACGCGGTCGCTGTGCATCACTCATAAGAGGCTCCTTGGACGTTCGGCAGGTGAGTCTGGGCTTCCCCCCAACACTCACTCTGGGGCTACCCTGATGAACGGACGGCCTACCGATGGTCAGGAGCGCGCCCGGCGGCGGCGCTTGGCGCGCACCACAAACAACCGGTCGGCGGCCATGCCGAGGGCGAAGGCGAGGACGATCACGAGGATCAGGGGCGTCTGACCGCTGGCCACGATCCAGTGCACGCGCACGTCATCGAGGTTGAGCAGCGCGAACGCGGCGACGACGGCCCCGATGATCGCCGCGGCGACGATGCGGGCGCGATCCCTGGCCGGCTTCTCGGTCGACGACGCCGAGGCGGTCGGGTGGGGCGGTTCGGAGGCGGTCATCGTGACCTCAGGCATACCGGCTCGGGCGGTTCCCGTCAACCGTGGTGGCGATCGCGCACGATCACGGGAACGGTGCCGTGGCGCCGGCCCGGACGCCGTCGGCGATCGCGCGGGCGACGAGGTCGGCGGCGACCACCTCGACGGCGTCGTAGGCGGCCGGCGTCTCGCCGGTGGCCAGGGCGAAGAGCGTGTCGCCGTCGTACATCGTATGCGACGGCCGGATCGCCCGGGCGATCCCGTCGTGCGCGACGGTCGCGAGCCGGTTGGCCTGCTCCTTGGTGAGCTGGGCATCGGTGAGCACGGCGCCGATCGTCGTGTTGGCGCCGGCGACGAGGGCCGAGGCGCGGTCCCACACGGTGAACTCGGCGACCCATTCGTGGCGCTCGTCGTCCCAGATCCCGCCGACGGCGTTGACCACCATCACGGCGGTGACGGTCGCCGCTCCAGCCCGGGCGCTGGCCACGCCGATGCCGCCCGGCCGGGCCTGCGAGGCGTTGCCGCCCTTGGCCACGCTCGCCCCGGTGCCGGCGCCGACGGCCCCGACGCTCGGCTCGCCCGAGGCCGCGGCACAGGCCGCGTAGCCCGCCTCGCGATCAGGGCGCGCGCGGGGGTCGCCGACGGGGAGGTCGAAGATGACCGCGCCGGCGACGATCGGCACCCGCACGTCGACGAGTTCGTAGCCGATCTCGTGCTCCTCGAGGAAGCGCATCACTCCCCCGGCGGCCTCGAGGCCGAACGCGCTGCCGCCGGTGAGGAGCACGGCGTGCACGCGGTCGACGAGGTTGCCGGGCCGCAGCGCGTCGGTCCCGATCGTCGACGGCGCCGCCCCACGGACGTCGACGCCGCCGACCGCGCCGTCAGGGGCGAGCACGACCGTGCAGCCGGTGCGGCCGACCTCGTCGGTCCAGTGTCCGACCTGAAAGCCGCGCGGGAGGGTCATCGTGCCCCGAAGCTTATTCGCGCACCGCGGCGGGCCGAAGCGCATCGTGGCACCCGCGCCCTATGCGGCGTATCTCGACCTCGAGCATCGCGACCTGCGCGACATCCGGGGCCCGCGGATCAGCATCGCCCGATCATGGTGATACGTACCTCACGCCCGCGGTGAGGCGCACGCCCTTGCCACCGCCCCGTGGAGCGTCCAGTATTCCGTGAAGGACTTGTGAAGGAGGGAGCGCCGTGGAGAGCGGCATCGCTCGATGGATCGCCCGGCTCGTGCACGCCGGACAACGGAACCGCGCAGGAGACCCGATGTTCGAACACGTCGAGCGCGTGGCCGACGCGGTCCCGGAGGACCTCCGGGCGATCGCCTACCTGCATGACGTGCTCGAACGCTCGGAGACGACGGCGGGCGACCTCCGCTATTACGGTCTCACCGACGCCGAGCGGGCCGCGCTCGAGCTCCTCACCCGCGACGACGACGAATCCTACGAGCGGTACGTCGAGCGCATCGCGGCGGCGCCGGGGTGCGGCGGGGAGCTCGCCCGCCGGGTGAAGCTCGCCGATCTCAACGATCATCTCCGGCAGCGGGCGGTGAGTCCGACCGCTCCCGATTACGCCTGGGCGCGGCGCCGGATCCAGGCCGCCCTCGCGCGGGGCTAACGCATTACCCGTTCGTACTCGCCGACGCTGACGTCGACGATCCCGCGCATGTCGCCGAGATCGGCGGCCAGTTCGGTGAGCGACCCACGGCCGCGGACCTCGAGATCGACCGTGACCTCGTCCCCACGATTGCCGTTGCCGTTGCTGTGGCGATCGTGCTTGATCGACAGATCGGAGATGGCGAAACCGCGCCGCGCGCACTCGGCGAGCGCCTCGCGGAGGATGCCGTGGCCGTCGCGGTAGACGAGGCTCAGCTCCGCCGGGCTCTCGCGGGAGCGGGGGAGAGCGTCGACCAGCTTCGGATAGCCGTAGGCGACGAGGAAGTAGATGAACGTCGTCGCCGCGGCGAGGATCGGCAGATCGCCGCCGCAGGCCATGCCGACCGCCGCCGTCACCCACACCCCGGCCGCCGTGGTCAGCCCGCGCACGGTGTCACGGCGGACGAAGATGATCCCGCCGCCGATGAAGCCGATCCCCGAGACGATCTGGGCGGCCACGCGCGAGGGATCGAGGCCCGTGTGACGCTCGGTGGCGACGTCGCCGAAGCCGAAGATGCTGACCAGCATGAACAGCGCCGAGCCGACGCCGACGAGTGAATACGTGCTGAGGCCGGCGCTCTTCTGCCGTGTCTCACGCTCGAGGCCGATGGCGGTCGAGACCAGCAGAGCGAGGCCGAGCCGCCATGTGATGTCGAGCTCGTGCATCCGCGATCCCCCGGACTGAATACCCCGTTCACATCTCGTTTACACCCGGCCGCGGGGCGCCACCGCGGCTAGATGCGGATCTCGGTCTCCTCCTCGGAGAGGAAGATCAGCGCCGCCTTCACCCGGCGGCTGGCGTCCTGCATCTCGGGGAGATTGAGCTTGGAGAAGATCGAGTTGACGTGTTTCTCGACCGCGCGCTTGGTGAGCACGAGCGATTCGGCGATCGCGCCGTTGCTCTTGCCTGACGCGATTTCGGCGAGCACCTCGCGCTCCCGCGGGGTGAGCTCGGAGAGCCGGGAGTGCGCCGCCCGTGAGCGGGCCTCGATCAGCACGTCAACGATCTGCGGATCGATCACCGAGCCGCCCTCGGCCACGGTCTCGATCGCGCCGATCAGCTCCTCGCGGTTGCGGATCCGCTCCTTGAGCAGATAGGCCCGCCGGCCGGTGCCCTTTTCGAGCAGCGCGAGAGCGTAGGAGGGTTCGGCGTACTGGCTGAGGACGACGACGCCGGTCTCCGGAGAGGTCTCGCGCAGGCGGGCGGCAACCCGGATGCCCTCATCGGCGCCGGAGGGCGGCATCCGGATGTCGGTGAGCACCACATCGGGGTGCCACGTCTCGGTGGCCGTCTGCAGCTCCTTGCCGTTCGTGCACACGGCGACGACCTCGACCTCAGGGGCCTGGCTCAGCGTCTCGGCGAGGAATTCGCGGATGAGATAGGAGTCCTCGGCGATGACGACGCGGATCGGGCGTGTGCGGCTGTGACTCACATCCGGTGAAAGGTCGACGTTCGTCCGTGTCTCCGAGGGCCCCGACATATCCGAGGCGGATCATGCGCGACCGCCGGTGCGTTGGCAAGGGCGGTTACCCGTCATGTCAGAGAGGGGCACACCACCGCGGCGGCGGCTTTCACCCGGATGGGGTGATGCTCGGCAGCGGGCGCGGGCCGAGGATGCGGGCATGCCCGCCGCCCCGCCGTCACCCGAGCCGACGGCCGAGCAGGCCGCGGCGGTGATGCGGAGCAAGCGGTTCGTCGTCCTGCTCGTCCTCGTCAGCGTCATCGGCGTGATCGTGTCGCTCGCCGCCTGGTGCTTCCTCGAGGGGATCCACCAGATGCAGCAGGAGCTCTACACGCATCTGCCGCACGCGCTCGGCTATCCGAACGGCCCCCCCAAGTGGTGGTCGCTGCCGATCCTCGCGATCGCGGGGCTGATCGTCGCTCTGGCCATTATCCGGCTCCCCGGCAATGGTGGCCACATCCCAGCCAACGGCCTCGCCGCCGGGGGACCGGCCAAGCCGATCGACTTGCCCGGCGTGATCCTCGCCGGCTTCGCCACGATCGCCTCAGGCCTCGTGCTCGGCCCCGAGGCACCGCTGATCGCGATCGGCGCCGGCACGGCGGTCCTGGCTCTGCGCGCCGCCCGGCGTCCGACGCCCAACCAGGTCCTCGTCCTCGTCGCCGCGGCGGGAAGCTTCGCGGCGGTGTCGTTCATCTTCGAGTCGCCGCTGATCGCCGCGGTGATCCTGATCGAGGCGGCCGGGATCGGGGGCGCGCGACTGCCGATGGTGATCGTTCCCGGGCTGCTCGCGGCCGGCATCGGGTCGCTCATCTCCCTCGGCCTGGGCTCCTTCACCGGCCTGAGCACGAGTGCGTATGCCCTCGGGCCGCTGGCGCTGCCGCAGTTCAGTCATCTCACCGCGGCCCAGTTCGGCTGGACAATCGCGTTCGCGATCGCCGTCGCGCTCGTCACCCGTGTGATCATGCTCGGCGGCCGCGGCACCCTGCGCATCGTCTCCAACCGCGCGCTTGTCCTGCTGCCCGCCGTCGGGCTGATCGTCGGCGGCCTGGCCATCGCCTTCTCCAGCGCGACCGGCAAGAGCGTCAACGAGGTCCTGTTCTCCGGTCAGGACCAGCTGCCGGGACTCGTCAGCCAGGCCTCGACGTATTCCCTGTCAGCGCTCGCGCTGTTGATCGGATTCAAGGGCATCGCCTACAGCCTCTCGCTCGGGAGCTTCCGCGGCGGCCCGACCTTCCCGGCAATCTTCCTCGGCGCGGCGGGCGGGATCATGGCCTCGCGGCTGCCGGGGTTCGCGCTCGCGCCGGCGGTCGCCGTCGGCATGGCTGCCGGCGTCGTCTCGGTGCTGCGCCTGCCGCTGTCCGCGGTCGTGATCAGCACGGTGCTGACCGCCAAGTCGGGAACGGCGGACGAGCCGCTGATCATCGTCGGCGTCGTTGTCGCCTTTGTCGTCACCCTCGCGCTGTCCGCGCGTGGAGCGGCGAGCGGTGACTCGAGTGCGGCGCCGCAGGCCGAAGCCCCCTCGCCGGCCGCCCCGGTGAGCGGCTCCACGTAGCTCGCCAGCTCAGGCGCCGGGATGGCCGCCTGGCGCGGTCTGGCCGCCTGGCTCGGGCTTCCGGGCCGGCTCGGCCTGGCCGCCGGGCGCGGGATTCCGGCCCGGCTCGGCCTCTCCGTCCGGAGTCGCCTCATCGGCATGCCGGCGAGTGATGCGCAGCGCGGTGCGCTCGATCCAGGCGTCCGCCTTACGTGAGCGGCCGCGGAGCTCGCCGCCGACCTGGTCGGCGAAGCCGAGCCCCTGCTGGGAGATGGCCGCGCGGACGGCCGGGCTCTGTGCGATCTCGTCGACGAGCCGCCACAGGGCGTCACTGGCCAGCAGCCGGTCGACGAACCGGTCGAACAGGCCGCTGTCGAAAAACGAGTCGATCGCGCGCTGCGCCCCGGCGCTCTCGAACACCCGCTCGATCGCGAGCTGGAGGCGATCGCCGGCCAGCAGCCGCTCGAGCTCGCCGCTGTCGATGAACCGATCGAACGCGCGGCGCTCGAGGCTCATCCCGACCTCCGCCGCGGCGCCGACGGCACCGGTGATCGGGCGAAGCCCGATCGAGGCGGCGCGCGTGCCGGCCGAGGCGAGGCCCTGCCACCGCGGAGGTCGGCTGTTAGACGAATCGTCGGCCATCACCCACGGGATGTTCGCAGCGGCCGCCGACGTTGCAATCACCCAAATGGGGCTATGCGGCGGCCCGCAGGTCGCGGGCGCCGGCGCGCCCCGGCGCCCCCGCGCGTCACCCGGTTTGGAGGATGCCGTCGCGACCGGGGACAGCGACCATGGCGCGTAATGACGACACGACGGATGGGAATCGCATGGGTTCAGACGAGGTGACACCGCAGCCGACCGGCGGGGCGGGCGACGCCGCAGAGAACACCCCCGCGCACGAAAGCGCCCCGGACACCGCGCAGACGCAGCCGATCACGACGCCCGCGGGCGACAGCGCCCCGGACACCGCGCAGACGCAGCCGATCACGACGCCCGCGGGCGACAGCGCCCCGGACACCGCGCAGACGCAGCCGATCACGACGCCCGCGGGCGAGAGCGCCCCGGACACCGCGGAGACGCAGCCGAGCACGCCGAAGCCTCCCGCCGCGCCCGCGGTGGCCGTCAACGGTGGCATCACCCGCGGTCGCCTCATCCTCGTCGACGCGATCGTGGCCGTCGCCACGCTGCTGCTCGTCGTCGGGATCTTCTCGATCTGGGCCAACCGGCTGCTGTTCAGCCCCGACAACTGGTCGAACACCAGCACCCAGCTGCTGCAGAACCAGAACATCCGCTCGAGCACGGCGAACTACGTGGTCGACCAGATCTACGCGAATGTCGACGTCGCCGGGTTGATCCGCTCCGGGCTGCCGCCCCAGCTTCAGGCGCTTGCCTCTCCGGCCGCCGGAGCGGTGCGCAACCTCGCCGTCCAGGGCGTCGAGCTCGCCCTCACCCGACCACGGGTCCAGAGCCTATGGGCGACCGCCAACCGCGCGGCCGACCAGGCCTTCATATACGTGGTGAACGGGGGCAAGGGGGCAGTCGGAATAAACCAGGGGGTGGTGACCCTCAACCTCGGCTCGATCGTCGACAACGTGGCCAACCGACTCGGCCTTCCGCCCAACCTCGGGGCGAAGCTGCCGGCCAACATCGCCAACCTCACTGTGCTCAAGTCCAAGCAGATCAAGTTCGTCCAGGACGGCGGCAAGGCGATCAAGGGGCTCGCGCTGTGGCTGAGCATCATCGTCCCGCTGCTCTACATCCTGGCCATCTTCCTCGCCCGCGGCCATCGCCGCCGCACGCTGATGACCGTGGGCTTCGCCGGGGTTCTGGCCGGCGTCATCGTGCTCCTCGGCCGGTCGATCATGCAGTCGCAGATCCCCGGGTCGCTGACCAACGAGGCCTCGCTGAAGCCGACGATCGAAGCGGTGATCTCGATCAGCACGCAGCTGCTGAGCCAGGTCGCGGGCGCGGTCATCTTCATCGGCGTCCCGCTGGTGATCGCGGCGTGGTTCGGCGGGCCGGCCCGACCGGCGGTGGCCTCGCGGCGGGCGATCTCGCCATGGCTGCGCGAGCACGCGGGCGAAAGCTACGCGCTCACGCTCGTGGTGATGGTGATCATCTTCATCTGGGATCCGATCCCGGCTACCGGCAAGCCGATCGGGATCATCGTGCTCACCGCGCTCGCCTTGCTCGGCATGTACGTGCTGCGGGCGCAGACCGCACGCGAGTTTCCCGACACCAAATCCGGCGAGACGATGGCGCGGATCCGGGCCCGGACCGACGCCGTGCGCAAACAGCGTGAGCAACGCCATGCCGCCGGCTCGGCGACGGCGTCGTCGCCGTCCGGCATGTCCGAGCAGCTCAGGCAGCTCGCCGACCTGCGCGACCACGGCGAGCTCACCCCCGACGAGTACCAGTCGGCCAAGACGAAGCTGCTTCAGGGATGACCCGTGACCGACGCCGAGGAGCTCCTGCGGCGGCTGGCGGATAACGACGAACGATGCCTCGCGCGCGCCCTCGATCCTGAGGCGCGCGGGGCCTGGGCGCTTGACCGTGAGACGCGGGCGCTCGTGCAGTTCGCGGCGCTGCTCGCGCTCGACGCCTCGACCGCCTCGCTGCGCTGGGCCGTCGATCAGGCTGCCGCGAGCGGCGTCGACGATGGCACGCTGATCGACGTGCTGCTCGCTGTCGGAGCCGCCTCGGCGGCGGCTCATGCGGCCGCGAATGCGCCGCGGCTCGCCGCCGCCCTCGACCTCGAGACCATCGAGGCGGCGGACGCTACTGACCGAGCAGGCCAGCGTTCATCGCCTGGGCGACCGCTTCCGAACGGGACGCGGCGCCCAGCTTGCGATAGACGGCGTGAGCCTGCGTCTTGACCGTGTTGGCCGACACGCCGAGCTGTTCGGCGATCTCCCGGAACGAACGGTGGCTCGGCAGGAAGCGGAGGATCCGCAGCTCGGCGATGGTCAGCGACGAGGGACCGGAGAGGCTCGTCTCGGCCAGCGTGTCCATGTAGGACCAGGCGTGCTCGAACCAGTCCGAGAACACCGGGGCGTCGTTCGTCCGCCGGGCGAAGCGTGAGGCCTCGGCGAGGAGCGTACGGGCGCCGATGACGTCGGCGAGCCAGAGGGAGGCGTGGGCGAGCAGGATCCGCGTCTCGGCGGCATACCAGGGCACAAAGTCCCCGAGTACGGCCAGCCGGTCGATGCCGCGGCGCAGGTCGAGCTTCGCCTCGTCCATCCGGCCCTCGTGGGCGCGCGAGGCGGCCGCGGCGGCGAACACGAACGCCGATAGCGGGGCGTCGGTGAGGTCCCACTCCTCGCCGATCATCGCGGCCCGATCGGTGAGCTCGGCGGCCAGCTCCCAGTCCTTGCGCTCGAGCGCGATCATCCCGCGCTGAGCGAGGCCGAGCGAGGCCAGCGCCGGGGTGTTGTTCCCGCTCAGGCGGACGGCCTCCTCGCAGGCGAGATCGGCGCCGTCGCGGTCGCCGTGGAGGTAGAGGGCCACGCCGTGGATCAGGGCGCAGAACGGTCGCCAGGGACTGTCCTCCGGCTCTCCACGACCGGCCTCGAGGGCCAGCTCACCCATCCGCACCGCGCCGTCGTGGCCGCTGATCGCGCCGACGAGGGCGAGCCCGGTGCTCAGGGAGGGCGGCCCGGCGCCGTCGTTGCGCTCGAGCGCGGCGGCCGCGGCCAGCGACCAGTGCTGGGCGTCGTCGGCGGCGCCGTCGGCCAGGGCGCTGTAGGACGCCGACAGCGCGAGCGGGGCGTGCGCAGCGATCTGGCCGCCCTGAAACCTGGCCAGCCAGTCGCGGACGAGGTCGTTGTGGCCGTGGGTGAGGTAGGAGAGGATGTCCGGCCACAGCAGCTCGCCGGTACGCCGGGCATCGCCCGCGGCTGCGGCCTGGTCGGCGGCGCGCCGAGCATCGCCACGGCGGGCGTACCAGGTGCTGGCGCGGCGGCGCAGGGTCGCCTCGCGCTCGGGCTCAAGACGCCCCAGCTCGGCGAGCAGCAGCTCGCGCATCACGCCGTGCCAGCGGTACTCGTGGTGCGCGGGGTCGATCGGAAACAGCAGCGACGTCGCCGCAGCGAGACGCTCGATCAGCGCGGCCGAGTCGTGGCTGCGCAGGGCCGCATCGCAGACCGGTCCGTGCAGCTCGTCGAGCACCGAGGAGCGGATCGCGAAGCTGAGCAGGTCCTCGGGCAGGGTGGCGAGGACCTCGTCGCGCAGGTAGTCAGCGACGACGTGGTGGTGGCCGCCGAAGCCCGCGAGCTCGGGCGCATCGACGTCGAGCGTCAGCGTGGCCAGGTAGAGAGCGACCGGCCACCCTTCGGTGCGCTCGACGAGCGTCTGCACGGCCATGGGGTCGGGGCGCAAGCCGACCCGCTGCAGCAGCTCGGCGGCTTCGTTCCGCGACATCGCAAGTTGGGGCGTTCGCAGCTCGGTGAGCTGCCGGTGGGCGCGCATCCGTCCGACCCGGAGGGGCAGCTCGTGGCGCGCCGCGAGCGCGAGCGATGCGCCGTCGGGCAGCACGCTCATCGCCGCGTCGACGCCGCCGGCGAGTACACCCGGCGCCATCACATGGGCGTCATCGACGACGAGCACGAAGCGGCCGTGTTCGCGGGCCGCGATCTCGGTCTGCTCGGCCAGCGCGGCCGGCTCGGCCCAGACGAACGGACGCGGGTCGGATTCCGCCCAGTCCGCGAGCAGGGTCGACTTGCCGTACCCCGGAGGCGCGACGATCAGTACGAGGCGTCGGTCGGACGACTCGAGCAGCGTCTGGATGAGCGCCGGGCGGTGAACGAACTCCGAGCGGAGGTGAGAGCGGTCGCTCGCCGCCGGCCCCGACCGCCCCGACGGCACCACGGCCGCCGACACTCCGTCGCTGCGCACGCCAGCTCGAAGTCTGGTCTCGCGGCGGGTGGCGAAGCGGGCGTTGGTGGCGGACACGTGTGGGCGTGGCCCGATATCGGAACGGGGCCAGCGACAGTTCTCCCTGACTTGGGGGCGCCAAACAAGGGCGTCCGCCCCCCGGACCGGGGGAAGCGGGCACCACGACCGAGGTTCGCCACCGGGCTCGCCGAGTCACCCGATGGGGATGACGCAACCGAGTTCCGCACCGGTTACGGTCGCCGGCGATGAGCATCGACGCTGCCCCCGACGCCAAGGACGCCGACGTCACGCGCCGGACCTGGCTGGCCGCCGAGCGCACGTGGCTGGCCTGGTGGCGGAGCGGCATCGCCGTCGGGGCGGTCGCGCTCGCGGTCGGGCGGTTCCTGCCCGCGGTGACCCACGGAGCACGCTGGCCATTGCGGATCCTCGGCGTCGGTTACGGGCTGCTCTCGGTCGCGATCCTCGTCATCGGGGCGCTCCGCCAGCGCGGCACCGAGGCGGCGCTGCGGCGGGGCGAGTACGCCGGGATCTCGCCGCCCGTCGTGTCGTGGCTGACCGCTGCGGCCATCGGGCTGTCGGTGGTGGCGACGATCCTCGTCGTCGCAGCCCTGTGATCCATCACCCGGTTCGGGCGATGCCCCCCGGATGCAGCGAGCCTAGGCTCGTCCACGTGGACGAATTCGAACGGCTTCTGCGCCGTCTCGCCCTCAACGACGAGGAGTCCCTGCGCAGCGTGCTCCGGGGCGAGTCGGGGGCCGAGCCCAGCGCGCGGCTGGACGAGAAGATCGGTCTGCTCGTGCGGCTCGCGGCGCTGCTGGCGCTCGGCGCGGCCACCGCCTCGCTGCGCACGACCGTGCAGCACGCCCGTAAGGCCGGCGCCACCGAAGCCGAGATCGTCGAGGTGCTCGTGGCGGTCAGCCCCGCGGTCGGGTTCGCCCGGGTGGTGGCCACCGCCCCCCGCCTGGCCATGGCCCTCGGCTACGAGCTCGACGCGGACGAGTGAGCCCCACCGGCCGCGCCTCGAGAGACGCGCCGCGTCACCTCGAAGTGCGCCCGAGCGCGCCGGTGGTCAGCTCAGCGATGACCGCGCCGATCGTCGCACCGGCGATGACGTCGCCGGGGTAGTGCACGCCCGTGTGCACGCGGGAGTATGCGACCGTCGCCGCGAGGGCGAACAGGGGGATCGCCGCGCCCGGCAGCTCAGCACTCGCGCCGGAGGCGAATGCCACGGCGGCGGCCGAGTGGCCGGAGGGGAACGACGTCGACGTCGGCATCGGCACATGACGCGCCTGCGGCACGCCGCGCAGCGCGCGGTCGGGCCGGTGGCGACGGCCGATCCGCTTCACGATCAGGTTGACGAATGCCGAGGTCGTGGCCACCGAGGCCAGGCCCGTGCAGGCCGCGCGACGGCCGGCCGGTCCTCCGGCGATCACCAGGACGGCACCCGAGGCGATCGACAGCTTCGAGTAATTGGCTGCGCTCGACAGCCGTCGCATCGTGCCGTCGAGCCGCGGGGTCGGCGTCTCGGCCACCGCCGCGTACACGGCCTGGTCGATCTGCTCGGCCTCGGCCAGCCAGCCCCTGAGTCCCTGCAACGGAGCCATCAGGGCTGCTCCGCGCCGGCCGGCGTCGACGGGTCGAGCGCGCGCCGGCGCCCGAGGTTGCCGACGATCAGCGAGACGACGGTGACGAGGTAGATCTGGCCGACCAGCGCCTCGGACACCGCGAGGGTGTGCCCGAGGTTCGACGCCGCCGTGTAGTCGCCATACCCCACGGTGGTCAGGGTGGTGAAGCTGAAGTACAGGCAGCGCGAGACCGTCGCGGGGACGTTCTGGGCGAAGAAGTTGCCGTTGACCCGGCCGAGGAACCCGTAGAGCTGGGCGAAGAACATGCCGAGCAGGAGGTACAGGGAGAGGACGCCGAACACGGCGTCGATCGTCACCTGGTTGCGCGCTCGGAGGGTTCGCACGGTGCCGACCGCGATCGCCCCCGGGCACAGGAAGACGAGCAGCAGGTTGGCGATCCGGTCGGCCGAGCCGTTGCTCTGGCCGGCGATCGCCTCGCCGACGCTGACGAGGACGAGCGCGACCGCGAGGATCGTGATCGGGACCATGACCCTCCGCTTGGCCTCGGCCACGCGGAACGACAGCACCACCGTGGCGCCGAGCAGCACGGACACGATGAGCTGCTCGACCGCGCTTGGAGTCGCGATGCCCTGCACGGCGAACGCCGCGACGATCGCCACGAGCACGAGGCCGAAGCGCTTGCGGCGGTCGGCTCTGATCAGACGCACCTGCTCGGCGGTTGCGGTCATCGACATCTCCTCGGGCCGCAGGCTGCCGCCCTGCTAACCACTGCGCATCGCCCCGATGGGGTGATGCTCACAGCCCGGATTGGGCGGTGATCCGGCCGGCGTCGACCGCGGCGCTGAGAGCCTTGTAGTCCTGGTCGTTCTGATCGGCGTAGGCCTTGGAGAACTCGACGATGGCGCGGTCGAAGACGTCACCGCCGCCGAGGTAGGCGCCGATGGCGATGCGGTCACCGCTCCGGGCGTGAGCCCGAGCGAGCGTCCACCCGCACAGCCGGCCGTACGCGGACATGCCGGTCGGGACCATCTGCTCGATCACCGCCGAGCCCTTCCAGTCACGGAGCTGGCGGACATAGAAGTCCCTGGCCTGGCCATCGAGCCCGGCGGCCACACGCAACCAGCCGAGGAAGATGTCGCTTGTCGCCTGCATCAACCGCTGCCCGGCCACGACGCGCTCGCCATGGTTGCGGAACTCGCTCTCGCCGAGGAACTCCTCCAGCACCGATGCCTCGGCCTCCTTCATCTGGAGGAAGAGCGGGTCGTCACCGTCGCGGCCGAACAGCAGTGCGATCCACGCCCGGGTGCCGACGCTGCCGACGCCGACGACCTTCCGCGCGAAGTCGTGGAGCTCGTAGGACTCGATCAGCACGCGCCGGTCATGCTCCAGCGAGCGGCGGTACTGGCGCAGCAGCTTGTGCAGCTCGGCGAACACCCGCTCGCCCTCGACTCCGGGGACGAGCACGCGGATGGGAACGATCAGCGGCGACTCGTCGACGATCTCGGCCTTGCCGTTGACCTGGTGGGTGAGCTTGGCCAGCGCCTGCATGCTGTCCCGGGTGCGGGCCTTGGCGATGTTCTTCTCGGTGGCCTTGACGATCCGGTGCTTGAACTGCGTCTTGTACTGCTCGATGGTCTCATCGATGTCGAGGTGCGCGTACCAGACCTCGAGGTTGTTCATCGTCGCGAAGTTGCGGATCGCCATGCGGTACGTGCTGACCGTGTCGAGCACGACCTGCTCCCCGACCTTGTCCGGGAAGCCGTTGTCGCGAGCCGCGATGAACATGCTCGCGGCCAGCCGCTTGACGTCCCATTCCCACGGTCCGGGCAGCGTCTCGTCGAAGTCGTTGATGTCGAAGATCAGTCGCCGCTCGGGGGAGGCGAACACGCCGAAGTTCGACAGGTGGGCGTCGCCGCAGCACTGCACGTTGAGACCGGAGCGCGGCGTCGTGGCGAGGTCGGTGGCCATGATCCTGGCCGCGCCGCGGTAGAACGTGAACGGCGAGACGAGCATCCGCCCGTAGCGGATCGGGACCAGCTCGGGCACGCGGCTTTCCGCCTGCGCCTGGAGCAGCGCCACCGGATCGGGCCGGTCGGAGGCCGGTTCGAAGACGGCGTGGTTGGACCGGGGGACGTCCGCCCGGGCGTTCTTGCCGCGCGTGACCCGCTCGGCGACGGTGAGGTGCTGCACGACATCGGTGCGGCTTCTTTTTGTGGTGGTCCTCGGCATGGCGGCGATGCTCCCAGCCGCCCGGCGGAGACACATCACCCGATCAAGGTGACGCCTCGCGTCCGTCAGCGTTCGGGCGCGCGTGTCCGGGCGCGTGCGCCGGCGTGGGCGGCGAAGGCGGTCGACTCGCCGGGCGCGAGCAGGCGGACCTGAACGTTCGGCGCGTCGCGGTTGCAAAGGGCGGCGAACTCGAGGGCCGGGAGCCAGGGATCGGCCGCCCGGCGAGCGGGGCGCGGCAGGGCCAGTGTGCCCCAGTGGATCGGAATCGCCACGCGGGGGGCGATCGCCGCCGCCGCCCGTGCGGCGCGCTCCGGATCGAGATGGCCGGGACCGAGCGTCGGTCCCCAGCCGGAGACCGGCAGCAGGGCGACGTCGACGCGCCCGGCGAGCTCCGACATCGCGTCGAACAGGTCGGTGTCCCCGGCGAAATAGACCGACGCCGAGCCTTCGACGAGGTAGCCGAGCGCTGCGGCCTCGGGACCGAGTGGGGCGCGCTTGCCGCTGTGCTCGGCCGGAGTGGCCTCGACACGGAGCGTGCCCACGGTCGTCGCCTCTCCGGGCACCAGCTCGCGGACGTCGGACAGCCGCTTGCCGCGCAGCCAGGCTGCGGATCCGGCCGGCGCGCACACCGGCACGTCACCGAGCCGGCGCAGGGACGGGACGTCGGCGTGATCGGCGTGGAGGTGGGAGAGGAGCACGGTGTCGACCCGTCCCGGCGTCCCGCGATCGATGCGCCCGGCGATGCGGACGAGCGGGCCGGCGCGGTTGCCGAGCACCGGGTCGGTGAGCAGGCGAACGCCGTCGATCTCGAGCAGCACCGTGGCATGGCCAAGCCAGGTCACGAGGGCGGGTTGGCCGGGATCACTCACTGACCCATTGCAGAGAGCCGACGGAGGCCCGGCATCCTCCGATCCGGGTGACGACAACCGCGAGAGGAGCGCCAGAGTACGTCCGCCTATCGTCATGTCCGAGCCCGATCAGAAGACCGCGTCCGCCCTCGAGCCGTACGCCGAGGAGATGACCTGGACCCCACAGGTTCCGCGCTTTCGCCCATTGCACCTGCTCGTGTCCTGGCTCGTGGCCGCCGTGGCCGTGTTCATCGCCGCGGCGATCGTCCCCGGGGTTTCGGTCGGCAACTTCGCCGACGCGCTCGCCGCCGCGCTCCTCATCTCGGCGATCAACGCCGTCCTGCCCCCGCTCGTAGCCGCCCTGCGGCTGCCGTTCACCCTCGCCCTCGGTTTCGTCATCATCCTGCTGCTCGACGCCGGGATGCTGCTGCTGGCCTCCCACATCAGCAAGCGGTCGATCGAGGTCGACTCATTCGGCTGGGCGCTGCTCGCGGCGCTGGTGATCGCGGCGGCGATGATGGCGCTCGACGTGATCCTCGGGGTCAACGACGACGACACGTACTCGCTGCGCGTGATCCGGCGCATCGCCCGACGCCAGGGTGAGATCATCGACACCGACGCCCCGGGCATCCTCTTCCTCGAGATCGACGGGCTCGCGCGGCCGGTGCTGCAACGGGCGATCCGAGACGGCAACACGCCGCAGATGGCGAGCTGGATCGAGGCCGGCACCCATCACCTCGAGCAGTGGGAGCCCGACCTCAGCTCGCAGACCGGGGCCAGCCAGGCCGGCATCCTGCTCGGCTCCAACGAGGACATCCCGGCCTTCCGCTGGGTCGACAAGCCGACCGGCAAGGTGGTGAGCTGCTCCTCGCCGCAGGATTGCGCCGCGATCGAGCAGCGCCTGGCCAGCGGCAACGGGCTCCTCACCGACCAGGGCGCCAGCCGCGGCAACCTGTTCTCCGGCGAAGCCGACGCGATGATCCTCACGGTTAGCAAGATGGGTGCCGAGAAGCGCGCCAACCCCGGCTACCGGTCCTTCCTGGCCAACGGCTTCAACGTCAGCCGTCTGCTGATCCTGTTCTTCTGGGAGGTGGGGCTCGAGAAACTCGCCGCGATCCGCCAGAAGCGGCGCAATGTGTGGCCCCGGGGCAACCGTGGCGGTCGCTATCCCTTCCTGCGCGCCGCCCTGTGCGTCGGGGTGCGCGACCTGATCGTCTACGGCGTCCTCACCGACATGATGGCCGGGCGGCCCGTCGTCTACGCGACCTTCTCGAGCTACGACGAGGTGGCACATCACTCCGGCCTCGAGCGCTCGGACACGCTCGAGGCGCTGCGCAAGCTCGACGAGAACTTCGGGCGGATTGAGCGGGCGCGGCGCTATGCACCACGGCCGTACAAGATCGTCGTGCTCTCCGACCACGGGCAGACCCAGGGCGCAACCTTCAAGCAGCGCAACGGCTACGACCTCCACGCCCTCGTCGAGCGATCGCTCACCGACGCGAGCGTCACCCGGTTGGGCGAGGGCGACGAGAACGACGTCGCGGTCGGCCACGCGGTCAACGAGGCGATCGGGCGCCACGCCAGCTCCGGCGGCGCTGATGGCGGCGAGGGCGACCGCGCCGCGTCGGCGAGCGAGGTCATCGTTCTCGGCTCTGGCAACCTCGGTCTCATCTACCTGATGGAGTCCGAGGGGCGGATGACGCTCGAGGAGATCGAGACGCGCCATCCCCGATTGCTCGACACCCTGCGCCGGCATCCACACATCGGCTTCCTGCTCGTCCGCTCGCGGGAGCACGGACCGGTCGTGCTCGGGGCGGAGGGCACGCGCTACCTCGACGGCGACCGGGTCGACGGCGGCGATCCCCTCGCCCCGTTCTCGCCGCACGCCGCCGACCATCTCCGCCGCACGGACGGCTTCGCCCACATCGCCGACATCATGGTCAACAGTTTCTACGACCCCGAGCTCGAGCAGGGCTGTGCCTTCGAGGAGCTGATCTCGTTCCACGGTGGCCTCGGCGGACCGCAGACCGAGCCGTTCATCCTGCGGCCGGTCGAGCTGCCGATGCCCGCCGGCCCGATCATCGGCGCCGCCGCCGTCCACGACGTGCTCCTCGGCTGGCGGCACTCGCTGCAGAACCGCCCGGCGGTGGAGGCGGGCACGAGCGCCTCTGGGGTGCCCGCCGCCTTGCCCAAACCGTCCTCGGGCGTCACGCTGCAGCGCAAACCATGACGAACAGGGACCGCTGACAATGTCCAAGGAGCCGGGGGGCGGCGACGTGCCGGCCGGTGAGATGCCGGTGTCCGGCCTGCGGCTCGAGCTCGGCACGCCGGTGCGCTGCCAGGACGGCGACTGGGGCCAGCTCCGCGACCTCGTCATCGACCCGGCGCACGACCGCGTCACCCATCTCGTCGTCACGCCGAACCACGAGGCCGGCCAGGCCCGCATCATCCCGGTCGAGCTCGCCGGACCTGGCCGGACGCCGCGGCAGATCCTCCTCGGCTGCACGTGCGACGAGGCCGCGGCCCAGCCGCGGGTGCAGGATGTCGCCTCCGTCCGTCCCGGCCAACTGCCCGAACAGGACCCGGGCTGGGAGATCGGCGTGCGCGACGTCATCAGCGCGCCCGAGCTCGAGCCGGGGGCGTTCAACGACTACGTCCCGATCGACCCGTACCCCAGCCTGATGATGACGTATGACCGCGTGCCCGAGGGCATGGTCGAGATCCGGCGCGAGAGCGCGGTGACCACGGAGGACGGGCACACCGCCGGCCGGATCGAGGGCTTTCTCACCGACCAGGGCACCATCACCCACGTCGTGCTCGAGCGCGGGCACCTCTGGGGGCGGCGTGAGGTGACGATCCCGGTGACGGCGATCGCGCGGGTCTCGACCGACTCGGTCACGCTGACGCTCACCAAGGACCAGGTCCGGGCGCTGCCGGCGATCCGCGTCAAGCGGTCCTAGAGCCGGCCTCGCTGCCCCGCGCGTTGCCCTCCTGTCGCGGACGACGGGAAGACGCCGCCCGCCTGGCGACGGGCGGCGATCCCTGAAAACCCGGCTAGATCCCGAGGATGCGGGCCTTCTGCTGGGCGAACTCCTCGTCGGTGAGGATGCCCTGCTCATGGAGCTTGCCGAGCTCCTCGAGGCGAGCGGTGTCGTCGGAGGTGATCCCGCTCGGTCCGGCGGGAGCGGCCTGCGGCGGGGGCGCCATCGACTGCTGCCCCGCCGCGTAGGCCTGCTCCTGCTGCTCCTGCGTCTGGGCCTCGCGGTGTTTTCCGTACATATAGGCTCCACCGCCGACGGCGGCGGCGCGGAGCAGGGGACGGCGACGGAGGAACGGCATCGTTCGCCTACTCTTCCTCGTCGAGCGAGAGCCCGAGGGCGAGCATGATCTCCGGGGCGGCGGCGACGACCTTCGGACCACCGACCTGGAGCGCGACCGCGCGCAGCACGCCGAGGATCTCCTCGGGCGTGACGCCCTCCTCGATCGCGTTGGCGATCTGGAAGGCATAGGACGCCGGCGGCGCGTCGAGCGCGATCAGCGCGGCGATCTGCACGAGCGCGAACGAGCGGGGGTCGAGGCCGCTCGCGTCGCGGCCGAGCTCACGCAGCCCGATCGCCTGCTCGATCACGTCCGGCCGGCCGGCCGACACGCCGCGGAGCGTCTCATGGGTTTCTGCACCGACAATCGGCATAGGGTTGTCTCCTTCTCGCGCGCCGGACGGTTAGGCGGTGGGGGTGGGGGGTTGGAGGGCTTCCTGGAGCTTCTGGGTGTCCTCCTCGGAGAGGCTCGTCTTGATGACGGTGCCGCCGTACTGCTGCAGCGCGGCGACGGCCTTGTCCGGGGTCGCCTGCTCGATGACCATGAACAGGGCGCTGGTGCCGGGCTTGAGGTAGTCGCGGACCTGTTGCTGGAACGCCTTGTCGATGCCCTTCTCGCCGAGGTGGCCGAAGAGGGCGCCGAAGCCGGCGCCGAGCGCGAGCCCGGCGACGGGCACGAAGAACAGCAGCCCGAAGAGCAGGCCCCAGAAGCCGCCCCAGGCCGCGCCGCCGCCAGTGGATGCTCCGCCGTGAGTGGTATGGACGTGGTACTTGCCTTCGAGGTCGCGAGAGATCGCGGCGACCTGGTCGGCTTGGATGATCAGTTCGGCCTCGAGCTGCCCGACGGTCTCACGGGCACGCTCGGCGGTTTCCTGATCGGGATAACCGATCGCAACCAATGTTGCCATTTGGTGGTGCTCCTTTCGCAGGGATCGACGACGGTGACGATCCGCCGCCGGAGCGGGTCCGTCATCACCCGAAATGGATGAACGCCGCTGCGACTACGGGGGCGAGGGGAGTCCAAGCAGCTGGATGACCGAGAAGGCGAGCAGCAGCACGCCGACCCCGACGAGCGCGTAGCGCCCATGGCGGACCGGGAAGTGGCTGCTGATGCCGACGAGGAACAGCACCGTGGCGAGGAACACCGTGTCACGGACGTACTTGTCCGAGGTGGCACCCGCGGCCGCGCCCTTGGCGAAGGCGGCGTCGGCGGCGCGGTCGTAGGCGGCGGACTGCGTCGCCTGCGGGAGCACGTACTGCGGCATGTAGGCCGGGCCCGGAGGCGCGTTGGGATTGTGCAGCGGGTCGGTGCGTAGCCAGGCGTCGAACGCGGGCCGGTACCCGGGGCGCAGCCGCCGTTCGGCGAGTCGCTCGGCCCGCACGTTGCCGGCCGTGAACGCGCTGAACCAGGCGTTGAACGAGACCGAGTCGAGCGTCCGCGTGATGATCGCCTCGATGTCCGCCCGGTTCGCCTTCGTGCGCAGCGCGGAGGCCTTGGCGAGCGACACCGAGGACTCCGTGCCCCACTTGGCCGCCGCGAAGCCGGAGTACGCGGCGAGCACGGCGACGAGCGACAGCACGACGGCCTCGGCGATCGAGATCAGCCGGTCCCGCGACGCGTCCTCGTGGGACGCGCCACCGTGGCTCCGGTGCGCGGAGATCTCCTTGCCGACCTCAGATGCCGACAGGCCCTCGGGCATCGGTCCCTCGGTGGTCGTCCGGACCGCCGGCGCACATTGTCGTCACCGGCCGCTCACGTGGTGGTCGTCAGCTCGCGAGGCTCGCCGTGCATGACGAACTCGGCCAGCACCCGGAACATGGCCAGCGGCCGGTCGGGCTCGAGCGCCGACGGTGAGGCTCCGGGATGCTGTGGGGCGATTCGCACGCGCAGAGCGCCGGGGCGCGTGCGGAAGCGCAGCGGCGCGTCGAGTTCGATCGCCTCGCCGTCGATCCCGGTGGCGACGGCGCCGTCGGCGGCGATCTCGAACTCGGTGGCCGTCCACTGCTCCATGGCCAGCCGGCGCGCCGCCGCCCCATCCTCGCCCGAGCTGATCGGGGCGAGCACGGTGACTCCGATCTGACCGCGGTCGAGCCGGGGTCGCGTGCCCGAGCCGAGCACCCGTCCGAGGCGATAGGCGTTGTTGGAGATGAGGATTGCCACCGCTGACTGGGGGCCGTTTGGCCCCTGCCAGCTCAGGGTCGGCGCCTGCGCCTCCGGCCCGAGCACGTCGGGCACGGTGTCGAGCAGGGTCTGGAGCTTGGCCTCGCGGTAGCCGGGCCGCTGCACCGCGTCGGCGTAGAGGCCCAGCGAGACGTTGTTGACGAACACGCGCCCGTTGACCTCGGCGAGATCGACGCGGCGCTCACCACCGTCGACGAACGCATCGAGCGCGCCGACGACGTCGTTGCGGTCGACGCCGAGGTCAAGGGCGAAGTGGTTGCGGGTACCGGCCGGGATGCAGGCGTAGGGGAGATCGAGCTCGGCCGCGACCATCGCGACGATCGCCTGCGATCCGTCACCGCCGGCCATCGCGAGGCCGCCCGCTCCGCGCGCGACGGCGTCACGCACGAGCTGCTCAAGATCGTCGCCGAGCTTGAGCTCGATCGGCTCGATCCCGCGCTTGCGGCACTCGTCGGCGAGATGGAAGCGCTCGGCCTTGCCGCCCCCGGATTTGGGGTTGTAGAACATGACCGGGTTGGTCGGCCTCGGCACAGCGGGCAGGTCGACATTCGCGACGAACGCCATCCGGGCGGCGAACGTCGCGACGACGAACGTGCCGATGACGAGCAGGTTGTCGAGCAGGCTTCCCTGGAGGATGACGAGCACGACCGCGGCCACGATGAAGAGGCCCGTCGCCGCCAGCGCGAGGTTCCGCAGCGCCCCTCGCCGTTGCACCCCGAGCCACAGCACCCACAGGGCGATGACCAGGCAGGCGAGCACCGACAGGCCGCGCGGGAAGTGCCGCACCGCGGTGACGACCGCGAGCACGACGGCCGCCAGCGCGAGCAGCAGCGCGGCGAGCGCCCACCAACGGCGGCTCATGATCGCCTCTTCGGGCCGGAGTCAAGCCGTCCTCTGCTTCGCATGAGCTGATGCTCCGCGGGGCACGCGCCGGCGACATCACCCCATTCGGATGAGGGCACTGCTGGCGGTCTCGCGCCAGGGGGTGCTCGCCACCTGAGAGGACGGGGGAGCGCACCATTGCCGCTCGTCCGGTCCGGTGGGACCTTCGCCTCACAGAACCGGCCTGATTCCCCCGCCGGTCGATTCAAGGAGGTGGCAAATGTCGGTGCAAACCGCGCCTGGGACCACCAGTACGCCGAGTTCGTACGACCGCTACGACGCCGACGATCGCGGCTACGGTTGGGTTTCGTTCGCCGGTGTGCTGCTGCTGTTGCTCGGCACCCTCAACTTCATCGAGGGCCTGGCCGCGATCGGCAACGCGCACTTCTTCGTCGCCAACCAGCACTACATCGTCGGAAGCCTCAACACATGGGGCTGGGTCGTCCTCTGCATCGGCGTCATCGAGTGGGTGGTCGGCCTCGGCATCTTCGTCAAGAACCAGTTCGCCCGCTGGACGGGCGTCGTCGTGCTCGGCCTCAACTCGATCGCCCAGCTGCTGATGATCCCCGCCTATCCGTTCTGGTCGCTGGCCGTGTTCACGCTCGACATCCTGGCCATCTACGGCCTCGTCGCCTACGGCAAGCGCATCAGCGACTAGCCGACGGCATGTCGCCACCCACCGGCCCGGCGCCCGCGCGCCGGGCCGGTCGCGTGAAGGAGTGCCCCGAACGCGTGACGAAAACCCCACGGTGAGCCCGGTCAAGCTGATCATCTTGGCCCTGGCCGCGGCTGTCTACCCGATGCTGCTCATCGGGGTCCTGCTCACACTCCGGCTGGACGCGCTGGCCGACATCGCGACGTCGCAGCCGAGCGTGATATCGATCCTGCTTCAGCTGCTGCTGTTCAACGTGATCATGTTCGCCCTCGTCGAGATCCCGATCGTCGTCTTCCTCGTCCGCCCGGAGCGCGCGAGCGCGTTGGTCAGCGGCCTGGCCGGGCACGCCCGCGAGCACGGACGGGCGATCGGCGTCGTCGTGGCCACCGTCGTCGGCGTCTACCTCATCGCCCACGGCGTCCTCCATCTGCCGGGCGGGCGGTCGTGAAGGGCTATCTCGAGCTTCCCGAGGGCTGGGAGCGCGTCGGGACTGAGGGTCCGAAACCGTTTGTCACCGCCGAGCTCCTCCGCCGCCCCGACGGCTCGGTCGTGCGCTGGGAGTCACGCTCGCACCGCAAGGGCGCTCCCGGCCGGCGGCGACCCGCCGGTCGCGAGTCGGTGTGGTGGCGTCCCCATCGCCGCAGCTGGTGGATGGCGGTCCTGTTCGCGATCGGCTCGATCTGCTTCGCCGTCGGCGGCGCCGAGGCCCAGTGGTCGCTGACCTCCGCCTCGGTGACCGGGGTGACCTTCTTCGTCGGGTCGATCTTCTTCACCTCGGCCGCCTACCTCCAGTACTCCGAGGCGGTGAACGTCGATCACGCCGTTGGTGAGCGCAGCCATCGCTGGCGGCCGGCCTCGTGGGAGCCGGGGCGGATCGACTGGCTCGCCTCGTTGATCCAGCTGATCGGGACCGTGCTGTTCAACATCAGCACGTTCGCGGCGATGAACACGAACCTCACCACGCACCAAATCAACGCGCGCGTGTGGGGGCCCGACGTGTTCGGCTCGATCGCCTTCCTCGTCTCCAGCGAGCTCGCCTACGCCGAGGTCTGCCATCGCTGGGTGTGCTTGCGCAACCGGACGCTGTCTTGGAAGATCGTCGCGCTCAATCTGCTCGGGTCGATCTTCTTCGGCATCTCGGCGATCGCCTCGCTCGTCGAGCCGGCGACCGGGCATCCGGTCAGCGCGGTGATCTCCAATGCGGGCACGTCGCTCGGCGGTCTCTGCTTCCTCGCCGGCTCCGTGCTCCTGATGCCGGAGTCCGCGCGCGAGGAGCGCACGGCGGCGGTCGGCCACGCTATGTCGGCGGCCGCGTGAGCTCTGCCGGCAGCTCGGCGAGCTCGGCGGTCTCGACGAACTCGCTGTGCTTGCTCGCGCCGCCCATCCGGGTGATCGTCTCGTCGAGCATCAGCGCCCAGGCGTGCTCGATCAGCATGATGACCGTCGCCGCGCCCGGCTCGAGCTCGTCGGCGAGCGTCCGCGCGAGGTCGCCGGAGCGGCCGGCGAGCGCGCGCTCTGTCGCCTGCCGGCGGGAGGACTCATCGAGGCGGAAGCTGAGCAGCCGGCCGATCATGCCGGCCGTGCTGTCGGTGCTGAGCGCGACCGCGACCAGCTCGCCGGACTCAGGCTGGCGGGCGACGAACAGGGCATCGAGGATGCGCATCGTCCCGCCGGCCTCGACGCGCTCGAGGGCGCCGACGAGGCCGCCCTGGAACTCGGCTCCGGGCGGAAAGCGGTAGGTCAACAGCTGGCGGGTGCCAACGCTCATCGCGGGCTCCTTTCCATGGCGCAGGACAGAGCCTAAACAGCGTCCGGCACGACGTCCAGCCACGGGTGGGTGCTGCGTCACACGAGGTTCACGGGGTGCGTCGTCGCCAGTCACTCGGCCGGTAGTGAGCATCACCTGATCGGGATGATGTCCGCCACCACGGCGTGCCCGAGGCTGTGGTTGCGCTCGCCGGTCGACGGCGGACGGAGATCAGGCAACGGCCGAAAGCGAGGATCGAAACGATGAGCACCCAGAGCGACGGCGGCGGCAGCCATGCGTCCGCGTTCGTACGCGCCGAGCAGGTAGACCGGTCTGCCCAAGGACGCGCTGTTCGAGGACGGCACCGGGTCCGAGGTCGCCCTCGACCTGCTCTCCAACGAGCTGCTGCTCGACGGCAGCGCCCGGCTCAACCTCGCGACGTTCGTGACGACCTGGATGCCGCCGGGAGCGGGCACGCTGATGGGCATGACCGCCGACAAGAACATGATCGACAAAGACGAGTATCCGCAGACGGCGGAGTTCGAACGGCGGTGCGTGAACATCATCGGCAACCTCTGGCATGCCGACAGGGACGGCGACGGGAACGTCACCGGGACCTCGACGGTCGGCTCGAGCGAGGCGGCGATGCTCGGCGGGCTCGCACTCAAGTGGCGCTGGCGGGAGCGGATGCGCGCCGCCGGCAAGCCGACCGACCGCCCGAATCTCGTCACCGGCTCCAACGTCCAGGTGTGCTGGGAGAAGTTCTGCCGCTACTGGGACGTCGAGCCGAAGCTCGTCCCGATGGAGGGCAGCCGCTACCACCTCAACGCCGAAGAGGCCGCCGCGCACTGTGACGAGAACACGATCGGCGTGGTCTCGGTGCTCGGGTCGACGTTCGACGGCAGCTACGAGCCGGTCGCCGACATCTGCCGCGCGCTCGATCAGCTCGCCGCCTCCGGCGGCCCCGACGTGCCCGTGCACGTCGACGGTGCCTCGGGCGGGTTCATCGCGCCGTTCGTGCAACCGGAGCTCGAGTGGGACTTCCGCCTGCCGCGGGTCCAGTCGATCAACGCGTCCGGGCACAAGTACGGTCTCGTCTATCCGGGCGTCGGGTGGGCGATCTGGCGTGACAAGGACGCGCTGCCGCAGGACCTCGTCTTTGAGGTCAATTACCTGGGCGGCAAGATGCCCACGTTCGCGCTCAACTTCTCGCGTCCCGGCAGCGAGGTCGTCGCGCAGTACTTCATGTTCGTCTCGCTCGGTCACGAGGGCTTTCGCGCCGTCCAGAATGCCTCGAGCAGCGTGGCCCAGCACATCGCCAAGGAGATCGCGGCGATCGGACCCTATGAGCTGCTCACCGACGGCAGCGAGCTGCCGGTGTTCGCCTTCACGCTCAAGCCGGAGGTCGAGAACTACACCGTGTTCGACGTCTCGGCCAGGCTGCGCGAGGCGGGTTGGCTGGTGCCGGCCTACACGTTCCCGGAGAACCGCCAGGATCTCGCGGTGCTGCGCGTCGTCGTCCGGGCCGGTATGACGCACGACATGGCCGACCTGTTCCTCGATGATGTCCGCAAGCAGACGGCCGTGCTGGAGGCGCTGAAGACCCCGCTGCCGGATCGCGACCCCGAGGCGGCCTCCGGCTTCCGCCACTGAGGAGCGGTCACCGCCGTCGCCCGGCGCGACCGTGCCCGCGCTCGCGCTCGCCGTTGTGGCGATCGCGCTTCCGGACTCGCTCAACCCGACGCTGATCGTGGCCGCGGTGCTGCTCGCGGCCCAGCGTCGGCCGTTCCTGCGCACGCTCGCCTTCACCGTGGCCGCGTTCGCGGTGACCCTGGCCGGAGGCCTGGTCATCGCCCTCGGCCTCGGCGACCTCATCCTCGCGCTTGTTCCCAAGCCCTCGAACACGGTCAAGTGGTGGCTCATCACCTTCGCCGGGCTCGTGCTGATCGTCGGTGGGGCGGGGATGTGGATCAAGCGGCGGGCGCTCGGGAGTGCCCCTGACCCACAGGCGCACCACGAGGGAGGCGGTGGCTCGGCGCTGGCCATGGGCGCCGGGATCGCCGGCATTGAGTTTCTCACCGCGTTTCCGTACTTCGCCGCCATCGCCCTGATCGTCGGCTCGTCCGTTGGGGCGGCGAGCAAGGTCGTGCTGCTCGTGCTCTACAACCTCGTCTACGTCCTGCCGCTGATCGTGATCGTCGTCCTGTGCGCGGTCATGGGAGAGCGGGCGGGTCGGATGCTCACGCCCGTCGGAGACTGGATCTCGCTGCGCTGGCCGGTGGTCGTCGCCCCGCTCGCCGAGGCCGCCGGGGTCGCGCTCGCCGTCTACGGCGTCGTGCATCTCACCTAGGGCTCGCGTTAGCAGAAGGCTCGCCGGAGGGGGTGAAATCCTCGTGAAGGCGGCGATTGCCGTCGGCAGACAAATGGGCAAGAACTACGGATGGTTGGCGCCGTGGGGCCGCTTAGGCTTGCTTGCGCAGCCATCTGCCATGTGGCGGGTGCGCGGACAAGAACGGACGCTCCTGGGACGATGGACGCTCGGACGGCCACACATTCGGATGCCGGTGACCTGCTCGGAGATTCCGGGCCGGTAGCTCGTGCCGGCGGCGCGCGCCGTCTGTTCAGCGGCGCTGTCGACCGCGGAGCTGCGCTCACGGACGCCTCGGCGGGGAAACGGCGCCTTATCGGGATCTGCCTGATCGGCGTCGTCGCGGCCGGGATCGTGGCCATTACAACTGCTCGCAATCCGTCGGCCGCCCCCCATGGGTTCGCGGCTCCGCTGCGCGTGATCATGATCCTCAGCCTGATCGGCACCGGGGTCTTTGCCCAGACGAGCGAGATCCAGGCCCGGATGGGCCGCCTGCTCGTCGGCGCCGGCCTCGTCACCGCGGTCTGGCTGCTCAACGGCTCGAGCGACCCCTGGCTGTTCAGCATCGGGGTCCTGTTCAGCGGGATCAGCGTGCTGCTGTTCGCGGCGCTGATGCTCGCCCATCCCAGCGGCCGGCTGCGGACGCAGGCCGAGGTGCGCTTCCTCTGGATCGCCGGGGGCATCGAGGTGACGCTGTGGCTGCTGGCCATCCTCATGACCACCCAGCCCGCCGTCAAGGGACCGCTCTTGCACTGCGGTCCCCGCTGCCCGGGCAACGTGTTCGCCCTCGGGAGCCAGACGACGGTGGTGCCGGCGGTGAGGGTGGTGCTCAGCCTCGCCTGGCTGGTGCTCACCTGCGGCGTTCCGGTTCTGCTCCTGCGCCGCTCCCGGTCGGCATCGGCGCCGCTGCAGCGGTCGATCACGCCGGTCATGGTGCTCGCCGTCATCCAGGCGGTGATCCTGATCGTCTATCTCCTGCTCTCCGCGGCCGGCTCGCCGGGAGCGGGCGCCGCCGGTACGGCGTTCATCGCCACCGTCGCCGCGGTCCCGTTGGCGATCCTCATCGGGCTGCTGCGCGAGCGCATGTACATGGGCCAGGCTCTGGCCGGGTTCGTCAGCCGGCTGGCCGGCGACCCCGCCGGGGACCCCGAGGCGATGCTGGCGGCCGCCCTCCACGACCCGTCGCTCACCGTCGCCTACCGACGGCCGAAGCTTGGCAGCTACGTCGACTTCGCCGGCCAGGCGGTCACGCTGCGCCAGGACGCCGCAATCACCTGGATCGAGCGCGACCGCGTGCCGGTGGCCGCGGTCATATACGACCCGGCGCTCGCCGAGCAGAAGCGGTTCGTCGAGGCCGCCGGCTCGGTGGCGCTGATGCGGCTCGAGAAGGGGCAGCTCGAGGCCGATCTCAAGGCCTCGACGGCCGAGCTCGCCGCCTCCCGCGTACGTCTGATGGAGACCGCTCACCGCGAGCGGCGCCGGCTCGAGCGTGACCTGCACGACGGCGTTCAGCAGCAGCTCGTCGGCATGCGAATCCGGCTCGACATGGCCACGCGCGCGCTCAAGGATGACCCCGAGCGGGGCGAGCGTGAGCTGGCCACGATCGGCCGCCAGATGGACGACGCCCTCACGCAGGTGCGCTCTCTGGCCCGGGGGATCTACCCCTCGCTGCTCCACGAGCGCGGGCTCGGGGAGGCGCTGAAGTCCGCCGCCCGGAGCTCGCCGGTGCCGCCGATCGTCCGCGACCTCAGCAGCGAGCGCTACGACGAGGACGTCGAGGTGGCGGTCTACTTCACCTGCCTCGAGGCGCTCCAGAACGTCACCAAGCATGCCGGAGCCGGCGTCGAGGCGATCATCACCCTGTGGCGCCGCGACGATCGCCTGTGTTTCGAGATTCGCGACACCGGCAGCGGCTTCGACCGCGACGCGATCATCCGGGCGAGTGGGCTGACGAACATGCGCGACCGCGTCCAGGCGGTCGGAGGCGACCTGCGGCTGGCCTCGCGTCCGGGCGCCGGGACGATCGTCCGCGGCAGCGTCCCGGCGGTGCCGCCGAAGCCCGGGACCGACGTCGCCTAGCTATTGCTCGGGCGTCGGCGACGCCGGGAAGTAGAGCCCGATCCCGAGGGCCTTGGCGACGAGATGGGCGCGGGAGCGGGTCTCGAGCTTATTCATCGCGTTGCGGACATGCGTGCGGACGGTGTTGTGCGATAGCTGCAGCTCGGTGGCGATCTCCGGCCCGCTCAGTCCGCGGGCGACGAGCTCGGTGATCTCCCGCTCGCGTTCGGAGAGCTCGCCGTCGGTGCGCCGCCCGGAGGATTCCGGCGCGAGCCGGCGGGCGCCGCGCACGGTGCGCAGGGCCGCGACGAGCACGAGGTGACGGCCGGTGACGATCTCGGGATGGCCGGCGAACTCGGCGCGCACCCGCCCACCGTCGGCGGTCACGAGCTCGACCGTGCCGGAGAACTGCTCCTCGCCCAGCAGCTGGCGCCAGCGCGCCTCGGAGACAACCGGGCCGCCGAGGACGAAATCGGACACCTTGCGCCCGATCAGCGCGCTGCGCGGATAGCCGAGCAGCTGGAGGTAGGCGCCGTTGACGTCGACATGGCGGCGGTCGCCGTCGAGCAGCGTCATCGCGTTGGTCGAGCGCCGAAACGCCTGCCAGAAGAGTTCCTCCCAGTGGGATGCGCCTGCACCCTCCACCCTCCGAGGGTCGCATCCGGACCGGCGGCGGGCATCACCCAGACCGGGTGACCGGCCTACTGATTCTGCGCGCGCAGACTCGGCCAGGCGGCGCTGAGGAAAGCCGAGCACAGGGCCTGCTTACGACCCTCCTCGCCGCTGTCGATCTCACGGACAGCACTGCGGGCAGCAAGGACGAGGCCGGGCGGGAGCGGGTTGGGAGCACTCGAGGGCATCGATAACCATGGTGGCGGCTCACGCTCGGCCTGTCGATACTGCGTTTGGGCGATCTGTGGGCGGCGCATCCTCTCACCCGAACCAGGTGATGTCTCCTCGGCCGGGGCCGCATAGGTTCGCGCGCGACGAGTGGACGCTGGAGGCGCGCCGCCGAGTGGACCGATGGAGGAACCCGTGATGAAGACCCTGTTGGTGGGCTATGACCAGACTGAGGCGGCGGACCGCGCGCTCGACCGTGCTGCCACGCTGAGCGAGAAGTTCCAAAGCCACGTGATCGTGCTCAGCGTCACGCCGATGGTGATGGCGTCGGCGCGCGGCGGTGGCGGCATCGACCCGATGGACAACCCGGAGAAGCACAAGGCCGAGCTCGGCGCGGCGCGGGCGAAGCTCGAGGCCCACGGCGTCGAGGCCGAGTATCTGCCCGCCGTGGGCGAGCCGAGCGACGCGATCCTCCAGACCGCCGAAGAGCGGTCGGTCGACCTCATCATCCTCGGCACCCGCGAGCCGGGCGTCGTCGACCGGGTCCTCCACGGCAGCGTGAGCCGCGACGTGTCCCGCCACGCTCACTGCGACGTGATGATCGTGCACTGAGCGCCGCAACGCCGGCGCGCCCTACGCCGGCGCGCCCTACGCCGGAGCGCCTGCGGGCGAGAGCTTGGGCGCCTCGGCGCGGCTCGGCGGCTCGCCGCACAGCTCGCGGGCGAGGCGCTGAAGGAGGACCCCGACCTCGGGATCACGGCCGGCCACGTCGTCGTCGAGCGCCTCGGTGAGCAGCTCGCGCCGGGCGCTCACGGCCCGCTCGGCGAGGACGCTGCCGCTCTCGGTGAGGCTCGGGACGCCGGCGTCGTCGTAGCTGATCAGCGTGCGCTCGCGCAGTTCCTCGATCACCGCGGCAACCCGCTCCGGCGGCACACCCTCCTGCTCGGCGAGCTGCCGCGCGTGCACGGCTCCGTGCTCGCTGATCCGGACCAGGGCCCATGTCGCGCCCGGGGTCAGCTCGACCTCGGCGCGTTCGGCCAGCCGCTCGCGGAAGCGGTCGCGCTGCTCGGGGGAGACGGTGCGGGCGAGGGCGCGCTCGATCTCGGCCAGCGAATCGGGCGAGCGCGGCGCCGCGAGGCTGTCGTCGAGCCCGCGGCTCGTCGCCGCCGTTTTGCGCAGCGTCCGCTCGGGGAGCATCCAGGCGAGCGCGAAGCCCAGCACCGCGACGCCGGCGGCGGCGACGAACACCGGGCTGAGCGCGTGGACGTAGGCATGCTCGTAGCTCGAGCGCAGCGGGGCGGTCAGCTTGGCGACCTGGGCGCCGGTGAGGCGGCCGCCGCCGGCCAGCTGATGCGCGAGGGGTCCCGTGAACAGTCCGCGCAGCTCGCCGCGCAGCCGGGTGCTGAAGATCGTCCCGAATACCGCCGCGCCCACCGAGCCGCCGATCCCACGGAACAGGGTCACGCCGGAGGTGGCGGTGCCGAGCATGTCGTAGTCGACTGCGTTCTGGACCGCGAGCACGAGCACCTGCATGACCGAGCCGAGCCCGACCCCGAGCACGAACAGGTACAGCGCGGTCGCCGCGAGGCTGGTGCCGACATTGAGGCGCGAGAGGAGCATCAGCCCGACGGCCATCACCGCGGTGCCGACGATCGGGAACGTCCGGTAGCGCCCGCGCCGGGAGATGAGCTGACCGGAGAGGATCGAGGTCAGCAGCAGGCCGAGCATCATCGGCAGCAGCCGCAGTCCGGCGCCCGTCGGGCTCGCCTGATCGACCGTCTGGAAGTAGAGGGGCAGGAAGGTGATCGAGCCGAACATGGCGAAGCCGACGATCAGCGACAGCGTGCTGGCGACCGCGAACACGCGGTCGCGCAGTAGCTTCGGAGGCAGGATCGGCTCGGCCGCGCGCCGCTCGACGGCGACAAACACCCCGAGCAGCAGGACGCCCGCTGCGGCGACGATGATCGTCTGGCTGGCGCCCCAGGCCCAGGTCGTGCCGCCGAGGCTGGCCACGAGCACGATCGCGCTCAGCGCCGAGGCGAGCACGCCGGCCCCGAGATAGTCGATGACCGGGCGGCCGCGGGCCTGGGTGGCCGGGAGCGTCGAGCCGAGGACGCCGAGCGCGAGCAGCCCCAGCGGTAGGTTGACGTAGAAGATCCAGCGCCAGGAGACGGCCTGGACGATGATGCCGCCGAGCAGCGGTCCGGCGACGCTCGCAACGCCGAACACGGCGCCGAACAGGCCCTGGTACTTGCCGCGCTCGCGCGGGGAGACGACGTCGCCGACCGTCGCCTGCGTGAGCACGATCAGGCCACCCGCGCCGAGGCCCTGCACGGCGCGGAAGGCGATCAGCTCGGTCATCCCGCTGGCCAGGCCGCACAGCGCCGAGCCGATGAGGAACAGGACGACCGCGCTCTGGAGCACGCGCTTGCGCCCGTAGAGGTCGCCGAGCTTGCCGTAGATCGGCGTCACCGCCGTCTGGGCGAGGAGGAAGGCGCTCGTCACCCACGAGAGGTGGCTGAGACCGCCGAGATCGCCGACGATCGTCGGCAGCGCCGTGGCGACGATCGTCTGATCGAGCGCCGCGAGCAGCATCACCAGCATCAGTCCCGCGAAGATGACGCGCAGGCGGGCCGGGGGCACGGGCGTCCGCGTCATCGCTGAAGGGTGACATGAAGCCGGGCGCACCGCACCTGCTCGGCCCGGCTCGGCTCCGTCGCTCCGGGTGGACGGCTCGCTCGCCCGGGCGGCGCTCAGGCGGAGGGTGTGGGCGGCGCTCAGGCGGAGGGTGCGGCGAGTGCGCTGAGCGCGGCGTACTCCTCGCGGAGCGCGTCGGCGAACACGTCGAGGTCCGGCGCGCCCGCGTGGTCGGCGTTGATGCCGAACACGAGGTTGCCGTCGTAGGAGACGATGGCCAGGCCGATCGTGTGGTCGGCGAACAGCGGCACGAGCGGCACGATCGAGCGCATGCGCGAGCCCAGGGCGTAGAGGGTGATCTGTGGGCCCGGCACGTTGGTGATGGTGAGGTTGAACAGGCGCGGAGCGAACAGCATGCGCGCGATCGACTCGTGCAGCAGCGGCGGCGCGACGCCGGCGACGAGCACGATCGTCGAGCCTCCGAGCGCCGCCGAGCCCGACTTGAGCTCGGTGGCGGCCGCGCGGGTGGCGTCGTAGCGCGCATGGCGGTCGGCCTCACCGATCGGCAGCTCGACGAACAGCGAGGTGACCTGGTTGCCGAGGCTGCCGTTCTCCGGGCTGCGCAGGTTGACCGGGACCATCGCGCGCAGAGGCCGCTCGAGTTCCTCACCGCGCTCGGACAGCAACCGCCGCAGCGCGCCGGTGGTGAGCGCGAGCACGACGTCGTTGATCGTGCCGCCGAGCCCGGCCTTGATCGCCTTGATCCCGGTGAGCTCGAAGCCGACCGAGGTGAAGCGCCGCGAGGTCCCGATCGGGACGTTGAGCGTCGAGGGACGCGCGGCGAGGATCTCGTCCTTCCACAGCACCTCGCTCATCGCGGCGGCCGCCTGGCCGGCCCTGAGCAACCGGCGTGGATGCAGCGCGGCGTCGACCGCGGCCTGGGCGGTGCCCACCGCGGCCTGCGCAGCGCCGACGACGACCCGTCCGGCACCGGCCGCGGCGTGAGCGGCGTCGATCACCGGCGGCAGCCAGCCGGGCAGACCGTCGGTCTCGGGCGCGGGCGGCGCGCCGTTCGGCGCCGAGGCGCCGGTTCCTCGCCGTGCGTCCGTGAGCTCGGTATCGAGCAGCACATGGCCGACGTCGATCGAGCCGACGCCGTCGACCATCGCGTGATGGGTCTTGGTGGCGAGCATCCAGCGCCCGTCGCGGAGGCCGTCGACCAGCGTCATCTCCCACAGCGGGCGCGCGCGGTCGAGCCGGTGCGACCAGAAGTCGGCCAGCCACTCGTGCATCTCGTCCTCGCCGCCGGGGGTCGGCAGCGTCGCGTGCCGCACATGGGCGTGGAGGTCGAAGGTGGGGTCCTCGATCCAGGCCGGCCGGCGCAGGCCATGGACGTGATCCTCCGACAACCGGCAACGGAAACGGGGGAGAGCCTCGAAGCGCTCCTCGAGCAACGCGATCAACTGCTCGACCGAAGGGGCGGGACCCCCGTCGGCGGGGGCGTCGAACACAAGCGCCCCGCCGATGTGCATCATCGCGCCCTCCGCGGCCTGCTCGAGCTCGAGGAAGGTGGCATCGAGCGGGGTCAGACGCTCCTCGATCGTCGACATGCTCGCAACCTTTCACGTGAGCGCGGGCGCTGCCAGAGCAGAAGTCCGCGGCCGGGTTGCCAACAACTACCGATCGTGCTGGGCATCGTTTACGGGCGCGCGCGACGCCACCACGGTTTAGCGTGGGCGGCGTGGACGACGTGCGCGGTGCCAACGCCTTGATCACCGGGGCGGCCGGCGGGCTCGGGCACTACATCGCCTCCGAGCTCGGGCGCCGCGGCGCCCGACTCGCGCTCTCCGGCCGGCGCCGCGAGCCGCTCGCTGCGCTGGCCGCGGAGCTCCAGCGTGACGGGGTGACGGCCGAGCCGGTGACCGCCGATCTCCGCGATCTCGAGCAGGCCGCGACGCTGGTGACGGAGGCCGAGCAGGCGATCGGACCGCTTGACCTGCTGATCAGCAACGCGGGCATCGAGATCCCGGCCGCGTACCCGTCCTTCACCGACGCGGAGCTGAGTGAGCTGATGACCATCAACCTGCTCGCGCCGATGGTGCTCACCCGTCACGCGCTGCCGGGGATGCTCGCGCGTGGGCGCGGCCACGTCGTGCTCGTCTCCTCGCTCGCCGGTCGGGGCGGGAACGCGTACAACGCGCTGTACGCGTCCTCGAAGGCCGGGCTGCTCGGGCTCGGCCGCTCGCTGCGCGCCGAGCTCGCCGGCACGCCCGTCGGCTGCAGCGTCATCTGTCCCGGGTTCATCGCGCGCGAGGGCATGTACCCCCGGATGCAGGCGCTCGGTGTCGACGCGCCGTGGCCGCTGCGGCCGGTCGAGCCCGACCGGGTGGCCCGGGCCGTGGTCGCGGCGATCCGCGACGACCGGCCGGACGTGCTGCTCACGGCCTGGCCGATGCGCCCGCTGCTCGCCGTCCAGGAGCTCGCGCCCCGGCTCGCCGAGTCGATCGTCGTCGCCATCGGGGCGCCGCGGTTCTTCGCGCGGCTCGCCGCGTTGAGCGGTCGCCGGTAGGTCACGCGCCCCGAGGCGCGCGGGCCTCGCGGGCTCTAACCCGCGCGCCGGTTGGAGATGACGAGCGTCGCGATCACGAGCGACAGCGCGACGAGAGCGCCGAGCGCGCCAAGGCCGTTGATCCCGGTCTTCTTGTGCATGTGGTCGACGTAGGCGATGAAGCCGATCGGGACGGCCACGGAGAGGAACAGCACGACCGAGCGAACGACGGCGCGCTTGTCGTGCCCGCGGTCCTCACGGTGATCGGCGGCCGCGATCGCCGCGGCGATCGACTCGCCCTCGTCGCCGTAGTAGATCTGCGTTCGCCGGCCGAGTTGGCGGCAGTGGGTTTCGCAGCCCCACGCCATCATGACCATGAACGTCACCGGGAACACCCAGGTGATCACCCACAGAGCGACTCCCATGACCAGCCCGAGCGCGGTCCGCAGGCGGCTCCGCTCGTCCTCGCTGGCCTCCGACGGCGAGAGGAAGCCGCCGAACACGAGCAGCAGGTAGACGCTGTGGATCCACGTCCTCAACGGCCGCTTGGTGTCCGGATGCTCGGGCATCGGCATGGCCCGCACGGCCTCGAGCGAGGCCGCGGCGGTGTCGACGTCCGGGTGGACCCCTCGTAGGGCGAGCATCTCCGCGGCGACGCGCTCGGAGCCGGGGTCGCGCCCGTACAGGGCCGCGGTGCGCATCGTCATCCGCATCTCCTGGACGAGGTATGTGAGATATCCGGGGACGAGCGCGATGAAGAACGGGGTGCCGGAGATCGCGCCGTCGACCCGGGCGATGTGGGCCGACTGTGTGCGCAGGTCCTCGCCGATCCGCGCTTTCGGCACGTCCGGATGGGCGGCGAGCGTGCGCTGCGCCCACTCGCGCGATTCGTCACTGAGGTGGTCCGAGGCGTAGATCATCAGCCGCTCAGAGACGTGCTCAGGGTCGCGGTAGACGAGCCGGATGAGGGCCTTCGAGGCCGCGAACACGCGCCGGATGCGGCTGCGCGGTAGCTCGACCTCGCCGGCTTCGCCGACCTCGTCCACGGCCTCGTCCATGGCCTTGTCCATGGCCCCAAGCTAGCCCGTTTCGCCGACGACCGCCGTCTGCCCGTCCGTGGCGTAGCTCCTTCCGGAGCTCATCCCGTCCCGTGTGGATGCAGGTTTCCGGCCGGGCTGAGAAGCTATAGGCACGATGCCGAATACCGATCGGAAGTCGGTTCGCTTGGCTGCGCGGGTGCGCGCTCTCGTCGACGCCATCCAGAACGGCGACGACGCTGAGATCCAGCAGGCGATCCTCCGGCTCAGCCACAGGCGGCGGGTGTTCGCCCCGCTGGGGCTCGCCATCGGGGCGCTCGTTCTCCTGCTCAACGGCGTGCGGCTGCTGCTGTCCAACTGGCGGCTCACGCTGGTCACGATCCTCCCGGCGATGTGGATCTGGCTGGCCATGTTCGACCTCAAGGTCCACGTCCTCCACGGCAAGAGCTTCCACGTCATCCGGGGACCGCTCCTCATCCCGATCTGGATCGTGATCGTCGGCATCACGATCGTCAGCTTCTTTCTCAACGGCGTGTTCGCGTTCGCGATCGCCGAACCGGGCAAGCCGGAGATTCGCCCGGCCGTGGCCAAGGCCCGGAAGCACCTGCGCACGATCGCCGGATCCGGTGGCGTGCTCGGCATCCTGCTCGCCTTCTCGACCACGATCGCCACCCGCAATCCGCACCCCTGGTTCACCCTCAGCCTCGGGATCACCTGCGGGCTGATGATGTTCGCCTACATCGCTGTGCCGGCCCGCATCATCGGGGTCAAGCCGCCCGAGCGCTCGCGCACCGACCGCTTCTGGTCGGCGGCGCTCGGCGGCGCGCTGAGCGCCACCGTGTGCGCTCCGCCCTACATCCTCGGGCGAGTGGGCATCCTCATGCTCGGCTCCAAGACGCTGTTCATCCCGGGCATCTTCGTCGTGGCGTTGGGAGTCACCCTCCAATCCGGCGCGACCGGCGCGGTGCGGGCGATCAAGATGAGCGCGACCCTCACCGCGCCGCCGCCGCCACCACCGCCGCCGACGACGACGACCCCGCCGGACGCGGACGCGGCGGCGCTACCCGCGAGCGGCTCGGGCGCTCCGACCCCCGGCCCAGGAGCTGAGATCGAGCAGGAAGGCGAGCACGATGAAGAACCAGTCGATTCCGCGCACGTGATGCCCGGGAGCCCAGTCCCAGAAGGCGGCGTAGGCGAGCGTCGTCCACGGTAGGACGAAGAACCCGATCAGCGGGATCAGCCAGTTGTGGTAGGCGTGGCTGAGCACGTTGCCGAAGATCGCCATCAGGAAGAGGACGAGCCGCGGCGAGATCAGCGCGAGCAGCGCGAGGAGGCAGGGCATGGCGCCAGTCTAAGTCAGCCGTCGCGACTGCCCGATGCTCATCCGCCCAGCTCCTGGATGCGCTCGGCGAGCACGATCCGCCCGGCCGCCTCTACGAGCGCGAGGTGCGAGAACGCCTGGGGGAAGTTCCCGAGGTGACGCGCGGTGTCGACGTCGAACTCCTCGGCGTAGAGGCCGAGCGGCGAGGCGATCCGCGAGAGCTTCTCCATGAGGTCGCGGGCCCGCTGCATCTCGCCGATGATGACGAGCGCCGAGACGAGCCAGAACGAACAGATCAGGAAGGTGCCCTCCTTGCCGGACAGCCCGTCATCGGTCTCATTGGTGCGGTAGCGCAGCACGAAGCCGCTCTCGGTCAGCTCGTCGGCGATCGCCAGCACACTGGCCCGCAGCCGCTCGTCACCCGGCGCCAGGAAGCCGAAGCTCGCCGCGAGCAGGGTCGAGGCGTCGAGCGCCTCGGTGCCGTAGTGCTGACAGAGCACACCGCGCTTGTCGACGCCGTGCTCAAGGATGTCGGCCTTGATCTCGTCGGCCACCTTGCGCCAGCCCGTCGAGAGCTCCGCCTCGCCCTGGATGGCGGCGAGCTTCGAGGCGCGGTCGAGCGCCACCCAGCACATCAGCTTGGAGGACACGTAGTGCTGCGGCTTGCCGCGGGCCTCCCAGATGCCCTGATCAGGGTCCCGCCAGACCGCCATCGCGCCCGCGGCCTGGGACTGCACGAGCGGCCACAGCCGCCGCGGCAGCCGCTGGCTACGCCGGGTGTGCAGCAGCACCGAGTCCAAGGCGGCGCCGAACACGTCGTTCTGTCGCTGGTCGAAAGCGCCGTTGCCGACCCGCACGGGGCGCGCGCTGGCGTAACCCGAGAGCTCCTTGATGAGCGACTCGGTGAGGTCACGGCGGCCGTCGATGCCGTACATGATCTGCAGCGCGCCGTCCTCGGTCAGTTCGAGGTCGGCGATGAACTGCATGAACTCGTCGGCCTCCCAGTCGAGGTTGAGGTAGTGCAGCGCCTGGAGGGTGAAGGTCGAGTCGCGGATCCAGGTGTAGCGGTAGTCCCAGTTACGCTCGCCGCCGGGCGTCTCCGGCAGCGAGGTGGTGAGCGCCGCGACCGTCGCTCCTGTGGGCATGTAGGTGAGCCCCTTGATGGTCAGCGCCGAGCGCTGGATGAGGGGGCGCAGGGTGTGGTCGGGGATGCGCGCCCGCCCGAGCCACGCGCGCCAGAAGCGCGTCGTCGCCTGGAGCCGGTCGTTGGCGTCCTGGACGGTGGCCGGCGGCTCGAGCCCGTCGTCCCAGGACAGCGCGCAGTAGACCTCCTCGCCGAACCCCAGCACATGCCGGCCCCGGACCCGGCCGCCCTCGATGCCGAGCAGCAGGTCGGTGTCGATACGGATCGTCTGGTCGCCCCCGGTCGCCGTCGCCGTGTGCCGGTCCTCGGACAGCGTCCAGGTCGCCGGCACGCGGCCGTAGTCGAACACCGGCTCGCAGACGAGCTCGATCTCGACCTCGCCGTCGACGCAGGCGATCGTCCGGACGAGCATGTGCTCGGCGTCCTCGTCGGTCGGCGGCCGCGTGTGCGGGGTGATCGTGTCCTCCCCCCGACGAGGACCGAGCGTCAGCGCCTCGCGCACCGTCGCCCACCCCGTCGGTGTCTTCCACGAGGTGATGAGCGTGTTCGTGCCCGGCTCGTAGACGCGCCCGCTGGGGACGTTGATCCCGAACGGGGCGAGCCGGAACGAGCCGGCGCCGCGGTCGAGCAGGGTGCCGAACACGCTCGGCGAGTCGAAGCGCGGGACGCACAGCCAGTCGATCGAGCCGTCAGGTGCGACGAGCGCACCGGTGTGACAGTCCGACAGGAACGCATAGTCGGCGATCGGGGGAAACGGTGACGGCGCCGCGGCGCTCTGCGGCATCGTGTCCGGCGGGCGGGCCGGGGTGCTCGTGGCGCTCTGGGCGCCGTCCGCAGAGCCGTCTTTCGCCGGGTTCGCCTCGACCTTATCGCTCACGATCACGCTCCCTCTCGATTGGCAGTGCGATGCTCCAGTCCGCACGGGTGCGGTGCATCACCCCATGTGGGTGAAGGCACCTGATGGCCGCCGACGTCACGCCACGCGGGCGCGCCGCCCAATACGCTGTGACCATCAGCGAACGGAGGCGCAGAACCATCGTCTTCTTCCCCGAAGGGGCATTTGGGCCGACGAACAATTGCGTCGGCATCGGCGACGTGCTCAGGGCACGGGGCCACCGTGTCGTGTTCGTCGTCGAGGAGTCATTCGGCGGCACGCTCGAGGCCAAGGGCTTCGAAGAGCGGCTGATGCGCCTCGCCCCTGCGCCGGAGACCCCTGAGGAGCCGGGCCAGTTCTGGAAGGACTTCATCCGTGACACCGCTCCGGTGTTCCGCCAGAGCACCCGCGAGCAGCTCGGGAGCTTCATCGCTCCGACGTGGGAGGCGCTAATCGACGGTGCCCGCTATGTCGACGAGCGCCTCGTCGAGATCTTCGGCGAGCTCGAGCCCGACGTGATCGTCGAGGACAACGTCGTCTCGTTCCCGGCCATTCCGGCTCGCGGCACGCCGTGGGTACGGATCGCCTCCTGCAACCCGCTCGAGCTGCCCGACCCCGCGCTCCCGCCGCGGTTCTCCGGCCTCCCGTCAGAGGACGACGCCGACTGGGCCGAGTTCCACGCCGAGTATTCGCGGCAGACCGGCGAGCTCCAGGCCGGGTTCTCGGAGTTCTGCCGGCAGCGCGGCGCGCCGCCTCTGCCGCAGCCCGAGATGATCCACGAGTCGCCGTGGCTCAATCTGATGCTCTATCCGGCCGAGCTCGACTATCCACGCCGGAAGCGGCTCGCGCCGACGTGGCACAACCTCGAGACGAGCGTCCGCGCGACCGACCCCGACTGGGATCCGCCCGCCGGCACGGGTCCGCTCGTATACCTGAGCATGGGCTCGCTCGGCGCCGGGGACGTCGAGCTGATGCGGCGGCTGATCGACGTGCTCGGCCGCACCCCGTATCGGTTCGTCGTCAGCAAGGGACCCCAGCACGCCGAGCTCGAACTGGCCGAGAACATGACCGGGGAGGAGTTTCTGCCGCAGGTGTCAGTCCTTCCGCACGTCGATGCCGTGATCACGCACGCCGGCAACAACACGACGACCGAGTGCATGTGGTTCGGCACGCCGATGGTCGCGCTGCCGATCTTCTGGGATCAGCACGACAACGCGCAGCGGGTGCACGGACCGGCTTCGGCGTGCGCGTCCCGACCTACACGTTCTCCGAGGAGGAGCTGACCGGCGCCGTGGCCCGAGTGCTCACCGACGAGACCATCCGCACCCGCGTGGCCGCCGCCGGCCGGCGACTGCGCCAGACGTCGGGCACGGCGCTCGCCGCCGATCTCATCGAACAGCTCGCCGACACGCGTGAGCCGGTGCATCGCCATGAGTGACTCCGCGTTCCAGGACCGCTACGCCGGAGTATCGCGCTGGCTGGCCCAGCTCTCGCCCCTCGGCCCCGCCGCGGCCGGCGCTCAGCGGCTTCCGGGAGGCCGACGTCTGCATCATCGGCGCCGGCTTCACCGGGCTGTGGACCGCGTATGAGCTGTGCCGGGCGAACCCGTCGCTCGACGTCGTCGTGGTCGAGGCCGAGATCGCCGGCTTCGGCGCCTCCGGGCGTAACGGAGGCTGGGTGCTCGGCGAGCTCGCCGGGTCCAAGGAGGCGTGGGCGAAGCGCGGTGGGCGCAGCGGCGCCGTCGCGCTCGAGCACGCGATCGCTCACACCGTCGACGAGGTCGGCGCCGTCGTCGCGCGCGAGGGGATCGACTGCGACTTCGTCCAGGGCGGAACGCTGATGGTGGCCCAGACGCCGCTCGAGCTCGAGCGCGTGCGCGCCGTGTCGCCGCCGATCACGCCTGGGGGATGGGACCGGAGGACAGTCACCTGCTCACCGCACAGGAGGCGACCGCACGGGTGGCGGTCGACGGCGTGCTCGGGGCGCGGTACTTCGCCCACTGCGCCCGGGTGCAGCCGGCCGCGCTCGCCCGCGGGCTCGCCGACGCGGCGGAGCGCGCCGGTGCGGTCATCCACGAGCAGACCCGGGTGACCGAGGTCCGCCCGGGGGTGGCGGTCACGCCGGGTGGCACGGTGCGCGCCCGCTACATCGTGCGGGCCACCGAGGGCTACACCGCCCGCCTGCCCGGGCTGCGCCGCATGCTCGTGCCGCTCGGTAGCTCGATGATCGTCACCGAGCCGCTGTCCGAGGAGCTCTGGCGGCGGATCGGCTGGGACGGTTGCGAAACGCTGCACGACGGCCAGCACCGCTACGTGTATCTGCAGCGGACCGCCGACGGCCGCATCGCCATCGGCGGGCGCGGGGTGCCGACCGATGGGGCTCGGTGACCGAGCAGCAGAGCCGGCCGCCCGAGCGCACCGTGAACGCGCTGCGCGACCGTCTTGCCCGTCTGTTCCCGGCCCTCGAGGGCATCGGCGTCGACCAGGCCTGGCACGGGATACTTGGCGTCTCCCGCAAGTGGCTGCCCGCCGTCGGGCTCGACCGGGACACCGGGATCGCCTGGGCGGGAGGCTACGTCGGCGAGGGCGTC
>CAVWAC010000015.1:0-240619 GCA_963752905.1 uncultured Solirubrobacterales bacterium
GAGGCGGCGGTGATGTCGACGTCGCTCGCCGGAGGCGCGCTGCTTTGACGGGACGCGGCGGCGGTG
The DNA here is from genome assembly GCA_963752905.1 of uncultured Solirubrobacterales bacterium. GTDB lineage: Bacteria > Actinomycetota > Thermoleophilia > Solirubrobacterales > Solirubrobacteraceae > Palsa-465. The sequence continues at coordinate 67 of CAVWAC010000015.1, forward strand.
GCCACATCGACGGGATAGGTGCGCCGCGCGCGGAAGAGGCAGATGCCGGCGGCGGCGAGCGAGGCGAGGCCGATCAGGAAGGCGAACTGAAGGCCTTTTGCGCTGCTCGGGGAGACGAGGCCGGGGTGGGTGCCGACCGGGGTCTGCACGGGGAAGATGCCGGCGATCAGGTCCGCGAGCCCGCCGAAGGCCAGTGGCGCGATCGCCTGAGTGATTGAGCGAAGGAACGTGCGCGTGCTCTCGGCCCGTCCCCAGAGCCCGGCGGGCATGATGTCGAGTCTGGCGGCGTCCAGGGGCGGGTTGGCCGCGGATATCAGTGCCATGCCGCCGACGTCAAACCACACCGCGGGATAGAAGTGTGTCTCGATGATGCCGGGGATGAGCAGCAGCACGGCGCCGAGGTAGCAGCAGGCTGGTACCACCACACGCGCCGTGAGAGAGCCGTGGCGCAGCATCAGGTCGGTGAGGTGGCCGCTGACGAGCGTCCCGATCAACCCGCCGGCGACCAGGAGGCCCAGCCCCAACTCCGAGGTCGCCTGGTCGACGTGGTAGTGGCCGCGCACGAACAGCAGCGCGAACGTCTGGATCCCGGCGAAGAAGAAGTAGCCAAGCGAAGAGCCGATGATCAGCAGCACGTTCGTTGGGACCGACAGGATGTAGCGCACGGCGCGCACGAGACCAAGCGCTTGCGGGTCCTCGTCTAGCACCCGCCGAGGGTCGGGCTGTACCCCGCGTCGCTGCGCTGCGGCCCGAGCAAGCTCGTCCGGAGCTCCGCCCGGCTCACCGGGCGGCGGCGCTTGCGGGTCGGGTTTCGGGAGCTCCGCGGACGGCGGCGCCACAAGCACGGTGGCCCCGGGCTCGAGTCGGCTCTGGCCGCCCCTTCGCGGTTCGGGTACGGTGCGCCATAGCGTGCGCGCGAGGAAGAACCCCGGGATCGCGAGCAGCACGAACGCCGCTCTCCAGGTGATGATGCTGGCTACCGCGCCGCTGAGGATGAACCCGGCGGCGGTGCCGACCGCCTCGCCCGCGAGGATGTACGCCCAGACGCGGCCGCGATCACGGGCTGGGAAGTAGTCGCCGGTCAGCGAGGCGATCGCCGGGCCGGCGGTGGCCGTCACGGCGCCGAGCGCCAAGCGGGAGAGCAGCAGGTTTACGTAGCTGCTGGCGAACGCGCTGGCCAGCGAAGCGATGCTCCACAGCACGATGCTGACCGACAGCAGCGGCATGCGCTTGACGCGGTCGACCAGCATCCCGACCGGAACGACGAACACCGCCCCGACCAGCAGCGCCACCGAGCTCAACAGCCCGATCTTCGTGTTGCCGATGTGCAATGCGCGCTCGAGCTGCGGCGCCACCGCCCCGATCGTCGCCGCGTCGGCGCTGCCGAGGGCGAGCACCGCACCGAACAGGCCGATCACCCGGGCGCGCGCAGGGCCGCCGACGAAGTCGACCACCTCGCCGCGCACCGCACGGCCGAGCCAGATCAAAGCGCGCAGCAGCGCCCGGCCGACTCGTGCGCCCGCGCTCGTGCTCGGATTCTCGGCCACGCCCGGACTGTATGCCCGGCAGGACCTATTCCCCCGCGAGGCGCAGGTAGGGCCTACGCCCCGCGCGGACCGCCGCCGAGTTGGCGCGCGTGAACCTCGATCTCGGATCCGATCTGCTGATGATCCTGTCCACCGTCGACCCTGGTGACGGGGTAGATCTGCTGCAGGAGAACCGGTCGCGGCTGGTGATCGATGAGGTGGGCGCGCCTCGTGACGTGGAACGTTCGGACGTCGGAGGCGTGGCCACATCTGCTCCGTCCCGCACCCGCTGCTGATCCGACGCAGCCGTCGGTGCTGATTTGGCCTGTGGGACCGTGGGAGCGTGTAGGCGGACTGGGAGGCGCAAATGGCCCAGGCGTCGGTCCTGGGGCCGTTAGAGAGATCCTGGATCGCCCGATGAGATCCTTACATGCTGTGTCGGACGTCTGGATCGATTCCGCCGCCCGGCTGGACCTCGGCGACGGACTGGCCGTGAGTCAGGGCGTTTCCGCGCCCGGCGGCCTGGCCGAACTGTCAGCGGCGCGCTGCGCCGGGCTGCACGGGGATCGTGACCTGCCGCGGAACCCCGATTGCGGCAGGTCCGGCATTGGTGCGCGGCGATGACCGCCGTGCTGCTCGCCGGGATGCTCGTGTTGATCTTGGTGAACGCGTTCTTCGTCGCCGCTGAGTTCTCGCTGGTACGGGCCCGCCGCTCTCGCTTGGAGCAGATTGCGGAAGGGGATGCGCGCGCGCGGCTCGCGCTGCACGAGATCCGCGAGATCAGCGAGTACCTCGCGGCCTGCCAGCTCGGGGTGACTTTTGCCTCCATAGGGATCGGGTTTCTGGGCGAGCCGGCGATCGCCGAGTTGATCCACCCGTGGCTCCACGGTGCCCTCTCACATGGGCTGGCGCTCGCGATCAGCCTGACGGTCGCCTACGTGCTCACGACAGCGCTTCACATCACCATCGGGGAGCAGGTACCGAAGCTCTTCGCGATCTCGCGCGCCGAGGCGATGTCCCGGGCGGTGGCCCGCCCGCTGTATTGGTTTGCGAAAGCGCTTGGTCCCGCGGTGGCCGGACTCAACGGCGCGTCCAACGCGATCCTCCGGGTCCTTGGCGTCGATCCTTCTGTCGCGTTCCAGGAGGGCGGCACGCCAGACGATCTGAAGCTGCTGATCGCCCAATCGCTCGAGGGCGGGCAGATCGCGCCCGACGAGGCGCTAATGCTCGCGGGCGTGTTCGAACTCCACGAGCAGCAGGCCCGCCAGGTAATGACACCGATCCCCACGGTGGTCACGGTCGACATCACAGCGGACGCCGGAGCGGCCTCCGACCTCTGCATCCAGTCCGGACACACCCGCCTGCTTGTCACCGAGGACGCTAATCCCGACCGCGTCAAAGGGGTGATCCACGCCAACTCACTGCTTCGTCTGATCCTGTCGGAGGGACCGAAGGCCAGCATCGAAGAGGTCGTCCGCGCAGCACCGATCGTCCCAGAGACCAAGCCGCTTGACACCCTGCTCGCGGAACTGCGCCGCACCCGCAGCACGATTGCGGTCGTCGTGGATGAGTACGGACGGACCGCCGGCATCGTCGCGATCGAGGACATCGTCGAGGAGATCGTCGGTGAGATCGCCGATGAGACCGATCCGTCTGCCGGACCCGTGCGACAGCTGAACGACGGGGAGTGGCAGGTACGCGGCGACGTCGCCCTCGCCGACCTACGGGATTACGGGATTGAGCTCGACACGGAAACCACCTCCTACAACTCCATCGGTGGTCTCGTGCTCGACACGCTCGGCCACCTCCCACGCGCTGGCGAACGCCTCACCGCCGACGAGTTCTCGCTCACCGTCGAAGCCGTACGCGGGAACCGCATCGATCTCGTGCGAATCACGCGGCGCGGGGCACCTGTCACACCGCCCATGAGCTAGCTGCTGCTCCCGCACTCCGATCGGGCCGAGACGGCTGCTCGCCGCACCGAACCCGGTCGTCTCCACCTGCGCATTGATCACCCCAACAGGATTCATGAGGGGTGTCGACGCCGCGATCCTGGCTGCCCGATTCGGGCGGACAGGAGCGGTCTTGAGACCAACGCGTCGGACGTCCGCTGGATGATTGGATTAAGGGAGAATCAGCCGCTGCGAAGAGCTTCCGCTGAGCGCGAGCGGCGGTGTCTGAGGCGGCGGATCAAGCGCTATGATGAGCCGTGCCGGGGGGCAGTATCCCCGAACGGGCGTTGCTCGTCAGTACGGTCCAAGTGGCCCGGGTGCGCCGGCCCCGAGATAGGGGCGGGAGAAACCTTCGGCTGAACGTCAAATCACGGCGCTCAGTCGAAAGGAGACTCGAGAGCATGACTATCACAGCGACTCGTTTCGCTACCCAAATTCGGACCTGGCTGCTGATCGCAGGCCTGACCGGGCTGCTGATCGCGATCGGCGGCGCGATCGGCGGCGGCGCGCTCTATCTATTCGTCGCGCTGGCCGTCGGGATGCACGTGGTCGGCTACTGGTTCTCGGACAAGATCGCGCTCGCCGCGAGCCGCGCTCAGCCAGTCCCGCCCGGGCACCTGCCGGAGCTCGCGCGGGTGGTCAAGGACCTCGCGCGCCGCGCCGAGGTGCCGGCGCCGCGGCTTCACGTGATCCCGTCTCAGCAGCCCAACGCGTTTGCGACCGGCCGCAACCCGCGGCACGCCGCGGTGGCGGTGACCGAGGGTCTGCTGGCGCAGCTTCCCGCCGAGGAGGTCAAGGGAGTGCTCGCGCACGAGTTTGGCCATATCAAGAATCGCGACATTCTCGTCGCGACGATCGCGGCGATGGTTGCGGGGGCGATCTCGGCGGTCGCGAGTGTCCTGCAGTTCTCGATGCTGTTCGGCGGCTCGGATGAGGAGGACTCGCCGCTGGGGCTGCTCGGAACGCTGGCAACGATCATCCTGGCGCCGATCGCGGCGATGCTCCTTCAGCTCGGTGTTTCTCGCCAGCGCGAGTACCTCGCGGACGCGACGGGCGCGCAACTGCTCGGCCGCGCTGCTCCGCTGGCTGACGCGCTGGCGACTCTGGAGCACGGTTCGCAGGCGATCACGATGAACGTCAATCCCGCCACGGCGTCGCTGTATGCGGTCAACCCGCTGCCGCGGCAGGGTCTCGCGACACTGTTTATGACCCATCCGCCACTCGCGGAGCGCATTCGGAGGCTGCGGGCGCTGGACGGTGACCGAGCGTTCGCCGTCGCGGCGTGATCGGTATGTCCTCCGAGCGACAGTCACGGCCGGCCATGCCGGCTGTGGCTGCTCCGGCCGCGGATCGGTCCGATCATCGAGGCGGCCGTCGGGACGAGCGTCTGGGGCAGGCACCGCTGGCGCGCCCGCAGCGGTCAGACTCCGATCAGATGACCGCGAGCGACAGGCCGCCGACGCTCAGCGATCAGCTTGAAGGGTGGCTGACCGGCGACGGCGAGAAGACCGTGGGGAGTCTCATCGACGCGTTCGGCGATAAGAGCTTCGCGATCCTTCTCGTCTTGTTCCTCGGCGTTCCAGCGCTGCCGCTACCGACCGGTGGGGTGACGCATGTGTTTGAGATCATCGCGGCGCTGCTCGCGCTTGAGCTGATCGCCGGACGGCGCGAGGTGTGGCTGCCAGACCGGTGGCGTGCGCTCGCGCTTGCTGGTGAGAAGCAGCAGCGCTTCGTTGCGGCGCTGTTGAAGCTGATCCGCCGACTCGAGCGGTTCTCGCGCCCTCGGTTGAGCTTCCTGTTTCACCGCCGCTTCACCGATCTCGTTTACGGCCTGCTGGTGATCGGCGGCACGACCGGTGCTTTCTTCGCCCCGCCTTTCAGCGCGCTGGATACCCTGCCCGCGCTCGGCGTGGTCCTGCTCTCGCTCGGCGTGCTCCTCGAAGACTTCGCCGTCGTCACGGCGGGGATAGTGGTTGGCGTTACGGGGGTTGCGCTCGAAATCGCGCTTGGTGCCGCGGCCGTCCACGGCCTGCGGACGATCCTCTAGCCAGCGCATGATCCACGTGGCCGCAGATCTCGCCGCATCCGCGGCGGCGAGCGGAGTGTCTACCCCTGACTCGCCCGATCGGCGACCCGCCGCCGCCCACGCGAGCGCTAGCGACGGAACTCCCGTGCCGTGCCGGCCTTGGATCTCGTATCTACGGGTGGCCAGGAGAGCCCGGTGCAGCAGGTAACCGCCGCGGGTTGGGCGATCACCCTCGCCGTGATCGCAGCGCTGCTGACTCTGGACTGGCTGCTGCTCGGGCGCCACGCGCACCCCGTGCGCTTCGGCGAGGCAGCCCGCTGGTCGGCCTTCTACATCGCCGTCGCGATGTCGTTCGGGGTCGTGTTCGGGCTCCTGGCCGGCTGGGATCTCGGCACGCAGTACTTCACCGGATACGTCGTCGAGAAGAGCCTCTCGGTCGACAACCTGTTCGTGTTCCTGATCATCATCAACGCCTTCTCGGTGCCCGCCGAGCAGCAACCCAAGGCACTCACCATCGGGATCACGATCGCGCTTGGTCTGCGGACGGTGTTCATCGCCCTCGGGGCCACGCTGCTGGCCGCGTTCTCGCTCATGTTCCTGCTCTTCGGACTGGCCCTGATCGGAACCGCGGTCCAGCTGTTCCGCCACCGCGACGAGGACCCCTCCGCGGAGGACAACGCCCTCGTCGCCATCGCCCGCCGCGCGCTACCGCTCAGCAGCGACTACGAACACGGACGGATCCTCACCCGAGTCGATGGCCATCGCGTGTTCACGCCGCTCTTACTGGTGCTGATCGCGATCGGCAGCAGCGATGTGCTGTTCGCGTTCGATTCGATTCCCGCTGTGTTCGGCGTCACCCAGCACGCCTACATCGTGTTCGCCGCCAACGCATTCGCGCTCCTCGGCCTCCGCGCCCTGTTCTTCCTGGTGTCCGGGCTGCTCGACCGGCTTGTCTACCTCTCCACCGGCCTGGCGCTCATCCTCGCCTTCATCGGCATCAAGCTCGTGCTCGAGTTCGCCCACCAGCAGAACCACGCGATCCCTGAGATCTCGACCGGTTCGTCCCTGGCGGTGATCGCCATCGTGCTCGGCGCGACCGCGCTCGCCAGCGTGTTCAAAGTGCGCCGCGATCCCAGCATCCGCGCACACGCCGGAGCGTTGCGCGAACGCACCAGCAATCAACCCGACCGTTCGCCCGGGCACCGATCCGATTCGTTGCCGTGAGCTGACTGCTGCCGTCTGGCCGAATCGGAGCGCATTTGCTCTACACGAAGGGGCCGCGGGTGCCAGCCTCTTGATCTTCTCGGCGGCTGGAGGGGCGGCATAATTTCAGCACTTGGCGTCATGTGGCTGGTCCGTGCGCGGGGCGTCGAGCACGTCGAGCACGCGACGGCTACCTCGAGCATCACGTCACCTCCATGGGACGCGCCGGAACCAAGGCAGGCTGCTGGAGCCGGTCGCTGGCCATGGCGATGACGAGCTTGCCGCGGCTGTGGCCCTCGTCGGCGTCGGTGAGCGCCGTGCAGCATCGTCGAGTTCGTATGTCCTGTCGACGACCGACGTCATCTTGCCGTCTTCGATCAGGTCCTTCAGGAAGAGAAGGTCCTGCCGGCGCTCGATCGAGATCAGCGAGCGTAGCGTCTGGCGGAGGAACAAGGACAACACGACCGCCCGCAGCTGGCGATCGAAGCCGCCCGCCCACCGCCCGCCTCCCTCGCCGCCGACGAGGACGAGCGTTCCCCGTGGGGCAAGCGCGCGCCGCAGGTGCGACAGCGAGCGTCTCCCCGCGGTGTCGAGGATCAGGTCGTAGCGGTGTGCCCCGTCGGCGAAGTCCTCGCACGTGTAGTCGATCACACGATCGGCGCCGATCGATCGAACCAGTTCCAACTTCCCCGTGCGGCACACGCCGGTGACGTCCGCGCCGAACGCCTTGGCGAGCTGTACCGCGAACGTGCCAACGCCGCCCGAGGGCCGACGATCAGCACCGTCTGTCCGGCTTGCAGGCCGCCCGCGTCGCTTAGACCGTGAAGGGCGGCGCACGCCGAGACCGGGACAGCCGCCGCCTGCACCAAGCCCAGGTTCGCCGGCTTCGGCGCGAGCCTGTCGGGGTGCGCGCAAGCGTACTCGGCGAAGGCGCCCGGACAAACGCCGAACACCTCGTCCTGCGGCTGGAACTGCTTCACCGCCTTGCGACCGCCACGATGGTCCCGGCAACGTCCTTGCCGACCACACGGGCCCTCGGTTTTGCCGACCGGTCCGGCCGCGGCCATCGGAAGTCGCGGAAGCAGTCATGCCAAGCGAGCGGGCTGGACGGCAAAAGCAATCGCCCGACCCCGGGACGAAGCGCACTGACGCGTTGGCGCTGCTCGTCGTCCGACGCAGGAGCTTAACGCGGTCTGGATCGGAGATCGGACCAGCACCTCAGTCCGTCACGCTCGACGGGTCGTGCGCGCCCAGCCCTGTCGGGGTGGCGGCGGTGTTGAGCGGCGCGCGGCGCTAGTGTGGTTGAAGGAGGGCGTTGTCGGGCGTCAAGGCGGTGACCGCGGATGGGAAGCTCGACGCTGGGTCGGGATCGTGCGCGGCGATCACCTCGAACGTCTTTCCGCGTGCGTCGGCCAGCGAGAGCAGCTGGGTGCAGACGTCGGCAAGATCCGTCGGTGAGATCTGGCCTTCCGCGGTATCGCCCTGTGCCACTGTCAGCGGCGCGCCGCCGTTTGCGCCCGTGAGCCAGCCGGGGCGGATGATGCAGTAGGGAACGTGAGAGTGGCGGATGATCTCTTCGGCTCTTGCTTTCCATCCCAGGCTTGTCGGCTCTACGTCTTGGTAGTGCTCTTGGCGGCTGGCGTGGATGCTGGAAATGAAGACGACGAGGTCGACGTTGGCCGCGGCCGCCCGCTCGACGACGTTGCGGGTGCCGTGGTAGTCGACGATCTCAGCGGTGTTGTCGTGCTGCGCGCTGCCGCAGGTGGCGATGATCACGGCGCGCACCCCCGCGATCGGCTCGGTCAGCGTCCCGGCGCGGCGAACATCTCCAACGAATTGCACCGCCTTCGACGGCAGGACCTCGTCGGCCTTTGCTCGATCGCGAACCAATGCGTGCACGCGGACGCCGCGCTCGACCAAGCGAGCGACGATGAGCCGGCCGGTGCGACCGGTCGCACCGACCACCAGCACCGCACCTCGGGGCACCTCGCGGCCTCGCCGAGAGCGCTGCCGCGTCCGCGAGGTGCGCGACGGGTGCGCATCGTCGAGCACCTCCGGCGTGACCCGACTCACGAGCATCTCCCCGGCGGTCACCGCCGTGCGCTCCAGCTCGAACTCGCCGAGGTTCTCGCGCACGTAATCAGCGGCAAGCTCGTCGGAGCGCTCCGCCGACGCTCGGTCGTGGAAGACGGTGATCGTCTGCAGTGTCCCGTCGCCGGTGTCGAGCGCGAAGTAGCAGACGAAGCCGGCTTCCTGCTTGAGGGCTGGCGCAAACTCCTCATCGACGCGATGCATTAGCGAGCCGATCGAGCCGACCCCGATCTTGTAGTGGCGAACGCTTGCATACATCGCTTCCTCTCTTCCGTCGCTCTCCGAGGACGGTACGCCGCGGCGTGGTCGCGACCATCCGAGCACACTACGGATCGCGGCCCGAACGACGGCGATCACCCAGACGGCGGGTCCAGGAGCCAGCGTCGTCCCCGCTGTCGCGCTTGCGGCAGGCGTCCCGGTGGGCACCAGCGCGCGGGCTGGCCGACACGACTGGGCTCCGGCGCGGAGACTCACGTCCGCGGTCACGGCCTGGTGCGGATGGACGTCGAGCCGCCGCGGAGTAGCATGATTCCAAACCGCTGACGGAGTGCCGCATGTCAAGAGCTGCGAGCGAGCCCGACGAGGGCGACTACCGGTGCCCATCGCTCGCGCGCGCGACCGTCGCCGATGCTATGTGCCCGGGGATCCTCGAGTGCCCGGCCGACGCTCCGCTTCGGGTTCTCGCTCGGATCACGGCCACCCGTCGCGTGCACTGCGTGGCGGTCATCGGGACCGCCAAGGATCAGGGTGAGCCGCAGGTGTGGGGGATCGTGTCTGACCTCGACGCTGTTACGCCGGCCGCGCTCGGGCTTTGACAGGACTGCGGGCGAGCTGATGATCTCCCACGACGTCCACCACCTGGTCGTCGTGGCGCCCCGCTCTGCGCGGCCGATCAGGGTTCTCTCGAGCATCGACGTGGCCAGGATCATCGCGTGGGGCGGCGGATGAGAGCCATCGGCGATCCTCGTTTGCGGGTGCTTATCGCCGGCGGCGGCGTCGCCGCGCTCGAGGCGCTGCTCGCGCTGCGCGCCCTCGCCGGGCGCGCGGTGTCGGTGCGGGTGCTGGCGCCCGAGCCGGAGCTCGTCTACCGGCCGGTGACGGTCGCCGAGGCGTTTGGGCGGGCCGAGGCGCGCAGCTACCAGATCGCCGACATCCTTGCCGACCAGCAAGTCGATCATGTCCAGGACTCCCTCGAGCACGTCGATCCGACAGGTCGCGCGGTCGTGACCGGATCGGGCACGCGGATTCCGTTCGACGCGCTGCTCGTCGCGACCGGCGCCCGCGCCACGGCCCCGCTTCCCGGCGCGCTCACGTTCGGCGGCCGCGCGGATGTGCCGCGGCTACGCGCGCTCCTAGACGAGCTCGTCGACGGGACCGCCCGGTCGGTCGTGTTCGCGCTGGCGCGGGAGCAGGTGTGGGCGCTGCCTCTGTATGAGCTCGCGTTGATGACGGCAGTCCATCTCCGCGAAGCCGCCGGCGGCGGGCGCTTGGTCATCGTTACCCCCGAGGAGGAGCCGCTCGAGCTCTTCGGCCCCGAAGCCGCGCGGGCACTCAAGCCAATGCTCGCCGCGCTCGGCATCACGCTGCGCTGCTCCTCGATGCCGGCGCGGGTCAAGGACCGAGAGCTTGTGCTGGTCGGCGGTGGCGGCGTGTTCGCCGACCGCGTGATCACGCTCCCGCTCGCGGAGGGCCCGCGGGTCAGCGGGCTGCCGGCCGACGAGCACGGGTTCATCCCGGTCGACACCCACGGGCGCGTCGCCGGACTGACCGATGTCTACGCCGCCGGCGACATCACTGCCTTCCCGCTCAAGCAGGGCGGCCTCGCGGCGCAGCAGGCCGACGTCGTCGCTGAGGCGATCGCGGCGCGTGCCGGCGCCGCGATCACGCCAAGGCCGTTCCGGCCGGTGCTCCGCGGTCTGCTGATGACCGCCGGTGCACCGCTGTACCTGCGCTGCGAGCCGCACCGTGTCTCACGCCAGGCATCAATCGCGATCGACCAGCCTCGCCCTCAGTACGGCGGGGCAGCCGCGTCTGTGGCATCACACCAGCCGCTCTGGTGGCCGCCCGTCAAGATCGCCGGCCGCTACCTCGCTCCGTATCTAGCGACGGCGCGCCCCGTCCCGCTCGCGGCCGAGCTGCTCACCGACCGGGCCGCCGTGCCCGGCCCTCCGGTTGCCGAAGCAGAACGCCACGATGCGCTCGAGCTGACGCTCCTGCTCGCCGACGGCGACGCCGGCTGGGGCGACTACCGCTCGGCGCTGAGCGCACTCGAGGCGGCCGAGGCGCTCGAAGGCGCGTTACCGCCCGAATACGAGACCAAGCGGCGCATGTGGATGGCCGAGGTCGCGCAACGGCCGTGAGGCGTCCGCCGGCGATAGACCGCGACCACAGAACTCCACGAAGACGCCGAACGAGCGTCGAGGAGTTCGTGGGGTGAGATGACCGCCCCGCCAACACAGCGACACAGACGAGAAGGCGCCCGTCGGCCAGCGGTGCTCACCGGCCCAGCGCACACGCCGGCGCTCTGTGCACCTCGCAGAACGAGCCAACGCTGGAACGATCAAAGCGGAAGCCGGCACCGAGGTCGATCGCTGTGCTGGTGTGGAACGGGACCAGCACTCCCGGATCGGGCTCGCCGTACCCATGCTCCGCCAGGCGATGCCGAACTCATCACATTCGAGTTGGCGACGCCGCCCCAGGCGTCGGGTCTCCCACTCAAGAAACCCCCCCTCGTGGTGGGACGGGCATCTCGACGCCGTCGATGGCTTCCCCGCTCCGCGCGGCTTGCGAGGCGCACGGGTCTTCCGGCTGCGACACGGGCCGGAACCGGGCCTCGACGTGCGCGAGATCCGCGCAAGGGAGGTCATCCTCAGTTGAGCTCGAGATGCTTGTCGGTGTGGCAAAGCACGTGTCATGCAATCTTCACCCCGTCGCGCGCGCGGCCTGCGCGAGCTGCTGGTATCAATGAGCCCGTTGCGGAACGCTGGGCGCCGACTGGGCGGGGAGGCCACGGGGTGACCCGCGGAACGCCGTGAGGAGGTCCCTACACGTCAGGGTGGACAGACTGCTCATGACATCTTTCGTCCCCGCGAGCGACGGGCGTCGCACCGCCGTTGACGGCCAGGCTATGCGACCCACTCGTACTCGAGGCTAATGGCGGCAGCGTCGTTGGTTGGGTGCGTTTCCTCAGGCTGGAGGATCACCCGCAGGACCAGGACGACGCCCCCGATCGCAAACCCCATCACGACCCCAAGCGCGATGCCCCGGCCGCCCAGGCCTGCCTGTTGTGCCGCGAGGCCTCCCCAGAACCCCAGCGACAGCGCCCCCTCCCAGATCAGCGCTTGGACCGCGTCGCTCATGCTGACCCCGACCAGGGACAGCACAAGGAGGAGGAGGATCTGCGGCGCGGCGACCAGCAGGAACCACGACTCCCGTCCCACCGTCCTGAGCAGCTCCCCTCCCGTGGGGCGACGGCCGAGTTCGGCCTGGCTCGACAAGCTTGTCGCGAAGACATGACCGATGACCATCGCGATGACCGGGCCGAGAATGATCGCGACCGTGTCCGAGAACTGCAGGTTGGCCCAGCCGTCATAGACCACGAGCACGGACGTCACCACGATGGTCCCGTACACGGCTTTGCCGATGACCGTAGGACGGGCCGCTGCCTTGAATACGCTGCTGCTCTCGGCGGCCGCGTGCTGAGCGAGGGATGTATTGGAGTCGGGCACGGAGTTCGTTGGTCCGTCGGGTCGGGATACGCGACGAAGACTCCCTATCGCCGAGCCGCTCGCATCGCCCGGATCAGATGACGCCATCCGGGCACGCCGGCGTTCCGAGGGTCAGCCAGAACAACGTCGGCCGGGTGATCGACGCGATCGACGAGCTCGGCGAGCTGGAGAACACGCTGGTGCTGTGGATCTGGGGGGATAACGGCGCGAGCATGGAGGGCACGATCACCGGCTCGTTCAACGAGCTGACAATGCAGAACGGGATCCCGCTGAGCGACGAGATGCAGCTGCAGCTCGCCGAGCGCTACGGCGGCATCGACGCGTGGGGGAACCCGATGATGGACCCGCACTACGCGGCCGCGTGGGCGTGGGCGGGCAACACGCCGTTTCAGTGGGGCAAGCAGGTCGGCTCGCATCTCGGCGGCACCCGCAACCCGCTCGTCGTGCACTGGCCCGAGCGGATCACCGAGCCAGGTGCGCTGCGGACGCATTTCACCCACGCGATCGATATCGGCCCGACGATCCTCGACATCACCGGCATCCCGATGCCGACCCACATCGACGGGATCGAGCAGCAGCCGATGCACGGCGTCACGTTCGCCGACTCGCTCACCGACGCCAACGCCCCCGAGCGCCACACCCAGCAGTACTTCGAGACGATCGGCAACCGCTCGATGTACAAGCACGGCTGGTGGCTGTCGATGAAGACCGCCCGGATCCCGTGGGTCCTGACCCCCGAGGCGATCAAGCCCTACGCCCCCGGCGTGTGGAACCCCGAGACGATCCGACCGAGCTGTACTACCTGCCCCACGACTTCTCCCAGGCGCATGATCTCGCAGCGCAGGCATCCCGAGAAGGTCAAGGAGCTCCAGGAGCTGTTCTGGCAGGAGGCCGAGAAGTACAAGGTGCTGCCGCTAATGGCACCGCTCGCCGGGTTCTTCGGGATGCTTCCGCCCCTTCCCGAGACCGCCCACGTACGAGTTTCGCGGCGGCGTGCAGAACGTTCTCTCCGGGATGATCCCGCGGATCTACAACCACTCGTACACGATCACCGCCGAGCTCATGATCCCACCCGGCGGCGCCGAAGGGGTGGTCGTCGCCGAAGCCGACCACCTGGGCGGATTCTCGCTGTTCGTCGACGACGGCAAGATGACCCACACCTACTCGATGATGGGCGTGTTCGTGTTCCGCCAGCAGGCCGACGAATCGCTTCCCGAAGGCGAGGTGACGGTCCGGATGCAGTTCGCCGCCGACGCGGCCAAGCCGGCGACCGGCGGCGAGGTCACGCTGTTGATCAAAGCGACCAAGAAATCGGTATTCATAGGTGGTGCTGTGCGAGAGATGGAGGCTTGTTGGCCCTCCGGCGTCGGCCCTGCGGGGGTGGGCGTCAAACCACCCGGTGCTGCGTTGGCTGAAGACCGTCGTGGTGAGCGATCCGGGAGAAGGCTGGGCTTTGATCCGGTCAGGTGGGGACCAGGAAGGCGTTCCAGAGCTCCCGGGCCGGGGTCCCGTATTGGGCGACCGGTTCGGGGGTCGTTGTTGAGGCGTCGAAATTTCGAATCAGATGGCATCGAGACCGGGGAGCGCCTGCGTTCCCGGGATGAGCCTGGCGGCTGCCCGCGTTGTTGGCCAGGTGGTGTCCGGCGTTGAGGCGGCGCGAGCCTGGTCTGCGGCTCTTGCACGGGAACGTGAGAAAGCGAGTGTTCTAAAGCGGCCGTCCGGGCCTGCGGGTCAGTTCGACGGGCGGCGAGAGGGAGCGTGCCAACAGCGGCAACTGGAGGCATTGAGTACCGGTTGAGGCGCTCGCTGGCGGACCGGCTCGTAGTAGCTGTGAAGCCGCTGCTTGCTGGGGTGGTGGTGGAGCGAAGGGGCCGGCTCATTGGTGATGTCGAATCGAACAACCGGGGCCGTGAGGTTCTGGGAGGAAGCGAGGACGCATGACAAGGCTGAAGGACAAGTCGTTTGCGATTCCCAAGCTGCTGGTGTGGGAGGCGTGGCGGCAGGTCAAGGCCAACAAGGGCGCTCCCGGCGTTGATGAGCAGGATCTCGACGCGTTCGAGAAGGATCTTGAGAACAACCTCTTCAAGGTCTGGAATCGGATGAGTTCGGGGACCTGGTTCCCGCCGCCGGTGAGAGCGGTCGTGATTCCCAAGCCGCATGGCGATGGGGTCCGGATGCTCGGGGTGCCGACGATCGCAGACCGGGTCGCGCAAACGACCGTGGCCAAGTTCCTGGAGCCGTTGGTGGAACCGCGGTTTCACCCGGACTCCTACGGCTATCGGCCGGACCGCTCGCCCCATGACGCGCTCGCGGCATGCCGGGAGCGGTGCTGGAAGTACGACTGGGCGATCGATCTTGACGTCCAGAAGTTCTTCGACGAGGTGCCGTGGGACCTGATCGTCAAAGCGGTGATGGCGGTCACCGACTGCCGCTGGGTGCTGCTCTACGTCAAGCGGTGGCTGGAGGCCCCGCTGCAGCATCCGGACGGGACCCTTGAGCAGCGCACGAGGGGAACTCCGCAAGGGTCGGCGATTTCGCCGTGCCTGGCGAACCTGTTCATGCACTACGCGTTCGATGCGTGGATGGCCCGGGAGTTCCCCGGCTGTCCTTTCGAACGGTTCGCCGACGACGCGATCGTGCACTGCACGACGCTCAGTCAGGCGGAGCACGTGCTGGCCAGGATCGCCGTGCGGATGAGCGAGGTTGGGCTACGGCTGCATCCCACCAAGACGAGGATCGTCTATTGCAAGGACGATAATCGTCGGGGTCAGCACGAGCACACCGCGTTCACGTTCCTCGGGTACGCGTTCCGTGCCCGGGGAGCGCTCAGCAGCAGGACCGGCAAGCCGTTCGTCGCGTTCCTGCCCGCGATCAGCCCGCAAGCGCTCAAAGCCAAAAGCGATCGGCTCCGCGAGATGCGGATCCATCGCCGCACCGACCTGACGCTCGATGACCTCGCCGGATGGCTGAACCCCATCGTCGGCGGGTGGATCGGCTACTACGGCCGGTATAACCGGTCGGCGTTGCTGCCCCTCCTATGGCGCGTCAACTACTACCTGAGGCGCTGGGCTGGGAAGAAATATCGACGGCTACGGAGCGAGACCAGCTTCGTGGCGTGGTGGAACGGGCTGCACAAACGACAGCCCGACCTCTTCGTCCACTGGCGCTGGGCCCGCCGCTCCTACCTGTATTGACCAACAGCCGGATGAGAAGAGCCGGGTGACGGGAGACTGTCACGCCCGGATCCGTGGGAGCCGGGAGCTGAAACGCTCCCGGCGACCCGACCTCAGCCCGCCGGTCGGCTCACACCTGCTAAGCGCGGGCTGCAAGTCAGACGCCCGGCCGGCGGCATAGGGCGCGCTTTCGCGACCGAGCAGGGCTCCGGGGTCACGCGCCCGGTGCGCGGACAGCGCCCCGCCAACCGCGCAAAGCGCGTCCGGGCCGCGCGACGGGCGCGGACCTGCGCTTGAGCTTTGCGCGTCTCCGGGTTCGGTCGGCGGAGTCCGTGGCCGTGCGCCCTGCTTACGTGAAAACGAGGTACTCGGGGCTGCCCGTCACGACGACGGACAGCATGGCGACGACGCCGGCCTCGCTGCTCGCGAACTGCAGGTCTTGGCGCGCGAAACGGTCGCGACTTGCCTTCCTGCTCGCACGGGTGTGCGTCACCACCGGAGCTCGCGTGGCTCCGAAAGGACGGGCCTATTCGTATTGGAGTGCTTGGAGTGGGTTGAGGTGGGCGGCTCGGCGCGCGGGGAGTCTGCTGGCGATTCTGCCGGCGAAGAAGGCGATCACGACCATGGCGATCAGTGTCGACACGGGAACGGTGAAGGTCATGCTCCAGGTGGAGAGCGCGGCGGTGGTGAGCCCCGCGAGCGCTGTGCCGACGATGATTCCGATCACGGCGCCGATCAATGCGGTGATCTGGCTCTCGATCCTGATCATCCGCTTCAGCTGGCGGCGTGTCATGCCCATGGCGCGCAGCGCACCGATCTCCCGGGTGCGTTCGACGATCGAGAGCACGAGCGTGTTGACGATCCCGAACAAGCTGACGACGATCGCGAGCGCGAGCAGCACGTAGAAGAGGTTGAGCAGCGAGGTGATCTGAGCCTGCGAAGTCTTGATGAACGCGGCGACCGTCTGGATCTTGGCGTTCGGGAATCCGGCGAGGAGTTTGGTGAGCGCCCGCTGCGCGGCAGGACTGGAGCCGCCGGCGGTGTCGACGGCCACGGCGATGTCGCCGGGCTCGGCGAAGCTTCGGTCGAACAGGGTCGTGCCGATCACGACGGGTCCGAGCAGCCCGGTAACCGCCGGAAGTTGCTGGATGCCGCGAACGGTCAGCTCGAGCCTGGTCCCGGATTGGGTCTCGACCCGCAGCGTGCTGCCGATCGCGAGGTGATGATCACCGGCGAACTGCTTGCTAATGATCGCGCCGGACTGGTTCAGCGTCGCAAGGTCCCTGGTTCCCGACCCTGCGGCCCATTTGAAGTTGTAGAAGTGCGCGGCCGTCGTGGGGTCGATGCCGTTGATCTGCTCGTTCTTGCCGAAAGCCCGGATCTGTCCATAGCGGGTGGCGGTCGCCGTGACCCCCGTTGTCGTTCGCAGGGTGTCGCCGACCGCCGTTGGCAGCTGCGTGCCGTTGGTGGTGGTGATCACGTAGTCGGCGGTGAGCTGCTGCTTGATCGAGGTATTGATCGTCGTGCGAAGCTCGGCCCCGAGTACGGCGATGAACGCCACCACGGCCACGCCGACGGTCAGCGCGCCCGCGGTGATCGCGGTGCGGGCGGGGTTGCGGCTGGTGTTCTCGCGGGCGAGCTCGCCGGTGGCGCCGGCGATTCTCACGAACGGCCGTCCGATCAGGGCGGCGAGCGGTTCGATCAGCCACTCCGAGACGAACGTCAGCCCCACGAACAGAAGCGTCGCGCCGCCGGCCATTAGCAGCAGCCGCGCGGCGGTTGACAGCCCGCTCGCAAACAGGCCAATGCCGAGCAGGGCTGCGCCGGCGACCCCGACCGCAACCAGCAGAGGCTTGCCGGCGCGCGCGAGCCGTCCCGGTGGGAGGATCGCGCCCTCGCGGACCGCGGCGATCGGCGCCACGCGCGTCGCGCGCACCGCCGGCACGAGGCTCGCCAGCAGCGTGACGATGATCCCGGCCGCGAGGCTGACGATCACCGTCCTGGTCGCGAACACGGTGCCGGCGTTCGGGAGCTGCATGCCGCTGGCAGCGAACAACGACTGCAGCCCCTTCGCCAGGCCGAGCCCTGCGGCCAGGCCGATCAGCGACGCCAGCACGCCGATCACCAGCCCTTCGACGACGACCGAGCCGAGCACCTGCTTGCGCGAGGCGCCCAGCGTACGCAACGTCGCGAACTCGCGGGTGCGCTGAGCCACGGTGACCGACAGCGTGTTAAAGATCACAAACGAGCCGACGAACAGCGCGATCCCGCCGAACGCCAGCAGCACGTATCGGACGATCGCGAGGGCCTGGTTGACGTCTTTGGTGCTCGTCTGAGCCTGCTCGGCACGCGTCCTGACCTGAGCGGTGGCGGGCAGCAGCGGCGCGATCGCTCGCACCAGCTGCTGCGACCCGACGCCCGGACGAGAGGAGACATAGATCTGGTCGTAGAGGCCCTGCTTGTTGAACAGCTGCTGCGCGACCGGAAGGTCGAGCCCCACCAGCCGGATCGGTCCCAGCGAACCGACGCCGCCGTAGCGCACGATCCCGACCACCCGGAACCACTGCAGTGGGTGCAGGGACACCAGCCCGACCGTCGAGCCGACGCGAAGGTGGTTGTTCTTGGCCGTCTGCTCATCGACCGCGATCTCGCCCGGCGCGGTCGGACGCTGCCCGGCCACGACCTCAGTAGTGAAGAACGCGCTATGCGCCCCGGGGCCGCCGACAACCACCACCACCCCGCTGATCGCTCCGCCGCGCACGGTTCGCAGCTGCCCCTTGGTGTCGTCGACGAACCCTTGCACGTCGGCTACCTGCGGCAGGGCCCGTATCCGGGCCGCCACCGCTGCTGGCACCGGCGGTGCGCTCGCAGTGGGCCCCGAGATCGGGCTCCTGCCAACGACGACCGCGTCGGCCTTCGAATACTCGCTCGCGAACACGCTGTCGAACGCGTGCGTGGTCGTGTCCATCAACACATACGTGCCCGAAATCATCGCCACCCCCAGCACAATCGCCAGCGCCGTCAGCACGGCCCGAAGCTTGCGCATCCGCAAGCCGCCGATGACGACCGCGGTCATCGCTCGAGCGCGTCGATCGCGCTCCTCACCTCACCACTGGAAACGTCGCCGAGCTCGCGAACGATCAGACCGTCCGCGAGCAGCAGAATGCGATCGGCGACCGCTGAGACCCGCGGCTCGTGCGTGACCGTCAGAATCGTCTGCCCGTAGTCCGCCACACACGACTGCAGCAGCTCCAGGATCTCCCGGCCGGTCTTCGAATCAAGATTTCCCGTCGGCTCATCGGCAAACAGGATCGACGGACGCGTGATCAACGCCCGCGCGATCGCCACCCGCTGCTGCTGCCCGCCCGAGAGCTCCGCCGGGCGATGCTCGCGCCGGTCAGCCAGCCCCACCTTGTCGATCACCTCATCAACCCACCCCGGGTCGATCGTCTCGCCCGCCAGCTTCAGCGGCAGCACCACGTTCCGCTCAGCCGTGAGCATCGGCAGCAGATTGAAGAACTGGAACACGAAGCCGACCTCCTTCCGGCGCAGCAGCGTCAGCTCATCGTCCCGTAGCCCCGAGAGGGGACGCCCGCCGAGATACGCCTCACCCGACGTCGGCTTATCCAAACCAGCGAGGATGTGCAACAAGGTCGACTTGCCGGAGCCCGACGGGCCCATCACCGCCACCAGCTCCCGACGCGCGACCGACAGCGAAACGCCACGCAACGCCTCCACCGCCGTCTCACCCTCCCCGTAGCGACGAACCACATCCTCAGCCCACACCCCAGCCACACGCCCCACACCGACAACCGCCGACGGTTGCGATATCACCGATTCAACAACCATCCCGCAACCCTCCTCTTCTAGGGCAGACCCACAAACTCTGGCGCCGCTTCGAGCGCGCCACATCCGCGCGCTCCACGGGATCCCGCACACGAAAGCCACACACCCGATCCGTAGTTCGTGGCAACGCCCACTGCGAAAACGCTGCGCTCGGCGAACCGAGCCTCTGCGCGACACACACGGGCTCTCGCCGACGCTTAGTCCCCTGCCCCAACGAGACCACCGGACCTGGCCAGCGAGAAGCCAGCCAGACACCTCATATCCACACCCGTGATCGCCTAACGCTCCCCTTTGGCGCGGGAAGTGTGCATCTCGGAGGTCGCCTCCGCCTCCTGCCCCAGGCGGACGTTCGAGATGATCGAGATCCGCGCATAGCGGGTTCGCGGTCGGGAGTGCCACGACGCTCGCGGCCGAATGAAGGCGGGTCCGCGGATCCGCGACCGGTATGCCTCCGCCGGGCCGCTTCTCGGCTCCGTCACGGCGATTTCGGCGCCTGGCGAGCCGGCCAGCGGCAGCGTTCGTGGCCTGCAGCGCGACGACCGTGGCTCGTTACCGGGTCATCGTTCAGCGAGGACGTGAACGAGATCGCGATGATCGAGCCTGGCAGAGAAGCTGCCGGGCTGAGGTGCCAGCTCGGTCGAGGGGGTATTAAGCGCCGCGCGGCTGCCTTGGACTACTGATGCGAACAGATGCGCACGGAGCGATGCTGTCCTGGGCAATTGCATCGTTGCCAGTGCGTTCGGAAGGAGGGGGTTGCGATGCGGCTACAGCAGACCGTGACCCACCGTGTGCCCGTTGTTCTGGTGAGTCCCACCAGGGGCGCAATACGGGCGCGTCATGCAAGCGCGCGTAGATGGCACTGGTGCGTCGTGGCGTTCGCCGTCGCGTCGGTTCTGGCGGGTTGCGGTGGTAGCCACTCGGCAACGACGGCGTCGATGAGCACCAAGGCGTTTGCGAGCACCCCGGCCGGAGCGCAGGCTCGCTGGCTGCTGCAGGCTGGGGCCAGTCTTCCGATCTCCGACGCCGCGGCGCGTGCCCACTTCTCTCAGGCCTACCTCGCTCACAACCGCCCTGCCGCGCTCAGCAGCACGCTTGGCGTGATGCAGCCGCTGCGCCTCGTCTCGGTCACGAGCAGTCGGCCGAACTCGGTGGTGTTTGTGGTTACCGTCCGTGGAGCTCAGCCGTTCCAGATCAGGCTGGGGGTGGACGCCCGGGGATTGATCTCGAGCGCGTCGGCCCAGCCGCTTGTGCCGAGGGCCTCGCCGGCCAGCGTGATCCCGCCATTGGCTGCGGGTTGGGAAGCTCAGCCGGTCAGCTTTGACGCTGGCGGGGTGAAGATCTACGGCACCTACACGCATCCGAGCACGGGGGCAGCTGGGGTGATCCCGGGCGCGTTGCTGCTCGGCGGCAGCGGCACGGCGACCGACCGCAACGACAACAGCTCACAACAGCCCAATCGAAACCTGCTCGAGGCGGTGGCCAATTGGCTGTCGGCCGACGGGGTCGCGAGCCTGCGCTACGACAAGCTGGGCAGCGGCCAGACGGGATGGGGCAAGTACGCCGGTCGTCTCGAGCGGGTCGGGCTCAAGGTCTACGAGCAGGAGTCCACGGCGGCGCTGAGCTTCTTGGCCGGCCAGCGGCAGATCGACCGCGCGCGCCTGGCGGTCGTCGGACATAGCCAGGGTGGGGTGTACGCCCTGCTGCTGGCGACCGGGCTCGCCGGCCACGCGCCCAACGTGCATGCCGTCGTGTTGCTCGAACCGCTCCCCGACCGGCAGCTGAACTTCATCATGCCCCCGCCGGGAACCATCCCATTGAACCTGCGGCACGCGCTTGCGCGCGCGATCGCGTCCATTCGGCGGACCGGCACACTGCCAAGCGGGCTGCCTGCCGAGGTCGTCAATAGCTTCACCCCGAGCGGCTCGGGCACCTATCTCGAGGTCTCCCAGCTCGAGCGCTACGACCCAGCCGTCCTCGCGGCCACGCTCGCTCCCCAGACGCCGGTGCTGCTGACCTGCAGCAACACCGACGACAAATTCGACTGCGCCAACGAGAACCGCCTCGCGGCAGGCCTAGCCAAAGCCCACGCGAAGCTCGACTACGTACACCTCGACCGAGTCAACCACTTCCTCAAGGAAGACATCACCGGCAATCCCACGGCATACAACCAGGCGCTCCCGTTCTCAAACCAGCTGCGATCAGAGCTGCAGAGGTTCTTGTCGAGCGGCCTGTGAACAGTCGACACGATCTATGAGCATCGCGCCTACACCAATCCATCAGCCCAGAGCACCCCGGCGCCTCCGGCTGACGCTGACCGCATTCGCAGCGCTCCTGCTCGCTGCGATCCTCATTGCACTGCTGGTTGACCGTATCTTCAACGGCTCAAGCAGCCCTGCCGGCACAGGCTCGGGCGTCGCGGCGACGCAGGCGCGGTCACTTGCGCCGTTCACCGGCGTGGATCTGGTCGGCGAGAACAATGTCATCGTGCACGTCGGTGCGAGGCAGTCGGTCATCGTCCACGCGGACAGCAACCTGCTCGGACGGGTCACGACCCGAGTCAGATCCGGCAGCCTCGTGATCGGGACCACGCCCGGCAACCTCCACGCGAAGGCCCCGATGTTCGTGGCAGTGAGCGTGCCCTCAGTCGACGCCCTCATGCTGACAGGCGACGGAAACATCACCGTGACGGGGATCAACAGCCGACGCCTCACCGTCGGGCTCCCGGGGAGCGGCATCATCCACGCGACCGGAACCACGACGCGGCTCGAGGTGACGATCAGCGGCGAGGGAACCGCGCTGCTGGGCCAGCTAATCGCACGCGACGTAAAAGTTGCGCTCGGTGGCGACGGCAGCGTCACGCTCGCCGCGACGCACAGCCTCAAGGCGAGCGTCTCAGGCAGCGGCACGATCGTCTATAGCGGAAACCCCCCGCACGTCACCACGACGGTCAGCGGGAACGGCACAATCACGCCTGGATAACCACGCGCGCCGCTGGTCGCTGGCCGCCCGGTGCGCAAGAGAAAGTTACCGTCGGCCAACCCCTTCCAAGGTTGGGTAAGAGCAGCGAGAGAATTCGTGCCCGAACAACACGGGACCAACTACTCGTGCCAGTTGCGTTCCCCCAATTCGCCACCTGCGGGTTTGCTGCCCCGCCTACGGCCGGAGGTCTGGTCCGTGAGTGACAGCGCCCTCCCTTCGGCCGACCGCGGGCACGCCCAGGTCCTCGACGCGGAACCGATCAGCGACCTCGCTTTCATGCGCCCAGAGGTCTCTCGGGTCAGATCTGAGCGGACCCGCATCTCGCCTCTATGAACGAGGGCCCGGTGTCAAGTCCCTCGCCGGTTCGCTGTCAGATGTCTGACAGCCTCACTGTTGATCGCCGGGTGAACGCTGGCCGTGTCAAGCGCCTCAGCAAGAGCACTGGAGTGGACAGTAGGGCTGATGGCGCTTGACACGACAGCGTGAACCTGGCAGGACGTTGTCAGGGTGCGCGGGCGGGTTGGGGGTGATGGTGTGGAGCAGTGCCCATGTCTCTATCGCTTCATCGAACTTCGAGGACCAGGTGTTATCGGGGCTCGCTCCGGCGGCGCATGTCAAAAAGGGACTGTCAGGCAGTCAGGCGAGAAATGGCGCCTTCCGGAGCGAAGGGCTTGAACGGTTGGTTGCGAGTCAGCATGTACCAGATCGCCTCGGTCAGCTTGCGAGCGAGCTCGATCTGCGCGACTTTCGCACCGCGTTGGCGGCCGAGGCGGCGCTTGGTGCGCTGGTAGCGCTCCTTGTAGAGCGGGTGCGAGGAGGCGTGGATCGCTGCTTCCATGAGGCCCCAGCGCAGGTATCGGGGTCCGTGCTTGGAGATCGGGCCGCGGCGGTCGACCTCGCCGGATTGGTTGACCCGCGGGCACAGGCCGGTGTAGCCGGTCAGCTTGACCGGCGATGAGAAGCGAGTGATGTCGCCGATCTCGGCGGCGACCGTGAAGCCGGTGACCCAGCCGATCCCGGGAGCGGTCATCAACAGCGGGATGTAGCGATGATCAGCGCCCGAGCGCTGCAGCCAGCGCTCGATCTCGCCGATCCGCCGATCGAGATCGTCGATCAGCTCAACGCTCGCCCGGACGTGAGAAAGCCACGGCTCGGGGAAATCCAGGCCGGCGAGCAACCGGCGACCGCCGGCGCCGAACAGGTCGGCCATCGGGACCTGATGGCCGAACGCGATCAGCGACGCGTGCACTCGGTTCTTGAGGATCGAACGGTGCTTGACCAGGTGCAGCCGCCACCTCGAGCGCTCACGCTCTTGGCGGAGCTCGGGCGTCGGCAGCCAGATCGCCGGCACCAGATCGCGGAACGACAGCTCCGCCAGCACCCGGGCGTCGATCTTGTCGGTCTTGCACGCCAACGGCGCCAGTCCCTTGACCCGCTGCGCGTCGGCGACAAGCACCTCCCACCCGTAGCGGACCAGCTCGTCGTGCACGAACCGCGCGCCGTTCATCGACTCGACGACCCCGCGCACCGGCTCGTCGTATACCGCCACCCGCCGCGTGAGCCCGTACAGCCCGTCGCGGTCCGCGGGCGTTCGGAAGTGCTCGACCAGCTCACCCTCGCTCGAGATCAAGCACACGTCGACCCGCCTGCGGCTCAGATCCAACCCAACGTGCAGCACAGCAACTCCCCTCCTTTCCGAGGAAGACGAGCAGGATCAGCCCGGCCCATCACGTAACGTGAGCCCAGGTCGGTCCTCCGTATTTCGCTAGCCCGGCCGCGCGGCTGCTACCGCGCGCGCCTGACCCACAGCTTTCGATCCGGAGGGCCGACCTCCTGCCCGCTACGGCCGGGGCAACCCTCGTTCAATCACAGCCATCTGCGAGGCTCTCGGCGCCGTCGACGCGTCGATGCTCGCCACCTTCGCACCCAAGCACCTGCTTTCGCTCAACGACGCGTACGCGCGACCGCTTGCGCTGTCACCAGCCCGCGGCCCTGCTTCGATTCCCCGAGGGGTCTCTTGGCGAAAGCCAGCCCGGCCCCGCTCCTCGCCAATCTCGAGCCTCGCGGCGACGTCGGTGCGCGCATCGGCGTGACGGGTTGATGTACTGCGGGAGATACAAAGGAGGTGCCGATGGCGGCTCCATCGATGGACGAGCGGTACGTCTTCTCAATCATCGGGACGGACCAGAAGCTCAGCTTCGATGCGGCCGCGCCGTCGCAACTACCGGGGGAGGTGTGTTCTCAGTGGGGGATGAGAGTGCTGCGCTCTCGGGAAGCGGCTGTCCTGCTTCTCGGCACAGAGCGTCTCGGTCGCCGTCGGGTCAGCCACGCTGTTCCGGCGAATCCCACGCCTAGGATCAGGAAGCAGATGTAGGTGAACAGGTAGGTACCGGGGTGCAGATCGCCAGGTCCCAGGGCACCCTGGTCGCCAGCGTAGTACAGGATGGTCAGGATGAGACCGTACAGGCCGACGACGGCCATCACCGACCCCGCCCAGCCGAGTGTCCGTAGCAGCGGGCACAAGATCCTCTTGTTGCCCCACGGGTACACGAGGCCGAGCAGGATCACGATCGCGAGGCCGGCCAGGATCTGCGAGCCCCACAGGTCGAAGAACCGTCCCATCGCCGGGAGGTCATTCTCGGTGGCGTGAAAATGCGTGGGGTTCCGCAGCCCGATGGTGCCGCCGAGCGCCCAGTCGACTTTCATCAGCCCGTAGCCCAGGGCCCCTGCGCAACCTAGGTAAGCCAGCTCCTTGGCGTGTCGTTGACGATCCGCCAGGCCTGGGGAAACCTCCATGGGGTTGGGAGCTACGCGCACGCCGGTCGAAGGCGAAGGGGACATGATGGGAACCTCCTTCGAGACGAATCCTCGCGCCACCACGGAAGTACCGCATCGCGGGTGAGCCGCCAATCGGGTGCCGGTTTCCCGCAGACCTTGGAGTCGTGGATCCAAACGACCCGATGCCTCCGGCACGTGCCGAAAGCAGACGCGACCGCCCGGACGGATGCGCGTGTTGGTCTGATCGAGACGGCAGCGCGGCGACTCGGCGCTCTCGGCCGCTCCTCTCGGCCGGAGCAGACGCGTCTGGCCTTGGCCGATACCGGGCCCTTCTGACCGCGCGAACGGGGACGCGATCCAGTCGTTGGTCAGGTGGTTGTGCGCGGGGCAAGCGGGGCTTCGGCAACGATCGATTCATGCGCTTCCCCAAGCCTGTAGACGCCCTGCACAAAACCCCCATGCGATCTGCGCACAACCCCGGTATCGGTCTGCTCGGAGTCGCGGATGCCCGCTGAGCGGTCGCGGTGGACACTCTGATGATGGGAGGTCTAGGTCTTGAGCTACGGGGCCTTCGAAGGTCTTTCGGAGAGTTGGTCGCGGTCGACGATCTGAGTCTTTCGGTGCCGCCGGGGAGGATGTTTGGTTTTGTCGGTCGCAACGGGGCCGGGAAGACGACGACGATGCGGATCATCTGCGGGTTGTTGGCCTCGGATGCCGGCAGCGTCTCGTGGGACGGAGGGCCGATCGACGCCAGAGCGCGCGAGCGGATCGGCTACATGCCCGAGGAGCGTGGCCTTTATCCGAAGATGCGGCTCGGCGATCAGCTCGAGTACTTCGCGGTGCTGCATGGGGCATCGCACGAGGAGGGGCGGGCGGCGGCCCGCGCGTGGCTGGATCGGCTCGGGCTCGGTGATCGCCAAGGCGCGCGTGTTGAGGTGCTCTCGCACGGCAATCAGCAGCGTGTTCAGCTCGCGGCGGCGTTGGTGCACCGGCCCGACCTGCTGATCTTGGATGAGCCGTTTGCGGGTCTTGACCCGATCGCTACCGATGTGATGTCCGCCGTGCTGCGCGAGCAGGCGGCGCGGGGAGTGCCGGTGCTGTTCTCCTCGCATCAGCTCGAGCTGGTTGAGCACCTGTGCGAGTCGGTGGCGATCATCAATCACGGCCGGGTGGTTGCGTGTGGTGAGGTCGATGAGCTGCGGGCGGCCGGTCCGCGCCTGCTCCGGGTCGATGTCCGGGGCGCGGCCCCGGGCTGGGTCGATGCGCTCACCGGTGTCGAGCTAGTCGAGCGAGTCGACGGGCGAACGGTGTTCAGGCTCTCGCGGGCGACGGATCCTCAGCGGATCCTCGATGCCGCGCGGCGGTCGGGCTCGGTGACGCATTTCGCCGAGTTGCAGCCGACGCTCGCCGAGCTGTTTCGCGAGGTGGTGTCGACATGAGCGCTCGGCGGGCTGTGTGGGAGGTCGCACGGCGCGAACTCGTCGAGCGCTCGCGCTCCCGTGCATTGCGGGTCTCGCTGGTGCTGCTATTGATCCTCAGCGTCGGTGGCGCCGTCGCCGCTGCGCGCCTGACCGGCCGCACCCCGACAGACGACGTCGGTCTCGTCGGCCCCCGCTCCGTGGCCCTGGAACCGGCGATCCGCCTTCAGGCCAAGGCAGCCGGCCGCAGGGTGCACCTGCACCCGCTGGCCGACGCGCCGGCGGCCTCCCGTGCGCTACGCCGCGGCTCCGTCGACGTGGTGCTGCTTGACGGGAGTCGGATGCTTGTCAAGACCTCGCGCTCGCAGCCCGGCGTCCGCGTCGTGCAAGATGCGGTTGCGGCTCAGGGTGTGTTCGATCGCCTGCGCAGCTCGGGCCTTAGTCAGGCGCAGGCGCTCGGGGCGCTGGCGCCGCGAGCGCTGCCGGTTCAGGCGCTCGAGCCCCGTCCGAGCAACTATGACCGGAACAAGGGGCTGATCTCCGTTTCGCTGTTTGTGCTCTTCATGGCACTGGTGTTCTTCGGCCAGGCGGTCGCCCAGGGCGTCACCGAGGAGAAGTCCTCGCGGGTCGTCGAGCTGCTGCTGACGACGCTCGCGCCGCGGCGCCTGCTCGCGGGCAAGATCCTCGGCGTTGGCATGCTTGGCCTCGCGCTGCTGGTCATTCCCGGCGCCGCCGCGCTCGCCGCGGGGAGCCTGGCCGGCGGCGCCGGCTTGCCCTCGGCGGCGCCCGAGGCGGTCGCGCTGATCCTGCTCTGGTTCATCCTCGGGTACATCTTCTACAGCGTCGCGTTCGCCGCGGTGGGAGCACTCGTCTCCCGCCAAGAGGACCTCAACACCGCGATCCTCCCGCTCACCGCCGTCCTGACCGGCGCTTTCTATCTCGCTTTCATCGCGATCAACACCAACCCCAACGGGACGCTGGCGAGCATTGCGGCGTTCCTGCCGCCGCTCTCGCCGATGGTCGTCCCCGCGCGGATGGTCCTGGGCGACATGACCGCGGTCGGGCTCGCGCTCGCGGTAGCGCTCGAGGTCCTCGCCATCGCCGGGATGGTCCTGCTCGCGGCGCGCACCTACGAGCGAGCGATCCTCCGGATCGGGGCACCCGTCAAGCTACACCGCCTTTTCGCCCCTCGCTCGCACCAGCTGCACCCCGTAAGCGCCACGGCCAAAGGAACACAACGCGCCAACACCGCGGCTACCGATCATGAAGCCCTCACCACCGGCCAACGGCGACTGTCCCCCAAGGCAGACCTCGCGCTACGCCTGAGCGCGGCCGTACTCTGGATCGCCGGCGTAGTGATCGGCCTCGGCAAGCCGATCGCAATCGCGCTCCTCGCCATCGGACTGCTGCTCTTCATCATCGAGCGGACCCTCAAGCACGACCCCCGCCGACCCGCCCACTGAAACCGGACCAGCAGCCCACGTCACCGCCGGGGGACGGCGGCCGGCCAGCCTCCACCCTCGAGGGGCCCCATTCCGCTTTCCATCGCGAGCATCGAGGTGGACAACATGGCCGCTCACGCTTGGTTTCACCCCTCACTCGCATGCACGCGCCACTGCGAAAGCAAGGGACCGGCAGTCGATCGAGCCCACCCGCTCCTCGCCACCTGCGGGTCTGGCCGCCGCGCCTACCGCCCAGAGGTCTGGTCGGTCAGTGAGAACCAGAGCGGTGTGTCCGGCACCTGCTCCGTGCCGCGCGTAACGAATCGTGTGCGTTGCTCGTCGATCGGATACAGGCCGAACTGCCATACCCAGACGAAGCCGCGAGCCTGGTAGCTCAGCGCCAGCGCGCGAAGCGGTTCGAGAACTCCCACGGTCAGCTCTGTACCGCTGCGGTCCCAGGGGATCTTGTCGCCCACGGCGAGGTGCTGAAACTCCGGAAGGACGCGAGTCGCGCTCGGGCGATCGAGAAAGCCAAAGAGTCGGTCGAGCCAGTCGTAGCTGTAGAGCCCCCCGCGCTGGTAGCCGATCTGTACCAGCCACGGCCAGATGTCCTCTGGAGGCGCATTCACGGTGACCGCCTGCATCGACATCTCCGTCGGATCGGGAATCAGCGCATCGCCGGGCATCACGCGCGCCAACTCCTCAGGTGTCGTCCCCCACCGGCCAAACCAGCGGCGAACCGGGAACCGGTAGACCCCCGCGAGCGCGAGGCCTGCGAGCAGACCCGGAAGCCGTCCCTTGCGCTTCCCCTTGACCCGTGACCTCATGCGGCGCTCGCCTCCCGCGCCGTGCTCGCCGGCTCGTCCGCGAGCCGCTCGGCGTCCTCAGCCAGGCCGGTGACGATGCCCGAAGCGAAGGCTTCCACCTTCTCCTGCCAGCCCGCTTCGAGCGGCCCCTTGAGCCCCGTCACGTACACCTTGTCCTCGCCCACCTTGACGAGGCCTTTGCCCTGAAGCAGCTCGTTCATGATCGGCCTGACGCGCTGCCACTTGGCGAGCTCCTCCTCGGTCGGCATCCGCCCGGTCTTCTTGTCGGGCTTCGGTGCGGCCTCGGTGCTCAGAAGCGCGTACCCCGTGCCTGCCGGCAGCTTCACCTTCTTCAGAAAGCGGCGCATGCTGCCGATCGGCTTGCCGAAGCGCCCAGGTGAGCTGAACACGTACAAGTCAGCCGGCGGTAGCTCGGTCGGCCTCAGCTCGCGGATGTGATGGACGTGGACCACGGAACCCTTGGTGGCCATCTGTCTGGTGAACTCCGCAGCGACGGTAGCCCCGTTGCCGAACTTCGAGGCGTGCAAGTACTCGATCCGCATGACGAATCCTCCTGACAGGCGCGTCAACTTCCGACCCCTAGCGTGACGGGGTACCGGTGCTCACTCATCGGTAGTTCGGAGCAGACCAGCGTGGCCTAGTACCGCTCGGACCCCGGAAATCCGGCGGCACTACTGAGTCGTCCCGCGGAGCACCTTTCCCTGGCATGCGCGCGGAGCGGGACGCTGGCCGACGCCGGTCGGATGACGTCGACAAAGCAGCTGCTCGGCGACGGGTGATTTCCCTCTTGCCCGCACGCCGCTCATTGCCCGATGCGGCAGCGAACACGACCCTTGCCTGTCGGGCTTCCCTGAGCCTGTCAGGGTTTGAGGTGGGCGTCGAAGAAGTCGACGATCCGCCGCGGGGCATCCCGGGCCGAGGGCCCGTGAGCCTCGGCGTTCGTCAGCTTCGCAAGCGCCTTGACCCAGAGCGACAGCTCTGCTGGATCGTGGTCGTTGAGGAAGCCGTGGCCGGCCTCGAGATACAGCTTGGCGTCGTGATCGATCCCGGCCGCCTCAAGCGCCGGCACGAGACGATCGAACGTTTCGCGCACGCCCGGCCACCGGTCTCTGCCGCCGTAGCTGGCGACGATCGGGCAGGCCTGGGGGAGGAAGCTCTCGCTCTCCCTGGTGAGCCCGCCGTAGTTGACGCTTGCGACCGAGAACCCGTGGCCGGGAGCGAGCATCAGCGCAAAGCCGCCTCCCGCACAGAAGCCGATCACCCCGACCCTGCTCGTGCAGTCGTCCCGCCGGGCGAGCCACTCGCGGGCCGCGTCAAGATCGCTGAGCGGCTGCGACTTCACGCGCGGGCTGGTGATGTCTCCAGTGCTCGCTTGTTCATGGCTCTGATCTCACGCATGAACGCGATCGTGCAGGTCATCCGACGCCCCCAGTAGTAGAGGTCCGGAGCCACCGAGAGGTATCCCTCGCTCGCCAGCCAGTCCGCCTGGTTGCGAACGTCGGTGCTCATGCCCAGGGCGTCGTGGATCACGACCACACCGGGCCAGGGCCCCTGGCCTTCGGGAGCGGCCAGGTAGGCCGGCATCTCGCCCCGAGACGTGCCGATCCGGACCTCAGCCAACGGGCGCCCCAAGGACGTAGGACGGCACCGTCCCGCTTCGCGATCGTGCCGCCAAGACGGCGACCCCCATTGCCGTCACCGCTCCGAGCGTTGGAACCGCGCGGCGTGCCGCGCGCGGAGAGAGCACCAGCTCGAACAACGGGACGGGATCGCCAAGGCGGGCGCCGAGCGGACCCAATGGGCAGTCCCCGCCGTTGGCGACGACCAGGACCCCCTCGCCGACCAATGCACCGACCGCGGGCCGCAACCACCGGCTGCGCCGCCCGGTAAGCGCGCACCACCACACATATCCGATCGATCCCATGAACCCGACCGCGATCAAGCCATGTGCCGCTCGCCAGATCAGGACTGCACGCCTCTGCGCGGCGCGCCTGCTCCTCATGCGATTACCGTACCCACACGAAGAAGCGACGACCAAGCCGCGCGCTGTCCGGCAAGAACCACGCGCGCTGTGGCATCCGGACCTGGCCGCCCGATCATTTGGCCAAGAGACCTAGCTTGACAAACGCATCTGAAGCGAGATCCTCGGCCTATGCAACGGTGGGAGTATCTGGTGGTCCCGCTCGAGGAGGCGGGCAAAGTCAAGAAGAGGTCGCCTGACCTAAGCCCCGATCGCCTCAATGAGCTTGGCACGCAGGGCTGGGAGGCTGTCGGTCTGACGCTGAAGCGCGGAGACCTGGTTGCGTGGCCAGTGGTCTTGCTCAAGCGCCCGAGTGAGTAGACCCTCAGCGGGAGTTGCGTGCTCCGTCCTCGCTTCGCCGCCGTCGAGCGGCGTCGATTCCGGTTGGTGAAAGCAAACCCCGGCCTGGGTGTGCACGTCGCCGGCGGCGGCGGTGGTTCGTCGCGAGCGGGGAAGCGCCTTCCGGATGTTCAGTCGGCAATTGCCCACCGTCCGAGGGACCGGCATGGTGCTGATGACTGTTCACAGCAGTGGCGGGATCATTACTGATCGATCACTCTCGGACGAATCGAGGCCACCATGGCCGTCACGGACCCGGAGGTTCTCGGAACCCCACCTCAGCCCGGCGGTTCGATCGTTGAGGGTTTCGAAGAGGTCCGTGCCGAGTTCGTGCGCAGGTCAGTTGGTCTGATCTCGGCCGCTGCCAGACGGCCATGAGTTCGGATCATGCTTGGTGCGCATGAAGAGGCGGCGGGCGCCCGAGCCGCCTCGTGGATCCGCCCGCCGCGTGAATGCCTTTCGCGCCTCCTCGACGCCGAGCACGAGCGGCGGCCAGGCGAGCAGGAACACCCATTCCCACCCGCTGAGGCCGCTGGTGTGGAAGATCTCCTGCAGTCCGGGGGTGTAGGAGAGCAGGCCGATCATCGCGACCTCGAGCGCGATTCCGACCAGCAGCAGCCGGTTGGAGAACAGTCCGACAGTGCGCAGCGAGAACCGGTTGGTCCGCCACGCCAGGCCGGCGCCGACCTGTGCCATCACGATGCCGGCCATCGTCATGGTCGTTGCTTCTCGGTACAGCGCGCCGCTGTCGGCGAGCGGCGCCCACGGCCGCCACCCCGCGAGCCAGTAGGCAAAGAGGAAGCTGGTCATCGCAGCGAGGCCCTCGAGCGGGCCAATGCCCGCGAAGATGCGGGCGGCGACCGCGCGGTTGAGTAGGTGCTCGGAGCGCGGTCGCGGCGGTCGGGTCATCGTTCCGGGCTCGGCGCGTTCGGTGCCGAGCGCGATCGCGGGCAGCTGGTCGGTGCCGAGGTCGATCGCGAGCACCTGCATGACGACGAGCGGCAACGGTACGGCGCCGCCGGAGATGCCCCAGACCAGGAATGGGACGAGCTCGCCAACGTTGGAGCAGAAGTGGTACCCGGCGAACCGGCGAATGTCGTCGTACACCGCCCGGCCCTCCTCGACGGCCGCGACCACCGAGGCGAAGTTGTCATCGATCAGGATCAGGTCGGCGGCCTCCTTTGCGACCTCGGTTCCGCTGAGACCCATCGCGACGCCGATGTCCGCGTGTTTGAGCGCGGGCGCGTCGTTGACGCCGTCGCCGGTCATCGCGACGACCTCGCCACGGGCGCGGAGAAGCTGTGCCAGGCGCAGCTTCTGCTCCGGGTCGATGCGAGCGAATATCACCTGACGCTCCGCGAGCCGGTGGCCAAGTTCGGTGTCGTCGAGCGCGGCGAGCTCTCCGCCGGTGATCACGTGCGCGTCTACTTCGATCAGTCCGATCCGGTGGGCGATCGCCTCCGCGGTGCGGCCGCTGTCGCCGGTGACCATGATGATCCGGATGCCGGCCGCGCGGCAGCGGTTGACCGCGTCAGGAATTTCTGGCCGCGGCGGGTCGATCATCCCGACCAGGCCGAGGAACTCGAGCTCCTGCTCGATCGCGTCCGCGTCACTGGCATCCGCAGGCAGGACACGCCGGGCGAGAGCGAGGACACGTAGCGCGTCACCCTCCATCGCAGCCTCTGCGGCGGCGGCTTCGCTGCGCGCCTGCTCGGTCAGGGTGGTGCGGGAGAGGATGACCTCGGCGGCACCCTTGACGTAGGCGATGTGGTCGCCGCCGACCAGGTGAACGGTGGTCATGCGCTTGCGCTCCGAGCTGAACGGCAGCTCCGACAGGCGCGGCGCGCGAGCGGCCTCCTGCTCGTGGCGCAGACCGCCCTTCTCGGCGAGCACGACCAGCGCCGCCTCCGTCGGATCGCCAACGACCGAGCGGCCATTCTCTCCGCGAGACGCGTGTCATTGCACAGCAGCCCGGCGCGAAGAACCTCCGCGAAAGGTGACGGATCGATGACCGAGCCGTTGCGACGGAAGCGACCGAACGGCTCGTATCCCACGCCCTCGATCAGCACCTCCTGGACGGGCGTCCAGACGCGCTGCACGGTCATCTGGTTCTGCGTCAGCGTTCCGGTCTTGTCCGTGCAGATCACCGTCGTCTCGCCAAGGGTCTCGACCGAGGACAGGCGCCGCACCAGCGCGCTGCGCCTCGCCATTCGCTGTGTCGCAAGCGCGAGCGACAGCGTCACCGTCGGCAACAGCCCCTCGGGCACCAGCGCCACCGTCACCCCGATCGCGAACACGAACCGGTCCTCCAAGTCCATTCCCGCGAAAGCCGCGATGACGAAGAACACAACCCCGATCGTGACCGCAAGCACAGCGACCAGCCGCGTCAAATGGTCAAGCTCGCGCTCCAGCGGGCTGCGCTCGTGCCGCGTCTGCTGCGCGAGCTCTGCGATCCGGCCGAACCGCGTCTCCATCCCCGTCTTGGTCACGCAGGCTTCAGCCATACCGGCCGTCACATACGTACCGGCAAACACGTGCCGATCCGGCACAACCGGTGACGATTCGCCGGTCAGCGTCGACTCGTCGACGCGAACATCGCTGGCCACGATCAGATCCGCGTCCGCTGCGACCCGGTCGCCGGGCGCGAGCAGCAGCACGTCCCCAGGAACCACGTCCTCGTTGGGAACCTCGACCGCCTCCCCGTCCCGCCGCACCCTGACAGACAGCGGAAGCATCTTCCGCAGCGCCGCGACGGCCTGCTCAGCACGATGCTCCTGAAAGTACGAAAAGACCGCATTGACCACGATCACCACCACGATCGCGGCGCTCAGCTGCGGCAAGCCGGCCACCAACGCGAGCACCGCCCCCACCCACAGAAGCACCGCGAGCAGCTGAACGAAATTCGCGAGGAACCGACGAAAATGCGACGGTCCCTTCGCCTCCACGATCGCGTTCGGACCTACCTCCGCCAGCAGACGCGCCGCTTCCTGACCACTCAGGCCCGCCGCTTGCCCCTCAAAGACGGTGTGGCCCATCACGAACCTCGCAAGCTAGGACGCCCCTGCTGGTTGCCGGTACCTCATACCAAGAACATGATCCCCCACCCGCGACCATGTCCTTCCTTGCTGCCCGGATCCCGGACTGCGCTCAGCGCCCGCGTGGCCGAGGGCGTCTGCCTTGCAGCCCGCGCGAAGGAGGGCGCGGAGCGGCGCGTCCCAAGATCCCCGTGCCGCAACGGATGCAGGGCAGGCGGTGGTGGGCACGCGCATCATTGCGTGCTGCTGCTCGACGCCTCAAGCAGTCACCTTCGTGTGGTGGCCGCTTTCCTCCTCGGGGCAGTAGCGACCCAGTCGGGCCGCGAGATCGCTCGGTTCGTTCCAGGGCAGAAGCCAGCTCGAGGTCCGCGCGGACTGCTGCTTCGACGGGATCGCTAGCCAGGACGCTGCAAGCACCCCATCCCGGAAGACTGTCGCTCGCGGCGCAGGGAGGCGGTCTCGTAATCCGCGCTCGCCGGCGCTGTCGAGATTCCTCACAAGTTGGCGACACCTCCGCGATGTGCTGGCTCGGCTCCTTGTGTTCGTCGCAAGCGGGCGTCTGTCGCACCAGTCCAGAGACGCTCGCTCGTCGTCCCGACGCGGTAGTAGCCATCAAGCGCCGGAGGCTGCCGCGAATCCGCGTCTTCAGCGTCAAGGTGTCCCCACATGGCTCTCCATCAATCGGGTAGGCTCGCGCCGGAAGACTCGGACGACGACATCATGACCGACACCGCGACGACGGTTCGCACTGCGGATAGGCGGACGCTGGCCTACGCGGAGACCGGCGACCTTAACGGCGCGCCGTTGTTCTACTTCCATGGCATCCCGGGATCGCGATCGGACTTTGACCATCCGCTCGGTCAGGAGGCGCTTGCGGGCTCGGGCGTGCGACTGATCGGACTCGATAGGCCCGGGTTCGGCGCTTCGGACTTCCAGCCGGATCGACGCTACGACGACTGGCCCGCCGACGTCGCGACACTCGCGGACGAGCTCGGGATCGGCCGGTTCGGTGTCCTGGGCTACTCGACCGGCGCGCCGTATGTCGTCGCGTGTGCCCGGGCGTTCGCAGACCGGCTCACGTTCGCCGGGATCGTCAGCGGCGTCGGCCCGGCCGAGACCCCGCGCTTTCGCCATCGGATGGCCAAGACGGATGCCATCATGACCTGGCTGGCCCGGGTCGCACCGCCGCTGGCGCGCCTGGCGGTCAAGCAGGCGACCAGGACAGCCGAGCGGTCGCCCGAGAAGTTCTCGCGCCTGTACGCCAAGGACCTGTCGGCGCCGGATCTGGAGGTTCACCGCGATCCGGCGTTTCGCCAGGCTGTCCGCGAGATCTTCCTGGAGTCCACCCGTCACGGTCCGGCTGGCGTCGTCCACGAGTACAGACTCTGGGGAACGCGCTGGGGATTTCGCTTCGAAGAGGTCGACTTCCCCATCCAGCTTTCGCACGGCGCAGCGGACCCGATCGCCCCGCTGCACCACGCCGAGTACGTCGCTGGACGCCTGGCGAACGCCAGGCTGACCGTCCTGCCCGGTGTCGGCGTTCTGCACACGCCGGCTCGCTGGCACAACTTCTTCACGGCGGCCTCGGCCGCGCACACGACGGCACCCCCATCCAATCCGGACGCTCGCTGATCTCCCATCGCGGCCGCGAGCGACAGTCGCCTGGCGCGGGCTCCTTGCAGCCTCACGGCTAGGCAATCGCGTCCAAGAGAAGTCAACGTCAACCTCGAGATAGCTCCTGAGTCTGGGGAGCACCGGCAACACGGACCGCGTATCTCCGCGCCTCCGCCTCCGCGAAGCAAGAGCAGTCCTGCCTCCGCCGTGGACCGACGACGACGCTGCTGCTCTTGGGGCGGAGCAGCCGTCAAGAGCGGGCGCTGAGCGCGGCCCGCGTGGCCGCTCTCGGACACGAGCAGCCGCGTGGCGCCGACCCGCGGGATACCCGCGCGAACCCAAGAGCAGGGCGCGACCCCGCGGGCGGCATTCGCCCTGCTGTTCGCCAAACTCGCAACTCTCGCCGTCGACGACCGTCGACGGCTTCAGCGGCATCAGCGCGCAAACCTGCTTTGGCGCGACAGCAGGGCGGACGAGCGTCTTCCCTGGTTTGTGTGCTCAGCAGGGCAGAGGGTCCCGCGCCCTGCTTCGCGCGGCAAGCGTGCAACATGGCCAACGTGGAGTTTGCTGACTCTCAGCCAATTTGCAGCTTTGCCGAGGCGCACGGGCCCGACCGGACGCCCGGTGCCCTGAGGAGTTCCCGCCTATATGAATCGTCGTGGCTACTTCGTCCTCAGGGCCGTCACGTCGCCGACGTGGCGGCTCCAGGCGTAGCCCAGCGGGGAGCGCTGTGCGGCCTGCGCCGCTGCCTTCGGGGTCAAACGATTGTCCGGTTCGGGCCCATCGCAGGTCGGTCCGTCTTGAGCCGCTTACGCGCGTCGCCACCCGTCGAGCACCGCCGCCACCTGCGAGCGAACCTCAGCCCGCGCCTCACCCCGCTCGACGCCTGACATCAGCAGCGTGTCGTAGCGCGTGTCCTGGTGGCGGACGGCCGCCGCGACTGCCAGCTCGAGCGCGTCGTGATCCAGCGCGCGACCATCGGCCGAGCGCCCAACCCGGCCCGAGCCGCGCACCGACGCGTGACGAGCGATCGCCTGCGCCCGCTCCACCGGGCAGCCTGGGAACAGACGGGCGATCTCGGCCGCCATCCGCGCCTGCAGCTCGAGGTCCTGATCCGCGCGCCTGAGCGCGTCGCGCTCACGCCGGCGCGAGCGCGCCTCGTCGTCAGCCAGGCACTCCGCCTCGGCCCGGTCGAGCGCGGCCTCCTCGACCAGGATCCCCTGTCGTTCGTAGCGCTTACGGGCGCGGCTGAACCGCACTACCACCGCAGACAGGCCGCTGTTGGCCTTCGCCCGTCGGGTCAGCGCCGCGTCGCCGGACGCCAGGAACACGAGATGGTCCATGTCGGCGCAGCCCAGACAGACGGGCCCAGCGTCTTCCATCATCAACATGCCCTCGCTGAGCGACCCGCACGCTGAGCACGTGAAGTCGTTCACCGGCGAGATCACCACAAGGTCCGGCGGACGGCTCTGGCGCTCGGCCAGTCGCGACCGTTTGCGCTCGGACAGCTCGGGCGAGATCCAGTGCGTTCGGTATGCCCGCTCGATCTCGGGATCGCCGGTCTTGGAGAAACGCAGTGGCCGGCGGTCGCGGGTGCGCGCGACATACGCCGTCTCGCTGGGCTTCAGACCCTGTGCGCGTGCCCACGCCCGAAAGCAGCGCATCGCGGTCGAGATCTTCCCGAGGCTTGCGATCACGGCCCGCTCGAGGTAGTCCACCCGGCCCTGCCGCCACTCATCAATCTTCGCCGGCTGCAGCCAACCCACGCCGACCAGCACGTCGACCGCAGTCACGAACCTCCGCTCAGCGAGTGCCGCCTCCGCCGCCCGCACCACACGCCGCTCCAGCTCGGTCCGATTTCCGCCGCTCACGACGACGCAAGCTACCGGGCCGCTTCGCAGCACCGCCACGGCCGCGACCCGCCCTTCGCACGCGCCGGTCTTCGTCAGGACGAGACCGCTCCGGAACCCCGACGGCACGTGCCGCCGCGAGCGGTGAAAAGGCAAACGACCCCTGCCCTCTGCCTTTTCGCCCGGGAAATCGACGCAAAGTGCGGGAAAATCCGGACGAGCGGCTCCGACGCAGAAAGACAAGAATTCCCTGCAAATGGGATCCTTGCACACACAGGGCGGCACGACTGAAAATCGTGGTGTCCCCGGTTCGAGTCCGGGTCTCGCCATCGGAGGAGCGCCCTACAGAATCAGGGGTCTACGGCGGTTTGGGAGTAGCCGAGGTTCCAATGAGGTTCCGTTCTCATCGGCCAGCACACCCATCCCCTCTCGCTCAGCTTCCAGCCCTCCCCACGGCCCATCGGCGGATAATCAGGGTCAGTTGGCACGAACTGAACCAGATAGTTCCCAGTCGTCCGACGAGTTCCTGATCGTCGCCAAGATCGCCCAGCGGCTCAAGGTCAACCAGCAAACCGTTCGGAACTGGATCGATCGCGGGGCTTTGCCGGCGGTGCGGGTCGGGGCGCGGCGCATCCCGGGTCCGGCAGTCTGCTCTCGACTCGTTCCTGGCGGCCGAGGAGATCGCGGCGGCGGGGCCGGTCCAGGCGTCGGAACCGGAGGCGGATGGCCTGGAGTCGGATCTGTGGACAGAGCTGGGCACCGCGATGGCCGCATCCAGCACCGCGCTCGCCGGCGATGATCGTGCCGAACTGGTTCGGGCGCTCAACGCCCTCGCGGACGCGGCGGGGAAGCTCGCGGACGCGCTCGCGTTGCGCCGGTAGCAGCCGTCTCGTCGTGGTGCCGCGATCGGCGCCGAGCCCGCCGCTCGGTACTCGAATTGTCGCGTTGGTCGCCCGGAGTTCGGAGGCTTCTCCTCTTGGCCCGCAGGAGCAGTCACGGCCTATCGGGCCACGAGGTGCCGCTTTCGAGGGGTCGGGTGCTTGCAGAGACCGTCCCTAATGAGCACGCGCACCGGCTCGTACCGGGGCTGAGCGGGCTCCACGGTCGTCCTGCCTTTCTGCAACGCAGGGCCGTAGCCGCGAATGGTGAGAAGCCCGTCCCGGAGCGAAAGTGGGTGTCTGGCAACGGCGGGCTCGTACTGGGGAGGCGCGAAGGACGTGGCCTTCGGGTGTCGGGCGTGCCTTCTTCCACGGATGTCAGCTCATGGGTCTGCACGGATGCGTGATGGACCTGGTCGGAGGACGCTGTGGACATGGCGCCAATGCGGGTCCTGACGGTGTACGCGCATCCGAACCCCAGGTCGTTCTGTCATGCGGTCTTGAAGGAGTTCACCGCTGGTCTGCGCGAGGCCGGGCACACGGTTGAGGTGGTGGACCTGTACGCGATCAAGTTCGACCCGGTGTTCCGCAATCGTGACATGGCGACCTACCTCCACGAGAACATCCCGCCGGACATCCTCGAAGCGATGAACCTCAAGCAGACCGTGCTTGAGAATGTGCCCGGCGGGCCGGTCGGGCGGCTGGTCGCGTCGCGGTGGATGCGCGACAAGACGCCGCAGCAGATTGCGAAGTTCATCCGCGAGCACGCCCCGAAGGACGCCCGCGAGCAGTGGGCGAAGGTCGCCGCCGCTGACGGGCTGGCGTTCATCGCCCCGGTGTTCTGGCTGCACTTCCCGGCGATCCTCAAGGGCTGGTTTGAGCGTGTGTTCGCGTACGGCAGCGCGTACGAGCTCACGCGCGAGGGCTGGGAAGGGCACTGCGGCGGCCGCGTGCCGCTGATGCACCACGAGAAGGCGCTGATCATCAGCACCACACTGTTCTGCGAGGCCGACTACAAGGCCGACTGGGAACAGCCGATGGCCCGCATCATCGACGACTGGGGCCTGCGCTACCCCGGCGTGAAGAACGTCGAGCACGTCTACTTCTACGGGGCCGCCATCGCCGATGAGCCACAGCTGCAGGAGTACCTGCGCCGCGCCCGCCAACTCGGCCGCGACTTCGCCCTCCCGGTACAAGCGCCGCCGGCGGCAGCCGCAGCGTGAAGGGGAGCGATGTCCCGGTTCCTCGCCTACGTCGACGCGGTCCCGGGACGCCTGTACCCGCTCGTCGCGACGCTCCTTGAGCTCGCCGACCGCGGCCACGACGTCACCGTCAAGGCCGGCATCGACGACATCGAGCGCCTGCGCTCCGCGGGCCTGCACGCCGAGCCGCTCGCGCCACCCATCGAGCGCTTCGAACCCGACGACTGGAGGGCCCGCACCCGCTTCGGCGCGCTCATGTCCGGCCTTCGCCAGTTCGGCGAGCGCGCCCGTGCCCAGGCCAGCGACCTCGCCGAGGCCATCGAGCGCGAGCATCCCGACGTGCTGTTCATCGACGAAGGCGCATGGGGCGCCGCCGCCGTGGCTGAACGCTCCGGCCTGCCGTGGGCGTACTCGCTGGTCTCGGCCCTGCCGCTGACCTCGCGCGACGCACCGCCGTTCGGGCTCGGGTTGCGACCGCGCCACGACCGCATCGGCCGCCTGCGCGACCGCGTCGCCCGCCAGCTGACGCTCGGGTCGCTGGAGCGCATCGTCGCCAAACAGCTCAACGGCCTGCGCGCCGAGCTCGGCGTGCCGCCGTTCACCACCATCGACGCCTGCTACCTCGCGGCGTCGCTCATCATCTCCTATACCGCCGAGCCGTTCGAATATCCGCGCAGCGACTGGCCCGATAGGGTCCGCCTCGTTGGCCCCGGGCTCTGGGAACCTCCCGCAGAACCGCCCGCCTGGCTCGACGAGATCAGGCAGCCGCTCGTGCTCGTCACATGCTCGACGCTGTTCCAGAACGACCG
Organism: uncultured Solirubrobacterales bacterium; assembly: GCA_963752905.1. Taxonomy (GTDB): domain Bacteria; phylum Actinomycetota; class Thermoleophilia; order Solirubrobacterales; family Solirubrobacteraceae; genus Palsa-465. The sequence continues at coordinate 40,803 of CAVWAC010000015.1, forward strand.
CAAGATCGCCCAGATCGCATGCGAGGCCTTCGACGGCGAGCCATTCGACGTCGTCATCACAACCGTCGAGATCGACCCAGCCAGCTTCACCCCGCCGGCCAACGTCCGGATCGAGCGGTTCGTGCCCCACTCGCCCGTGCTCGACCGCGCGGCCTGCGTCGTCTGCCACGCCGGCATGGGCATCACCCAGAAGGCACTCGCCCACGGAGTCCCCGTCGTCGCCGTCCCGTTCGGGCGCGACCAACCCGAAGTGGCCCGCCGCGTCCAAGTAGCCGACGCGGGCGTGCGGTTGCCGGCGAGCAAGCTCACCCCATCCCACCTGCGAGAAGCCGTGCGCGACGCCATCGAGCTCCGGCCCGGAGCGCAACGCATCGCTGACGCCTTCGCAGCAGCAGGCGGCCCCGTGGCCGCGGCCGACGCACTCACAGAACTCACACCCGCTCCGGCCGCCACCACGCAATCGCAGCCGCATAGCTGACCAGCGTTGCCCGCCGCCGAGTGATGGCCGCCGTCCGACCTGTCGTCGCGCGCGGCACGCCGGTTGGTGGCCGTCGCGGACTGTCGCTTGTAGCCCGTTGCACCACTCTCCCGAATGAGCACTGGGCTTCTCTCGTTCGCGCGAGGCGGCAGCCTTACGGGGCTGAGCAGTAGAGGCGCTGCATCGTGTTGAACCGCGTCGCGCCGCCGTGGTCCTGGGCGGCGGTGCTCGCGGCGTAGCCGTTGACGAGCACGACCGCCACGCGGCTGCCATCGGGCGAGACCTGCACGGAGGACATGTAGCCGTCGCCCCCGCCGTTGTGGCCGTAGGCGAGGCCGGGCGTGGCGCAGCCGTCCTGCTGGATCACGACGCCGAGGCCGTAGCTCGCGTTGCCGAGCCCGGCGCCGCCCTGTGCGTATGGGGTTTCGAGCGCCGTGAGCTGCGCGTGCCGCAGGACGTGCCCGCGCATCAAGGCCTGCAGGAAGTGCGCCTCGTCGGCGGCGTTGGAGACGATCCCGCCGTTCGCTGCGAGGCCTCCCGTCCAGCCCGTGGCGTCCACGAGCTTGCCGCCGGTGGAGAGCGAGTAGCCGTGGGCGTGCGGGCCGCTGATGTTCGGCGCCGGGTCATAGCGTGCGCTCTGCAGGTGCAGTGGATCGATGATCTGCGTGCGGAAGAGCGTGGCGAGGTCGGCGCCGCCGACGCGGGCCGCGATCAGCCCGAGGACCATGTAGCCGATGTTCGAGTAGTGCCAGGTGCTCCCGGGCTGGTAGAGCAGCGGCTCCCCCGCAGCGGCCTCGATCCACACCTGTGTCGGCGGGTACGTGGGATCGGTCCGGGCGCGACGGAAGGCCGCCAGCACACGCGCGCGCAGCGCCGGACCCTTGATCTTGCTGACGTAGTACGCCGGCCTGGCCTCGAAGTCGTTGGTGTCGATCATGCCGCTCGTCATGCTCAGCAGCTGCGCGACGGTGATCTGGTTGCCGTAGGGCAGGAGCCCAGGCAGCCAGTGCGAGACGGTGTCGTCAAGCTTCATCCGCCCCTCGCCGACGAGCTTCAGGATCAGCGTCGCAGTCCACGTCTTGCCCACGCTGTTGAGGCGCAGGCGCGCATCCGGCTGCGTCGACGTCCCCATCTGCACGTTCGCTAGACCCGCCGAGCCAACCCAGACGCCCTTCGGGCCAGCGACATACGCCGTCGCCCCAGGCGCGATCCAGCCGCGTCCGCTGACCAGCCTGTCCAGTAGTCGCTGCGCGTAGGGACCTCGCGGCGCGTAGGGACGCGGCGCGTAGGCAATCTGCGAGCCGCCCGAGATCGCAATTCGATCAATCGCGATCACAACCCCGACACCGGCCGCCAGGACGAACACCCCGAACACCAGCCACAGCACCCGCCGATGAGGGCGACTCAAACGACGCCGATGTACTGAGGGAAGGTGGACAGACACCGGAGCATCCTCCTACCACCAAGGTGCCACCCCGCCAGCTCGGCCACATCCGTGAAAGCCGGAACAGGGCCTGCCGACAACTACGCGTCACAGGCTGCAACTACGACCCGGAGCGCAATCCCCCAGGGTGTCGCTTTCGCGTGATCTCGACACGCTCAATCGGAGATCGGTGGCTGCCGCAAATGATCGACCGATGAAGGTCAAGGGCTGGTGGTGACATTCTTCGGGGGTGTGATCGGTCGGGGAGGGATCGCGCAGGGCGTTAGATCGCCTCTGGTGAGGTCGATCTGGGCTGGGTCGTTGCTCGATCGCATTGTTTGTGCGGTATTTGGTCGGCCGGGATCGTTGCCGGGTCTTGCCGGCGTGGTCGTCGGTGGTTAGGTTGTTGGTGGGCGCGGGTGACTGACGTAGCGAAGCGCAGGCGTCAGGAGCTTTGAGTCTGCCGCGCAGCTTGTCCTCGTTTGAGTGACTTATCTATGCGTGCTCCGGTGTCACGCCCGCGCCCGCTTTTCTCGCCGGCCCGCCGGCCTGCTGGTCTTGGACCATCCGCTTGTAGGACGGTTCGGCCTGCTCGGCGAGGGCGCGTTCGGCGTCGCGGACGGCGTCGTTGGCGCTCCAGATCCCGCGGGAATCTGCCGTGTACTTGGGGGCGCCGGCGGTGATCTGTAGCCGGCGGAGTTTCTTTTTGGTCAGCGACGGTTGCTGGTGGGCGTAGTCCTCTGAGCGGGTGAGCATGCACCAGAACAGGATCGCGAGCTTGCGCGCGGTCGCGACGATCGCTTTGCCGTGACCGCGGCGTGCTCGGGTGCGCTGATAGAAGGCGTGCAGCGGCCCGGGCTGGTTGACCGCGGTCCACGCGGCCTCGACCAGCGCCCAGCGGGCCGATGGCGATCCGCGCTTTGAGATTCGGCCGCTGCGGGCCGGCGCCTCACCGGACTGGCGGACCTTCGGGTCAAGGCCGAGGTAGGCGACGAGCTTGCGGCTCGTGAGAAACCGGTTGGGGTCCCCGACCGCCGCGATGAACGATGCAGCGCAGATCACATTCACGCCCGGGACGGTCATCAGCCGCCGGATCTCGGGCCAGGACAGCGCCTGCTGGGCGATCAGCCGCTCGACTGCCGCGATCTCTGAGTCGAGGAACTCGACGTGGCGGATGCCGGCGTCGACCGACTCGCGCTCCTCGGGCGGCAACTCCAGGCCCGCGAGCCACGCCCGACCTTTGACGCCGAACAGGTCAGAGCACGGTGGCTTGCCCTGTAGCCGGCGCTGCAGCACGGCGTGGATCTCGTTCTTGGACCGCGACCGGGAGTTCACGAGCTGCTCGCGGCGCGCGAGCCGCCGGCGCAGGATCCGGCAGCGCTCATCCGGCATCCAGACCGCCTCAAGCTCACCCTTCCACAACAAGCTCGCCAGAGCCCGCGCGTCGAGCTTGTCCGTCTTGGCTCGCGCGTTGGCGATCCCGGTGTCGTCCGGCGAGACGACGATCACCCGGTTCACATACGGCTCGAGGATCCTGGCGACCTCCCAACAGCTGCCCGTCACCTCCAACGCCACCCGGTCGGTCGCCAGCAGGCTCTCGGCCAGTGTCCGCAGACCCTCGGGCGTGCTCGGCACACGACCCGCCGAGCGAACGACACCGTCCTCGCAGATCGCGACCACACAGAAGTCGCGGTGGACATCCAGACCGATCGCGCGACCCACCCATCTCGGCAACGGCACTTCTCACCTCCATCAACTCGGGTTGACAGTCAGCGGGAGAACCAGCGGGACAACGACACAGACCGATACGAGCTCGCAGCTCAATCCAGGCAAGTCGCAGGGGCGGCCGAACGAAAAGCACGGGCTCGAAGCCCATCGATCAAATTACGGCCTACCCGTCTGCGTTCTCCCAAGAAAGCCCCTGTCCCGGATGAGCCGAACGTTCGACCACCACCGAGCGGAACCTTCAACAGGGCAGTTTCATGCCTCGAAGAGCGGCAGCGCCCGTGATTCAAACGTGTGCGTAGTCAGCCCGTCGCTCGCCCCGTCGTTTACTGCTCGATGGCGACCCTGACCCGGTTCGCCCGGAGGACTCGGCAACCGCTATGACGACCTCCCGCACTTCCGTGGGCGGAAGGCCGCCAGACTCGCCGTCCCGTCGAGCAGGGGGGGAAGGCGCCCCGTCGCGACCCATCGCCGAGTACGGGGATGCGTTCGGGGGTATGGGCATCTCCGCACGCGTAACCAACGATCCCGCTCGCGTCGAGGGCTCGCGGGCCGCGCACACCTACGGAGCATGGATCCGCAGTTGCCCCGATGAACGCGCGGCTCGGCCTTTCTAGCGTCCGTGGCTATGCCCGCGAACGACGATGAGAGGGAGCGGCAACGTCACTACGCAGAGTTGCGCGAGCGGGCCGAGTCGATCGAGGGTCCCGCGCCAGCGGCAGACTCAAGCGTGCCGCCCGATCCCCCTCGCTCCTCAGGGCCTGGTCGATACGAGCGCAGTCCACGTTGGCGCAGCTTCTGGGCGACCCCGCTCGACGAACTGTTCTCGCGATCGAGACGCAGCTCACCCCGGTGAACGTCCTTCCGGGAGATCATGGACAAACGCGATGATTGGCCTCTGTCGTGCGACCTGTGCGGTGATCGCATAGGCGTCTACGAGCCGATCATCGCGTTCGCCGCTGACGGCCACAGTCGGACGTCGCTAGCGCGCGAGCCGGTGCTGTGGCGCGGCGACGTACCGCTGATGCATGCTCTTTGCGCGGTCGTGTGGCTAAGCCGCGGTCCCGCTTAGTCGAGACGGGAGGCCCCTAGCTCGCCCCGCGCCCCGTCGGTCCGCGCTCGGCGGCGATCCGCTTCTGGGTTTAGCCGAGGCTGTCGCACAAACCACTCCAGACGGAGGTCCATCAATTGGTCGTGGGATACCACCATGCCAGAAGTCACGTAGGTCTCCATCTGATGGGACGGCGGCCTCAATCAGACTGATATCTCGCTGAGTCCTCCCACCACTCGTGGAGAGGTCCATCTTCGATGGTTTACGCGACAGCCTCAGCCCAAACCAGCAGTCCCTCTCATACTGCCGCTCCGGCGACCGAGCGGCTGTCTCGCTCCCGGCGCCTGGAGGCTCGCCCGCCGAATCACGTTTGCGCTCAGATCACCGCTGGAGGCGGCCATATCGTCACCTCTGTGCCCCAAAGCGTGACTCGAACGCCCCGGCTAGATGTCGGATAGAGGCCTGATCCGGCGTTCGCGGGTGCGTCAACGCCCGAACGGCGCGTTGGCCCGTGCTGTGAGAGGTGACCGGGATTGGCGTCACAAGTTTGGGGACTCGCGGCATTCTAGTTGTGATGGGGGATAACGATTTCGCCGCGATGTACGCGAGAGAGGGAGAGGTGGTGTTGGTGTATCTCGCCCGTCGTACGCTCGATGCCGAGATCGCGGCGGATCTGGCGGCCGAGACGTTCGCACAGGCCTTTCGTGCGTGGCCGCGGCTGCTGGGGAGACCCGAGGAGGAGGTGCGCGCGTGGCTGTTCACGGTCGCACGCCGGCAGGTCTCGAGGTATCTGCGCCGTGGGCGCGTGGAGCGCCGAGCGGTGCAGCGGCTCGGGATCCGCTTGCCGTCGTTGCACGAGGACGACGTCGCGGCGATCGAGGAGCGCGCCGGGCTCGGCGAGTTGCGGGCCGCGCTGGGTGTCGAGCTTGCACGATTGAGCCTCGAGCAGCGCGAGGCACTTCGGCTGCGAGTGGTGGAGGCCCGCTCCTACGCGGAGGTGGCGCTGGTCCTGGGCATATCGGAGCAAGCAGCAAGAGCGCGGGTGTCGCGCGGTTTGCGCACGCTCGCCGGCGCGCTTGAGCGATATCGACCGCGAGGGGAGGTCTCACAATGAGCGATCTGCGGTTCCTCGAGGAGCTGGGAGTGGAGTTCGAACGCATCGGACAAACGCACGCGAGTGCTCAGCGCTCGCAACGTGGCCGCCGGCCGTGGATCCGAGTGCCGCGCTCAACGGCGGCCGGCATCGGTGTGGGCCTGTCGGTGCTGGTTGTCGTAGCCGTGGGCGCGGTCGCGTTCGGTGTGCACTCGCGCAGCCGTCCCGGCACGGGCGCGCCGGGCGGCGGGGTCAGCGTCGTGTTCCGGGCCACGGCGCTCAATCCGAGAGCTCCGCTGGGCCCATCGCTCAAACGCTCGATCGTCATCTTGCGTCAGCGCCTCCGCTCCGTTTTCCCCGGCGTCCAGGTCTCGCGAGCCGGAAATGGGCTCGTCGTCCTGGTCCCCAAATCGAGAAGGGCTGATCGTGCGCGGATCGTTGCGCTGGCGGTCCCAGCGAGGCTTGAGTTCTATGACTGGGAGGCCAACGCGCTCACTCCGAACGGGAAGCCCGTGGCGAGCCAGCTCGAGACTGAGGACCCCAACGCGGTCTCGATAAGTCAGGGCTCGGGCTCGCCCGCGCCCGGGAGTCCGGGGGCCGGAAGTATGTCGCTGTACGACGCCGTCAAGCTCGCCTCTAAGCAGGCACCCGAGCCACGCTCGGATAACGGCCGCCCAGGGCCCGCCTACTACATGTTCGGGGCGCCGGGAAGCCAAGCGTGCAAGATTGCCGCCGAGGATCAGAGCACGGTGCCGACCGTCGGCGCGCACTGCTACCTCTCGGGTCCAAACGCCAACAAGCAGGATCTGATCTCGAATCTGCCAAACGGCGTCAACGCCTCCGAGGCCGAGACGTTGCTCGTGCCGAGGGGCATCGTCGTTCTCCAAGCCGTCCCCGAGAGCTTCGCGCACGCGCCCGCGATGAGCTCTGCGGCGGCTGAGTTCTTTGTTCTCAAGGATCACTTGTCGCTGCTCAGCAGCGACATCACGAACCCGCAGGCGAGCACCGATTCGGCCGGCAATCCCGACGTGACCTTTGGCTTCAGCTCCAAGGGCAAGAACGAGTTCCAGAGCGTCACCTCAGCGATCGCCCATCGGGGCGCCTTCGTCAGCGGACGCGGCCACACGTTCAATCAGCACTTCGCGGTCGCGCTCGACAATCAGCTGATTACCGTCCCGTCGATCGACTTCAAGATGTATCCGAACGGGATCATCGGCGACCCTGGCGCGGACATCGCCGGAGGCTTCACCCTTCAGTCGGCCCGAGACCTGGCAACGATGCTGCGCTTCGGTCCGCTGCCCGTAAGCCTCGTGGTTCGCTAACCCGAACGGTCACCGGCTGCGACCGCGATAGGCGCCGCGCTTTCGCAGTGCGCCTCGCTGTCTGCGACGCTCGGGGTCAAGGTTGTTGTCCATTTTCCTCACCGTATTGGCGGCCCTCAGCCGCACCGCTAAGAAAGCGTAGATAATTAACGTGCTGAATTCAGGGATGGCGCGATCGTGTAGTTCCACTCGGGGTGGAACGGATCTGCGGTGAGGTTGACGGCGGCGAGTTGGGCGTCGGTGACCTCGACCTTTTTGGGGTAGTCGCGCTCGTCGAGTCGTGCGTAGACCGTCAGGCCGGCGCTGGTCGTGGTCGCGGCGATTGAGTTGATGATCACCTGGTAGCTGATCAGCGGCCGGCCACGCCAGTTCTGGCTGATGTGACAGAACAGTCGGTGCTCGATTTTGTTCCATTTCGACGTGCCGGGCGGGAAGTGGCAGACGCGGATCTCGAGGCCGGTGTCATCAGCGAGCTTCTGCAACTCGGTCTTCCAGAGGCGGATGCGGTTCCCGTTCCCGCCGCCGCAATCGGCGGTGATCTGCAGCGCGCCGGCGGCGGGGTAGCGCTCTGAGCCGAGGTCCTGCCACCACGCGCGAATCGACGCGACCGCGAGCTGCGCGGTCTCAGAGGTGATCCCGACGTTGACGAACCCCTCGTCCGAAGCGATGTCATAGACGCCGTAGGGGATCGCCTTGCCGATCGCCTGGCTGGGGAAGTCGTGGGTCGAGACCCTGATCGGCTCTCCGGCCGCCCGCCACTCGCGCCCAGCGTTCTTGAACTTGCCGACGAGCTCCTTCTTCTTGGTATCGATCGAGATTGCCGGCTCGCCCGCGGCGATCGCCGCGCCGACCCGTTCATTGATCAGACGAAACTGCTGATCACGGTCGGGATGCTGCGCTCCTTCCAGAGTCTTGCGATTGGACTGCAGGCTGTACCCCATCGAGCGCAACAGGTGAGCCACGGTCGTGAAGTGAACCTCGTGGCCCCGCTCACGCAACTCAACAGCGAGCCGGCGCACGCTCTTAGACGTCCACAACAGCACCTGCATCGGGTCGCCGCGACAGTCCTCCGCGACCAGGCGCTCCAACACCACGACCAGCTCCGGATCAGTCTCACCGATCGGCTTGCGTCCACCGCCACGCCGACGCACCCGACCACCCTCAAGCCGCTCACCAGCATCGATCTCGCGCATGCCCTTGCGGATCGTGTTCTCAGAGATCCCGCTCGCCCTCGCCACCGCTGCGATCCCACCACGACCGAGCACCCGCGCCTCCGACGCCGCCCAGATCCGCCGCCCCCGCTCGCTCAACTCCGGCGCCAACGCCCGAAACCGCTCGCCGATCAACCGCTCATCGATCACGCCCCCGAAGTTCTACGCCCCCGGCCGAGATCCTTCACATTATTTATCTACGACTCCTAAAGATCATTACAGCCGGGGCCGGAACTGCCGGCGAGGTTGCTCCTTCTTGGTGATTGCAGAAGTGATGCATCGCAGCCTACGGGCCCACCCAGACTGCTTCGTCGATCGATTAGCGACAGTCTCGAGCGCGACCAGCTTGGTCACGATGGCGGCCCGGCGATGCGCTGTCGCTTGTAGCAGCCACTTAGATTCGAAGCTACGGTGCTGTAGCATTTGTCATCGATGAGCGCCACGACGAACACGAAACGACTCGTCGTGACCGCGCGGATCGCACCCGGGCTGCTCGAGCAGCTGCGCGAGATCGCCGCGCGCGAGGATCGAAGCGTCGGTGCCGAAGTCCGCCGCGCTGTTGCCCAGCACGTCGAGCGCGCCGAACGCGTAAAGGCGACGCGATGAGCCCGCACATCGAGATTCCGCGCGAATGCGAGCCCCGGAATCTACGAGGAGTTGGACCGCGCGATGTTCCTCGCGGCGGCGATGACCGGGCTGCGAAAGGGTGAGCTGGTCGCCTTGCGCTGGCGCGATGTTGACTGGACGGCCCGGCGCATCCGGGTGCGGCAGAACTACACGCGCGGCGAATTCGGAACGCCGAAGTCCAAGCGCTCCACGCGGAGCGTGCCGCTCGCCGACGAGCTCGGAGGCGAACTGGATCGGCTTCACAAGGCATCGTGCTGGCAGGCGGATGGTGATCTTGTCTTTGCGCACCCGGTGACTGGTGGGGTGCAACACAAGCAGAACATCTCGCGGCGGTTACGCCTGGCGCTCAAGGCCGCGGGACTTGACGAGTCGCATCGCTTCCACGATCTCCGGCACACGTTCGGGACGCGGATGGCGGCGGCGGGCGTGCCGCTGCGGACCCTCCAGGAGTGGCTCGGGCACCGCGATCTCGCGACGACTCAGATCTATGCGGACTACTCGCCTAGCCCCCGCGAGGCGGAGATGATCGCCGCCGCGTTCGCACTCGACGAGCAGCAGTCGATCATTGCGGTAGAAGCCACGAACGAGGCCCATCCAAGCTGATCGCTCAGGCGGGCAAAGAGGCTACGGAACCTGGCGTAAATGAGCAAGGAAGCGGCTAGACATGTTCTGACATGAAGCTGGCGCTCGCGCCGTGCGGCTAATCTCGTCGCGAACATGCATAAGGATGCGCGAAGAAGAGGGCGCACTCCGGGTGGAACGGATGTGGGCATACGGTTGCGACTGATACCCGTTTTGGTTGGCTTGGGATTGGCACTGCTAACAGCGGCGTGGGTTGCGGCGACCAGGCCGTTTGGAGCGCCCGACGAGAACGCGCATTACCTGCGTGCGCTGAGCATCGCTAACGGAAACCTCCTCGGCCCCAAGGTTCCGTACAGCAGACCGGATGCCACACCAGCGGTCACACCAGCCCAGCTCGCGTGGCAGGGGCAAGACGCACGCGGCGTCCTCGTCCAGGCGCGACTTTCGCCGTTAGTTCCATCCCATCTAGCACCCGCCGGTGCTGTCGCGCAGCCGATGCTGTGTCTTAATGGAAAGCCCAATATCGGGAGTGGATCATGTATGGAGCCCACGTATACAGGTGACTATCCTCCGCTGCCCTATCTCCTGCCAGCGGTAGCGCTCAGCTCAGCGAGCGGTTGGAGTAGCGGGTTGTGGCTTTCGCGTGCGCTGTCGGCCTCTGCTTGCCTAGCGTTCATCGTGCTCGCGATTGCCGCGCTGTGGAGCGGCAGTGGTTGGTCGCTCTTGGGGCCGCTTGTTGCCATCACCCCGATGGTCCTGTTCGTAAGCTCCGTCATCAACCCCACCGGACTGGAGGCCACGGCGGGGATCGCGTTCGCGTCAGCCGGGTTGAGGATCGTGCGCGACCGCGAGAATTCTCCTGCCTGGATCTGGGTTCTCCTCGCATGCAGCGGCGCGGTGACCGTGCTCGCCTGGCAGCTCGGGCCGATCTTCGTTGTGATCGACCTTGCGGTGCTGGCGGCGCTGTTAGGACGGACGCAGATCAGTGAGTTGCTCGCCCGCAGCCATCGCCGCAGCGGAACCGTTACGGTGATGTTGACAGCGGCGCTTGGCCTCTACGTAAGCTGGGCGGCGATCTCCGGCTCTTCGCACTCAGCATTTCAGGTTGGGCCTGTTGGATACAGCCTGCGTCTGGGTATCGCACAACTCCACAGACTGCCTCGCGATGCGGTAGGCGTGTTTGGCTGGCACACCGTTCCGACGCCGTCAGTCTTCTATTCGGTCTGGTTGCTGCTGGTGGCCACGATCCTGATCGGAGCCATGCTGCTCGGCAACCGCCGCGAGCGCATCCTCGTTACAGCGGTGACCGTTCTCGGCCTCGTCATTCCCGTCTTGTTCTACGCGTGGGTTTACCGTTTCAGTGAGTTCCCCCTTCAGGGGCGGTACATGCTGCCGTTACTCGCGCTAACGCCCTTGGTGGCCGGAGAGGTCATATCTCGCACGAGCGATCGCATGCCCGCACGCACATCGAAGTGGCTGCTTGCAGCCGCCGTCGCCTCGGTCGCGGCCGTACAGCTTGTTGCATGGTGGACGAGCGCACGCGCGGCCGCCGCGCGCCAGCCGTACACATGGTTCATGGCCCACGCAACCTGGACGCCTCCGCTGGGCTGGTGGCCTTGGGTGGGAATGGCAATTGCGGGAAGTGCGGCCATCGCGGCCTCAGGGGCCGTCGGCGCGTTCCGAGGCCGTAATGCCAGAGAACTAGGACTGAGGGCCGTACCGCAGCCACAAGGCGGCGGGACCTAGCCGAGCGCCAGGGAAAAGGTGGCGCGCCCTGACGGATCTAGCAGGCGGCAAGATGCAGAGGTTCTATCCGAGGTTCCGTTTTGAGCGAACCTCAGAGCACCTCAGAGCACCCGATCCCCAGCAATAGCAGCGAATCCGCCCCTACGTAGTCTCGTTGTCCCGGTTCGAGTCCGGGTCTCGCCATCGCCTCTAGTCCGGCCCGGAGCCCGGCTGTCGCGTCGGTATTCGGAAGGTGAACGCCAGCGCCACCAACGCGATCAGGGCGAGCACGGTCAGCGCGGAGCGCAGGCCGGCCAGCCGCGCCTTGGAGTTCTCGTCGACGATCGCCGTGGCCTGCTCAGGCGGGACGCCCTTGCTGTCGAGGGCCTTCTTGAGGTCGGCGTCGGAGATGAACGGGATGCCGCCGGCCAACTTCGTCTGGGCTTCTGAGGTGATGTTCGCCGGCACGGCCTTGTTCTGCTCGATGCCGGTGAGGAAGGACGAGGTGAGCACGGCGATCAGGACGGCGCCTGCGACCGCGGTGCCGATCGAGGCACCGAGGTTCGTCAGGGTGTTCTGAAGGCCGCCGACCTCGCCGGTCTGCTCGTCAGGGACCGACGAGACGGTGACGCTGCCAAGTTGCGAGGCGAGCGCGCCGATCCCGAGGCCCGCGAGCAGCATCGGCCACGTGACGATCTCCGGCCCGGCGCCGGCGTCGAGCGCCGCGACCATGACGACCGTGCCGGCGAAAAGGGCCAAGAAGCCCAACCGGACGATCCGGCGTGGCGAGACCGTCGGAAAGGCCTTCGGGATTCCTACGGCGGCGAGCAGCAGAGTGATCGACAGGGGGAGCAGCCGCACGCCGGTCTCGATCGCCGAGAGTCCGAGCGAGACCGAGAGAAACAGCGGAATCGTGAAGAACAGCCCGGCCTGGAGGAGGTACTGGAAGAAGAAGGACGTCAGCCCGCCGCGGAGGGTCACGTTGGCGAGGATCCGCGGGTTGACCAGCGGCTCCGCTCCGCGGTGCAGGCGATGGTTCTCCCAGACGATGAACAGCACCAGAACGACTCCGCCGCCGAGGATGAGCCAGATTGCGGGCGAGAGGCCGAGCCATTGAGGCGCGTCGGGTTTCGGCTGGATCAAGCCCCACGTCCCGGACTTGAGGATGCCGAACACGATCAAGCCGAGACCGAGCGCGGACAGTGCCGTCCCGACGAGGTCGAGCCGCGCGTGCTCCTTCGCCGCCTGCGGAGAGGCCAGCCGGCGGGTGAGGACGAGGATGACGACCACGATCAGGACCTCGCCCACGAACACCCAGCGCCACGAGAGGTAGGTTGTGAACAATCCGCCGATGAGGGGACCGGCAGCGACGGCGATCGCGCCAGCCGCAGCGACGAGCCCGTAGGCGCGCGGCCGGCCGGACGCGTCGAAGTTCGAGGCGACGAGGGAGACAATCGCCGGCAGGATGAGCGCGGCGCCGACGCCCTCGAGGAACGACCAGCCGAACATCAACACCGGGAGACTCGGCGCGATCGCCGTGGTGAAAGACCCGCAGCCGTAGATGATGCAGCCGATGGCGAACGCGCGCTTGTGCCCGATGTTCTCGCCGATCTTGCCGCCGGTGATCATCAGGCACGCCATGACGAGCGTGTAGAAGGTGATCGCGGTCTGGATGCCGGTGACCGTCGTGCCGACGTCCTTGGCCACCGTGGCGATCGACACATTCATCACCGAACTGTCGAGCGTCATCAGGAACTGGCCGGCGGCCAGCGTCACGAGAACGATGCCGCCGGCGGACTTCCGGCCCTCGGTCGTTGCGCCCACGGGCGCCACGCTACCAGCCGATTACGATGCCGGCGGTCGTCACGCCGACATCCGGGGGTTTGCCGATTCAGCAAGTGGTTAGGGCTTTCGGCATGAGACGAATCCGGCTTGTCCTCGCTGCCCTCGGGCTCACCCTGGTCCTTCCCACCGCGGCTGCCGCCGCGCCTCAGCCGGCGGCGAGCGCCGCGCCGAAGCGCCCGGTGGCGATCGGAAGCGGCGGCGCCGTCGTCTCCGACACGACGCAGGCCACCCAGGCCGGGCTCGCGGTGCTGCGACGGGGCGGAACGGCCGCCGACGCCGCGGTCGCGGTCGCCTCGACCCTCGGCGTCACCGACCCGTACGTGGCCGGTATCGGTGGCGGTGGCTACTTCGTCTACTACGACGCGCGCACGCATCGCGTTTACACGATCGACGGCCGCGAGACCGCGCCCGCGTCGGCGACACAGAACCTGTTCATCGATCCCAGCACCGGCCAGCCGTACTCGTTCCCGACCGCGGTGACGAGCGGTCTGTCGGTCGGCGTGCCGGGCACGCTCATGACCTGGCAGCGCGCGCTCGACCGCTGGGGACGCTTCAGCCTCGCCCAGGACCTCCGACCGGCCGAGCGCGTCGCCCGGCGCGGCTTCCCGGTCACCGACACGCTGCGCGAGGAGATGCGGGAGAACGCGTTCCGCTTCGATCAGTTCGGCTCGACGAGCGCCCTGTTCCTTCCCGGCGGCCAACTGCCGCCCGTCGGCTATCGCCTGCGCGACCCCGACCTCGCGCGCACCTATGACCTGATCGGCCGCCGCGGCGTCAGCGCCTTCTACGGCGGCGCGATCGGGCGGGACATCGTCGACACCGTCCACCACCTGCCGCTCGCGCCGGGCGCCACGCTCACCCCGATCACCGGGCTCATGCAGCGCTCGGACCTTGCCGCCTACCGTGCGATCTTCCGGACCCCGACGCACGTCAACTACCGCGGCTACGACGTCCACTCGATGCCGCCGTCCTCGAGCGGCGGCTCGACGGTCGGTGAGTCGCTCAACATCCTGCGCAACTTCGACCTCGCGCGCGAGTCGGCGGTCCAGCAGTGGCATCACTACCTCGAGGCGACGCGACTCGCGTTCGCCGACCGCAACCGCTATGTCGGCGACCCCGCCTTCGTCAACGTGCCGCTCGCGGGCCTGCTGTCGCGCGGCTTCGGCCGCCAGCGCGCGTGCCTCATCAACCCCGCGCACGCGCTGACCAGCCCGGTCGCGCCCGGCGATCCGTTCGCCGGCTCAGGCGGCTGCACCCCGACGCAGCCGACGAGCGCCGCCCTGCCCCACGATGGCGCCAGCACCAACCACTTCGTCGTCGCCGACCGCTACGGCGACGTCGTCTCCTACACGAACACGATCGAGGAGCTCGGCGGCGCCGGGATAGTCGTCCCCGGCCGTGGCTTCCTGCTCAACAACGAGCTCACCGACTTCGACTTCACGCCGATCCAGTCCGGCGTGCCGGACCCGAACCTGCCGGCCGGCGGCAAGCGGCCGCGGTCGAGCATGTCGCCGACGATCGTCCTGCGCGACGGACGGCCCTACATGGCGGTCGGTGCCGCGGGCGGCGCGACGATCATCACGACCGTCCTCGAGATCCTCATGAACCGGATCGATCGCGGAATGTCGCTGCCGGAGGCGATCGCCTATCCGCGCGCGTCGCAGCGCAACTCCTCGACGAGCACCGCCGAGCCGGACTTCCTGGCGCTGCCGTCGACGCCCGGGCTCGAGGCGCTCGGGCAGAAGTTCGCCATCAGCGACACCTCGCCGCTCAACCAGTCGATCATCATCGCCCCGACGATCGGCGTCGCCACCGGGCTCGAGGTGCTCGGCCGCGACCGCTACCTCGCGGCGGGCGAGCCGGTGCGGCGCGGCGGCAGCGCGGCCGGGGTGCTGCGACCGTCCCGTTAGCCGGCGCCCTCGGCGATCCGCGCGGCGATTGTCCGGGCCGCGGCAAGGATCGTGCGGCCCTCGTCGGCCTGCGGGTCATACGCGGTCAGCGCGGCGGCCGCGACCGTGAAGCGGGCGAACGTCTCGCCGATGACCGCGAGCACGGTGTCGAGGTCCGGGCCGCCGGCGGCGGCGTAGCGGTTCGCCCGTCCGACCGAGGTGTCGAGCACGTCGAGATCGACGTGTAGATAGACGCGGCGCACACGACCGGCGAGTTCGTCGAGCCGCGCCCGTAGCTCTCCAGCTCGACCCGCCCGGGGACGACGGCGATCTCAGTGCCGGCGAGGCGCTCGCGCTGGTAGGGCTCGAGGTCGCGGACGCCGGCCATCACGACGTCACGCTCGCCGACCGGGGCAAAGCCGGGGATCGTCGCCCGCAGCGCCCGCCACGCGCCGCCGGTGAGGATCGAGAGGCCCATCACGTCGGTGAACCCGGACAGGTTGTCCTCAGGAGTGTCGAGGTCGGCGTGCGCGTCGAGCCAGACGACGCCGAGCCGCTCTCCGTCCCGCACGCCCGCCGTCGTCCCCAGGGCGCTGATGCAGTTGCCGGCCAGCACGAGCGGGAACGCCCCCCGGGCGCGCGCCCGCGCGACGTGGCGGGCGAGGCGGCGGTCGAGCTCGAAGATGCGCGTGATCTCCGGCAGCGCAGGGTCGACCGGCGGCACGGTCTCGACGGTGACCCGGTCGGTGCCGGCGCTCAGCCCCTGGTGGAGCTCCTCGTCGGCGAGCAGCATACTCGCGCCGGAGCCCATGCCGACGTCGCCGAGACCGGCGTCGTAGGGCCAGGCGATGAGGGCGACGGAGGCCATCGCGACAGGCTACGTCGCGGCAGCGGTCACATTCCGCGGCGCGCGTTCGTCATACGGGTGGACAATGCAACGGGAGGTCCTCGCATGACACCAGACGCCTCTGCACTCGAGCCGTCCGAGCGCGAGCTGCTCGCCGAGCAGTTCGAGGCCAGCCGGCCCCGGCTGCGGGCGGTCGCCTACCGGATGCTCGGATCGGTGAGCGATGCCGACGACGCCGTCCAGGAGACGTGGCTGAAGCTGAGCCGGGCTCACGCCGAGGCGATCGACAATCTCGGCGGCTGGCTGGTCACCGTCGTCGCCCGGGTCTGCCTCGACATGCTCCGCGCCCGCCGGGCCCGGCGCGAGGAGCCGATCGGCGTCAGGGTGCCCGAGCCGCTTGTCAGCGCCGGCAACGAGGTCGATCCCGAGCACGAGGCGCTGCTCGCCGACGCCGTCGGGCTCGCGCTGCTCGTCGTGCTCGAGGAGCTCTCCCCGGCCGAGCGGCTCGCCTTCGTCCTGCACGACATGTTCGGCGTGCCGTTCGACGAGATCGCGCCGATCGTCAGCCGCACCCCGATGGCCGCGCGGCAGCTGGCCAGCCGCGCTCGTCGCCGCGTCCAGGCGGCCCCGAAGCCCGATGCCGACCTCGACCGTCAGCGTGAGGTGGTCGACGCGTTCATCGCGGCGACGCGCGAGGGCGACTTCGACGCGCTCGTCGCCGTGCTCGACCCCGACGTCGTCCTGCGCGCCGATCGGGGCACGGCACCCGGGGCGCGGTCGGTCGTCCTGCGCGGCGCGCCCGCGGTCGCCCGCCGGGCCGTCAGCTACGCCCCGCTCGCCCGGTTCGGGCGGCCGGTGCTTGTCAACGGCGCCGCCGGTTTGCTGTCGGCGCCGAACGGGCGACCGTTCGCGGTCATGGCCTGCACGGTGCGGGACGGCCGGATCGCCGAGATCGACATCCTCGCCGACCCCGACCGGCTGCGGGGGCTCGATCTGACCGAGCTCGACCTGCCGGAGCGAGCCGACCCGACGTTTCCTCGAATGTAGGCGTCGATCACTACGCTGGCTCGTGGCCTGACGGGCGCCGATGCATGCGTCGGATGCGACCAACCCGCCGAGGCGCAGACTTCCTGTGAACGGCGCCCAGGGGCGGGCTTGCTACCCCTCGCCCATCGAAGCAGCCGCGCCCCTCGGCACCACCGCCGCTGCTCCGTCGGCCGACGAGGCCTCGGTCGCCGGCGCGGCCGCCCGCGCCCGCAGCAGCGCCACACCCGCAACCCCGGCGGCCAGCGACAGGGCCGCGATCACGAGCGACGAGCGCCGATAGGCATCGATCACCTCGACCGGCGAGCCCGGAGTGCCGAGCACGGCGATGAGCACCGCGACGCCGAGTGCGATCCCGACCTGCCGGAGCATGTTGATCACCGCCGAGCCGGTCGCGAACGAGGTCGGTGGCAGCGATGACGCGCCCGCGGCCATGAACGTCGGCAGGGTGAGCCCGACGCCGATGCCGGTGAGGATCATCCCGCCGAGCATCTCGGAGACGTAGTCGGGCCGCAGGCCGGCGGCGAACGCCCACCAGGCCGAGCCGGCGGCGAACACCGTCGCGCCGATGCCGATCACCCGGCCCGCCCCGAGGCGGGGGATCAGCCGTCCGGCGACGAGGAAGCCGAACAGCGGGACCATCAGCGGGCCGGGGGCGATCGAGAGGCCGGTGCGCAGCGCCGACCAGTGCCAGACATCCTGCGCCCACAGGACCCGGGAGAGGAGCATCCCGCCGAACGCGGCCGAGAAGAACAGGGCGACGACCGAGGCCCCGGTGAACGGGCGTACCCGGAGCAGTGCGCGGTCGACGAGCGGGTTGGCACTGCGCGCGGTGCGGAGCGCGAACAGGCCGAGCGCGACCGCCGACGCGGCCAGCGCGCCGACTGTGCGCGACGACGACCAGCCCCAGCTGCTGCCGTTGACCAGCCCGAGGGTGAGCGCGCCGACGCCGACGGTGATGAGCGCCGCGCTGAGCGCGTCCGGTCGCGGCCCGGGGTGGCCGGGGACAGCGGGCAGCCGCCGCCAGCTGACGACGAGCGCGGCGAGGCCGATCGGCACGTTGACGAGGAACACCCAGCGCCAGCTCGCGGCGACGAGCAGTCCGCCCACGACGGGGCCGAGCGCGGCGGCGAAGCCCCCGACCGCCGTCCACGCGCGGACGGCGCCCTGGCGGCGCTCGGGGGCCTGGGTGGCGAGGATCAACCCGAGCGAGGTCGGGGTGAGCAGCGCCGCGCCCGCGGCCTGGATGACCCGGAAGGCGACGAGCATGGCCACGCTCGTCGCCGCACCGCACGCCGCCGAGGCGCCGACGAACACGGCGACGCCGAGCAGGAACCCGCGATCGCGCCGGTAGCGGTCGGCGAGCCGGCCGAAGAGGACGAGCAGCGCGGCGTACACGATCGCGTAGGCGTTGAGCACCCAGGAGAGATCGCCGAGCCCCCGGGCGTGGAAGTCGCGCGCGATCTGGGGCAGGGCGACATTGACGATGAACAGGTCGAGGCTGGCGAGCACGACGCCCGCGCAGACGATGAGGAGCACGACGCGGGCCGAGGCACGGGCGGGGCCGCTCGCCGCTCGACCGGCCGGGGTGGTGGAAGGCTGGCTTAGGGCGGACATAGCCAGACACTGTATCAGGCTGACTAATTTCAAGTGAAGTCAGCTATGATGAGGGCATGGACACCGCGATCCACATGACCGGAGTGCTCGACCCGCGAGACAGCTGGACAGCTGACCGCTGCACGGTCGCGCGTTCGCTCGAGGTGCTCAACACCCGCTCGGCGTTCCTGATCCTCCGGGAGGCGTTCTACGGCGCGACCCGCTTCGACGAGTTCACCGCGCGGGCGAGGATCAGCGAGCCAGTCGCCGCCGGCCGGCTGCGCGAGCTCGTCGACGAGGGCCTGCTCGTGCGCGAGGACTACCGCGAACCCGGCCAGCGCACCCGCCAGCGCTACCGGCTCACCGACAAGGGCGCCGAGTTCTTCCCCGTGCTTGTCGCGCTGATGCGCTGGGGCGACCGCTGGATCGATGGCGACGGCGGCCCCGTCGAGCTGCGCCACCGCGACTGCGGCGAGCGGGTCGGCGTCGAGGTGCGCTGCGCCGCCGGCCACGAGGTCGGGCCGGACGAGATCGACCTCGTCAACCGCCGTCCGCGCTGACCCCGCCCGCGGTGGACCCGCCGCCGGCGGAGGACCTGTCCGCGCTGAACCCGCGCTGCGCGAGCCGCGCGCGCTGGAGCTCGACGGTGTACTTCGGATCACGCGCGCTGGCCATCCCGGCGGCGAACAGGCCAAAGCGGGAGAAGGCGGAGCCGGCGAGCAGGGTCGCGCCGGTGGCGATCGCGCCGAGCCGGCTGCGACGCGCGATCGTCGCGGCTCCGACGGCGCCGGCCGCGGTGAGCAGCTCGGCGGCGCGCAGACGGCGGCCGGCCGTGCCGGTCGTGGCCGCCTCGGCGACCGGGCCGAGGCGCCGCTTGAGCAACTGCATGGCGGTGTACTCGGTGATCGCGCCGACGACGCCGAGCCTGCGGGCGGGGGCGTTCTCGCCGAGCGGGCTGGCGGCGAGGGCGAAGCCGGCCCCGGCGCTCGTCGCCGAGCCGAAGAACACGAACGGCATCTCCCGGTAGGCCTCGGGCCAGGCCGGGACCGCGGTGTCGCAGATGAGGGCGGCGGTGTACGAGGCGACGGCGGCCCCGAGCGCGCCGGCCCCGACCCCGACGGCCCGCCCGAGCCGGGGAGCGATCCCGGTGAGGTCGCTCGCGGCACTCGCGGCGTTGAGCGGGGCGTAGGCCCCGAGGATCCAGACGCCGACGCTCATCGGCGAGCTCGGCTTGAACACGCGCAGCATGTTGAGGAACCGCTCTGGGCGCCCGAGGTCGTGGACGAGGGCGACGAGCGATGCCCCGATCGCCGCGCTCGCGCACAGCTTCGACCGCCGGGCAAGGGTGGGCCGGCCCGTGAGGTCCCCGCCGCCGGCGAGCATCGATGAGGCGCCAGCCAGGCCACCGGCGAACAGGTAGCCGGCGATGTCGAGCTCGGCCCAGGTCGGCGGATTGATGATCGGATTGCCGTAGTAGGAGCCACCGGTGTGCTGCACCGGTCGCTCGCGGCGCATGGCGCCGTCGCGGGACCACATGCGCGCCTCGCGCCCGGGCCGCCCGCCGGCGAGACCCTCGCGGCGGACCTCCGAGGCGCTCATCGCCGCTCCGATGAATGCGCCGGCCGCGGCGGCGAGCATCGCCCCGCCGGCCACGGCGACGTGCCGCCACATCGAGGGCAGGTCCCGCGTCGTGACCACCGGATCGGGTGGCAGCCCGTACACCTCCGGCTCGTCGAGCAGCAGGAAGAAGGCGCCGTCGCCGCCGACGCCGTCGTCGGGATCGTGGCCGTAGAGCCGGGCCTCGCTCACGCCGGCCTCGTGGAGGGCCTCGACGCGCCCGGCGGCCCGCTCGCGCAGCTCGTCGAGCTCGCCGAACTGGATCGATTCCGTCGGACACGCCTTCGCGCAGGCCGGCTCCTGCCCGACGCCGAGGCGGTCGTACCAGAGCGTGCACTTGAAGATGCGCCCGTCGTCCTCGCGCTTGTCGAGCACGCCGTAGGGACAGGCCGGCACGCAGTAGCCGCAGCCGTTGCAGATGTCCTCCTGGACGACCACGGTGCCGAACTCGGAGCGGAAGATCGCCCCCGTCGGGCAGACGTCGAGACAGGCGGCGTGGGTGCAGTGCTTGCAGACGTCAGAGGCCATCAGCCAGCGGAAGCCCTCGCCCGGCCGCTGGAAGTTCGGCTCGTGGCCGCCGACCGGAGCGCGCTGTTCGACGAACGCGACGTGCCGCCAGGTATCGGCGCTGAGGCCGCCGGAGTTGTCGTGGGAGAAGCCGGTCCAGTTGAGGCCGTCCTCGGGGACCTGGTTCCACTCCTTGCACGCGACCTCACAGGCCTTGCAGCCGATGCAGATCGAGGTGTCGGTGAAGAAGCCCATCCGCGGCGGGTGCTCCGACCAGCCGGCGCTCGCCGCCGGGTCGCCGCCGCCGAGCAGCACGGTGAGCGGGCCGTCGCCCGCGTCGTTGCTCGCGGCGCTCGAGCTGTTCGCGGCGCTCGGCCCGCCGGCGCTCACGGGGCCATCCCCGTCTCGGCGGTGATGCCGGCGCGGCGGCGGTACTCGGCGACGAGCGCGGGACGCTCGGCGCCACGCGGACGGCGGCCGGGCCGGATGTCGACGGTGAGCACCTTGACCTCCTGGATGTGCGAGCTCGGATCCAGCGCCATCGAGGACAGCTCGTTGAGCGAGTCGCCGCGGGCATAGCCGTTCGGGCCCCAGTGGTAGGGGACGCCGATCTGGTGGATGACCCGGCCGTCGAGATGCAGCGGCGTCATCCGGGCGGTCACCATCACGCGCGCCTCGACGACGCCGCGGGCGCTGACCACCGTCGCCCAGCCGCCGTGCTCGAGCCCGCGCTCGGCGGCGAGCTCCGGCGAGACCTCGACGAAGAACTCCGGCTGCAACTCGGCGAGGTACGGGGTCCAGCGACTCATGCCGCCGGCGGTGAAGTGCTCGGTCAGGCGATAGGTCGTGACGACGTAGGGGAACACGTCCGCGCCGGGGTCGTCCGGGGCGGGGTGATAGCGATTGTTCTCGTGCTCGTAGACCTGACGCGCGGGGTTGCGCTGCTGGCGGTGCAGTCGGTTCACCACCGGTGAGTCCTGCGGCTCGTAGTGCGTGGGCAACGGGCCGTCGCCGACCCCGGCCGGCGCGTAGAGCCAGCCACGGCCGTCAGCCTGCATGATGAACGGGTCATCGCCGGCGAGGGCGTCGGGGCCGATGGCGTCTTCCGGCGGCCGGTAGTCAGGCGGCTTGGTTGCCTCGAAGTCGGGGACGTCGTGGCCGGTCCAGCGCCCGGCCTCGGGGTCCCACCACACGAGCGCCTTGCGCTCGCTCCAGGGCCGGCCCTCGGGGTCGGCCGAGGCCCGGTTGTAGAGGATGCGCCGGTTCATCGGCCACGCCCATGCCCACTCGCCGCCGGTCCAGTTCTGCACCTTCGCCGGCCGCCGCGCAGTCTGGTTGACGCCGTCGGCGTACGCCCCGCAGTAGATCCAGCACCCCGACGAGGTCGAGCCGTCGGGCCGCAGCTCGGGGTAGCCGGAGAGCATCTTTCCGTCTGCGTTCCGGCCGCTGATCTCGGTGAGGATCGCCTCGGCGCTCGGCTCGTCGTGCTCGCCCTCGGTCGGATAGTCCCAGGTGAGGTCGAGCACCGGACGGTCTCGCTCGTCCGCGGAAGAGCGGAGCCGCTCGCGAATGCGACGGCCAAGGTGATAGGTGAACCAGAGGTCGCTGCGCTGACCGCGCTGCGGCTCCTGAGCCTTGTGGTGCCACTGGATCATCCGCTGGGTGTTGGTGAACGTGCCGTCCTTCTCGGTGTGGGCGGCGGCGGGGAAGAAGAAGACCTCGGTGCCGATCTCCTCGGTGCGCATCTCGCCCGACTCGATCTCCGGGCCGTCCTTCCACCACGTCGCGCTCTCGATCAGCGAGAAGTCACGGACAACGAGCCAGTCGAGCTTCGACATTCCGAGCCGCTGCATGCGGGTGTTCGCCGACCCGACCGCGGGGTTCTGGCCGAACAGGATGTAGCCCTTGACCCGTCCGGCGATCTGCTCCATGACCGTGTCGTAGGTGCTGTGGCTCCCGGTCAGCCGCGGCAGGTAGTCGAAGCAGAAGTCGTTTTCCGCCGTCGCCGCCTCGCCCCACCACGCCTTGAGCAGGCTGACCATGTAGGCGCGCATGTTGCCCCAGAAGCCCTTGTCGGGCGCGTCCGCGGTGATGAACGAGTCGAGGTCCCTGTGGGCATGCGCGTGGGGCATCGGGATGTACCCCGGTAGCGTGTCGAACAGCGTCGGGATGTCGCTCGAACCCTGGATCGACGCGTGCCCGCGCATCGCCATCACGCTGCCGCCCGGCCGGCCCATGTTGCCGAGCAGGAGCTGGAGGATCGAGGCGGCGCGGATGTACTGCGAGCCGATCGTGTGCTGCGTCCAGCCAACGCCGTGGACGAACGCCGCCGTGCGCTCGCGGCCGGAGTTGCGCACGAACAGCTCGCACACGCGCAGGAACAGATCCTGGGGGATGCCGCACACCTGCTCGACCATCTCCGGCGTGTATGAGGCGTAATGGCGCTTGAGGATCTGCCAGACGCAGCGGGGGTGCTCGAGCGTCGGGTCGAGCCGGGGCGTTCCCTGCGCCTCGGGGCTGCGCTGGCCCTGAGCCTCGATGCCCAGGGCGGCGAGGTTGCCCTCCTGGTCGCGCCGGCGGCGGCGGCGGCGACGTACGTCCCCTCGTACTGCCAGCTCGACGGGTCGTAGCAGGGGCCGTCCGGATTGAACCCGGAGAACACGCCGTCACGCATCGGCGTCCCGGAACTCCTCGGAGACGATCGTCGGCGCGTTGGTGTACGCGAGGACGTACTCGCGAAAGTCCGACCCGGTCGTGAGGACGTGATTGATGATCCCGCCGAGGAAGGCGATGTCGGTCCCGGCCCGGATCGGCACGAACAGATCGGCGAGCGCGCTCGTGCGGCTGTAGTGCGGGTCGATGTGGATGACCGTCGCCCCGCGCGCCTTCGCCTCGACGACCCACTGGAAGGCGACCGGGTGCGCCTCGGCCATGTTCGAGCCCTCGAGCACGATGAGATCGGAGTTCTGGAGATCGCCCGGCAGCGTGCTCGACGCCCCACGCCCGAACGACGTCCCGAGTCCGACGACGGTCGAGCTGTGGCAGACCCGGGCCTGCTTCTCGACCTGGATGACCCCGAGCGCTGTGAGCAGCTTCTTGATCAGGTAGTTCTCCTCGTTGTCGAGCGTCGCGCCGCCGAGCGCGGCGACGCTCATGCAGCGGCGCGTCCGGTTGCCGCTGCTCTCCCATTCCCAGCCCTCCTCGCGCGTGGCGACGACGCGGTCGGCGACCATGTCCATCGCCGTCGCGAGGTCGAGGCGCTGCCACGCGGTGCCGAACGGGGCGCGGTAGAGGACGTGCTGCTCGCGCGAGGCACCGGTGGTGAGCTGGAGCGAGGCCGACCCCTTCGGGCACAGTCGGCCGCGGCTGTCCGGGGCGTCGGGATCGCCCTCGATCTGGACGACGCGGTCATACTTGACGAAGACGTTCTGCGCGCAGCCCACCGCGCAGTACGGGCAGACCGATTTGACGACGCGATCGGCGCTGGCGGTGCGCGGCTGGAGCTGCTTGGAACCGCGCGATTTGACCGCCGCGCCGCGGCCGAGCCGGTCGGCGCCCGTCAGCTGCCGCCAGATCGGCCAGCCGCCCGCAAAGGGCGAGGCGCTCAACCACGCTCCTCGGGGTGCGTGAGCGCGAGCACGTGATCACGGGTCGCCACGCCACGCAGCTACCCGGACCCATGGCGGGCAAACCGCCGGTGACGGGCGGCGCGATCAGGCCGCGAGCGGCAGTCCGGGCTCGCGCGCCCCGGCGCGCGCGGTGAAGCTGATCGCCTCGTCCTCGAGCGGCCCGTGCGTCATCAGCTGCACGTCCCGAATGTAGTTCTGATACAGCCGCCACGGGGGACGGGCCCCCTGCCTGGGCATCTCGTCGATCGAGCGCAGGACGTAGCCCGATTGGAGGTCGAGGAA
Organism: uncultured Solirubrobacterales bacterium; assembly: GCA_963752905.1. GTDB lineage: Bacteria > Actinomycetota > Thermoleophilia > Solirubrobacterales > Solirubrobacteraceae > Palsa-465. The sequence goes on from CAVWAC010000015.1 coordinate 65,296, forward strand.
CGGCAGCAGCGGCTCCTCGGGGCTGGGCGCTCGCGGGGTGCAGACGGCGTAGCCGTGCTCGTCCATGTGGTTGAGCAGGCGGCACACGTAGTGACTGACGAGGTCGCACTTCAGCGTCCACGAGGCGTTCGTGTAGCCGAGCGCGAGAGCGGCGTTGGGCACCCCGCTGAACATCATGCCCTTGTAGGTGACGGCCTGAGAGATGTCGACCGGGCGGCCGTCGACCGACATCGAGAGGCCCCCAAGCAGGAGCAGGTTGAGGCCGGTCGCGGTGACGATGATGTCGGCCTCGAGCTCGGTCCCCGAGGCGAGCCTCACTCCCGTCTCGGTGAAGCGGTCGATCGCGTCGGTGACGATCGAGGCCCGGCCCGAGCTCAGCACCTCGAACAGGTCACCGTCCGGCACAAGGCAGGGGCGCTGATCCCACGGGTCGTAGCGGGGCGTGAAGTGCTTGCTGATCTCATAGTCCGCCGGCAGGCTGCGCGCGACGCCGCGGCGCAGCAGCGACTTGACCGCCTCCGGGAAGCGACGGCTCGCCTGGTAGAAGAGCATCGCGAGCAGCACGTTCTTCCAGCGCACGAGGGGATACACCGCGCGGGTGGGGAGCAGGCGGCGCAGCAGGGTGGCGAGCGGGTCCCGGCCAGGGATCGAGAGCACGTAGCTCGGCGAGCGCTGGAGCATCGTCACGTGGGCGGCGCGCGGCGCCATCGCGGGCACGAGCGTGACCGCCGTCGCGCCGCTGCCGATGACGAGCACCCGCCGGCCGGTGTAGTCGAGATCCTCGGGCCAGTGCTGCGGGTGGACGATCGTCCCGCCGAAGCGCTCGGCGCCCTCGAAGCGGGGGGTGAACCCCTCGTCGTAGCGGTAGTAGCCGGTGCAGGCGTAGAGGAAGTCACAGGTCATCTGCACCCGCTCGCCGGTGTCTCCGCGCTCGACGTCGACCGTCCAGCGCGCCTCCTCGCTGCTCCAGTCCGCGCTGACGACGCGATGGTGGAAGCGGATCGTGCGCACGACGTCGTAGCGCCGGGCCGTGTCCTGCACGTAGGCGCGGATCGACGGGCCGTCGGCGATCGCCTTCGCCTCCTGCCACGGCGCGAACGAATAGCCGAGGGTGAACATGTCCGAGTCCGAGCGGATCCCGGGGTAGCGGAACAGGTCCCAGGTGCCGCCGATCGCCTCGCGGGCCTCGAGGATCGCGAACGTCTTCTGCGGGCACTGCTGCCGCAGATGGCAGGCCGCGCCGACGCCGGATAGCCCGGCCCCGACGATCAGCACGTTGTGATGCTCGAGCGCCATCGGAATATCGGGTCTCACAGTACCCGGTCCGAGGAGTTGGTACACAGGAGTACCACCGGGCCGGGTGCGATGCGGAGGTCGGAGCCGCCGCGACGACGGACGTCGACGGCCGTGCCGCGGCTACCCTCGCCCCGGTGAGCCCCGCGATCGCCCTCGCCACCTGCTCCGAGCTGCCCGCCCTCGCCGAGGACGATCCACTCCTGCTCGGTGCTCTCCGCGCGCGGGGCGTCGACGCCGCCCCGGTCGTGTGGGACGACCCGGGCGTCGACTGGTCGGCCTACGACCTCGTGGTCATTCGCTCGACCTGGGATTACGTCACCAAACGCGAGCGGTTCCTCGCCTGGACGCGGGCGGTGCCGCATCTGCTCAACCCGGCCGACGTCGTGGCCTGGAACACCGATAAGCGCTATCTCGGCGAGCTCCCCCGCGCGATCGCCACCACCTTCCTCGCCGAGCCCGGTACCGACTGGGAGCGGCCGGGCCCCGAGTGGGTCGTCAAGCCGGCCGTGTCGGCCGGCTCACAGGACACCGTGCGCTACCGCGCCGGCGAGGAGGGCGCGGCCCGCGAGCACGCCGACGCGCTGCTCTCCGCCGGCCGGATGGTGATGGTGCAGCCGTACCTGGGTTCGGTCGACGCGGACGGTGAGACGGCGCTCGTGTTCCTCGACGGCGCGTACTCGCACGCGATCCGCAAGGGCCAGATGCTCCATCCGCGCTCGGCGCCCGCGCCGCCGTCCCAGAACTCAACCGAGCTCTACGTCGAGGAGGAGATCGCCACCCGTGAGCCGGCCGGCGACGAGCGCGAGGCGGCCGAGGAGATCCTTGACGCGCTGCCCTGGCCGCGCGACCACCTGCTCTACGCGCGCGTCGACCTCATCCGCGGTCCCGATGGCCGCCCGCAGTTGATCGAGCTCGAGCTGACCGAGCCCTCGCTGTTCCTCTCACACGGACTCGGCGCGGCCGAACGCCTGGCCGCGAGCGCGATCGATCGCCTCTAGGTCGGCCGGCGTGGAGAACGCGGCGAAGGTCATCGCCCGCTCCTCGCCGCGGTACTCGAGCAGGGCGGCCGCCTCGGTCCACAGCTGCCCCTCGCGGGCCGCGCGCACGAGCCCGCCGAGCCGCCGCTCGGGCAGCAGCGCAAGGAGCTCGGGAAGCTTCTCCTTGCGCTCGAGCACGAAGGCGACGAGCAGCAGCGAGCGATCGTCGATCTCTCGCACCGCGGCGAGCAGCGATTGGCGCGGCAGGTGCCCGACGAAGCGCCCCATCGTCACGTACTCGTGACATCGCACGAGCTCGGCCGTGACCTCGGCGATCTGCTGAGGCGGGATCCGGGCGATGACCGCGTTCGCGCGCCGTGGGTCGAGCTCGACGGCGACGTCGGCGAGGAAGTCGATCGGCAGGCGCTCGGCCATCTCGACCGCGCGCCCGGGCTCGAGCAGGCCCGTGATGCGCGCCGAGAGGACGGGTCCGAAGGCGCGCTCGCCGAGCGTCGCGACGAGCCCGACGGGGAGCAGCCTGCTCGCCGTTGCCAGCCGGCTGAGCGTCGCACCATGGGCGTCGAAGAGGACGTCGGTGATTCGCTCACGCAAGGCGGCGACGTCGCCCGGCGGCAGCGCGGAGAGGTGGTCGAGGCCCGCGGGCTCGCGTCCGAGCAGCCGGGCGAGCTTGAGGATCTCGGCCTGGGTCTGGGGGGCGCCGGGGCGCGTCATCCGAGCACCTTGCGCAGCGGCGCGCGCAACAGGCGCGGGATATGGCCGAAGGCGGCCTCGCCGGCCGCCGCGAGCTCGGCGGCCTGCCGGCGCCGCGCGTCGGCGATCGCCGTGGCGAGGTCCCGGAGCTCGGCGTCCCCGAGTCGTCGGAGCGATTCCGGCGGGGGCGCGCCGAGCTGTCCCTGAAGGGCTGCCCAACCGTCCTGCGCCAACCTGCCTCCTCTCGCCATGTTCCCGCACCGGTTTCCGGTACGCGAAGCGAAAGTAAAGCAAGCGGGTTCGGCCCCGGGCGCGCCACCCCGGGGCGGGCCCCCGGGGTCCGCGCTCCGCACTTACCTCTCGGCCGCGACGCGCTCAAGGAACGGCAGGAGGCGCGCGACGAACGCGTTGTGCGGGTAGGCCCCGGCCGGGTCGTTGTGGGCGTAGGTGGACCCCCGGTTGACGAGGATCAGGTTGCGCTGGGGAATCCCCGACTGCCGGGCGAGGGTCTGCGCCGCCGTCAGCACGAGCTGCCGGCCGAGCGCGGCGCCGAAAGCGTAGATCAGCAGGCGGTGGGGCAGGCCCCGGCCGTGGATGGCGTCGACCCCGAGCACCGACTGGGCCGGGTTCGGCAATCCCGTGCCGACCGCCCCGGTGTCGAGCGTCAGCCGGGCCGGGAAGTACCACTCGGAGCCGTCGGCTCCGGTCACGCCCATGCCGGAGAACATCGTCGCGAAGCGGACGATCGGCGTCAGCGCGCCGGCGCCGTCCCAGCCCCGCAGGCTGCCGCTCGTGGTGAGACCCCGGCCAAGATGGGCCTGGGCGGCGGCCAGCCCGGCCGGCGAGGTCCCGACGTTGAGGGAGAAGCCGAACTGGCCGAGGTTGGTGACCGGCTCGCTCGGCACGAGCGCCGGCGGCAGCAGCCCGGAGGTCTGGGCGGCCGAGCGCTGGTTGGGCGCGATCAGCGCCGCGGTCGAGCCGGTCGCGACGAAGATCCCGGCGTACGGCGCTCGGATCCCGCCGAAGGCCAGCCAGGGCGACGCCGTGGCCTTGAGGGTGGCGAGCTTGCCCCGCGCGGCGGAGGCGCTGAGCGGAGTAAAGCTGCCGCCGTCGATGTAGAGCAGCCCGGCGAGATCGTCGGCCCCGGCACGACCGTGGAAGTCCCACGTCGCGTACGCGGTGACGACGGCGCCGCCGAGCGAGTGGCCGCCGAGCACGACTTTGCCGCCGAGTCGCCGAGCTGCCGCGATCACCCGGTGGAGGTCCTCGACGGCAACCCGCATGCCCCATTGCTTGGCGAACTGCACGGTGCCGTCGGGGAGCGACTGGAAGTGGCGGGTGACGTTCGAGTTCGTGAGGTATCCGAGGTAGTAGTTGAAGACGTCGAGCGCGCTCGCACGGTGGGCCTTGGCGAGATTCAGCTCCGACTGGTCCTCGAGCAGGTTCTCGCGCCGCTCGACGGCCCAGATCTGCCAGCCGTGAACGCGCGAGGTCACCCACCGGGCCAGGGGTGCGAAGTACGCCGCGCCCGCCGAGGTGCCGGGCTCGAGCACGAGGACGTTGCGGGCCTTCGCCGGCCCGATCTTGAGGACGCCCACCTTGTCGAAGCGCAGCGGGGTGCCTGCCACGCGGTAGCCGGGCATCCAGTCGACCTTCAGGGCCGCGGCGGGACCGGCGAGCAGCCCCATCAGGGCGGCGGTCGCCACCGTCAGAACCAGCGTCCTCCGTCTCATGACCAACCTCCGTGCGCGAGTCAAAGCGGCCTGTGGCCGTGTTTGGGCTTCATTAGGAAGCCTAACCGGGGATGCCACCTGTCCACGGGAGGAATACATTTGGGCGTCGGGACCCCAACGTTTTAGGAGGAGCAGCATTGAGGAGTCATAGACGGTTGACGGGGACGGTTCTCCTCGGGCTCGTATCAGCGATCGTGCTGAGCGCCTGCGGGAGCTCGTCGAGTTCCTCGTCGTCATCAGCCTCTTCGAGCTCTGGGGCGTCGAGCTCGAGTGGCAAGACGGGCACGATCAACGTGGTGGCCGGTACTGCGCCGGACTCACTTGATCCGGGCTTCGGCTACACCACGCAGGCCGCCGAGGCCGACTGGCTCGCCTACACCGGTCTGACGACCTACGCGCATGCGAACGGGCAGGCCGGCGGTATCGTGATCCCCGGTCTGGCGACGGCGCTGCCGGTCGTCTCCGACGGCGGCAAGACGTACACGGTGACCCTGCGCAAGGGCCTGGTCTACTCGAACGGGACGCCGGTCAAGGCGAGCGACTTCGCCTATACGATCGAGCGCTCGATCAAGCTGCCCTGGGGCGGCTCGGGCCAGTTCTACGCCGGCACGATCGTCGGCGCGTCGGCCTACGAGAAGGGGACGGCCAAGACCATCTCGGGCATCAGCGCCAACGATTCGACCGGTCAGATCACGATTCACCTGATCGCGCCGTATGGCGCGTTCGACAACGTCCTCGCGTTCCCGTCCTCGGGGCTTGTCCCCACCGGCACGCCGATGAAGAACCTGCCGAACAACCCGCCCCCGGGCGTCGGTCCGTACATCATCGAGAACGTGGTTCCGAACGCGTCCTTCCAGATGATCAAGAACCCGCGCTGGGCCTCGGAGGCGATCCCGGGCATTCCGTCCGGGCACAACAACATCCAGGTCAAGATCAACTCGAACGTCAGCGCGAACGCGCTGGAGGTTCTCCAGAACACCGCTGACGTGTTCGACTGGGCCGACACGATCCCCGGCAGCCTGCTGCCGCAGATCCAGTCTCAGGCGTCCGACCGGTATTCGAAGAAGGTCATGAACTCGACCTACTACATCTTCCTGAATACCAAGACCAAGCCGTTCTCGAGCCAGCTGGCTCGCGAGGCGGTCATCACGGGCATCGACCAGAACGCGATGAGCCGCCTCGGCTCGGGCACCCTCATTCCGGGCTGCTTCTTCCTGCCTCCGGGCATGATCGGGCACCCGACGAACGCGACGTGCCCGTACGGCGACCCGGCCTCGGGCGGCAACATCGCCAAGGCCAAGCAGCTCGTTCAGCAGTCGGGCATGGCCGGCACCCCGGTCACAGTCTGGAGCGAGACGCGGTCGCCGCGCCAGCAGTGGATGACGTACTACACGCAGTTCCTGAACCAGATCGGCTTCAAGGCCACGCAGAAGGTGATCGCCGACGCGACGTACTTCACGACGATCGGCAACCTGAAGCTCAACCCGCAGACGGGCTTTGCGGACTGGAATCAGGACTTCCCGAACCCGATCGACTTCTACCTGCTGCTGCAGGGGACCGCGATCCAGCCGACGAACAACCAGAACTTCGGCCAGGTCGACGATTCCCACATCAACAGCGAGTCGAACAGGCTCGGGGCGGTGCCGACGAGCCAGCTGCAGTCGATCGCCAGCCAGTGGCAGGCGCTTGACCAGTACGTGGCCTCGAAGGCCTATGTGGGAGTGTTCGGATATCAGACCTTCCCGGCGTTCACGTCGAATCGCATCGACCTGAGCACGGCCATCTTCCATGGCCTCTACGGGTGGGACTGGGGCAGCCTCCAGCTCAAGTAGTGGCGCGACGGTGGGCTGGGGCGGATACTCTGTCCCAGCCCACCACGCACTATGGCGACCACCTCTGATCCAGGCACCGAATTCACCACCGATCCATCGGCGCTCTTAGCCGGCGGCGAGGAGGTCACGCCTGGGATCGGGCCGTGGCGGCTCGCCGCGCGGCGGCTGCGTCGCAACAAGGTCGCGCTGTTCTTCGGCGGCGTCTTTCTGATCATCGTCATCATGTGCCTGCTGGCGCCGGTCTACTCCTCGGACATCGCCCACATCGGCCTCGCCCAGGAGAACATCGACAAGCCGATCACCGTCGGCGGCAAGCAGGTCTATGTGCTGAGCCCGACCGGCATCCCGATCGGGCCGACGTGGCACAGCAAGTACCTGCTCGGGGCCGACTCCAACGGCCGCGACGTCGCGGTGCGCCTGCTCTACGGCGGACGCAACTCACTCGAGGTCGGGGCGATCGCCACCCTGATCACGATGATCGCCGCGCTCATCCTCGGGGTCATCGCCGGGTTCTTCCGCGGGCCCGTCGACTCCGCGATCAGCATCTTCCTCGATTCGATCTGGGCGTATCCCGCGGTGCTGCTCGGCATCGCGCTCGGGGCGACGCTGGCCCTCAGCGGTCTTAACCTCGGGATCATCAAGATCAGCGGCAACACCCTGGCCGTGCCCGCGGTCGTCGTCGGCATCGTCTACATCCCCTACGTGGCCAAGCCGGTCCGTGGCCAGGTGCTCACCCTGCGAGAACGCGAGTTCGTCGACGCCGCCCGCCAGCAGGGGCTCAGCGACGTGCGGATCATGTTCTCCGAGGTCATGCCCAACCTCGCCTCGACGATCGTCGTCTTCATCCCGCTGATCCTGGCCAATGCGATCCTGCTCGAGGCCGGTCTCTCCTACCTGGGCGCCGGCATCAAGCCGCCGCAGCCCTCCTGGGGGACGATGATCTCCGACGGCGTGTCGACGATCCCGGCCGCGTTCCACAACGTGCTCGTGCCGGGCATCATGCTCGTTCTCGCCGTCATGTCGATCAACATCTTCGGCGACGGACTGCGTGACGCGCTCGATCCTCGCTCGAAGGTCCGCATCGCGCACTGATGGTCCGGTTCATCATCCGCAGACTTGTGCAGATGGTGCTGGTGATGTTCATCGTCTCGGTGCTCACCTTCGTGATGCTCATCAAGATCCCGGGCGGTGACCCCGCGCAGCGGCTGGCCGGGCGCAGCGCCACCCAGGCCGAGGTACACCAGATCGACGAGAAGTACGGCTTCACCAAGCCGATCTACGTGCAGTACGCCAACACGATGAGCAACATCTTCACCGGCCAGGCGTACTCGTACACGCAGGGCTTCAACGTGCTCGACGAGATCAAGGCGGGCCTGCCGGCGACCCTGTCGCTGGCCTTCGGCGCCGGCATCATCTGGCTGCTGACGTCGATCGCCGTCGGGACGATCGCCGCGATCCGCGCGGGCAAGTACACCGACCGCATCCTCACCGTGTTAGCCATGGCCGGGGTGTCGTTCCCGCCGTTCTTTCTCGGCGCCGTGTTCGTGTACTTCCTCGGTTACCAGCTCGCCTGGTTCCCGATCGGCGGCTACGTCCCGTTCACCACCAGCCCGTGGCAGTGGTTCTACCACCTGATCCTGCCCTGGATCACGCTGTCGGTGCTGTTCATCGGCTTCTACTCGCGCGTGCTGCGCTCGACGATCCTCGACACGATGAACGACGACTACGTGCGGACGGCGAGGGCCAAGGGGCTCTCCGACCGCCAGGTGATGACGCGCCACATCCTGCGCAACAGCCTGATCCCGATCATCTCGCTGTGGGGCCTCGACCTCGCCCAGGTGATCGGCGGCGGCGCGATCCTCACCGAGTCGGTTTACAGCCTGCACGGGGTCGGTCAGCTCGCCGCCGACTCGATCGGCCGGCTCGACATCGTCCCGCTGCTCGCCATCGTGCTGCTCACCGCGTTCTTCGTCGTGCTGCTCAGCGCATTTATGGACATCGTGTACGCCTACCTCGATCCGCGGATCCGGCTGCAGTGAGCTCCGGGACCGCCCCCCTTCTCGAGGTCGAGGACCTCAAGGTCACGTTCGCCACCGAGGACGGCATGGTCCGGGCCGTCGACGGCGTGTCGTTCCAGCTCCGCAAGGGTGAGGTGCTGGCGATCGTCGGCGAGTCGGGCTCGGGCAAGTCGGTGACGGCGATGACCCTGATGGGCCTCACGCGCGGGCCGAACGCGCGGTTCGAGGGCACGGCGATGTTCGAGGGCCGCGATCTCATCGCCGCGCCGGACTCCGAGCTTCGCAAGGTGCGCGGGGCCGGCATCGCGATGGTCTTCCAGGACCCGATGAGCTCGCTCGACCCCGTGTACCGGATCGGCGATCAGATCGTCGAGCAGATCCGCGTCCACGAAAAGGGCACGAGCAAGGCGCAGGCGCTCGACCGCGCCGTCGAGCTGATGGAGCGGGTCGGCATCCCCCGGGCCCGGGAGCGGTTGCGCTCCTACCCGCACGAGTTCTCGGGCGGCATGCGTCAGCGCGTGATGATCGCGATGGCCCTCTCCTGCTCGCCGACGCTGCTGATCGCCGACGAGCCGACGACGGCCCTCGACGTGACGATCCAGGCCCAGATCCTCGATGAGATCCGCGACCTCCGCAACGAGACCGACGCCGGGATCATCCTCGTCACCCACGACCTCGGCGTCGTCGCCGACATTGCTGACCGGATCGTCGTCATGTACTCGGGTCGCGTGGTCGAGCAGGGCACGCTCGACGAGCTGTTCTACGACCCGCAGCATCCGTACACCTGGGGCCTGCTCGGCTCGATCACGCGGATCGACTCCGACCGCTCCCATCGCCTGCCGGCGATTCCCGGCCTGCCGCCGTCCCTGCTCAGCACCCCGCAGGGCTGCCACCTGAGGCCACGCTGTCCGCACGCCTTCGAGCGCTGCGGCGAGGTGCCCGAGCTCGCGGCCCATCTCCCCAATGCGCCCGATCACCTCGACCGCTGCTGGCTCTCGCCCGAGCAGAAGCGCAAGCTGCGGGTGGTCGGTGATCAGATCGGTCTCGCCGCTCCCGAGGAGAAGGAGGCGGCGTGAGCACGAGCGGCCCGGAGACGCCGGACGCGCCCGACGCCGGCACGTCTGAGACCGCCGGCACGTCTGAGACCGTCGCGGCCCCGCAAGCCGCCGGCACGACGGGCGCGGCTGAGAGCCAGAACGGCGCCAACGGCCAGCGGCTGCTCGACGTCGAGCACCTCCGGGTTCTCTTCCCGATCAAGTCGGGGCTGATCATCGACCGCACCGTCGCGCAGGTCCACGCCGTCGACGACGTCTCGTTCTACCTCAAGGAGGGCGAGACGCTCGGCATCGTCGGCGAGTCGGGCTGCGGCAAGACGACGCTGATCCGCACGCTCGTGCGCCTGATCGACCCGACCTCGGGCGCGATCCGCTTCCGCGGCTCCGACATCAGCCGTCAGAGCCGCCGGCAGATGCAGCCGATCCGCCGGCAGATGCAGATGGTGTTCCAGGATCCCCAGGCATCGCTCAACCCCCGTAAGCGCGTCGCCCAGATCCTCGCCACCCCACTCAAGATCCGCGGCGTCAAGGGCAAGGACGTCGAGGTCGAGAGCCGCAAGCTCATCTCGCGCGTGGGGCTGCATCCCGAGCATCTCAACCGTTTCCCCCACGAGTTCTCCGGCGGCCAGCGCCAGCGCATCGGGATCGCCCGGGCGCTCGCGGTCAACCCGCAGCTGATCCTGCTCGACGAGCCGGTCTCGGCCCTCGATGTCTCGATCCAGGCCCAGGTCATCAACCTGCTCGACGATCTCCAGGACGAGCTCTCGCTCTCCTACGTGTTCGTCGCCCACGACCTCAGCGTGGTGCGCCACGTCTCGGACCGGATCATCGTCATGTACCTCGGCAAGCTGATGGAGATCTCGCCGGCCGAGGAGCTCTACCACAAGCCGATTCACCCCTACACCTCCGCGTTGCTCGGTGCGATCCCGCTGCCCGACCCCGAGCAGAACCGTGCCCGCGAGCGCCAGCACATCAGCGGCGAGCCGCCCAACCCGATCAACCCGCCGAGCGGCTGCCGCTTCCACACCCGGTGTCCCCGGGCGACCGACATCTGCAAGGCGGTCGAGCCGCAGCTCACCGAGTACCCCGGCGGCCACATGGCGGCCTGTCACCACCCGCAGAACGTGAGCCAGGAGGAGATCTCCTCGGCGAGCCGCTCGTCGGCGACGCCGCTCAGCGCCGGGGAAGAGCTCCCCGATCTCGTCGGCGCTGAGAACTAAGGGGTCGGGCCCTCTCAGGTAAGGCCTCGCGGCCCGTGATCGGCTGCGATCTCCCGATGTGTGCAGCGCCTTCTCAGTCCATGCTGCTTTCAGTGGATTTGACCGAGAGGAGCACACCATGCACCCCACCCTCAGCATCGCCCTCGCCTCCGAGCGCACCGCCGACGCCCTCCGCGCCAGCGCCGCCCACCAGGGCCTCGACGAGACGCCCCGTTCCCGGAGGGGCGCGACGACCCGCCGGTTCTCGCGATACTTCCGGAATGCGGCCGCGGCTTACCAGCAGCCACTTCGTCGGGCGCATCGGTGAGCTCGCCGAGCTCGAGCTCGCCTGGCGCGAGGCCGGCGCGGGCCGGCCGGTCCTCGTCCTCCTCGGCGGGGACTCCGGCATCGGTAAGACGCGGCTGATCTCCGAGCTCGAGGAGCGGCTCCGCGGCGAGGACGCGATCGTGCTGCGCGGAGAGGCCGTCGAGCAGGGAGAGACCGAGCTGCCCTACGCCCCGCTGGTCAGCGCTCTGCGCCCGCTGGTGCGCGAGCGCGACCCGGCGCTCGAGGCGCTGTCGCCGGCGAGCCGCGCCCAGCTCGCGACGCTGCTGCCCGGGCTCGGCGAGGCGCCGCCGGTGGCCGCCGGCGCCGGCGAGGGCTCGGGACAGCTGCGGCTGTTCGAGGCGCTCCTCGAGCTGCTCGACGCCCTCAGCGAGCGGATGCCCCTGCTGCTCGTGCTCGAGGACATGCACTGGGCTGACCGCTCGACGCGGACGTTCGTCAGCTTCGCGGTGCGCAGCCTGCGCCAGGAGCGGATCATGCTGCTGCTCAGCTACCGCTCCGACGAGCTGCACCGCCGCCATCCCCTGCGCGCGCTGCTCTCCGAGCTCGAGCGACTCGACCGCGTGCGCCGGGTCGACCTGCGGCCGTTCGACCGCGGCGAGCTCGGCGAGGCGCTGACCGACATCCTCGGCGCGCCGCCGCCTGCCGCGCTGCTCGATCGCCTCTATCGGCGTTCGGAGGGCAACCCGCTGTTCACCGAGGAGCTGCTCGCCGCCGGTCTTGACGGCCGCGCGTCGGCGCCCGAGAGTCTCCGCGACGCCTTCCTCTCCCGGACCGAGCGGCTGTCGCCGGCCGCGCAGCGTGCGGCACGGGCGATCGCCGTCGGCCGTCGGCTCGACGAGGCGACGATCGCCGAGGTCACCGGGATCGAGGGTCCCGAGCTCGCCGACGCGCTGCGGGAGACGATCGCCGAGCAGGTGATCGTCGCCGGCGCCGACGGCAGCATGCGCTTCCGCCACGCGCTCCTGCGCGAGGTGCTCTACGACGACCTGCTGCCGTACGAGCGCAGCGAGCTTCACCTCGCGCTCGCGCGGGCGCTCGAGGCGCAGCCGACCGGAGCCGAGGAGGGGACGGCAGAGCGCGCGGCGACGGTCGCCAGTCATTACGCCGCCGCCGGCCAGCAGCCCGAGGCGCTGCGGGCGAGCGTCGGGGCCGCACTGCGCGCCGTCGACGTCTCCGCCTACGGCGAGGCTGCGGACCTCGCCGAGCGCGCGCTCGAGCTGTGGCCGCGGGTCGGGGATGCCGCGGAGATCGCGGGCTGCGATCACGTCGAGCTGCTGCTGCTCGCCGCGCGCGCCCACGCCATCGGCGATGACCGCGCCCGCGCCGAGGTGCTCTTCCGGGCCGCGCTCGACGAGGTCGACCCAGACGAGGATTTTCGCCGCTACGCGGGCATCCTCGCCCGCCTGGCTCGGGTGCAATGGGCGCTCAACCGTGGCGACGAGGGCGTGCAGACGGCCCGCCGGGCGCTCGAGATGCTCTCGCCCGGGGATTGCGGACCGGAGCGGGCGATGCTGCTCGCCTGGCTGGCCCGGACGCGCTTTCTCCGCGGCCGCTTCCGCGAGTCGATCGCCGACGCCGAGGCCGCCCTCGAGGTCGCGACCGAGGCCGGCGACCAGGCCACCGAGGGCGAGGTGCTCAACACCCTCGGCATGGCGCGGCTCGCGCTCGGCGATGAGGCGGAGGGGGTGGCGCAGCTGCGTGCGGCGATGGCGATCGCGCGGGAGCGCCACGACGCCGACGGTCTCGTCTACGCGTACTCGAACCTCGCCGACCTGCTCAACCTCCGCGGGTGCACCGCCGACGCCCTCGCCATCGCCCGCGAGGGCCTCGAGGCGACGCCGCGCCGGCTCGGCCGAGGCTACGAATGGATGACCCTGACCACCTCAGAGCTCGCGCTCGAGATCGGCGACTGGGGGCTCGCCCGGGCGCAGCTCGGGGCCGCCCGTCCGGGCCCCGTCGGCGTCCTGCTCATGTTCCGGCTCCTGCGCGAGGCCGATCTCGCGCTCGGCGAGGGCGACGACGATCGCGCCGCCGCCTGTCTCGAGGAGCTCGAGCCGCTCGTCGCCACCTCCTCTGAGCCGCAGTGGATCGGCACGATGGGCTCCCTGCTCGGGGAGCTCCGCCGCCGTCGCGGCGACCTCCCCGGCGCCCGCGCCGCCGTCGCGGACGCGCTCGACCGGCTCGAGCTGTGCACCGACGACGTGATGCGCATCGCTCGGGTCACCGCGACCGGTGCGCGCATCGAGGCCGACACCGCTCAGCGCGCCCGCGACCTGCGGGAAAAGGCCGTCGAGCGTGACGCCGTCGCCCGGGCACGGCTGCACATGACCCGCCTTCGCGCCGCCGCCCAGGATGGCGGCCCGGTCGAGGCGGCCTGGGAGAAGACCGGCGCAGCTGAGCTCGCCAGGGCGCGTGGCCGCTCGAGCGCCAAGCTGTGGCTCGCCGCGGCCGACGCCTGGGACCGGCTCGAGCGTCCGTACCCGGCGACCATCTCCCGCCTGCGCGCCGCCGAGGCCGAGGTCGACACCGGCGAGCGCGTGGCCGCCGCGGGCCACGTCGCCGCCGCCCTCGAGGTGGCCCAGCATCTCGGCGCCGCCTGGCTGGCCCGCGAGCTCGCCACGCTCGCCGACCGCGCCCGGCTGCGGCTGGACACGGGCGCCGACCACGACGGCGACGGTCACGCGCCGCCCGCGGCCGTCGAGGACCCGTTCGGGCTCACCGCGCGCGAGCGGCAGGTGCTCGGGCTGATCGCCGCCGGAGCGACGAACCGCCAGATCGGCGCCTCGCTGTACATGGCCGAGAAGACGGCGAGCGTGCACGTCTCGCGCATCCTGCGCAAGCTCGGCGTCGGCAGCCGCACCCAGGCCGCGGCCGTCGCCCACCGCATGGGCCTCGACTGATCGCCTACGTCGCCGTGTTGGCGAACGGGAGGGCGTAGAACACGGCCACGGCCGTGCAAAGGAGCAGCGAGGCGTAGGACGAGAGCGGGGCGAGCGCAACCCCGACGGCGTAGGGGATGAGGCCGATCGAGTTGCGGCGGAGGATCGTCCGCCGCTGCTCGTCGGGCAATTCGACGGCGAGCAGGTGCGGCCGGCGGACGAGGATGTGCCGGTGCAGGGCGATGAACAGGATCGACATGAGCAGGAGCGAACCGCTGTACACGCCGGCCGCGAGGTGCTCGCCCTGGGACTCGCGCAGGTAGGAGGCGACGAGCGAGGTCGCGAACGGGAGCACGCAGATGCTGAGCAGCAGCAGCAGGTTGAGCACGAGCACGGTGTGATCGGGGATCCGCAGGCGCTCGATCATCCGGTGGTGGTTGACCCAGATGATCCCGATGGTGAGAAATGAGGTGATGTAGGCGAGGTAGTTCGGCCACTGCTGCGCGAGCGCGTGGCCGAGCCGCGCCGTCGTCGCCGGATCAGGGACGTGGATGTCGAGCACGAGCAGCGTGATCGCCACGGCGATGACCCCGTCGGAGAACGCCTCGAGCCGGCTCTTGCTCATGGCGTGGGGTTCGCCGCGGCGGGATCCGCTCCTGTCAGGGGGCGAGCGTCGCGCAGGCGAGGCGCGCCCGACCGCTCAGGCGACGTCGCGCGCCGCCTGTGCCGCGTGCTCGTCGAGCGCGGCCCGGTAACCGGCGGCGAGCTGGTGCAGCGAGGACTCCCACGTGCGTCCGCGCACCGCGGCGAGGGCCGCGCGCCGGAGCCGCTCATGGAGCAGCGGCGAGCCGGTGAGCGACAGCACCGCCTCGGCGAGCGCCCCGGCCTCCGGGGCCACGAGCAGCCCGGTCTCGCCGTCCTCGATCAGCGACCGTGGCCCGCCCTCGCCGACGGCGACGACGGGCAGTCCGCTCGCCTGGGCCTCGAGGATCACCTGGCCGAACGTGTCGGTCCGGCTCGCGAACAGGAACACGTCGGCGCTCGCGTACGCCCGGCCAAGCTCTTCGCCGGTCAGCCAGCCGAGGAAGGTGGCGTGCTCCCCGAGGCGCGCGCGCAGCACCTCCTCCTCGGGGCCGCCGCCCGCGAGCGCGAGGTGCAGCCGTGGGTCCCGCTGCCGGGCGGCGAGGAACGCCTCGACGAGCAGGTCGACGCCCTTCTCCTTCGACAGGCGACCGGCGTACAAGATGGTGGTCTCGCCCGGGAGGTGGTCCGCGCGGCGAAGCGCCGGGTCAAAGCACCCGACGTCGACGCCACGGTCCCAGCGCCGGATCCGCTCCGGCTCGATCCCCAGCCCGTGCAGTCCGTCGTCGGTGGCCGGGCTTGGGGAGAGGACGAACTCACAGCCACCGTAGAAGCTGCGCAGCGCGAGTCGGGTGAACAACTCGAGCTGCGGGGAGCCGCTGCGCACGCCGGCGTAGGCGGCGAGCTCGGTGTGGTAGCTGCCGAGCACCGGCAGCTCGAGCACGCGGGCCAGGAGCCAGGCGCCGAAGCCCGCTGGGCCGGGGGAGCACAGATGCACGAGGTCGTAGCGCCCCTCGGCGAGCGTGTCCACGATCGCCGGCAGGCTCGGGACGCCGATCTTGAGACCGGGATAGAACGGCACGTCGATCTCCGCCACCGCGCTGAGCCGCCGGTCGACGTCGGGGTCGGTCCCGATCACCTCGACCTCGTACCCGGGCACGCCGCGCTCGCGGATCTGCTCGATCGTGCGGGTCACGCCGTGCGTCGCGCCGAGGCCGTCGGCGACGAGCGCGACGCGCGGCCGGTCCCCATCGGAGCGGGTGAGCTTGAGCTTCTCGCGGCCCAGGAACGCGCTCGCCGCCGCATACGGGATGGTCGGCACGCAGGCGTCGAACAGCGCGAGCGCCGGCCGTCCGAACTCGAGCTTGGATCCCCCGCCGGTCATGGTGACGATCTCCCCGATGGCGTCGGCGAGCTTGCGCTCGTGGATGCGGCGTGCCCGGCGATAGAGGTCGGGGTGGCTGAGCTCGCCGTCCTGAAGCCGGCGCAGCAGCTCGCGCTCGTCGACGTCAAGGTCCATGGCGAGCAGCCAAGCCCGGAGCAGGGCGAGGGCATCCTCGGGGCCGAGATCGCCGCCGACCGTGCCGTGCCGAGCGTCCCCCTCGCTCATCACCCGCTCGACGATCCGCAGGACCGCGGTCGGGTCGGGACGGCCCGCTCCGTCGCCGCGTCCGAGCGAGCGGATGGCCAGGGCCATCGCTGCGTGCGTCCACTTCGCCGCGCTGCCCTGGGCGCCGTGGGCCTCGACGTGCCCCGCTCGCACGTGGGCGAGGAACTCCGCCGGTGTGGCCGCCGCCGGGGCTTCGGTGAACGTGCGGCCGATGTCGGTTCCGGCGTGGTCGTCTGAGCCCCCGATCGCGGTGCCCCCGTGGGTCTCGATGTAGACGAACGCCGGCAGGTTGAGCTCCTTGGCCCGCGACCCATTGCGGGTCTCCCAGATCGGGAACAGCTGGGCCAGACGCCGGCGGTGGCGCGCGGTGAGCGGCGCCTCGACGGCGTAGAACGGGTGGGCGAGCGCGGCGGTGATCTCGCGCGCATGGAGGTATTCGGCGCAGACCTCGACGTCGTTGTTGTGGGCCTGGAGCCACTCGTGGTCGTCCGGCGTGACCCCGTAGCAGAGGACGTGGACCGCCTGGGCCTCTCCCTTGAACCACACGGTCAGCTCCTCGGAGAGGAAGGTGTCCGGCAGGTGGTCGAGCGTGAGCGCACCGGCGATCGTGTCGTGATCGGTGATGGTCACGAAGTCCATCCCGCGGCGCTTGGCCAGCTCGTAGACCTCCTCGGGCGGCGTGGCGCACTCGGGCAGGTGCAGGGACCGCTGGATCCCGAGCTTCGACAGCTCCGACGCTGTCGAGTGGACGTGCATATCTGCGCGACTCTTTTCGTTCATGGCCTGAAGGATTGCCCTGCATATGTCGCCGGTCGTGAAGAAGGCGGGGCAGTCCTGTGACCTTCTCGTGAACGGCGGAATGGCTCGTGGCCCGTCCGGCGAAACTCGTCGCGATGCGACCCGCCGCCGCGACGATGCCCGCTGTCGCCGACCGGCTGACACTGTCCCGCGGGCCGCTCGAGGTCGACATCGAGTTGCGACCGTTCGGCTTCACGTTGCGCCGCGGCGGGCGACGGCTGATCCGCTCCGGCGGCGCCTGGGTCGCCGATGGCTCCGTCCACGATCACTTCGTCCAGTTCACCGAGGGCGTCGTCGCCCGCGAGGAGCTCGAGCCGCACGAGCGCGCGGTGTGGGCCGAGGTGATCGAGCGCTCGGCGGCGGGCGCGACGCTCGCGCTCGGCTTCCACGGGGGCCGCCGCGGGTGGCTGCGGATCGAACTGGCCAGCGCCGAGCGCGTCTCGCTCGTCCTCGAGGCGCGCGGCGATCCGCTGCGGCTGGCCCTCGAGTGGGACCGCCGCTCGGAGGAGCGGCTCGTCGGGCTCGGCGCGCGCCACGGACCGCAGTTCGACCAGGCCGGCCGGCCCGTGCAGCTCGGCGCCGATCGCCGCTACACCGGGCCCGACTGCCCGCCGGAGATGCTCGCCGCCGGCGGCATCCCGCAGGGCGACTGCGCGCCGGTGCCGTGGCTGCTCTCGAGCCGGGGCTACGGCGTGTGGGTGCGCACCGAGGCCAACGGCTGCCGCTTCGATCTCGGCGAGCGGATCGCGATCTCGACCCGGGCGAAGGCCGGCCCGCTCGCGCTCGAGCTGCTGTGCGCCCCGACGCCGGCCGCGCGGCTGCGCCAGTTCTGCCGGCTCACCGGCTTTCCCGAGGTGCTGCCCGAGTGGGGCTACGGCTTCTGGAAGAGCCGCGACGTCCACGAGCACCAGGACGACGTGCTCGACGACTACGACGGCTTCCGCCGCCACGCGATCCCGCTCGACGCGATCGTGATCGATTCGCCGTGGGCGACCCAGTACAACACCTGGGAGTTCAACCCCCACCAGTTTCCCGACGCCCCGGGGATGGTCGCGGGGCTGCGGGCCGACGGGGTGCGGACCGTGCTGTGGGTGACCCCGTGGATCAACCTCGACTCGCGGGACGGGCAGATCCCGCCCCAGCCCGAGTCCGAGCGGCTGCACCGCGAGCCGGCCCCGAACTATGCCCCGGCTGCGGCGGCCGGCCACTTTGTCCGCGAACCCGACGGCTCGCCGCTCGTCACCCAGTGGTGGATGGGCACCGGGTCGCCGTTGGACCTCACCAGCCCGGCCGCCGAGCGCTGGTGGCGCGAGCAGTGCAAGCGGGTGCCTCGGGCTCGGGGTCGAGGGCATCAAGGCCGACGACGGCGACGGCTTCTATATCCCCGACCACGTCCAGCTCGCCGACGGCCGCACCGGCGCCGCGGCGGCCTGGGCGCTCGGCGGTCTGCACCGGCTGTCGCTCCAGCGGGCGCTCGCCGAGGTCCACCCCGGCCGCGGGGTGCTGTTCGGCCGCAGCGGCTGGGCGGGCCAGCAGGCCGCGGGGTTCACCTGGGGCGGCGACCAGGCCTCGGACTTCTGGTCGCTCAAGGTGCTCGTCGTGGCGACGCTCTCGGCCGCCGCCAGCGGCGTCTCCAACTGGTCGCACGACGTCGGCGGCTACCTCGGCCACCGCCTGGTCGAGCGCTGCCCGCCCGAGCTGCTCGTGCGCTGGCTGCAATTCGGCTGCTTCACCCCGCTGATGCAGGCGCACGGCCGCATGGCCCAGGAGCCGTGGCACTACGGGGAGCGGGTTGTCGACCTCTACCGCGGCGCCGTCCTGCTCCACGAGCAGCTCGTTCCCTACGTCCGCGCGGCCGCGGCCACCGCGGCGCGCACCGGGCTGCCGGTCATCCGGCCGCTGTGCCTCACCGATCCTTCCGATCCCCGGGGATGGACGATCACCGACGCCTACGGCTACGGGCCGGCGCTGTGGGTGGCGCCCGTCCTCGACGACGGGGCCCGCGAGCGCGAGGTCGCGCTGCCGCGCGGCGACTGGATCGAGACGTGGTCGGGCCGCCACGTGCGCGGCGGGGGCGAGGTGCTGGCGCCGGCTCCCCTCGAGCGGATTCCGGTCTGGGTGCGGGCCGGCTCGATCGTCGCCACCTATCCCGCAGGCGACGTCGCCCGGGGACTCGGCGACGTGCCGGAGGGCGAGCGCCGGCTGGAGGCGACGCTGTGGGGCCGCCCGCGCCTCGGTCACACCGCCGTCCGCCTCGCCGACGGCACCCGGATCGCCTGGCGAGACGGACGCTGGCGGCTGCCCTCAGGTCGCGAGGTCGCCGTGCGCGAGGTCGGGGGATGACCGGTGCCTTCGCAGCCCCCGCGTTCCCGCGGCTATGCTCGCGCCCGTGCACTTCAGTGAGCTGACCCCACCCGAGCTGCGCGTTCTTGGCTGCCTGATCGAGAAGCGCTGGACGACGCCGGACCACTACCCGCTGTCCCTGAACGCGCTCCGGCTCGCCTGCAACCAGTCGACGAATCGCGACCCGGTCACCGACTACGACGAGGACACCGTCCGCGAGGCCGCGCAGCGCCTCAGCCGCTACGGCCTCGCCCGCCTGGCCAGCGGCCACACCTCACGCTCGGTCAAGTACCGTCACCTCGCCGAGGAGGGCCTCGGCCTCGAGCGCGACGAGCTCGCCGTGCTCGCCGTGCTCCTGCTGCGCGGCTCGCAGACGCCCGGCGAGCTCAAGGCCCGCAGCGAGCGGATGGCGCCGATCGGCTCGCTCGACAAGGTCGAGCAGGTGCTCGAGACGCTGATCGACCGCGGCTACGCCCGGCGGATCGGCCGCCGCCCCGGGCAGAAGGAGGACCGCTTCGTCCACCTGCTCGGCGACAGCGGCGAGGCCGACCTCGCCGTGGCCGAGGCCGAGGTCGGCACCCAGCCGCAGCCGGTCACCGTCGCCGAGACGCTCGACCACGGCCCGAGCCTGCTCGAGCGGGTCGCCGCGCTCGAGGACGAGATGGCGGCGCTGCGGCTCGAGGTCGCCGAGCTGCGCGCCGAGCGCGACGCCCGGTAGTCCCCGGGCTGTCTCTCAGGCCTGGGCCGAGAAATCTCCCACGCTCCTGCCCGCGGCGGCGCCGGTCGCGGCTCGTCCCGGCGGAGCCCGCCGCTACCCGGGAAGCGAGAGCCCGACCAGGTACGTCGCCCCGCCGACGATCACGCCGGCCAGGGTCATCTCGAGGCCGGAGGCCCACCACGTCCGCAGCGTGACCAGCGACTTCGCGGCGCCGACGAGGAAGTGGGCGATGAGCGAGATGATCGCCGCGGCCACGATCGCCACCGTGCCGGTGGTGAAGAAGAACGGG
The DNA here is from genome assembly GCA_963752905.1 of uncultured Solirubrobacterales bacterium. Lineage (GTDB taxonomy): Bacteria > Actinomycetota > Thermoleophilia > Solirubrobacterales > Solirubrobacteraceae > Palsa-465. Next base: position 85,683 of record CAVWAC010000015.1, read on the forward strand.
ATGACCGGGACGATCGCCCCGAGGCCCGTCGACACGCCCGCGGCGAGGGCGGCCTGCGCGGCGTCGTTGTCGCCGCCGCCGGTGCCGCCGAACTCCTCGGCGGCGAGGGCCTGGAGCATCGCGTCGGGGTGCTTGGCCATCCGCTCGGCGAGCTCGTCGGCGGTCGTCTCGTCGATGCCCTTGAGCTGGTAGAAGAGCGAGAGCTCCTCCTTCTCCTCCTCGGGGTGCTCGGCGATCTCCCGGCGCTCGTGCTCGACGTTGGCGGCGTGGACCTCGGCCTCGGAGCGCTCGGCGAGGAAGGCGCCGGTGGCCATCGACAGGGCCGAGGCGATCGCGCCGGCCAGCCCCGCGGTGAGCACCGCGTTGGAGCCGCCGGTCGCTCCGGAGACGCCGGCCACGATCCCGAACACGGCCGCGAGGCCATCGTTGGCGCCGTAGATCGCACCGGAGATCCAGCCGCCGCCGGTCGTGTGCCACTTCTCGCGCCCGAGGATCCGGTCGAGCCGGGCCCGCGTGCCGGGGAGCGCCATCGGCGGCTCCGGCGGGGCACTCGGGCGCCCGGCGCCGCCAGAGCCCGTCCCGCCCGCGCCCCCCGAGTCGAAGCCGGCGCCGTCGCTGCCGAGATCGCCGTTGCGCGATCCAGAGCGGATCTCCTGGACGGCCATCGAGTGCGAGCGCTCCTCCTTGCGGATGTCGCGCAGCAGCTTGTCGGTGGCCGGGTCGCCGGTCGAGCGCTTGTAGAGGTCGTCGACCTCGTCGTCCTCGGCCGCCTCGCGAGCGGCCAGCAGCCGGTCGACGGGGGCGATCCGGGCCTGGAGGCGCAGCCACAGCGGCAGCCGCACGCTGTCCGGATCGGGAATCTCGATGCTCAGCTCCCGCATGCGGCCCTCGAGCCGGCTGCGGTGGGTGCTCTCGGCCGCGGCCATGCGGCGCAGAATGTCGGCCTCGCGCTCGGACATCCGCCGGGCGATCAGCTCGTAGACCCCGCCGGCGACGATCTCCCCGTGCCAGGCCTTGAGGAGGCGATCTCTCACCTCTGGCGGGGCGTCGGTCATCGGGGCAGAGGCTAGCCAACCCCGGCGTCGCTGACCGGAGCTTCCGGGCCGCGAGGCCGACGGCTTGCTGTCGCTGCTCGCCGGGGCGTAGCTTTGGTTGCGTTGGCTGATGAGATGACACCGATCGAGTTCCGTGACGGCGCGGTTGACAGCGGCCCCGGAGCCCTGCTTGCCCAGAGCATGCGCGACGAGATCGCCGCGATGTACGACGGCGTCGATCTCGACGGCGAGGACATGCCGAAGGCCGGGGCGGCCGAGCTCACCGCGCCGGGCGGCGCCTTCCTGGTCGGCTGGCGCGACGGCGAGGCGCTGTGCTGCGGGGGCGTCAAGCGCCTCGACGAGCGGACCTGCGAGATCAAGAAGATGTTCGTCGTGCCCGAGGCCCGTGGCCGGGGCGTAGCCCGAGCGTTGCTCGGCGCGCTCGAGGACCGGGCGCGCGTGCTCGGCTACGTCGTCGCCCGGCTCGACACCGGCCCGCGCCAGCAGCATGCCGAGCGCTTCTATCGCCGGTCGGGCTACGCGCCGATCGCGAACTTCAACGGCAATCCCGTCGCCTCGTTCTGGGGCGAGAAGCCGCTGCAGGGCGCGCGATGAGTCTCTGGGGCCGCGTGTTCGCCTTCGGCTATGACCGCGTGATGGCGGGCACCGAGGCAGCCGGGCTCGGCGAGCGCCGGCAAGAGCTGCTCGCCGGGGCCCACGGCGATGTGCTCGAGGTCGGGGGCGGGACCGGGGCCAACCTTCCCTTCTACCCGGAGGCGGTGCGCACGCTGACCGTGATCGAGCCCGAGCCGGCGATGGCCCGGCGGCTCGAGCCGCGGTTGCGGGGCCAGGCGTTCACCGGCGCGCTCGTCGGCACGGCGGCCGAGGAGCTGCCGTTCCCGGATGCCACCTTCGACATCGCCGTCTCGACGCTCGTGCTCTGCACCGTCACCGATCAGCCGCAGGCCCTGCGCGAGCTACATCGCGTGCTCAAGCCGGGCGGGCGCCTGCTGTTCATCGAGCACGTCCGCTCCGACGATCCCCGCCTCGCCCGCTGGCAGGACCGCTGGAACCCGGTGCAGAGGCGGATCGGCCACGGCTGCAACTGCAATCGCGCGACGCTCTCCGGGATCGAGCAGGCGGGCTTCACGGTCACCGATGTCAGCCACGACGCGCTGCACAAGGCGCCGAGGGTGCTGGCGCCGCTGATCGTCGGCGCGGCGGCGCGGAACTAAGCCGCGGCGCGGGACGCAGCCGCGGCGCCCGCAGAACTAAGCGGCCGCGGCCCGGGTGGGCGCCTGCGCGAACGTCTCCCGGGCGAGCTCGAGGAACGCCACGGCGGCGGGGGCATGGCGGCGGTCGGCCCGCCAGGCCAGGGTGATGTCGCGGCGGAGCGAGGGCTCGGTGAGCGGCAGGACGGCGATGTCGTCGCCGGGGCCCTCGGCGTCGGAGCGGGGGAGGATCGCCACGCCCATGCCCCGGGCGACGAGCCGGCGGATCCGCTGACTTTCGTTGGATTCGAGCTTGACCTGAGGGACGAACCCGGCCTCGTGGCCGGCTGCCTCGAGCAGCTCGCGCAGACGTGAGCCCTCGCGATAGCTGATGAACTGCTCGTCGGCGAGCTCGCGCATGCGCACGGAACCGCGCCCGGCGAGCCGGTGAGTGGCGGGCAGCACGGCGACGAGCTCCTCGGAGACGAGCTGGTGCAGTCCGAGGCCGTGGCTCTCGATCCGCTCGGTGACCGAAAGGAAGGCGAGGTCGAGCTCATCGATGCGGAGCATCTCGGCGAGCTCCTCGCTCGACTGCTCGCGCACGGTCAACTCGATCCCCGGGTGCTGCTCGTGGAAGATGGCCAGCGCGAGCGACACGTCGACGGGCCCCATCGTGTGCAGCGTGCCGACGGTCACCTTGCCGGTCTGGATTCCCCGCAGGCCCTGGAGCTCGGACTGGGCCGCGTCGAGCTCGGCGAGGATCCGCCGCGCGCGACCGACGAGCATCGCACCGGCCTCGGTGATCGTCACCTGCCGCGTCGTGCGCTCGACGAGGGCGAGCCCGGTCTCCTCCTCGAGCCGGCGGATCTGCTGCGAGAGGGCGGGCTGGGCGACGTGCTCGCGCTCGGCCGCCCGGGTGAAGTGGCGCTCGTCGGCGAGCGCGACCAGGTACCGGAGCTGCCGTAGTTCCATAAGCGCAGATTATAAATGCGGCCGTGAACTGGTCTTGGACATGAGGGCCGCGGGCCTGCATGATGAGGCCCGCAGGACCTCTCTCCTCATTGAGCGCGCCCCCGTACCGGCTTTCCCCTCTCCTGCCGGTTCTGGGGCGCGACTCATTTGAACGGTGCCCGGCCCCGCCGGGCCGGCGGGTCACTTGGCTAGAGAATCCCGATCTCGGAGTTGTCGCCGACGAGGAACCGGTAGGCGCGGGGCTGGCGCTGGTCGCGCCCGATGTGCACGTTGCGCCCGAGCAGCGAGGACTCGATCCGGCCCTCGAGGTCGGACACGCGGCACCCGGAGAGCAGGATCGAATGCTCGACCTCTGCCCCGGTGATCGTGCAGTTCTCGCCGATCGCCGTGTAGGGGCCGACGTAGCAGTCGGTGAGCACGGTTCCCGCGCCGATCACCGCGGGACCGCGGACCGACGAGCGCTCGAGGCGCGCGCCCGGCTCGACGATGACCCGGCCGTCGACGCGCGCGTCGATCAGCTCGCCCTCGATGCGGGCGTCGATGGTGTCGAGCACGAGCCGGTTGGCCGCGAGCATGTCCTCGAGTCGCCCGGTGTCCTTCCACCAGCCGCGGACGATGTGCGGCTCGACCCGCATCCCCTGGTCGACGAGGTGCTGGATCGCGTCGGTGATCTCGAGCTCGCCGCGCCCCGAGGGCTCGATCGCCCGGGCGGCGTCGTGGACGGCCGGGGTGAACATGTAGACGCCGACGAGCGCGAGGTTGGTCTTGGGCTCCGAGGGCTTCTCGACGAGGCGCACGACGACGCCGTTCTCGAGCTCGGCGACCCCGTAGGACTCGGGATCGGGGACCGGTGTCAGCAGGATGAGAGCGTCGGGGCCGTTCTCGCGGAAGGCGGTCACGAGCTCGTGGATCCCGCCCTGCAGCAGGTTGTCGCCGAGGTACATGACGAACGGCGACTGGGCGAGGAACGGCTCGGCGGTGAGGACGGCATGGGCGAGTCCGAGCGGCTCGTCCTGCACGATGTAGGTCAGCTTGACGCCGAAGCGCGAGCCGTCGCCGGCCGCGGCGCGGATCTCATCGCCGGTCTCCGGGGCGATGATGATCCCCACCTCGCGGATGCCGGCCTGGGCCATCGCCTCGATGCCGTAGAACAGCACCGGCTTGTTGGCCACCGGCACGAGTTGCTTGGCGCTCGTGTGGGTGATCGGGCGCAGGCGCGTGCCCTTCCCGCCCGACAGGATGAGGCCCTTGAGGTCGTCCATGCGTTGGGACACTAGTCAATAAACGCCGCCGAGCTTTCGGTGATCCCAGCTCGCGCTGCGCTCCGGCACGAATTGCAGCGCGACGCGCTTGGCGGCCTGCGCTCGGATCACCTGCTCGAATTCCGGTCCGGCGGCGCCGGCACCGTAGCGAGCGAACAGCTCGGCTCCGAACGCGCTGACGAAGTCGAGCTCGCGGTGGATCACCGTCTGCGCCTCGATCATCACCCCGCGCAGCTCCTGATACTGCTCGCCGTCCTCGACCTGCAGCGTGGCCCGCGGGTCACGCTGCAGGTTGCGGACCTTCTGGGATTTGGCGTACGTCCAGGCCCAGATCTCGCCCGCGCGGATCGTGTACCAGAGCGGCATCAGGTGCGGCCAGCCGCGGTGACCGTTGGTCGCGCAGATGACGACGCGCTGCTCGTCGAGAAAGCGCGCCATCTCGGCGTCGCTCATCGTGATCTGGTCTCGGCGGCTCACCGGGATCCGGGGTCAGCGGGTGATCGCACCGGCCCCGACGGAGATCGCCTCGGCGGCGGCCCGGACCGCGGCCCGCGCGTCCTCGGGCTCGAGCACGGCGGCGTCCCCGGCCTCCTTGAGTACGTCGCGTACGAGGTAGCGCAGCCCGGCGAATCCGCGCTCGACGACGATCGATCCGTCCTCGAGCTCGGCGAGGACGTCCCGCTCCTCCCGGGCCCAGCGCGCCCGCTCGGGCGAGATCCAGACCTGGGCCCGGCGCGAGGCCGGAACCTCGCCGGTGCGCGGCCAGCCCTCGACATCCGCTGCAGGGTCGACGTCCGAACGCGGCTCGAAGGCCTCGTCGGTGACCTGGGCGGACTTGATCCGGTCGAGCCGGAAGTGGCGCACGTCGTCGCGGGTGGGGTCGAAGCTGGCCACATACCACCCCTCGCGTCCATTGATGAGCGCGTAGGGCTCGACGAGCCGGGTGGAGAACTCGTCCTCGTTCTCCTTGTAGTACTCGAAGGAGAGCAGCCGCCGTGACGCGATCGCGCGTGAGACGACGGCGGCGATCTCATCGTCGTCGCCGCCCGGCGCGGCGACCTGGAGACCCTCGTGGGCGGGATCCTCGCCGAGCGCCGCGACGACCTTCTCACGCACCGACGCGAGCGACCCCTCGGGGATGTGGTCGCCGATCAGGTCGATGGCGGCGATCAGGGCCTTGGCCTCGACGGGCAGCAGGCGGGCCGGACGGGCGAACGAGTCGCCGTACGGCTCCGGATCGACCTCGATCATGCCGTCGCTGCCGATCTCGGCGTAGAGCACGTAGGTGCCGGCGCCGAAGTTGACGACGTTGAGCACCGAGATGTCCTCGCGCAGCTCCTGCTCGGAGATCTTCAGCTCGCGGCCGAGCTGATCGGCGTCGAGGTGGCGGCCGGCCCTGCCGGCGTCGATGAGGATGCTGGCCAGCGTGACGAGACGGGCGAAACGCTCCGGGCGGATCGCGGCGTCCGGCTGGTGGCCGTTGCCCTCGGCGGTCGGCTCTCCGGCGCGGCTGTCGAACGTCTCCTCGGTCGCGTGCGCGGGCGGCAGTGCGGCGGCGATGGCCGGCTCGCCGGCGTGGCGGTCGATCAGCAGGCTGACGCGCTCGCGCAACTCCTCCACGAGCTCCGGCGGCCCGACGATGCGGGCATGCTCGCCGAGGCCGAGCACCCAGGCGATGAGCTGACGCGCGTTGGCATACGGGGTGACGAAGACGCGGTCGCCCTCGCCGGCGTCGGCGTCGCGGATCTCGCCGTAGCGACCGAAGTGGCGCTCGATCTGCCAGGCGATGCGACCGCTGATCCACACCTCGGCCTTGCCGACCGGCTCGCCGAACTGCCAGTCGATGCGGTTCGCGTAGGCGCGTGGGTCGAAGTTGGCCGGACGCTGGAAGTCGTGCTCGGCCTTGGTCGCGTAGCCGACCTTGCCGCGGATTCGCGACAGCCGGAAGACGCGGATCGCCTCCCGCTCGTGCGAGCGCCCGACGACGTAGAACTGGCCGCCCTGATAGAGCAGCTGGTAGGGATCGACGCGGCGGCTGCCGACCTCGTCGCGCTCCATCGTGTAGTAGTCGAACACGACCGTCTTGCGGCGGAAGATCGCCGTCTCGATCTTGGCCAGCCGCTGCGAGATGTCGTGTCCACCGGCGGACCCGGTGATGCCGAGGGCGACGGTGTTCTGCTCGGGCAGGGTGAGGGGGCTCGGACGTCCCCATGAGATCTGCTGGAGCGCGAGGCGCAGCGGCTCGGCGTAGGCGAACTCGCCGTCGAGCAGCTGGAGCGCGGTGTGCAGCGCCGCGAGCTCGGCGTCGCTGAACTCGATCGGTGACAGGTGGAAGTTCTCCGGCGGGAGCGAGTAGTTCTCCTGCTCGACCAGGCCCTCGGCCGGCTTCTCCACCGAGAGGACGATGCCGAGCGCCTCGAGCTCGGAGCGGTCGGCGTAGAAGCGGCGGGCGAACGCGTCCTCGTTCATGACGCTGTATCCCTCGACGTCACGGCGGATCTCGGGAGCCGTGACCGGCCGTCGCTCGGCCATCAGGTAGGAGATGAGCGACAGCTGGCGGATCAGCTTTTCCGTGTCTTTGGCCATGGCCCATCACTGTAGTTGGGGCGGCTGAGAGGGCGCAGTTCCAGGCCGGAAACGGCGCGCTATTTGCGCGGATTTGGAGCGCCGTGTGACGGGGTCGTTACAGGTCGGAGCAGATGAGGGCGCGAGGCCGCCCGGACGACCGGCCCGGGGCTACGCCGCCTGGCGCTCGGCGTCGGCGGGAGCGGCGAAGAAGGCTCCGGCGCCGATCCCCTTGTCGAACGCCGACCACTGCTCGCCGACCGGCAGCGACTTCTCGAGCCGGTCGAAGCTCCCGAGGCGGCCGCCGAGGTTGTCGATCATGTGCACGAGCGTGGCCTCACGCGTGCACGGAACGACCGGGCTGCCGTGCTCGAGCGATCCGTGGTGGCTGAGGATGATGTGCAGCAGCGCCTGCTCGAGATCCGCCGGGAAGCCGTCGAGCTGCTCGATCACGCGCCGCACGCGGTAGTAGCCGAGCGGGATCTCGCCCGAGAGCCGGCCGCGGTCGGACATCTCGATCGAGCCGCCGTGGAACTCGTAGACCTCGAGCTTGCCGATGTCGTGCAGGAGCGCGCCGGTGACCGCGATGTCCCGGTCGATACCGGGGAACGTGGCCGAGATCGCGCCGACGGCCTGGGCGACGGTGAGCGAGTGCTCGAGCAGGCCGTGGCGGTAGGCCTGGTGGTAGCGCTTGGCGGCCGGCGCGTCGCGGTACTGCGCCCACACCGCCGAGCCCTCCCCGAAGACGACGGCGAGCAGACGGCGCAGGTGGGCGCTCTGCACCGTCGCGACGAGCTCGCGGAGGTCGGCCTCCATCTGGGCGGTGTCGCGAACGGGTCCGTCGAAGAGGTCCTCGCTGACGACCTCGGCGTCGGCCGGCGGGCGAACGCCGCTGATGTCGATCTGCCGGCCGAAGCGGGGATGCACCGAGAAGCGGCCGGTGACGTGGACGATCTCGCCGAGGCCGCAGATGCTGCGCGCCTCGGGCAGGGAATCGCGGACGATGCCGGGCACCGAGCCGGTCCGATCGCCGAGGACGAGGCGCAGGAACTCGGTCCCATCCCGCCGCTGACGGAGCCCCACCTCACGCACGAGCAGGGCCTGCGCGATCTCACAACCGTCTGCAAATTCGCGGATTTTCATCGTGGCTCGAAGATAGACCCGGCCGCGGACGTTTGCTCTCGCTTGCGCGGCCCGACGGGGTGCTCTAATACGATGGTCGGGCTTATGGAACGTAAGTGGTGGACTCTCCTCGTCGTCTGTGTCGGGACCTTCATGCTCCTGCTCGACATCACGATCGTGAATGTCGCGCTGCCGCAGATCGCCCTCGATCTCAAGGCGAGCTTCTCCGACATCCAGTGGGTGATCGACGCCTATGCGCTGACGCTCGCCTCGATGCTCCTGAGCGCAGGCGCGCTCGCCGACCTCCTCGGCCGCCGGCGGCTGTTCACGATCGGGCTCATCCTGTTCGCGTTCACGTCGCTGCTGTGCGCCCTGGCGCCGAGCGCGCTGTTCCTGATCCTCGCCCGCGCCGGGCAGGGCATCGGCGGCGCGATCATGTTCGCGGTCTCCCTGTCGCTGCTCGTCCAGGAGTTTCATGGTCGTGAGCGCGGCACGGCCCTCGGCGCGTGGGGCGCGACCATCGGGGCATCGGCCGCGGTCGGCCCGCTCCTCGGCGGCGCCCTGACCGAGGCCTTCGGCTGGTCGTCGGTCTTCTATATCAACGTGCCGATCGGCCTGATCGCCGCCGTGCTCACGGCGACCAAGGTGGCCGAGTCGCGCGATCCTCAGGGCCGGCGCATCGACTGGATCGGCACCGTCACCTTCACCGCGTCGCTGTTCATGTTCGTGTTCGCGATCATCCGCGGCAACGCCGAGGGCTGGGGCAGCCCCCTGATCGTCAGCCTGCTCGTCGGCTCCGCCGTCCTGATGGTCGTCTTCGTGGTCGCTCAGATCGTCCAGGAGCGCGGGATGCTCGACGTCCGGTTGTTCGGCAATCCGACCTTCGACGGCGCCTCGATCGTCGCCTTCACCCTGTCGGCGTCGATGTTCGCGATGTTCCTCTACCTCACGCTGTACCTGCAGACGATCCTCGGCTACTCGCCGCTCCAGGCCGGGCTGCGGTTCCTGCCCACGACCGTTCTCTCGTTCTTCGTCGCGGCCGTCTCCGGCAACCTCTCGACGCGCGTCCCGGTTCGGTTCCTCCTCAGCCTCGGCCTGCTGCTCGTCGGTGTCGGCCTGCTGACGATGCGGGGGCTGACCGCGGCCTCGGGCTGGACGGCGCTGCTGCCGGGCTTCATGCTCGCCGGCGCCGGGGTCGGGCTCGTGAATCCGGCGCTCGCCTCGACCGCGGTCGGCGTCGTGCCGCCGCAGCGCAGCGGGATGGCGTCGGGCATCAACAGCACGTTCCGCCAGGTCGGCATCGCCACGGGAATCGCTGTGCTCGGGGCGATCTTCGAGAGCGCCATCGCCGGCAAGCTCGCGCCTGGCCTGAGCGGCACACCGGCCGCCGGACAGAGCGGACCGATCTCCCACGCCGTCGCCGCGGGTGGCGCCCAGCAGGTCATCCACGGCGTGCCCGGTGCCCTGCGTGGCCGGGCCACGCTGGCCATCCACAGCGCGTTTACCGGGGCGATGAACGACATCCTGCTCGTCGCCGGCATCGTCGCGCTCGCGGGCTGCGTGCTCGGCCTCGTGCTCGTCCGGGGACGGGACTTCGTCTCCTACGAGCAGCCGCAGGCAGAGCGCGAGCCGGCCACGGCCGCCGCATGATCCAGCCGCTGTTCGAGCACCGGGCGACGTTCGCCGGCTACGAGACGCGGGTGCTCGAGCTCGAGGGCGAGGGCACGCCGGTGCTCATGTTCCATGGCTACGCCGACAGCGCCGACACCTGGCGGCAGGCGCTCGCCGCGCTGGCCAAGCGCGGACGGCGGGCGTTCGCCGTCGACCTGCCCGGGTTCGGTACCGCCGATGGGCTCCGATCCGACCCGATCCTGCCCCAGCTCGATGAGTTCGCCACCGCCGCCCTCACCTACGCCGCCGGCCGTCCGCGCCAGTCGGTCGTCGTCGTCGGCAACTCACTCGGGGGGTGCGTCGCGCTGCGGCTCGCCGAGCGCCGGAACCGGCGCCTGGCCGGCGTGATCGCCGCCGCCCCGGCCGGGCTCGAGATGTCCCGGCTGCTGTACATCGTGCAGCGCGACCCGCTCATCCGCTCGCTGCTCGCGCTGCCCGCGCCGGTCCCGTCGATGGTGCTGCGGGCCGCTGTCGCCCGGCTCTACGTGCAGCTCGCCTTCGCCTCCCCGGGGCACGTCGACCCCCGCGTCGTCACCACCTTCACCTCGCATCATCGCGACCGGGCCCGGGTGGCCAGCTACCTCGACATCGCGCACCGGTTGATCCCCGAGCTGCGGTCCCCGTTCGAGCTCGACCGGATCAGCTCGCGGGTGCTGCTCGTCTGGGGCGATCGCGACCGCCTCGTCTTCCACCGTGGGGCCGAGAAGGTGCTCGACGTCGTGCCCGGCTCGCGGCTCGAGCTGCTCCACGGCATCGGTCACTGCCCGCAGATCGAGGCCGCGCAGCGCTTCGTCGAGCTGCTCGAGGCGTTCTGCACCGAGGCGCGGCTCGCGGCAGTCCGCGGGTCGGCCTGACGCCGACCCGCGCTCAGCGAGCCGACGCGGCGTCGCGCTAAAGCCCCGTCGGGTGCCGGATGACGAACGTCGAGAGGTCCGGCTCGTCGGCCGAGCGGTTCGACCAGCGGGTGCCCGTCTCGGCGAGCGCGACGGTGTCGAAACGCAGCCCGGCCACGTACATGAAGGTGTGGCCCGCGTTGGCGAAGATCGTGATCCACCGGCCCGGCCCCGACGAGCCCCAGCTCTCGAGCTCACCCGAGGTCATGGTCGTGTTGAGCAGCCCGGCGGCGGCGAAGACGAAGCTGAGCGAGCCCGAGCAGTCGTAGGCGTTGTCGATGAACGTGCCGTGGCCGCCGCCGAAACGGTAGGGCAGATGGGCGATCTGATTGCCTGCGGCGATCACCTCCTGGACGACGAGCGGCGCGTTGATCGGGGGGATGGCGAGGCCCTGCGGGGTGAGCGTCGCCTGGTCGGGGTTGCCGGTGAGGCCGCTCAGCGCGAGCTCCTTGCGGACCTCGGCGTCGGACACCGGCTGCGGCAGCGGGCCGCTCGGCGGCCCGACGCTGACCGACGTCGGTCCTGACGACGCGGCGGCCGCCGCCGGCGCTGCTCCCGCGACCGGCTCGATCGCCTGCGGATGGGCGTGCAGGGCCGGCGCGCTCGGCGTCGTCGGTGTCGGCGTGGGGTCGATGCCGTTACGGACGACGGTGTGCTGCGCGGCGCCGCACCCGGTCAGCAGGGTCGCCAGCAGGACGACCGGTGCGAGGAATGGCTTTCGCACGCTGCTCAGTATGGCGAGCCAGCCCGGCAGCACGCAGGCTTGCTGTCGCGGCTAGTCGTCGAAGCGGCCGCTGTAGAGGATGAACACCGCGCCCTGAGCATCGCGGACGTAGGTCACCCGTCCCGGCCCGAGCTCGATCGGCCCGGCCAGCTTCTCGCCGCCGAGCTCGCCGACTCGGCGCGTCGAGGCCTCGAGGTCGTCGGTGCCGAAGTACACCGCCCAATACGGCGGCTCCGGTCCCATCGCCGGACGAATTCCCCCGTTCAGCCAGCCGTCGCGGTTCTTGACCGTCATGTACGGCATCGGCGACTCGCCGACCAGCTCGACCGTCCAGTCGAACAGCTCGGAGTAGAACTGGGCCGAGGCCTCGATGTCGGGGCTGGCGAGCTCGTTCCAGCTCAGCGTGCCGGGCGTGTTGACGAGCCCGGCGCCGGCGTGATCGCGCGGCTCCCAGACGAGGAAGTAGGCGCCCTGCGGATCCTGGATGACGCCCATCCGGCCCGAGGTCATGACGTCGAAGGCGTCGGCGTGGACCTCGGCTCCGAGCTGGCGGGCGCGCTCGAGTGCCGCGTCGGCGCTCTCGACGGTGATGTAGGAGTTCCACGCCGGCGGCACGCCGGCGTCACGCTGCTGCCGGGGCTGCGGGGAGATGGCCGCCACGTCGGCTTCGCCGAGGCGCATCATGCTGTAGACGACGCCCTCGCCGACCGGGAAATCGACGCTCTCCCACCCGAACAGCTTGCCGTAGAACGCCTTGGCGGCGTCCTGGTCGGTGGTGGTGAGATCGGTCCAGCTGAAGGTCCCGGGGGTGTAGTTCGTTCTCGTTCCCATGGACCGCGACCCTACCAACGCCAACCGGCACCAGGGGCGAGGCGTAGGCTGCCGTCATGGCCAACTACACGCATAGAAATCTCAAGGAGCTGCCCGACACGGCGGCCGAGCGGGGTCTCGACATGGAGGCGCGGTTCGGCCGCTCTCACATCGACTCCGAGCACCTCGGGGTCAGCTACTTCCGCTACGGACCCGACTTCCGCCCGCCCATCGGCCATCGCCACCGCGAGCAGGAGGAGGCGTACGTCGTGGTCGGCGGCTCGGGCCGGGCGCGGCTCGACGACGAGGAGATCGAGCTGAAGCCGTGGGACGTGCTCCGGGTCGCGCCCGAGGTCGCACGCGGGTTCGCCGCCGGCCCCGACGGGCTCGAGGTCATCGCCATCGGCAGCGATCGGCCCGAGGGCGGCGACGGCGAGATGATCAGCGACTTCTGGTCGGACTGATCAGGTCCTAGCTACTTCCCCCGGATAAACGATCGGGGTTCAGGCGGCGAGTCGAAGGCCGCTGGGTGTGGGGATGACGCCGGCGTGGATGAAGATGGTTTGGATCAGGCAGGCTCGGATGAGTGTGCGTGAGCGGCTGTCGAGGTCGATGATCGCGGCGGCGGCGAGGAGTGGGTCCAGGCGTCCGGTGTCGTGGAGGTCGAGCACGACGCGGGCGATCCGGGCGCGCTCGGTGGGCGTGTCGAGTTGTTGGGTGATCTTGGGGATGAGCTCGTCGCCGGTGTCGACGTCGTCGTGGGCGGCGGCGTGAAGTAGTCGCTCGATCTCGGGGCTGCGGGCCGGTGGGAGTGGGAGCGTGAGCCTGAGATCGAGCTCGGGGAGTTCGATCAGTTCGTCGAAGAGATCCTCGAGTTCGTCGTCCTTGAGCGGGCGCAGACGAGCGGCGGCATCGCGGGCGTGTTGAGCGAGAAAGGCGCGGGCGAGGTCGCCCTCGCCGGGTCCGCGTTGTTGTCCGCAGCAGCGTTTGGTCTTGCGGCCTGAGCCGCAGGGGCAGGGCTGGTTGCGTCCGGGTCCGGGCACGGGCTCCTCCTGTGATCGCCTGCCGGTGAGGGTCGCATCGGGGCCGGTCAGAACCGGCTGTTCCGTCCGGGCTGTTTCGGACAATTCGCCTGCTTATGAATGGTTTCCAGACCTGGTGGAGGTGTGATGCTGACGCTCGTTGGCGGGCAGGTGGAGTCGCTGTGGGACGAGGTGCTGCCGATCGAGGTGCGGGAACTGCCGGACGATCTCGCCCGGCTGGATCGGGTGCTGACCGATCACTTGTTGTTGTTCCCGATCGCGCAGGCGTGGGAGGAGAGCGCCAGGGAGCGGGGGCGGCCGACGATGCCGATGGAGATGTTCGTGCGGTTGATGGTCGTCAAGCAGCGCACGGGCTGGGGATACGAGACGCTGGTCAGAGAAGTGTCGGACTCGCTGCATCTGCGGCGGTTCTGTCTGATCGCGATCGATCAGCGGGTGCCGAACGAGTCGACGGTCAGAAAGCTCGCCCGCCGGCTCGGTGCCGACGTGGTGGCGGAGATCACCAGGATGGTGATCGAGAAGGCGCAGCGCGAGACCAGATTCACCGCTCGCGCCGCTCGGATCGACTCGACGGTCGTGGAAGCCGATATCCGCTACCCGTCGGACGCGATGCTCGCTCTGCAGGGAGCCCGGGCGCTGGCGCGCGAGGGGCGCAAGCTCTCGAAGGTGATCGGCGGGACAGTACGGGTCCGCGACCGCTCAAGGTCGATCGGCAAGACGGTCCGCGCGATCTCAAAGACGCTCGCTCGGCGCACCGGCGAGGCGAAGGCGCAGGTGATGGCGCTCAACGAGCAGGCCGGGCGGCTGATCGTCCGCTCGGCCAAAGAAGCGACCCGGCTCGCGGCGGCGGCCAGACACTCGGCCCGAGGTCGTGGCGCCCGGACGAAACTGCGGGCGGCCACACAGCTGGACGAACTGGCCCGGCGGTGCCGCAAGGTCGCCGAGCAGATCGACCGCCGCGTCCGCGGGTTGAAGATCACCGAACGGCTGGTGTCGATCAGCGACCCCGACGCCAGGCCGATCCGCAAGGGCAAGCTCGGCAAGCCGACCGAGTTTGGGTACATCGCGCAGATCTGCGAGGTGACCGAGAACACCCGCCGAGGGGCCCGCGGGTTCATCCTCCCCGCTGGCCATGCGCCGGGCAATCCAGCGGAGAACACGCTGCTGCCGCAGACGGCGGCCGAACTCGACCGGGCTGGGATCCGCCCGCGCGAGATCGTCGCCGATGGCGGCTTCCTCCCCGGACCGACCAAGGACACCCTCCCAGAACTCCGCGAGGACCAGATCCATCTCGCCAACCAGCACGAGCCCGGCTCGCGGCGCACCCGCAAACGCCGCGCCCGCTACCGCACCGGGATCGAAGGCCGCATCAGTCACCTCAAACGCCGCTACGGGATGCGCCGCTCCCGGCTCAGAGGCGATGACGGAATGAGGATCTGGACGGGATGGGCGATCCTCGCCTACGACCTCGACACGCTCGCCATCCGAACCCGCTGAAACACTCCCCGAAGCCCAACTCACCAGGGCAACCATTCACAAGCCTGACTCGGCCGCGCCACCCCGGTGCGGCCGTTTCAGTTCGGGCCGTTTATCCGGGGGAAGTAGCTAGTCTAGTGTCCTGATTCATAAATTCGGTGGCAGTCTCGCGGCGTCTGGACGCGCCTTGCGGATGGCGACGACCCCGCCGGACCACCAGTACGACTTGGGTCGTCGCCATCCGCCATCCACGCCCAGCCGCTCCCGAGCCCGCTCACGAATTTCCGACTCACGACACTCGGCAGGACCGCCCCCAGGCCCGGCCGGGGGACAAGCCCTGGAGTCTCGCCGGGTGGATAGGCGATGCTCGACGCGCGCGCGATCTCTACCCTTGCCCCGATGCGAATCGCGATAACCGGCGCCGGCGGGATGCTCGGGCACGATCTGATCCGGGCGGTCGGAGAAGCCGGACACGACGCCGTCGCGCTCGCACGGGCCGAGCTCGACATCACCGATGAGGCGGCGGTCCGCCGCGTACTCGGGCAGGCCCGGCCCGACGCGGTCATCAACAGCGCCGCCTACACGAACGTCGACGGCGCCGAGAGCGAGTCCGAGCTCGCCGAGGTGGTCAACGGAGCCGGCGCGAGGCATGTCGCCCGGGTCGCGCGCGAACTCGGTGCCTGGACCGTCCAGGTCTCCAGCGACTACGTGTTCGACGGCGGCAAGCGCACGCCGTACGTCGAATCCGACGCGGTCGGCCCGCTGTCGGCTTACGGACGCTCGAAGCTCTCCGGCGAGCAGGCGGTCGCGCAGGCGGCTCCCGACGCCCACACGATCGTGCGCTCGTCCTGGCTGTTCGGCGCCGCCGGCCCATGCTTCCCGGCGACGATGATCCGCCTGGCCGCCGAACGCGACGAGCTCACCGTCGTCGACGACCAGATCGGCTGTCCGACCTTCACCGGGCACCTCGCGTCCGCCCTCGTCACGCTCGCCGGCGAGCGCCGGATTCCCGGCACGGTGCACGTCGCCGGCGGCGGGCAGTGCTCGTGGTACGAGTTCGCGCGGGCGATCATCGCCGCGGCCGGCGAGAGCTGCGACGTCCGTCCCGGCAGCACCGCCGACCTCGGCCGCCCGGCGCCCCGGCCCGCCTACAGCGTGCTCGTCACCGAGCGCGGCCCGGACGTCCCGCGGCTGCCCGACTGGCAGGCGGGCCTTGTCCGGTACATGGAGCTCGCGGCGGTGGCGCGATGAGGCTGCTCGTCTGCGGGGGCGCCGGCTTCATCGGCTCGAACTTCGTCCGGATTCGCGTGCGCGAGTTCGGCGACGAGGTGACCGTGCTCGACAAGCTCACCTATGCCGGGCGCAAGGAGAACCTCCACGACGTCATCGACGAGGTCCGCTTCGTCCACGGGGCGATCGAGGATCCCGCCGCCGTGGCCGCTGCCGTCGAGGGCTGCGAGGCGATTGTCAACTTCGCCGCCGAGACGCATGTCGACCGCTCGATCTCCGGTCCCGAGGCGTTCCTCATCACCAACATGCAGGGCACCCACGTCCTGCTCGAGGCGGCGCGCGAGCGCGGCCTGCGCCACCTGCAGGTGTCGACCGACGAGGTCTACGGCTCGATCGAGGAGGGGTCGTTCACCGAGGAGTCGCCGCTGCGGCCCTCGAGCCCGTACTCGGCGACCAAGACCGGCGCCGACCTGCTCGTGGCCAGCTACTGCCACACCTACGGTCTCGAGACGGTCATCTGCCGCGGCTCGAACAACTACGGGCCCTACCAGTACCCGGAGAAGCTCATCCCGCTGATGATCCTCAACGCGCTGGCCGGCGATCAGCTCCCGGTGTACGGCGACGGGCGCAACGTGCGCAACTGGCTG
Source organism: uncultured Solirubrobacterales bacterium (assembly GCA_963752905.1). Classification (GTDB taxonomy): domain Bacteria; phylum Actinomycetota; class Thermoleophilia; order Solirubrobacterales; family Solirubrobacteraceae; genus Palsa-465. The sequence continues at coordinate 102,343 of CAVWAC010000015.1, forward strand.
TTCGTGGAGGACTTCGCCCGGGGGATCGGACACGCGCTCGAGCACGGCGTGCCCGGCGAGGCCTACAACTGCGGCGGCCCCGACGAGTGCGAGAACATCGCCGTCGTGCAGCGGATCATCGAGCTGACCGCGGCGCGGCCCGATCAGATCGAATACGTCACCGACCGCCCCGGCCACGACCGTCGCTATTCGCTCGGCTCCGAGAAGCTGCGGGCCCTCGGGTGGCAGGCCCAGGTCCGCTTCGCCGAGGGACTCGAGCGCACGGTCGACTGGTACCGGGACAACGCCTGGTGGTGGGAGCCGATCCGGTCCGGCGCCTACCGCGAGTACTACGAGCGCCACTACGGCCGCGCGCTCAAGGACTGAGATGCCCGCGCGCCGCGGGGGCTCCGGCGGTCGCACCGGGAGCGGGGCGGCGCTCGCCGAGCTCGAGCGCGAGGTGACCGCCTGCCGCCGCTGCCCCCGACTCGTCGCCTGGCGCGAGGAGGTCGCCTCGGTCAAACGGGCCGCGTTCGCGGCGGAGGAATACTGGGGACGGCCGCTTCCCGGCTTCGGCGACCCAGGAGCCCGGGTGCTCGTGCTCGGCCTCGCGCCGGCCGCTCACGGCGGTAACCGCACCGGCCGGATCTTCACCGGCGATCGCTCGGGCAATTGGCTGTTCGCCGCGCTGTGGCGCGCCGGCTTCGCCAACCAGCCGACGTCGGTGTCACGCGACGACGGGCTCGTGCTGCGGGACTGCTGGGTGACCGCCGCCGTGCGCTGCGCGCCACCCGCCAACCGGCCCCAGCCGGCCGAGCGCGACAACTGCCTGCCGTGGCTCGATCAGGAGCTTGCCCTGTTGCCTGCGCTGAGCGTCGTCGTCTGCCTCGGGGGTTTCGCCTGGGACGCGGCGCTGCGCGTGCTCGACGCCCCTCGGCCGCGGCCCAAGTTCGGCCACGGCGCCGAGGCCACCGTCGCCGGGCACGCGCTCCTCGGTTGCTTTCACCCCAGCCAGCAGAACACGTTCACCGGTCGGCTCACCGAGGCGATGATCGACGCCGTGTTCGCCCGGGCGCGCGCGCTCGCACAGGACGCATGAGCTCCTCGCCCTGGCTCGCGGAGCTCGTCGTCGCCGACCCGCCAGAGCGCTGGGAGGCACTCGGGTTCACGGTGCGGGACGGTCAGGTCGATCTCGGCGGCGTGCGGGTGCGCCTCGGCGCCACCGGGGAGGGAATCGTGGCGTGGTCGCTGCGCGGCGCTTCGGGGCCGACGGCGATCGACGGCCTCGCCGACGCCGGGCCGCCGCCGGACGCGCCGCCGTCCGTCGCTCACGCCAACGGAGCCGTCGGGCTCGATCACGTCGTCGTCGTCACCCCGGACTTCGACCGCACCGCCGCCGCGCTCGAGGGGGCCGGCCTGCCACTCCGGCGCGTGCGGGACGCGGGCTCGTTCCGGCAGGGCTTCCGCCGGCTCGGCCCGGCGATCCTCGAGCTCGTCGAGGCTCCGGACGCGCCCGCCGGCCCAGCCCGGTTCTGGGGACTCGTGGTCGTCGTCTCCGACCTCGAGGCGCTCCACGCGCGCCTCGGCGACCTGCTCGGCCGCGTCAGGCCTGCCGTGCAGCCGGGGCGGCACATCGCGACGCTGCGCTCGGCCGCCGGCCTCTCCGCGCCGGTCGCGTTCATGGATCCTGAACAGTGAACACGGCGAGCCTTCATATGAACACAACCTTGTCCGGGGTCGCCGTCCACTAGCGTCGTTCGTTCTTCGACCATCGGGGGACGAGATGAGACGAACGACGTGGGTGGCGACCGTTGGCGCGATCGCGATGTTTGCTGCTCCGGCGAACGCGGCTGCGCTCACCAAGACGGTGTACGCGGGCGGCCCGAAGACACAGGAGCAGAAGCTCGCCGTCAAGCTGCTCGGGGCAAGCGGACGGTCGATTCTCCATACCTACTCGCCCGCTGTTCTCACCTTCGTCCAGACGACGGTCACGATCCACACCGGCGACAAGGTGCGCTGGACCGGGCTCGCGAACGGCTTCCACACCGTCGACCTGCCCGGCCCGGGGGGCCATGACCTCCCGCTGTTCACGCACGAGCCGACGATCAGCGGTGTCAACGACTTCGCCGGCAACCCGTTCTGGTTCAACGGCATCAGACCGGGCGTCACGATCAACCCGATGTTGTTTGCCCCGATCGGCGGCACCACGTACAACGGTTCCAAGCGGGTCGACTCCGGAGGGCCGTTCAGCAACACGCCCTCGGACACGCTCACGGTGACGTTCACCAAGCCCGGGGTCTACCGCTACTTCTGCGACATCCATCCCGGGATGGTCGGTTACGTCGTCGTCAAGCCGAAGAGCAAGCCCATCCCCTCTGCCGCTGCTGATCAGAAGTCGATCGTCAAGCAGCTGACGAGCGACATCCTCGCCGCCAAGCCGCTGCTCCACGCCAAGCCGGCGGCCGATCACGTCGACCTCGGGGAGTCCACGCCCAACGGCCAGCTCGCCTTCTACCACTTCTTCCCGGCGACGCTCAACGTGGCCGCCGGCACGGTGGTGACCTTCAGCGTGCCGCGCGCGGAGCGCACCGAGGGACACACGGCGGCCTTCGGTCCGGCGAGCTATCTCACCGCCCTGGCCAATGCCTCAAGCGACGCGGCGACGCAGCAGCAGGTGTATCCGAGCAGCAACCCGGCGAACGGTCCGATCGTGCTCAGCCCGACCTCGCACGGCAACGGTTTCGCCAACACGGGCCTGCTCGACCAGGACCCCGGCGGGTTCTTCCCGGCTTCGGAGAAGGTTCGCTTCACCACGCCCGGGACCTACCACTTCATCTGTCTCATTCACCCGTTCATGACCGGCACGATCGTCGTGCACTGAGTCGCTGCACGGGCCTGCGCCACGGGCCCCTGGAAGGCGTGCGGGGCGGGCCCGCGGCCCGCTACGCTGGCTGACAGGTGCCGCTCGATCAGTTCAGTCCCCGCACGCGTGACTGGTTCACCAAGGCGTTCGCGCAGCCGACCGCGGCGCAGGAGCAGGCCTGGCCGGCGATCGCCTCGGGCGAGCACGTCCTCATCTCGGCCCCGACCGGGTCGGGCAAGACGCTCGCCGCGTTTCTGTGGGGGATCGACCGGCTCGCCGCCGCGCGCGCGGCCGACCCGGAGGGTGGGCGTGAGGGCATCAGCCTCGTCTACGTCTCGCCGCTGAAGGCGCTCTCCTACGACATCGATCGCAACCTGCGCGCACCGCTGCGCGGGATCGGCGCTGACCTCGAGGTCGCCGTCCGCACCGGCGACACCCCGCAGCGCGAGCGCCAGGCGATGCTCCGCACGCCGCCGGACATCCTCATAACCACGCCCGAGTCGCTCTACCTGATGCTCACCGGCCGCGCCCAGGAGCTGTTCGCCGGCACGCGCTGGTGCATCGTGGACGAGATCCACGCCGTCGCCGCGACCAAGCGCGGTGCCCACCTTGCGCTCACGCTCGAGCGGCTCGCCGCCGCCGCCGGCCGTGACGTCCAGCGCATCGGCCTGTCGGCGACCCAGAACCCGCTCGAGGAGGTCGGGCGGTTCATGGTCGGCCCGTCGCGCACGTGCCGGATCGTCGACACCGGGGTCCGCAAGGAGCTCGACCTGCGGATCCAGGTCCCGGTCGAGTCGATGGTCGAACCGGACGCGACGCCGGCGCCGGACCTCGATCCGCTCGCCGGCGGCGAGGCGACCCGTCGCTCGATCTGGCCCGCGATCTATCCCGAGCTGCTCCAGCTCATCCGCGCCCACCGCTCGACGATCCTGTTCGTCAACAACCGGCGCGGCGCCGAACGCCTCGCGCTGCGGCTCAACGATCTCGCCGAGTCGGAGATCGCCCGCGCCCACCACGGCTCGCTCGCCCGCGAGGAGCGGCTCGTCGTCGAGGAGATGCTCAAGGCCGGCGAGTTGCCCTGCCTCGTCGCCACCTCCTCGCTCGAGCTCGGGATCGACATGGGCGCCGTCGACCTCGTCATCCAGGTCGAGTCGCCGAAGTCGGTCGCGCGGGGGCTCCAGCGCATCGGCCGGGCCGGCCATAACGTCGGCGACGTCAGCCGTGGGCGGATCTTCCCCAAGTTCCGTGCCGATCTGCTCGAGTGCGCGGTCGTCGCCCGGCGGATGCGCGACGGCGCGATCGAGACGACGGTCGTCCCGCGCAACCCGCTCGACGTGCTCGCGCAGCAACTCGTGGCCATCGCCGCCGCGGCCGGCGACGAGCGACCCGTATCCGTCGACGAGCTCTATGCGCTCGTCACCCGCACGCATTCCTACGCCGAGCTGAGCCGGGCCCAGTTCGAGAACGTCCTCGACATGCTCGACGGGCGCTACCCCTCGAGCGAGTTCGCCGAGCTGCGGCCGCGCATCATCTGGGACCGGGTCGGCGGCACGATCCGCCCCCGGCGCGGGGCGCGCCATCTCGCGGTCACCAACGCCGGCACGATCCCCGACCGTGGCCTCTATGCCGTGACCCTGCCCGACGGCCGGCGGGTCGGCGAGCTCGACGAGGAGATGGTCTACGAAGCACGCCCGGGACAGACGTTCCTCCTCGGCGCGACGACGTGGCGCATCGAGGAGATCGGCCGCGACCGCGTGATCGTCACCCCGGCGCCGGGGCTCCCGGGCGCGGTGCCGTTCTGGAAGGGCGACAGCGTCGGCCGCCCGCGTGAGCTCGGCGAGGCGATCGGCGCCTTCGCCCGCTGGGCGGTCGAGCAGCCGCCCGAGGCCCTGGAGGAGGACTACGACCTCGACGAGCTCGCGGCCAAGAACCTCGTGGCGTTCCTCCGCGAGCAGCAGGAGGCCACGCGGGTCGTGCCCTCCGACCGGGCGATCGTGATCGAGCGCTTCCGTGACGAGATCGGCGACTGGCGGCTGTGCATCCTCAGCCCGTTCGGCGGCCGCGTCCATGCCGCCTGGGGGCTCGCGCTGAGCGCCCGGATCCGCGATGAGCTCGGGCTCGAGTCCGACGCGATCTGGTCCGACGACGGGATCATCGTCCACCTTCCCGACGCCGAGGAGCCGCCGGGAGCCGAGCTCGCGCTGCTCGACCCCGAGGCGGTCGAGGACGCCGTCGTCGCCGAGCTGTCGGCGAGCGCCCTGTTCGGCGCGCGCTTCCGGGAGAACGCCGGCCGAGCCCTGCTCATCCCCCGGGCCCGCCCGGGCAAGCGCACGCCGCTGTGGCAGCAGCGGCTCAAGTCCCAGTCACTGCTCGAGGTCGCCAAGCAGTACGGCGAGTTCCCGATCATCCTCGAGACGTACCGCGAGTGCCTGCGTGACGTGCTCGACCTCCCCGGCCTCGTCGAGCTGCTCACCAAGCTCCACCGCCGCGAGATCTCGATGATCGAGGTCGAAACGCCGACCGCCTCGCCGTTTGCGTCCTCGTTGCTGTTCGACTACGTCGCCACCTACATGTACGAGGGCGACACGCCGAATGCCGAGCGCCGCGCCGCCGCCCTATCGCTCGACCGTGACCTGCTGCGCGAGCTGCTCGGGCAGGAGGAGCTGCGCGACCTCATCGACCCGACGGCGCTCGACCAGGTCGAGGCCGACCTGCAGTGCCTCTCCGACCACCGACGCGCGACCACGCGCGACACGCTCCACGACATCCTCCGCGCGCTCGGTGACCTCACCCTGGGAGAGGCGCAGGCCCGGGTTCTCGATGGCCTCGAGGCCGACGCGATGCTCGAGCAGCTCATCGGCGAGCGCCGCGCGGTGCGGGTGCGGGTCGGCGGCGAGGAGCGCTTCATCGACGCCGCCGACGCCGGGCTCTATCGCGATGGCCTCGGAATCGTCCCGCCCGGGGGTCTCCCAGCCGCCTTCCTCGAGGACGTTCCCGACGCGCTCGGCCGGATCGCGCGGCGCTACGCCGCCACCCACGGGCCGTTCACCGGCCGTGAGCTGCACGCCCGCTACGGCGTCGACATGGGCGCGGTGCTGGGCGAGCTCGAGCGCGCCGGCGAGCTCGTGCGCGGCGAGCTCCGCCCCGGGGGCAGCGAACGCGAGTGGTGCCACCCCGAGGTGCTCCGGCGCCTGCGGCGCGCCTCGCTCGCCGTCCTGCGCAAGGAGATCGAGCCCGCCGACCAGCGCGCGCTCGCCCGCTTCCTGCCCGGCTGGCAGGGCGTCGACCGCCACCCGGCCACCGGCTCGGGCATCGACCGCCTGCGTGAGGTCCTCGTCCCGCTCCAGGGACTCGCGCTGCCCCCCGAGGTGTGGGAGCGCGACGTGCTGCCCCGCCGCATCGGCGCCTATTCGCCGGCCTGGATGGACGAGCTGTGCGCGAGTGGCGAGCTCGTGTGGATCGGCGCGGGCGCGCTGGGGCGGAACTCCGGCCGGGTGGCGCTGTACTTCCGCGAGGATCTCTCGCTGCTCGGGCCACCGCCGTCCCGCGGGGAGTCGCTGGCGATGCCCGCGCACGACGCGGTGCGCGACCGCCTGACCGCGGGCGCCTGCTTCTTCACCGACCTGCTCGTCGACGTCGACCTCTCGCCCGAGGAGCTCCAGGAGGCGCTGTGGGACCTCGTCTGGGCCGGCGAGGCGACCAACGACGCCTTCGCGCCGCTGCGCGCGCCGCGGCTGACCCTCGCACGCGCCCAGCGTGAGCGCTCGCGGGGCGCGCGGTCCGGACGCTTCGCCGGCCGGCGCCGGGGTGGCGCCGCCGCCCAGGTGCAGGGCCGCTGGTCGCTGACCGCGCCGCTGTTCCGGGCCCAGGCCGACCCCGTGGCGCGTCGCCGGGCGCTCGGGGAGCTGCTGCTCGAGCGCCACGGGATCCTCACCCGCGAGGGCGTGCTCGCCGAGGGCGTCCCGGGCGGGTTCTCGGCGATCTACTCCGAGCTCACCCAGCTCGAGACGCTCGGCGTCGCCCGCCGGGGCTATTTCGTCGAGGGGCTCGGCGGGGCGCAGTTCGCCCTTCCGGGGGCGGTCGAGCGGCTGCGCGCCCAGAGCGAACGCGATGAGCAGCCGATCGTGCTTGCGGCCGTCGATCCCGCCCAGCCGTTCGGCGCCGTGCTGCCGTGGCCGGCGCGGGACGATGGAAGCGAGGGGCGGCGCCCGTCTCGGTCGGCCGGGGCCTACGTCGTCCTCGCCGGCGGCGACCCGGTTCTCTACCTCGAACGGGGCGGCCGGGCGCTGCAGACGCTCGTCGGCGCCGACGATCCGCGACTCGAGCGGGCGCTCGCCGCGCTGGTCGAGCACGTACAACGCGGGCGGATGCGGCGCGTCGCGCTCGAGAAGGTCGACGGTGCGCCCGCGCTCGGCTCACCGATCGCCGCCGCGCTCATCGCCCACGGGTTCCAGGAAGGGCCCCGCCGGCTCACCCTCAGCGCCTAGCGGCCATCCGGAGCAGCGCGGCATGCCCGAGGGAGACACGATCCGCTGGCACGCGAACCGGATCCGTCCCGTGCTCGAGGGCCGGGCCCCCGACGCGATCGAGACCCACCGGCGCTTCCTCCACGACCGCTGGCCCGAGCGCCTGGCCGGCCGCACCGTGCAGCGCGTCGACACGCGCGGCAAGCATCTCCTGCTGCGCTTCGACGGCGACCTCGTACTGCACTCGCATCTCGGCATGGTCGGGACCTGGGGCGTGTACCGGCCCGGGCGCCGCTGGGGCCGCTCGCCCCGCCGGGCATGGCTGGTCATGCGCGTCGGCGAGACCGAGATCGTGCAGTTCGATGGCCCCACGCTCGAACTCATCACCACCGGCCGCAGCCGCTTCGACCGGCGACTCGCCGCGCTCGGTCCCGACGTGCTCGACGACCAGTTCGCCTATCCCGAGTTTCTGCGGCGGTTGCGCCTCGACGACCCGACGCGGCCGATCGGCGACACGCTGCTCGACCAGCGCGTCGTCGCCGGGATCGGGAACATGTGGAAGGCCGAGGGGTGCTGGGAGGCCCAGATCGACCCATGGCGCGAGACCCGCTCGGTGTCCGACGAGGAGGTCACGCGGATCGTCGAGCTCGTCCGTCCGCGGATGATCGCGTCGGGAGTCGACGGCCCCCGGAGCATCAAGGAGCGCATCTACGGCCGGGCCGGGCGGCCGTGCCCGCGGTGCGGGACGGTCATCCGCTCGCGCGGACAGTGGGATGACAACCGGCTCACCTACTGGTGCCCGGGCTGTCAGAGCTGAGGCGGCTCGGCCTCGGGCGGAATGAGGCGGTTGCGGCCCCGGGCGGAGCGCCATAGCTAGCCTCCTGACCATGCGCGTTGGAGACCTCCGTCGGGTCGGCCACAAGGGCGCCGACCTGATCGCCCCCGGAAACACGCACGCGAGCTTCGACGCCGCGCTCTCGGCGGGTGTCGACATGATCGAGTTCGACGTTCTGCCCGAGCGCTCGAGCAAGCGGCTGATCCTCGCCCACGACTACCAGGACGCCGCCGCCCGGGAGCCGCACACGCTCGAGGAGGGGCTCGCCCACCTCGCCGGTGAGCGCTTCACCGGGGTCGAACTCGACGTCGACCTCAAGCTGCCGGGCTACGAGCTCGCCGTCGTCGACGCGCTGCGACGTTTCGAGATGGTGGAGCGCACCCTCATCTCGAGCCAGTTCCGCGAGAGCCTGGCCGCGATCCGCGCCGAGGAGCCGCGGCTGCGACTCGGGTGGTCGGTGCCGAAGGTCAAGCGTGATCCGTTCCGCTCGCGGGCGACGGCGGTGCCGGCGGTCGGCGCACTGCTCGTGTACCGGCGGCTGCTCCCGTTCTGGGCGGGGCGGGCCATCGCCAGCGGAGCCTGCGACGCGCTCATGGTGCACTGGCGTCTCGTCACCCCGCAGCTTGTCCGGCACGTGCATCGCGCCGGGGGCGAGATCTACGTGTGGACCGTCGATGACCTCGCGCTGCTTCGCAAGCTCGACGCGCTCGGTGTCACCGGGGTGATCAGCAACGACCCGCGGCTGTTCGGGGCGCTCGCGCCGGTCAGCTGATCGTGCAGGCCGCTGTGCTGTAGTGCGGCGGGTCGCCGAAGTCGGCCAGTCCGTGGCCGGCCGAGGTCGTGCGCTGGGCCCGGCCGACGACGCGGCCGCCGAGCGTCCAGGCGAAGGCCACCGTGCCCCGCAGGCGGCCGGCGTGCGGAGCGAACCGGTACCACCAGCCGCCCTGGTGCAGCCCACTCCGGGCGCGGCCGAGCGACAGCCTATGCGCCGTGCCCGGGACCGGCAGGAACGACCGGCTCCCGGTCGACCAATAGTCGACCCGGAACGCCATGCTCAGCCGCTCGCCGAGACCCAGGGTCGGCATCTGGGCGCGCACACCGATCACGCCCGGAAACCGCTTCGTGTCGCAGATGTTGACCGTTGCCCACAGCGTCCGGGCGCGGCGGGCGTGGGCGACAGCGGCCCGGATCTGGGCGGCCGTCGGTTGCCGCTTGCCGGTGGGCTTGGCGCTCGCCGCCAGGGCAGGCGCGCACAGGACCAGCAGGCTTCCGGCCACGAGGGTGAGGCAAAGACGGCGACGGCGTCCCATGCGAGCAAGGAAAACATAGACACTGTGATCGATGGACAGCTGGCACGTAGTGGGGGTATGACCGGCATGGACGCGATCGTCACCGGTGGGCCCGATGTCTCCTCGTGGGACCGCCTCGAGGCTCTCTACCGATCGAGCCGGGACGACGTCTACGCCTACGTCCGCACCCTCCTGCGCGATCGCGCCGCCGCCGAGGACGTGACCGAGCTCGCCTTCGAGCGCGCCTACCGCCGCCGGCGCACCTTCGACCGCCGCCGTGGCGAGGAGCGGGCGTGGCTGTTCGGGATCGCGCGCAACGCCGCGCTCGACGAGCTCCGCCGCCGCCGGCGGCTGGCCGCGCTCGCCGCCGATCCGGCGGACCTGTCGGCGCCGGAACCGGACGATGGCGCCGAAGTGGCGCTACGCCGGACCGCGGTGCGCGCGGCGCTCGCCGGTCTGCCCGGCCGCGACCGCGAGCTGATCGCGCTCAAGTTCCATGCCGGTCTGAGCAACGCCGAAATCGCCCGCGTGCTCGGGGTCAGCGAGTCCAACGCCGGCACGCTGCTGCACCGGGCGATGGACAAGCTGAGAAAGGCCTGTGATGCGCAGAGCTGACGACATGCCCCTGGATCCCGATATCGCCGCCGAGCTCGAGGTGATCGACGCCACGCTCGCCGGCGACCCGGTCGACCCCGCCCACGCCGACCTCGCCGAGCTGGCCCTGCTGCTCGCCGACGAGCGCCCGCGTCCGGAGGCGGCGTTCGCCGCGCGGCTCGATGATCGGGTCGCGGCGCGCTTCGCACCCGTGGACCGCGGCCGGACGAGTGAGGCGTCCGAGCGGCCCGCTCAGCCGGTCCCCCGGTGGCGCCGGGCGCTCGTTCCAGCGGCCGCGGCCGCCGGGGCGCTCGCCACCGCCGCGGTGGTCGTTGTGCTCATCGCCGGCGGGGGGTCGTCGTCGCCCGTGGTTGGCGCCACGACGGCGGTCGGATCCTCCAGCGTCGCGACGGCCAGTTCGCCGGGGGTCGCCGCGCTGAGCGCCCCCGCCCGGTCGGACTCGGCGTCCGGGAGCGGCACGTCATCCGGCAACACGGGGTCGGCCGGCAGCACCGCATCGTCGGGCAGCCCGGGCGCGGTCCTCCAGCCCCCGCCGAACGGGCGCAAGATCGTGCAGTCCGCGCAGCTCGCGCTGACCACCGGCCCGAGCCACGTCGACGACGTCGCCCAGGAGGTGTTCAACGTCGTCGGGATCGCCGGTGGGATCGTCAACAGCTCGACCGTGACCGCGACCCCCGGCTCCGACGGCTACGCGCAGTTCCAGCTCAGCATCCCGAGCTCCGCCATGCCGCAGACCATGGCCTCGCTCTCCCGGCTGCGCTACGCGTCGGTCGCCTCGCGCACCGACGCCACCCAGGATGTCAACGACGAGTACAGCGCCGACGTCAGCCGACTCGTCGACGCCCGTGCGCTGCGCACCGCGCTCCTGCGCCAGCTCGCCGCGGCCACGACCTCTCAGCAGATCGCCAGCCTCAAGGCCCAGATCCGGGACGCCGAGGCGTCGATCGCCAGCGCCCAGGCGACGCTGCGGGGCCTCCAGCACCGGATCTCCTTCAGCCAGGTGTCGGTGAGCATCAACGCCGGCACTCCGGTCCCCGTGCCCTCCTCGTCGAGCCACGGGTTCACCATCGGGCGGGCACTCCACGACGCCGGGCGGGTGCTCGCGGTGGCCGCCGGGGTGGCGATCGTCGCGCTCGCCGCGCTTGTGCCGGTCGCGCTGATCGTCGCGCTCGGCCTGTGGATCGCCGCGCTCGTCCGCCGTCACCGGCGCGAGCAGGCGCTCGATTTGGCGTAATCTCGCCCAGTTGTGTCAACAACTAGCGACACGATCGCGCTGCTCCATCACGTCCCCGCGTTCGAGACGCTCGGCGACGCGGAGCTCGCGCGCGTTGCCGAGGTCGCGGTGCCCCGGCAGTATGGAACCGGCCAGATCGTCTTTCACGAGGGTGATGACAGCGACACGTGTTACGTCGTGCGGTCGGGTAAGCTGCGCGCTCTCAGGGGTAACGGCGATGGGAGGGCGATCACGCTGGCCAACTTCGGGCCGGGCGACATCTTCGGAGAGCTGGCGATGTTCGACGACGAGCGGCGCTCGGCCACGGTCGAGGCCCTCGAGCCGGCCGAGGTCATCGCGATTCTCGGCGCCGACATGCGCCGGCTGCTGCGCGAGCACTCCGACATCGCCGTGAAGCTGATCGTCGCCCTCGGCCGCCGGCTGCGGGAGACCAACGAGCGGCTCGCCCGTCAGTCGTTTCAGACCGTGCAGAGCCGCGTGGCCACGGTGCTGCTGCAGCTTGTCGCCGCCGCCCGCGAGCAGGGCGCCGGCACCGAAGACGTGTTGATCACCGCGACGCAGGCGGAGCTGGCGCAGCTCGCGGGGTCATCGCGGGAGTCCGCCAGCCGGTTTCTTGCCGTGCTCGAGCGCGCGGGCATCATCGATCAAGGAAGGGGGAAGCTCGTCGTGCACGACGCGACAGCGCTGGAGGGGTATGTCTATTGAGTAGCGACCGGAGGGAACGCACGGAGTTCTCCGCCGGAGGGGTCGTCGTCAACAATCAGGGCAGGGTGATCGTGATCGTGCCGGTCAAGCGGGACGCGCATGGTCGACGTGTGCTCGGGCTGCCCAAGGGGCACCCGGACGGAGACGAGACGCCGGAGGCGGCGGCCACCCGCGAGGTGGCCGAGGAGACAGGGGTCACCGCGGAGCTGATCGAGCCGCTCGGCGAGGTCGAGTACTCGTATGAGCGGCGGGGCCGGCGGGTCTCCAAGCGGGTCGCCTTCTTCCTCTTCGAGTACCGGAGCGGAAGCCTGGACGATCACGATCACGAGATCGAGGACGCCCGCTGGATGACGATCGAGGAGGCGCTCGACGTGCTCTCCTACGCCGGCGAGCGGGAGATGGTGCGCCGCGCATCGTCGAGAATCGCGCAGGATCGATAGGCTGGCGCCGTGCGCGTTCTCAACTTCTACTCGTCGGTGTTCGGCGACCAGCTCCGTCGGGGTCGCAAGACGGCAACCATCCGTCTCGGCGACAAGAGCCACAAGTACCGCAAGAACGACTGTGTGCTCGTCACGATCGGCTACCAGCACTCCCCGCGCGAGAAGATCTTCTACGCGGTCATCGACCAGGTCGAGGTCAAGCGCGTGCGCGACCTCTCGCCCCGGGACATCGAGCACGACAACCCCGAGTTCCGTCGCGTCGACGAGATGATCCACTTCCTCGAGCAGATCTACGGCCGCACGGTGTCGATGGAGGACACCGTCACCGTCGTGCGCTTCTCGCAGATCATCGAGAACCCGCCTGAGCTCCGCGATCGCCTGCACGGGATCGGCGGGGCGCAGAACTAGGCTGACCGCCGAGTTCGTTGGCACTCTCGCACCGAGAGTGCCAAATTAGCCCTTGCAACCCTGCGGATGCGAGCTATAGTCAGAGGTCGCTGGCACTCTGAGGCAACGAGTGCCAAGCCCCCCAAGCATCCCTTTCATCTCGGAGGTTGCATCGATATGAAGCTCAAGCCCCTCGGCGATCGACTGATCGTGCGGGCCATCGAGGAGGAGGAGACCACCGCGAGTGGCATCGTCCTGCCCGATACCGCGAAGGAGAAGCCCCAGAAGGGCAAGGTCCTCGCGGTTGGCGACGGCAAGGTCAACGAGGACACCGGCAAGCGGACGCCCCTCGACGTCGCTGAAGGCGACGAGGTCCTCTACAGCAAGTACGGCGGCACGGAGATCAAGGTGGACGGCGAGGAACTGCTCGTCCTTCGTGAGTCCGATGTGCTGGCCAAGGTCCAGTAAGACCTCCCCCTAGGAGAACCACAAGATATGGCACACAAGGAACTGAAGTACGAGGCGGAGGCCCGCAAGGCGCTCGAGCAGGGTGTCGACGCTGTCGCCAACGCCGTCAAGGTAACCCTCGGCCCCAAGGGCCGCTATGTCGTGCTCGACAAGAAGTTCGGCGCGCCGACGATCACCAACGATGGTGTGACGATCGCGCGTGAGATCGAGGTCGAGGACGTCTTCCAGAACCAGGGCGCCCAGCTCGTCCGCGAGGTTGCCACCGCGACCAACGACGTCGCCGGTGACGGCACGACGACGGCCACGGTGCTCGCCCAGGCGATTGTCCGCCAGGGTCTGAAGAACGTCGCCGCCGGCGCCAACCCGCTTGCGCTCAAGCGCGGCATCGAGCGCGCCGTCGACGAGGTCGTCAAGAACATCGAGTCGCAGTCGGTCGAGATCTCCGGCAAGGATCAGATCGCCCGCGTGGCGACGATCTCCGCCGGCGACGAGGAGATCGGCGACGTCATCGCCGACGCGATCGACAAGGTCGGCAAGGACGGCGTGGTCAACGTCGAGGAGGGCCAGACGTTCGGCATGGACCTCGAGTTCACCGAGGGCATGCAGTTCGATAAGGGCTACATCTCGCCCTACATGGTCACCGACCAGGACCGGATGGAGGCGACCCTCGAGGATCCCTACATCCTCATCGCCAACCAGAAGATCGGCTCCGTCCGCGACATCCTGCCCGTGCTCGAGCAGACGATTCAGTCGGGCAAGCCGCTTCTGATCATCTCCGAGGACGTCGAGGGCGAGTCGCTCGCGACGCTCGTGGTCAACAAGCTCCGTGGCACCTTCACCGGCGTCGCGGTCAAGGCGCCGGGCTTCGGCGATCGCCGCAAGCGGATGCTCGAGGACATCGCGATCCTCACCGGCGGCGAGGTGATCACCGAGGAGATGGGCCTCAAGCTCGAGAACACGCAGCTCTCGCAGCTCGGTCGCGCCCGTCGCGTGGTCGTCGCCAAGGACACCACCACCATCGTCGATGGTGCCGGTGACCACGAGGCGATCAAGGGCCGGATCAACCAGATCAAGACCGAGATCGAGAACACCGACTCCGACTTCGATCGCGAGAAGCTCCAGGAGCGCCTCGCGAAGCTGTCGGGCGGCGTTGCCGTCGTCAAGGTCGGCGCGGCCACCGAGACGGAGATGAAGGAGAAGAAGCACCGCGTCGAGGACGCGCTGCAGGCTACGCGTGCTGCCCTGGAAGAGGGCATCGTGCCGGGCGGCGGCGTCGCGCTGCTGGTCGCCCAGAAGGCGCTCGCGCTCGACGCGATCGAGGACGCCGATGAGCGGACGGGCGCGAAGATCGTCCACCGCGCGCTGGAGGAGCCGCTCCGTCAGATCGCCGACAACGCCGGTCTCGAGGGTTCGGTCGTCGTCAACGACGTCCGCCACGCCAAGAAGGGCGAGGGTCTCAACGCGGCCAACGGCGAGATCGTCAACCTCGTCGAGGCCGGGATCATCGACCCGGCGATGGTGACGCGGTCGGCGCTGCAGAACGCCGCCTCGATCGCCAAGAACATCCTCACCACCGAGGCGATCGTCGCCGAGGTGCCCGAGAAGGACGGCGGCGGCGCCGGTGGCGGCGGCATGCCTGACATGTCGGGAATGATGTAATCGCCGTAACAGGCGAGTGTTTTCGGGGGCCCGGCGGTTTGCGCCGGGCCCTCGGTCGTTAAGGGGAGGCGCGCGCGGGGGGGCGGTGCCGCGCGGGCGGGTGGCGCGCCTTGGCGGTCGGGGCGGCCGGGGTGCACATTTCGGTGCGTTCGACGCAGTCCGCACATCGAACGGTCGATTCTGTCCGCCTATTGGTCAAAATCGCCGTCTCGATCGTCGCAGCGGATCGAAGGGACCAAAATGCGCAGGCCGTACCGGCCGGCCCGCGCGCGCATCCGGCCGCCTCTGCCTCCACCCACTCCCGGTACCGCGGCGACTACGCTCTGAGGGCACCATGCCCCAGTTGCCGCCCGACCCCTACGCCGTCCTCGGCGTGAGAGCGAACGCGACCGACGCCGAGATCCGGGCGGCCTACCGCCACGCGGTGCAGCGATACCACCCGGACCACAACAACGGCTCGCCTGACTCGGCGCGCAAGTTCGAGGAGGTGCAGGAGGCGTACGCGCGGATCCGCCGCGTCCGCGAGGGGAGCCGGAGCCGCGCGGGCGCCGGGCCAAGCGGCGCAGCGAGCCCGGGCGGCACGCCCCGCCCAACCGGCACGCCCCGCCCAACCGGCACGCCCCGCCCAACCGGAACGCCCCGCCCCAGCGACCCCGCCGTCGACGCCCGCCTCGCCGAGCTCGAGCGCGAGCTGCGCGAGGCCCAGCAGGCCCGCGCCCAGGCCGAGCAGGAGGCGCGCGAGGCCCGGGAGCGGGCGCGCCGTGCCGCCGCGGCGGCCGAGAGCGCCGCCGCCGACGCCCGGGGCACGCTCCGTCACACCTCCGACGCCCGCGATCCCGACCGCCGCGCGAGTGACGAGGAGCTCGGCTACTACCGCACCGAAGACAGCTTCTCGAAGATCATCGCCGACGCCCGCGAGCAGCTCGGCGGCCGGCTCAGCGACGCGCGCGAGGGCCCGGTCGGTCAGCGGATCAGCGACCTGATCGACGAGCTCGAGGACCTCACCGGCCGGCTCAGCGGCGAGTCGCGGAAGCGCCCGCGCTCGTAGACGCGAGCAGATCCTCGTACACGCCTCGCGTGCGGGCGGCGATCTCCGCCCAGTCGAAGCTGACGACGTGCGCGCGGGCCTCGGCGATCGTCCGCGCGCGAGCGTCCTCGTCGGTCAGCACCTGCTCGATCAGCGAGCCGAGCGCGGCGGCGTCGCGGGACGGGAAGCGGTGGCCGACGGTGCCGCCGACCGGTACGACCTCACGCAGGCCCCCGGTGTCGGCCACGACGCACACGCAGCCCGAGGCCATCGCCTCAAGCGCGACGAGCCCGAACGGCTCGTAGATCGAGGGCACGATGCAGAGGTCGGCGATCCGGTAGAGCGAGTGGAGCGTGTCGTCCCCGACCCAGCCGAGGAAGGTGCCGTAGGGGGTCAACCGCAGGCGCTGCGCCTGCTCCTTGAGCTCAGCCTCGGCCGTCCCGGTGCCCGCGACGAGAAAGCGCACGTTGCGCAGCCGGCGGATGACCGGGGCGAGCGCGTCGAGCGCGAGGTGGAAGCCCTTCTCGTACACGAGCCGGCCGACGAGCAGCACGAGCTGGTCCTCTGGCCGGGCGAAGCGAGCGCGCAGGGCGACGAGGTCGGTCTCCTCCGCGGGATCGAGGTCGCGCGGGTCGATGCCGTTGGGGATCACCGTCACCCGGCGCGGCGACACGGCGAAGACCGTCGAGACGTGGCTGCGCATGTAGCGCGAGCAGGTGATGACGCGGTCGGCGCGGCGAACCATCGCCCGCTCGACGGCGTGGATGTGTGCCTGTGGTTGCTTCTGCACCCAGCCCTGATGGCGTCCGTACTCGGTGGCGTGCACCGTGATGAGCCATGGCCGGCCGATGCGCCGGGAGATCGCCTCCGCGGCCCCAGCCACGAGCCAGTCGTGGGAATGGACGAGGTCGTACTCGTAGCGCTCGCAGAGCTCGAGGCCGAGCGTGCGCATGTCGACGTTCATCGCGTCGACCCAGCGCACGAAGGCGTTGATGTCCTTGGGGAACGGCGGCTCGGGCACGCGGTGCACCGTCACCCCGTGGCGCTCCTCCTGGGGCTCGAGGCGGTTACCGCCGCGGGTGAGCACGTGGACCTCGTCCCCGCTGGCCACGAGCTGCTCGGCCAGCTTGCGCACATGGCGCCCGAGGCCCCCCTCGATCACGGGCGGGTACTCCCAGGAAATGAGCAGGACGCGCATCGGCGAGGCGTGGACGCTACCGGAGCGGCGCAGTCGACGATACGAACCGCACGCCGCCGATCTCCACCGCGCCGCCCGCGGCGGCGAGCGGGCCGTCGCCGAAGGGAGCGTCGACGACGACCTCGACGAGACCGCTCTCGGCCGCGTCGGAGATGAAGCCCACGTCCCCGACCGTCCCGCCGGCGACCTCCCACCACCGCGTGCCGACGGCCTCGGGATCGCGCACCGCGACCGACGCCCCGAGCAGTCCGCCCGGGACGCTCCGCTCCTCCCACCCGGGTCCGCCCCAACGCCAGGCCGACACCGGCGCCGGCTCGCTGAGCGAGACGATCGCGCCGCGCATGTCGGCCGGGTGGAGGTGGACCTCGCCGATGTCCTCGAGCGAGATGTCGAACACCTCGCGCACCTTCAGCTCCGCCGCCCGGCGGCGGGCCGCCGCGAGGTCGGCGATCTGGAACATCACCATGTAGCCGCAGTCGCCGCCGCGGCGCGCGATCAGGCGCCCGGCGGCGGTGTCGTCCCGCACCGGGGACACGACCTCGATGAACTGATCGCCGAGCGTGAACACCGCGTTGCGCAGGCCGAAGAAGCCGACCGCGGGATCGGAGAACGGCTCGCCGAGGCCGAGGGCGGCGCGGAGCTCGGCGGCGACGGCGTCGAGGTCGCGGGCGGCGAGGGCGACCTGACGCAGCCGAGGGAGCGAGGGCGGGTCGGCCACGCCCGGCAGCCTACAGCCGCTCGAACACCCCGAGGCCGTACTCGCCGAGCAGGCCGGACAGCGGCTCGCGGCCGTGCAGCGCTCGCTCCTCGCCGCGCAGCACGTCGCGCCAGCGCCCGGTCGGCTCGTCCGAGAGCGCGTCGGCGTCAGCGCCCTCGCGCACGGCCACGACGACGAGCACCTCGCCACCGCGCAGGAACGCGCACGCCCGCTCCCCGGCCGCGACCGGCTCGTAGCTTCCGGCGAACGCGTCCCGGCGCCGGTTGCGCAGCCCGAGCAGCCGCAGGGTGAGGAACAGCTTGACGGTCGCGCGGTCCGGCGGTGAGCCGCCTATCAGACGGCGGAGCATCGCACCGCGCCAGTCCCAGTCGACCGGCCGGCGGTTGTCGGGGTCGACGAGGGCGCGATAGGGCAACTCGTCGCCCTGGTAGATGTCCGGCACGCCGGGGACGGTCAGCTTGAGCACGAGCTGACGGAGGCTGAGCTGATCGCCGAGCCGCGCGACCTCACGCACGAACGGCTCGAAGTCGGCCCGGAACGCGGCGTGGTCGTAGAGCGCGGCGCAGAAGTCGCGGACTGCTGCCTCCCAGGCGTCGTTCTGCTCGATCCAGTTCGTGTTGCGCTTCGCCTCGCGCAGCGCCTTCTCCACATAGGCGAGGACGCGCTCGCGCCCGATCGGCCATGCCCCGAGCAGCGTCTGAAGGATGAAGTAGCGCTCGGCGTCGTCGGGGGCGCCGCCGCGGCGCAGCGGCTCGGTCAACTCGAGCCAGCGCACCACCCGCTCGCGCCACGCCGCGGGCATCGACGCGAGTGCGGCGATCCGCATCCGCACGTCGGCCGAGCGCTTGGCGTCATGGGTCTGCGTGGTGAGCAGCGCCGCGGGGAAGCGCTCGGCGCGCTCGCGGTTGGCCGCGTGGAAGTCCTCGACGGCCAGGCCGAACCGGCTCGGGTCGCCGCCGACGTCGTTGAGGGCGAGCAGCCGGCCGTAGCGATAGAACGCCGTGTCCTCGACGCCCTTGGCCATGATCGCCGGGGTCGTCTGCTGAAAGCGGGTCACGAATCCGGGCGGCACCGAGCGCTCGAGCAGCAGCATGTCGGCAATCGCCGGATCCATCGCCGATGCGGCCAGGGCCTCCCGGTCGGCATCGGCCACGACGCCCTCACGCGGTTGGACATACGTGCGGTACACGGGCAACGACGACACCGCCCGGCCGAGGCCATCGACCCCGCCCGGCAACGCATCCCCGTCGAGCTCACGGGCGAGTCGTTCGACATCGGGCGCGAACGGCCCGCGGGCCTGCTCGAGCTTCGCCTCCGCGGCGACCTCGCCGAAGGGACGCCGGTCGCCGGAGACCTCCTCCCACAGCGCGGTCAGCGGAGCCTCGCCGGCCGGATCGACGAACAGCGCGCAGGCGTCGTTGAGGAACTCGTAGCCGACGGTGCCCGACACCGGCCAGTCGCGCAGGCGCTCGCCGGGATCGAGGATCTTCTCGACCCACACCCGATCGGCCCCGCCGTCGCGCAGCCGCGCGAAATACATCGCCGGGTCGGCGAGCCCATCGGGGTGATCGATCCGCAGCCCGTCGACGAGTCCGTCGCGCACGAGCCCGAGCACCATCGCGTGGGTGGCCTCGAACACCTCCGGGTCCTCCTGGCGCACGCCGGCGAGCTCGCCGACGTCGAAGAACCGGCGGTGCCGTCCCGTGACGGGATCGATGTCGAAGAACTGGGTGCGCAGCTCGGAGTCGGCCCAATAGCGATTGGTGTCGTCGGCCGCCATGTGGTTGGGCACGACGTCGAGGATGATGCCCAGGCCGGCGTCCCGGGCCTCCTGCGCGAGGGCGCGGAACTCGGCCTCACCGCCGAGGTCGTCGGACAGGCGGCCGGGGTCGATGACGTCGTAGCCGTGGGTCGAGCCGGGCCGGGCCTGGAACGACGGCGAGAGGTAGAGATGCGAGACGCCGAGGTCGCGCAGGTAGGGCACGAGCGCGCGGGCGGAGGCAAAGCCGAACTCGGACGTGAGCTGGAGGCGGTACGTCGCGCGGAGGTCCATCACACGCGCCGCAGCACGAGCATCGAGTGCGCGAGGACGGTCACCTCGGTTCGCGCGCCGAACCGGGCGCTGCCGGCCTCGGCGTCCGGGTCCGCGGTGCTCAGCTCGAGCGTCCACTGGGCGCCGAAGCGCCGCCGCGGGAGCATGAACGTGCGGTCCTCGTCATGCGGGTTGAAGAGCATCAGGAACGAGTCGTCGACGATCGGCTCGCCGTGCGCGCCGGGATTGGTGATCTCCTTGCCGTTGAGGAACATGCCGAGCACGTGCTCGCCGTCCTGCCAATCGCGGCGGGTCATCTTCAGCCCGTCGGGCCGGAACCACCAGATGTCCGCGAGGCCTGAGCCCATCGTCTCCTGGCCGCGTAGGAAGCTCTCGCGGCGCAGGACGGGGTGCTCACGGCGCAGGCGGATGAGGCGGCGGGTGAAGGTGCGCATCTGCTCCTTCTCCGGGCCGTCGTTCCAGTCGTACCAGGAGATCTCGTTGTCCTGGCACCAGCCGTTGTTGTTGCCGTGCTGGGTGCGGCAGAGCTCGTCGCCGCCGAGCACCATCGGCGTGCCCTGGGAGAGCAACAGCGTCGTGAGGAAGTTGCGGTGCTGGCGGCCGCGGAGCGTGAGCACGTCGGCGTCGTCGGTCGGGCCCTCGGCCCCGCAGTTCCACGAGCGGTTGTCGTCGGTGCCGTCCTGGCTGTTCTCGAGGTTGTCCTCGTTGTGCTTGTCGTTGTAGGACACGAGGTCGGCGAGAGTGAAGCCGTCGTGGGCGGTGATGAAGTTGATCGAGGCGAAGGTGTCGCGACCGTCGGACTCGTAGAGGTCCGAGGACCCCGACAGGCGCGAGGCGAACTCGCCGCGGCTGGCGTACCGCCGCCAGTAGTCGCGCACGGTGTCGCGGTAGACACCGTTCCACTCCGACCACAGCACGGGGAAGTTGCCGACCTGGTAGCCGCCCGGGCCGACGTCCCACGGCTCGGCGATGAGCTTGACCTGGGAGAGGATCGGGTCCTGGTGGATCGTGTCGAAGAACGCCGAGAGGCGGTCGACATCGAAGAACTCGCGGGCGAGGGCGGAGGCGAGGTCGAAGCGGAAGCCGTCGACGTGACATTCGGTCACCCAGTAGCGCAGCGAGTCCATGATCAGCCGCAGCACGCTCGGCTGGACCGGGTTGAGCGAGTTGCCCGTGCCGGTGAAGTCCATGTAGTGACGCGGGTCGTCGGGCACGAGGCGGTAGTAGGCCGCGTTGTCGATGCCCTTGAACGACAGCATCGGGCCGAGGTGGTTGCCCTCGGCGGTGTGGTTGTAGACGACGTCGAGGATCACCTCGATCCCGGCGCGGTGCAGGGCCTTGACCATGCCCTTGAACTCCCGGACCTGCTCGCCGCGGCGGCCGGTGGCCGCGTACTCGGAGTGCGGGGCGAAGTAGCCGATCGTGCTGTAGCCCCAGTAGTTGACGAGCCCGCGCTCAGCGAGGAACGACTCGTTGGAGATGTGGTGCACGGGCAGCAACTCGACGGCGGTCACTCCGAGGTCGAGGAGGTAGGCGATCGCCTCCTCGGAGGCCAGGCCCGCGTAGGTTCCGCGGAGGTCCTCACGCACGTCGGGGTGGGACTTGGTGAAGCCCTTGACGTGGGTCTCGTAGATGATGGTCTCGGCGAACGGGATGCGCGGCGGCCGGTCGCCCTCCCACAGGAAGGCGTCGTCGATGACGATCGACTTCGGCATCGCCGCGGCGTTGTCCTCGTCGTCGGACTCGAGGTCGGCGTCCTCGTCACCGGTCGGCACGTAGGGAAGGACGTTGGCGTCGTGGTCCCAGTCAACGACGCCCTCGATCGCCTTCGCATAGGGGTCGATGAGCAGTTTGGCCGGGTTGAAGCGGTGGCCCTCGAGCGGGGCGTAGGGGCCGTGGACGCGGAAGCCGTAGCGCTGGCCGGGGCCGACGCCGGGCACGTAGCAATGCCAGTTCAGCGCGCGGCGCGAGGTCATCTCGATCCGTGTCTCCTCGCCGTCCTCGTCGAACAGGCACAGCTCGGCGCATTCGCCGGCCTCGCTGAACAGCGAGAAGTTCGTGCCCGAGCCGTCCCAAGTCGCGCCGAGCGGGAACGGTCGGCCTGGCCAGACCTCGGTCATGAGTGCGGCACCCTATCGCCGGGCGCCGGTCGCCACCGGCTCACTCGGGCACGAGCCAGATCGCGGCGAGGGGGGGCAGCGTGACCGTGGCCGAGACGGGCTGGCTGTGCCACGGGATCGGCTCGGGCTCGACGCCGCCGAGATTGCCGATGTCGCTGCCGCCGTAGAACGTCGAGTCGGTGTTGATCAGCTCCCGCCAGCGGCCCGAGCGCGGCAGGCCGATGCGGTAGCCGTCCCGCGGCACCGGCGAGAGGTTGGCCACGAACACGACGACGCGGTCGCCGTCGCGCGACCGCCGGGCGAAGGCGATCACGTTGGCGTCGGCGTCGTTGGGCTCGACCCACCAGAAGCCGGACGGGTCGGAGTCGACCTCCCACAGCGCCGGCTCCTCGCGATAGATGTGGTTGAGATCACGCACGAGCCGCTGGATGCCGGCGTGCTCGCCGGACTCGAGCAGGTGCCAGTCGAGCGAGCGCTCGTGACTCCACTCCTGCTCCTGGGCGAGCTCGCAGCCCATGAACAGCAGCTTCTTGCCCGGGTGGGCCCACATGTAGGCGTACAGCGAGCGGAGGTTGGCCAGGCGCTGCCACCTGTCACCGGGCATCTTGTTGATCAGCGAGCCCTTGCCGTGCACGACCTCGTCATGGGAGAGCGGCAGGATGAAGTTCTCGCTGAACGCGTACATGAGGCTGAACGTCAGCTCGTGGTGGTGGTAGCGGCGGTAGATCGGGTCCTGCTGGAAGTAGCCGAGGGTGTCGTGCATCCAGCCCATGTTCCACTTGAAGCCGAAGCCGAGCCCGCCGAGATAGGTGGGACGGGAGACGCCCGGCCACGCGGTCGACTCCTCGGCCGCCGAGATGATCCCCGGCTCGCGGCCGTACACGACCTCGTTGAGCTCCTTGAGGAAGGCGACGGCGTCGAGGTCCTCGCGGCCGCCGAACTGGTTGGGGATCCACTCCCCCTCGCGGCGCGAGTAGTCGAGGTAGAGCATCGAGGCGACGGCGTCGACCCGGATCCCATCGACGTGGTACTCGCGCAGCCAGAACAGCGCGCTGGCCAGGAGGAAGTTGCGCACCTCGTGACGGCCGAAGTTGAACACGAGCGTGCCCCAGTCGGGGTGGAAGCCGCGACGCGGGTCGGCGTGCTCGTAGAGCGCGGTGCCGTCGAAGCGGGCGAGCCCGAACTCGTCGCGCGGGAAGTGGGCGGGCACCCAGTCGAGGATCACCCCGATGCCGGCCGCGTGCATGCGGTCGACGAACTGCCGCAGATCGTCGGGCGACCCGTGGCGCGGGGTCGGGGCGAAGTAGCTGGTGACCTGATAGCCCCACGAGCCGCTGAACGGATGGGCCATCACCGGCAGCAGCTCGATGTGGGTGAAGCCCATGTCCTTGACGTAGGCGGTCAGCTCATCGGCGAGCTCGAGGTAGCTGAGCGGGCGATTGTCCTCGAGCGGGTTCAGCCGCCAGGAGCCGAGGTGCACCTCGTAGATCGACACCGGCTCGCCGAGCGGCTGGCCGTGCTCGCGCCGGGCGAGGAAGCCCCCGTCCTCATCGCTCCAGCGATGGTGGGGCCCGGCGACGACCGAGGCCGTCTTCGGCGGGTGCTCGGCCTCCTGGGCGTAGGGGTCGGCCTTGAGCAGCAGCTCGCGGTCGGGGCCGAGGATCTCGAACTTGTAGCGCGCGCCCGGCTCGACGCCGGGGAGGAACAGCTCCCAGATGCCGGCCGATCCCATCGTCCGCATCGGGTGCAGGCGGCCGTCCCAGGAGTTGAAGTCCCCGACGATGCTGATCGCCCGCGCCGAGGGTGCCCACACCGCGAACGCGGTGCCGCTCACGCCCTCGTGCTCGCGGACGTGTGCGCCGAGGCGCTCGTAGATCTCCTCGTGGCGGCCCTCGGCGATGAGATGGAGGTCGAGTTCCCCGATCGTCGGGGCGAACGCGTAGGGATCGTCGATCGTGAACGTCCCGCCGTCGCCGTAATCGACCTCGAGCCGGTAGCGCAGCGGCAACTCGGCGTCGTCGACCACGCCCTCGAACACGCCGCCGGGATGGATCCGCTCGAGCTCGGCGCTCGTCCCGTCGGCGAGTCGCACGGTGATCGCGCAGGCGGCAGGGCGCAGCGCGCGCACGACAATGCCGCCGTCGGTGGGATGGGCGCCGAGCACGGAGTGGGGATGCGCGTGCTCGCGCCGAATGAGAGCGTCGAGCTCCTGGGTTGCCAGCGTCATTGGGTCTCCAGCAGGCGCCTGATGCCGGCCACCGGGATGGCTACCCAATCGGGGCGGTTGTCAAGCTCGTAGCTGAGCTCGTAGATCGCCTTCTCGAGCTCGAAGATGGTGAGCAGGTTGGCGATCGCCGCCTCGCCGGGGGGCAGCAGCGCCTGGTCGACTTCGGCGAAGTAGCGCGAGAGGAAGCGCATCCGCGCCTCGCGCTCGAACTGCTCGGGCGGCACCCCGCCGTGCAGGTGCTCGATCGCCGAGCTGACGTAGGCGAAGGAGCGCAGCATGCTGGCGACGTCACGGAGCGGTGAGCGCTTGGCCCGCCGCTCGGGCAGCGGCCGCGCCGGCTCGCCCTCGAAGTCGATGATCACCCAGCCCCTCGGCGTGTGCAGGGTCTGGCCGAGGTGATAGTCGCCGTGGGTGCGGATGACCCGGCCGCCGACCCCGACCTGCGAGCGGGCGGCGAGGCGCTCACGCACGTCCTGGCCGCGCCCGGCGATCGGCGCGAGCTGCTCGTTGTCGGGCAGGCGCAGGAAGATCCGCTCGATGTCCTCGTCGACGGTCGCGGTGAGCAGCGACAGCGCCTCCTGGCTCGGCTCCTCAGGGGCGAAGGCCGAATCGCTGTTGTCGGAGGCGAGCACGTTGTGCATCTGCGCGGTCACCGCGCCGAGGTCGCCGAGCTGCTCGAAGAGCCATTCGATGTCCGAACCGACTCGCTCGAGCGCGAGCTCCCAGCCCCCGATCGCCTCGGGGAGGAACTGCTGCAGGACGCCGAGCGTCGCGGCCAGCGGCTGGCCGTCGTACTCGTACCACCCGTGCAGCGGAGCGATATTGGGGAAGCCGCGCGCGGTGAGCAGCCGCAGCAGCTCGAGCTCGGGGTTGATCCCCGGCTCGAGCTTGCGGAAGATCTTGAGCACGACCGCGTCGTCGATGACCACCGAGGAGTTCGACTGCTCGACGCCCATCCGGCGCACCCGCGCGTTCTCGCCCACGGGGGCCATCGCCTCGGTGCGATGGAAGGTGAGGCGGCCCTCGGCGGCCTCGAGCTCGGCGTCGGCGTCCATCAGCCGCACCAGCTCGAGCAGGTGCGAGGGGGCGGCGACCGCGTCGTAGGCCGACCAGTCCGAGGTCTGGGCGATCGCGCGCTCACCCGAGGGCTCGCCGCCGCGCACGAGGCCGAGCGGGAGCTGGTAGAGCTCGTGCGTGCCGGTGGCGAAGCGCGTCTGGACGAGCGCGAGGAACAGCGAGGGGTCATCGCTGAGCAGAATCCCCTCGACGATCTCGATCCCGTTCACCGCCCGCGACTTCGACGCGTACCAGCGCTGCTCCTGAACCCACTCGCGCAGGCTCTCCTTGTCCAGGAACTCGCGAATCTCCTCGGCGGGAATCTGCACACGATCAGTCACTCAGAACGACCTTCTTCCTCGACGAGCTCGAACCAGTAGAAGCCGCGCGGGGCCAGCGTCAGCAGGTAGGGCAGCTCCCCGATGCGGGGGAAGCGGGAGCGCCCGAACAGCTCGACCGGGTACCGGCCCTCAAAGGCGCTCAGGTCGAGCTCGACGGCCTGAGCAGACCGGGCAACGTTGTGCACGCACAACACGAGATCATCTTCGAATCGGCGGATGTGGGCGAAGATCCGCGGGTTGGAGGGTGCGATCGGCTCGTAGGTGCCGAAGCCGAACACCGGATGTTCCTTGCGCAGGGCGATGAACCGGTGTACCCAGCGCAGCAGCGAGGTCGCCGTGCGCAGCTGAGCCTCGACGTTGACCGCCTGGTAGCCGTAGACCGGGTCCATCAGCGGCGGCGCGTACAGCTGGGCGAAGTCGGCGCGTGAGAAGCCGCCGTTGCGATCGCTCGTCCACTGCATCGGCGTCCGCACGCCGTCGCGGTCGCCGAGGAAGATGTTGTCGCCCATGGCGATCTCGTCGCCGTAGTAGAGGACCGGCGAGCCGGGAAGCGAGAAGAGGATCGCCGTCATCAGCTCCATGTCGTCGCGGCCGTTGTCGAGCAGCGGCGCGAGCCGGCGGCGGATCCCGAGGTTGAGCTTCATCCGGGGATCCTTCGCGTACTCCTCGTACATGTAGTCGCGCTCGTCGTCGGTGACCATCTCGAGCGTCAGCTCGTCGTGGTTGCGCAGGAACAGCCCCCACTGGCAGCTCGCCGGGATCTGCGGCGTCTGCTCGAGGATCTCGTAGATCGGGACGGCCTCCTCGCGGCGGACGGCCATGAACATGCGCGGCATGACCGGGAAGTGGAAGGCCATGTGGCACTCGTCGCCGTCGCCGAAGTACTGCACCACGTCGGCCGGCCACTGGTTGGCCTCGGCGAGCAGCACGCGGTCCGGGTAGTTCTCGTCGATCTCCTTGCGGATCCGCTTGAGGTAGGCGTGCGTCTCGGCCAGGTTCTCGCAGTTGGTGCCCTCGCGCTCGTACAGGTAGGGCACGGCGTCGAGCCGGAAGCCGTCGAGACCGAGATCGAGCCAGAAGCGCAGGACCTCGCTCATCGCCTCCTGGACCTCGGGATTGTCGTAGTTGAGGTCGGGCTGATGGGAGAAGAAGCGGTGCCAGTAGTAGGCGCCGGCCACCGGGTCCCAGCTCCAGTTCGAGGTCTCGGTGTCGATGAAGATGACCCGGGCGTCCTGGTAGCGGTCGTCGCGCTCGGACCACACGTACCAGTCGCGCTTGGGGTTGTCGGGGCTCGAGCGCGACTCCTGGAACCAGGGATGGTCGCTCGAGGTGTGGTTCATGACGAGGTCGGCGATCACCCGGATGCGCCGGGCGTGAGCGGCGTCGATCAGCTCGTGCACGTCGTCGACGGTGCCGTAGTCAGGGTGGACGTTGGTGAAGTCGGCGATGTCGTAGCCGCCGTCGCGCAGCGGCGAGCGGTAGTAGGGAAGCAGCCAGATGCAGTCGATCCCGAGCCACTGCAGGTAGTCGAGCTTTTCGGTGAGGCCGCGGAAGTCGCCGGACCCGTCGCCGTTGGCGTCATAGAAGCCGCGGATATGGATCTCGTAGAACACCGCGCGCTTGAACCACAGCGGCTCGGCCTCGAACCACTGCCGGGTCTGGGCCTGCGCGGCCGGCGGGGTCTCGCGTCCGACATCCGGACGGGCGGCGTACTCGGCGGCGATCAGGTGGGTGAGGGTGGGCGGGCCGACGCTCATGTTCAGAACTCCACCCGATTGACGTGGGCCTGGCGCAGACCGGGCTCGAGGCGGACGTAGTTGGGGCCGATCCGCCACTGGTAGCGCTCGCCGGTGAGCAGGTCGTGGACGGTGAAGCTCGGGGGCAGGCCGAGGCTCGCGGTGATGACCGCGACCCCCTCCTGGACCTGGAACGGATCGAGGTTGACGACGGTGATGACCGCGTTGGCGCCGCTCTGCTTGACGTAGGCGATCAGGCCCTCGTTGGCGGTGTCGAGGAAGGTGATGTTCGAGAGCTCCTGGAGCGCGGGGTTCTCCCGGCGGACGTGGTTGAGCGTCGCCACCAGCGGCAGCAGCGGGCCGTCGAGATCGCGCTCGCGCAGCTGGAACTTCTCGGAGTCGAGGTACTCCTCCGAGCCCTCGCGCACCGGGATGCTCTCGCAGTGCTCGTAACCGGAGTAGATGCCGTAGCTCGGGCTCAGCGTCGCCGCGAGCACGAGCCGGGCCTCGAATGCGGGCCGCCCGCCGTGCTGGAGATACTCGTGGAGGATGTCCGGGGTGTTGGCGAAGAAGTTCGGCCGGAAGTAGTCCTGCTCGCCGGAGTAGGCGAGCTCCGAGATGTACTCGGTCAGCTCCCAGCGGGCGTTCTTCCACGTGAAGTACGTGTAGGACTGGCTGAAGCCGACCTTGGCGAGATGGCGCATCACCGACCGCCGGGTGAAGGCCTCGGCGAGGAAGACGACGTCGCGGTCGACGGCGTGGACCTCCGTGATCAGCCAGGCCCAGAACGCGAACGGCTTGGTATGAGGGTTGTCGACCCGGAAGACCTTGATGCCGCAGTCGACCCAGCCGAGCATCACCTCGCGCAGCGCCTCCCACAGCCCGCGCCAGTCGGCCGACTGCCAGTTGACGTTGTAGATGTCCTGGTAGCGCTTGGGGGGATTCTCGGCGTACTTGAGCGTGCCGTCGGGGCGGTGGTGGAACCACTCGGGGTGCTCGTGCAGCCACGGATGATCGGCCGAGCACTGAATCGCGAAGTCGAGCGCGATGTCGAGTCCGAGCCGGGCCGCGGTCGCGGTGAGCCGACGCACGTCCTCGACGGTGCCGAGCTCGGGGTGGACGGCGTCGTGGCCGCCGTGCTCGTCGCCGATCGCCCAGGGCGAGCCGGGATCGGTCGGCCCGGCGGTGAGTGCGTTGTTGGCGCCCTTGCGGTTGGTGTGGCCGATCGGGTGGATCGGCGGCAGGTAGATGATGTCGAAGCCAAGCCCGGCGAGCCGCGGGAGCTGGGCCTCGACGCCGCGCAGGCCGCCCCACGAGCGCGGGAACAGCTCATACCAGGCGCCGAAGCGAGCGCGGAGCCGGTCGGCCTCGATGACCTGCGGCTGGTTGATGGTGACGCAGCCGTGCCGGGGCATGACGCGCTCGAGCGCCTCGAACAGCTCCTCGCCGAGGGCGACGTCGTGCTTGGCCCGCTCCGGCAGGGAGGCGTCGTCGAGGGTGAGCACGGCGTGCTCGATCAGGCGTTGGTCGCCCGCGCCCTTGGCGCTCGCGAGCGCCTCGCGCAGCAGCATCAGGCCCTCGGACATCTCGCCGCCGAGGTCGTGCTGGCCGGCCTCGAGCTTGCGCACGAGCTCATCGCGCCACGTGCCGAACACGTCGGTCCAGGCCTGCACGGTGTACTCCCAGCGGCCGATCCGGTCGAGCTCGATCTCCCCGGCCCAGCGCACGCCGCCGAGGTGGGCGTCGATGCAGTGCATCTCGGCCTCGCGCCACCGCCGCTCGCCGGCTGCGCGGTAGCGGATGACCGCACGGATGAGGTCGTGGCCGTCGCGAAAGATGTCGGCGGAGACGCCGACGCGGTCGCCGACGCAGCGTTTGGCCGGGTAGCGGCCGTCGTCGACCGACGGCGTGGGGTACTGGATGACGATGCGATCCGGTGCCTCGGCGCCGTTGCCGCGGGGAGTTCGAGTCTGATGCTCGGGCTGGGCGGCCCGGGTGGCAGGGGGAGTCACGTTGTCCGAAAGTATCCGTCTTGTCGGGTCGGGTAAACCATCTTCTCGTGAACGACCTTTCCCGCGCGAGCGGCATCCAGCTTCATATCACCTCGCTTCCGGGCGGTCGGCTCGGCGACGAGGCCTACCGATTCGCCGACTGGCTGGCCGCCGCCGGGCAGTCCTGGTGGCAGGTTCTGCCCCTCGGTCCCCCCGACCGCCATCGCTCGCCGTACAAGTCGCGCTCGGCCTTCGCCGCCTGGTCAGGGCTGCTCGCCGACCCCGCCGCGCCGGTCGACCCCGAGCACGAGCGCGCCTTTCGTGAGCGCGAGGCGTACTGGATCGAGGACTGGGCGCGGCTCGGCGGCCCCGGCGCGCTCGCCGACCAGGTCCGCTTCGACGCGGAATGGACCCGCCTGCGGGCGTATTGCGCCGAGCGCGGAGTGCAGCTGCTCGGCGACATCGCCATCTACGTCGCCCCCGGCAGCGTCGACCATCGCGTCCACCCCGAGCTCTTCCAGGCCGGTCTCGTCGCCGGCGCCCCGCCCGATGCCTTCTCCGCGACCGGGCAGCTGTGGGGCAACCCGCTCTACGACTGGCCGGCGCTCCGCCGCCGCGGCTACCGCTGGTGGGTAGAGCGGATGCGACGCACGCTCGGCCTGTTCGACTTCGCCCGGATCGACCACTTTCGGGGCTTTGTGTCCTACTGGTCGGTGCCCGGGGGGGCCCGGGTGGCCACCGACGGGCACTGGAAGCGCGGGCCGGGTCGGGCGCTGTTCACGGCGATCGACCGCGAGCTCGGCCTCCCGTTCGTCGCCGAGGACCTCGGGGTGATCACTCCAGCCGTCGAGCGCCTGCGTGACGATCTCGGGCTGCCGGGCATGGTCGTGCTCCAGTTCGGGTTCGATCCCCGCCATCCCGAGAGTCCGCACCGCTTCGCCAACCACGTCGAGGGGCGCTTCGTCTACACCGGCACGCACGACCACGACACCGCACGCGGCTTCTATGAGTCGCTCGACGCGGCGACCCGGAGCCATGTCGACGCCGAGCTCGCCGCCCACGGGATCGCCGAGCGCGAGCCGTGGTGGGGGCTGATCCGACTCGCGCTCGCCTCGCCGGGGAGGGTGGCGATGATGCAGGCCCAGGACGTGCTCGGTCTCGGGAGCGCGGCGCGGATGAACGACCCCAGCCGCCCGTCGGGCAACTGGCGCTGGCAGCTCGAACCGGGCGCGCTGACGCCGGAGCTCGCGCGGCGGCTGCGCGAGGCGACGGCGGCCGCGGGCCGGCTCGCGACCTGAGCCGGTCGCGCTACCCGGCGACCAGGCGAGCGCGCAGCCAGGCGTTACGCGCCGCGAGCTTGACCCGCCGGTAGACGTACGTCGTGTCGCTCCGCAGCCGACCGAACCGCGTCGTCTCGAACGCGATCAGCGACCGCGGCGGGATGCGCGTCGGCAGCCCGTCAGCGGCGAGCACGGCGAGCGCCTGCTCGGCGATCGCGATCTGGCCGAACGCCGTCGGGTGGACGTGGTCGACCATCACGAGGTTGCGGGCGCCGAAGTCACCGAGGTCGAGCACGAGCGCGCCGACCGCGGCGGCGCCCGACTTGATCGCCGCGTTGCAGTCCCGCACCTTGGCGCCGGCGCGGGGGCGGCCGAGGTCGAGCGGGACGGTCAGCGTCAGCACCCGCTCGCAACGGGCCGCGAGGTAGTCGAGCGCGGCGCGGTGCACGGCGGCGAACGCGTCGAGGTCCCAGTCGAGCGCCCGCACGTCGTTGACCCCGATGTAGAGGCAGCCGACGTCGTAGCGGGCGTCTCCGCTCACGGCGTGGTGGGCCGGGATCTGCCGGCTGTGAACGTCGACCACGCGCGCGCCATCGAAGGCATAACCGGTGTAGGGAAGGCCGAGTCCGCGGGCCAACCACAGCGCCCACGATTGCAGCGGGACCCCCCACTGGAGCTCACCGCCGCCGTTCGTGATCGAGTCGCCGAAGGCGAGCACGCCGAGGCCGGAGTTGGACGAGGTGGACAAGCGCGTGAGCCTAGATGACTCAGGGCGCGACGCTTGCTCCCCGGGGTGTGGGGATAATCGGGCGGTGGACGCGATGACAACTGCCCGCGACGGCCGAGAGGACATCGCCGCCGCGACGGCCGACCTCGCCGAGCGGCTGCCGCCTGAGCTCGCTCCACTCGCCCGGCTCGCCTACAACTACCGCTGGTCGTGGTCGCCGGGCGGCCATGAGCTGTTCCGCGCGATCGATGCGGAGCGCTTCGAGGCCGCGGCGCAGAACCCGGTTCGCCTGCTCCAGGAGACCTCGCTCTCGAGCCTCAAGCGCGCGGCGTCCGACCCAGGCTTCCTCGAGCGTCAGGCCGCGCTCGACGCGCACGTGTCCGCCGCGCTCGCCCCGAGCACTCCGGGTGGCGCGCCGCCGACCCCGCCGGTGGCGTTCATCTGCGCCGAGTACGGCATCCATGTTTCGCTGCCGATCTACTCGGGCGGCCTCGGGGCCCTCGCCGGTGATCTCGTCAAGGAGGCCTCCGACCAGGGCACGCCGCTCGTCGGCGTCGGCCTCATGTACCGCAAGGGTTACTTCCGCCAGCGCATCGACGCGACCGGCTGGCAGCACGAGTACTGGGTCGACACCGACCCCGAGCTCACGCCGGCGGCGCTCGTCCGCGATGCCTCCGGGGCGCCGGTGACGATCGCGGTGCCGATCTTCGACGCGACCGTCACCGCCCAGATCTGGCGCGTCGACGTCGGTCGGGTGCCGCTGTTCCTGCTCGACACCGACTGCCCGCAGAACGGTCCGCTCGCCCGCTGGATCACCGCGCGGCTGTACGTCGCCGACCCCGAGATCCGTCTCGCCCAGTACGTGCTGCTCGGCGTCGGCGGGATCCGCGCCCTGCGCGCGATGGGCATCGAGCCCGCGCTGCTGCACCTCAACGAGGGTCATGCCGCGCTCGCGCCGCTCGAGCTCGCCGCGAGCGCGCTGCGCTCCGGGCGGCCGCTGGCCGAGGCGATCGCCGGCGCTCGCGAGCGGACGATCTTCACCACGCACACGCCGGTGGCGGCCGGCAACGACTCCTACCCGTCCGGCCAGGTGCACGCGGCCATCCTCCGGCTCACCGAGCAGTTAGGGGTGTCCGCCGAGGACGTGATCCGGCTCGGCCGCACCCATCCCGACGACGGCGGCGAGCCGTTCGGCGTCACCCAGGCCGCCCTGCATCTCAGCCGCAATGCCAACGGGGTGAGCCGGCGTCACGGCGAGGTCGCCCGCGAGATGTGGCGCGAGCTCTGGCCCGACGGCGCCGTCGAGGACGTGCCCATCCGCCATGTCACCAACGGCGTGCACGTTCCCACCTGGCTCGGCACGCCGATGCGCGCGGTGTTCGACCGCCACCTCCCCGAGGGCTGGCTGCACCGGGCCGCCGATCCCGACATGTGGGCGGCGGTCGACCGGATCTCCGACGAGGAGCTGTGGGCCGCGCGCGTGGCCCAGCGCACGGCGCTGACCGAGTTCGTGCGGGTGCGCAGCCCGATCGACCGGCTCAACCGCGGCGACGATCCCGAGTACGTGCAGGCGGCGGCCCGGTGGTTCGACGCCGACGTCCTGACCCTCGGCTTCGCGCGCCGGGTCGCGACCTACAAGCGGCTTGATCTGCTCATCCGGGATCCCGAGTGGACGCTCGCGCTGCTCGGCGGCGACCGGCCCGTCCAGGTCGTCCTCGCGGGCAAGGCCCACCCGCGCGACGAGGAGGCCAAGCGCTCGCTGCAGCGGCTGTTCGGCCTGCGCATGGCGGAGATCATCGGACGGCGGGTCGTGTTCCTCGACGACTACGACCTCTACTCGGCGTCCGCGCTCGTGCGCGGCTGCGACGTGTGGCTCAACCTGCCCCGGCCGCCGCTCGAGGCGAGCGGCACGAGCGGGATGAAGTCGGTGGTCAACGGCGGCCTGCAGCTCAGCGTGCTCGACGGCTGGTGGGCGGAGGGCTACGACGGCGGCAACGGCTGGGCGATTGACGGCGCCGTCCACGGCGATGCCGGGGCGCAGGACGCCCGCGACGCCGACGCTCTGCACCATGCCCTCGACGACCACGTGGTGCCGACCTTCTACGAGCGGGACGAACGCGGCATCCCGACGCGGTGGCTGGCGATGATGCGCACCTCGCTGCGGACGCTCGCGCCGCAGTTCTCGGCCTCGCGCATGCTCGGGGAGTATGTGAGCGGGCCGTATCACGGCTGATCGGGCGCGGGTTCGGGCGGGGCGCGGGGCCCCGGAAGCGGGGGCGCGGGGAGGCCGGGCCGGAGGTCGGGAAGGAACCGCCGGTTGCCGGCGTCCTTAATCTGAAGGCAATGGTTCCGCCCGGCGACAGCACCCATCTCGACCCCCGCGAGCTCGCGGATCTCTCCGCGCTCGCCGACGGCAGCCTTGACCCCGCCCGCCGGCCGCAGGTCGAGGCCCGGATCGCCGCCTCGCCCGAGCTGACCGCGCTGCTCGCACGCGAGCAGCGCGCCGTGGCGGCCGTGCGCGAGGCCGGCGCGAGCGTCGCGGCCCCGCCCGCCCTGCGGGCCCGCATCGCCGCCGAGCGACCAAGCCGGGGTGCGGCGGCCCGGCGCCGCGCCGGGTACGGAGCCGCGCTCGCCGGCGCGCTCGCGGCGCTCGCCCTGGCGCTGATCCTCGTGCTGCCCGGCGGCACGCCCGGGGCGCCGTCGGTCAGCCAGGCGGCGGGTCTCGCCGCGCTCGGTCCGGTGAGCGGCCCGCCCGGCCCGAGCAGCGCGGTCCCCTACGAGCTGGCCACCCGCGTCGGTGCGCTCGGCTTCCCCGACTGGAGCACGACCTTCGGCTGGCACGCCGCCGGCCAGCGGACCGACCACATCAACGGACGCGTGGCGACGACCGTCTACTACGACTGGCACGGGCACCGGATCGCCTACACGATCGTCGCCTCACCGGCGCTCCACGCGCCGGCGGCGCCGCGGATCACCATCGACAGCACCGAGCTGCGCACGTTCACGCTCGGCGGGCGCCTCGTCGTCACCTGGCGTCGCGACGACCACACCTGCGTCCTCTCAGGCGACGGGGTGACGGCGGCCGAGCTGCAGCGGCTCGCCGCTTGGCAGTCGCCGGCCGGCGCCGCCCACGCGCGCCGGGGTGTCTGGGCGATCTCTCAGGCCTAGGCCGAGAGATCTCCCACGCAACTGTCCGCCGGGCCCGAGCCGCGCGGCTCAGCCCGGCGCCTCGGAACGCAGCGCGCCCGCGACCCGCTGGCGCGCCCGGTGCAGGCGGGAGGTCACCGTCGCCTCCCGGACGCGCAGCGCGCGTGCCGCCTCCCGGTAGGACAGCCCGAGCACGTCGACGGCGATCAATGCGTCGCGGAAGTCCTCGGGAAGCGCCGCGATCGCCGCGTACAGCTCGCCCGCCTCGAGCCGGGCCTCGAGCCGCGCCTCGGGCTGGGCGGCCATCCGGTCCTCGAGCATCGCGTCGTCCTCGGGCAGGGGCGTCGTCTGCGGGCGGCGCGCGGCCGTCCGCCGCGCCGAGAAGTACGTGTTGCGCAGGACGCGCAACAGGTAGCCGAGGTCGTCCTCGGTGCGCAGCAGGCGCGGCTTGCGCAGCACCCGCGCGAACGTCTCCTGGACGAGGTCCTCGGCCTCCTCACGCGAGCCGGTGAGGCTCCAGGCCGCGCGGAAGAGGCGGTCGATGTGGTCGCCCAGTGAGTCCGGGTCGAGCTGCCTGCGCGTTGACATGCGGCGCCCGCAGCATAAATCGGGCCGGGGCGCCGCAGGGCGGGGCTATTCCACGTCGGCGAGCGGCCGCGGCGGCGGGCCGACGTACTTCGCGGTCGGGCGGATCAGCCGGCCCTCGCGCTTCTGCTCGAGGATGTGGGCCGACCAGCCGGCGGTGCGTGCACAGGTGAACATCGGCGTGAACAGCTCCGGCGGCACGTCGGCGAAGTCGAGCACGACGGCCGACCAGAACTCGACGTTGGTGGCCAGCACGCGATCGGGCCGGCGGGCCTGGAGCTCGGCGAGCGCGGCCTGCTCGAGCGCCTCGGCGACCTCGACGCGCGGTGCGCCGATCTCGTGCGAGGTGCGGCGCAGCACCCGGGCCCGGGGATCCTCGGCGCGGTAGACGCGATGGCCGAAGCCCATCAGCCGTTCCCCACGATCGAGCACGTCCGTGACGTACTGCTCGGCGTTGCCCGAGGCCTCGACGTCGTCGAGCATCTTCAGCACGCGGCTCGGCGCCCCGCCGTGCAGCGGGCCGGACAGCGCGCCGACGGCGGCCGACAGGGCCGCGGCGATGTCGGCGCCGGTCGACGCGACGACCCGGGCGGTGAACGTCGAGGCGTTCATGCCGTGCTCGGCGGCCGAGATCCAGTAGGCGTCGATCGCCTTGACGTGGCGGGGGTCGGCCTCACCGCGCCAGCGGATGAGGAAGCGCTCGGGGATCGAGGTCGCCTTGTCGACCTCCCGCTGAGAGACGGGCGGCCTGCCGATCCCGCGCGCGGACTGGGCGACGAACGACAGCGCCATCACCGAGGCGCGGGCGAGATTGTCGCGGGCCTCGTCGTCGGAGATGTCGATGAGCTCACCGAAGCCCCACTGCGGCCCGAGCATCGCCAGCGCCGACTGCACGTCGACGCGCGGGTCGCCGGAATGCGCGGTGAGCGCGTACGGCTCGGCCGGCGGCATGCCGGGCAGCAGCTTGCCGTCGACGAGCAGGCCCCACACCTGCTCGAAGGGCACGTTGCCGACGAGCTCCTCGATGTCGACCCCGCGATAGCGCAACGCACCGCCGGCGCGATCGGGCTCGGCGATCTCGGTGGCGAAGGCGACGACGCCTTCGAGTCCTGATCGAACTTCAGAGGTTGCGCTCATGCGGTCGGGCTCCTGGACGGCGATTGCGAAGAGAGAGCACCAGAGGCTAGCTAGTGGCGCCCGGCCGCCCGCCGCAACCCAATAGGCTTCGCCGTCGTGTCCGACCTCATGTTCCGCTCCGCCACCGAGCTCGCCGGGCTCGTGCGCGGGGGCGAGCTGAGCGCCCGGGAACTCGTCGCGCACTCGCTGGGGCGCATCGACGAGCTCGAGCCGCGGATCAACGCCTTCACCCACGTCGCCCATGAGTCGGCGCTGCAGGCCGCCGAGCAGATCGGCCCCGGCGACCCGCGGCCGTTCGCCGGGGTGCCGATCGCGATCAAGGACAACCGTCCGGTCGGCGGCATGCCGCTGACGATGTGCAGCGACCTGTTCGGCGACTTCACCCCGCCCCGAGACTCGTTCCTCGTCCGGCGCCTGCGCGAGGCCGGCTTCGTGATCGTCGGCAAGACGGCGCTGCCGGAGATGGGGATCCTGCCCACGACCGAGTCGCGCCGCTTCGGCCCGACCCGCAACCCCTGGGACCTCGGCCGCACCCCCGGCGGCTCGAGCGGAGGCAGCGCCGCCGCGGTCGCGGCCGGCATGGTGCCGCTCGCGCACGGCAACGACGGCGGCGGCTCGACCCGCATCCCCGCGGCCTGCTGCGGCCTCGTCGGCTGCAAGCCGGTGCGGGGCCGCATCTCCCAGGGCCCGGAGCTCGGCCAGAGCTTCCTCGTCTCCGACGGCGTGCTCACCCGCACCGTGGCCGAGACGGCCGAGCTGCTCGACATCCTCAGCGGCTACGAGCTCGGCGACGCCAACTGGGCGCCGCCGCCGGCCGGGCGCTATGTCGACGCCGCCGCCGGCGAGCCGGGTCGCCTGCGCGTCGCGCTCGCGCTCGCGCCGCCGCTCGAGGGCGTCGAGGTCGACCCGGTGTGCGAGGCCGCGGCCCGCGACACCGTCGCCCTGCTCGGGACGCTCGGCCACGAGGTGGAGGAGATCGCGCCGCCGTGGACCGGGCACGACCTGCTGCCCGACTTCACCCGTAGCTTCGGCCCCGGGGTGTCGCTGACGACGATGATCGGCGGCCGGCTCATCGGCCGCGATCCGACCGAGGACGACGTCGAGCCGCTCACCTGGCTGATGTACGAGCATGCCCGCCAACTCGACGCGCTCAGCTACCTGGCCTCCCAGGCCAAGCTCGAGGCTGTCTCCCGGGCGATCATCAGCGCCCTCTCGGCCTGGGACGTCGTCGTCACGCCGACGCTCGCCGCGCGGCCGGTGGGGATCGGCGAGATCCACGGGCGCGGCCCCGACCCCTGGGAGAAGTACCGCCTGTCGGGGTCGTTCACCCCGTACACGGCGCTGATCAACGTCACCGGCCTGCCGGCGATCTCGCTGCCGCTCTACCACGGCGCGGACGGGCTGCCGACCGGCGTGCAGCTGATCGGGAGGCCACTGGGCGAGGACACGCTGCTCGCGGTCGGGGCGCAGCTCGAGCAGGCGCTGCCGTGGGGCGAGCGCCGCGCCCCCGTCTGATCCGGCTAGCCCACGCCGAGCACGGCGCGCATCGGCCAAGGCTCGACCCCGAGTCGCTCGGCGTCGGCCGATCCGTGGCGCGAGGTCATCGTCACGTCGAGGAGCTGGGCCTCGTCCCAGGTCGCGAACGCGGTGGGGCCGCCGAGCAGCTCGACGGTCCGCAGCAACCGCCGGGCGACCGGGACCGGCACGTGCAGGATCCGCCGGCGGCGGTGAAACGAGGTCAGCGCGATCTCGACGATGTCCTGATGGCTGAGCGTCTCCGGCCCGGCGAGCTCGTACCGCGTCCCGATCGACGCCTGCTCGCACGGCCCCCCGGGCACCGCCGCCATCACGCAGTCGGCGACGTCCTCGGCCCACATGGGCTGAAAGCGGGCCCGACCGGCGCCGGGGATCGGCATCAGCGGCAGCAGCGACATCCGCTGCAGCAGGGTGAGGTACGGGTCGCTCGGCGAGTAGACGATCGAGGGCGCGAACACGGTGTGGTCGATCGAGGACTCGAGCACCGCGCGCTCGGCGACCGCCTTGGCCTGCATGAGGCGGGCCGGGCTGCGCGTCGAGGCCCCGAGCGAGGAGAAGAAGATGAAGCGCCCGACCCCTTCGCGCTCGGCCGCGCGCACGAGGCGCCAGGTCGCGACGCCGGCGAGCTCCTCGATCGAGCCGCGCGGCTGGTCGCGGATCACCGAGGCGAGATGGATGACGGTGTCGACGCCCCGCAGGGCGTGGCGGAAGGACAGGTGGTCGGAGAGGTCGCCGAGGGCGATCTGCACGTGGACGCGCTGGGCGCCGAGACGCCGGGGGTCGCGCACGAGGCAGCGCACCGGTGTTCCCGACGCGATGAGGCGGCGCAGCAGCGGCTGGCCGATGGTTCCGGTGGCCCCGGTGAGAAGCAGCACGACGCCGGAGCCTACCTGGGCGCAGATCCGTAAAATCCTCGGCTCCCCGACCTGACTTCAGACAGAGAGACCAAAAGAAGACCTATGGCCTACGTGATTGCCGAGCCGTGCATCGGCACGAAGGACAATTCGTGCGTCGAGGTGTGCCCGGTCGACTGCATCCACCCGACGCCCGACGAGCCCGACTACGACAACGTCGAGATGCTCTACATCGATCCGGAGGAGTGCATCGACTGCGACGCCTGCGTCGAGGCCTGCCCCGTCGACGCGTGCTTCGCCGAGGACCAGCTCCCCGAGGAGTGGGTCAAGTACGCGCAGATCAACGCTGACTACTACGCCAAGCGCTGATCAGCTGAAGGGTCGGGCCGCATGCGGCCCGACCGCCGTCGGCGCATGCGCCGACGGCCGGGTGCGCGCATGCGCGCACCCGAACACCTCCGTTTAGGCCATCGGAAGCGACATGCCGACCGGCTTCGGCGCCGCTGCCGGGGCTGGCTCCTGCATGACCGGCAGGGCGACCGGCGAGAGCGCGATCAGCCCGCGCGCGGCCTGGTGCAGCGCCTGCGAGGCCGGGTCATCGGGATCGGAGAAGACGACCGGCACGCCGGAGTCGGACTGCTCGCGCAGGGGCATGGTGAGCGGCACCTTGCCGAGCAGCGGCACCTCGAGCTCCTCGGCCAGCAGCTGACCGCCGCCCTCGCCGAAGATCGGGAAGCGCTCGCCGCCGGGGGTGGCGAAGCCGGACATGTTCTCGATCACGCCGACGATCTCGAGCTTGAGCTTGGTCGCCATCTCGGCCGAGCGGCGCGCGACCTTCTGGGCGACCGGCTGCGGCGTCGTCACGATCACGAACTTGGCCTGCGGCAGCAGCTGCGCGAGGGTCATCGAGACGTCGCCGGTGCCCGGCGGCAGGTCGATGAGCAGGTAGTCGAGCTCGCCCCAGTCGACGTCCTCGAGGAACTGCTGGAGCGCCTTGTGGAGCATCGGGCCGCGCCACACGACGGCCGCGTCCTGCTCGACGAAGAAGCCGATCGACATGACCTTGATGCCGTCGTGGGCGGTGAGCGGCACGAGCTTGCGCTCGGCGGTCACCTTCGGGCGCTCGGCCCCGAGGCCGAGCATCCGCGGCTGCGAGTAGCCCCACACGTCGGCGTCGAGGATGCCGACGAGCTTGCCCTCGCCGGCGAGCGCCGCCGCGAGGTTCGCGGTCACGCTCGACTTGCCGACGCCGCCCTTGCCCGAGCCGACGCAGACGACGTTCTTGACCTGGGCGAGCGCGCCCTCGGGCAGGCTGCCGCGGCCGAGCTTGCGCCCGAGCGCCTGCTTCTCGTTGTCGGAGAGCACGTCGAAGCCGACGTTGACGGCGGTGACGCCGTCGAGCTTGCGCACAGCCTCGGCGACGCCGGTCTGGAAGTGGCTCCGGATCGGGCAGCCCGGAGTGGTCAGCGACACCATGACATCGACTACGCCGTTGTCGTGGATGTCGACCGAACGCACCATCTCGAGCTCGACGATGTCACGCCGCAGCTCGGGGTCGATCACGGAACGGAGAGAGTCGATGACTTGGTCTCTTGTCGGCATGAATTCATTCTGGCAGACGCGCCCATGTAGCAATCGCTACATGAGCCGCGACCGGCTGAACTTCGCGTCCCTGCACTTTTTGCCGCATAGCGAAAGGTTCTGCAGGGTGTCTGCCCCGCACGGTGCTTAAAGACCGACGGGGCGCCACTTGCGTGACGCCCCGGCGGTTGAGGGAGGAGAGGGTACTGCATTCGCCGGCGAGGATATGAGGCCGGCGAACCTGTCCCGCCCGGTCGGTGCTCTCCTCGGCACCGCGGCGGGGGAAGCCTGTGGCTTACTTCGCGCCCAGCGTCTTCTGCGCGTTCGTGACGAGCCT
The DNA here is from genome assembly GCA_963752905.1 of uncultured Solirubrobacterales bacterium. Classification (GTDB taxonomy): domain Bacteria; phylum Actinomycetota; class Thermoleophilia; order Solirubrobacterales; family Solirubrobacteraceae; genus Palsa-465. Next base: position 142,934 of record CAVWAC010000015.1, read on the forward strand.
CTCGACGCGAGTGCCGACAACCGTGGACTGCTTCTCGAGGTCCTTGCGGACCGCGCGGACCTCGCGCTCGAAGCGGCGGCGGTTCTGACGGACCGTCCGCTCCATGCCGCTGCGACGCTGCCGCAGCTCGCGCTCGAACTTCGTCCGCGCCTTGCGGACCTGACGCTCGAAGCGGTTGCGAGCCGTCGCGCCGCGGCGCTCGTAGCGCTTGAGCTCACGCTCGAGTCCGGTGCGCGTGCGGTACTTGGTGGCCAGACCCTTGACGGTCGAGACGATGTTGTCCCGCGCCATCAGGCTGGCGCCGACCGGCACGAGCACGGCACGCTCAGCGATGAGCTGTGCCTGGGAAACCGGGGTCTTCGGCTGGGTGGACGTCGTGGTGGACGCGGTGCGGGTGCGCGCCGTCGTCCGAGTCGCGGCCGGCTTGCGGGTCGCGCTCTTGCGGGTCGGGGCCGTAGTTCGCGCCCCCGTTCTATTTGTGCTCGTAGCCATATTGCTCCACTCCCGTAGGAATTGAAAAGATTGTACCTCGATCGCTCGATGGGTGCGTTAAATCATCGAACACACGTTTGTACACCGGGGCCGGATCGGCGGTTACACGAAAATGAGAACGTTTGTTCTGGTCGACGGCGGCGAGTGTCGGGCCCGACCGCGGGGCGGTCGCCGGGCGGCTCAGGCGCGGGCCGTGTCCGGCACCGGACCGTCGAGCCCCACCCGGCGGATCCACGCCTTCGGGTCCTCGATCTCGGCGAGCGTCGGCAGCGCCTCCGGGCTCGAGAAGACGTGGTGGAGGGCCGCGATGCCCCGCTCGGCCACGACGGTGTCGCAGAAGAACTTGCCGCGCTCGTACTGCTTGAGCTTCATCTCGAGTCCGAGCAGCCGACCGAGCAGGCGCGAGAGCCCGGATTGGGACTTGCGCCGGCGGTCGAGCGCCTCGCGGAGCTGCGGCAGGGAGGGGAGCAGGTCCGGAGCGACGGCGTCCATCACGTGTTCGGCGTGCCCCTCGATCACCGCCATCACCGCCTGCATGCGGTCGAGGGTCTCGCGCTCGCCTGGGCTCGTGACGACGGAGATGAGATCGCCGCGCCGCACCGCGTTGCTGAGGCGCTTGACCTCGTCGCCGCTCGGCATGCGGAACTTGCGCGGGGTGTCGATCCGCAGCTCGGCCTGGGCGAGCAGCTCCTTCACGAGCCCGGCGACGTGGGCGTGCAGCCAGGGGACGCCCGCGAACTGGACGGCGTGGGTCACCTCGTGCAGCGCGACCCAGGTAACGAACTCCTCCTCGTCGGCCCCGAAGTTCTCCACCGCCTGCCCGAGGTTGGGCATGACGAACAGCAGCCGCGGCGGTGAGTCCGCCTCGGCCTCGTCGAGCAGCACGAGCTCGTACTGGCCGAGCACCCGCTGGCCGAGGTAGCCGACGACGACGCCGACCTCGGTGCTGAGCACGAACCCGACGCCAATCTGCACCGCCGGGCGCAGCGGCCCGAGTCCGGTCCCCGCACGCTCGAGCACCGGGTCGAGCATCTTGCGCATCGCGGCGATGTTCGTCGCCACCCATTCGCGCCGGTCGATGCCCTCGGGACTCGGCAGCGGCCGGGCCGGACGCAACCCGGTGTAGGCGGTCACCCGCACCTCGGACTCGCGCGCGAGCGCCGCGAGGTCGGCTTTCGGCGGCGGGGCCTCACCGGTGCCGGCGACATAGCCGGCGATCTTCTCGGCGATGATCCAGTCGATCATGTCGGGATCTCCTCGAGTTGGCGGAGCGTCTCCTCGGTGCGCGCGGCGATCACCGGGGAAGAGGGGACGGCGTCGAGCGGCGCGGCGAGCGGGTCCTCGAAGCGGGGGAAGCTGACGAGGCCGCCGGCCTCGCGGACGATGAGCTGGCCGGCGGCGGAGTCGACCCCGCGGCCGTTGCGCAGCGAGAGCATCGCGTCGAAGCGGGCGGCCGCGACCTGGCACAGCGACGAGGCGATCGTCCCGAGCGCGCGGAGCCGATAGGCAGTGTCGACGAGCCCGTCGATCGACCGGGCGACCCAGCGGGGATCGGCTGACTCGATCCCGATCACCTCGATGCGGCCGTCGCGGCCGCGGCGCTCGCCGAGCGAGGGGTCGAGGCGCCGGCCGTTGAGCCAGGCGCCCTCGCCGCGGCGCGCCCACCACTCCTCACCGGGCCCGAAGTCGTAGACGTAGCCGAAGGCGACGTCCCGCATCGTCGCGCCGTCGGCGACGGCGAGCGACAGGGCGTGGTGGGGGAGCCCGCGCTTGGCGTTGAGCGAGCCGTCGATCGGGTCGATGATCACCCGCACACCCGCGTCCCCGTAGTCGATCTCGCCCCGCTCCTCGGACAGCGCGAAGAAGCGATGGCCCTGCTCACGCAGGGCGTCGAGCTCGCCGAAGACGAGCGACTCGGCCGCGGCGTCGATGACGAGCGTGCGGTCGCCGCCGCTCCCGCGCGAGCCGGTCTCAAGCGCCCGCTCCTCGATCGTCGCGGCGGCGTCGAGCATCTCGCGCAGGCCCTCGACCGCCCGCCGGCAGGCGCCGAGCCAGTCCGCATCGAGGGCAGAGTCAATGGAGGTCACTACGGACCTATGCTGTCAGACGTGGCGCTCACCCTGGATGGCCTCCTTCCCGCCTGGCGTGAGGCGATCACCTACGCCGACGGTCCGCTGTTGGTTCTCGGACCGGCCGGCGCCGGCAAGACGACTCTCGTCGAGGCCCGGTTCTGCTGGCTTGTGGAACACGGATCCCCACCCGCCCGGCCCGAGCAGCTCGTCCTGCTCGCGCCGGGCGGCGCGCGGGCGGCGGCGCTGCGGCGCCGGCTCGAGAGCCGCCTCGAGCACGGCTACGAGGAGCTCCACGTGCTCACGCCAGTGCAGCTCGCCGGGCTCGTCCTCGGCGGCAGCGGTGCGGGTGGCCACCTGCTCTCGGCCACGCTCGGGGCCGGGGACCGGCTCGCCATGCTGATCGAGCGGATCGACGAGCTCTCGCTCCAGCACCACGATTTCGGCGGCAGCGTCAACGCGCTGCTCGGCGGCTTCATCCGCAAGATCGACCGCCTCAAGGCCGAGCTGATCGGGGCCGAGGAGTACGCGGCCTGGGCGTGGGGCCTCGAGGACGCCGGGTCAGCCACCGCGGGCCCGGGCCAGGGCGAGTTCGACCCGGCCCGCGAGCGCGAGTTCGCCGAGATCTATCGCGCGCACGAGCGGATGCTCGCCGAGGCCGGCGGGCGCGACGAGGGCGACCTCATCCGCGATGCGCTGCGGCTGGCCAGCGAGCATCCGGCGACGCGGCGGCGCTTTCACCACCTGCTGCTCGACGACGCCCAGGAGCTCGACCTCGGTGCCTCGCGCCTCGCCCGCGTGCTCGGCCAGGACCGGCTCACCGCGGCGGGCGACGGGGCCCAGGCGCTGCGCGGCTTCCGCCGCGCCGGGGACGCACGGCTCACCGCGTTTCGCACGCCGCAGACGCGGGTGATCGAGCTCGAGCGCTCGTGGCGCTGCCGGGCCCGGGTGGCCGAGGCGGCGTCGCACCTCCTCGGTCACGCGCTCGCGCCGGCCGGTGAGGGCGGGGAGCTTGCGTTCTGGAGCTGCGCCAACGACCGCGCCCAGGCCCAAGCGGTGGCCGCCGATATCGAGCGGGTGATCGCCCGCGAGCAGGTCCCGACCGGAGAGATCGTCGTGCTCGTGCCGGCGATCTCACAGGAGGGGCAGGCGGTGGCCGTCGCGCTCGAGGAGCGCGCCGTCCCTCACCAGCTGATCGGCGAGGCCGCGTTCTTCCAGCGCGCGGAGATCCGCGACGTGCTCGCCTGGTTGCGGCTGCTCGCCGACCCCTCCGACGCCCCCGCCGTCGTGCGCGCGCTCGCCCGGCCGCCGATCGACCTGCGCTCGGTCGACATCGCCCGCTGCACGCAGATCGCGCGGCGCCGCAAACTCGACATGGTCGGCGCGCTCGCCGCCGCGACCGAGTCCCCGCAGGTCCCGCCCGAGGCGCGCGAGCGGATCCGCGTGTTCCTCAAGCTCTACCGCTCGGGCATGGCGGCGATCGACACGACCCGCCCCGACCTCTACGTCCACCGCCTGATCGATCGCCTCGGCCTGCGCCGCCAGCAGCTGTTCGCCGCCCAGGCCGACGTCGTCGAGCGCCTGCGCGCGCTCGCCCGGTTCGCCGAGCTCGCCTCGGCCTACGTCCGGCGCAAGCCCCAGGCCACCCCACGCGAGTTCGCCCGCTCGATCGCCGCCGTCGCCGACTTCGGCCTGCCCGAGCAGGAGGAGCCCGAGCTTACCGAGGCCGGGGTCGTGCAGATCGTCGCGCTCGAGGCCGCTGCCGGGCTCGAAGCCGAGCAGGTCTACGTGCTCGGGCTGCGCTCGAGCCTCGCGCTGCCGCCGCCGGAGCCGATCCCCGATGCCCTCCTGCACGAGCCGCTGCCGCCTGACACCGAGGAGAACGCGCGCGAGGCGCTGCGCCACGCGCTCTCGGTGGCGATCACCCGGGCGCGCAGCCGCGCGGTGCTCTGCTATCCGAGCGGCACCGACCGGGGCGCGGTGGCCGCGGCGCTGCCGGCGATCGAAGAACTCCGCCGCGCCCTCGGGCAGGAGTGGGAGGAGCGTGAGGAGGAGCTGTTCGGCCCGGCCGAGACGCTGCACTCGACCTACCGGCTGCTCCGCGACGAGCTGCTGCAGGGCACTATGCGGGCCGGCGGCCGGCTCGGCGAGCTGCGCTTCGACACCGACCTCGACGTCTCCCACGCCGTCGTGCGCTACCTCGAGCTGCTCAAGCTCGCGGCGCTGATCGCCCGGCCGGAGGGCCAGAGCGTCGCCGAGTCGCTGCGGGACGTCAACGCCAGGATCCTCCAGGCGGTGACCGCCGAGCAGCGAGAGATCTTTACCTCCTCGATGCTCGATGACTACCTGCTCGACGCCGAGCTCGACGCCCGCCGCCGGGCGCAGGCGATCGCCGCCCGCGACGAGCCCTCGCTCGAGCCGTTCCTGCCCAAGCGCGGCGACGGCGTCGTGCTCTCGGCCTCGGACATCGACACGTATCGGACGTGCCCGCTCAAGTACAAGTTCGCGCGCGTGTTCCGCATCCCCCAGGAGCCGACGATCCATCAGCGCTTCGGGATCCTCGTCCACCAGGTGCTCGAGCGATTCCACGCCACCGAGGGCGCGACCGGATCGCTGCCGGAGTTGCTCGGGCTGCTCGAGGCCGGCTGGCGGCGCGGCGGCTTCGGGGACTCCGAGGAGGAGCGTCAGCTCCGCGGCAAGGCCGCCGCCGCGCTCACCCGCTACCACGAGCGCTTCCAGTCCGAGGAGGCCAAGCCGGTGTGGTTCGAGCGCCAGTTCACCTTCAAGCTCGGGCCGCACCTGCTGCGCGGCCGCGTCGATCGCGTCGACCTGCTGCCCGGCGGTGAATACGAGCTGATCGACTACAAGACCGGCCGGCCGAAGACCGCCGCCCAGCTCGCCGACGACGTCCAGCTGTCGCTGTACGCCGTCGGCGCGCGGCAAGCGTGGGAGCTCGAGGCCTCCCAGCAGGCCTATTACTACCTGCTCGACGACGAGAAGGTGACCGTCCCCTCCGACAACGGCGACCGCACGGAGTGGATCACCGCGGTCGCGATGGAGACCGCCGAGGGGATCCTCTCCCAGGGGTTCGAGCCGACGCCGAGCTTCAGCTCCTGCTCGATCTGCGACTACCGGCTCGTCTGCCCGGCGGCCGAGCGGTAGCCCGTCGGCCAGCCCTGAGATGATGCGGGGCGTGATGCGCGATGCCTGAGCGAAGCGGCCGGGACCTGCTGAACGAGTGGCGGCGGCTGATGGAGGGGATGGTCGCCTCCGCCGCGTCGCTCGGCGGGCGTGCCGAGCTGCCGCGGGCGCTCGTCGATCCGATGCAACGCCAGCTCGAGCTGCTCGAGGAGGTGATCGACCGCGAGCGCCGGCTCCAGCGCCAGGTGACCGGTCGCCTCGTCGCGCCCTTCGACGTGATCTTCGATCTCCTCGAGGAGAACGGGCTGATGCTGCGCCGCCAGGCCGAGGCGCTCGAGGCGGCCGGCCACGCACTCCAGGACGCCGCCGGCCTGGTCAAGACCCAGGCCGAGCTGTTCGAGCGGACGATCGGGGTGCTCCGCCAGCCGACCGAGCTCGCCAAGGCGGCCGCGGGCCTCGAGCGGCGCCAGCGGGGCGAGCGCGCCCGGGGCGCCAAGGCGAAGCCGGCCGATGAGCCGAAGCCGGGCGGGAAGGCGAAGCCGGGCGACAAGCCCAAGCCGGCCGACAAGCCGAAGTCCGGTGGCCGGCGCTCGTCCGACGGGGCGCGTTAGAAGCCGGTCGGCCGCGGCGGGCCGCCGGGCTCGTCGTCGGACTGCTGGCGCAGGAAGCGCTGAAGGTCACGGGCAATCGTCTCGCCCGAGGGCAGCGGCCCGACATCGTCGGAGGCCTCCTCGCTGGCGGCCTGCTCAAGCCGCTCGACGAACGCCTGCACGTCAGGGTCGCTCTGGACCGCGATGTTGACCTGGCGCTCGTAGTCGGCGGCCGAGGCCTCGAGCTCGGCGGCGTTGACGGCGACGCCGAGGAGGCCCTCGAGCTTGCGCACGAGGGCGAGCGCGGCCTTCGGGTTCGGGGTCGCGGCGATGTAGTGCGGGACGGCGGCCCAGAGACTCGCCGACGGCAGCCCGGCTTCCTGGCAGGCGGCGTGAAGCACGCCGATGATGCCCGTCGGACCCTCGTAGGAGGAGGTGGCGAGGCCGAGGCGGGCGACGAGCGTCGGGTCCGACGCCAGGCCGGTGACCGAGATCGGGCGCGTGTGGGGAACGTCGGCGAGCAGCGCCCCGAGCGTCACCACCATCTGCACGCCGATCGCCTCGGCGACCTCGACGATCAGCTTCGTGAAGCTCCGCCAGCGGAACGACGGCTCGCTGCCGGAGAGGAGGATGAGGTCGCGCGGGGCGCGGGGGACCCGGGCCTCGTAAAGCTCGACCTCGGGCCATACGATTGCGCGGGCCTGGCCGTCGACGAACTGGATCCGCGGGCGCGTGGCCTGGAAGTCGTAGAACTCCTCCGGGTCGATGGTCGCGAAACGCCGGGCACCGAGGGCGCCGCCGACGAAGGTGATCGACGACGACGCGGCGTCGGAGGCGTCGTTCCAGCCCTTGAATGCACACACGAGGGCCGGGGCACGCAAACCATCCGGGCGGTACTCCCATTGCAACGGCTGCATCCGGTTCACCGTACATCATGGGCAGATGAGTCCGGCGGTCACGATCAGCACCCTTCGCCCCGGCGAGGACCTCAGCGGAGTGTTCGCCTGCTCACGGAAAGACCGTCTCAGCACCCGCACGGGATCGCCGTACCTCGCGCTCGAGCTGCGCGACCGGACGGGCGCGATCCCGGCCCGCCTGTTCCGTGACGCCGACCGCTTCGCCGGCCTGTTCGAGCGCGGGGACCTCGTGCGCGTGGTGGGCAAGGTCGAGCGCTTCCGCGACGAGCTCGTCATCGAGGTCAGCGACATCCGCCGGGCCGAGGGCGCGGACCCGACCCAATTCCTGCCCGCCGCCTACCGCGACCTCGACGAGCTCGACGGCTTCCTCGAGCACCTCGCGGGCGAGGTCTACGACCGCGGCTACCGCGAGCTGCTCGACGGGCTGCTCCGCGACGAGGTCCTCCGCGCGCGCTGGCGCCAGGCGCCGTGCAGCCGCGGCGGCCATCACGCGTATCTCGGCGGGCTGCTCGAGCACACCGTCGCGGTGACCACGCTCGCCCACGAGCTTTGCCAGCTGCATCCTCGGCTGAACTCCGATCTGCTGCTCACCGCGGCGATCACCCACGACATCGGCCGCACGCGCGAGTTCACCTACGGCGCCGAGATCGGCCTCACCGAGGAGGGGCGCCTGCTCGGCCACCTCGTCATCGGAGAGCGCCTACTCTCCGAGCGAGCGGGCGGCCTCGACGAGGAGCGCCGGCTCGCCCTGCTGCACTGCGTGCTCGCCCACCACGGCCCGGCAACTGCCCCGGGCGGGCGCTTTGCCTCGGCCGAGGCCCTCGCGCTGTTTCGCCTCAACGCCCTCGACGCGACGGTCAAGGGCGCCCTCGAGCACGGGCTGCCGGGATGAGCAGTCGGGACGTCGTCGGGCTCGATCACGTCCAGCTCGCGGCGCCGGCCGGCTGCGAGGCGGCGGCGCGGCGCTTCTACGGCGAGTTGCTCGGGCTCGTGGAGATCGAGAAGCCGGCGGGCGTGGCGGCGAGCGGCGGCGCGTGGTTCGTGGTCGGGGACCGGGAGCTGCACATCGGCGTCGCCGAGCCATTCGTGCCGGCGCGCAAGGCGCACCCGGCGCTGCGGGTCGCCTCCGGGGGCCTCGACGCGCTCGCCGCGCGTCTCGAGGCGGCCGGGTGCCGGGTGGGCTGGGACGAGCGGATCGCCGGGGTGCGGCGGTTCTTCACCGACGATCCGTGGGGCAACCGGATCGAGCTGCTCGAACGTTGAGCACACCCCGGGTCGCGGTGCCGGCAGACCAGCGAGGGGCGTGTGGCGGACAACGCGCCGCCTAGGATTTCCCCCGGCGCGGCAGGAGCCTGGTGGCTCATCCAGTCTTCAAAACTGGCAGGGCCGGGCGATCCCCGGCCTGGAAGGTTCGATTCCTTCGCCGCGTCGTGGCTGGAAATCATGGGCTTTTGGCCGATCCGAGTGAGCGGCCGCTTCGAACGTCGTGGTGGAGATCGCGGCTGGCGAGCCGACGGCTCCTTGGCTCGAGGCCGGGGCAACCTGGGTGCTAACCGCCGTTGGCTCCCAGCGCCGCTTGGCGGCGGTGGCCAGCGCAATCACAGCCGGGCCGGATTGACACGGCATCGGCGCAGCCGGCAGGCACCCCCGACTGCACCGGAGGGTCGCAAACCCGCATTTCCAGCCAGGACGCGGCGAGGGAATCGAACCTTCCAACCCGGGGATCGCCCGGCCCTGCCAGGTGTCAAGGCCGCCCCACATTTCGCAGAAGGACCTATTTTGCAGGATTTGCGTTCACGCGATTCTGGTGTGCGGAGATTGGTAAGGACGCGCTTTAGGGAGTGCTGTTACGGTCGCTACCCGGGAGCAACGGCCTGACGCAATGCGCTCAGTCGCCGCGACATTCTGAGAACCGCTACCGCGAAGGCCGCTCCGTGAACCTCGAGCTCGACCCGTCGGAACCTGCCCGTGACGCCGACGGCGAGCGTGATTTGCGCGTCGCCTCGATGCGCCGCCGGATCGCCGTCAGCGTCGGGGGGAGTCTCGTCGTCGCCGCTCTGCTGGCCTACGTGCTTGCCGGGCGCGGTGCGCAGTTCAGCACTGCACTGCGGACGGCCCCGATCATCCTCGTTGCGCTCTCGGTGCTGCTGCAGATCGCCGCGTTGCTGACCCGCACGGAGGCATGGGCGATCTGCGTCCGGGCCGCCGGCGGCACGGCCAGCCGCCGCGTGCTGTTCCGCTCGGCCGCGTTCGGCTGCATCGCGAGCATCGTCAACGGATCGGTCGGCATGGCGGTGCGGATCACGTCCGTGCGCCGGGCCGCCCCGCAGACGACGCCGCGGGCGCCGGCCCTGGTGGCCGCCGAGGTGCCGATCATCACCGTCGAGTTGGTCCTGGTGGCGATCTTCTCGTTCACGCTCGTGGCGCCACTCGGCGTTCCGCTGTGGGTGCCGGCGCTCATCATCGCGCTGATGGCGTGCCTCATCGCCGTGCTGCGCCGCGTCTCGGACCGTCACCGGACCGGGCTGGGGGCGGGCCTGGCCGTCCTGCGCATGGAGAGCCGCGGCCGCCTGATCACCTTCGCGCTGCTGGCCGTGTGCGCCCAGGTGCTGCGCAACTGGCTGATGCTCCGCGCGATCGGCGTGCATGTCTCAATCTTCGACTCGATGGCCCTGCTGATCGTCATGTTCACGGTCGGTCAGCTGCCGATCGGCCCGAGCACCGGGCCGGCCGCCGCCGTCCTCATCCTCGGCGCCCACGGTGTCGCCGCCACCGCCGCCGCCGGCGTGCTGATGACGCTCACCGGCATCATCGGCTCGCTGATCTTCGCCCTCTGGGCGATCTCCGACCGCATGGTCAGCCGCCGTCGCACCGTCGCGGCACCTCCCGTGGTGGTGCCGGTCCGGGCGCCGCCAGTCGTTGTGCCACAGACTTAACGTTCTACGCCTGAAGTGCCAGGGCACCCAGCAGCGAACCGAAGATGACGCTCGACGCCCCTCCGACGGGCACAAGCGAGTACGGTCCGGGCCTCGCAGCTGGTCCCAGCCGTGACTCGCCGTGAGGGCGTTGTGATCCTTCCCGCGCGGATGCTCGGCGAGCACCTGCGCCGGCGCGGCGGGACGATTCCAGCGGTCCGAGTCCGCGAGGTCTATGACCGGCTGGCCGCGGCGCTCCCTGGCTAGCTCCGGGGAAGGCCGCGCTCGGGCTTTGTCCCGAATCTCGTCCCGAACTCGGCAGAACTAGCCTCCGCTAACTGGAATCAGCTCCACAAACGACCTGCAAATCGCCGGTATCGCGCTATCCGGAGCGCCCTTCAAAACTGGCAGGGCCGGGCGATCCCCGGCTTGGAAGGTTCGATTCCTTCGCCGCGTCGTGGGTGCTTGATGCGGGCGGCCCCGCCCAGGAGCTTTCGCACTTTGGTTCCGACGTCCGGAACTCAAATGCGAAAGTTCGCGCATCACGACGAGAATGCACCTGTGAGCACCGTCACCCGCAGAGCGCTCACGGCCTGGCTCGTCGATCACGGCTTCACCGAGCTTGCGGGCAAGGCCACGAGTCACCGGCGGTTCCGCCATGAATCCGGCGTTGTCATCACCGTTCCTGGTCACGGGAGGCAGAACCTCAGTCAGAAGCACGTCGGCATGATTGTGCGCCAGCTCGAGGCGTCGGGCTTCGACCGCGACACGGTGCGCCGGGATCTCAACGCTCGATAACGCTCGCCGCACGGCCGTATGCCGCGCGGCTCCGGCGTGGTTTGTTCGGGTGCGAGCTACGCGGTCAGAACCTTGCTGAAGACGGTGCCGGTCCTGGTCACGCCGTGACGCGTATCGGTGGCCGTCGCGGCGATCCGGTACTGGTGGCTGGCGCCGCTTCCGGCGATGTTGATCGAGGAGACGAGCCGCAGCGGATTCCCTCTGAAGTTGGAGCGACGGATCGTGGCCTCGGGAGACCAGCCCTTGTGCGGCACCTTGATCTGGAGCTCGACGACCAGGTTCTTGTTTCCGACCGCGCCGGCGCAGCTGGTGCCGCCGCCGAACGAGAGCTCGAAATGGTTGGGCGTTGTGACCACGCGCTCGATCCCCATCGCGGTGACGCTGCAGCTGTTACCCAGCTGCTTCGTGACCCAAGGCTGGGGGTAGTAAGCCGCGGCGGCCGTGGCGGCCGGCGCGAGGATGCAGGCGCTGGCAATGACTGCGGCTAACCGTTTCATCACGCACCTCTTTATCGGTTGGTCGGCGTGAAGCCTCCGTCCGTGAGGACCTAAGCCGACCGTCAACCGCATGATCGCGCGGCGGCTCGCCAACGACATCCGTAGTTGCTGGCAGAACGGTCAGGCGATCCGGGCGTCAACCCCAGGGTGGAGATCCCGCGTGACTTCCACCCGCAGATCAACCCGTGCGCCCATGTGGAGCCGGGCCGCACGGAGCACGATGACGGCATGACACCCACTGATTACCTCATCGATTCAGCCCTCGTCCTCCTCGTCCTCTTGCAGATCAAGGAGCGCCCCCTCAGCACCAAGGCCCTGATCCGCCCGCTGATCATCGTCTCGGTCGCAGTCGCCAACTACCTCCACGGCATCCCCACCGCGGGCAACGATCTCATCCTGCTCGCCGTGCTCGCCCTCCTCGGCCTCTCGATCGGCCTCGCCAGCGGCCAGACCGTCCTGATGCGGCGCGGCCGGGGCGACGAGGTGCTCGTGCGGGCAGGTTGGCTGTCGGGCTTCTTCTGGGTGCTCGGGATGGGTTCGCGGTTCGCCTTCCTGATCTGGATCAGTCACGGCGGCGCCTCGACGATCGCCCAGTTCAGCGCCCAGCACGCGATCACGAGCGGCCAGGCCTGGACCGCGGCCCTCCTGGCCATGGCGGTGTGCGAAGTGGTCGGGCGCACGCTCCTCGTGGCGGCCCGCCGCCACCAGCTCCAGCAGGCGGTCCCGGTCGCAGAGCTCGCCTGACCCACCCAGCGACGAAGCAGTGAGCGGGACCCGCGATCACGCGGGTCCCGCTTCGTCTGACCGGGCGGTGTCTGAGTTGAATCCGCGGCTCCCGAATCCGTAACTTCCGTGCTGATGCTTCTTGCCAGCCTTGATCGCCGTCTCGCCTCCGCGATCCGCCTTGCCGGTTTGGTGCTGATCGCGGTCTCAGTGTTTCGCGGCACCCACGCTGCCGGCACGAGCGGGCGCGGCCTCGTGGTGAGCCTGTTGCTCGTGGCGGCGGTCGTGTCCTGGCTGATCTGGATGAACCGTCCCGGCAGCGACCAGCCCCTGACCGTCGAGCTCTTCGTGATGGCGGCCGCCGGTGGGCTGCTGGTTGAGGCCGCGCCGCACGGCGCCGCCAGCGCATTCGTGTTCGTGGCGGTGATCGCCGCCGGGCTGCGGGTGGATCTGCCGCATGCCGCGACGGTCGCCGTGGTCGGCACGCTGGCCGTCGCCGTGTCTGAGCTGTTGTACAACGGGAGCGCGATCGGCCTGCTCGCCTACGCGCTCGGGTTTGCGGCGTCGCTGTTGGCCGCGTCCAACGGACGGCAGCGCGCCCTCCGCGTCGAGCAGGCGGAGTTGCTACTGGCGCAGACCCAGCGCTCGCATGAGGAGCAGCTGCGGGCGGCTCGCCTTGAGGAGTCGACGAGGATCGCCCGCGACATCCACGACGTGCTCGCCCACACCCTGGCCGGTTTGACCATCCAGCTCGAAGCGACCGGGGCGCTGGTCGAGCAGGGGGCCGACCGGGATGCTGTGCTGGCACGGGTGCGACGGGCTCATGAGCTGGCGCGCGAGGGGCTGCAGGAAGCCCGTCGGGCCGTCGGGGCGCTGCGCGGCGACGCTGTCTCGGCGCCCGCAGCGATCGAAGCGCTCGTGGACGAGTACCGCGACACGTCCGATGCGGGCGCCGAGCTGACGATCGACGGCGACCCGGCGCGTTTGGCTGGGCAGACCGGCGAGACGGTTGTCCGCGTCGTGCAGGAGGCGTTGACGAATGTGCGCAAGCACGCCCCCGGCGCCGAGGTGTCGGTCGCCGTCCACGCCGGCGAGGCACCGGAGGATGAGTTGACGCTTGTCGTGGACGACCGGCCCGTCGCTGCGCAGCCCGCCGGCCGGTCCGATGTCGCCCGGTCCGACGGCCTCGCCGACACCGGCGGCGGCTACGGCCTGAGGGGGATGCGCGAGCGCGCGGCGCTGCTCGGCGGAACGCTGAGCGCCGGCGGCGTGGACGGAGGATGGCGCGTCGAGCTGCGACTGCCGGCGCCTGCTGGGTCGACGCGCGCAGGCGAGCGCGGGGACAGCGGATGACCGGCCCCATCCGGGTGATGGTCGTCGATGACCAGGCGCTCGTCCGGGAAGGGCTCATGACCCTGCTCGAGGCCGCCGCCGACATCAACCCGGTGGTCGCAGCCGCGGACGGTGAGGAGGCGGTGACGCTGTGCGCTCGTCATCGCCCTGACGTCGTGCTCATGGACCTGCGGATGCCGAAGCTCGACGGTGTCGAGGCAACCCGGCGGATCCGGGCCTCGCAACCCGAGACCGAGATCGTCGTCCTCACGACGCACGCCGATGAGGCGTCCATCCTCGATGCCCTCCAGGCTGGGGCCCGCGGCTACCTGACCAAGGACGCCGGCATCGCGGAGATCGCGCGGGCGGTGCACGCAGCCGCCGATCACCACGCCCTGCTGGATCCGGTTGTCCACAGTCGCCTGATCGCCGCCGCCAGCGCCGCCGCGCGGCCCGCGCCGCCTCCCGCGAGCCTGCCCGATGACCTCACCCCGCGCGAGGCCGAGGTTCTCTCGCTCATCGCCCGCGGCCTGTCAAATCGGGAAATCGCCGCCACCCTCGTGGTCAGCGAAGCGACGGTCAAGACGCACGTCAACCACGTGTTCGCCAAGATCGGCGCCCGGGACCGCGCTCAGGCCGTGCATTACGCCTACACGCACGGACTCGCCGACTGATTCGCGGGAACCGGCCGGGTGCGGTCGGCCGCGCCCGCCCGACGCCCTCACAGTGCCGGCCGGCTCGCGTAGCGCCGCGCGGCGCAATGATGTTTGCGTGCTTGAGGTGATCGACCTGCACCAGCGGTTCGGCGAGCTCGTCGCGCTCGACGGGGTCGCATTGTCCGTCGGCCCGGGGGAGGTCGTCGGTCTCGTCGGTCGCAACGGCGCGGGTAAGACGACGACGATGCGGGCGGTGATGGGCATCCTCGCGCCCGACCGCGGGAGCGTCAGGTGGGACGGGCAGCCGGTCGGCGACCGCGACCGGCTCCGGTTTGGCTACATGCCGGAGGAGCGCGGGTTGTACCCGCAGATGCAGCTGATCGATCAGGTCGCCTACTTCGCGCGGCTGCACGGGCTCGACCCGGAGGCGGCGGTCGACTCCAGCCGCCACTGGCTGGATCGGCTCGGGCTCGGCGAGCGGTCCGGGGAGAGGCTGGTCGCGCTCTCCCACGGCAATCAGCAGCGGGTCCAACTGGCGGTCGCTCTCGTCCACAACCCTGAGCTGCTCGTCCTCGACGAGCCGTTCGCCGGACTCGACCCGGAGGCGGTCGACTCGCTCTCGGCGGTCCTGTTCGAGCGCGCGGCGGCCGGCACCGCTGTGCTGTTCTCGAGCCATCAGCTCGAGCTCGTCGAGCGGATCTGCCGGCGGGTCGTGATCCTCGAGTCGGGACGGGTGCTCGCGGACGGAACGCTCGCCGAGCTGCGCCGCGAGCTGCCGGCGCAGCTGCGAGTGAAGGTCGATGCCGCCGACGGCTGGACGCGGGGGCTGCGGGGCGTGACCGTCGAGGGGTCCGACGAGGACGGCGTGCTGCTCATATTGCAGCCCGGCACCGATCTGCAGTCGATCCTCCAGGCGGCCCTCGCGGCAGGGCCTGTCGAGCACTTCGGCTTTGAGAGCGGCGGCCTGCTCGATCTCTACCGCCGGATGGTCGCCCAGTGAGCACCGGCGGCGCGACGCGACTGATCGCCGAGCGCGAAGTCCGCGAGCGCGTCGGCGGTCGGGTCACGCGCATCATGACCGTGGCGACGGTGCTCCTCGTCGTCGCGGGGATCGCGATCCCCGGGCTGATCAAGTCCTCGTCGGCAACGACGAAGATCGGACTCGTCGGGCAGCCGGCACAGGCGCTCGGCCCGGCACTCGCGCGTACGGCCAAGGCGGCGAAGGCAAACGTCACCCTCTCGAACGTCGGCGACTTCGCGACCGCGCGGACGTTGCTCGACACCGGCAAGCTCGACGCCGCCGTCGAACTGGGCGCGGACTCGGCGACGATCGGCGTCAAGCAGTCGCTTCCGACGGAAACGAGAGCGGTGATCGCCGCCGCCGTCGACGAGGCGCACTTCCGCACGGCACTGGCGAAGGCGGGCGTTCCGCTTGCACAGGTTCTGCCGGCGGTCACGCCGGTACCGGTGACCACGCTCGTGCTCGAGCCGCAGCCCGCCGACCGGGCGGCGCGCTATGTCGCGGCGATCTTCGCCGGTCTGTTGATGTACCTCGCGATCACGGTCTACGGCAGTGCGGTCGCCACGGGCGTCGCGCAGGAGAAGACCTCGCGCACCGCCGAGGTGCTGCTGTCCGCGGTCAGGCCACAGCAGCTGCTGGTTGGCAAGGTGGTCGGGATCGGTCTCGTCGGCTTCGGCCAGCTCGCGATCGCCGTCGTCGCCGGCCTGGTCACGAACGCCCTCATCCACAGCGCAAAGATCCCCGGCAGCGTCTGGGGACTGATGCCCGCGTTCCTCGTGTTCTTCGTCGCCGGGTTCGCGCTGTACGCGTTTGCCCTCGCCGCGACCGGGGCGCTCGTCGCGCGCCAAGAGGAGGTCCAGTCGGCGACGTTCCCGATCGTGCTGCCGTTGCTGATCGGCTACCTGATCGTGTACGCCGCTGTCGGCTCGCCGAACGCGACCTGGCTGCAGGTGCTCTCGTTCGTGCCGCCGCTGACGCCGACGCTGATGCCGGCCCGGATCGCGCTCGGCCACGTCGCGTGGTGGGAGTACCTGCTCGTCGCGGCGATCATGCTCGGCTCGATCTACGCCATCGTCAGGGTGGCCTCGGCCGTCTACGCCGGCGCGCTGCTGAGCGGCGGCGAGCGCCTGACCTGGCGCGCCGCGCTGCGCCGCGAGCGCTGAACCGGCCGGGACCCGTCACTCCGCGCGCGCCGGGCTTGACAGGCAGCCGCGTGGCTGCCTAATATAGGCAGCCATATGGTTGCCTATTCGCACATGGACGAGGTCTTCAGGGCGCTGGCCGATCCGAGCCGGCGGCTCCTGCTCGACAGCCTCAACGAGCGCAACGGCCAGACGCTGCGCGAGCTCGGCTCGAGGCTGGACATGGCTCGCCAGTCGGTGAGCAAGCACCTCGCCGTGCTGGAGGCGGCCAACCTCATCACGACCGTCCGCCGCGGCCGGGAGAAGCACCACTACCTCAACGCGGCGCCCATCAATGAGATCGCCGAGCGCTGGATCACGCGGTACGAGCAGGACCGCATCCACGCGCTTGCTGATCTCAAACGAGCACTGGAGGAGACCCCCGTGGAGAAGCCGTCGTTCGTCTACACGACCTACATCCAGACCACGCCCGAACGGCTCTGGCAGGCGTTGACCGAGCCCGCGTTCACCGAGCGCTACTGGGCGATCACCTTCGACACCGACTGGGCGCCCGGCTCCACGGTCACCTGGCACACCCGCGGCCTGGCGATCGCCGACCCCGAGCAGGTCGTGCTCGAGTCCGAGCCCTTCCGCCGACTCTCCTACACATGGCACACGCTCACGCCCGATTGGGTCGAGTCGCTCCAGTTCGCCGACGACGCCCGCGACCGCCTCGTGGCCGAACCGCGCTCGAAGGTCACCTTCGAGATCGAGCCGCTCGGCGAGCAGGTCAAGCTGACGGTGATCCACGACGACCTCGTGCCTGACGGCATGACCGGCTCGCTCATCAGCGAGGGCTGGCCGCGCGTCCTGGCCAACCTCAAGACGCTGCTCGAGACCGGGGACACCCTCCCGGACCTACGGCAGAACGCGCCCGCGAGGCTCGGGCTGACCCAATGAGCGGAATGGCGATGGGGCCCACCCTCTCGGCGTCGGTGCTGATGATGGCGGCGATGATGGTGCCGAGCGCGTTCGCTCGGGCCTGCGGTTCGGCGTCTATTGCTTCGGCTCGAGCGTCGGGCTGATGCTCGTGCTCGTCGCCGTGAACGTGATGAGCATCGCGCTGATGGTCGCCATCGCCGTCGTCGTCCTCGCCCAGAAGCGGTTCCCGCCTGATCCCGTCCTCGACGTGCCCCTGGCACTGGCGATCGTCGCCCTCGGCGTCGCCGTCGCCGTCGCCTGACGACCACAAGGGAGACAACCGTGCCCACCCACACCACCGCAAGTCACGAACAATGGCTCGCCGCCCGCCTCCAGCTGCTCGCGGCCGAGAAGGAGCTGACCCGTCGCAGCGACGACGTGGCCCGTCAGCGCCGGCAACTGCCCTGGGTTCCGGTCGAGAAGGACTATCGCTTCGCGACCGAGGACGGCGCCGCGTCGCTGGCCGACCTCTTCGGTGGGCGCTCGCAGCTCCTCGTCTATCACTTCATGTTCGGTCCCGAGTACACGGCCGGCTGCCCGGCATGCTCGGCGATCGCCGACGGCTTCAGCGGCTTCGCCGTCCACCTCGAGCACCACGACGTCGGGCTGGTCGCAGTCTCGCGCGCCCCGATCGATGCGCTCGAGGCCTACAGGCGCCGCATGGGCTGGACATTCCGCTGGGCCTCGTCGCTGGACAGCGACTTCAACTCCGACTTCCACGCGTCGTTCACCGAAGCCGAGCAGCGCTCGGGGAGCATCGATTACAACTACCGCTCGGTCGACACGACGTGGCTTCGCGAGGCCGGCGAGGAGGGCGGCGCTGCCACGCACGCGGCGATGGTCGGCACCGACACCGCCACCTACGTCCGCGAGCAGCCCGGGATGAGCGCCTTCGCCCTCGAGGACGGAGTCGTCTATCACACCTACTCGTCGTATGCGCGCGGCCTGGACTCGCTGTGGGGGATGTACCAGTGGCTGGACCGGGCGCCGAAGGGACGCAACGAGTCCGGAGCGTGGTTCCGCCGGCGCGACGAGTACTAGCCTCGCTTGGGCGGCGTCACTCGGCGGGGGGCCCCGGCGGCGTCACAGCTCGCGGCGCTCGAAGCTCACCACCGCGCCGAGGAGGACGACGAGGAACCAGCAGGCCACCCAGACCAGGTACGCCGCCGACGGCGCGCCCTGGGAATAGAACGGGTCTTGCCGTCCGCCGTCGGACACGTGCTGGGCGATGAGTGAGGACGGCTGCAGGTAATAGATGGCGGCATGCCACAGGCCGTCGGTGGGCAGCAGGACCCGTCCGATCTGCCCGACGGTTCGCAGCGCAGCGATGTTCAGCGCGCTGCCGAGCGTGCCGACGATCCCGGCGAGCCATCCGGCGCCGAACGCCGCGACGCCGATGACCCCCGCGGCGATGACCGGGACCCGTGTGCTCAAGAACAGGGCCAGGGTCAGGAGGAGCGCTCCCTCGGCAAACAGGTACAGGCCGACGAGCACCGGGTTCGGCGCGACGAAGCCGCTCACCCAGTCCACGACGCCGAACTCGAGTGCGCACACGCCCAGCGCGTAGCCAGCGAGGAGCGTGGCCAGTCCGAGCCACTTGCCGATCACCACGTCCGAACGCCGAACCGGACGGGTCACGATCGTCATCAGCACGCCAGACTCGACCTCGGAGGAGATCGACGGCGACGCGATCGCCGAGGCGCTCAGCGCGAGGACGAAGCTGAACATGAACATGAACAGGATGAGGGCCTGCGGGACGGCCAGGTTGGCCTCGCCGGAGGTGAGGCGGTGCGTATGGCTGAGGCGGTCGAATCCCCAGGCACTCAGGCCGACGATGACGACGGTGATCGCGATGAACGCCAGCAGCAGACGTCGCCGCACGGCCTCTCTGATCGTGAGTGCGGCGACGGTCAGGGTCGCGTTCATCGCTCACCCAGCAGCTCGAGGAAGCGAGCTTCCAGACTCTGGTGCTCGGGGATCACCGCCTCCACCTGCCCCCCGAGAGCGACGATCTCGCCGACGAGCTCGGCGATACGGGACGGGTCAACGCCGTCGACCATGAGCCACTCGTCGTGCTGCCGCCACTGACCGAACCGTCCGAGGGCGCGCCACCAGTTCTCGTCGAGGCCACCCACCTTCAGTCGCACTCGCGCGTGTTGCGCGAGCAGATCATCGAGGCTGCCGGTGGCGAGCGCCCGCCCGCGATCGATGACGGCCACGCGATCGCACACGTGCTCGGCCTCCTCGAGGAGGTGCGTGTTGAGGAACACGGTGGATCCGCGCTCACGCAGTGCCCGAATGATCGCTCGCACATCGTGACGGCCGATCGGATCGAGCGCGCTCGTGGGTTCGTCGAGCACGACGAGCGCGGGGCTGCCGATCAGGGCGACGCCGAGCCCGAGCCGTTGTTGCATTCCCTTCGAGAACGTGCCGACGCGATCGTCGCCCCGGTCGAGCAGGCCGACCGTCTCGAGCGCTCGAGTCGCCTCCTCCGTCCACGTTGACTTCGGCAGCGCCAGAAGTTGGCAATGAAGGCGGAGCACCTCGCGCGCCGTCAGCAGGGCCTGGAAGCGAAACAGCTCCGGGAGATAGCCGATGTGCCGTCGCGCCTCACGGTCTCCGAGGGGGGCGCCGAGCACGAGCGCCTCGCCCCCGGTGGGACGGACGAGCCCGAGGAGGAGCTTCACCACGGTCGTCTTCCCCGCGCCGTTGGGGCCGAGGAAGCCGAACACCTCGCCACGCTCCACCGTCATCGACAGCGAGTTCACGGCGATCGTGTCGCCGAAGCGCTTGCTCAGCCCGTCCGCGTGAATCGCCGGCGACGTTGCCGACTGCGATGAGCGATCGTCGCGCGGCGGGCCGGCTGGCTCCGACAGCCGGACCGAGCCGTGGGCGGCAGGCTGCTCCTGCGCGCCGATCGCGGTTCTCTCAGCCGAGTTGCTTGGCGACATTCAGCACATCTTGCGGATCGAGGATTCCTCCGACGGCATGGAGCAGGCCCCTGCCGTCCTCCCACACGACCGCGGCGGCCACGTTCGAGGAGTCGGCTACGAGGACGCCGGGCCAGCCCCGGACCTGTACCGATCGCACCGAGGCGCCGGACGGGACGGGCACCGGGAGCGTCGTGCGCAGGTCACCGAGAAGGCGGATCTCCTCAGCGAGCTGCGGCGGGATGCCGGGCTGGTCGAGAAGGAACGCCTCGATCTGGCTCACGCTCGTGCCCGTGGACCGCGCCGTCGGACGACGCATCGTCGCGATGGCGAGCGCGGGCACTCCGGGACCACTCGCGGCAGCGTATTGGGCGATCACCGCCGGACCCGCGTCAATCGTCACGGACCGCCCGGCCAGGTTCGCCGCCTTGGCGCTGAAGGTCACGGTGACGCGCGTCCGCGGCTGAACGATGAGCTGCTGGACGGCACCGACGCCCGCGGGAACGTGGGCGGGCAGCGAGACGGCAAAGCCGGCCTCGGCATCGGCCATCGCCAGCGAGGATGCGCGCCCGGGGGCGCGGGAGGACCACGTGAGGGTGCCGAAGCGAAGCGGCGTCGATCCTCGGTCGGTGGTGAAGCTGCCCAGCGGCCGGCTGTCGCCGAGCCCGGTGAACGCCGCGATGGCGCGCAGATCGCTCTGGTTCAGGGCCACCGGGGCGACATGAGTCGGCGAGAAGATCGTGGTCAGCGTGGCGGCGGCCGCCGTGCCGACGACGAGAATGCCCACGGCGGCGATGGCGAGTCCGGCCCGCAGCGACACGCGGGGGAGCCGCGGGCGTCGCGGCAGCTCGGGTGTCGGCCGCAGGTGCCGGTCGGGATCGACCGCGTCGCGATCGATCTCGCGCCGCAGCCTGGCCCACGCATGGTCGAGGTCCGGGATGAGCCGCGGGGCGGCGAAGAGCTCGGCCGCGCGCTCGGTGTCGCGCGCGATCTCGGCGCGCCGCGTCCGGCAGCGCTCGCAGCCGGCGACGTGGTCGCCGACGCGGTCCGGGACGGCGAGCGGCTCGTCGTCGAGTCGTCGAAGCACGCCATCAGGAACGTGTCTCACGGTCCATCTCCTTTCGCAGCGCGGACTCCGCCCGTCTGAGCACAGTCCCGACGTTCCCCACCTTGACTCCCAGCGCATCGGCGATTTCCACATAGCTCATGCCACCGTGGCGCATGACGAGGACCGCAGCCGAGCGGCGCGGCAGCCGACGCAGCACCCGGCGCAGCTCGGTCCGTCGCTCTCGCTCGATCGCGGTCTCCTCGGCGCTGGGCAGGGACCCCGTCACCGGCACGAGATGCTGGCGCCTGTCTCGACGCCGCTCACCGCGGAGCGCGTTCAACGCGGTGTGCACGGCCGCGACCCGGACCCAGCCCGCGGCCTGCTCGTAATCGCCCGGGAAGCGGCGGTAGGCGGCGAGGAACACGTCCTGGGCAACGTCCTGGGCGCCCTGGGAGTCCCCGACCACACTCTGAGCCAGGCGGACAACGCCCCAGTAGTGGGTGCGGAAGAAGGCCTCGAAGGCCTCGATGCCGGAGCCACCCTCGGGGCGCTCCCACCGTTCGCCATGTCGCGCCTGCACCCTCATCACATCCCTAAGCACCGCTGGAGCGCCAAATGTGACACCTCCGGGGGCCGAGTGCGGTTTCCGGGGCGGGGAGCGGAAGTTCTCATCGCTCGCGGACGTAGACGACGTTGAAGTCGTGCTCCCACGTCGCCCGTTGATCGGTGGACTTCTCCCACCGTCCCCGAATCGCTCCGGCGCCAGGCTCGAGCTCGGCGTCGAAGCGCTGCGAGAACTCCGGGGTGTGACGCCACATCCGCCAGCGCGTGCCCTCGAAGCTCATTCGGTAGATGCGCGACACGCCGCGAGCATCGGCATAGAGAACCGAGTAGCCGACCTCGCTGTCATCACGCCCGATGATCCACACGGCGGCCGGCGGCTGCTCAGCGGCGCCCTGCCGCATGCGCAGCGCGGAGCCATCTTCGATCCACTCGATCTCGACCGACCCGCTGACGCGAGCCTCGGGATCGGGGAGGAAGGCCGCGTTGTGGAGCTCCATTCGCCACCGGCCCACCAGGGGCTGAAGATCGGCGAGCGCCGGGTTGATCGTCATGTCCTCCTCCTTGTGCAGCGGCTTCAGGTTCCTCTTCCCGTGAGAGACCGAGGGGCGCGCGGGTTCTCATCGCCGCATTCAACCTCGCGGCGCCGACCTGACGCGCCCGCCGGGGGTCCGTGCCGCGTGCGGGTCCCGCCTGCGGCATTCCCCGGGGGGCGATCAGGAGTCCGTGCCGATGGCGGCAGGCGGGCCGGGTGGGAGATTGCCGCCATGGACACGACGGCCGAACCGGCCGAATTCGAGTCGTTCCGCGAGGCGGAGCTCGCGTTCCTCCTCGAGCACCCCGCCTACGCCGGCACATCCCTGCTCGACGAGCTGCGCCGCAGCGACTACGCCCGGCTCGACCGATGCGGTCACGTCTACCTCGATTACACCGGAGGCGGGTTGTATGCCGGATCCCAGATCGAGGCGCACGCGGAGCTGCTGCAGGCCGGCGTGTTCGGCAACCCCCACTCGCTCAATCCGACGGCGGCGGCGAGCACCGAGCTCGTCGAGCGGGCGCGAGCCGCCGTGCTGCGCTTCTTCGACGCCTCGCCCGAGGAATACGCCGTCATCTTCACCCCGAACGCAACCGGCGCCCTGCGCCTCGTCGGGGAGGCCTACCCCTTCCACGCCGGCGATCGCTTTCTGATCACGTTCGACAACCACAACTCGGTCAACGGGATCCGCGAGTTCGCCCGTGCCCGCGGCGCCGCGACGACGTACGTGCCGAGCCGATCCTCCGACCTCCGCGTCGATGAGGATCTCCTCGCCCGCTACCTCAGCGACACCGGCGGCGAGCACCACAACCTGTTTGCCTATCCAGCCCAATCGAACTTCTCCGGCGTCCAGCATCCGCTCGAATGGATCGAGCAGGCCCACGCCCACGGCTGGGACGTGCTGCTCGACGCCGCCGCCTACGTCCCGACCAATCGTCTTGACCTCAGTCGCTGGCACCCCGACTACGTGGCGATCTCGTTCTACAAGATGTTCGGCTGGCCGACCGGCGTCGGCTGCCTGCTCGCCCGCCACGACGCGCTGGCCAAGCTCGACCGACCGTGGTTCTCCGGCGGGACGATCGTCGCGGCGTTCGTGCAGCGCGAGTACTACCAATCGGCTCCGGGACCCGCGCACTTCGAGGATGGCACCGTCAACTACCTCGGCCTGCCGGCCATCGAGGTCGGCCTGCGCCACCTCGAGCGGATCGGGATGGAGACGATCCACACCCGCCTCGCGTCCCTCGGCGACGAGGTCCTGCGCGTGCTGTCCTCGCTCGGCCACGCCGACGGCTCGCCGGTCACCACGCTCTACGGACCGCAGGCCGGGGAACGGCGCGGCGCGACGATCGCCTTCAACTTCCTGCACCCCGACGGCAGCGTCGTCGACGAGCGCTACGTCGACCGAGTCGCGCGCCGGCACAACGTCTCACTGCGCACCGGCTGTTTCTGCAACCCGGGTGCCGGCGAGATCGCGTTCACCATCTCCAGGGAGACGCTCGTCGGCGGTGAGTTCGGCGAGGGAATGACGCTCGAGGACTACATCCGAGAGATCGGCCTGCACTCGGGCGGGGCGATCCGGGCCTCGCTCGGTGTCGCCTCGAACTTCCACGACATCTTCCGCTTCGCCGACTTCGCTGCCGAGTTCATCGACCTGACCGAGATCCCCGGCGATCTTCCGCCGCGGACCGTCTGCTGAGTGGCGTCGCGACGCCCGTTACCGGATGACCCGGTAGCGCAGGTGGGTCGCGGCCGGCGTGCGGACGGCCTCCACGCACTCGAGGGAGATCGGCTGCGCGCCGATGTCGGCGAACAGCGGCCGTCCGGCGGACATGAGCACGTTGGCGAGATGGATCTCGATCTCGTCGACGAGCCCGAGCTTCAGGTACTGCTGGCTGATGCTCGGCCCCATCAGCATGATGTCCTTCACACCCGCATCCCTCCGGGCGCGCGCGAGGACATCGGCGGGGCTGTCAGTGGCGAATACAAACGTCGTCGGACCGCGAGTGAGCGTCTCGTGGGGCCGATGGGTGAGGATGTAGACCCGTCCGGTCATGGGCGGGTGCTCCCCCCAGGCTCCTTCGGCGATGTCGAACGTGCGGCGGCCGAGGATCCCCGACCCGATCGCGCCCTCCGGAGGCTCGAGGAAGCGGCGGTCGGCTTCGGTCCGCCGCGAGAACACCCAGTCGTGGAGGATGCGCCCGCCGTCACCGAGGCCGTTGCCGGGCCCGTCGTTGGGGCCGGTGACGAAGCCGTCCAAGGACATGGTGATATCGACGATGACTTTTCCCATGGCTGTATCCCGCTCTCAGTAGTGCGCTGGCGAATACGGCGAAGCCGTCAGGCACTACGACCAGCCACCGGGCCGGAACTCATCGCCTGCCTCAGGCGACGGGGTTGGGCGCCTTGTCGCGGGCCCGGGCGAACACCTCGCGCCGTGCCGCGATCCACTCCTCGGCGGTCGTGGCCGGCCGGCCGGTGAGCCCGCGGTAGGTGTCGGTGCACGCCTCGGGATCGCCGTTGCGCCAGGCGCGGAAGTGGCAGATGACCCCGATCTCCGCCTGCTCGGCGCTCATGCCGGCCTCGTCGACCAGGATCCGCGCGAGCTCCTCGTCCGGCAGGTCGACGTACGGGATCGACCGGTCGGTGACCCGGGAGAGGATCTCGCAGAGGTCGCCGAGCGACAGCAGCTCGGGTCCGGTGATGACGTAGTTGCGGCCGTTCTCGCGCCGCTCGGCGAGTACGACCGCGCCGGCCCGGGCGACGTCGTCGGCGGCGACATGGGCGACGCGGCCTTCACCGGCGGAGGCCATGATCGCGCCGGTCTCCTCGATCCACGGGATCATCGAGTAAAGGCTCGTCTCGAGCACCGACGTGGGCGACAGCAGCGCCCACTCGAGTCCCGACTGGCGGATCGCCTCGACGCTGGCGGCATGGAGGCTCCCGAGCGGGTCGTCATGATGTTCGACCGCGCCGTAGAGCTTGACGATCCTGCGCACGTCCGCGCGCTCGGCGGCCTCGAGCACGTGACCCTCGCGCACCTGGACGCGGTCGTCCATCGGCGAGACGAGGAATATGGTGTCGACGCCCGCCATCGCCTCACCCAGCGTCTCCGGCCGGTCCATGTTCGCCACGACGGGCTCGACCCCCGGCTGTCGCAGCTGCTCGGCACGATCCGGGTTCGAGGTCATCGCCCGCACGGGAACGCCGCGGGCGGACAGTTCGCGGGTGATGCCGCTCCCGAACATCCCGGTCGCACCGGTCACCAGAATCATCGTCACGTCCACTCCTCACGTTTGTCGGCCGGTCCCGCTCTCATCCCGATCGTCACCTCGGCGGGTTCGGCTTAGCCCCGATGGAACAAATGTCCGCGACGAGGTGCTCGGGCGCGGCCCGTCGAGGCGCTCTATTCCGGAAGCCGCCAGGGCGGATCGAGGCGGTTCACGCCGGCGTGGAAGAGGCAGAGGCGGTTACCGTCGGGATCGTGCAGACGAGCCTCGCGCCACAGCCACGGCTGATCGACGGGGTCCTGGTCGAAGCGCACACCGGAGGCTTTGAGCCGGGTCACCGTCGCGTCGAGGTCGTCGCACTCAAAGTAGATCGTGGTCGCCGAGGCCGGCACGGCGTCAGCCCGCTCGAGGGACAGCGTGCTGTCGCCGTCGGGAAGGGCAAAGCGCGCATAGTGCTCGCTGGCCACGATCTGCCGGAGACCGAGCCGGCGGTAATACGCCACCGACCGTTCGAGCTCGACGACGGCGAGGGTCACCTGGTTGAGGCGCACGACGGAAAGCTACCGATCGAGGCCGCCCGCCTCGGATCCGCCCCTCGGGCCGGGGCAGCCCTGATGAGCGAGGGTGGGCAGCTGAGCGACTCCACGCGTCGCTCAGCTGCCCAGGCTGCCGTGGCTTCGGAGCGCGGGCCCGGGCCCGGGCTTGGGCCGCCCGCCGGCGCAGGGAATCGCCGCCAACTCCCGGTCGAGCACGTTCAGCGCCTCGGGCAGGTTCGCGCGGCCGAAGCCGACGCGAACGTGGCCGGGCTCGTCGTACACCGATCCGGGCAGCAGGAGCACGCCGGCGGCGGCGAGCCGCTCGCAGAACGCCGTCACGTCGCCGACGCCGGTGACGCGGGGAAAGCCGATCGCGCTCGCCGTCGGGCGGACCCAGGAGAAGAGGTCGGCGCGGCGAGCGACGAGGTCCTCGAGGCGGGGCAGGTTCTCGCGGACGATCCCGAGGTTGCGCTCGAGCAGGACGTGCCGGTTGCGCAGCGCGACCGCGGTGAGCAGCTCGGACGGCGCGCTCGCGCAGATCGTCGTGTAGTCCTTGAGCTCGGCGATCCGGGCGAGCAGCGAGCGGTCGCGGCTCGCCAGCCAGCCGAGCCGCAGCCCGGGCAGCCCGTAGCTCTTGGAGATGCTCCCGAGCGACACGCCGCGTTCGTAGACGTCGCAGGCCGCGGGCAGCCGGTCGGCCGGGTCGTGCTCGAGCTCGCGGTAGACCTCGTCGCTGAACAGCACGA
Organism: uncultured Solirubrobacterales bacterium; assembly: GCA_963752905.1. Classification (GTDB taxonomy): domain Bacteria; phylum Actinomycetota; class Thermoleophilia; order Solirubrobacterales; family Solirubrobacteraceae; genus Palsa-465. The sequence continues at coordinate 169,770 of CAVWAC010000015.1, forward strand.
GGCCGTGGGCGCGGGCGAGCTCGACGACCTCGGTGAAGGTCGCGGCGTCCATCAGCGTGCCCGTCGGGTTGTGGGGCTGGTTGACGTAGAGCACGCGGGTCTCGGGGCGCAGCAGCCGCCCGAGCGCATCGAGGTCGTGGGCCCAACCGTCGGCATAGCTGCGGCGCCACTCGCTCACCTCGGCGCCGGTGCTGCGCGCGAGCTGGAGCGCGGACTCGTAGCACGGGGTCTCGACGATGGCGTGATCGCCGGGGCCGAGCAGCGCGTGGTAGACGAGGAAGATGCCCTCTTCCGCGCACGAGGCCACGACGACGTCGTCGGGCTCGGTCGCGTCGTAGAGGGTCGTGATCGCCCGGCGCAGCTCGGGCGCTCCGAGCGACTCGGTGTAGCCGCACCGCTGGTCAAGCAGGCGCGCGTGGGCGTCAGGCTCGAGCGCGAGCAGCTCCCCGATCGTGCGGGACTCGCAGTCGCTGCTCGAGAGCATGAACCGCGTCGTGAACTCCCACTGCGCGTAGTAGCGCTCGATCCGGAAGGGGCTCAGTTGCATCGCGTCGGACGTTAGCCAAGGCGGCTGCCAAGATGAGGGCGATGGTCACCACCCGCCTGATCGCGCTCGACGACGCAGCGCCGTTCGCCGAGCTCATCCGGCGCAACCGGGAGTTCCTCGCGCCCTGGGAGCCAATCCGCGCCGAGAGCTACTTCACCGACGAGGGGCAGCGCCGCGTCATCGAGGACGCGCTGCGGCGCTGCGGCGAGCAGTCGATGGTGCCGCGCGTGATCCTCGCCGACGGGGACATCGTCGGCCGCGTCAACCTCAACAACATCGTCCGCGGACCGTTTCAGTCGGCGAGCCTCGGCTACTGGGTGAGCGCGAACCACAACGGGCGCGGGGTCGCCACCGAAGCGGTGAGTCAGATCAAGCACCTCGCGTTCGGCGAGCTCGGCCTGCACCGGATCGAGGCCGGGACGCTGCTCCATAACCGTGGCTCGCAGCGCGTGCTCGAGCGCAACGGCTTCGAGCGCTTCGGGCTCGCGCCGGCCTACCTCGAGATCGCCGGCCGCTGGCAGGATCACGTCATGTACCAGGCCGTCAACCCGGGCGCGCGCACGGGCTGACCGCGTCGCAAGGCGCCCCTCTCCCAGAGCGATGAGTTTCGACGCCGGCGAGGGTCTAAGGTGCGACATGACCACTCTCCAGGAGGAGCAGGATGAGTACCACGCAGACCCGCATCCGGGAACTGTGCCTCGTGTGCGTCCCCACCCCTGACCAGGACCGCGCGATCGAGTTCTACGAGAGGCTCGGGTTCGAGAAGCGGACCGATGTGCCGTTCGGCGGGGGCTATCGGTGGATCGAGGTCTACCCGCCGGAGGGCAGCGCGGGGATCGCGCTCGCTCCGCCGCGGCCGGGGAGCGACGTCACTCCGACCGAGACCGGGATCACGCTCGCCACCGATGACATCGACGCCAGCCACGCCGAGCTTCTGGCCCGCGGCGTTGACGTCGACGCCGAGGTCTCGCGGATGGGCGACCCCGTCCCGCCGATGTTCTGGCTCCGCGATCCCACCGGCCACTCACTGATGATCGTGGAGCAGCGCTGAGCCAGTCAGCACCCCCAACGGACCGCGACTTCGCGGGCCTCGTCGAGGCGCACCGGGCCGAGCTCCACGCACACTGCTACCGGATGCTCGGCTCGGTCCACGACGCCGACGATGCGCTGCAGGACACGCTGCTGCGCGCCTGGCGGGGCGCGGCGGGGCTGCGCAATGGCGCCTCGGCGCGGGCGTGGCTGTACTCGATCGCCACCAACGTCTGCCTCACCGAGCTGCAACGCCGGCGCCGGCGCGTGCTGCCGCACGACTTCGGGCCCGCGGCCGATGCCCACACGCCGCCCGGCGCGCCGGTCGCCGAGTCGATCTGGATCGAGCCCTATCCCGACGAGGTGATCGGCGTCCCGGCGGGTCGTGCCGCCCCCGACGCCACCTACGAGCAGCACGAGGGCGTCGAGCTCGCGTTCACCGCCGCGCTCCAGCATCTCGGGGCCAACCAGCGGGCCGTGCTCATCCTCCGTGAGGTGCTGGGCTTCACCGCCCAGGAGGTCGCGGCGATGCTCGAGACGACGGTCGCCTCGGTCAACAGCGCGCTGCAGCGCGCCCGTGCCGCCGTCGAGGCCCGGGTGCCCGAGCGCACGCAGCAGGTGACGCTGCGCTCGCTCGGCGACCGCGGCCTGCACGAGCTCGTCGATCGCTACGTCGACGCCTGGGAGCGCTGCGACGTCGACGCCTTCACCGCCCTGCTGGCCAAGGACGCCACCTTCGCGATGCCGCCGCTGGCGACGTGGTACACCCCGCGCGAGACGATCGCGACGTGGGCTCGCCGGTCCTCGATGTCCGGCGCCTGGCGGTGGCGAGCAACCCTCACCCGCGCGAATGCCCAGCCCGCCCTCGCCTTCTACGCGTGGGACGATCCGGCCGGCGCGTACCTGCCGTTCGCGCTCAACGTGCTGAGCCTGCGCGACGGTCTGGTCAGCGACGTCACCGCCTTCATCATCCGCTCGACCGACGCGTCGGAGCCCGAGGCCTATATGCGCTTTCCCGAGCAGCCGATCGACGAGGGTCGTCTGACCGGCTCGTTTGCGCGCTTCGGCCTGCCCGAGCGCATCACCTGAGCCTCACGCCGTCGTGCTGCGCCAGCGCGGTGGCCGGGCTCGCAGGCTGGCCGCCCAGGCGAGCCCAATCAGCACGGCGCCGACGGCGAACACGATCCAGGCGACGATGTCCGACGATCCGCTCTTCGCCGGAGCGCTCGGGCTCGGAATCGCGACCGGGTGGCCGGCCGCCGCCGCGAGCCGCTGGACGGTGGTGAGCGCGACCGCCCCGAACCCCCCGCCGGAGCGCCCCGCGACCGCGGCCGGGACGGGCGCGGATGGGTGCGCGGCGTCATAGAAGCCGGCGCCGTGGGGCATGACGACGAGCAACGGCCCGCGATAGACGAGCGCGAGCTCCTGCCCGAGGAACTTGGCGTAGTTCTCTGGCTGGCCCCACAGAGCGGTGACCGAGCCGAGATCGGTCGCGGAGGCGACGAGCGCGACCCGGATCGGGTAGCCGCGACGGGCGGCGGCCTGGAGGAGGCCGGCGAGCTGGGCCTGCTCGGTGACGGGTAGGCCCGCGTCCTGGGGGAGAAACAGCGACTGCTGGGCGAGCACGTCGCTGGCCGGGTCGCCGTCGGCCAGCGCGGCCGGCGCCCACCAGGCGACGGCGAGCGCGACGACGGCGGTGACGAGTGCCGAGCACGAGGCCAGGCGGAGAGATGAGCGACGATGTGTGGCGTGCATAGCGTCCGTCACGGTGCCGGTGGGCGGGGGACGATCCGGGGGGTGAGCGCCGCCCCGAGTGCGCCGAAGTCTAGGAGCCCCCTCCGCCTGCCGGCGCGGAGACGCGCCGTGCCCGCGGTCGGCGCCGCGCTCGCCGGGTGGATCGTGCTCGCGGGCTCCGTCACGCTCGCCGTCTTCCCCGGCGTCGCCCAGGCGCACGGACCCGTCGCACCGATCGCCACCGCCTACCGGGCCACCGTGAGCGAGCTGCCCGCCGGGCTCGACGCCAAGGTCGTCGACGGCGACCAGCGGCTGTGGCTCCGCGTTCCGGCCGCCGAGACCGTGGTCGTGCTCGATTACCGCGGCGCGCCGTACCTCCGGTTCACCCCCGCCGGGGTGGCCGTGAACGAGAACTCGGGGATGTACTACTCGAATCTGACCCCGGCGCAGGTCCCGCCCGCGAACCTCGGCCCAGCGACGCCGCCGCGATGGTCGAGCGTGAGCGGAGGACACGACTACAGCTGGCACGACGGGAGGCTGCACGCGCTGGCGACGGTGGCGGTCGCGCCGGGGACGAACGACCTGGGGCGATGGTCGATCCCGCTCCGGGTCGACGGCAGCCCGGCGGTGATCGCCGGTCACCTGTCGCGCGCCGACGACCCGTCGCTCGTGTGGTTGTGGCCGATCGCGGTGCTGCTCGCCTGCGTGCTCGCGGCGCGCCGCGTGCGCGATGCCACGCTCGATGTCCGGCTCGGGCTCGGGCTCTCCGTCGCCGCGCTGGCCGGGACGGTCGTCGCGGCCGTCGGCAAGGAGCTCCACGGCCGCCCCGCCGTGTCGATCGTCCAGTACCTCACGCTCGCGCTCGTCCTCGCCTTTGTCGTCTGGGCAACGCGCGAGCTGTGGCGCGGGCGCGCGCGGTACTTCACGTACTTCGCGGTCGGGTTCGTGGCGATCTGGCAGGGAATGAATCTGCTCCCCACCCTGTTCAACGGGTTCGTTCTCGCCGCGCTCCCGGCCTTCGTCGCACGCGCGGCGAGCGTCGTGTGCCTCGGGTGCGGGCTCGGCCTGCTGCTCGTCCCGTCGCGGCCGTCCGATGCGCCGCCTGCCGACGGGGCCGACCGCGCCGCGTCCGAGGACGAGGACGAGGACGAGGACGCCGTGCCGTGGGAAGCGCCCGCCTGAGCGCGCGCGGCGCGGCGCGCATCGCCGCCGCGGCGCTCGCGGTCATCGGCCTGGCCGGCTGCGGCTCGGCCGGTCACGCGTCGTCCACGCCGGTCGCCACGACATCGTCCGCGGCGATCCCGCCGGCGCTCGTCGCGCAGGCGCGCCCGATCGGACATGGGGCGCGGTTTCAGCCCCCGGCCACGGGCCCGGTGCTCGGACCCTGTGTCGCCGGGCTCGGGGCGCGGTACGGCGTGCACGTCGAGGTGTTCGCCGCCAACCGGGTGGTGCTCATCGCCGCGGGGATCGGCACGCGGCCGCCGCGCACCGTCGCCGCGGGACGGATCGCGCACGCGGGCTGTTACGGCGCCCTCGTCACGCTCGAGCCGACCGGACTCGTCCTCGTGCGGCCCGGCGCGAGGGTCACGACCGCCGACCTGTTCCGCTCCTGGGGCCAGCCGCTCTCACGCCGCCGGCTGATCTCGTTCCCGGCGCCGCCGGGAACGACGGTGGCGGTGTTCGTCGACGGTCGGCGGTGGCCGGGCCCGCCGGGGAGCGTGCCGCTCAGGCGGCACGCCGAGATCGTGCTCGAGGTCGCCCCGCTCGTCCCGCCCCATCCCACCTACACCTTCCCGCTCGGACTCTGATCACCCGGCCCGGGTTCAACTGACCTTTTTCCGGGTAAGCGAGAAGGAGCTGGCGGGCCACTTCGTGCGGGAGGCATTCGGTGGCCTACGGTCCGCGGGCCGCCGGGAAAGGGTTGTCATGAACCTCGACAATTTCGTGCGCGCGAAACGTCTGGCGGCGAGGTCCGCCGGGCTGCTCGCCGCCGGAGCCATGCTGGTCTCGGCGGGCGCCGCGCAGGCGTCCCCGGGTCTGACCGCGCACGGCCAGCTGCTGTCGCTGCTGCCCCATCTGCGCGCGAACGCGAATTCGAGCCACAACTGGTTTGGCTACAACCAGGGCGCCCTCGAGCAGGGCGGCACGCTGTTCCACGCGATCACCGGGGACTGGACCGTCCCCACCGCCACCCAGCACACGGCCGGGCAGGCCGAAGCGTCCTCGGACTGGATCGGCATCGGCGGGGGGCTGCATCGACGCCGGGTGCACGGTGACCGACCCGACGCTCATCCAGACCGGCACCGAGCAGGACATCAGCTCGACCGGCAGCCCGTCCTACTCGGCGTGGTATGAGCTCGTGCCGGCTCCGTCGCTGACGATCTCCAACCTGTCGGTGTCGCCGGGCGACCACATGCACGCGTCGCTGTCCGAGGTGGTGGCGGACTCCAACCTGTGGACGATCACCATCAAGGACGTCACCCGCAACGAGTCGTTCACGACGACGCTGCCCTACGCCTCGACCCACGCCACTGCCGAGTGGATCGAGGAGACGCCGCTCGAGATCGGGACGAACGCCGGGTTCGCGGCGCTGCCCAACCTGAGCAACCCGAATTTCGATCTCGGCACGACGAACGGGTCCCCGGTCAAGCTCAGCTCCTCCGAGCAGATGCAGCTCACCGATTCCTCGGGCTATGTGATCGGCACTCCGTCCGCGCCCGATTCCGACGCCGACGGGTTCGGCGCCTGCTCGTGGGCGACGGTCTGCGCGGCGCCGGGTAGCTGACCCAGCTGTCGCCGTCCGCTCGGCGCGCTGCCACCGGGGCGCGCGCCGGGCGCCGGACGGCGCGCGCCGGCGCTTGCGGGTGGACGTGCGGGAGAATGACGCGGTGCACACCAGGCGCGCCATCATCGCCATCCTCCTCGGGCTTGCCGGCGTAGCCGTGGTCTGGTTCGGCGCGGCGGCCGCGGCATCGACCGCGACGCGGGCGAGGGCGACCGTGCGCCGGCTGCCGGCCAACTTCCTCTGGGGCGTCTCGAGCTCGGCCTTTCAGGCCGAGGGCCACACCACCGACAGCAACTGGAACTACTACATCCGCCGCGACTCCGGGCCCCATCCCGTCGGCACGCCGAAGCAGCCGTACGGCAACTCGGTCGACTTCTACGACCGCTACCGCTCGGACATCGCCCTCGCCGCCCACCTGGGTATCAACACCTTCCGGATCTCGATCAGCTGGGCCCGGGTCGAGCCCCGCCAGGGCGTCTTCTCGGCGAGCGGGCTGCGGTTCTACGATCGCGTGTTCGCGCGGATGGCGCAGTTCCACATCCAGCCGCTGATCACGCTCAACCACTGGGACTATCCGATGTGGGTCTACCGTCAGGGCGGCTGGACGAGCCCGAGGACGGTCAACGACTTCGCCGCGCTGACCACGGTCCTGGCCAAGCGCTACGGCCACCGCGTGCGGTACTGGCTGACCTTCAACGAGGAGTTCTTCTACGAGTACGTCGAGAAGGGCAACTTCCCCCTCGACGCCGCCCAGGTGCTCGCGATGCGTGCGAACCTCATCGCCGCGCACAAGCGGGCCTACGCGATCATCCACCGCTACTCCCCGCGCGCGATGGTGTCGAGCAACTACGCCTGGCCCGGTCGCGGAGCGCTGGCCAGCCTCGAGACCGACCCGTTCCTGCGGGCGGTGCGCAAGCAGCTCGACTACCTCGCGCTCGACTACTACTACCCGGCCTACGACCAGACCGCGACGCTGCTGCAGATCTCGAACGGGTCGAGCTGGAAGATCCCGCTCGACCCGTTCGGGATGTACACCGCGTTGCGCTCGATGCATCGCGACTTCCCGCACCTGCCCGTGCTCATCACCGAGAACGGGATGCCGACCGACAACGGCGCGCGCCGGGCCGACGGGGTCTCGCGGTCGGAGAACCTACGCGACACGCTGTACTGGGTGCAGCGGGCCCGCCAGGCCGGGGTCCCGGTGATCGGTTACCTCTACTGGTCGCTCACCGACAACTACGAGTGGGGCAGCTACGCGCCGAGGTTCGGGCTCTACACGGTCAATGTCGCGACCGACCCACACCTCGTCCGGCATCCCACCGCCGCCGTGGCCACGTACCGCAGCCTGATCCGGGCGCGCGGCGTGCCGGCGGGCTTCCGGCCGACCGAGCGCCCGGTCCTGTCCGACTGCGCCACGCCCACAGTCGCGCCGCCGGACCGGCCGGCGTGCCGGGCGGCCACCGCGGGGTGACCCCAGCGGCCGAGAGCGCGACGCTGGCGGCCGAGAGCGCGATCAAGGTCCGCGACCTGCGGGTGCAGCGGGGCGGCCGCGAGGTCCTCCACGGCCTCTCCCTCGACGTGGCGCGCGGCTCGGTGACCGGGCTGCTCGGTCCGAGCGGCTGCGGCAAGACGACGCTCATGCGGGCGCTCGTCGGGGTGCAGATCGTGGCCGGGGGCACGGTCAGCGTGCTCGGGCGGCCGGCCGGAGCGGCCGAGCTGCGCGACCGGGTGGGCTACGTGACCCAGGCGCCGTCGGTGTATGCGGACCTCAGCATCGAGGAGAACCTGCGCTATTTCGCCGCCGTCGTCGGCGTCGGCCGCGACCGGATTGTCGAGGCGATCGAGACCGTCGGGCTCAGCGGGCGGGAGGGCCAGGTCGTCGGCACGCTGTCCGGGGGCGAGCGCTCACGCGTGTCACTGGCCACGGCGCTGCTCAGCGCGCCGGAGCTGCTCGTGCTCGACGAGCCCACCGTCGGCCTCGACCCGGTGCTCCGCGCCGCGCTGTGGGCGACGTTCCACGAGCTCGCTCGGGCGGGCACCACGCTGCTCGTTTCCAGCCACGTCATGGACGAGGCGTCGGAGTGCCACTCGCTGCTGCTCATGCGGGACGGCGGCCTGCTCGCGCACCTCACGCCCGCCGAGCTGCGCGAGCGGACCGGCGAGGACAACCTGGGCCGCGCCTTCCTCGCCCTGATCGAGCGCGCCGAAGCCGGCACCGGACGGGATGCCGCGTCGTCGGGCGAGGGCGGATGAGCGCCCGGCGCACGCTCGCGACCGCCCGGCGGGTCCTGTGGCAGATCCGCCGCGATCCGCGCACGATCGCGCTGATGATGGTCGTCCCGACGGTGCTGCTGATCCTGCTCTACTACCTGTTCGACAACCAGCCGCGGACCTTCCAGCGCATCGGGGCGCCACTCTGCGGCCTGTTCCCGTTCATCGTCATGTTCCTCGTGACCTCGATCGCGATGCTGCGCGAGCGGACGACGGGCACGCTCGAGCGGCTCATGACCCTGCCGGTGGCCAAGGGCGACATCCTGTTCGGCTACGGCCTCGCGTTCGGCCTGCTCGCCGCGATCCAGGCCGCCATCGTGTGCACCGTCGGCTTCCTCATCCTCGACCTCGACGCCGCCCACGGGGCGTGGCTTGTCGGGCTGCTCGCCATCGGCAACGCCGTCCTCGGCACGACGCTCGGCCTGTTGGCGAGCGCCTTCGCCCGCACCGAGTTCCAGGCCGTGCAGTTCATGCCCGCGTTCATCTTCCCCCAGCTTCTGCTCTGCGGCCTGTTCGTTCCCCGTGAGCTGATGGCCGGATGGCTGCACGCGATCTCCTGGCTGATGCCGCTCACCTACGCCTACGACGCCCTCGCGCGGGCGACGCGTCCGGCCGCGCTCGACGGGGCGATGGTCGCCGACATCGTCGCCGTCGTCGGCTTCACCTTCGCCGCGCTGGCGCTCGGGGCACTCACCCTGCGCCGCCGGACGGCGTGAGCACGCGCCGGGGCGCTCAGTCGTCCGCAGGGGCCGGTGGCAGGTGCTCGGCGGCGTAGGCGGCGGCGAGCTTCCGCGGCGCCCGGCACAGCCACGCCTCGACGATCAACTCTTCGAGCTCGTCCCGCTCGATCGCCTCGAGCTGGACGAGGATCGCGGGGTAGCCGTCGAAATGGGGGGTGGTGAAGTAGACGGCCGGATCGTCGGCGATCAGTGCCTCCTTGACGCCGACGTGCTCGACCCGCGCCCCGAGGATCGGGCCGTCCGGCGCATCCGCGCCGAGCGCCCTCAGGTCCGAGCCCCGGAGCGGACGCTCCCAGACGAACAGCTTGTCGCGCACCCGCCACTGCGCGTTGCCGCGTGACTCCCCCTCGCCGGTCTCCGGCAGCGCGAGGGCGAGCCGCCGGACGTCCTCCCAGGTCGCCATCGGCCGACTGTACCGCGGTTCGCCCCGCACCCGGCCGACAGGGAACAAGGGGAGTCATGCGCCCGCCCGGCGTGGGCGTACTACGGACGGCAGGGCGGGACGTTTCACGATTACGGCTCGCGGGTGCCGGGTCTAGCTTCGAGGGGAGACACCGGTACGCACGCACCACACCGGATCGGAGGCGAGCCGTGTCCACTCTCAGGCTGAACCCACGACAGGCGGGGATCTGGTTGGCCGTCTTGGCCGCAACGATGCTCGCCGCGTCGCCGGCGAGCGCCCGCACCTCGGTCCTCGTGTACTCATGCGGATCGGGGTTCGCGAACCTGTGCCAGGTCAACGCCGACGGCTCGCACCTCAAGCACCTCACCACGAACGGCAGCGCGACGGCGTACGCGCGGAAGTACCTCAGCCCATCGCTCTCCCGCGACGGCACGCGGCTCGGCTACCTCCTCGGCTACAAGCTGCTCGTCCTCAACCGGGTCACTGGGCATCGCACGGGCGTGATCTCCCACCAGGCCATGCTCGCCCGGATCAGCCCCGACGGCACCAAGGTGGGCGACATCGAGCAGTTTCCAGCCGCGCCGCCCTACACCGGTTGGAGGTCGACCGCATGCGTGTTCAACAGCAACGGCCTGGGGGCCGAGGCCGGGCGCGACTGCGAGGGGACGACCGGCAGCTTCGGCTTCACCAACAACAACCGCGTGCTGGCGGCCGTCAGCGACCTGTACGACGCAGGCCACGACCGCTATGACCTCGGGATCTGCCTGCTCGATCCCGTCACCAGCGGGTGTGATCGTTTCCTTGTCGCCCAGCTCGACTACGACCTCTCCGACCCGGCGATCTCGCCGAACGGCTCGTTGCTCGCCGTCACCCGCTCCTTCCCCGGGCACACGCAGGGAGCGATCGCGCTCTACGACTACCGAACCGGCCGGCTCGTTCGCACCCTCACCGGCGGCAGCACCGATTCCGGCCCGGTCTGGTCGCCGGACGGCGCGCGGCTCGCCTTCGTACGCGGCGCGACGACCGGCACGCCGAAGATCTATAGCGTCGCCATGAAGGGCGGCACCCCGCGCCTGCTCGTCGCCAAGGGACGCGCCGTGACCTGGGGCTGGTGAGCACGCGGTGAGGCGTTCGCCCGGGCGATGAGGGCGGGTCAGGCGCCGGCGGGCGAGGTGGCGTGCCCGGTGCCGCCGCCGACGGCGAGCACCTCGTCGAAGCCCTCGCGTAGGCAGTCCATCAGCGCCTCCGCGTCCGGCACCGCGCCGGTGTCGATGTTGACGCCGAGGTAACACGTGCCGCAGTAGGACATGAGGGTGACGTTGAGCGCGGCGCCGGTCGTCGGTCCGAAGCCGTAGAAGCTCTCGACCTTCGCGCCGGTGAGGTAGAGCGGCACGGGGATGCCCGGGACATTGCTGGCGAGGAAGTCGATGTGCTTGAGCATCCCGCCGATGACCGCCCGCGGCAGCAGGTTCAGGGTCCCGGCGATCGCGTTCGTGAACGGCAGCGACCGGTCGGTCTTGATCGCCGCGCAGCGGCGGTGGGTCTCGGTCATCCGCTCGGTCGGGTCGGTGGTGTCGACGGGGAGCTTGAAGCGCATCAGGGTGATCCGGTTGCCGCCGATCGGGTCGTCGGCCTTTCGGATGCTGATCGGCATCGTGACGCGCAGCTCTTCGACCTTCGTGCCGTGACGCTCGTGGTAGATCCGCAGGCCGGCGGTGATCCCGGAGAGGAAGGCATCATTGTGCTTGGCGCCGGCGGCGTGGGCGGCGGCGAGGACGTCGTCGAGCGGGAACTCGAGCACGTCGTAATGCCAGGTGAAATGCCGCTCGGTCATCACCGGCGAGAGGGTGTCGGACACCGGCGCCACCATGCGGGCGATCGAGGCCCCGGTCGCGACCGTGTCGGTGACGGTCTCCCGCGGGTGGCGCACCGCGTGGGCGGCGTCGCCGGCGGCCGAGGTCAGCCGCCGCTTGGAGAAGTCGAACAGCTGGGACCAGTCATAGGTGAGGGCGTCGCGCGCGAGGTCGACGGTGCCGAGATGCTCACCCTCGGGCGCCTCGGGCATCGGCCCGAGATCGCCGGGCTCGGGCTCGACGTCGAACAGCAGGCGCGCGATGTCCATGCCGCCGACGCCGTCGGTGAGGGAATGGTGCAGCTTCATCACCAGGGCCGTCTGGCCCCCCTCGAGACCTTCGATGAAGGTGAACTCCCACAGCGGCCGGTCACGGTCGAGGCCCGCCATCCCGGTCTTCCGGGCGAACTCGAGCACTGTGGCCAGACTGCGCGGCGGCGCCGCCTCGAACCGGCGCACGTGCCAGGAGAGATCGAAGTCGGGATCGACGACCCAGCGTGGGGTGGACAGGCGCAGCGGCGGCATCACCACCCGGTGACGGAACCCGGGCGACAGCCGGGTGCTGCGCTCGAGGCGCTCGGTGAGTCGGTCCCAGCCCGGGCTGCGGTCGAGGAGCAGAACACACACCACGGTCGACCGCAACAGCGGATCCTTCTCCATGTACCAGGAGAACGCGTCACTGTCGCGCATGTGCACCTCAACATGCTCGGACACCGCGACCACCTCACCTTCTCATCGACGTTGGTCCCACGCGTTTGCGGCGGCTCGTCAACCTCGGCCGGCGACTCAGCGCACTGCACCCAGGAGCCGATCCGTCGGCCTCCCGAATGTACCGCAGGTGTCTATCGCCCCCGGGCGCCTAGATGGTGCGGCTTCTCGGCGGAGCCGAGCCCGGTGGCTCCGACAGGGCCTCCTTGAATGTCTCCTTGGCCGGCGGCGTGTCCTTGCCGCTCACGCGCGGATCGGAGCGGTCGAACTTCGCCTTCTCATGTTTGGCGTCGGCGAGGACGGCGACATCCTCGCCCTCGTTCAGCCGGACGACATGGCTCATCAGGTGCGGCTGGCTCAACTGCGCGCGAAAGATCACCCCGGTGCTGAGAGTGATGTCGGCGACGTACTCCCAGACCCCCGAGTAGCCGGACTCCTCCTTGTACTTCTTGGCGACGATCTTCGCCGTCGCGGGCTCCCAGTCGTGATCGAACATGGGCGGCAGCCTATTCGGAACCGCCGGACAGGAGTAGATTCGTCGGCAACACGAGTGGAGGGGTCGCCCATGTATGCACGGGTCACCATGTTTCCGGGCCTCGCGCCGGAACGGATCAAGGCAACGCTCGCGGAGTTCCGGGACAGGCATCTGCCGCAGATCGAGCAGCAGCCGGGGTTCCGCGGCGTGTGGTGCGGAGTCGACTACACCGGCGGCCGCGCGATCGCGGTCACCTACTGGGAGACGATTGACGACCTGCGCGCCAGTGACGCGCTCGCCGGCGAGGTGCGGGCCGCCGCGGTCACGCGGGCGGGCGTCGATCGCAACCGGCCGCCGATCACCGACCGCTACGAGATCGTCCTCGACAAGGAGCCGGCGAGCGTCTGAACGGGCCTGCGCGCGATCTACAGCCTGGTGCCCTCCCGCAGCCGGGTCACCGACTCCGGGTCGTGGGAGGGCAGATAGACCGTCGGGTGAGCGGCGGCGTGGGCGAGGATCGCGCGCATGCTGGCCACCGACACGGCCGGCTTCGGCGCCACGGCGTCGGCGCGTAGGGCTTGGAGCTGCTCGATGGTGTCGGTTGCGTCGCCGGCGAGCATGATGTGGCGACCGGCGTCGTCGACACAGATGACCGACACGTGGCCGGGCGTGTGCCCGGCGGTGTCGACGGCGACGACACGGCCGTCGTCGGTGAGCGCGTGGCTGCGGGGAAACGCACCGAACGGGCCGTCGTCGAGCGCAAAGCCCTGGAAGTGCACGCCGCCCGGCACGGGCTGGCGGAGGATGCGCTGCATCACGCGAGCCTGCCCGGTGCGCGTGAAGGCGAACTCGCGGTCATGCACGAGCACCGGGCCGCGGACGTGCACCGCGCCGTCCATGTGATCGCCGTGCATGTGCGTGAGGACGACGGTGTCGGCGTCGGCGACGCTCAGGCCGGCGGCGGTGAGCACCATGGGCAGCTCGTCGTCGATGGTGACCCCGAAGCGGGCGAACGGGATGTCACGCACCGACGCCGTCTCGCCGGTGTCCACGAGGATCAGGCGGTCGTCGTGCTCGATCGCCCAGCAGTGGATCGGCACCGGGTCCGACCACGGGCCGGGTATGAACAGATCGACCTGCCGGCGCCAGTCCTGGCGGGCGACGAGAAACGACTGCTTGAGCCTGACCGTTCCGGTGGTGAGCGCATGGATCCGCACGGGCCTCGAGCCCGGACTCTAATCGCCGGCCGGCGGCGCCGGCTTCGGCGTTGTTCGGAACGGGAGCGCGATCAGTGCGACGAGGACGCCGGCCAGGGCCACGCCGGCGGCGATCTCCATGCCGAGTTCCATCCCGCTCATGAACGCGGTCCGCGCGGCGGCCGACAGCAGCGCCCCGGTGAGGCCGCCGACGCGCTCGGCGACTCCGAGCGCGGCGCCGAGCGAGCCGAGGATCGTGTCGTGGATCGCGGCGGGAACGTGGTGGCCGGCGAGCGCGGTGTTCACCCGGTCCTGGTAGCGCGTCGACAGCGCGCTGCCGACGATCGCCACGCCGAGCGCACCACCGACCTGCACGAACGTGCCGTTCGTCGCCGAGCCGACCCCGGTGTTCTCGAGCGGCAGGGTCCCCATCAGCGAGCCGAGGCAGGCGGGGAACACGACCCCGGCCCCGATGCCGAGCATGATCGACCCGGGGAGCTGACCCACGTACGTCGTCGTCACCGTCGCGCCGGAGATCTGCCACAGGCCCCCGGCGACGATCATCAGACCGGCGGCCACGGTGAGCTTGGTGCCGAAGCGGCGCACGAGCACCGGCGAGAGGGGGGCGATCAGCGCGATCCCGCCGGCGGCCGGCAGCATGCGAACGCCGGCCTGCAGTGCGCTGTAGCCGAGCTGGAACTGCAGGAACTGGGTGAGCACGAACAGCGCGCCCATGAGGCCGAACATCTGCAGACCGACGCAGGTGACCGCGGCCGAGAAGGCGCGGTGGCGGAAGAACTCGAGGTTGAGCATCGGGTGCGAGCTGCGGGCCTCCCAGACGACGAACGCGACGAGCACGGCGAGCCCGGCGGCGCCGGCGCCGAGCACCAGCCCGGAGCCCCAACCGTGGACGGGGGCCTCGATGATCGCCCACAGCAGCAGCCCGAGCCCGACGATTGACAGCAGCGAGCCGACGGGATCCGGGCGCTTGGCGTGGAGGTCACGCGAGTTGGGCACGAGCCGGATCGCGAAGGCGATGCCGAGAAGGGCGATCGGGACGTTGATGAGGAACACCGACCCCCAGTCGAAGTGCGCGAGCAGCAGGCCGCCGACGATCGGCCCGAGGGCGACGCCGGCGCCGGTCGTGCCCGCCCAGATGCCGAGCGCACGCTGCCGCTCGCCCGGATCGGTGAACGTGGTGGTGATGATCGCCAGAGTCGAGGGCATGATCAGCGAGGCGCCGATGCCCATCGTGGCCCGGGCCGCGATCAGCACACCGGCCGAGCCGGAGAACGCCGCCCACGTCGAGCAAGCGGCGAAGATCGCCAGCCCGGCGACGAACGTGACCTTGCGGCCAACGCGGTCGGCGAGGCTGCCGGAGACGAGCATGAGGCCGCCGAACACGAGCACATAGGCATCGACGATCCACTGCAGCTCGGTATCGGTGGCGTGGAGCTTGCGCACCAGCGTCGGCAGGGCGACGTTGAGCACGGTGTTGTCGAGCGAGACGATGAGCAGCGGCACGCACAGCACCGCGAGCGCGAGCCACCGCTCACGGCCGGCCGCCGGCGCTGCGGCGGGCCGCCCGAGTCGGGCCGTGGGTGGGGCGAGCGGAGCGGCGGGCGCGTCAAGCGGCTCCATATCGCAGACGATGGCCCGCACGGTCGCGGCGGCCAACGGTATTAGTCCGTACCCGGCGGCGGAAAACCACTCGCCGCGAGTGGTCAGCGCCGCGGGTGCGGGTACTCGGCCGTACGCCCCTGGAAGCTGAGGATCTTGTCGTCCTGGATGACCCCGTCGCGGATCTCGATCGCCCGGCGGATCGTCTCGTCCTGCTCCCACGCCCCCGGGCCCGCCATGACCACGGGGAGAAACGGGATCAGCGCCTCGCTGATCTCCCACGTCGACGAGTTCCAGAGATACGATGGGCTGTGGTCGACGGCGTAGTAGCGAACCTCGTCGCCGACGGCAAGCATCGGCTCGGCGAACGAGGTCGGCCGCGCCCACTCGAAGCCCATCCCCTCGTCGCAGGACACGTCGACGATCACCGCCCCGGCGGGGAACAAGCCGAGCTCATCGTCGGTGACGAACATGAGCGGGTCGTCGGTGTCCTGGAGGATGCAGTTGACGACGACGTCGTGGCCGGCGAGGAACTCCGCGATCGGACGCCGGCCGTGGCTGTCGATCGCCACCGCCCGGTGGGGGTGCGTCGCGTCGCGCTCGTAGTGCACGAGCCGGGCGGGGGACATCGGCGCCGCGACGGCCGGGATGTTGCGGTGGGTGAGAACGGTGATGTCGTGGATGCCGAGGGCGAGGAGCGCGGTGATCGCGCCGCGGGCCGTCGCTCCGAAACTGATGACGGCGGCGCTGAGACGCCGACCGTAGGCGCCGGTCGTGCCGGTCAGCTCGAGCGCGTGCATGACCGAGCAGTAACCGGCCATCTCGTTGTTCTTGTGGAAGACGTGGAGGCTGAAGGCGCTGTCGGCGGTCCAGTAGTTCATCGCCTCCCAGGCGATCAGCGTCTGTCGGCGGTCGATCGCGATCTGGGTGAGCACCTCGTCCTGGACGCAGTGCGGCCACCCCCAGAGAACCCGTCCCTCCGGCAACCTCCGCAGGTCGTCGTGGACCGGCTTGGGGAGCACGAGCACGTCGCACTCCTCGAGCAGGTCCTCGCGAGAGCGCAGGCCCGCGCACTGCGCCTCCAGTCGCTCGTCGGGCACCCCGAAGCGCCGGGCGTAGCCGCGCTCGAGGTACATCCGAGCACGTAGCTCTCGATCGATCCGCTCGAGGTGGTCAGGGTGGATGGCCAGTCGGTGCTCGTCCGGCTTGCCCGAACTACCCACCACTCCCAAGCTCAGGTGCGGCATGCGGTCTCCATTTGGGACCGACCATTCTTGCGGCTCGGGTCCCGGCCGAGCGTTTCGGGCTCGCGGGGCGCGGCGAGGCCGCGCCCCGCGAGCGCACAAGCTACTTCTTCTGCAGGGTCGCGACGGTCACGTGCGGCCAATGCAGGCCGTTGAAGTCGAGCTGCACGAGTTGGGTGTACTGGAGCTGGAGATGGTCGGGATGACCGCCGGTCCCGGCGACCGTCTCGATCCAGAACACGGCATCGACTTCGACGGCGTTGGCGTTGCCGCCGGGCGGATTGGAGCCCGACTCGAGGAACGCCGTGTTCGCCGTGCCGCCACCCTTGACCGGCGCGTGCTTCGTCGAGATCGAGAGCACCGTGGTGTGCTTGATCGTCTGGCCCTGGATCGCGTGCTTGAGGACGCTGTTGGGGTTCTCGACCATCGCCTGCGTTACGCCGGGATCGAGCGAGCGGAAGCTCGACGGACTCGACAGGTTGAGCTCGGTGAACGTCCCCTCGGCGGTCGCGAAGTCCGAGTTCGGCGGCGGCGGGCTGCCGATCGAGAACGGGATGATGTTGTTGTCGTGGATCTGCGGGCCGCCGTTGACGGTCGTTGCCGTGCCCTGCGCGAGCACCACCGTCCCGTGCGGGATCGAGGCCATGCGCACGACCGTCGAGGGCTCGTTCGGGTTGCTCGTCTTGGGCACGTTCGCCCAGATCCCCGGCTCGATGTGCAGGCCGCCCTTGCTCTTGGCGTCGGCGATCTGCTGCATGTAGGTGATGCCGAACATGTTGATGTCGCCCATCAGCAGGCCGCGGTTGGGGATCGCGCCGTTGATCTTGCTGAACACGAGCGTCTCGTTGGTGAGATTAAGCTCGAGGAAACGGTCCTGCCCGCTCGAGAGGTTGTGCGGTCGCCAGATGGTGTTGAACCCGGTGCCCGTCCACGTGCCGGGAAGCTCGGCCAGCGGCCCGAGTGGGTCCGGCGCGGGGTGGGCGGCATGCGCGACGTCGGCGGCAACCGCGGCCGCCGGCTGCGCCCCGTTGCCGTCCGCCGTGCCCATGAAGGCGAAATCGGCATCGACCTGCGCGGCTACTGTCACAGTGACTCCTTGTGATCGGATGGTCCTGGCTCGGAGAGCCCGTGTCGTATTGATCGCCGTCGGCGGAGGGGTGATACGAGCCAGGGGCGGATGCGATCGACACCGTCGACCCGGTGACGCGGGCGCCGGGATCGCCGCGTCCGAATATTCACCCCCTGGTTGTCCTCCCTGCGGTAGCCCACTGACCCCCCTTGCCGCGTGCTGGCGTGATCTTGCGACACGGCGCGGCAAAGCGCAAGGGCTTCGCCCCCTTCGCGAGGGCTATCCACCGGAGAGATCGCGAGCGATCACGAGCAATGAGGCGAAATTGCGCGCGCGCCCTACCCGGGGCCGCTCTCAGTCAGCGGCGACTGGGCGTGCGCGGCCGTCGAGCAGGATCGTCCACGGCTCGACGCTCGTGATCGTGAGCATGCCGTTCCTGGCCCAGTTGTCCTCGGCCAGCCGCGCCCGCACGACGTCCTCGGAAGGGGCCGAGATCGCGTGAAGAATCTCGCGCTCGCCCGCGAGGGGGCCGCCGAGGACGATGAATCCCTCGTCGACGAGCCCGTCCATGAAGGCCGCATGCTCGGTGAACCCGTCCTGCTCGCGCAGGTCACGCGACCAGTCCCATGGCCCGCCTCGCTGCAGCCGCACGGCGAAGAACACGCTGCCCATCCTACGCGCGGCCCGGCCGTGGCTCTCGCCATGGCCGGGCCGTCGCCATAGGTCCGCTCGGCTAGGGCGCGGTGCCCGCGGTGGTCGAGGCCAGCGCGGTCACGAGGTTGTGCACATCGGGCGTGCCGAGACCCGTGGCCGCATCCCAGCCCGGGCCGGCCGAGTAGCCGGTGACACCGTTGAACGAGTTGTTGCCCGCCGTGATGTCGTGGAACGCGCTCGCGTACTCCGCCTTGTTGGCGTAGATCTGATAGAGCCGCGGCGTGAGGAAGCCGAGCGATCCGTCGGCCTGATTGGCGATCGCGTCGATCGCCGCCCACTGCGGCGTGGCCGCGCTCGTGCCGCCGATCGGCAGGTAGCCGGGGGGCGCCGTGGGATCGAACGACTCGTAGATCAGGATCGAGCTGATCAGCGCGGCGTTGTAGGAGACGTCCGGCACACCACGCATCCCGGTGGGGTCGGGGATCGACGTGCTCGACTGATACGGCGGTTCGCCGAAGACGACGCTGTAGCCGCCACCGCCGGCACCGAAGCCGTCGTTCCACACCGCCTCCGGGTTGTAGCTCTCGAGCGAGGGCTGCGGGACCGGAATCTCCGTGCCGCCGACCGCGATCACGTCCGGGCTCGAGGGCGGGAAGGTGATCGTCGGGTACGGATACTGGCTGCCCTGCTTGTCGGTGTTGGCAACCCCGCTGTCGCCGGTCGCGTAGAAGCCGCTCACCCCGGCGTTGGCCGCGTTGCGGTAGAAGCCGTTGAGCTGCTGGATCACGGCGTTGTTGTGGAACGCCTGCTCGGTGGTCGAGTGGCTGTTCGACCAAATCGTCCCGATGTGATGGTCGAGCACCCACTGCTGGGCGTTCTGCAGGTTCCGCAGTCCCTGGACGCCCTGGGTCTCGGCGACCGGCGTCTCGACGAGCGCGATGTTCGCGCCCGGGGCCATCGCGTGCGCCCACTCGACGTCGAGCGTCGTCTCATACCCCCAGTTGATCTCGGTCTGGAAGTTCTTGTTGGCCTTGACCGCGGAGGCCGACGCGCCCACGTAGGGGTAGGTCACGTTGCCCTCGGGGCGATAGACGCTGAACGACGGCGGCGCCGGGATGTTGTAGGCGGTGTCGAACGTCGTCAGATCCTGCTGGATCGTCGGGCTGCCGAACGAGTCGAAGATGACGATCGTCTGTCCGCTGCCGGTGTGGCCGGCCGCGTACTCGGGGTTGAAGTCGTACTGGTTGCGCATGTCCTGC
The DNA here is from genome assembly GCA_963752905.1 of uncultured Solirubrobacterales bacterium. Lineage (GTDB taxonomy): Bacteria > Actinomycetota > Thermoleophilia > Solirubrobacterales > Solirubrobacteraceae > Palsa-465. The sequence goes on from CAVWAC010000015.1 coordinate 189,356, forward strand.
GGGTCGTAACAGGCGATCCCGAAGGCGGCGATGCACTGTGCGCTCGTCGGCGGCGCCCTGGCCGAAGCGATGTGATGGCCGAGGATGAGGTTCGGGCTGGCCGATGCCACCGGCGCAAGCGCTCCGCAGGCGAGCAATGCGGCAGCCGCCCCTAGCACGTGTGCGCAGACACGTCTTCTCATGTGAGTTCCCCTTGGGTGAGTGAAGGACGAGACGATCGATCGTAGTCCTCGACCCGGGGGGCGTGCGCCGGTTGGCAAAACGCCGGTGAGGACGTATCGTGACGGGCCCACCGGGGTCTACGAGGGCAAAGGGGCTGGACACGAAGAGGCAGCGTCGAGTGCTCACACGACGCGTCCGTCGTGTTGTGTTTGTCACGGCAGCGCTGGGCGCGGTGGCCTCCCCCGCGGCGCTGGCGCGCCCGCTGCGCTGGACGGCGGGGACGGTCAAGGGGGCCGGAGACCTCATCGGCGTCGCGTGCCCGTCGCGGAGCGTGTGCATCGCGATCAGCGACGCCGGCCGATCGCTCCGATCGCCAGCGTCGTGTGGACGACGCGCCCGCTCGGCGGACGCTCGGCGTGGCACACCGTGGGCGGGATCGACGGGAACCGGGGCGTGATCGGGACGCTGTCGTGTCCCTCGATCCATCGCTGCTTCGCCCTCGAGAACAAGGTCGACCAGTTCGGCAACGGCTTCGCCGCGCCGCTGACAACGACCGACCCCACCGGCGGTCCCGCGGCCTGGCACGTCACCGGCCCGGACATCGGCGACTTCGTGCAGGGCCTCGCCTGCCCGTCGACCGCGCTGTGCATCGCCGGCGGTGGAGTCGGGCTGTGGTGGAGCGACCACCCCGCCGGACCCTCATCGTCGTGGACGCTGTTGCACCATCCGGACGGTCAGGTCAACTCGGTGACGTGTCCGTCGACGTCGCTGTGCCTAGCCGAGCCGGACGCGGCGGGATGCACGCCGTGCGGTGTCGGCAACGATCTCCTCTCCACCCACCCGACCGCGGGGAGCTGGCGTCAGTCCGCGGTGGCCACCGGCGACATCGCCTGCCGGACGAACCGCTTCTGCGTGGGCGTCTCCGGGCCCGGGCTCGCGGTGCGGAGCTCGACCAACCCGACCGGGGGAGCACGGGCGTGGCGCTTCACCCGGATCCGGCCAGGAGCCGACTTCCTGCGTGGGGTGTCGTGCGCGTCGACGTCGTTCTGCGTCGCGGTCGGTGACGGCGGCTCGATCGCCGTCGGCCACTCGTAGTAGAGACAGAATGCTCCTTGCTGCCCGCCCGCTCGCGCGACGGCCGTGCTGAAAACGTCCGTCTCGATGGCCGCCGACGATCGACACGGCGATAGCGTCCAATAGGCGGACGGAATTGCCGTCTCGATTCGCCGGCGCGGACGAGACGGCGATTTTGATCGCTGCGGACCTGAAGTCGGTCGGTCAGGCGCAGCACATGAATCGGCACGCTCCGCCCGGGGGATGTAAGACTCGCCTCCTATCCGTATCCCAAAGGAGGTTCGCATGGCAGAGAGCGTCTACCGGGTCACCGAAGTGGTGGGCGTGAGCAGCGAGTCCTGGGAGGCTGCGGCGCGCGTCGCCGTCGAGACGGCGGCGAAGAGCGTCCGCGAGCTGCGCATCGCCGAGGTCGTCCGGCAGGACCTGACGATCGAGGACGGACAGGTTCTCAACTACCGGGTCCGCCTCGGCATCTCGTTCAAGTACGACCCGGAGTAGGAGGCATCCGGGGAGGAGGGGCGGCGGCCCGCGCGCGGGCCGCCGCAGGGACCAGCTGAGCGGCGAGCGCGCCGGGCGAGAGCGGGTCGTCAAGGCGCGGATAAGCTTCCGGCGATGCGCAGCGTCTTGATCGTCGAAGACGCGTCCGAGTACCGCGAGCTGCTGCTGGGCCTGTTCGCGCAGGCCGGCTTCGAGACTCGATCCACGGACGAAGGGGAGGCGGCCGTCGAGCTGTCGGTCGGCGCCGATGACTACATGACCAAGCCGTTCTACCCGCGCGAACTGATGGCCCGGGTCAATGCCCTGCTACGCCGGCCACGCTCGGGCAGCGCGGCCGCGGAGCCAGCGAGCGCGCCGCCGGTGCTGCGCTGCTTCGGGCCGCTGGAGATTGATCCGCTCGCCCGGCGAGTGGCGCTCGAGGGCCTCGAGCTCGAGCTCACCCGGATCGAGTACGACCTGCTCGACGCCCTGGCGGAGAATCCGCAACTCAGCCTCAGCCGCCAGCAGCTGCTCGACCGGGTGTGGGGACCGACGTGGTTCGGCGATGACCACGTCGTCGACGTCCACGTCTCCAACCTCCGGCGCAAGCTCGGCGACGACCCCAAGGCGCCGCGGTTCATCCGTACCGTGCGGGGCTTCGGCTACCGCCTCGAGCTGCCCTCCGGGGAGCCCCGCCCGGTCCGCCCGTCGGGTCGCTGAGGGCGCGATGTCGATCGTCGCCTTTGGTGGAGGGACCGGACTGCCTGTGCTCCTGCGCGGGCTCCGGGCGCGCCCCCGGACCACGCTGACCGCCGTCGTCACGGTGGCCGACGACGGCGGCTCGAGCGGGCGCGTCGGCGCACAGCTGCAGATCGCGGCACCGGGCGATGTCCGCAACTGCCTCGTCGCGCTTGCCGACGACGACCTCGTCGCCGAAGTGTTCAGCCACCGCTTCGCGCAGGGCGAGGAGCTGCGAGGTCACGCGGTCGGCAATCTCATCATCGCCGCGCTCGCCGAGATGGCCGGCGACTTCGCCTCGGGCATCGACCTCGCCGGGCGCATGCTCCATACCTGTGGCCACGTGTATCCGGCGGCCACCGCCCGGGTCACGCTCGTCTTCGAGCACCTCGACGGCTCGATCACGCGCGGGGAGTCCAACGTGGGGACCGCGCCATCCGCCGTGCGCCGGGTCGTGATCGAGCCGGCCGGCATCCCCGCGCCGCGGCCGGTGCTCGACGCCCTCGCCGACGCCGAGCTCGTCGCGCTGAGCGCGGGCAGCCTGTTCACGAGCACGATCCCCGCCCTGCTCGGGGCCGGCGTCGCCGAGACGCTCGCCGGCCTCGACCGACCGATCGTCTACGTGGCCAACGTGATGACCCAGCCCGGTGAGACGACGGGCTTCAGCCTGTCGGACCACGTGCGGGCGATCATCGACCACGCCGGCCCGATCGTCTCCGACGTGCTCGTCCACGACGGTCCGCTCGCGGCCGCCACCGTGGCCCGCTACGCGGCCGAGGGGGCGGCGCCGGTCGCTGTCGACCGTGACGCCGTCGAGCGGCTCGGGATCCGCGTGCACACCGACCGCCTGCTCGTCGAGCGCGACGGCGAGGAGGTGCGGCACGATCCGGTGCGGCTCGGGCAGGCCCTCGCCGCGCTGGGCACCGGTCCGGCGCGGGGACGCTAGCGAGCCGGCGAGCCGGCGCCGCCTATTCGGTGAGCGCGCCGGGATCGGCCGGGACGTCGACGGCGTGCGCCTGCAGCGCGGTCAGCGGGACGATGTCGAGCGCCCGCTCGTGCGTCGAGGCGAGCACGACGAGCGCGGCGGCGCCGTCCTCATGGGCGCGGAGCCAGTTGACCGCGGTCACGCACCAGCGATCGCCCGGCTTGAGCCCCGGGAAGTGAAACTGCGGGACCGGCGTGACGAGATCGTTGCCGATCGATTGCTGATGCTCGAGGAAGTCCGCGGTGACGACGGCGCAGATCGTGTGGCTCCCGAGGTCCTCGGGCCCGGTCCGGCAGCAGCCGTCGCGGTAGAAGCCCGTGACCGGATCGTTGCCGCAGCTCTCGAGGCGTCCGCCGAGCACGTTGCGCTCCATGGACCGCGCAGTATCACCGATCGCCGGCGACACTAGACTCGTCACGTGAGCTTCTCCCGCGGGCTTGATCCCTCGCCGCGCAACATCACCGGTGCGCGCGCTCGCGTCGCCTTCGTCCACGAGGAGGTCCGGCTCGCGCCGTCGAGTCGACTGGCCACCGGGACGCTCGCCTGTCGGCGCTGTGATGCGCCGGTGTCGCCCGGCGACGAGCCCTTGTCGATCTCCGACCGACTCACGTGTCCGTTCTGCCGCCACCACGCTCCCGTGCGCGACTTCCTCTCGCTCGCCTCGCCGGCGCGGCCCGCGCGGGTCGTGGTGTGCGTCCGCCTGCCGGGCTGAGCGCCGCTACTTGGCGGCCGCGGCGGCCAGCGGCTTGGCGATCGTGTTGACCTCAGTGAGCGCTGTCGACTGCGTGTCGAAGCGATTGAGGATCAACCCGGCGACGCTGTCCACGCTGTAGCCCGCCGCCAGCCATAGCGTGAGGTCATGGCCGGTGCCGCCGACTCCGAGCACGCTCAGGCCGACGACCACGACGATCACCGGGAGGTAGCTGAGCGCGAGCCCGACCCAGCGGAGCGTGAGCCACGTGAGCAGGTCGTCCATGGCCAGGAGTTGCACGCCCGCCTGGCCCTGCTTGATGTTCTCGACGACGAGATGAGCCACGACGCCGCCCATCACGAGCAGATACGGGCCAAGCAGCTTGTGCCAGGAGAAGACGGCGGCGGCGCCGGGCTTGCGCACCACGCCCCACACCTGGACGGGGAAGCCGCTGCCGAAGACGCTGTGCAGGGCGCTGATGCCGATCAGCACTCCTCCGGTGACGAAGAAGAACAGCACCGGCGAGAAGTAGGTGAACCACCGGAACCACGGGTTGGGCGAGACCTTGTACAGGAGACCGCGCTTGACGTCGATCGCTCCGGCGAACTTGCCGTCGCTCGCCAGCGTGGTGATGACCGCGGCTCGCTCGCTGGGGTTCGCGATGAACGGGGTGAGGACGACGTTGATGTCGATCGCCTTGTTCGTCTCCATCTTCTTCAGCCGCTCGGCGAGCTCGACGCGAGCCTTGTCCTCGTTGGTGAGCAGGGAGCAGTTGGCCACGACGCCGGTGAGCAGCGGACGCACCGTGTCATCGATCTCCTGAGCGAGCTTGGCGACATCGACGTTCGGATCGTTCAGCTTCCCGGCGAGGTTCTTCCAGAGCACGGCGGCGTCGGCGATCTCGTTGTGGATCAGCCACGCCTTCTCGAGCCGGAAGCCGGCCGACCATCCGTTCCGGTTGGCCACGGTGAGCGCGTCCGACAGGTGCTGCGCACGCTCGGGCCAGCCGCGGTCGCCCAGCTGCGTGAGCGCCTTGGTCATCGCGGCTTGTGTCTCGTCCGGCACCGCCGCCTTGACCTGGTCGAGGGCGTCGATCAGCCCCTCCGCGTCGGCCTGCGTCATGACGACGAGATCACCGGCGGACAACCCTGCCCTTGTGGCGCCGTTTACCGTACCCACGTTTCTGCCCCGCCCCGGAATCTAATCCGCCGGCGGCGATCACGCAAGCGCCATTCGGGCAACCCGTCGCCCATCTCTTCACAAAACTCGCCAAGGCTCCCCACGCGGGGTGCCCCGGCCCGTCAAGTCAGGGCCGCGAGGGGGGGCGCCAGGCGGGGGGGCGCTCGGGATCCCGGCCGGAGTGCTCCCTGCGCCACTCGGCCTCGATCTCACGCTTGGTGCGCTCCTGGTCGTCGTCGAAGCTGTCGAGCTGCCGCTGGAGCTCGCGCTCGGCGGCGGCCATCGAGGCCTCTCCACGGCGGATCGCGAACTCGGCCTGGTTCTCCTCGTCGCGCAGCCGCGCGCGTTCCTCTTCGCTGAGCATGACCTCATTGTGGGGCGCAGGGGCCTTGGCTACATCCGGGATTTCCCCCACGCGGCGCTCGTATGGCGCGCGGATGGGGATGCGGCCACTTCGCGGTGCGCAGGACGCTACCTCGGGGCGGTGTAGCTGCCCGGGCTGTCGTCCGTGGCCGTGAACTCCGCCGGCCGCCTGGGGGAGGCCTGCTCGAGGGCCCGGCGGACGCCGTCGGCATCGAAGTCGGCTGCGTACACCGGCGTTCCGGGCTCCTGGCGCCAGGACTCGTCGAGGCCGCCGGCGTCGACCGCGTCGAAGCCCAGCTCGTCGACGAGCTCGAGCACGATCGCCTTGCCCCGCTCGTCGTCGCCGGCGACCGGCAGCGCGATCCGGCCCGGCGTGCCCTGCGGCTGGCCCTTGTCGCGCAGGTGCCGCGCGTAGATGTTGTTGAACGTCTTGATCACCGGGCGGTGGAGTTGCTCGGCCACCCAGCGGCTCTCCGTCAGCCCGGTTTCGATGCCGTCGATCCGCCCGTCGCGTTGACGCGGGTAGTAGTTGCCGGTGTCGACGATGACGACGTCGTCGGGCACGCCGGCGAACAGGTCCGCGGGGAGGGCGGGGATCTTGCTCTCCGGGATGGTCACGATCACGACGTCCTGGCCACGCGCCGCGTCCTGCGCGGTGGCCGGGGTTGCGCCGGTGTCGGCCGCCACCTCGGTGAGCGTGTCCGGCCCGCGGGAGTTGGCGATCGTCACCTCGTGGCCGAGCTCGGTAAACCGCGTGGCGAGTGCCCCGCCGATATTCCCCGCGCCGATGATGCCAATCTTCATGTCTGCTCCTTGCTCATTCGTTCACTCATCAGCTACCCAGCCCGTGCCGGGGAACACCTCTGCCATGCTGAGCGTCCGTGAGGTCCGCACGGCGGTGCCCGAGGACCAGGCAATCCTCGACGATCTCCACCGGCGTGCATCGTATGTATGGGAGGAGGACCGGGCACAGCTCGACGCCCATCCCGACGCGATCGGGGTCGATGCTGCGGCCCTGGGCGCTGGGTGCGTGCGCGTGGCGCTCGACGCCGGCGGGCGGATTGTCGGCTTCGCGACCGTGCGCGACGGCGCGGAAGGCGCCGGCGAGCTCGAGGACCTGTTCGTCGAGCCGGAGGCGATGCGCCAGGGAGTCGGACGGCGGTTGCTCACCGACGCGATCGACCGCGCCAGGGCCCGCGGGCTGCGTGAGCTCGCCGTCGTCGCCCACCCACGCACGCTGCCCTTCTACACCCGGTTCGGCTTCGTCGGAGGCGAATCGGCGCCGACCCGCTTCGGCCCGGCCCTGCGACTGCGGTGCGCGCTGTCCGCGGTAGGTCCCGGCGATCCGGGTAGCAACTCAGGGAGAGACCAAAATCGAGGATTGGTGAGAATGAGCACGCAACCGATGTCCAATGTCCCCGCGCTGGAGCTGAACGACGGGCACGAGATCCCGCAGCTCGGCTTCGGCGTCTTCCAGATCCCGCCCGAGGAAACCGCCGAAGCGGTCAGCCATGCCCTCGAGGTGGGTTACCGGCACATCGACACGGCGGAGATGTACCGCAACGAGCGCGGCGTCGGCGAGGCCGTGCGCGCCTCCGGGCTCGACCGTGGTGAGCTGTTCATCACGAGCAAGCTGAACAACGGCTACCACCGGCCGGACGACGCTCGCCGGGCATTTGCCGACACCCTCGAGGAGCTGGGCTCCGACTACGTCGACCTGTTCCTCATCCACTGGCCGCTGCCGACCCTCTACGACGGGGACTTCGTCTCGACCTGGAAGGTCCTCGAGGAGTTCAAGCAGGACGGCCGCGCGCGGTCGATCGGCGTGTCGAACTTCCAGGTCCCGCACCTTGAGCGGCTCGCGGCCGAGACGACGGTGGTCCCGGCGGTCAACCAGATCGAGCTCCACCCGTATTTCCTCAACGACGCCGTGCGCAGCCACGGCGAGACTCACGGCATCGCCACCGAGGCGTGGTCGCCGATCGCTCAGGGTGGCGTCCTCGATGACCCCGCGATCACGACGATCGCGCAGCGCCTCGATCGCACGCCGGCCCAGGTCGTGCTGCGCTGGCATATCGAGCGCGGCAGCATCGTCTTTCCGAAGTCGACGACGCCGGCTCGGATCGAGGAGAACTTCCGGCTGTTCGACTTCACGCTGGAGGCCGACGACATCGAGACGATCAACGGCCTCGACCGGGGCGAGGACGGGCGGACCGGGCCCAATCCCGACCGCTTCGCCTACATCCCGGACTGACTCGTCCCCAGGAGGCGCAGGGCCGGAATGCTCTCCCCGGCCGTGCGCCACCCGGCACTCGGCACGACCTTATATGTCTTGACAGGCAGATGCCTAATGCGGCATACTTTGCCGGGTGACCGCCTTCGAGGTCCTCGCCGAGCCCCACCGCCGCCACATCCTCGACCTGCTCAGGCAGGCGGAATCGCCGGTCGGCAGCCTCGTCGAGCACCTCGAGCTCAGTCAGCCGGCGGTTTCCAAGCATCTGCGCGTGCTGCGCGACGCCGGCCTCGTCGAGGTTCGCGTCGACGGGCAGCGGCGCATGTATCGCCTGCGCACGGAGCCACTGCGGGCGATCGACGAGTGGCTGGCGCCATACCGCGCGATGTGGAACGCAAGCCTCGACCGGCTCGAGCGTCACCTCGACGCGGTAGCCGCCGACGAACGACAGCGAGAAGGGAGCAGCTGATGTACGGAACGCTCGAGCAGGCGCAGGACGGTCGCTACCGGCTGCGGTTCGTCCGCACGCTCGCCCACCCGATCGAGCGCGTGTGGGCGGCGGTCAGCGAGCCCGACCAACTCGCGCTCTGGTTCCCGACGACGATCGAGGGCGAGCGGCGGACCGGCGCCCCGCTGCGCTTCTCCTTCCCCGGCGATCAGGCCCCGCCGTTCGACGGCGAGCTGCTCGCCTACGAGCCACCGGCCGTGCTCGAGATCCAGTGGGGTCCGGATGTCGTGAGGATCGAGCTGCGCGAGGTCGAGCCGGGGACCGAGCTGACACCGCTCGAGGAGCAGGGCAAGGCGGCCCGCGACGGCGCCGGCTGGCACACGTGCCTCGACGCGCTCGAGGCGGCCCTCGGCGGCCACGCCGACGCGCGGACGCACATGGACACCTGGCGCGAGGTGCACCCGGTCTACATCGAGCAGTTCGGGCCCGAGGCGGCGACGATCGGGCCGCCGGAGGGCTTCGAGTAGGCTCGGCGCGTCCGCTGGTAGAGACACACAGCGGACCTTCGCGGACTCAGGATCTCACCGCAGACCTGCGCATACATCTACGGATGGCGGTCCAGAAGGTGCGGTCTAGCGTCAATTCAGACGCATCGGCACGGGCGGCCCGACCGACCACCGCACGTGCTTGGACATGTACCCGCATTCGCTCCGCCTTCTCCTCGTGACCACGATCGCTCTCGTCGGGGCGGTCGCGCCGAGCGTGAGCTGGGCGGACGCGAGCCAGTCCGGGGCGACGCCGGCGGTCGCGGTCAACCCCGCCAACGGGAATCGCTACGTCTTCTGGCGCGGCGCAGACGGTCACCTCTACGAGACGTGGTCGTACGGCAGCTGGCGCGGTCCGCGCGAGATGAGCTGGACAGCCGCCTCGATGCCGTCGGCCGCTGTGACCACGGCCGACCATCAGTACGTCTTCTGGCGTGGAACCGACGGCAGCATCTACGAGGCGTGGTACCTCGGCGCTTGGCACGGCCCGCGCCGGCTCGGGTGGACCGCGGCCTCCGCGCCGAACGTGGCCGTCAATCCGGCCAACGACCACCAGTACGTGTTCTGGCGTGGAACCGACGGCAGCATCTACGAGGCGTGGTGGAACGGCGGCTGGCATGGGCCGCGGCGGATGGCGTGGGGATCTGTTGCATCGGTCCCGGCCGCTGCCGTCACCACGGCGGGTCATCAGTACGTGTTCTGGCAGGGACCCGACGGGCATCTCCGCGAGGCGTGGTATTACGGCGGATGGAGCGGGCCGCGGGATCTCACGTCCGCCAACCACTGGAGCGCGGCCAGCACGCTCGCCTCCGCCCCCGGCGCGGCCGTCAACCCCGCCAACGACCACCAGTATGTGTTCTGGCGCGGCGGTGACGGCAGGGTCTACGAGGTCTGGCACTACACCGGCTGGCGAGGCCCGCGCCAGCTGGCCTGGAGCGCTGTGGCCACCCCCGGTGTCGACGTTACGGTGGCCGAGCAACAGGAGGTTGTCTGGGTCGTCCCGAGTGGCCACATCGAGTCAGCGTCCTACCTGAACGGGTGGACCGCCGCAGTCGACACCGGCTGGAGCATCGGCCCGGGGGCGTCGGGGTGGCCGTCTGTCGAGGTCACCCAGACGACCGCGAACCTCTCGCAGCGACTCACGCCCCTCGCGCCGGTCAGCTTCGGCGCTGCGCCGCCGGCAGGCGTGCACGTCATCACCGTCGATGACCGCACCCGGTACCAGCGGATCAACGGCTTCGGCGGCGCGATGACCGACTCCGCGGCGTGGCTGATCTACGACGAGCTCGCCCCCGCGCAGCGCTCGGCGCTCATTACCGATCTGTTCGGGGTCGGCGGCGCTCACTTCAGCTTCACCCTCGTCCCGATGGCGGCCTCGGACTTCACCAGGGACGGGCGCCCGTACACCTACGACGATCTCGCGACCGGGGCGAGTGATCCCCAGCTCACGCACTTCTCCATCGCCCACGACCAGGCCTACATCATCCCGGCGCTGCGGGAGATGCTCGCCAACAATCCGGGTGCGACGGTGTTCGCCGTGCCGTGGACCGCGCCTCCGTGGATGAAGGCTAACCATGCCTACGACAACATTGGCTACCGCGGCACGCTGCTCGCCTCCGAGTACGGTCCCTTCGCCCAGTACTTCGTCCGCTTCCTCCAGGCCTACGCCCGGGCGGGCATCCCTGTCGCCTACGTCGCGCCGCAGAACGAGCCCGGGGCGCCGGCGCCGTATCCGGGCATGGGCTTCAGCGCGGTCGACGAGGGCCGCTGGGTGACGCAATATCTGCGGCCGGCCCTGCAACGGGCCGGGTTGACGACGGCGATCTACGGCGGCGACGTCGCCTGGGGGTCCTCGAGCTACCAGTCGACGCTCGTCTCAAGCTCGGCGGTCAGCGCGCTCACCGGTCTCGCCTGGCACTGTTATTCCGGCATTCCGACCGTGATGAACACGCTCCACGGCCAGGCGCCGGCGCTCGACCACGCCGTCGTCGAGTGCGCGACCGAGATCCAGCCGCTCGCGGTGCCGGTCGTCGCGATTGGGGCGGTTCGTAACTGGGCGAGCGCGGTGGCGCTGTGGAACCTCGCCCTCGATCCCTCGGGCGGTCCCGTCCAGTCGGCGAACATCGGCTGCCGAGGCTGTCGCGGCATGGTGACGATCGACCCACGCGCAGGCACGGTCAGGTTCAACCTCGCCTACTACCAGCTCGCCCAGCTCTCCCGCTTCATCCAGCCGGGTGCCTACCGCGTGGCCACGCCCAACTTCGTCACCTACTACGTGAGTCACGGCGGCGGTGCGGTGACCGCCGGGCTCGACGACGCAGCCTTCGTCAATCCCGACGGCAGGCGGGTGCTCGTCGTCTACAACACCGCCGCGTCCGCCACCCACTTTGCCGTCGCCAGTGGGGGACACGCGTTCACCTACACGCTCCCGCCCGCCGCGACGGTCACCTTCACCTGGAGACCGCCCTCATGAGGGCCCTTGACCCTCACGCAGCGTGATGGCGCACGATGGTGCCGTGAGCAAGTACACGGTCGGTGAGGTCGCGCGGAGGTCCGGGGCGTCGGTGCGCGCCCTGCACCATTACGACGAGATCGGGCTGTTGCATCCAAGCAAGCGCGGCGAGAACGGCTACCGCCTCTACACGGCGGACGATCTCCCGCAGCTCCGGCAGATCCGGTTCTACCGCGAGCTCGACTTCGGGCTCGAGGAGATCGCAGAGATCCTCGCCGATCCACACACCGCAGCCGAAGACCACCTGCGGCGCCAGCACCAGCTGCTGCGCGCACGACGGACTCGGGATGCCCGGCTGCTCGCGGCAATCGAACACGAGATGGAGGTGCGCAAGATGGGCATGTCACTGACCCCGGAGGAGCAGTTCGAAGTGTTCGGCACCGACAAGCTGCCCGAGTACGCCGACGAGGCCGAGCGCCGCTGGGGCGACACCGACGCGTTCGGAGAGTCGCGCTGGCGGACGGCGGCCTACACCAAGGAGGACTGGACGGCGATCCGGCGCGAGGCCGACGAGAACATCGCCGCGTTCGCCGCGGCGCTCGCGGCCGGGGAGCCGGCGACCGGCTCGGTGGCGATGGATCTCGCCGCGGCCCACCGCCGGCACATCTCCCGCTGGTTCTACGACTGCCGACCGGCCATGCATCGGGGGCTCGCCGAGCTCTACGTGTCCGACCCGCGCTTCGCCGCGACCTACGACAGCGTGGCGGCGGGGCTTGCGGCCTACGTCCACGACGCGATCCTCGCCGACGCCGAGCGAGTGCAGCAAAGCGGCTGACGCGGAGGCGCGGCATCATCCGGGCATGAGCCCGACGCCTCCCGCGCCGCTGCGCCTGCCCGTCGCGCTCGGCGGGCTCGCCCTGCGCCTCCCCGGCCGGGGGCTGCGCGAGGCCGACAATCTGCGAATCCTCGCCCGCGCGGGCCTGCTCGCGCCGATGCGGCCGGACAAGGCGATGCGGATCGCCGCGATCGGGGCGCGCTGGCGGGCCTCGCCGGCGACCGGCGTGCTCGTCGGGGCGGTCCGGCATCCCGAGCGCACGATGCTCGTCGACGAGCTCGGAGCGCTCAGCTACCGCGAGGTCGACGCGCGCTCGAACGCGCTCGCCGCCGGCCTCGCGGCCGCCGGCGTGCGGGCCGGGGATCGCGTCGGCGTCATGTGCCGCGACCATCGCGGCTTTGTCGAGAGCGTCTTCGCCGTGACCAAGCTCGGCGGCGACGTCCTGTTGCTCAACACCTCCTTTGCCGGACCGCAGCTGAGCGAGGTCTGCGCGCGGGAGGACGCGGCCGCGCTCATCTACGACGAGGAGTTCGCCGAACTCACCGCGGCGGCGCGCAGCGGCCGGCCGGGGGTGGTGGCCTGGCACGAGGGCAGCGTCCGCGACGGGACGCTCGCCGCCCTCGTCGCGAGTCATTCACCGAGCGCCATCCGCCCACCGGCGCGCACCGGCCACGTCACGATCCTCACCTCGGGCACGACCGGCACGCCCAAGGGGGCGGCGCGGACCGCGGCGCCCCTCACCCTCGATCCGGCAGCCGCGCTGCTCGAGCGGATCCCGCTGCGTGAGGGCGACGTCATCCGGGTCGGCGCACCGTTGTTCCACGCCTGGGGATTCTCGAGCTTCATCCTCGGGATGGCGCTCGGCGCCACGCTCGTGCTCCGCCGTCGCTTCGACCCGCTCGAGTGCCTGGCCGACATCGAGGCTCAGCGCTGCCGCGGCCTGGTGATCGTGCCGGTCATGCTCCTGCGCATCCTCGCCCTGCCCGAGGAGCAGCGTCGCCGCTACGACACGAGCTCGCTGCGCGCGGTGTGCTCGAGCGGCTCCGCGCTGCCCGGTGACCTCGCGCTGCGGTGGATGGACGCGTTCGGAGACAGCCTCTACAACATGTACGGCTCGACCGAAGTGGCGACGGCGACGCTCGCGCGGCCCGCCGACATGCGACGGGCGCCGGGCACCGCCGGCAAGCCGGCTCGCGGGTCGGTCGTGCGTCTCTATGACGACGAGGGTCGGCGTGTGGCGCGGGGCGGCACCGGCCGGATCTTCGTCGGGAATTCGATGCTCTTCGAGGGCTACACCGGCGGTGAGGGGAAGGACACGATCGACGGCCTGATGGCCACCGGCGACGTCGGGCGCTTCGACGAGGCGGGACGCCTGTTCGTCGTCGGCCGGGACGACGAGATGATCGTGTCCGGCGGTGAGAACGTCTACCCCAAGGAGGTCGAGGATGTGCTCGCCGGGCACGGGGCCGTGGCCGAGGCGGCGGCGATCGGGGTCGAGGACGAGGAGTTCGGCCAGCGGCTGCGCGCGTACGTCGTCCTGGCCCCCGGCGCCGAGGCCGAGGAGCAGGAGCTCAAGGATCACGTGCGGGCCAACCTCGCGCGCTACAAGGTGCCGCGGGAGATCGTGTTCATCGACGAGCTGCCGCGCAACCCGACGGGCAAAGTCCTCAAGCGCGAGCTGCCGCGGGTCAGATGATCATCACGCGGTTGATCTCGACGAGCGAGGTCAGCCCTTGGCGAACCTTCTCGATGCCGTCCTGGAGCATCGTGCGCATGCCGGCGTGGATGGCGGCGGCCTCGATCTCGTCGGCGCCGCGTCGCTGGAGAATCAGCGTGCGGATTTCCTCGGTGATCGGCATCACCTCGTAGAAGCCCGTCCGGCCGTGGTAGCCGGTGCCGTTGCAGCGGATGCAGCCGACCGGCTCGTATACGGTCGCGCCGGTGAGGCCGTTCTCGGCAAGCACCGACTCGGGCAGCGACGCCAGGCGCTTGCACTGGTCGCACAGGGTCCGCGCGAGCCGCTGCGCGACGACGCAGTCGATCGCGGCGGAAACCATGAACGGCTCGATCCCCATGTCGATCAGGCGGCTGACGGCACTCGGCGCGTCCCGGGTGTGCAGGGTGCTGAGCACCAGGTGGCCGGTGAGCGCGGCCTGGACGGCGATCTCGGCCGTCTCACGGTCCCGGATCTCACCGACCATGATGACGTCAGGGTCGGCGCGCAGGATTGAGCGCAGGCCGGCGGCGAACGACACTCCGGTCTTGGCGTTGACCTGCATTTGCTTGATGCCGGGGATCGTCGACTCGACCGGGTCCTCGATCGTGATGATGCTGCGCTCGCCGTCGTTGATCACGCCGAGGACGCCGTAGAGGGTCGTCGACTTGCCCGAGCCCGTGGGCCCGGTGACGAGCACCGCGCCGTGCGGGCGCTGGGCTGCGGCGAGGAACCGCTCGCTCTCGCCCTCCTGCATCCCAAGTGAGGTGAGGTCGCGCACGACGACCCCGCTGTCGAGGATCCGCATGACGACCCCCTCGCCGCGCACGAGCGGCAGGGTGACGACGCGGATGTCGATCCGGCGGCCATCAACGGTGAGTGCGAGTCGGCCGTCCTGGGCGGCCCGCTTCTCGGCGATGTTGAGGCTGGCCATGATCTTGATCCGAGACACGACGCTGGGGGCCATCGAGGCGGCGATTGTCGCCGCCGGAGTCATCACTCCGTCGATCCGGTAGAGCACCTGCATCTCGCCGATCTCCGGATTGCAGTGGATGTCGGAGGCGCCGTGCTCGACGCCCTGGGCGATGATCGAGTGGACGAGCTTGATGATCGGGGCGTCGGGAGCCGCGTTGTCGAGGACCATCGCCTCGGGCTCCTCCTCGTCCTCCTCGATCTCGGCGACGGTCTCGTCGAGACGGTTGAGCTTGAGGATGAGCGCGGCGATGTCGTCGGCCGAGGCGGCGGCCGGGCGCATCCTCATCCCGGTGATCATCGACAGCTCGTCGATGGTGAGCACGTTGGCCGGGTCGGCCATGGCGAGCAGCACCGAGCGGTCGGCCAGGAACCCGACCGGCACGGCCTGGTAGCGGCGCGCCATCTCGGGTGGGATGAGATTGACCGCGCCCATGTTGATCTCGTAGACCGAGAGGTCGACGAAGTCGACGCCGAAGCGTTCGGCGAGCGCGTGTGCGAGCTGGTCCTGACGCAGGGTTCCGTTGGCGACGAGGATCTGGCCGGTCGTGGCGCCGCTCCGACGTGAGGCGCTGACCGCGTCGTCGACGGTCTCACGCGTGGCGAGCCCGAGCTCGACGATGACGTCGCCGATCAGCTTGCGTGAGCGGCCGCGCTGGGCCGGCGGGGTGAGCCCGCGCGGAAGGTCGCGGGGGAGCTCGCCACGTCCGGGCGAGCCGTTCCCACCGCCGGTGTCCTCGGCAGTCCGGGCGATCGCGGTCATCGCTGACCACATCGGCATCGCGGACCGGAAGCTTGACCGTCCCGCACCTCCGGGCGCGGGCGTTCCGCTGCGCTACGGTCGCTGGGCGCCGATGACGACCCCCTCCGACCCGATCCCCACGGCGCCGTCCGGCGCCCGCCCGAGACCCACGTTCAGCGAGGTCGCGCTCGATCGCGTCGCCGGCGGCCGCACCGACTCCGACTGGCTCGACGCACGGCTGCGCGCTCCGGACAGCCGGGCGATCGCGCTCGCCGCGGACGGCGTGCTGCTCGAGGCCGGTGGCGACCGCCTGGCCCGGCTCGCCGTGCCCGAGCTCGCGCCCGGTGCCCTCGACTCGGGGGCGGTGCTGCTGCTCGGGCTCGAGCAGGGCCGGGCGCTGTTCGCGCTCGATCTCGACCACGCTCCGAGGCCCGCGGGTCGCGTCGTCGGCCTGCGCGACGCCGGCTCGGTCCTGCCCGCGGCCGAGGCCGGGCTCGCCGCCTACGCCACCGCGCTCGTCAACTGGCACCGCCGCCACCGCTTCTGCGCCAACTGTGGCGCCTCGACCGTCGTCCACGAGGGAGGCCAGGTTCGCCGCTGCCCGGCCTGCGGTACGTCGCACTTTCCGCGGACCGACCCGGTCGTGATCATGCTCGTCGAGAGTGAGCGAGGTCTGCTGCTCGGCCGCCGGCCGGGGTGGCCGGCCGGGCGTTACTCGCTGCTCGCCGGCTTCGTCGCGCCGGGCGAGACGGCCGAGGACGCCGTCGTGCGCGAGGTCCGCGAGGAATCGGGAATCGAGGCCTACGCGCCGCGCTTCGTTGCCTCGCAGCCGTGGCCGTTCCCGGCCTCGCTGATGCTCGGCTTCGAGGCGCGGGCCGACGGCGGCGATCCCG
The DNA here is from genome assembly GCA_963752905.1 of uncultured Solirubrobacterales bacterium. GTDB lineage: Bacteria > Actinomycetota > Thermoleophilia > Solirubrobacterales > Solirubrobacteraceae > Palsa-465. The sequence goes on from CAVWAC010000015.1 coordinate 205,859, forward strand.
TCCCGCGCGACGGCGAGCTCGAGCACGTCGGCTGGTTTTCGGTCGCCCGGGTGCGCGCCGCGCTCGATGGCGGGGACGCCGACAGCCTCGCGATGCCGCCGTCGATCGCCATCGCCCGCTTCATCATCGAGCGCCGGCTTGGGTCCGATCAAGCCACCGTCAGGCGCAGTTGATCTCGATCAGGTGCAGCAGCCAGCCCGACGGTCCGCGGCCGAGGTTGACCGTGCCCGCGCAGTGCTGGGTTCCGTTGTCCCGCACCGAGGTCGTCCGCACCGCGACGGTGGCCGTCGTGGCCGACTGACTGACGATGCGCGTGCTGTCGAAGGTGATCGAGCGGTCCCCGGCCTGGCCGGCCTCGAAGCTGCTGTACCCGCCGAGCTGCGCGCGGAAGGTGGGATCGGCGAGCGCCCAGGCGGCGGCGTAGTGGTGGCCGGCGGCGAACCCGTAGAACCACTCGACCGCGGACACCGGACTGCCGGCGCTCGTCGCGGGCGCGGCGGGCGTCGTCCGGGACGGGGGTGCCGCCGTCGTGGTCGAAGCCGAGGTCGAGCTCGTCGCGCTCGGCGTCGAGGTCGCGGGCGACGCGGTGCTCGTCTGCGCCCGGGTCGTGGCCGGCGGTGTGCGATGGGTGCGCACCGGCGACGGCCGATGAGCTGCGTTGCTCGACGCCGACGCGGGGCGACCACCGCCCGAGGACGCGAGGATCGCGGCGAGCGCGCCGGCCAGCAGCACGAGCGCGAGCAGCAACGCGAGCAGCGGGCCCCGGCGGCTCTCGGGCCGCGGACCCGGATCGGGACGACGCGGCGGACGCGTCGGGGGACGCCCGGCGGTGGGTGTCGCCGTCGGCGCGGCCGCGGCCGCGGCTGGGGCCGCCATCGCCGCCGCCGGCCGGGCGCCACCGGCCGGGGCGCGGCCGCGACCCTCGAGTCCGGAGCGCAGGCGCGTGACGAGCGCGGAGGCGGGGAGCGGACGGCGAGCGGGATCGCGCGACATCGCCTCGGCGAGCACCTCGGCCGCTCGGGGCGGCGCCTGCGGCCAGGCGCGGCGCAGGTCGGGAGGGGGCTGGCTGGCGATCGCGTAGGCGAGCGCGACTGGGTTGTCCTCGTTGCGGGCCCGCTCGCCGGCCAGGATCTCGTAGGCGACCGCTCCGAGCGCGTAGATGTCGACCGCAGGCGTCGCCGGCGCGGCCTCAAGCTGCTCGGGCGCCATGTAGCTGAAGGTGCCCATCACCGCACCCGCCGTCGTGATCCGCGTGCGGTCGACCGAGGAGGCGATGCCGAGGTCGGCGAGCTTGACCGCGCCGTCGACCCCGAGCAGGATGTTGGCCGGTTTGACGTCGCGGTGGACGATGCCCTGTCCGTGGATCGCATCGAGCGCCGCGGCCACGCCATCGAGGATCGGTAGGGCGGCGGTCGGGGCCAGCCGCTGGCCGCCGGCGAGCGCGTCGCGCAGCGTCTGCCCGTGGACGTACTCCATGACGATCACGTGCTCGCCGTCGGCGATCTCGATCACGTCGTAGACGGAGACGAGGTTCGGATGGCTGAGCGAGGCGCCGATCAGCGCCTCGCGGCGCAGGCGCGAGGGGCCGCGGTCGTCGGCGCTCGCATGCATCCGCTTCAGCGCGACCCGCCGTCCGAGCACGGTGTCCTCGGCGAGCACGACGCTCGCCATGCCGCCAGAGCCAAGCGGGGCGATAGTGCGATATCGCTCAAGGTGGGTGGTCGCGGACACCAGGGGTTGGCTTACCCGCCCCGGTCGTCTGCCATGCCCCGAGATAAGGTGGGCTTTACGTACGCCCGTGTAACATCGCCGCCGGTCAGGTGGCACGTGGTGCCGCTCTCCCACGGCCCAGGACGTTCGGACTCGGCCTCGAACATCTAAGCGCCGCGCTTGACCGCTGCAACCACACCCGTTCACGACGTACGTCCATGCCGCCCGCTGAAGCGTTTCGAGCCCCGACCGCCACCCCGGCCCCCGAGGTGAGCCGTCCGCGCCTTGCCGTCCCCGACTCGCTGCGGATCGAGCATCTGCGCCGGGTCCGCTGGCTCGACGCGGCGTTCGTCTCGCTGCTCGTGCTCGTCTCGCTCGGGCTGCGCGTCCGGAGTCTCGACTTCCACTACTGGGTCGACGAGGGCATCGCCGTGGGCATCGCGTCCCACCCGCTCTCCCACATTCCCGGCCTCCTGCGCCAGGACGGCTCACCGCCGCTCTACTACCTGCTGTTGCACGTGTGGATGGCCTGGCGCGGCAAGACCGAGGTCGCCACCCACGAGCTCTCGCTCATCTTCGCCCTGCTGACGATCCCCGTCGCCTACTGGGCCGCCAAGAGCATGTTCGGCCGCCGGGCCGGCCTGATGGCTGCGGTGCTGGCCGCGCTCGCGCCGTACCTGACCGTGTACGCGCAGGAGACGCGCATGTATTCGATGGTTGCGCTCCTGTCGTTGTTCGTGGCCGGTTCCTTCGCCCAGGCCTTCGTGTTCGGTCGCCGGCGCTACGTGCCCGTGTTCGGCGTCTCGCTCGCGCTGTCGCTGTACTCGCACAACTGGGCCCTGTTCCTCGGTCTGGCCTGTGCGATCGCGTTCCTCGTCTGCCTGTACGAGTTTCCCGACCGCCGGCGGGCCCTGTGGCGCGACGGCCTGCTCGGGTTCGGTCTCGCCGTTCTGCTCTTCCTGCCCTGGCTCCCGACCCTCATCTACCAGGCCCAGCACACCGGCGCACCCTGGGATCTGCCGCCGATCCTCTGGTCGATCACCGAAAGCCTCTACGTCCTCGTCGGCGGGCGCGGCGCCGCGGTCGCGCTCCTGTTCGGCGGCGGGGCCGGGCTGCTCGCGGTGTGGCGGTACTCGGGTGAGCGCGAGCGTCGGGTGTTCCAGGCCGGCGTCGCGCTCGCCGTCATCGGCCTCGGCACGCTGCTGATCGCCTGGGCCTACTCGAAGATCTCGCCGGCCTGGGCGTTCCGCTACCTCGCGGTCATCGTCGGGCCGATGCTGCTGCTCTTCGCCCTCGGCCTCGCCCGGGGCGGGCGGATGGCGGTGTTCGCGATCGTGCTCTGCTCGTGCTTCTGGATCCTCGATCCGCCCCCGAGCTCGGTCAACTACAAGAGCAACGTCGCCGCGGCCGTCGGCCGGGTTCGCGCCCACATCCCGGCCAGCGCGATCGTCGTCTCCACCCAGCCCGAGCAGGTGCCGACGATCTCCTACTACCTCCCGCACGTGAAGCACTTCGTCACGCCGATCGGCCCGGTGCCCGACGCGCACGTCGTCGACTGGCGCAGTGCGCTCAGCAAGCTCGAGAAGGCCTCGGTGTCACGCACGCTGATGCCGCTCGTGCGCTCGCTGCCGCCCGGCCGGCGGCTCGTCATCGTCGTGCCCACCAACCTGCCCGACGCCCCGCTCTATCTGAAGCTCATCGGGCGAATGAGCAAGACGTGGCCCGCCGCGCTCGAGAGCGATCGGCAGCTGAAGTACATCGCCTCGAGCGAGCTGCACTCCGCCTCCGCCGGGGTGCCGGTGCGGGTCACCGTGTTCGAGCGCCGCTGACGCGGACGCCGCGGTCAGCTCGCGCGCACCGTGGGACCGGTCCGCCCCCGCGCGACGAGGTCGAAGTAGAGCACCGCGATCCCCACTTCCGAAAACGACCGTGAGATCGTGACGATCGCGATCACCACGATCACCTGGACGAGGCGACCGGCCCCGGATGCGGCCGCCCCGGCCGCGTAGAGCAGCACGGCTTCGATCACGCCCATCACCGCGACGACGGCGAGCGAGTGCAGGAACTGCCCCCGGGTGAGCTGGAGGCTGCGACGCAGCGCGCCCGGCCAGTCGGTCCGCTCGATGGCCGCGGCCTGGGCGACGACCGCCCATCGGACGGTGAGGATGACGCCCGGGATGACGAACGCGAGCAGCCCGAGGAAGATCCCGATCCCGGCGATGATCTGGGCGGCGGCGACGACGGGCAGCACGACGAGCCCACGACGCAGGACGCCGACGAACGTCGGCCGTTCGCCCTGCGCGGACATGCGCACGGCATGGACGATGAAGGCGGCGATCAGCGGGCCGATGAGCGCGAGGTCGACGAGGGTGAGAACGAGCTGGGTGGTGGTCGTCGTCTTGGCGCTGAGCGTGCTCGTGTTCGTGATCGCGAGGACAATCAGCTCATACGGCGCGACGACGATCAGGCCGAGGGCCACGAACAGCAGCGGTTGCTGGGCATAGAGTCGCAGCGCGGTGACCAGCACCTCGCCGACGGAGCGTGGCCGGTCAAGGTCCGGGGGCTCGGAGTGATCAACCGCCACGGCGTCCGTCCATCGTGGCCGCGCAGTCTCGCAGCTTCCCGGGGCGAAGCGATCCGGGCCGGGTAGCCCGGGTGTCCTCCTTCCTCACTCCGCCGCGCCGCCACGCGCTTGTCGTCATCGCCATCGCGGTGACGATGGCCTCGCTGTTCGCCATCTCCTACAGCCTCGCGCTCGGCCGCCCGGCGCCCCATCACGTGCCCGCCGGCATCGTCGGCGGGACCGCCGCCGACGCCGACCTCGTGCCCGCGCTCGAGCGCACGACGTCTCAGGGTCTCGCCTTCCACGCCTATGCGTCGGTACCGGCGCTCGAGCGCGCGATGGCCGAGCAGCACGTCTACGCCGGCCTCGATCTCACCGGGGCGCGGCCACGGCTGCTCGTCGCCAGCGCCGCGGGGGTGTCGGTCGCTCGGGTGCTCGAGCAGGCCGCCAACCGGGTCAACGAACAGCGTCAGCCGGTCATCGCCGTCGTCGACCTCCATCCGCTCCCGCACAACGATCCGCAGGGGCTCGTGTCCTTCTACATGACGCTCGCCGCCACCCTCCTCGGCTTCGTCACCGTCTTTCAGCTTCGGGCGAACGCCGGCGACCTGCGACTCGGCGAGTGGCTCGTCGCGATCGCCGGGCTCGCCGTCATCGGGGGCTTCGTGCTCGCGCTCGTGGCCGGCAACATCATCGGCGCGCTGCAGGGGTCATTCGGCGAGATCTGGGCGGTGCTGTCGGCCGAGGTCGCCGTCGCGGCCCTGTTCAACGCGGCGATGCTCGTGCTCATCGGCCGCTGGGCGTTCATCCCCACCTGGGGTCTGCTCGTCGTGCTCGGCAACGCATCCTCGGGGGGCGCGGTCGCCCAGCCGCTGCTGCCGAGCTTCTACCGCTTCGTCGGTCGTGTCCTGCCCAATGGGGCGACGGTCCAGATCCTGCGTAACGCCGCCTACTTCCCGAGCGCCCAGCACATCGAGCCGGTCCTCGTCCTGGTCATCTGGATGGTCGGTGCGCTCGCCGTCCTGCTGCTGGGCGCGCATCACCTGCGCCGCACCCCGGGAGGGTGAGCGGCGTCAGCCGACCGCGGCGTCCGGGTGCCCACCCGCGGGGCGGCCGACCGCGTCGTCCGGCCGGGCATATGCTTACCGGCGAGGGCGAGGCAGTCGACCACAAGGAGGAGACGGATGGCCAATCTGACCGGGAACTCAACCGCGGAGATCAACGCTCCGATCGAACAGGTATGGGCCGTCGTGGAGGACGTCGAGACTGCCCCGCAGTGGCAGGGTGGACTGAAGGCGCTCACCGCCATCGAGCGCGACGGCCAGGGCCGTGCCGTGCTGTGCGCGTCGGAGTCCGACGCGAAGGTCCGCACGATCAAGTCGACCGTCCGCTTCGCCTACGACGGGCCGACGAGGCTGACCTGGACTCAGGAGAAGGGCGAGATGAAGTCGGTCGACGGGAGCTGGCAGCTCGACGACCTCGGCGACGGGCGCACGCGCGCGACGTACGCGCTCGAGGTCGATCTGGGCCGCATGCTCAGCATGATCATCCGCGGCCCGCTCGTCGACCTCCTCCGCGGGATGCTCGTGAACGCCCGCGCCGGTGAGCTCAAGAAGCGCATGGAGGGCAGCTGAGTCAGCACCCGGTCGTGCGGGCGGGTTGAAAGCGGGCGCCACGGGTAGCGCGGAGGCATGCCCACGCCACCTGTTCCCGCCGCCGCCCCGCAGCTCGAGGTTCCCCAGCCGGTCGACCCGGCCACCCCCGCGGTGCCCGACGCCCCCGTGAGTCCGGCGGTCCCGGACCCCGGCACCCCGGCCGCGCCGGAGGAGCCCGCGACTGTTCCCACCCCCGAGGAGCCCGCGACGCCGGTCGTCCCCGAGCCGCAGCCCGGCGACGACTGAGCGCGGCCCCGGTGCCCTCCGCCGACCGGCCGCGACGGTTTGGCCGTCAGTCCCGCTGACCGTCAGCGTGCCCGCTGGGCGTCGATCACCCTGGCGACCTGCCGCGCGTAGACCTGCGGCAGCAGGTGACCGGCATGCTCGATCTCGATGACCTCGGCGTCCGGGATCCGGGTGGCGAGCCGCCAGGCCGACCGCGGCGGGACGACGAGGTCGGCGCTGCCGATCATGATCACCGTCGGCGCGACGATGCGGTCGAGGTGCAGCTCGAGCTCGGGCAGCTCCGCGACCAGCGACCGCTGCTCGGCGCTGAACGCCCGCCAGGCCGACGGACGGCGAAGCGCCCGGCCGGTCCGCGCGAGGTGGTCCTCGTCGAGCCCGAACTGATCGGCGATCCGACGGCGAAGCGGTCCCGGCCAGAGCGCCCAGCCGGAGCCGGCCAGCACGGCCGCGCTCGCCGCAGGGCCGCCGACCGGTGCCGCGAGCACGTAGTCGAGCGGCAGCAGCGAGGCCCGGTTGGCGGCGGGGGCGAGGAGCACGAGCGCGCTGACCCGCTCCGGGTGCTCGACGGCGAGGCGACAGGCGATGGCGGCGCCGTAGCTGTGGCCGACGATGACCGCGCGCTCGACGCCCTGCCGATCGAGCGCGTCGAGCGCCGCCCGCACGTTGCCGTCGATATCGGTGGCGGCGCTGCCGCCGTTCCACCCCGGGCGATTGACGGCGATGGCCCCGGTCGGATCGTCGAGTGCCGCGATCACCCGATCCCAGTCGCGGGCACTGCCCGGCTGGCCGTGGAGCAGCAGAACTGGCGTCGTCGACGTGAACACCGCGGGTGCGCCGGCGGGGCTCTAGGCGCCGGGAGGCCCGCTGGTCGGCCCGTCGCCGCCCGGCCGCCCGTCGCGTCCGACGTATCCGTCCTTGCCGCCGGCGACGACCACGATTGCCTCCCCCTCGCCCACATTGCGCATGCCGCGGTGCGTACTGGGATCGACCCGCACGAGGCCGCCCGGGCCGACGCGGTGGGTCGTGCCGTCGCCAAAGCGGAACTCGACCTCGCCCTGGTGGACGAAGTACGTCTCCTCCTGCTCGTCGTGGTAATGCACCCCGGTCGTGTACCCGGCCGGAAGCACGATCGCGTTGATGCCGAACGCGGTCACACCGAGCTCACGTCGGATCTTGCGAAAGCCGGGGCCCTCACCGATCTGATCGAGGCTGGAAACGGCATATCCGTCTGCTGCGCCCATGACGTCAATCGTATTGGCCCGGCGCCCACGCTGCCGCAAGCTCGGTTTCATGCGAGCACGCTGGGCGCGCGCCAGGCACAGACGCCGTTTTGCGACAGCCTCTTAGACTCTTCTCTGTGACCTCCGCGCTGCTCTCCGAGGCGCTCGCGCCGTTCCGTTCGAACCCCGCCCGGACCGCCGTTCTGCTCGACATCGACGGCACGCTGGCGCCGATCGTCAACATCGCCTCCGACGCGAACGTGCCGGAGCCGACCCGTAAGCTGCTGATCGAGCTCTCGCGCCGGTTCGGCGTCGTGGCCTGTGTGAGCGGCCGCCGCGCCTCCGAGGCCCGGGCGATGGTCTCGATCGGGACGATCTCCTACCTGGGCTCCCACGGCGCCGAGATCCTCCGCGCCGGCTGGACCGAGGCGGTGCTCGACCCGTCGCTCGAGCACTGGGCGCGCCGGATCCAGGACTTCGGCCGCGAGGCCGACAGCTCCGACCTGCGCCGGCGTCGGGTCCGGATCGAGGACAAGGGCGCGATCGTCGCCTTCCACTGGCGCGGCGCCCCCGACGAGGAGGCGGCCCGGTCGGCGATCGACGCCGTCGCCACCCGCGCCGAGGCGGCGGGTCTGCGCACCCACTGGGGACGGAAGGTGCTCGAGGTCCGGCCCCCCGTCCGGATCGACAAGGGCGCGGGCATCGCCACCCTGCTCGCCGACGTCGATGTCGACTTGGCGCTCTACGTCGGCGACGACATGACCGACATCGACGCCTTCCGGATGCTCACGCAGCTCGCCGAGGAGGGCAAGCTCCAGCGCGTGCTGCGCGTCGGGGTGCGCTCCGAGGACGGACCGAGGGAGATCACCGAGGAGGCGGATGTCGTCGTCGACGGAACCGGGGGCGTTCAGGAACTGCTGCGGATGCTGATCGCCGAGTAGATGCGGTTCTCTGACTTCCTGCGGACCACTGTGCTGATCAGCGCCGCGGCGGCGACCGCGCTCGGCGCCGTGACCCTGGCCGGCGCCAACGGGCTCGGGGACGATCTCGTCCTTCCGCTCGCGGCCGGCTGGTGGGTGATCGCCGCGATCATCGGCGTGTGGGTCGGCCGGCGGCCCGCGGCGTCGACGCAGATCGCCTCGCTGCTGGCCAGCGCCCGGATGCAGCCGACGCTCCCCGAGGTCAATCCCGGGCGGACCGTGCTCAACCGCCTGTGGCCGCTGCTCGTCTCGACGATCGGCGCGGGCGCGCTCGCCTTCGTGTTGCCCCAGGTGCCCGCCGTGGCCACCGGCTTCGCCATCATCTGGGCGCTGGCCTGGCGCCGGCAGGCGTCCGCGGTTACCGCGATCGAGGAGCGTGACGGCGCGCGCTTCTACATCGAGCGGACCTCGCCCTTCACGCCGATCAAGCTCGTGCGCACGCCGGGCTTCCGCTCGAACCTGTTCGAGCTCAACGGCGCCTCGCGCTCGCGGGGCGCTCAGCCGCGGGCCTGAGCGGTGTGAGCGCGGCCGACGTCCTCGTCGTCTCGGTCGACAGCACCGGGGGGTGGCGGACCGCCGTCGGGGAGCTGATCGCGTCGCTGCGGCGAGCCGGCGCGAGCGTCGAGCCCCTCCACGCCGGCCCGGTGCCGCAGGTGCGGACGTTCATGCTCACCGACTACGTCCAGGCCCGGGCCGCGCGCCAGACGGTCGCACAGGCGCTGAGTCTCCACGAGCCACGCGCGATCATCTACTGCTCGATCACCGCCGCCCTGCTCGCCCCCCGCCCCGGCGCGATCTGGCTCGACGCGATCGCGGCCGAGAACCGTCCCGGACGCCACGGCGTGTGGCAGCGGCCGACCGAGCGCCGCCGGTTGCGGGCCGCGCCGCTCGTGCTCGCGATGAGCGAGCACTCCCTCGATCCGTTGCCGCCGCCTCGGCCGCCGACGGCGATCGTCCCGGTGCCTGTCGAGCCCTCGGCGGACCCATCCGTCGCCTCCGGCGAGCGTGACATCCTCGCCCTCGCCTACGCCGGCGATCCCGTCAAGCGCCGGCTCGACTACATCCTCGAGCAGTGGACGCGGGCGCGCCGCGCCGGCGAGACGCTGGTCGTCGCCGGTACCGACGGTCCCCGGGCCGTCGACGGGGTGCGGTTCACCGGCCGCCTCGCCCCGGAGGCCTACCGGGAGCTGCTGCGGCGGGCGCGGGTGTTCATCGCCGCGCCGCGGCGGGAGGACTACGGCATCGCCGCGCTCGAGGCGCTCGCCGACGGCTGCCTGCTCGTCGGCACCCCGGCCCCGGGCCCCTACCCGGCGCTCGCGCTCGCCCGGCGGCTTGACGCGCGTCTCATCGACGACGACCTCGCGACCGCGATCCGGGCCGGCCTCGACCGCCCGGAGGACGATTACCCGGCCCGCGCACTCGCACTGCTCGCGCCGTTTCGCCGTGCGCACGTCGATCAGGTGGTCCGCGAGCAGGTGCTCCCGGCGCTGCTTGCTGGATGATGAGCGGTCGACCGGTGCTTCTCCAGGCATACATCCCGAGCCCGTCCTCGAACGGGCTCCGCGTGGGGCCGTTCTTCTTTCACGCCTACGGCCTCGCCTACGTGGTCGCGGTGCTCGCCGCGATCCTCGTCACCCGCTGGCAGTGGAAGGACGACGGCGGCGATCCCGCCCTGCCCGGCGAGGTCGCGCTCTGGGCTTTCCCCGCCGGCCTCATCGGTGGGCGCATCTACTTCCTCATCACGACGCCGAGCCAGATCCCGCCGCACTGGTGGGGGCCGTTCGCCATCTGGAAGGGCGGGCTGGGGATCTGGGGTGGGATCGCGGGCGGCGTTGCCGTCGGCGTCTGGGTCCTGCACCGCCGGCTCGACCACGCCTCGATCCTGCGCTTCATGGACGCCGCCGCCCCCGGCCTGCTCGTCGCGCAGGCCATCGGGCGCGTCGGCAATTACTTCAACCAGGAGCTGTTCGGCAAGCCGACGACGCTGCCGTGGGGCCTGGAGATCGACCCCGCCCACCGGCCCCCGGGCTACGAGGGCTACGCCACCTTCCAGCCCACCTTCCTCTACGAGATGATCTGGAACCTGTCGCTTGCCGCCGTGCTCATCTGGCTGTTCCGCCGGCGCAGCGTGCGAGCCCCGGGCCTGTTCGCCCTCTACGTCGCCGGCTACTCGGCCTTTCGCATCTTCGAGGAGAGCCTGCGCATCGACTACTCCAACCACATCCTCGGGATGCGGCTCAATTTCTGGGTCGCGCTGCTCCTGTGCCTCGGCGGACTGGTGTGGTTCGTGGCCATCCAGCGCGGCTGGAGCCTCCGGCGCCGGTCAGTGGCGGCCGTAGGTCCCGATCAGCGTCGCGATTCCCAGCGCTGAGGTCTGGAGCTGATCGGGGGAGAACCCCGGCTGGAGTCCCGACGGCGCCGCGAGCGCGCTCAGCGTGATGACGTAGTGATGCGTCGAGCCCTGCAGCGGGCAGGGACCGCGGTAGCCGAGCGTGCCGAAGCTGTTGCGGCCCGGGATCACCATGCCGGAGACGCCACCCGCCCCGAACCCGGTCGTGGTCGGGTCGATCCCGGCCACCGCCCAGTGCACGAAGTTGCCTCCGGGCGCGTCGGGGTCGCGCATCACCAGCACGAGCTCCTTCGTCCCCGGGGGCACCCCGCCCCAGGTGAGCGGCAGCGAAGTGTCGGTGCCGTCGCAGGTGTAGTCGGACGGGATCACGCCGCCGGCGGCGAAGGCGGGGCTCGACAGCGTGAATCCGCTGGCCAGGTGGGCGCTCAGCGAGGTGGCGGTGCTCGCGCTCGTCGTGGAGCTCGTCGTGCTCGTCGTGGCCGTCGTGGCCGTCGTGGCCGTCGTCGTTGAGCTGGTCGTCGTGGCGGTCGGCGTTGTCGTGGTGCTCGTCGTGGCGGTTGTGGACGTCGATGACGTCGTGGTCGTCGCCGCCGCCGGGCTCGGGGCGCTCGTCGTCCCGCCGCTGCCGCCGCAGCCGGCGATCACGAATCCGGCCACGATCGCTGCGACCATCGCGCCGACGATCGCCGCCGGCCACCGTCCCCGACGGGGTCTCATGCCGCGGTTCGGCTCCGCTTGCGCAGGGCCGTGAAGTCGGACCAGCTGCGGGTGTTGGCGACATCGTCGGCGGTCAGCCACGCGCGCCGTGCCGTGGCCACGCCGTAGCGCGCGACAGCGAAACCGCCGACCCGGTGGGCGTCGCAGTTGATGATGATCGGGACTCCCGCCGCGGCAGCGGCGCGAGCATGGACCTCGTTGAGGTCCCGGCGGTCGGGGCTCGCGTTGATCTCGAGCATGGTGCCGCACCGTGCGGCGGCAGCGATCACCGCGTCGGCGTCGAACGCGTACGGGGCGCGCTGCTCGATCTTGCGGCCCGAGAGATGGCCGATCGCGTCGACGAACGGGTTCTCGATCGCGGTGATGATGCGCGCGGTCATCGCGTCGGAGGCCATCCGGAACGACGAGTGGACGCTGGCGATGACCCAGTCGAGCTCGGCGAGCACCTCGTCCTCGTAGTCGAGCGAGCCGTCGGGCAGGATGTTGACCTCCGAGCCGGCGAGGAGCGAGAGTCCCTCGACCTCGGTCGCGCGGATCTCCGCGACGTGCTCGCGCAGCCTGGCCGGCGAGAGGTCATCGCCGAAGCCGAAGCTTGCCGAGTGGTCGGTGATGGCCAGGTACTCGTATCCCGCCTCCCGCGCCGCCTGCGCCATCTCGGCGATCGAGGCCGTGCCGTCGGAGGCCGTCGTGTGGCAGTGAAGGTCGCCGCGCAGGTCGTCGCCGACGATGAGCTGCGGCAGCGTGCCGTTGGCCGCCGCCTCGAGCTCTCCACGGTTCTCCCGCAGCTCCGGCTCGATGTAAGCGAGTCCGAGCAGCCCGTAGACCTCGGCCTCGGTCGCGCAGCGGTGGGTGATGCCGGTGGCGTCGTCGAGCACGCCGTATTCGGAGACGTGCAGGCCACGGCGGACGGCGGCGTCGCGCAGGGCCATGTTGTGCTCCTTGGAGCCGGTGAAGTGCTGCAGCAGGTTGCCGAACTGATCGGGGGCGACGATCTTGACGTCGACCTGCAGGCCGGTGTGGGTCCGCATCCGCACCCCAGCCTCGCTCGGCGTGCCGGCCTGCTCGACGAGCTCGAGCCCGGCCGCCGCGCGGGCGAGGGCGGCGGGGTCACTCGCCGTGGCGATGATGTCGAGGTCCTTGACGCTGTCGGCCATACGCCGCGCCGAGCCGGCGAGCTCGACCCGCTCCGCGGCCGGGTGGGCGCGGAGCGCGGCGAGCAGCGCCTCGCCGACGGTGAGCGCGCGGTCGAGCACCACGCGGGTGCGCGGAGCGCCGGCGCCGGCAGCGCCCGCCGCGGTGAGCAGGCTCTCTTCCGCCTTGGGGCCGAACCCCTTCAGCGTGCGGATCCGCTGCTCCTCGGCCGCCGTCCGCAGCGCCTGGAGCGAGTCGATCCCGAGCTCCTCGAACAGCTTGCGCGCCCGCTTGGGGCCGAGGCCCGGGAGGTGGGTCAGCTCGAGCAGCCCGGGCGGGAACTTCGCCCGGAGCCGCGCGGCCGCCGGAATCACGCCGTCGTCGGCGAGCGCGAGCACCTTCTCCTGGATCGTCGCGCCGACGCCCGGCAGCTCGGTCGCCCGGCCCTGCCGCGCGAGCGCGGACATCGATACGGGGGCCTCACGCACGGCCTTGGCGGCGTTGCGGTAGGCGACGATGCGGTGGACGATCGCCCCGTCGAGCTCGTAGAGGTCGCCGAGCTCGTCGAGGGCGGCCGCGATCTCGCTGTTGGTCGGATCGGCCATCGATTTCGTAGGCTAGTGCGGCCGCAGCGGGGCGTCGCAGCGGGGCGTCGCCGTGGGGCGTCGCCGCCGGCGCGCGCTGGGGCCCCGGCCGGGGTGAGCACGGGACCCGCCGATGCCGCGCTATACTTTCTGAAGTAATCACGAACCGCCCAAGGAGCCAGAATGGCAGGCACCGTTTCAGAGGTCACCGACAACAACTTCCAGGCCGAGGTCATCGAGTCCGACGTCCCCGTCCTCGTCGACTTCTGGGCGCCGTGGTGCGGGCCCTGCCGGATGGTGGCGCCGGTCGTTGAGGAGATCGCCCAGGAGCGCGCCGACGCGCTGAAGGTGGTCAAGCTGAACATCGACGAGAACCAGCAGACCGCGATGGCGTTCAACGTGATGTCGATCCCGACGCTGATCCTCTTCCGTCACGGCCAGCCGGCCAAGACGGTGATCGGCGCGTATCCGAAAAAGCGCCTCGAGGCCGAGCTCGAGCCGGCGCTCGCCTAGTGACCTGAGTCGTTAGTTCGCAGGCAGGCGTGGTTTTGCGTCGAATTCGTCGTGTCGATCGACGACGATTGGAGGCGGTTATGGCGCAGCGTGCGGAGGTCGTGCTCAGCGAGGAGGATCGGGAGGTGCTCGAGCGGTGGGCTCGGCGCCCGAACAGCGCGCGAGCGTTGGCGCTGCGGTGTCGGATCGTGTTGGCCGCTGCTGATGGTGTGCCGAGCAAGGAGATCGCTGCGCGACTGGGCTGCGGCACGGACACGGTTGGTCGGTGGCGGGGTCGCTTCGCGAAGCGTGGCTTTGATGGCTTGCATGACGAGCCGCGGCCGGGCAAGCCGCGCTCGATTGGTGACGATCATGTCGAGCGGGTGATCGTCAAGACGCTCGAGGAGCGGCCACCGAACGCGACGCATTGGTCGACGCGCTCGATGGCTCAGGCGACGGGGATGAGCCAGACGGCGATCAGTCGGATCTGGCGGGCGTTCGGGCTCAAGCCCCACCAGACCGAGGCGTTCAAGCTGTCCCCGGATCCGCAGTTCATCGACAAGGTCCGCGACATCGTCGGGCTGTACCTCAACCCGCCCGACGCCGCCGTGGTGCTGTGCGTCGATGAGAAGTCCCAGATCCAGGCGCTGGATCGCTCAGCGCCGATTCTGCCGCTGATGCCCGGGGTGCCCGAGCGACGGACTCACGACTACGTTCGCAACGGGACCACGAATCTGTATGCCGCGCTTGACGTCGCCTCTGGCCAGGTGATCAGCGACATGACTCCACGCCATCGCGCCGATGAGTTCCGCCGGTTTTTGCACCTGATCGACAGCTCGGTGCCGGCGCACCTCCAGGTCCACGTCGTGCTGGACAACTCCTCGACCCACAAGACCCCATCGATCCAGCGGTGGCTGGTCCGCCACCCTCGATTCACGCTGCACTTCACCCCGACCTATAGCTCGTGGCTGAACCTCGTCGAGCGGTGGTTCGCCGAGCTGACCACCAAGTGGATCAAACGCAGCGCCCACCGCTCCGTCCGCGACCTCGTCGCGTCGATCCGCACCTGGATCACCAACGGGAACGAAGACCCCAAGCCCTACGTCTGGCACAAGACCGCGGACGAGATCCTCGACAGCCTCGCAACCTACTGCCAGCGAATTTCTGACTCAGGTCACTAGCCTTCGGCTAGCTTCCGCCCAGCGCAACCCCGATTCGCAGCGTGAGCCCGTCGATCGCGACGGGCTCGACGCCGATGAGGGACTCGTAGCCGACCTCGACCGCGAGCGTCTCGGCGGCGATGTAGGCCTCGTGGGCGCGCGCCGCGGCGCGCAGCGGGGCATCCCCGTCGAGCGTGAGGACGATCCGGTCGGTGACCTGCAGGCCCGCGTCCTGCCGGGCCATCTGCACGGCCCGGACGACGTCGCGCGCCCAGCCCTCGGCGCGCAGCTCGTCGTCGATCCCGAGCTCGAGCGCGACCGCGTGTGAGCCCTCGCGCTCGACCTGGTAGCCCTCGAGCGGCTTCATCGAGATGAGCAGGTCCTCGCTGGCGAGCTGGTGATCCTGGCCGTCGATCGTGATGGCGACGCACTGGCCGTCCCGCAGCGCCTGCGCGACGTGGGCCGGGTCGAGTCCGGCGACGGCGGCGGCGACGAGCGGCATCCGCTTGCCGAACCGCGGCCCGAGCGCCCGGTAGTTGGGCTTGACCTCGATCTCGCCGAGCTCGTCGGCGTCGGAGACGAAGCGGAGCTCCTTGACGTTGAGCTCCTCGCGGACGATCTCGGCCATCCGCTCGATCGCCGCGCGCTCGCTGCCGATGGCCACGACGACGGCGGCACGCAGCGGCTGGCGCACCTTGAGCTTCGCCTGCCCGCGGGCGGCGAGGCCGAGCCGGACCGTCTCCCGGGCGATGGCCATCGCATCTTCGAGCTCGCGATCGCGTGCCGCGGCGAGCGGGAAGTCGCAGAGGTGGACGCTCGGCTCGCGCCCGTCGAGGTTGTCGTAGATCTCGTCGGCGACGAACGGCACGAACGGGGCGAGCAGCTTCGCGGTCGTGACCAGGCACTCACGCAGGGTGGCGAACGCGGTCGGGTCGCCGTCCCAGAACCGCCGGCGGGAGCGGCGGACGTACCAGTTGGAGAGCTCGTCGAGGTACTCGGCGATCGCGCGGCCGGCGCCGGTGGCGTCGAAGTCGTCGAGCCGCTCGATGACGATCTCCGTGGTCGCGTGCAGCCGTGAGAGCACCCAGCGATCGAGCTCGCGTGGCTCGCCCGCGGGGGTCGTGCGCGCGACGTCGTTGGCGTTGGCGTAGAGCACGTAGAAGCTGTAGGTGTTCCACAGCTGCAGCAGGAACTGGCGCACGGCCTCGCCGATCGTCTCGAGCGAGAAGCGGTAGCCGTCCCACGGGTGCTTGGAGGTGAAGAAGTACCAGCGCAGCGCGTCGGCGCCGTAGCGATCGATCACGTCCCACGGCGCGACGACGTTGCCGAGCGACTTCGACATCTTCCGGCCCTGCTCGTCGAGGATCAGGCCGAGGCAGAGGACGTTGCGATAGGACGACTGGTCGAACAGCAGCGTCGAGACGGCGAGCAGCGAGTAGAACCAGCCGCGGGTCTGATCGAGCGCCTCGCAGATGAAGTCGGCCGGGAAGCGGTGCTCGAAGTGCTCGAGGTTGTGGTGCGGGGCGTGGAACTGCGCGAAGGGCATCGAGCCCGAGTCGAACCACACGTCGATCACCTCGGGGACCCGGTGCATCGGCTGGCCGCACTCGGTGCAGTCGAACTCGACCTCGTCAACGAACGGACGGTGCGGGTCCTCCAGGCTCACCCCCGAGCGGCTCTCGAGCTCGGCGAGCGACCCGACCACCTCGATGTGCTCGTTCGCGCACCGCCACACCGGCAGCGGCGTGCCCCAGTAGCGCTCGCGGGACAGCGCCCAGTCGACGTTGTTCTCCAGCCAGTTGCCGAAGCGGCCGTGCTTGACGTGCTCGGGGTGCCAGTTGACCGTCTCGTTGGCGGCCAGCAGCCGGTCCTTCACCTGGCTGGTGGCGATGTACCAGGACGGCTTGGCGTAGTAGAGGAGCGGGGTGCCGCACCGCCAGCAGTGGGGATAGGAGTGCTCGTAGGTCTCCGAGCGCAGCAGCCGGCCGCGGCTGCGCAGGTCCTCGATCAGGTCGGGGTCGGCGTCCTTGACCCAGCGGCCCGCGTAGGGGCCGATGCGCTCGTCGTAGGTGCCGTCGAGGCGCACGGGGTTGACTACGTTGAGCCCGTACTGCTCCCCGAGGCGGAAGTCATCCTCGCCGAAGGCGATCGCGGTGTGGACGAGCCCGGTACCGTCGCTCGCGGTGACGAAGTCGCCGAGCAGGACGGTGTGGCCGCGGGGTCCGTAGGCCTCCCTGGCGATGTAGGAGAACGGGGGGTCGTAGCTGAGTCCCTCGAGCGCGCGGCCGGAGAAGCGCTCGAGGATCTCGGCCTCCTCCCCGAGCACCCGCTCGACGAGCGCCTCGGCGACGATCAGCACCTCCTCGCCCGACCGGGCGCGGACGTAGGTGAGGTCGGGGTCGACGGCAACCGCGGCGTTGGAGACGAGCGTCCACGGCGTCGTCGTCCAGACGAGCAGCGCGTCCCCGCGGCGGGCCGGTCCGTGGTGCTCGAGGACGGGGAAGCGCACGTAGACCGACGGGTCGTGCACGTCCTGGTAGACGTCGGGCTGGCCGAGCTCGTGGCTGGAGAGCGTCGTCCCGTCCCGAGTGCAGTAGGGCACGACCTTGAGCTTCTCGAACAGCAGCCCGCGCTCATGGATCGTCTTCAGGGCCCACCACACCGACTCGATGTACTGGGGATCGAGGGTCTTGTAGGCGTCGTCGAGGTCGATCCAGAAGCCGATCCGCTCGGTGAGCTGGTTCCAGTCCTCGACGTGGCTGAGGACCTTCTGGCGGCAGCGCTCGTTGAACTCGGCGATCCCATAGCGCTCGATGTCGTCCTTGGAGGCGAAGCCGAGCTCGGCCTCGACGGCGAGCTCGACCGGGAGGCCGTGGCAGTCCCAGCCGCCCTTGCGCTCGACGTAGTACCCGCGCATCGTCCGGTAGCGGGGAAAGATGTCCTTGAACACGCGGGCGAGCACGTGGTGCGTGCCCGGCGAGCCGTTCGCGGTCGGCGGCCCCTCGTAGAAGCCCCACTCGGGCGATCCCTGGCGGCGCCGGACCGACTCCGCGAACACGTTGCGCTCGCGCCAGCGCTCGAGCACGTGCTCCTCAAGCTCAGGGAATGAGGCACGCGGGTCGACACGACGATGGGGAGATCCCATGGGCGGCGGATTGTAGGAGCAGCGCGCTCGCGGGCCCGGCGCGGAAGCTCCGGCCCGTCGCGGTCGGTTCCTGCTTTCCTTCCCCGGCAGCCAAACGTTCATAGTGCATGGACGCTTGCGGGTGTTGCGAAGCGTTCCTCAGACCTCGATAAATCACACAAATGAGTGGCATCCGGACCAACGCCGCCGCCGTCATGCTCGGCGTCAGCCCCAACACCCTTCGCAGCTGGGAGCGGCGCTACGGCTTCCCCTCCCCGCACCGCTCGCCCGGCGGTCATCGCCAGTACGAGCTCGCCGAGATCGAGTCGCTGCGCCTGAGCCTCGCCGAGACCCACAACGTCTCCTCGGCGATCTCGCTCGCCCGCGAGCGCGGTGAGGGCCCGTCGTCCTCGAGCAGGGTCGCAGCCGCCTTCGCCGCCTTCGACGAGGACAAGGCCAACCGCCTGCTCGAGGAGAGCCTCACGATACGCTCGCTCGAGCGCACGATCGAGGAGGTGCTGCTCGTGGCCGTCAGCGACCACGCTGAGGCCACCGGGGCCAGCGCGGAGTACGAGTTCGGCTGGCGCCACGCCACCGCCTGGCTGTCGGCGCTCAAGCGGCTCTCGCCGCCGGCGAGCCGCCCCGAGGGGGTCCTCATCTTCGACGCGTCGATCCCCTGCGATCTCGACGCCCTCCACGCCCAGGCGCTCGAGCTCATGCTCCGCCGCGCCGGGCTGCGGACCCTGTCGCTGACCGCCTCGATCGACCCCGCCCGGCTCGGCCGCGCAGTCCGTGCCCTGATGCCGGCGGCGGTCGTGCTCACTGGGCGCCGCGTCTCCCTGGACTCGATCGGGCGGCTCGTCTATGCCGTCCGCGGCGTGATCCAGGAGGTCACGGTCTTCGACTATCGCGGCGCGGTCCCCGATACCGGGGCGAGCACGGTGTGCCGGCTCGGCGATCAGCCCGTCGCCGCCCGCGACATTCTGCTCGGCAAGCTCGACGCGGCGCGTCACGCCCAGGCCGTGGCGCCGGTCGCTCCGGCGGCACCCGTCTCGCTCGCCCGTCCGAGCCGCGTCTAGTCGAACAGGATCAGCGCGGCCGTCGGCGGCCCGCAGCTGGCGATCCGCGCCGGCACCCGCACCCCGAAGGTGTTCGCGGGGCGGATGAAGACGCGTCGCGCGGTCTCGTCGCCACGGGCGGCCCATGTGACCGCTGCCGCGAGATTCGCCGCTCCCTGCGCCTCGGCGTCGGCCGGGACGATCAGCTCGGTGACGTGCCGATTGACCGCTTCGGTCTCACGCGTTTCGAGCAGCTCCTCGGCCGCTCCCGACACCGCGCACACCGATAGCGAGCTGTCGAGAACGACAAAAGCGTCGCCCGGATCGGGCGCCACGTCGCTGTTGGCCTGGAGCACGAGCCCGAGCCCGCAGCTCGAGCAAACGCGCGAATTAGTGTGATTTTGCTCCGAGTGCGCCCCACAATGGCTACAAAAACCGACTAGCTCTTGACGAACCGGTCGGTCGTTGGGTACGACGGCCAATTGAAGCCGCCTTCTGTGTGGTTGTCCTACTGCCATTCCGGAAATCCCCTTCGCCGCCCTGATAGATGAGACCGGGTACCCCTCAGCTACAGACTCGCGCTCCGAGCGCCCCCACCCGACTCACCGAGAGGGTTTGTCGTGACGCGCGCCCCATAATCGGTTTCGATCAGCTCGAGCAGCCGCCGCTGGGCATCCCCAGCCCCCGCAGGCAGCACGCTCGTACCGGTCGTACGCATCCGTACCCGCTGATCACCACGACGATAGACGGCGACCGGCATGGCGCCTGCGGCCAGCCGGATCGCGTACGCCCACCGCGCGACGGTGTCGTCCGAGAGATGACCGCCGGCCAGCACGACGAGATTCGGCCGATGAATCGTGACCGCATCTCCGATGCCGGTCACCCCGCGGGCGGACAAGCTCAAGACCTTGATGCCGGCGCGCACGCAGAACAGCTCGAGCGCGCGGATGTACGGCGCATCGGGATCGAGCTCGTCGCGCGACGCGTCGCCGATGACGAGAGACACCGGGCGCACGGGCGGCGGCGCGAGTCGCTGCGCGCGCCTCAGCCAATCGGCGCCCCAGTGCGCGGCGAACGCCCAGGCGGCCGACTCCGAGCCGTAGCGGCGGTGGATCTCGTCGAGCGTCGGCAGCAGCACCTCTTCGACCGAGCGCTCGACGCTGCGCAGCGCCAGGGCGGCTTCGATCGCGGCGTCGGCGCGCTCCCCCTCATAGGAGACGAGGGCGCCGACGAGCGAATTGCTGTCCGCGGCCAATCCTTCACGCGCGCGAGACACGGCCGAGGAGATCGACAGCCCCTCCTGGAGCGCGTCGCGCAGGGCCGCCACCTCGCCGTGGGTGAACAGGCGGTGCTTACCCGGCGACCGCTGCGGCTTCGGGAACCCAAACCGGCGCTCCCACGCGCGCAGCGTGTTGGGGCTCACGTTGAGCAGGGCCGCCGCTTCGCTCGTCTTCAAATAGCGCATGCACTGAAAAGGTCGGGGCACCCGTTGCTATTTAGCTTACCCACTCATAGAATTGAACAGCTTCCCGTACGGAACTTGTGCAAAACTTGTGCAAGTTTGAAGCCTGATAGCCGGTCTCAGCGCCCCAACGCACGGCTGGAGACCCAACGGAGTGGAGGATCCATGCTGCGCGGAGGCTGAAAATCAAGCGACAAGCTGGAATTTCCCGTGTTTCGCGCTAAGTTACGGCCATGGCGGAGCCCGCCGCGGTCGTTCCTGCCTTGCCACGGCGAGTCGGTCGAGTCCCCACGCTGCTTCTCTCAGCGGGGCTCGGAGCTTGCGCAGCCCTTGCAGTAGTCCAGGCGCACACCGACCACGGGCTCACTAGCACGCTCGCCGTCGTTCTTTGGGTTGCCGCGGTCGTTGCCGGCTTCGCGGTAGTGCCCATGGTGGGTCGTTTTTCGATCTCGGCCTCGTTCGTCGTGGTGACCTTGGCTGCGGCTCTGGTCGGCCCCACATCGGCGTCGATCTGCGCGCTGTCGGCAGAACTGGTTGCTGCCCGCCGGCTCAAGACGGTTCGGTTCGCCGTGGGCTTCAATGTGCTCGGCGCCGTCGTACCCGCATTGGTCGCCGCCAATCTGATTCGGCTCGTTCAGCCGAATCCGGCGGACTCGGTTGCCTTCTACACCACGGTGGCAGCGGCCGGTGCCGTCATTGCTGTCCTGAACTTCGTGATTGTCGGCTCCTTCCAGCAATGGTTCCGTGGCGATCGTCACGTGAGCCTTGAGTTGCTGTGGGAGTACTGCCCCAGCCTCGCGCTCAATATCGCGCTGGCTGTCGCTGGAACGAGCATCTACCTCAAGGTCGGAATCAGGGGTATCGTCTTCGCGCTCGTCGGTGTCTTCGCCTTCACCTATATGGCGCATCTGCTCGAGCGGTCGCGCCACCGCGCCGAGCAGTATGTCTCCCTCTCCTGGGGCGTCCTCGCGGGGCTCATGCGCGCCCTCGACATCCGCGACGGTCGCGCTGCCCGCCATGCCGCTGCGGTCGCGCGCTTCGCCCGGGACATGGCCGCGGCGGCGGGCATGAGCGATCAGGAGTGCGAACTCGCGCATACGGCCGGCCTGCTGCACGACATCGGGCACTTTGCGCTATCCGATCGCGTCGCCGAACGGGGGCGGACGCTCACCGAGGAGGACTGGGTGGCGATCCAGCGCCATCCCGAGCTCGGCGCCGAGATGCTGCGCGACCTCGGCATGTACGGACCGGTGGCCGAGATCATCCTCTGCCATCACGAGCGCGTCGACGGTCGGGGCTATCCCAACAACCGCGCGGCCGACGAGATCCCGGAGATCGCCAAGATCATCTCCGTCGCCGAGGTCTACGACACCCTCACCGCGAGCGACACGTATCGCACGCCGATGAGCTCGTTCGAGGCCTTGCGAGAGCTGCGGCGCGTGGCCGGCAGCCAGCTCGACGCCGGCTACGTCGAGATTCTCGCCAGCCTCCTGAGCGGCGAAGGCGTCGCCTATCGGCACGCCGACAAGGCCGACTTCGACTCCGAGCTCAACATGGAGCGCCGGATCCGCGAGGCCGGCGCCGGTCGCTGATTGCGCGTCGCACCCGCGATCGCGTCACAGCTCCTGCGCGTACGCCCCCATATGTGTCTCGGCCGACGGCGCTACACGCCGCGGCCGGCCCCATTCGATTGTTGCCTTCGGGCTTCCCGTCAGCTCACTTGGCGCTCGCGCGAGGGCGAGCCGCCGCCCTGCTGCAGCGACACGATGAACTGATCGATCTGCTCGCGACTAAAGCGGCGCTGGCCGCCGGGGGTACGGTAGGACTCGAGATATCCCATGTCCGACCACCGCCGGATCGTGCCCAGCGAGACGCCGAGCGCGCGAGCCGCTTGCGAGGTGGAAAGGCCCAGAGGGCTAGGTTGCATTTGCTCCATGCCTGCATTTCAGCGCCGTTTGGGCAGGGTTGCGGAACCTCCCACAGGTTTTGCACAACCTTTTCCCCCCAAGGTCACGGCTAACGATGGGATGCGAGGATCTCAGAAGATGCGCCTCCGGCTCTACCACCATCACGACGGCGCGCGGGTCGCCTACCGCGAGACGGGAACCGGTCCCACAATCGTATTGCTCCACTCACTCGGACTGTCGCACCGAGAGTGGGAGCCGGTCGTCGACCCGCTGTCCGCCCGCTTCCGCGTCCTGCTTCCGGATCTGCCGCTCCACGGCGACTCCGAGGACCGGCCGCGGCACCCCTACACGCGTGACTGGCTCACCGAGGTGCTCGCGGGCTTCTGCCAGGAGGAGGCGGGTCCACGGGTGATTCTCGCCGGTCACGACCTCGGGGCGGAGCTCGCGCTGCGAGCGACGATGAGCGGCCAGCTCGAGCCCTCCCGGCTGGTCGTCATGCCCAATCGTCTGCATCGGCGTGAGGAGTTCGCCGGCAAGCGCGCGGTGTGGCGGGGGGTTTGCCGGCTCGGGGCGCTGCCCGGCCTCGATCGCGTCCTCTCGCACGGGGCCAAGCTCGTCTTCCGGCCCTCGGTCGGGGAGCGGCTGAGCGTCCAGCACAACCCGGAGGCGCGTGATCTCGTGCGCCACGCCTTCGCCGACGTCGGCGGCAACGGCAACCGGGCGCGGTCGTGGGCGAAGTTCGTGCGACGCTGGCCAGCCGAGCCGCAGCGCGACCTGCTCGACGCCTACCCGCGGATCACCGCGCCGGTCCTGCTCCTGTGGGCCGACGAGGATCCGGCCTTCCCCCTCCAGGGCGCGCAGGAGGCGCTCGACCTGCTCCCTGACGCCCAGCTGCGGACGCTGCCGGAGACGGGCTTTCTCATGGCCTACGACGACCCGGTCGGCGTCGCCCGCGAGCTGATCGCGTTCTGCGGGTGAACACCATCTGCCGTCACGCGGCGAGCGCGCGGGCCGAGGAGTAGCGTCTTAAAGACGTCGATGAAACGCTGAAAGGAAACGACATGAGCGTCCAGGAGAGCGAGCAGCTCTGGGGTGGAGAGACAACGAAAGCCGTCGCGAACTTCCCGGTCTCGGGTGAGCGCGTCCCCGTCCCGGTCGTGCGCTGGCTTGGCCGCATCAAGGCCGCGGCGGCCCGCGTGAACGCCGAGCTCGGGCTGCTCGATCCTGGGGTCGCCGAGCGCATCGCCGTCGCCGCCGACCGCGTCGCCGACGGTGAGTTCGACGACCAGTTCCCGATCGACGTCTTCCAGACCGGCTCGGGCACCTCGTCGAACATGAACGCCAACGAGGTGATCGCCAACCTCGCCGGCGACGGCGCCCATCCCAACGATCACGTCAACATGGGTCAGTCCTCCAACGACGTGTTCCCGTCGGCCGTGCACCTCGCGGCGCTCGCCACCGCGACCCACGAGCTCCTGCCCTCGCTCGAGCGGCTCGAGGCCGCGTTCGCGGCCAAGGCGGACGAGTTCAAGGACATCGTCAAGTCCGGTCGCACGCATCTCATGGACGCCGTGCCCGTCACGCTCGGTCAGGAGTTCGGCGGCTACGCCGCCCAGGTGCGCCTCGGCGCCCGCCGGGTGCGCAACGCGCTGCCGCAGGTCGCGCAGATCCCTCTCGGTGGCACGGCCACCGGTACCGGGCTCAACACCCACACGGAGTTCGCCATCCGCGTCCGGGCCCGCCTCACCGACTCGACCGGGCTTGAGATCCGCGCCCCCGAGGATCCGTTTGAGGCGCAGGGCAACCGTGACGCGCTCGTCGAGCTCTCCGCGGCGCTCAAGGTGATCGCCGTCTCGCTGACCAAGATCGCCAACGACCTCGCGCTGCTTGGCTCGGGCCCCCGTGCCGGGATCGGCGAGATCTTCCTGCCCGAGCTCCAGAAGGGCTCCTCGATCATGCCGGGGAAGGTCAACCCGGTCATTCCCGAGGTCGTCCTCCAGGTCGGCGCTCAGGTCATCGGCAACGACACCGCGATCACGATCGCGGGCTCGCAGGGCAACTTCGAGCTCAACGTTCGCGTGCCGCTGATCGCGCGCAACCTGCTCGAGTCGATCCTGCTGCTCAGCACCTCCTCGCGGATCCTCGCCGACAAGTGCGTCGACGGTATCCGGGCAAACGAGGACGGCTGCCACCGGTCGGCGGAGTCGACCCTCGCCGCGGCGACCGCGCTCAACCCGTACATCGGCTACGACAAGGCCGCCGAGATCGTCAAGGAGGCGGCCAACTCAGGCCGCATGCTCCGTGAGGTCGCCTACGAGAAGGGCGTCGACGAGGAGACCTACGAGAAGGCGATGGACCTGCGCAAGATGGCGCAGGGCAATCTGTAGCGACTTCCAGTGGGAGAGGGGGAGAGCGCGGCGCGGCCTGCGGGCCCGTCGCGCTCGCCCGTCCCCGCCCGTGCCCGCCGCGCACCCGACAAAGCGTCCACTATGCGGACGGAAGTGCAGGTCGGCCGCTACGTCGCGACCGTCTCGGCCCCGAGCCCGATCACGCCCTTGGCCACATCGATCGAGTAATCGATCGGCACGACGATCACCGAGGGCACGTCGAGCGCGAGCGCCTCGCGCAGCCGGATCGGGAAATCCTCCGGCGAGGTGCAGCGCCAGGCCGGCACCCCGAACGCCTCGGCGAGCTTGACGAAGTCCGGGTTGCCGAAGTCGACGTCGAAGTGGCGGCCGAACTTCTTGTCCTGCTTCCACGCGATCGAGCCGAACTGCCCGTTCTCCCACAGCACGTTGACCACGGGCGTGCGCAGCCGCATCGCGGTCTCGAGCTCCTGGAAGTTCATCAGGAAGCCGCCGTCGCCGTTGACGGTGACGACGTGGCGCTCGGGGTGCACGAGCTTGGCGGCGATCGCTGTCGGCAGCGCGAAGCCCATCCCGGCCAGACCGTTGGCGATCAGCACCGTTCCCGGCTCGTGGGCGGGGAACATGCGACCGATCCACAGCTTGTGCAGGCCGACGTCGGAGACGAGGATGTCGAGCGGGCCGAGCGCCTGGCGGATGTCCCACAGCACGCGCGGCGGGCGCATCGGGAAGTGGTGGTCCTCGCGCGCCTCCGAGAGCGCGCGCAGGGTGACCGCGCGCAGCCCGCTCGAGGCGACCACGCCGGGCGTCCGCGAGCACGCGGTGGCCAACCCGGCGAGCACGTGGGCGATGTCGCCGATTAGCTCGACCTCGGGCACGAAGAACTCGTCGATCTCGGCTGCAACCGAGTCGATCACGACGATCTGCTTGTCGCCCCGCGGATTCCAGTGCTCGGGCGAGTGCTCGACGAGGTCGTAGCCGATCGCGATCACGACGTCGGCGTCCTCGAAACCCGCCATCTCGTAATCGCGGGCCTGGAGGCCGACCGTGCCGAGCGCGCCCGGGTCCTCGTAGTCGAGCAGGCCCTTGGCCATGAACGTCTCGGCCACGGGGATGCCGGTGACCTGGACGAACGCCCGCAGCGCGCGGGCGGCCTTGCCGCGGATCGCGCCGTTGCCGGCGAGTGCGATCGGGTTCTCGGCCGCGTCGATGATCTCCGCGGCGCGCTGCATCTCACGGATGCCGGGCTCGGGGCGGACGGGGTCGCGCCGCGGCAGCGGGGACGCGTCGAGCGGACGGCCCATGACGTCCTCGGGCAGCTCGATGTGAGTCGCGCCGGGCTTCTCGGACTCGGCGACCTTGAATGCCTTGCGCACGACCTCGGGCACGATCTCCGGGCTCGACACGCGCGCGTTCCACTTGACGACCGGCCGCAGGATGGCGAGCAGGTCGATGTACTGGTGCGACTCCTTGTGCATTCGCTCGAGGTCGGACTGGCCGGTGAGCGCGACGAGTGGGGCGCGGTCCAGAAATGCGTCGGCCACGGCGGTGACGAGGTTCGTCGCGCCCGGCCCGAGCGTGCCCAGGCAGACCCCCGCGCGACCGGTCAGTCGCCCGTAGGCGTCGGCCATGTAGGCGCCGCCCTGCTCATGGCGCACCGGCACGAACTGGATCGATGACCTGTCCAGCGACTCGTTGAGGTCGAGCGTCTCCTCGCCCGGGATGCCGAACACGTAGCGGACGCCCTCGGCCTCGAGGCATTCGACGAAGACATCGGAGGCTCTGCGCTGCGCCATGCCAGCCGTATCTAACCGGATCGCGCGACGCCAAACCTGGAGCGGCGGCAAAGCCCGGTCGTCCCGTCTAGGCTGAGGCGCGTGTCTGGGCCCCTGCTCGTCGTCGATGCCCCGTTCGTCCTCTACCGCTCGTTCTACGCTCTGCCGGACTCGATCACGGGTGCCGAGGGCAAGCCGGTCAACGCCCTGCTCGGCGCGACCAACGCGCTGTTGCGGATCGCCGCCGACCGGGGGCCGCGTGTGATCGTGCTCTGCTTCGGCGCCGAGGCGGCCGCCTACCGCACCGAGCTGTATCCCGCCTACCACGCCCACCGCCCCGAGGTTCCGGAGGCTCTTGCCTGGCAGTTCGAGCAGGGCCCGGCGTTCTTCCGCCGCTTCGGCTGGGAGGTCGAGAGCGCCGACGCGCTCGAGGCCGACGACCTGCTCGGCTCGCTCGCCGCGGCCGAGACCGCGGCCGGTGGCGAGACCCTGATCGTCACCGGCGACCGCGACATGTACCAGTGCGTCAGCGACCGCGTCCAGGTGCTGTACCTCAAGCAGGGCACGAGCGGCTTTGAGACCGTCGATCCGGCCGAGGTGCGCAAGCGCTACGGCATCGGGCCCGAGCTCGTCCCCGACTTCATCGCGCTGCGCGGCGATCCCTCCGATGGCCTGCCGGGCGCGCCCGGGATCGGGCCGAAGACGGCGGCCGAGCTGCTCGCGCGGCACGGATCGCTCGAGGGCGCGATCGCCGCCGCCGCGAGCGAGCGCCCGAAGGTCGCGGCCGCCCTCACCGAGCACGCCGGTGAGTTACGGGCGTTTCACGACATCGCCACTCTGCGTATGGTTGACATGCAGCGGCCGCCCGATCGCCCCACCGATCTCGCAGGGGGCGCGCAGGCGGCAAGGGAGTTCGGTCTGAACCGGCTCGCCGAGCGACTCGAGCAGGCCGAGACCGTGAACGACTTGTGAAGCGGGAACGAGTAACGATGTCCGAAGCAGCGCGTCGATTGGCGCTCATCGCCGTTGGCGCGGCGGCCGTGCTGGCCGCCGGGCCGGTGAGTGGCGCGGCAGCGGCGACCGCCCACCCGGCGGCGACCGCCCACCCGGCGGCGAGCGCCCACCCGGCGGCGACCGCCCACCCCGCCGCGCGCGCTCGCGCCGCCGCCGGCCTCCCCGCCCCGATCGCCCTCACCACCGGCTGGCGCTACACCGCCGACCCGTCGAACTCGGGGCTGTGGCAGGACTGGCCGCAGGGCGGGTCGGCCGGCGCGGACTGGACCGCGGTGTCGCTGCCCAACGACTTCAACCCGACCGTCTCGAGCTCGGGCGACCACAACCAGGTCGGCTGGTATGCGATCAACTTCACCGGTCCGCCGACGAGCCGTGGTCGCTCGTGGCGGATCGCCTTCGAGAGCGTGCGGCGCAACGCCCAGGTGTGGCTCAACGGCGTGAAGGTCGGGTCGAACTCCGACCCCTACGCCCCGTTCTCGGTGCCGGCGATGACACTCACGCCCGGCCAGCAGAACCTGCTCGTCGTCCGCGTCGACAACGACAAGGGCCCCGGCACCCTGCCCGAGGACTGGTGGAACTGGGGCGGGATCATGGGCCCGGTGACGCTGGAGCC
Source organism: uncultured Solirubrobacterales bacterium (assembly GCA_963752905.1). GTDB lineage: Bacteria > Actinomycetota > Thermoleophilia > Solirubrobacterales > Solirubrobacteraceae > Palsa-465. The sequence goes on from CAVWAC010000015.1 coordinate 233,986, forward strand.
CGTCCGCCGCGTGTCGCTCGGCTCGGTCGCGGTCACGCCAGAGCTCGGCTGCGGTCTGCACTGCGCGTCGCTGCAGGTGAGCGGCACGCTCACCGACAACTGGCTCGGGGCGCTGAAGCCCCAGATCGCCGTGCACGTCACCGCGCCGTCAGGGGCGAGCTGGACCGTCCGCGTCTCGCAGCCGCGCATCACCTCGCGGCAGTCGCGCAGCTTCAGCCTCCGGGTCCCGATCCACGGCCGGCCGGCGCTGTGGTCGCCGAGCTCTCCGGCCCTCTACGGCGTGCAGGTCGACGGCGTCGTGGGCGGGTCGGTCGAGACGTCCACCTCGCTGCGCAGCGGCCTGCGGACGGTGCAGGTGCGCCACGGCCTGCTCTACCTCAACGGTCGCCGGCTGTGGCTCCACGGCGCCGCCGTCCACGAGGACATCGACGGCGACGGCGCCGCGATGACCGACGGCGACATCGCCACCATCGTCTCCGAGCTCAAGGCGGTGGGGGCGAACGTCACCCGCGCCCACTACCTGCTCAGCCCGCGGCTGCTCGACGCCCTCGACGCCGCCGGGATCATGGTCTGGGCCCAGGCGCCCATCGACCATGCCGACCCGGTGCTCCGCAGCGCCGGCGGCCGGGCTCGCGCCCTCGCGCTGCTGCGCTCGACGCTCATCGGCGACCGCGACCACCCGTCCGTGATCATCGACTCGGTCGGCAACGAGCTCACCCCGACTCCGGACACGGTGGCCGGCACCCGCGCCTACCTGAACCAGGCGATCCCGCTTGCCCGGCGGCTCAACCCGGGCATCCCGGTCGCGCTCGACACCTACTGCTACACGAACTACCCGGCTCAGAAGATCTACGGCAAGCTTGACGTGCTGGGAATCTCGAGCTACTTCGGCTGGTACACCGGGCCGCGCACGCACTCGATCGCCAGCTTCGGCGAGCTACGGCCGTTCCTGGCGCTCACCCACCGCCGCTATCCCAAGCTCGCCCTCGCCGTCTCGGAGTACGGCGCCGAGTCGCGGTACGACGGCTCGGCGAGCACGAAGGGCACCTACGAGTTCCAGAACGACTACATCGAGAACACGCTCGGCGTCATCAACGGCCTGTCGTTCATGAACGGCTCGATCTACTGGACGCTGCGGGAGTTCGCCGTCGCGCCCGGCTGGACCGGCGGGGCGACGCTACCGGCGGGCACCACGCCGGACGGGATCCATCACAAGGGGCTGATCGCCTACGACGGGCAGGCCAAGCCCGCGTTCGCGGTCACCCAGCAGCTGTTCGCGCGGACCCCGCGCTTCGTCCACTGACGACGCTCAGGGCGTGAACTTGACCGTGATCACGTCGCCGTCGGCGACGACGTAGTCGCGGCCCTCGAGCCGCAGCGTCCCCCGGTCACGCGCCCCGGCGTAGCCGCCGGCGTCGACGAGCTCATCCCAGCCCACGATCTCCGCGCGGACGAAGCCGCGCTGGATGTCGGAGTGGATGAGCCCGGCGGCGTGCCATACCGACAGTCCGCGCCGGAGGTGCCAGGACTGCGCCGGCTTGTCCTCGCCGGCGGTGAAGAAGGCCACCAGCTCGAGCAGCGAGAACGCGCCCTGCACGACGGTGTCGAGCCCCGATTCGCTCAGCCCGAGGTCGGCCCGCATCGCCGCGGCATCCTCGTCGTCGAGCTCGGAGAGCTCGGACTCGAGCCGCGCCGACACCGCGACCGCAGCGGCGTCGTGGGTGCGGGCGTGCTCGAGGATCGCCGCCGGCAGCTCGTCGCTGCCCTCCTCGACGTTGGCCACGAACAGCACCGGCTTGGCGGTGAGCGGGGAGAGCAAGGTCATCGCGTGGGGAGCGTCGGCCGGCGGGGGGACGGTGCGCGCCGGGCGCCCGGCCTGGAGCGCCTCGATCAGCTCGCCGAGCCACGCCGCCTCGGCGACCGCGGCCTTGTCGCCGCCGCGCGCCGCGCGGACCACGCGATCGAGCCGGCGCTCGGCCTGCTCGAGGTCGGCGTAGATGAGCTCGGTCTCGATCGTGTCGATGTCGGCGAGCGGGTCGACCTTGCCCTCGGGGTGCACGACGCCCGGGTCCTCGTGCGCCCGCACGACGTGGACGATCGCGTCGGTCTCGCGGATGTTGGCCAGGAACTTGTTGCCGAGGCCCTCGCCCTTGTGGGCGCCGGCGACGAGCCCGGCGATGTCGTGAAACTCGATCGTGTCGGGGACGACCTTGGAGGCGCCGACGGTGCGGGCGACCGCGTCGAGGCGCTCGTCAGCGACCGGAACGACGGCGACGTTCGGCTCGATCGTCGTGAACGGGTAGTTGGCCGCCTCCGCGGCCACGCCGGTGAGCGCGCGGAACAGCGAGGACTTGCCCGCGTTGGGCATCCCGACGATGCCGACCTTCATCATGCCGCGCCCCGGGGGGTCCGTCTCCGGGCGGGCGCCCGGCGCCCCCTGTGGCCATGCCGCGGCCAGCGCCGTGCCGAGCACCGCCCCCGCGAGCACGTCGCTCGGGTAGTGCACGCCGAGGTAGGGGCGGCTCACGGCGAACAGTCCCGCCGCCGCGTACAGCGCCGCCGCCGGCGCGAGCCCGCTGAACGCGAGCGCGGCGGCGAACGAGCTCGTCGCGTGGGCGCTCGGGAACGACATCCGGGACACGGTCGGGGTGAGCGGGGGCAGCCCGTCGAGCTCGGGTCGGCGCCGCCGCACGCTGACCTTGACCGCGTAGTTGAGGACGTAGGCGCCGCCGATCACCCGGACGCCGCGCCGCCAGCGCCGGCGCCGCGAGGGGTCGCGATCGAGCAGGCCGCCGGCGCAGCCGAGCGCGAGCCAGCACGCCGCATGCTCACCGCTGCGCGAGTACAGGCCCAGCCCACGCTCGAGCCCACGGACGTGGCCTCGCGTGCGCAGGAACAGCAGCAGCCGGCGATCGAGATCGAGCAGCGACACGACGCGGGACTGTACGCAGCCGGTGCGCCGTCGGCGTCGCGCCGTCGTCGGCGTTCCGCGCCGCTCAGTGGTTTCTACGGAGGCGGTGCAGCCGTACATACGGTGGTTGCCGCTGCCACCGATGAGCATCATTCTGAGCACAGAGGACGGAACCTCACTCCCGGGGGCACCTCCCGCTGCAGTCCAAGGTCACGCGCCGGTCCCCCTGCCCCGGCGCGTGACCGCTGCAGCAGCAGCTCCCGGAGTGCACCGTCTCTCTCCCTCTCCCCAAGCGGTCCGCTGCCCCCCCAGGGCAGCGGGACGCTATTCGTGTTCCGCGCCGGCTCAGGTGCCGAAGCCGACCCGGTGCTCCTCGTGGTCGACGAGCACGTAGACGACCTTGCTGAGGTCGAGCGCGACCGTGCCGTCCTCGGCGACGAGGTCGTGCCAGCCGTCGGATCCGAGCGCGTTGTGGAGCGAGGCGAGCTGCTCGGGGTTCACCCGGGCGCTCAGGACCTGGCTGCCGAGGAAACCGATGCTGACCTTCTGCGGCTTGTCAACTGACATCTAGTGCGCTCCCTGAGCAGGTTGGACGATCTCGGTGAGGACGCCTCCGGTGGAGGCCGGATGCAGGAAGGCGACGCGCGAGTCGCGGATCCCCGTCCGCGGCTGCTCGTCGATCAGCCGCAGCCCGGCGGCCTTCAAGGCCGCGAGCGTCGCCTCGATGTCCTCAACGCGATAGGCGACGTGATGCAGACCCGCCCCGCGCCGCGTGAGGAACTTGCCCACCGCGGTGTCGGGTCCGAGCGGCTGCAGCAGCTCGATGTGACCGTCGCCGACGTCGAGCAGCGCGGCGTCGACGCCCTGCTCCTGCACCGTCTCCCGGTGCACGAGCGCCATCCCGAGCGCGTCGCGATACAGGGGGAGCGCCGCGTCGATGTCCTCGACGGCGACCCCGACATGGTCGATGGCGGCCAGCATCGGGCCCGAGCATACTGGCCGCTCGCGGCGCGAGTCGGCGTCGCGTGCGACCCGCGGACCGCCCCCGTTCAGTCGCGCGACGGCGGGGGGTTCGAGCTGATCGGCCCGCGGCGCTCGGGCCGATCGGCGGGGTGCACGGCGGTCGCAGCCGCGAGGCCCATCTCGCCGCTGGCCAGCCGCGGCGGGGCGACGCTCGGCACGCCCTTCATGATCCGCGCGAGGTCGTCGCGCTCGAGCACCTCGTTGGCCAGCAGCGTGCCGGCGAGGGCGTCGAGTTGCACGCGGTGGTCCTCGATGATCGTGACCGCGCCGCGGAACGCCTCGTCGGCGAGCTCGCGGACCTCCTCGTCGCGCATCCTCCGGGTCGACTCGGCGGCCCCGTCGGTGACCGCGCGCAGCGAGGTGATCCCGGTGCCCATCGCGTACTCGTGCACCATCGAGTGGGCGATCTCGGCGACGCGCTTGAGGTCGTCGGACGCGCCGGTGGTGATCGAGCCGAACACGACCTGCTCGGCGGCGCGGCCGCCCAGTAGCATCGTCATGAAGTCGATCAGCTCCTCGCGTGTCTTGAGGTAGCGATCCTCCTCGGGGAGGTTGAGCGTGTAGCCGAGCGCCCGTCCGCGGGGGACGATCGAGATCCGGTGCACGCGGTCCACGGACGGCAGCAGCTCGCCGCACAGGGCGTGGCCCGCCTCGTGGTAGGCGACGACCCGCTTCTCGTGATCGGTGAGCGCCCGGCGGGACTCCATCCCGGCGACGACGCGCTCGAGCGCGGAGTCGAAGTCGCGCATCTCGACCTCGGTCGAGTCGCGGCGGGCGGCGAAGATGGCCGCCTCGTTGCAGATGTTGGCGAGATCGGCGCCGGTGAGGCCGGCGGTCTGCCGCGCGAGCAGCTTGACGTTGACATCGGCGGCGAGCGGCTTGTTGCGCGAGTGCACGAGCAGGATCCGCTCGCGGCCGCCCACGTCGGGCGGGGAGACAAAGATCTGGCGGTCGAAGCGGCCGGGCCGCAGCAGCGCCGAGTCGAGCTTCTCGAGCAGGTTCGAGGCCGCGATCACGACGACGTCCTTGCGGGCGCTGAAGCCGTCCATCTCCACGAGCAGCTGGTTGAGCGTCTGGTCGCGCTCGCCGCTGATGTCCATGCCCCGGTGCCCGCCGACGGCGTCGAGCTCGTCGATGAACACGATCGCCGGGGCGTGCTTGCGTGCGACCCGGAACAGCCGCCGGATCCGCGCCGCGCCGAGCCCGGCGAACATCTCGATGAACGAGGCCGCCGACTGGGAGTAGAAGGTCGCCCCCGACTCGTGGGCGACCGCCTTGGCCAGCAGCGTCTTGCCCGTGCCCGGCGGTCCGTGCAGGAGGATCCCCTTCGGCACCTTCGCGCCGAGCGCGCGGAAGCGCTTGGGGTCGCGCAGGTAGTCGACGACCTCCCGCAGCTCCTCCTTGGCCTCATCGGTCCCGGCGATCTCGCTCCAGCCGATCGACGGTGAGGCTTCGGGCTTGATCTCGACCGGCTTGGTCCGCGGCATGTAGCGCATGAGCGCGAACACCGCGACCACGAGCAGCCCCATGAACAGGATCGGCAGCCAGTGCAGCATGAACGTCTGCACGTCCGGCTCCCAGAGGAAATTTGCACGCGTTGTCAGCACCCGTCACCTCATCGGCAATTCGCCGTCGTCACTCAACCCTCTGCAATCTGGGGTTCGGCGAATACCCCCGTCCGACCTTTGCGCAGGGACTGCCGTCGACCATCACGATGTCGGCGGTGAAGTCATTGTCCCCCCTGATCAACGAGCTGCCCACCCCGTAGGCGTCGACGGGCACGCCCTCGGCCTCGAACTCGCGGATCCGGGCGGCGGTGAAGCCGCCGCTGGCCACGATCCGGACGTCGGGGAAGCCGGCGGCGTCGAGGCCGTCGCGGACCTTGTGCACGAGCCGCGGGTTGACCCCCGTCGGGCTGTAGCCACCGAGCTCGTGCCACAGCGAGCGGTCGACGAGCGTTTCGGAGGTGTCGAGGCGCACGCCCCACAGCTTCGGGCCGAGCGCCTCGGCGACGGCGATCGCCGTGCCCGGCGAGTCGTTCTCCCAGTCGACGAGCACGGTGATGTTCATCTCGTCGTGGTAGCGGTCGGCGAACACCTCCGCGGCCCGCACGGTGTCGCCCCCGTAGGCGGCGATCAGGCCGTGGGGGACCGTGCCCATGCCGCGCCCGCCCCACCACGAGGCCTGGGCCTCGGTCGAGACGCCGATCGCGCCGGCGACGTGGGCGCTCCAGCCGTCTCCGGTCTGCACGAGCCAGTGGTCGTGACGGGCGGGGAAGTAGAAGATCTGCTTGCCGTCGGCCGCCTCGCACGACCTCGCGCACGTTGCGCATGACGAGCGAGCGGCGCGCGAGCGTGCCGAGGTAGACGGTCTCGAGGTGGGCGAACAGCGAGTAGTCGCCCTCGATCGTCATCACCGTCTCCCGCGGGCCGATCTCGTCGCCCTCGTGCAGCGCCTTGACCTCGAGCTCGTCCCAGCCCTCGACCCACTCGCCGTCGGCTCGTAGCCCGCGCACAGCTTGAGGATGGCGATCGCCTCGTCGATGCCGCCGAGCACCGAGGGGCGCTTCTGGAAGACCTGCATGATCACCCGCGGGCGGTGATCCTCGAGCTCGAGCAGCTGCTTGGTGTAGACGAAGTACGCGTCCGAGTAGTAGCCGGCGCGAATGCGCTGCACCGGCAGCCGAAAGATCGCGGGGTC
>CAVWAC010000016.1:0-718398 GCA_963752905.1 uncultured Solirubrobacterales bacterium
AGCGCCAGGCGCTGCATCGGGTCGAGGCGGGGTCGCTGACCGACGAGGAGATCAAACGGCTCGGCCGGACGTTCATGGCGCTGGCCGAGCGGATGGAGGAGCTGAAGGTCGCCTTCGGACTTGAAGGCGAGGAACTGAACCTGAACCTGGGGCCCCTCGGGGACCTCATGTAGAGGAAGGAGCCGCACATGGCCACCACACACCACGGAACGCCTCCTGGAAGTGCTGATGGAGCGGGTGCGGACCGACCGCTACCCGAGCAGTCAGCTGAACCGGATCAAGGCGGCGCTCTGGACCCCCAATCAGGTCGTCGCGTACGTCGACCTGCTGCTCGAGAAGATCGACGAGGCCTGGTACCCGAGCGGCCAGCTGCTCGACCGCGTGCAGCGGATGATGGCCCTCACCGTGGCCGCGTCGTACAGCAGCCAGGCGGCGGTGGTGTCCCGATGAAGGTGCCCACGGGAGTCGCGTCGGTTGGCAAGGCGTTCGGCGATCGGCTGCTCGGCGACGGGCGGCCGATCCGCGCCGCGGTCGCGGCGGCGGTGACCGGCGGGGCGACTGCCGCACTGACCTATCACTTCTTGCGCCACACGGGCGAGGAGGCGTAGGGGCTAGTTGGGACGCGCGCGGGCGTCGGGGCGCCCGCGCGCGCCAACGGGCGCGCGCGGGCGTCGGGGCGCCCCGCGCGCGCACGGGCGGGCACCCAGCGGAGAGCCCGCCTACGGCGTCCCCATCGGGATGCAGGCCGGCTGGCGCCCGGAGGATGACCGGCGCGCGGCCGGGCTGGGTCGCGACGATCCGGTAGCCGCTGCAGCGGTCGACCGAGGTCGAGAAGGTGGTGGTGAACGTGCCAGCGGCGTTCGGCATCGCCGTCGCGTCTGGGTCGCGGCGGCGGTGACGACCAGGTGCACGCGGCGATGCGCGCGGAAGTGATGGCCGACGACGGTGACCGGGTTGCGCGGATGAGGGCCAGCGTCGCGGCGGGGCGGTGCCGGCGGCACACGCGGCGGTGACCGGAACCGCGAGACGAGGGCGGTGGCGCCCATCAGCGAAGCCGGCGGGTCAGTGATCTCATCGCGTCTCCAATGGACGTGGAGCGGACTGAACTGTAAGGCGAAGGGTGGGACCCGGTCGCCCGGATCCCACCCTTGCCGCTGTGCGGCTCCCTCCTCCTCTACTTGGTCTTCCTACCGCCGTTCTGCTGGTTGCCGCCCCCGGTGGGGACGCCGAGCGTGGCGGTGTAGAGGTCCTCGTCGTTGGCGACCTCGCCGTTGGACTCGATTCCACCGCACAGCTTCGGCGGGTTGCCCGGCGTAGCGGTGCCGGGCAGACGAACAGGTCCTTGGACCGGGTGTCGATCCACAGCGGATGGGCCTGATCGATGGCGGCGAGACCGACGTAGTCGCCGTAGAACTGACCGCCCTGCGGACCCTCGAACTGCGTCGGGGCCGGCATCGAGCTCGAGGTCACGCGCTTCTGACCGAAGCTGACCAGACTCGAGCTGCCGGACAGCGAGAAGTCCGAGCTGCCGGTGGTCTCGTCGTTGCCGTACTGCCGGTCGTAGTAGTCGACGGCGAGCTTGCCGTCACGCGTGAACGCGCTCCACTGCCAGTACTGATCCGTGCCCTTCTGGCCCGGGCCGTGGTGACGAGCGGCTCGGTGCGCGGGTCCGCGTGGTCCCCGTGAACGTCCCGCCGCCGTCGGTGGACACGCTCACCAGGATCTTGTTGTTGCACGCGCCTGGCGTCTTGACGCCGGTGTAGGTCTGGTCGCCGTCGGCGGCGAAGCCGGTCGGCGTGCACCCGTTGCTCTCGTTGGAGTCCTTGTTGATGTAGGACCCGAAGGCGACCGTCACCTTGCTCGGGTCCTGCGGGTCGACCGCGCCCGAGGCGTAGTTCGTCGCCCGGAAGACCGACTTCGTCGAGGAGCCCTTCTCCGGCACGCACGAGCGGCCCGGATCGGCGCCGGCGCCCTGGTAGGTGTCGCAGTCCGGCAGGTCGTAGTAGTCGCTGACGTGGACCGGCGCGGAGAACGACTGGCCACCGTCGGTCGACTTGGCCAGCAGCACCTGGTACTTGTTGTCGTTGCCTGAGGTCGCCTGGTTGTTGAAGTTGTCCCAGGCCACGTACAGGTTGCCGTCCTTGCCGACGAACGGATCGGAGAACTGGTTCTCGTTGCACTTCCCGTTCGGCGTGGCGGCGCCGAAGGTGTTGGTGCAGAACGGGGCGTCCGCGCTGACCAGCACCCGCGGCGAGAACGACTCGCCGTAGTTGTCGGAGTGGACCTCGTAGATGTAGGCCGTGCCGTCGGCCGCGAACTCCGTCCAGGTGACGTAGATGCGATCGCGATACGGGCTCGTCTTGTTGTTGTCGACCGTCATCAGCGCCTTGTCCTCGAGCACGCCGCTGGTGCCGGCGGGATCGAAGTTCACGGTCGAGTAGCGGCCGGGGAAGTTCCACGAGGCGCCGTTGTTGCCGGTCGAGCGGAAGAGCACGAACGCGCTCGACTAATCGGGGTTCGGCGAGGCCGCCGTCCCGCGGTTGAACAGCTGGCAGCTCATGTACGCGTTGCCGCGCGAGTCCCAGGCGACGGAGGTGTCGCCACCGGCCTGCCAGTACTCGCGGGCGTAGCCCGCGGGACCCCGGGTGAAGCCGTTGGGGACGGTCGAGTCCTCCCAGGTGCGGCCGCCTTCGTGGAGTAGTGGGCCCCGCAGGTGCCGTCGCCACGGATGTAGTTGTTGTCGCTGCCGACGATGTCGTTGGTGTTGTTCGGGTTCTGGGCGATCGAGGTCTCGTTGTTCGCCTGCGCGCGGCCCTGGAGGTCAGGGTCGGAGATGTTCAGGCAGTTCTGGTTGACCTTGATGTTCCCGCCGAGGTTGTTCGAGCACTTGCCGTTGCCGGACGGGAAGTAGTTCCCGACGCCGCTCGCGCTCGAGCTCGCGGCCTGGTAGCTCTTGGGCGGCGTGAACGGGGCGCCGTCGGGGCCGCCGCCGTCATCGTTGGGCGGCATCGCACCGGGACGCGTGGCCGTGGGCGTACCCATCAGGCTGGCCAGCGTCTGCGACGCGATCCGCTTCTGGATGTTGTTGAACTTCGAGTAGCTGAACGAGCTGGTGGCCTGCGCGTGGCTTTGGTGCAGCAGCAGAGCGGCTGCGGCTACCAAGCCGACGCAGGCAAACGCAACGCCGAGGCGGCGTTTGAGCAGCATGAAACCTCCCGAGGCGGGTATGGGTGGACGCTTGGGAGCGGGGACCCTGCCGTCCCGACCAGAGCGCAGACACTCGGGCTATCCGAGGATCCGGGCGCTCCCCTACTTGATCCGCACCCTAGCGCGCTCGCCGTGGCGCGGCAACCAGCAACATTGCGCGGTTTTGGTCACTCTTGGAGGGCAGAAATCCAGTCCCCTGCGGCGATCGTGCCGCGAGCGCGCAGGTCGTCGTCGAGGACGACGAGGTCAGCGTCCTGACCAGGGGCGATCGCACCCTTGCGATCGTCGACCCCGAGCACGTGAGCGGGCATGGAGGAAGCGAGCGCGACAGCCTCGGGCACGTCGAGCCCGAGGAAGCGCACGGCGCCCGCGACGGCGGCGTCCATGGTCAGGATGCTGCCGGCCAGCGCCGCCCCGGGCTCGGGGCCGAGCCGGGCCTCCCCGCCGACAACCGTCACCTGGCGCGCGCCGAGGCGGTAGTTGCCATCGGGCATGCCGGCGGCGGCGATCGCGTCGGTGATGAGCCGGAGGCCGGCGGCGCCCCGGGCGCGGAAGGCGAGGCGCAGGGCGACGGGGTCGACGTGGATCCCGTCAGCGATCAGCTCGGCGGAGCACATCCGGGCGTCGAGGGCCGCGCCGAGGAGGCCCGGGTCGCGGTGGTGAAACGGGCGCATGGCGTTGAACAGATGAGTGACCGAGGCGGCGCCGGCGTCGAGGGCCTCGGTGGCTTGTGCGAAGCTCGCGTCGCTGTGGCCGAGCGAGGCGATGGCATCGGCGGCACGCAGAGCGGCGATGAGCTCGAGGGCGCCCGGCAGCTCCGGGGCGAGGGTCATCATCCGGACCGTGCCCGGGGCGGCGGCGAGCAGACGCCGCAATACGCCCGGATCGGGGGCGAGAAACCGGCTCGGGTCGAGCGCGCCCGGCCGCGCGGGGCTGAGGAACGGGCCCTCGAGGTGGACGCCGAGGATCGTCGGGGCCGCCGGAGTCCCGGCCGCGGAGCCGATCGCCCCGAGCGACGCCACAAGCTCGTCAACCGGAGCCGGCAGCAGCGTAGCCAGGAGCGCGGTCGTCCCGTGCCCGGCGTGGAACCGGGCCGCGGCGCCGACCTCGTCGACGTCGACGGTGTTGAACTGCGCGCCCGCGCCGCCGTGCACGTGGGTATCGATGAACCCGGGGGCGAGCCAGCGGTCGCCGAGCTCGACCACACCGCCCGACGCCGCGACAGACCCCGGTGTGGCACCCGACCCCGGCCCCGCGGAGACGGAGACGATCCGCCCGTCACGCACGACGACCTCGCCGTCCACCACCCCGCCCGGGGTGATGATCCGGCGCGACCGCAAGACCACTAGTGGCCGCTCGCGACCACTACCGCGTCGCCGCCCTCCGGTAGCGGTGCACGGCGAGCGGCGCGAACACCGCGATGATCACCACGATCCACAGCACCGCCTCCCAGATGTTGTTGCCCGCCGGGATCCCGAGCCACAGCGAGCGCAGCGCGTCGACGACCTTGGTGAACGGGTTGATCTGGGCGAAGGTCTTCAGCGGCTCGGGCATCGTCGCGATCGGCACGAACGCCGACGAGATGAAGGTGAGCGGGAACACGGCGATGAAGCCGGCCGAGTTGGCAGCCTCCGGCGAGTCGACGAGCAGCCCGACGAAGGCGAAGACCCACGAGAAGGCGTAGCCGAAGGCGAGCAGCAGCGCCCCGCCGGCGAGCACCTGGACGACGTCGGTCCGGAACGAGAAGCCGATGATCACGCCGGTGATGATCAGGATCGTCATCGACAGCGCGTTGGTGACGATGTCCGACATCGTCCGCCCCGCGAGCACCGCGGCGCGCGACATCGGCAGCGAGCGGAAGCGGTCGATCAGGCCCTTGTGGACGTCCTCGTTGAGGCCCAGCGCGGTGACGAACCCGCCGAAGGCGATGTTCTGAACGATGATCCCGGGGATCAGGAACTCGACGTAGGCGAAGCCGGGCGTCTTGATCGCGCCGCCGAACACATAGCGGAAGAGCAGCACGAACATGATCGGCTGCACGGTGAAGGCGAGCAGGAGATCGGGCGCGCGCGGCAGCCGGACGAGGTTGCGCTCGGCGAGGATCGCCGTGTCGGTGACGAGCCGCCTCATCGCGGCTTCTCCTCGGCGTCAGGGTCGCCATCCTCCTCGGCGGCGTGCCCAGTGAGGGTGAGAAACACGTCGTCGAGCGTCGGCCGGCGCACGGCGAGATCGTCGACGCCGACCCCGGCCTCGCTCAGTCGTTGCACAGCCTCGACGATGCTGCCGCGGTGCTCGCGGGGGCTGAGGCGAACAAGGCCGTCCTCGGCGACCGGCGTCTCGTCAGAGAGCGGCGCGAGGGCGCGCACGGCGGCCTCGACGTCGGCGGCCTCGTCGAGCTTGACCTCAAGGCGCTCGCCGCCGAGCCGGTCCTTGAGCTCGTCGGAGGTGCCCTCGGCGATCACCCTGCCGTGGTCGATCACCGCGATCGTGTCGGCGAGGCGGTCGGCCTCATCGAGGTACTGGGTGGTGAGCAGCACGGTCGTCCCGTCGGCGACGAGTCCCTCGATCACCTGCCACAGGCTGAGACGGCTGCGCGGGTCAAGGCCGGTGGTCGGCTCGTCGAGGAACAGCACCGGCGGCTTGGCGACAAGCGCGGCGGCGAGGTCGAGGCGCCGGCGCATGCCGCCCGAGTACGTCTTCACCGGACGCGAGGCCGCGTCGACGAGATCGAAGCGCTCGAGCAGCTCGTTGCCGCGAGCCTTTGCGGTCGCGCGCGAGGCGCCGTAGAGGCGGCCGACCATGGTGAGGTTCTCGAGACCGGTGAGGTTCTCATCGACGGCGGCGTACTGGCCGGCGAGCCCGATCCGCTCACGCAGGCGGGCCGCATCGCGGACGACGTCGAAGCCGACGACGCTGGCCTCGCCGGCGTCGGGCTCGAGCAGCGTGGTGAGCACGCGCACGAGCGTCGTCTTGCCGGCGCCGTTGGGCCCGAGCAGCCCGAGCACGGTGCCGCTCTGCACCTCGAGCGACACGCCGCTGAGCGCCTTGACGTCGCCGTAGGACTTCTCGACCCCACGGACGGTGATCGCCGGCTGGCCGCGGTCAGCCGCCGAGCTCTCGCGCTCGAGCGCAGACGTCGATGGGGTGCCTCCGTACGCCACGACTGAGACAGTACGAAACTCGGGTGACGGGCGGGCGGACGCCCTTGCCTGTGGCCGCGTCCCCGCCTTCCTGCGCTCAGTGCAGCGTCAGCTGCCGCGTGACCGTCGTCCGCCGGTAGCGCAGCGTGACCGTGTAGCGCCCGCGAGCGAGCGGGCGCCCGACGGCGAGGCTGAGCTGCCCCGGACCGCGCAGGTCGGACGCGATCCCTCGGGCGCGCACCGACCGGCCCCGCGTGAGCGTGGCCAGCACCTCGCCGGCCTTCGTCACCAGGGTGACGTTGACGACGGTGCCGGTGCAGCGTCCGTGCGCGCAGACGAGTAGCTCGGTCTTGCCCGGCCCGGCCGCGGCGAGGCTGATCGTGCCGGTCCGCCCGGGCAGCAGGTTGGGCCCGCCCTGCGGCGTGACCCGGGCGGTGAACCGCTCGGAGGCGAGCACGCCGCCGATGAGCAGACGGCGCCGCCCGGCGGCCAGGAAGGTGCTGATCACCCGTCCGTCGCTGCCGCGCACGAGCACGAAGTAGCGCCGAGCGCCGGCGGACGGCGCCCAGCTGAGGGTCGCGCCCGTGCCGGTGCGGACGAAGCGCAGCCCGAGCAGCGGGCCCGGCCGGATCGCCGCCGGGGCGGTGTAGCTGCCGACGGTCACCGTCCGCAGCGGATTGCCGCCCGCGGTGCGCAAGTAGGCGACGATCGCGCGGTGCCGGCCGATCGCGTCCTGGGGCACGAAGGCGATCGTCCCGCTGCTCTGGCTCGCCGTGCCGAGCACGTGGGTGCTGTCCCGGCCGCGCTCGACGAACTGGACGCGCGTCCCGGTGACGTAGTTGGCGATCCGGTAGGCCAGCGCCCAGGCCCGCCCGCGACGGTGCGTGACGTGCACGGTGATCCGGGCCGGCGGGACGTCCTGGGCGGTGGCGACGCCGGTGAGCGGGGCCGACTGGGCGGTCGGCTGGATGTTGTAGACGCCGCCCTGCGGGTGGCGCAGGAAGACGATCACGTGGTGGCCGTCGGGAGCGATCGCGCTGAAGAACTGCCCGCCCGTGGTCGTGTAGTGACCGGGCGTCGTCGGCGAGGCGTACAGCCGGTGACCCGGGCCGTAGATGACGACCGACGGCGTTCCGTTCGAGGCGATCAGCAGCTCCTCGCCGTCGGTGCCGCCGGGCAGGGTGATCGTCCCGCCGCCGCGTGTGGCCGCGGCGGTGAGACCGCGGACCGCGAGGTCGGCCGCGCTGCCGCCGCCGACGAAGCCGCCGGTGTGCGGGGTGACCGGCTTCTCCTTGTACTGCTTGAGCTGGTCGTCGCAGTTGCTGAAGCCGAACACGCCGCCGCCGATGCTGCCGTCGGCGAATGCGTAGCGGCCCTGGACGCCGAAGCCGGAGATGTCGGCGCAGCCGGCGACGTACTGGTTGTTGACGAGCCCCGCGACCTCGGCGCTGATGATCCACAGCTTCAGGGCGACGCTGCCGTCGGCCTCCCACCGTCCCGAGCTCGGCTCGTCCCAGAAGCCGATGTGCCCAGTGACCTTGACGACCGGATCATCGGAGCTGAACGGGAAGTGCAGGTCGATGTCGAGCGCGGCGTCGGTGTACCCGTCGGAGTAGACGTCGGCGGCGAGCGTCGCGATCTTGTCGTCCTGGAGTGAGAGCTGGCCCTGCCCGCCGAAGAAGCCGAGCTGGGTGTCGGTCGGCGCGGAGTAGAGGAACGCGAGGCTCAGCTCGAGCTGGGTGGCGATGCTCGCCCCGAGCTGGCCGCCGAACTCGAGCGGATTGACGCCGACGGTGGCGCCGATCTGGTTAAGGAGGATGCCGGGGTAGATCGGGACGCCGGTGCCCGACGGGGCGGTGAACACCATCGAGGCCTTGTGGAACTGGCCCTTCTGGAAGTCGAGCTCGCCGGCCAGGCTCGGCTGGCTGAGCGGCCCGAAGATGATCGTGCCCTTGGCCTGCCAGGTGTCGCGCTTGGAGGCGTCGGGATCGGAGGGGAAGTAGTAGACGAACGACGCGTTCTTGACCTGGAAGATGTTGGCCAGGCCGGCCGAGGGGATCGCGAAATGCAGCGAGTTGAGATTGATCCCGTTGACCGGGTCGGCGACGACCTCGAGCGCACCGGTGGCCTCGAAGTTGACCGCGCTGAGATCGAGTCCGACCTGGACGTCGAACAGCGACTGGCCCTTGTTGTTGAGGTAGACGCTGACCTGGCCGGTGAGCGGGAAACCGCCCGGCAGGGTCGCGCACGCGGTCGTCGGCCCGGGGTTGGGCGGGCAGCAGGTCGGGTCCTTGACCCCGGCCGTGCACTGCTTGCCGACGCCGAGCTGCATGAGCAACGTCTTGTTGTCGCTGTCGTCCGCGGTGACCGCGCGCCGGCCGTGCCCGAGGGTGATGTGCGGCGGCTGATAGGCGGTGAAGGTGAGGTTGATCGGGTTGGCGGTGAGGTCGAGGCCGCCGAGAACCATGTCGCCGATCGGGGTGTTGAGCAGCACGACGTTGGTCGGCGGTCCCGACAGGTGGGTGCCGCTGCCGATCCCGAGCTCCTTGAACGGCAGGATCTTGTAGATCCCCTCCCCCCCGGCCTTGGGCTCGAGGGTCATCCCGTTGAGGTCGAGCTGCCGACTCTCGACCACGTAGCCGCCGCCGGACAGCGTCTGGATGCACTCGGCGATGATGTGGACGTTGCCGTTGTCGTAGCTCGGCTGACACGGGCCCTGGCCGCCGTCGGGGAGGAACGCGACGATCCCCGTGTTGCCGACGTTGACGCCGAACTTGCTCGTCGACTGCTGGCCACCGGAGTTCGTCACCTTGAGGGTGACGACGTGGAAGCCGGGCTTGAAGATGAAGTGCGCGGTCGGGTTCGTCCCGGTGCTCGTTGTCGTTCCGCCGCCGCCGAAGCCCCAGTCGAAGGAGATGATCCGGCCACGACCGGGGGTCGAGCCGGCGCCGCTCAGCGTCACCAGACCCCCGGCCGTCGGCTTCGGCGTGATCACTGCCCCCGAGGCGGTGGGATTGGTCGCCCCGCCCCCGCCGGGTGCGACCTGTGCCGTCGTGTCGGCCGCCGTCGTGCGGCCGTTGACCTTGGTGATGGCCACCTGAACCGGGAAGCTCCCGGCCGTGCCCCACGTGTGCGAGCCGGTCACCGTGAACGTCCCACCGGAGCCGCCGACGGTGCCGAACGTGGACGTCCCGTCGCCCCAGTTGATCGAGGCGGTGAAGTCGCCGGCGAGCGCGGTCGGGTCGTTGTCGGTGATCGTCGCCACCGGGCCGGAGAACGGACTGCCCGCCGTCGCGCTGATCGGCGTGCCCGAGGCGCTCAGCGGGGCGCCGGCCTGGTCGAAGCTGACGTCGTCGATGGCGATCCGCGGGGCGCCGCCGGCGGAGTTGCTCGTCGTGATGAAGACGTACTTGATCGTGGCCGGGGCCGGGCTGCCCGAGGTCTGGCTGGCGGTGATCGTCGACCAGGTGGCCGTCGCCGAGCCGCTGCCGGTGGCGACGAGCTGGCCCGCGCTGTTGTAGCCGGTGACCGACATCGCCACGGACGGCCCGGCCGCGTTGAGGTTGACGACCTCGACGGAGAACGACCCCCGGGGATAGCTCTGGAGCGAGGCGTACGTCCCGGCGTAATACTGCGCGGGAGCCCCAACCGGCGCCGCGTTGCACGCCGCGAGCTGGGCGTAGTTCGGCAGCGACGGCGGCGGGCTCGGCGCTCCGCCACTCTGCACGGTCGGCGAGCCGCAGTCGCCCTGCCCCGGCGAGGACTGCCCGAAGTCGCTCGCCTTGCCGAGCACGAGCCCGGCTGACTGGTACTGCGTACCGACGATCGTGCCCGCCGACAGGTTGTCGAACCCGATGGTCGTGTTCGACGTCGCACTCGCCGGCCCGGCGAGGAGCAGCAGCGCCGCGCATGCCAATGACGTCCCGACCGCCCGCCGCCTTCCCCTCGCGCCCATCGTCGTGCTCCTTCGCCTCAGCCGCCCGGTCCTGAATGTGCCCAGGGAGATGTGGCCGCGGTGAGGATGCGCTCGAACGGGATCTCGGCCGCCACCGCGGCCTCCTGGATCGCGGCCCGCCGCCCTCTGAACAGGCACAGTACGACCTCGTCCTCGCGCATCAACAACGACCCCAGGTAGCCCACCTCCTGCCCCGCCGATGAGAGCCTCGCGGCCGTCTCGGCGGCGCGATCGTCGAGCGCCCTCAGGTCGCTCTCGCGCACGCCGGGCCAGAGACACTCGGCGATGAACTCAGTCCCGCTCTCCCTGGGCACGCGGCAACCCTAGGGCCGCCGCACCCCGGCGCGAAAGAGGGGAAACCCTACGCGTGAGGCAGACCGTCCCCGTCCCCGAGGCCCGCGGAGTCCCCGGAGTCCCCGAGGTCCGCGGGGACGTGGCCGTTGCGCTCGGCCATCGATCGCACGAGCGCGGCGCGCGAGCTGACCCCGAGCTTGCGGTACACGCGCGTGAGGTTGGCCTCGACCGTCTTGACCGAGAGGAACGCGCGCTCGGCGACCTCGCGGTTGGTGAGCCCGGCGGCGACGAGGTCGGCGACGCGCTGCTCGGTGCCGGTGAGCTCCTCGCCCGAGGGCGTGCGGCCGCCGACCCGGGCGAGCTCGTCGGTGGCCCGGGCCGCCCAGCCCCGCGCGCCCGCGCGCTCGAACTGGGCCTGGGCCTCGGTGAGCAGCGTCCTCGCCACCCGGCGCTGGCGGCTGCGGCGGTGGGCCTGGCCGGCGAGCAGCAGGGTCCGGGCGCGCTCGAGCGGCATCCCGAGGCCGTCGTAGAGCTCCATCGCGTCGTCGAAGGCTGCGAAGGCGGCGGGGCCATCGCCAGACGCGGCGAGCAGCGCGCCGCGACAGCGGGCGGCGGCGGCGAGCGCCCACGGCCGCCGCAGCTCGCGGGCGCGGGCCTCGAAGCCGTCGAGGAACCCCTCCGCCCGGTCGATCTCGCCGAGTGCGATCAGCGCCTCGATCTCGTCGGGCAGAAACATCCCGAGGACGGGGTCGCCCGCGGGCATCTGTGCGATCTGCTCGGCGAGCGGCCGCAGCACGGCGTCGGCCTCGACCGGCCGGCCGTCGGCGAGCTCGGCGTGCCCGAGCGCCCATGTCGGCCAGATCGCGCCCGCGCGCCACTGCAATCGCTCGAACAGCCCGAGCGCGGTGTGGGCCTCCCGGCGCGCGAGGTCGCTGCGGCCGTCGTGGGCGTGGACGAGCGCCGCCGCCGTGAGGGCGCCGGCCGAGGCCATCGCGTCCTCGAGCAGCCCCGTCGCCTCGAGGCTCTCGGCGGCGAACCGGTCGGCGCGGGCGAGATCACCGCCCCACACCGCGGCCCACACGACATAGAAGGAGATGAGCGGCGCGACGCCCTCCTGACCGCGCTCGATCATCTCGGCGTGGAGCGCGTCGAGCGTGCCCACGGCGCCCGCGAGGTCACCCGTCCACAGCTGGAGCATCCCGTGGATGCAGAGCGGGCGCATCGCGAACATGCGCGAACGGAACGGCTCCTCGAGAGCAAGCGCACGTGCGAGGTGCGGGTCGGAGAGCCCGTGGCCGGCGAGGAACTCGATCACCGTGAGGCCGGCGAGGGCGTCGGCGTACAGTCCGAGGTCGCCCGAGGACTCGGCGTGTCCGAGCGCGTCGCGGGCGGTGGCGGCTCCGCCGGGGAAGTCGCCGAGGCTGACCCGGAAGAAGGAGAGGTCGAGCTCGATCTCGGCGCGCAGGCCCTGATCGCTGCCGGCGAGGGCCAGGGCCGCGGCCCCGACTTCGGCGGCGAGGCCGAAGTTGTCCCGCCGCCCATGCAGCTGCGCGGTGAGCTGGAGGGCCTCGGCGCTGATCCGGTCATCGAGCGCGAGCGCGAGCGCCTCCTCGGCCAGCCGCTCGGCGCGAGCGAGATCGCCGACGTCCATATGGTGGCGCACCGCGCTCAGCCGCCGGGTGGCGCGGGCATCGGGCTCCTCGGGCGGGGTGCGCGTCGCGGCGAGCTCCTCGAGCTCGGCCGCAGTGTCGGGAGCCCCGCGCAGCGCGGCGAGGGCGGCGGCGACGTCGAGCTTGGCCGCGACCTCGGCGTCCGGCCGGTCGGAGCTGAGCGCGAGATGGCGGGCGCGCTGCTCGGCGTCGGTGCAGAGCGCGGCGGCCTCGCGGTGGAGCTCGTGGCGCCGGGCGCTGGTCACCGTGCCGTACACGGCGGCGGCGAACAGCGGGTGGGTGAACTCGACCCGCCCCCGCTCGTCGACGGCGACCATGCCCGCCTCCTCGGCGGGCGCGAGGACGGCGAGATCGACGAGCGCGTCGCTCGGCGCCGGCAGCACCGAGAGCAGCTGCAGTGCCGCCCGCGCGTCGGCGGGAAGCCGCCGCACCCGCCGCGCGGTGATCGTCTGGAGGTCCTCGGGCACGGGCAGCCGCGCACTCGGACCGAGCCCGACGCCGGAGTCGCGCAGCAGCCGGGCGATCTCGAGCGCATAGAAGGGATTGCCGTCGCTCGCCTCCCAGATCCGCACGAGCACGGGGCGCGCCGGCGGCCGCCCGAGCTGGCCGGCGATGATCCGTCCGAGGGCGGCGAGCGAAAGCCCGCCGAGGTGCACCCGCCGCAGCCGGTCCCGGGGTACGACGCGCGAGAGCGGGTCGGCGCTCGCCGGGGCCCGCAGGGCGTAGAGCAGGCCGATCGGCTCGCGATCCAGACGCCGCGCGGCGAACTCGAGCACGCCGCGGGAGGGTGGGTCGAGCCACTGGACGTCGTCGACGGCGATGATCAGCGGGCGGACGGACGCGAGGGCGCGCACGAGGCTGAGAAACCCGGCCGCCACCGCGTGGGCGACGGGCGCGCGACCGCTCGGCGCGGAGCGCAGCAGCGCGACGTCGAGGGCCTCGCGCTGCGGCGTCGGCAGCGCGGCGAAGGCGTCGTCGGGCACCGGCGCGAGCAGGTCGGCGACGGCGGCGAAGGACAGCTTGGCCTCGGCGGCCGACGGGCGGCAGGAGAGAACCTCGGCGCCGCGCTCGGCGGCGCGCGCCCGCGCCTCCGACCACACGGTCGTCTTGCCGATCCCCGGCTCTCCCTCGAGGCGCAGCGCAGCGAACCCGTGTGCGGACGAGTCCAGGAAGGCGTCGACTTCACCCTGCTCCGCTGCGCGGCCGACAACGTCACGTCTCGGCACGGCGGGAACTGTATCCGGTTAAACCTCACAGAAACGCCGGATCAGCGGATGTTCATAGCGGCTTTATGTACCGATCAGACGCCACGGGCATGGTCGCCCTCAATGAGCCGGTTTCGCCTGCATACGACGGACGGTGGCCGATTCTCGGACGCAGCGGTGGCCGCGGTCGCGATCGCGATCGGCATGCTGATCGTGGCCCTCGCCGCGATCCTGTCGCTCACCCAGGCCAACCCGACCGCGGACCCGGTGGCCGTCGGCGTCGGCACGCGACCGATCAGCCGCCCGGTGCCGCCGGGGTTCATCGGGCTTTCGCTCGAGACCTCGGCCCCGCTGGGCTACGCCGGCACCGATCCGCGGGCGCTCAACCCCCAGTTCATCTCGCTCGTCCGCGGCCTCGCGCCGGGTCAGTCGCCGGTCATCCGCATCGGCGGCGACAGCACGGAGGGGACGTGGTGGCCGGTGGCCGGCGTCGCCCGAACCGGTGGTCTCAACTACCCCCTCACCCCCACCTGGCTCGCCGTCGTCCATGCCCTGGCCGCCCGGCTGGATGCGCGGCTGATCCTCGGCGTCAACCTCGAGGCGGACAGCGCGCGCCTGGCCGGCGCCGAGGCGCGCGCCTTCGAGCGGGGCATCGGCCGCCGCTACATCGCCGGCTTCGAGCTCGGCAACGAGCCCGAGGTGTACGGCCACTTCGGGTGGTACAAAGATCCGGCCGGCGTCTGGATCCGGGGGCGCCGGCCCTCGTACGACTTCACCTCCTACCTGGCCGATTTCGCCCGCATCAGCGCGGCGCTGCCGACCGATCGCCCGCTCGTCGGGCCGGCCTCCGGCGGACCGGTGTGGCTGGCCGGGCTGCCGCGCTTCCTCGCGCGCGAGCGGCGCATCGCGATCGCCACCTATCACCGCTATCCGCTGCACCGATGTTTCGTCACGCGGCGGGCGCCGGGCTATCCGTCGATCGCGCACCTGCTCATGCCGCGCGCCTCGTCGTGGCCGGCCACGAGCCTGCGCGAGGCCGTCGCGGTCGCCCATGCCCACGGCATTCCGCTGCGCTCCGACGAGCTCAACAGCGTCTCGTGCAGCGGCAAGGCCGGCGTCAGCAACGTCTTCGCCGCGGCGTTGTGGTCAGTCGACACCCTCTTCCACATGGCCGAGGTCGGCGTCGACGGGGTCAACATCCACACCTTCCCCGGGGCCAAATACGCGCCGTTTTCGTTCGCTCGGGTCCGCGGGCGCTGGCGGGCGACGATATGGCCGCTCTACTACGGGCTCGCCCTGTTCGCCCGGACCGCGCCGCCCGGCTCGCGGCTGCTCGCGACGACGGCGGACGGCCCGCCGACGTTGCGGACCTGGGCGACGCGAGGGCGCGACGGCACGGTGCGGGTCGTGCTCATCAACGACGCCCAGAACGCCGGCTTGTCGGCCACGGTATCCCCGCCGGCGGGCGCGGGCCCGGTCGCGACGGTGCAGCACCTCGTCGCCCGGAGCGCCGCGGCGCGGACGGGCATTCGCCTGACGCCCGCGCGGTCGGTCGGGGCGGAGCGCCGGGACTACGTCGTGCGGCTCGGGCCGGCGAGCGCGGCAGTGCTCACGCTGCGCCGTTAGCGCGCACGACCGCGTCGACGAGGCCGGGGAAGCGCTCGTCGAGGTCGTCGCGGCGGAGCGAGTTCAGCCGCGTCGTGCCCTCGAGGCGCTGGCGAATGACGCCGGCCTCACGCAGGACACGGAAGTGGTGGGTGCAGGTCGACTTGACCACCGGTAGGTCGATGCTCTTGCACGACCGCTCCCCCCCGTCGGCGAGCGCGATGACGATGCGCAGCCGCATAGGGTCGCTCAGCGCGTGGAGGACGGCGGCGAGGTCGAGGGCCTCGCAGTCGGGATGCGCCGGGGACTCGGCACAAGCGACGCCGGCGTCCTTGGACGCTTCGGCGGGGGTATCAGCGGTGGTCGCAGTGTCCATATAGCTCATTGTACGACGGTCATCGAACCTTTGCTAACCTGTTCGACAGCTATCGTACCAGCGAGGCCAGAGGAGGCACATGGGATCCGAAGGCACAGCTCAGCAGCGGCCACATCTGCGCGCGACGCTCATTCTCGCGTGCCTGGCGCAGTTCATGGTCATCCTCGACGTGAGCGTCGTCAACGTCGCGCTGCCGTCGATCCGCGGTGGCCTGCACTTCACCGAAGACAACCTCCAGTGGGTGGTCAACGCCTACACCGTCACCTTCGCCGGCTTCCTGCTGCTCGGCGGCCGCGCGGCTGACCTCCTCGGGCGCCGGCGCGTGTTCGTCTCCGGGCTCGTGCTGTTCGCTCTCGCCTCGCTGGCCGGCGGCCTCGCCGACACCCAGGGCCTGCTGATCGGCGCCCGCGCCGTCCAGGGCCTCGGCGGCGCGATCATCGCCCCCGCCTCCCTGTCGATCATCACCACGACCTTCACCGAGCCAGCCGCCCGCAACCGCGCGGTCGGCATCTGGGGCGCTATGGGCGGCGCCGGCGGTGCGGCCGGCGTCCTCCTCGGCGGCGTCATCACCCAGCTGCTCGGCTGGCGCTGGATCCTCTTCATCAACGTGCCGATCGGGCTGATCGCCGCCATGGCCACGCAGCGGCTCGTCGCCGAGGGCCGCAGCCCCGACCGGGCACGCGGCTTCGACTTCGCCGGCGCGATCACCGCGACCCTCGGGCTCTCGGTGCTCGTGCTCGGCATCGTCCGCACCGACACGACCGGATGGGGCTCGGCGCAGACGCTGGCCATCATCGCCGCGGGCGTGCTGCTCCTCGCCGCCTTCTTCGTCATCGAGGGACGGTTCGCCCGCTACCCGCTGATGCCGCTGCGGATCTGGAGCTCGCGGACGCTGACCGCGGCGAACACGGTCGTGCTGCTCGTCGGTGGCGCGTCGTTCGGCATGTGGTTCTTCGTCTCGCTGTACCTCCAGCAGGTGCTCGGCTACTCGGCCATCCGGGCGGGCCTCGCCTTCCTGCCGATGACCCTCTGCATCGTCATCGGGTCGACGTTCGCCTCGCGACTGGCCACCCGGGTCGGACCCAAGCCGATCCTCGTCGTCGGGATGCTCTTCCAAGCGATCGGCCTGCTTCTGTTCACCGGCATCTCGCCCCACGGCACCTACCTCGGCAACATGCTCGTGCCGTCGCTGTTCGTGGCCATGGGCATCGGCCTGTCATTCGTGCCGGCGACGATCGCCGCCGTCCACGGCGTGGCGCCGCAGGAGGCCGGCCTGGCCTCGGGTCTCGTCAACACCTCGCGGATGTTCGGTGGCGCGCTCGGCCTCGCGATCCTTGCGGCGATCGCCACCGCGCAGACGAACAGCCAGCTCCAGACCGGCGTCGGCATCCACGCCGCGCTCACCGACGGTTTCCAGATCGCGTTCGTCGTCGCCGGCAGCTTCGCCTTCGTCGGCGCGCTCGTCGCGGCCTTCGGGCTTCCGGGGGCGCGGGCGCGCGCGCGTGAAGCGGCCGAGCCCGCGGGCGTGGCCGTCGAGAGCGCCGGCTAGCGGCGGATCCGCTCTCGTCGGGCTCTGGGCAGATCCGCTCAGGGCGGGACGCGGGCGGCGCCCGACCTCGTCAGAATGCGCGCGTGCGCATCGCCGTCGTCGACATCGGCAGCAACTCGACCCGCCTGCTCGTCGCCGAGCTCGCCGACGACCGGGTGACGGCCGAGGTCGAGCGCCGGACGAAGGTCACCCGGCTCGGCCAGGGCGTCGACGCGGACGGCCGCCTCGCCGGCGAGGCGATGCAGCGGGTCTACGACACGCTCGACGACTACCGGGCGCTGATCGACGAGCACGGCGCCGACCGGGCCGTCGCGGTGCTGACGAGCGCGGTGCGCGACGCCGCCAACGGCGCGGAGTTCGCCGAGACGATCCGCACGCGGTACGGGATCGAGCCGCACGTGCTGCGCGGCGAGGAGGAGGCGCAGCTGAGCTTCCTCGGGGCGACGTCCGAGCGCGACCCCGACGATGCTGAGCCGACACTCGTCGTCGACATCGGCGGCGGCTCGACCGAGATGATCATCGGCGCCCGCCGCCAGGCCGGCTTCCACGTCTCCACCCAGGCCGGTGTCGTGCGCCAGACCGAGCGCCACATCCACCACGACCCGCCGACGCCCGACGAGCTGTCCGAGGTGTCGCAGGACGTCCGGGCGATCATCGAAGCCGGCGTCCCGGCTGACCAGCGCCGCGCGGTCACCCGCGGCATCGGCGTGGCCGGCACGGCGACGGCACTGGCGGCGATCGCCCAGAAGCTCGAGCCCTACGACCCGACGAAGGTCCACGGTTACGTCCTGACCGCCGCCGAGCGCGACCGCCTACGTGATTACCTCGCCTCCCTACCGCTCTCCGAGCGCCGGAAGGTGCCGGGCCTCGATCCCGCCCGCGCCCCGACGATCATCCCCGGCGTCCTGATCCTCGAGGAGGTCATGGGGCTGTTCGGCCTGCAGGAGATCGAGATCTCCGAGAACGACATCCTGCGGGGCGCGGCGCTCGGGTTGTGAGGCGCGCCGGGGCGGCCGGGGTTTGTGAGGCGGCCCGGCGCTAGCTGTTGCCGCCGGCCGGCGCGCCAGCCGTTGCCCGCCACCTTTACGTCGGAACTCCACGAAAGACAGAAATCTGACCTTTAGTCGCCGGGGGCTTTCCCTTTTGGCCGGAGTGTGAAATGCTCGCGCTGTTCTTTCGCCGATCCGGCGGCCCAGACGGCCAGGGGAGCGGGCAGGGAGAAGTGACGCCAGGCGTCAGCTTGCGGCCGACAGCCGCAGGCTGACGTCGGCGCACTCCGCGCAAACCGTCTCGGGCACGATGCCGGCCCGCATCAGCAGACCGAAGATCTTGCACCCCACGCAGTAGCCGAAGATCGACTCGAGGCCGGCCGCCGGGAGGAACAGGATGAGCACGACGTCGGCGGCCGTGTCGAGTCCGAAGACGAGCGCGAGGACGAGCGCGGTCGTCGACATCACCGCCCCCATGGCCTGGGCGAACCGCTTCGGCGGTCCCGGCACCGGCCGTTTGGCGCCGAGGCGCGGCGCGATCACGTTCTGGGCGGTCCAGCCGAGCGGACTCAGCTTCGGCCCGGTCAGCACGCGGGCCCAGAAACCGTAGGCGAGCGGGATCAGCAGCCAGTAGGCCGAGGTGGCGAGGATGACGATGACCGTGGCCAGCACAACGCCGGCGACGACGCGGGCGGCCTTCTCGTTGACGGGATTGGGGAAGGAGAAGAAAGAGCGCATGGGACGCTCAATCTTAGCCATTGGTTCGTAAGCGGGTCCGGTTTACGGGGTTTGCTTCAAGCGGGCCTTGCGGCGACCCGGCCGGCCAGCTTGACATGTGACCTTTTAGTCACCTATCATCGTGCCTCGTGAACGACGACCTCGTGTTCAAGGCACTCGCCGACGGAACCCGGCGCCATCTCCTCGACCGGCTCTTCGAGCGCGACGGCCGCGCGCTCACTGAGCTCGAGTCCGAGCTCGCGATGACCCGCTTCGGCGTGATGAAGCACCTCCGGGTGCTCGAGGAGGCGGGTCTCGTCGTCGCCCGGCGGTCGGGCAGGGAGAAGCTCCACTACCTCAACCCGGTGCCGATCCGACTCATCCACGACCGCTGGATCGACAAGTACACCGAGCGCCACGTCTCCGCGCTCACCGAGCTCAAGTCGCAACTGGAGGACATCGCATGACCAGCGCCGCCCAGGCCACCGCCGCCCAGATCTACCAGGTGTTCATCAAGGCCTCACCCGAAGAGATCTGGGAGGCGATCACCACCCCCGAGTTCACCGCGCGCTACTTCCACGGCGCCCGCATCACGAACACCGCCGAGCGCCACCACTCGCTCGGCCCCGATGGATCGGTGTGGGGCGACAGCGCGGTGGCCGAGTACGACCCGCCCCGCCGGCTCGTCCACGGCTGGCGCTCGATGTATGACCCGACGATGGCCGCAGAGGCCGAAAGCCGGGTGACGTGGGAGATCGAGCCCGAGGACGGCGGCTATTGCAAGCTGACCGTGATCCACGACCAGCTCGAAGGCGCCCCGCTCACCGCCGAGAGCGTCTCCGGCCCCGGCTGGATGTTCGTGCTCAGCGGCCTGAAGACGCTGCTCGAGACCGGGGAGACGCTCGCGTGATGCAACGACTCCCCGACCACTATGTCTACCGGCTGATCCCGCCGCGGCCGACGTTCGACCAGGACATGAGCGTCGACGAGCGGGCGGTGATGGACGAGCACGTCGTCTACTGGGGAGGGCTGCTCGAGGCGGGCCGGGTCGTCGTCTACGGACCGGTCCGCGACGCGACCGGCGCCTGGGGACTCGGCGTGCTCCGGGCCGAGAGCCCGGACGCGGCGCTCGAGATGGTGCTCGGCGACCCGGCGATCAGTTCTGGGATGGGGAGCTACGAGTTCGGGGCGATGCCGGTCGCGGTGCTCCCGGAATGACGCCTGCTGAGCGGACGTTCTTGCGCGCTCGATCCGCCGGCGGTCGTCGAGTGCACCGTTTCAGCACACGTGCCCGACCGCCCGAAGCGCGATCCACATAGGCAGGCGCCCCCACCGGAAACCCCCGTTGCGTCCAGGAAATGTCCAGGCCTTTGAACAAATTCCTGCAATCGCTGGACCTTTTTACCCGGCCCGCGACGTGTCTAATCGCGCTGAGACATGCTGTGGACGGATGTTCGATTGTCCTTTGGCTGACCAGCCAGCACTATTCGCCGCGGGGTGCGGTTCCTTTGGGAACCAATTCCCAACATAGGTTCGGGCGAAGCCGCAGACATCGGCGCCTCCCGCCGCCCGAGCCACTCTAACCGGCCCTTTCTGGCACGTACCCCTGCCCGTCCCGATTGGGCCAAACCTGGATCGGAAGCCGCCCGCAGAAATGCGGGCGGTTTTCGTTTCAGGCCCAGGGAGGGACCGCCCGCGGGGCGCCGAGGCCCGGTCAACGAGACCGCCCCGGAGCGCCGCCGCCCCGCGCGACTGCCTAGGCCAGATTCGCCCGCCGCGGGTACGCCACCGACGGGTCGGTGAGCACGTTGACGAGCGCAGGCCGGCCCGCGCTCAGCGCCCGCTCCAGCGCCCCGCGCAGCTCGCCGGGCGCGCGCACGAGCTCGCCGTGGCACCCGAGTGCCGAGACGACCTCGTCGTAGCGGGTCCGAGGCCGCAGCTCGGCCGCGACCGAATACCCGTAGAGGAACTCCATCGGATGCTTCTCGAGCGCCCATATGCCGTTATTGCCCATCACGCCGACGACGTTGACGCCATGGCGCGCGAGGGTGTCGAAGTCCATCCCGGCGAACCCGAAGGCGCCGTCGCCGAGCAGCAGCACGACCTGGCGGTCGGGCCGGGCGAGCTTGGCGGCCAGCGCGTACCCGGGACCCGACCCGAGGCAGCCGAACGGCCCGGGATCGAGCCAGCACCCTGGCTGGTACGAGTTGACCACCCGCCCGGCGTAGGAGACGAAGTCGCCGCCGTCGCCGATGATGATCGCGTCGCGGTCGAGAACCGACGCGAGCTCGGCGTACACGCGCATCGGGTGCAGCGGCGCGCGGTCGTCGGCGCACTCGGCCGCCTCCCCCGCGCGCTTCTCGATTTCGGTCGCCCGCAGCTCGGCCACCCACCGGCCCCTCTCCTCCGCGTCGAACCCGGACGCAGCCGCGCGCAGCCCGTCGAGCGTGGCCGGCAGCGCGCCGTAGAGCTCGGCCGACACCGGGCGCGGATGGTCGCGCTCGGGCTCGGCGGTGTCGAGGACGATGATCTCGGCGTCGGGGGCCATCGCGGCGCCGAAGCCGAGCCGGAAGTCGAGCGGCACGCCGATGACGACGGCGACGTCGGCCTCGCCGAGGCCCTTGCCGCGCGAGCGGGAGAAGAACAGCTCGTGGTCGGCGGGCACGCACCCGCGCGCGAGCCCGTTGAGGAACACCGGGATCCCGAGCTCCTCGGCGAGGGCGAGCAGCTGCTGCTCGCCGCGGCCCCAATACAGCCCGGTGCCGGCCATGATCACCGGCCGGTCGGCGTCGCGCAGCAAAGCCGCGGCCCGGTCGATGACCGACGTGTCGGCGCCCTCGCCGCGCCACGGCTCGGGCAACGGCACGGGCGGGTCCTCGGACACCGGACCCTCCATGAACACGTGGTCGAGCGGGAAGTCGACGAACGTCGGGCCGGAGCGCGGAGTGAGCGCGATGCGCATCGCCTCGTCGGTCAGTCCCGAAATCTCGGCGGTCGTGTCCGGCGTCGCCGCGAGCTTGACCAGCGGACGCACGAACGGGACGTGGTCGATCTCCTGCAGGGAGCCCTGCCCCCAGCGGAAGTGCGGCGCGCGCCCGCCGAGCACGAGCACCGGCGAGTTGTTCTGGGCGGCGGAGGCGATCGCGCTCATGCCGTTCGTCACCCCGGGGCCGGCGGTCAGCGCGCAGACGCCGATCTCCCGCGTCACCTTCGCCCAGCCCTCGGCGGCGAAGGCGGCGGTCTGCTCGTGGCGGGTGTCGACGATGTCGATCCCCTCGGCGCGGCAGCCGTCGTAGATCGAGAACAGGTGGCCGCCCGAGAGGGTAAACAGCTTGCTGACGCCGTGGGCCTTCAGGAGCCGGGCGATGAGGCGTCCGCCGTGCAGTTCGGTGCCGGTCTCAGTGGCCACTGTCCGGCACGCTAACACGCGGTCGCCCGGCCACGCCGAGCCGCATCGCGTTGACGATCGCGCCGCCGAGGATGATGATCGCCAGCATGTAGAACCAGGCGAGGATGATGATCACGAAGACGATCGTCGTGCCGAAGCGGGCGATCGTCGAGATGCTCGACAGGTAGAGCGGGAAGCCGTAGGAGACGACGCCGATGGCGAGCGTTGCGCCGAGCGCACCGGGCCAGATTCCGCGCCAGGGCACACGCCGGTTGGGGACCTGGGCATAGATGAGCACCAGGCAGCTGAACAGCAGCGTGACGCTGAGGCCGAGCGAGATGCCGTAGACGAGGCCGGTCACCCGGGCGAGGTCGAACGGAAGCCGCCGCGCGCCGGCCTGCAGGAAGCTCTGGACGATCGGGACGGCGACGGTGGCGACCATCAGCAGCAGGACGACGAGCAGCATCGCGAAGCCGAAGCGCTTCTGCTCGACCCAGCGCCGTGACTTGCAGCCGTAGACGTGACTGAAGGCTGTGTCGAGCGAGCCCCAGAACGAGGAGCCGAGCCAGATGCTGGCGATCAGGGCGAGCACGCCGGTCGTCGTCGTCGAGGACCTGATCTCGTTGAGCAGGGAGTTGAGGGTGTCCTCGGCGGTGCCGGGGAAGATCTCCCGCAGGTCGGTGAGCATGCTCGACTGGACGGCGCCGCTCTTGAGCACCTGGCCGGCGAGGAACAGCGCGAGCAGCGCCACGGGCACGACGCAGACCAGCATGTTGTAGGCGACCATGGCCGCCTGCCCGGTGATGTTCGCCTCCATCGCGGTGCGCCAGAAGCGGCGCAGCCCGCCGGGGGCCTTGCGTACGGTGCTCAATCGCCCACGGGTGCTGTCGCTCGAGTTCCGGGGCTGTCACCGGGCTTGCGGCTGGCGTGCTGGCCGCCGGCCTCGGTCCGCCCGTCCCGGCCGCGGATGCGCGGCGCCCACAGGCGAACCTCGACGCTCTTGCCCTTGAGCGGGACGGGCGGCCGCTCGTCGAGCGCCATCGGGCTGAGCATCCGCTCGCGGGTGGCGTCGGTGATGAGCACATCGTCCCCGGTCTCTCGCGTGGCCGCCTCGACCCGCGCGGCGGTGTTGACGACGTCGCCGATGACCGTGAACTCGACCCGGCCGCCGCCGCCGACGGTTCCGACGACGACCGGCCCGGAGTTGACGCCGATGCCGACCCGCACGCGGGTGCCGTAGCGGCGCGAGACGCAGTCGACGAGCTCGAGCGCGGTGGCCACCGCCCGGTCGGCATGGTCGGCGAGCCGGTCGGGGGCGCCGAACACGGCGAGCAGGCCGTCGCCGATGAACTTGTTGGCGTGGCCGCCGCGGCGGAGCAGCACCGGCACGATCAGGCCCCAGAACTCGTTGAGCATCGAGACGACCTCGTGCGGGCTCGCGCGCTCGGCGAACGAGGTGAAGTCCCAGATATCGAGGAACAGGATCGAGACCTCGACCTCCTCGCCCGTGAGGTCCGAACCCTCGGCGAGCACCCGCTCGGCGAGGTCGGGGTCGACGTAGGCGCCGAAGGCCTCGCGCAGGCGCTCGCGCTCCTCGAGTCCCTCGGCCATCGCGTTGAACGACTGCGCGAGCTTGCCGGTCTCGTCGGTGGCCACCACCGGCACGCGCGCGGAGTAATCGCCGGCGGCCACGCTGAGGGTGGCCGCCTGAAGGTCGGCGAGGGCGCTGCCGAGGGAGCGCACGACGAGCACGACGAGCTCGAGCGAGATGGTAAAGGAGACGACGACGGCGACGACCCACGACAGCCCGAGGTCCGACAGCCGCGCGTGGTGACCCTCGGCCGAGAGCCCGGCGACGACGACGCCGGTGATGATGTTGATGATCGGGGCAGCAGCGAACAGCCGCCAGCGCAGCGGCAGGCCGCGCGCGCGGATGGTGAAGTCGGGCGGGAGCTCGTGGGCGAGCTGCTCGAGCACCGGCCGGGTGACGACCTCCATCGTGAAGTAGCGGACGATGATCGTGCACAGGGGGACGATCGTCCCGACCGCGGCGAGCACGAAGAACGAGTACCACTGGAGGCCGAGCAGCCAGGTGGCGAAGGCGACGAACGGCAGATAGGCGAACACGAAGGGGTAGGTCCGCATCCGTCGCGTGTACTCGTAGGGCAGCGTCGCGGCGGCCTGCCAGGCGGCGACGACCGAGACCGGGTCGTCGGCGCCGTGCTCCCAGGCCCACACCGGGCGCCACATGCGCCGGGTGAGCTTGACGGAGATGAGGTTGTCGGCCGCGACGAGCAGCTGCGAGATGGCGACGAGCAGCCAGAACTTGTCCGGCGGCATCGGCTGATAGAGGCGCAGCAGCCCCATGCCGCCGAGAGTGATCAGGTGGGCGAGCCCGAACTGGGCCCAGACCAGCGCGAAGGAATTCCGGCTGGAAACGGTGCGGACGACCCGATCGAGCGGATCGATCATGAAGAGAGTGTGACGGGCGGGTCTGCCGGAAGCGAGCGAGCTCAACCCGCCGGGGCGAGCGGGCCGAAATCGAGGGCGGCCATCAGCGCCGAGGCTTCGCCGATGGCCTGTTCCCCCTCGAACCACCGATGGCCCACGCTGACCACCGGTAGGCTGCGCACACCGCGGCCGGCGAGCCCGCGCGCGGTGGCGTGAAGCGTTCCGTCCCGGGTCGGGTCCCCGGCGGCGAAGATGCAGTCGACGAGAGGGATCCCGGCTGCCGCGGCTGCCTCGGCGAGTGTCTCGGGGTCTTCGAGATCGAACCCGCCACAGAACGCGAGCCTGCTCGCCGCCAGCGCAAACGCCGCGCCGGCACCAAGCTCGGCGGCATATGCCGCCGCCCGCAACGCAGTCGGCACGCTCGCCCGCAGGCGCTCGGGCCAGACCAACGGCAGACGGAGCTGCGCCGCACGCAGCTCCGCGGTCCGGCGCACAGGTGGCGATAGCACCCCTGCCTGCTCACCGTGCAGCGAGACAGCCGCAGCCGGGATCCAGTCGACCTCTCCGAGCTCTCGCTCGACGCGCTCCGCGGCCAGATACGAGAACGGGCACGCGAGATCAAAGAAGAACGCCGGGCGCCCGTTTCGGACGGCGCGGGAGCGGTCGGCGAGTCTCTCGGCGAGGACGATCAGTTCTCCCATCATCTACTCGAAACGATGGGAAAAAGAAAAACTGGCGCAAACTCACCTCGAAGTCGCCAAAAAGCGGACAATGCCATCGTCCGAGTCTCGGTTAGACTCGGAAAAGCTGGTAGTTAGGACTCGGGACTACCGGAGGCAACGATTCCACAGGTACCACCACCGAAACGTCACCCGTACGATCAGTGGGCGCCGGATGCGCGAGCACTCGATCTGGTGGGCGACAAATGGACGCTCCTGATCGTCCGCGACCTCGCGGCGGGGCCCCGGCGATTCGTCGAGCTGCAACGGGTACTGCCCGGCATCTCGACCGAGCAGCTGCGCTCGCGCCTGAACCGCATGGTCGCCGACGGCATGCTCACCCGGAAGCGCTACCGCGAGGTGCCGCCGCGGGTCGACTATGAACTGACCGACCGCGCCCGCGAGCTGATGCCGATCCTCGGCGAGCTCGCCCGCTGGGGCTACGCCTGGGCCTGGGGCGCGCCGCGCACCCAGGAGGCGATCGACATCGGGGCGATCTTCCGGCTCGCGCCGGGCCTGCTCGCGCCGGGCCTCGGGGCGCCGGGCACGGCCGAGTTCATCGTCTCCGACGCCGATCAGGCGGGCGGCGGGATCTACTCGGTCACCGTGACCGGTGACGAGGTCACCGTCGCCGAGCGGCCGAGCGACCGGCCCGAGGTGCGGGTCGCGGGCTCGACGGCGGCCTGGGTGTCGGCGTTCGGTCCCTCGCATGACCGCAGCGGCCTGACCGTGACCGGCGACCGCGGACTCGCCGAGCAGCTGCTCGACGGGTTGCTGGCCGCGCCGGCGCTCGCGCGCGCGGGCTCGGCCGTCGCCTGACCCCCCGGCTGCCTACCGGCTCGAGTAGCGCGCCGGGCCGATGTGCGGGGTCTGGTACTTGCCCGCGGCGCCGGGGAGGATCGGCGCGACCCAGCAGGCCATCCGCCCGCCGCCGCTCGGCGAGTTGATCGCCGACACCGAGCCGTCGCCACCCGCGCCGGTGTTCTTGCAGTCCCAGGCCGGGAAGTTGCCGTTGGTGAGGTTCTGGGCGCTGGCCAGCCACAGCGGCGGCGGGTAGGTGTTGCCGCGGTTGTTGCTGTCGCGCTGAGGTGAGAAGGACAGCGTCTCGGGACCGATGGGTGAGAACTGGCGCAGATAGTGGCCGGTGCCGTCGCCGCCGAACGATGTCGTCTTGGCCGAGATGCCGGTGGCGCCGTTGGAGATGAAGTCCGAGGTGAGCTGCTGATGGAGGGCGAGCCAGCCGAGAATCGGATTGAGCTGCTCGAGGAACGGCCCGAGCGCGCCGAGCAGCGGCTTGGCGCCGTACAGGGTGTCGCGGATCCCGGGGAGCCCGGTCTGCGAGACGGTGATCAGCGGCCCGAGGTTGACGAACAGCCGGCGCAGGTCCGGCGAGAGGTTTGCCACCGCGGTGAGCGTCGGGCCGAGCTGGTGGGCCACCGGCTGCAGCTCGTGGACGAGCGGATCGGTGTCGAGCGCGAAGGACTTGAGCCGGTTCATGGTCAGTTTCGTCTCGTTGAGGAAGGTCGGGAAGACGCGGAAGGTGTCGGCGAGCGCGTTCTGGTTGGCCGCCGTCGTGCGGAACACCTCGTCGCCGCTCGTGATCAGGCTGCGCAGCGCGGTCGGGTCCGAGGAGATGGCCGAGAACACCGTGCCGCCGTTCTGGATGAGACGCACGACGGAGCCGTGCTCGACGTCGAGCACGCGGAGGATGTCGGTCGCGTCGGCGGCGAACGTGGGCAGGTTGCCGAGCACATCGTTGAGGTGCTGGTCGTTGCCGGTGACCGCCGTGGCCACCTCCTGCTGCCAGACCTGGAAGGCGTGCCGCGTCCTGGGGTCAAGCGCGTTGAAGATGTCCGAGAGCTGGACGGCGCCCGCCACCTGGCCGCGAGGTAAGAGACCACCGTCGGGAATAGCCGGAGCGCTCTGGGGGCCGGGGGCGATCTCGACGTAGGTCTCGCCGAGGATCGTCTTCTGGCGCAGGATCGCCCGGGCGTCGCGGTGCAGCGGCGCGTACTGGTTGTTCATCTGGATCGTGGCGATCGTGCGATTGCCCTGGGGGTCGAGCGACTTCTCGACGACCTTGCCGACGTCGACCCCGGCGATGCGCACGTCGGCCTGCGTGGCGAGCTGATCAGCGTTGGGGAAGGAGATGCGGACGCGGTAGCCCTGCGGGTTGAACGGGATCGTGCCGCCGAAGGACAGCCACAGGAACAGGAGCAGACCCGCGCACGACAGCGCGAAGAGCACCATCGTGATCACCTTGGTCATTGAGGGAGTACCG
Source organism: uncultured Solirubrobacterales bacterium (assembly GCA_963752905.1). Lineage (GTDB taxonomy): Bacteria > Actinomycetota > Thermoleophilia > Solirubrobacterales > Solirubrobacteraceae > Palsa-465. The sequence continues at coordinate 27,547 of CAVWAC010000016.1, forward strand.
GTTTCCATTGGGTCGCCTGAGTGCTAGTTGGTCGGGAGCTTGGGCAGGAAAAGTCCGCCGGAGGAGCCCGAGCTCTGGGCGCTGCCGGACGACTTGTCGGCGGCGGCCTTGGTCCCGGAGCCGCTGCTGGACTTGCCCGCCTGGTAGGCCTGGTAGGCCTTGGCGTCGGCCGCGGCCTGCTTGGGGCAGAGCCCGGCGGAGGTGAGGATCGGCGTGAGGTTGAGCACCGCCTCGGCGTCGGGCACCGAGTTCGCGACCTGGGCGAGGGTCGCGCAGCTCGCCTGCAGGAACAGCGGGCGGAAGTCGCCGTTGGCGTCCTGGATCGAGAACAGGGTGCGGGCGCTGTGGCCGAGCCAGGCCAGCCACCACAGATAGCCGTGCTGGGCGCCGCCCGGGGAGTAGCCGGCCATGTTGACGAAGTGATTGAGGACGGTGAAGACCTTCGAGAGGCTCGGTGTGGCGTTGGCGAGGTTGACCGCCGCCGGCTTGAGGTTGCGCACGACGGGCCGGGCGGCGACGACGAACGGGCGGATCTCGGTCCGGACGATCGGGGTGCTCGGGACGGCGAGCGCGCTGAGCGCCTGGTTGGCCGCGGGCAGAGCCCGCGCGGCCGGCAGCAGGTTGGTCGCGGTCGGGCCGAGCAGGTTGGCGAACACCCGGACCTTGTTGAGAGTCGCGGTCGTCTGGGCGAGCGTGCCCGGAAGGTCGGCGATCGCGCGGCTGACGTTGCCGTTCTCGGTGGCGAAGGCGTGGAAGACCTTCTGGCTCGAGTCGACGAGGGAGACGATCTGCGCCTGCTTGGCCTCGAGCGCGACGTTGAGGCGCTTGAGCGAGTTGACGAGACGGCGGAGGTTCGCTCCCCGCGCCCCGACCGCCTTGTTCACACGCGCGAGGTCACGATGGGTCGGCTCGAAGCGCTCGAGCACTTGGGCGAGCTCGCTGCCACCCTTGCCCTGCAATCCCTGACCGGCGCCGTTGACGAGCAGGTCGAGATAGGCCCGGGTGTCGGAGTCGAGCGAGGCGAGGATCTCGTCGACGTTGACGTCCGGGAGCGTGTTGGAGACGGGGATGGTGAAGCCGGGCCGGGCGATCGGCGAGCTCCCCGTTCCCGGGTTGAGCTCGACGAACATGTCCTTCAGGCCGGTCCGCGGGCGCAGGAGCGCCGTCGCGTCCTGATGGATCATGTGCTTGTACTGCTGGTCGATGTCGAGCTGCACGGTGGCCATGCCGTTCTTGAGCGAAACCTGGCCGATCTGACCGACTTCGACCCCGGACACGCGCACCGTCTGGCCCTGCCCGGGCGTGACCGCCTGGGCGGTGGAGAACTCAGCGTTGATCGTGAACGGCGAGGACTCGATGAGCGGGAAGCGCAGCCGCTCGTGGCTGAGCACGTAGCCGGCGACGACAACCGAGAGGACGAGCAGCGCGAGGATGGCTGCGAAATCGCCGGCGTGGTTCTTGATGGCGCGCTTCATCTACTTGGGGTTGGTGGTGAGATTCGACGGGGGCTTGACCGACATGCCCTCGGTCTTGGCGATGTCCTTGATCACGCCGAGGGCCTGCACGCCCGCCGACTGCTGGCGGAGCAGGGCGCCCGGCGCCCACAGACTGCTCGAGGTTTGCTGCGGCGGCGCGGCGACCGGCGCCGACAGGTCACGGATCGGAGGCTGGGTCTCGCAGGGCACGTTCGGCTCGAGCGGCGGGCGGTGGCCACCAGGCGGCAGCCCCGGCTGGACGCCGACGATCTTGGTCAGCGCCTGGCCGAACAGTCCCGGCTGGAGCGAGTAGGTGAGCGTGCCGCCGGTGCCGAGCACGCGGATGTACGGCCCGTTGGCGTCGAAGTCGCGCGACTCGCCGGCGACGCCGGGCAGGTAGTCGACGGCCTCGACGTACACCTTGCGCGGCGGGAAGCCGTTGGAGGCGTTGAAGTTCTGGTCCTGGAGGGTGAGCTGCGACCACGGGTAGACGACGTTCGCCACGCAGCTCGAGGCGGGGCGCACCTGGTCGCGCATGAACGGGATCGTGGTCACGGTGAGCCGCGCGAGGGCGGGAATCGTGACCGACAGGTCAGAGGCCAGGCCGCGCAGCTCGGAGGGCTGGACGAGGTAGCGCAGCTGGGTGACGAACGGGAGCGTCTTGTCGACCATCGGCCCGGTCGACTGCACGCCGGGGATGAGCGTCCGCGACAGCGTCCGTAGCGGCGGGAAGGCGGCGTTGAGCGAGTTGAAGGCCGGGATCGCGGTCGACAGCGTCGTCGGCAGCTCGGCGACGGCCTGCTGCAACGCGGTGTTCTCCCGGGCGAACGCGCCGGCGGTGGTGTTGAAGTCGGTGATGAGATTCTTGAGGACCTCAGGGTGGGCGTCGAAGGCGCCGGCCACCGGGCCCTGAGCGGCGATCCAGTTCGAGAGATCGTGGGGCTGAATGCCGAGGGCGTCGTGGGCGAAGATCGCCGTGTACTCGTACGCGGGCAGCCAGAATTGGATCGAGCGGTTGTAGCTCGGGCCGGCCGCCTTGACGGCACCGCCGTACTGCTGGAGCAGGATCTGAAGGTTGCGCCGCGTGTCGCTCTGAAGCGAGGTGAGCACCTGATCGAACTGGACCGGCTCGGTGCCCTGCTGGATCGGGAACGTGTAACCGTTCGATGCCGTCCCGGCGGCCGGGGTGCCCGGATGGACGTCGACGAAGAAGTTGCCCTCGAGGAAGATCCGCGGCCGGATGGCGAAGGTCGCGTCCTTGTGGAGCGGCAGCCCCATGCTCTGGATCGTCATGGTCACGTTGGCGGCCTGGCACTGGTGCTGGGTCTGGCCGTTCACCTTGCAGTCCGACACCGGATCGCCGCTGTCGACCTCGCCGACGTTGACGCCGGCGATGCGGACGAGCGATTGGGGGCGGAGCCCGTTGGCGTTCGAGAACAGCGCGTGGACGGTGAACTTCGACGCGAACGGGTTGGCGAACTTCGTGTACGCGAGGTATGAGAACAGGACGATGAGGACGATCCCCAGGAGCCCGGCCTGGAAGGTGCTCAGTGACCGCTTCTTGCGACGCTTGCGCTTCATGAATTACCGGGGACGTAGGGGAGCTGGGGCCCGGTGGTCGGGTTGCGGCTGAACGTCTCGCCGGCCGGCACGTGGGCGCGGCCCTTGTAGGTCGGGCCCTGGTCGCCGGGGGTGTGCGGATCGCTGCCCAGCAGCCGGTGCTGGGGGTCGAGGCCGTTGAGCTGGCGCGGGTAGCCGCGCTGGCCGGTCTCGCAGTCGGCGTTGCCCTGATTGTCGATCGCGGCGCCGTACGGCTGGGCGTGGAGATACTCGTTGCCGCCGAGCGGGGAGGCGTCGCTGCCGCCGCCGTTGACCGGCGCGGTCGCGCCCTGCTGGCCGACATTGTTCGGCTGCAACGGGTTCGTCTGGTTGAGCATCGCCCGCTGCGCGAACCCGAACGACGTCTCCTCGCTGATGTGCTCAGAGAGGAACGTCCACCAGTAGTTCCAGTCGTTGCAGACGGTGACGTACGGGCCGAGGTAGCGGACCATCGGGTTGAGCGTCGAGACCGTCGAGGCCAGCCCGTTGAGCGCGACGTTCGTGCCCGGGGACGTCGACAGGCTCCTCAGCGCGGTCATCACGCCCTGCAGCTTCTGATCCAGCGACGGCGTCCTGGCCAGCGTCGTCGTCCCCGCCTCGACCGCCGGGTTGAGCTGCGGCAACGCCCGCACCAACTCCGCCGTCGCCGGCGTCAGGCTCGTCCCCAACGACGCGAGATCGGACAGGAACGGCCGCTGCACCGCCAAACTCGACGTGGACGCATCCAACGTCGACGGCGACTCGGCGATCGTCTGCTCCAGCGCGTTCGGATCCCGACTGATCGCCGCGAACGTCGTCGCCATCTGCCCAAACGAATCAGATAGAGCGCCCGACACCGGCGACACCGCCCCCATCACCCCGTTCAACGACCCGAGGAAACGGGTCAGCTCGGTCGACGGCGCCGACAGGTAGCCGGCGACGACGGTGAGGTGCGTGAACAGCTCGGGCAGCGACGCGATCGTGTCGTTGAGATCCGACCCCCGCGCCGCGAGCGCGTCGCCCACGCCAACCAACCCCCGCTGAATCGCGCTGCGCGTCTTGGGGTCAAACGTCTTGAAGACATCATCGAACTGCACCGGCACCTGCGTCTGGCCGATCGGCATCGTCCCCCCGTCCGGAATCACCCGCGACGACGTGCCCTTCGTCAGCGCCACGTACTTCAGCCCCAACACCGATAGCGGCTGAATCGACACCTTCGAATCGGCGGGAACCTTGCCGTTGCTCTCATCGAGATTGAGCGTCAACTGCGCCCCGACCTGCCCATTGGACAACTCGATCGGCTTCATATCCGACACCAACCCCACCCGGAAGCCACCCTCACGCACATCGTTCCCGATCGTCACATCCGACCCATCCGCAATATCCACCTTCAACTGCCGCGTCGGCACGAACGGCAACCCCGAATTCGCCGTATAGGCGAGAAACACCGCGACGAGCAGCACGAGCAGGGTGACCGCCCCGACCATCACGGGGTTCGCGAACGCGGACTGTTGCGCGCGCTTTGTCACGGCGCGAGGAGGTAGTTGAGGAGCTGCTGGGTCGAGCCGCTGCCGGAGCCCGAGGAGGAGCCGCTCCCGGAGCCAGACGAGGAGCCGCTCCCGGAGCCTGAGCCCGACGAGGAGCCCGAGCCCGAGGAGGCGCCGCCCGATCCGGAGCCGCTCGAGGAGGCCGCGCCGGCGCTGCCGCCCGAGCCGCTGCCACCGCCCGACGTGCTGCCGGAGCTCGCCGTGTCCGCCGCCAGCTTGGCCGCGCTCGTGGCCGGGCCGGGCTCGCCGGGCGGGGCGCCGCCGGGATCGGGCACCGCGGCCCCCGGGTTGGAGGGATCGGTCTCGTTGACGCCGGGCTGGTTGGGCCCGAGCCAGGCGTAGCAGGAGCGGTAGGCGGGCCCGAAGGTCTTGAGGCTGCGGGCGATCGTGCCCGGCGTCGCATACGGCGTGCACATCGCGCTCACGAACGCGTCCACGGTGAGCTCGTGGCCATAGGGGCCGAAGGTGTTGATCGCGAGCGTCTGGTTGAACGCGTACTGGAGCAGCGCCTCGAGTCCGGTGTAGCCCTGGCCGCCGGGACTGCGCGGATCGGTCTCGACCGCGCGGCTGCGGTCGTCGAGATCGTGGAGGACGATGGCGAGGTTCTGGGAGAGCTCGGGCGTCGGCTTGGCGAACCGGTTGAGGTCGGCGACCGTCGGGCCGGCGGCGGTCACCGCCTGGCGGCCGGTGACCGACGCCTGGCCCAGCGAGCGGATCGCCGGGATCGCCGAGTGGGAGAAGCCGGGAAGATCGGTGAACAGGCGGTTGAGCTGCCCGGCGGCGGTGTTGAGGTTGGCCAGGACCGGCGTGTTGTTCGTCGTCGCCTGGTCGAGGTTGAGGAGGGCCGGCCGCAGCTGCTCGAGGAAGCCGGGCAGCTTGTGCAGCGTCGCCTCGAGGTTCGTCTGCTGGGTGGCGGTGTCGCTCGCGGCCCGGTTGGCCTCGTCGATGGACCGCGCCACCTGACTGCTGTTGTTGGCCAGCGCGGTGATGACCGAGTCGGAGTTGACGGTCAGCGCCTGGAGCGTCTGCGAGTCGTTGCCGAGCAGGTTGAGCAGGTTGTCGGTCTCGGTGATTGCCGGGACGGCGCGGCGCAACGCGGCGGCGAGGTCGTCCGAGCGCGCCGCGACGGCGGCGCCGAGCTCGTTGATGATCAGGGTGAAGCGCTCGCGGTAGGGCATGCGCATCACGTCCTGGAGCAGGTCGGCCGGGATCGTCGACTGCGTCTGGGTGACCGGGATCGTGCTGCCCGGCTTGAGCACGCGGCCGGTCTGGCCCGGCTGGCAGTCGACGAAGTACTCGCCGATGAGCGACTGCGGCCGCGACTGGCAGAAGGCGTCGGAGCGGAACTGACCGAAGCCCGGCACGGTCACCTGGACGGTGACGAGCGCGTGGCAGTCGGCGGGGTGGCCGTTGACGCAGCCCCGGGGAAGGCTGACGTTCTGGATCGTGCCCGCGCGGACGCCGGCGACCTTGAAGTCGGCGCCCTGGACGAGACCGAAGGCGTTGTCGAGCTCGATCTTGTACGTCCCCGCGGCGTTGCCGGAGTTCGACGCCCCGGTGCCGAGCACGAGGAACGCGCCGACGGCGAGCAGGATGCCCGCGCTCAGGAGGATCCGTTTCATGGCCCGGTCGGGACCTCCTGCGGGTTACAGGGATAACCCGACTCGGGGAACCAGACCGCGCCGCGCTCCATCGAGCCCGGGCAGCGGTCGCCCTGGCCGTAGGTGAGCAGGCCCTTGGAGTTCGGCGAGCCGTTGCCGAAGGCGAGCACCGAGCGGAGGATCGGATTGGCGAACGCCGGCAGGATGTTGAGCACGCCGTTCTGGACCGAGCCGACGCCGACGATCGGAGCGACGCGGCTCGAGCCGCCGTTGGCGTCGATCGTGCCCGGATGGGTGTAGCCCTCGAACCAGCCCGTGAGGTCGACGGCGTACGGCCGGTCGGTGGCCAGCTCCGGGGTGGAGTCGTTGAGCGCGATCGTCGACTGAGGGAAGGCGCCGGGACGCAGCGTGCCGTTGGCCTGGGTCTTGCGCACGGTCACGGCAGCGAGGGGTTGGCCGAGACCGACGAGCTCGATCAGGTCGTTGTTGGGCCCCGGCCGGCGGATGACGTTGGAGAGGTCGCGCACCGTCGGCACTGACTGGATGGCCAGCGGCTCGAGCTCGACGAGCAGCCGCTGCAGCTTCGGCGCGACCGGCTTGGAGGCGTCGACAAGCGGCGTCACGTCGTTGAGCGCGTTGCGCAGGTTGACGAACGTCGTGTCCGCGAGCGCCATGAAGCCCGGGAGCTGGCGGATCGAACTGCCGAGCGCGGTGCGCTGCGTCGCGAGCGCCTGGGTCGTCGTCGAGAGGTGGGTGATCAGCCCGGCGAGATCGGACTGGCGCTGGGCGATGTCGGTGAGGAGGTTGCCGGACTTGACGACGAAGTTGGTGAACTTGTCCGTGTTGCGGTTGATCTCGCTGAACAGCACGCTGCTCGCAGCGACGGCGGGGTCGAGGTACTGGAAGGCGGCCTGCGCGGCCTTTCCCTGCCCCTGGTACTGGGAGGCCGAGCCCTGGATGAGGCCCTGAAGGCCCTTGAGCGTCGGCGGGTCGAGCGTGTTGAACAGCTGATCGAGGTCGACGGCGCTCGTCGTGTTGTTCGTGCCGATCTCGCCACCGTTGGGGATCTTGCCGGCGTTGCCCGGCCCGAGACGCAGGTCGACATAGCGGTTGGCGATGCCCGACAGCGAGGTCTGACGGACGATGGCGATCGTCCCCTGGCGCAGCGGCTCGTAGTTGGACTGGTTGATCGTGAGGGTGAGGCGGGCCTGGCCCTCCGGGGTGAGCGAGATGTTCGAGACCGAGCCGATCGGCGTGCCGGAAACCTGGACGAGATCGCCGGGCACAAGCTGGGACGCGTCGGCGAAGATCGCGTTGACCTGATAGCTCTTGCAGCCCTGGAGGAGGATGACCGCGACCGCGATGATGGCGATCGCAATCGCGCCGAACGCGGCCACCCTGCCGATCACGGTTGAGTTGCGCACGGGCGCCTCCCTATGGGCAATCGATTTCCTCCCGCCCGGGGGCTGGACAACCCCCGTTCGATCACGCCATTCGAACCTAGCAACGGAGTTACTCGAGTGTCAATTTCGAACCGTCGCCAGTGCCCACGGGCGAATCCGCTCCCACCGGGAACCGGGAAATCGCGCCCGCCACGAGGGCGTGCACAAGCTGCGGTCGAACCTGGAACGGCCACGCGCGGAGCTTGCCATGTGACGAGGGGCACGCGCGCCACATGGGCATTGCCTATGCAGCTGTGGCAGGCACTTCGGAGGCGAGCGTGGTCGCCCGGGCCGGCCGGGCGAGGACAACACCCGGGCCGCTGGGCCGGCCGGGACGGCGGCGATACCCGGGGCGGGACTCGAACCCGCAGAGCTCGTGCGAGCAGCGCTTTTTAAGAGCGCCGACTTTGCCAGTTTGTCTACCCGGGCCTACAGCGGCCATCTTAAAGGCGCCCGCGCGAGAACAAGCGCAACTAAACCGCCGCTACGGTGTCTTTCTTGGCGAGAGCCCGCCTCTCGACGCGTCGAATGGAAGTCTCAGCACTCAAATACACAGGGGGTATCGGCCTCCACGCGCCCACGCCGCTGCTGAAGCTGCAGTCGGACGAGCGCCTCGTGGCGCTGGTCCGCCGCGGCAGCCCGGCGGCGTTCGAGGCCCTCGTCTCACGCTACGAGTCGCGACTGCTGTCGTTCTGCCGGCACCTGCTCGGCTCCCGCGAGGACGCCGAGGACGTGCTGCAGGAGGTGCTCGCCGCGGCCTACAACGCGATGCTGGCCGACGACCGGCCGATCAACGTGCGGCCGTGGCTGTATCGCATCGCGCGCAACCGGAGCCTCAACCATCTGCGCCGCGCTCAGGCGATCGGCGTCGACTCGATGGACGTCCACCTCGCCGAGCACGGCACGACGACGGCCGACAAGGTGCACGACCGCGAGGAGTTCCGCCTCCTCGTCGGCGACATCCACGACCTTCCCGAGACCCAGCGCACGGCGTTGGTCCTGCGGGAGATGGACGCGCTCTCCTACGAGCAGATCGCCGAGGCGATGGAGACGACCGTGCCGAGCGTCAAGTCGCTGCTCGTGCGCGCCCGGGTGTCGCTCGCCGAGGCGGCCGAGGCCCGGCTGCTGTCCTGCGACGAGGTCCGGGTCGAGCTCGGCGAGATCGCCGAGGGCCTGCGGCGCCGTCCGAGCCCGCTCGTCCGTCGGCACCTCAAGGCGTGCACGCGCTGCTCGGCCTTCCGCGGCCAGCTCAAGGAGACGAACAGGGCCCTGGCCGCGTTCCTGCCGATCGGTCCCCTCGTCGTGCTCAAGAAGCTTGCCCTCACCCACGTCGGCCACTCGGCCGGCTCGGGCGCGACCAGCGCCGGCGCCTCGACGGCCGCCGCCGGCTCGACCGCCGCCGCCGGCGGCACGCTGGTCGCGGGTGGTACCGCGGGCGGCTTCGTCTCGGCGGGCATCGGCGCGATCGCCACCAAGGCCGCCGCCGGCCTCGCCGCCGCCGCGCTCGTCACCGCAGGCGCGATGGAGGTCGATCACTCCGCGCGGATTCACCGTCACCACTTCGCCCCGGCCACGTCCGAGCTGACCGCGGCGGCGCCCCCGGCCACCGCCGCCGTGCGGCACTGGAGCATCGCCACCGCGATCAGCGCCCACCGGATCGGCGTCAGCCTCCGCCACGCCGCGCTCCACAAGCCTCACCCCGCCCTCGCGGTGAAGACGACGCCGGTCAAGCCCGTGTCGGCCCAGCCCGCACACGCGGCCGCGGCGAGCGCCGATGCCGCCAAGGCCACGACGACGACGGCCACGACGCCGACGACGACCACCGCGACGACGACGCCCGCGTCTCCGCCCGGACGGATGCAGACGCTGACCGATCCGACCGTGCTCGCGCCGCCCCCGGCGACGACCATGCCGCCGGCGACGAGCACGACGACCACGACGTCGACGAGCTCGGGCACGACGACGACCTCGACCTCCTCGTCCAGCAGCTCGACGACCGACACGACGACGACGTCCTCGAGCAGCACCGACTCCTCGGGCGCGGCCCCGACCGATCCGAATGCAGCCCCGACGAGCACCGCTCCTGGGAGCACCGACACGACTGGGACGACGCCCTCGTCGCCCGCCACCGACCCCACCGCGGGTCCCGCCGCCCCCACGTCGAGCGGCTCCTGAGCATAGGATCCGCCCGAGCGTGGCGGATCGGATCGACATCGACCACTTCAACGAGGTCGACATGCGCGTCGGACGCGTCGTCGCCGTCGACGACTTTCCCGAGGCGCGCAAGCCGGCGTGGAAGCTGACGATCGACTTCGGCCCGGAGATCGGGATCAGGCGCTCCTCGGCCCAGATCACCAGCTACGGCCGGGCCGAGCTCGAGGACACGCTCGTCGTCGCCGTGGTCAACTTCCCGCCGCGACGGATCGGCCCGTTCCTGTCCGAGGTGCTCGTGCTCGGCGCGCTCGACGAGATCAAGGGCGTCGTGCTGCTGCGGCCGGATCGCGGGGCCGAGCCGGGCTCCCGGATCGGCTGAGACCCGCCCCGAGAGCCTAAGACCCGCGCCCGGAGCGGCTAGGGTCCGGGCTCGCCGCCGATCAGCAGCGCGCCCCGCTGGGTACCGTCGACGGTGATCGGGTACTGGCCGGCCCGCAGCCCGGGGATCAGCACCGAGGCGTGGCCACCGGCCGAGACCATCAGCGTGTGCGGGGTCGGCGTGCGGATGACGATCTGGTGGGCCTGGCCGTCGTGGTCGGTGACGCTGACCTGCACGGCGAGGAAGGCCGGCGAGGAGACGGTCGCCGGCGTCAGCTTGCCGCCGGCGTCGATCGCGAAGGTGGCGGGCACGCGGACGTTGGTCGCGGGCGGGATCTTCTTGTGGCTCGGAGCGGGCGCGGCACCGCCCGTCGGGGCGGTCGACGCCGCACCGCCAGAGCCAGAGCCAGAGCCGGACACAGAGCCGGACCCCGACCCAGACCCGCTTGCCGACCCACGCCCTGAGGCTGAGGTCGAGCCTGAGGGTGAGGCCGTCGAACTCGCCGACGCGCTCGACGAGGACGTGGCCGCGGCCGCCGCCGGGTTCGCGCTCGACGAGCTCGCGTGCGAGGACCCACCGCAGCCCGCGAGGAGCAGGAGAAGCAGGACAACCCCCGCACCGTTAATCGGTAGTCGACCCTTCACGAGCCCGAGGATAGATGCCGATGATTGCTCAAGAGAGTTCAGAGGGCATCATGCGGTGTGGCAAGCAATCGCTTACGCGACGAATCGTCGAATACGACGCGGTGCGACGCCGGCTCTGGATCGCCGGCCAGCGCTGCCATCACGGGGCGACCGGGAGCATCGTCGCCGGGCTCGCCGCGGCCGGCCTCGTCGCTGACGGCGCTCGCGTCCTCAAGCTGGGCGCCGGTCCACGTCCGATGGTCGCCCTCGCGCTGACCGGCGGCGTCCTGATGGTCCACGACTGGAAGGACCGCCCGATCTGGTTCGAGCGGGGCCGGGGCAGCCAGCCCTAGGCCTCCTCGACCCCGTAGGCCTCGAGCAGTCCCGCGTAGTGGCGCTCCTCACCGAACCGCTCGCGGGCGTCGGCGAGCGCCACCTCGCCGCGCTCGCGCCGCAGCGCCGGATCTGACCACAGCCGCGCGAGGGCTTGCGCCCACGCCCCGGACCCGCCGGCGCCGACCGTGCCGAGCTCGCCGACGATCTCTGGGAGCCCGCCGACTGGCGCGGCGAGCACCGGCACGCCGGTGGCCAGCGCGTCGAGGGCGGCGTACGGGCAGGGCTCCTCCCAGCGCGAGGGCACGAGCACGACCGCCGCCCGGGCTCGCAGCGCCGCGAGCTCGCGCTGCGGCACATGACCGGCGAAGCGGACGTCGGCCCCGGCGGCCAGCGCCCGCAGCCGGGCCTCGTCGGGCCCGTCGCCGGCGATCACGAGCGGGACGCCCGCGGCACGGCTGGCGGCGATCGCGGTATCGAACCCCTTCTCCTCGACGAGCCGCCCGGCCACGAGCGCGAACTCGCCCTCGTGGGCGCGGGAGGCGGCGGCGAAGCTCTCGGCCAGCACGCAGTTGGGCAGCGCGCTCGCGCGGGCGGGCGGCAGGCCGAGCGCGACGAGCCGCCCAAGGGTGGCCTCGCTCACCGCCAGAAAGCGGTCGACGTGCGTGAACACCGGCCCCTGCTGGCGGTGGAGCCCGGCGGCGTAGACGGCGGCCTCGCCGAGCGACCCCCGGCAGCGCAGCCGCAGGCCGGGCAGCGTGTCCGCGCCCGTGCAGCGGAAGCAGCTTGCGCCGTCGCGGTAGGCGATCGCCACCGCGCAGAACAGACGGAAGTTGTGGAGGTGCAGGACGACGCGGGCGCCGGCCTCGCGGGCGGCGGCGAGCGCCCGCCAGCCGAACAGCGGGTGGATGTTGTGGGCGTGGAGCACCTGGGCGTTGGTCGCGCGGACCGCCCGGCCGACCGCCTCGGGGTCGAGGCCGCCGCTCAGCAGCCCGCGGGCGGCTCTCGCCGCCGAGGCCCCGGCGCTCGAGCGCTCAAGCACGGTGACGGCGTGCCCGCGCCGGCGCAGCAGAGTCAGGGCGTCTCCGACGGCGCGCTCCTCGCCGCCCGCCTGGCGGTAGCGGTTGTGAAGCAGGAGGACGCGCATGCCCGCGAGTGTGCCAACGTCCCGCAGGCCATGGCGATCGCGCTGCTCACCACGTATCTGGCCGGCTACCGGATCCCGCTCTACGAGCGGCTCGCCGAGCGCCAGGGTGTCGAGGTGCTGTGCTTCGGCGGCGGTGAGCGCTACGTGCCGGCCTGGTTCGCCGATCTCGACGCCCAGCTGACCGCGGCGTCGTTTCCCGCTCGCAGGCTCCACGGTGCCCGCCAGGCGGCCACGGTGGCCGCTCGCTACGAGGCGGTGATCACGCCGTTCGCCGGCGGGGCGATCCTCCCCGCCGCCTATGCCGGCGCCCGGCTGCGGCGCCGGCCGTTCGTGCTGTGGGCCTCGGTGTGGTCCCAGCCGCGGTCGGCTGGACACCTGCTCGCGCTGCCGGTGACCCGCGACATCTACCGCCATGCCGATGCCGTCGTCGCCTACGGCGAGCACGTGCGCCGGTTCGTCGCCGGTCTCCGGGGCCACGACGACGACGTCTTCGTCGCGCCGCAGTCGGTCGAGCCCGAGCTGTTCGCGCGGGAGGTGAGCGTCAAGGAGGTCCGGGCGTTCCGCGAGGAGCACGCGCTCGGAGAGGGGCCGATCGTGCTCTACGTCGGGCGGCTCGTCGCCGAGAAGGGGATCGACGTCCTGCTCGACGCCTGGCCGCAGGTCGGCGCGCGCGCGACGCTCGTGCTCATTGGCGACGGCCCCCTGGCCGCCCGCGCGGCCGCCACCCCCGGCGCGCAGCTGCTCGGGCCGCTCGCGCGCGATCGTCTGCCCGCCGCCTACGCGGCGGCCGAGTTCGCGCTGCTGCCCTCGGTCCCCACCCCCCGCTTCCGCGAGCCCTGGGGCCTCGTCTGCAACGAGGCCATGCACCAGGGGCGGCCGATGGTCGCCTCGCGCGCGGTGGGGGCGGTCGCCGGCGGCCTCGTGCGCGACGGCGAGACCGGGCTCGTCGTGCCGCCGGGGGACGCGGACGCGCTCGCCGCGGCGATCGACCGGCTGCTCCGCGACCCGGAGCTGCGCCGCCGGCTGGGTGACGCCGCGCGGGCGGCGGTGGCGCCGTACACCTACGACGCGATGGCCGACGCGTTCGGCCACGCGCTCGCGGTCGCGCTCCGGCGCTGAGCGGACGCGCTCAAGCGCTGAGCGGTCGCGCTCAGGCGCTGAGCCGGGCGAGGGCCACGAGCCCCTCCCCCACCGGCCCACCGAACACCCGGTGGTCGAGACGCAGCAGCGGATTGACGAGCGTGCGGCCGACCCGTCCGGCCGCGGGAGCGAAGCACGAGGCCATCCACTCGACGGTGAAGCCGGCGCCGGCGAGCGCGCGGGTGAGCGTGCGCGGCCCGTAGTACACGCGATGGTCAGGATGCACCGACTCCCGGCCGGCGAGCGAGCGCAGGCCGATCTTCGGGCTGCAGGCGTTGGGCACGGTCACGCACAGTCGCCCGCCGGGCGCGAGCAGCGTCCCGCAGCCGCGCAGGAAGGCGTCGGCGTCGGGCACGTGCTCGAGCACCTCACCGGCGATGACGAGCGCGTAGCGCCCCTGCTCGTCGGCCGGCGCCCCGGCGGTGATGTCGGCATCGACGAAGCGCGCATCCGGCAGCGCCCGGCGCAGCTGCTCGAGGCCGCCGGCGTCGACGTCGATCCCGGTGACCGGCGCGACCCGGACGAGACGGCTGTGCAGCAGGACGCCCGCGGCCAGCAGCTCCGCGGTATACGGGCTGTCGGCGCAGCCGACGTGCGCGACCTCGCCCGGCACCACTCCGGCGCACAACCGCTCGAGCCAGGCGGCCCGGTCGGCGACGAGCGGCATGCGCAGCCGCTCGCCCCGGTGCATCTGCTCCGAGCATGAGGCCGCGACGCCGGCGGGCGGCGCGGTCACTGGCCGACCGAGAAGAGCGCCTCCAGATCGTGGCGCGAGTAGGCCTCGAAGGCGACCATCGTCTGCGTCCGCGCGACGCCCTCGAGCTGGGAGATCTGGCCGGTCACGACCGGCGCGAGCTGGTCGGCCTCGCGCAGCCGCAGGATGGCGACGAAATCCCAGTCCCCGGTGACCGAGTACGCCTCGGCGACGCCGTCGATGTCGGCGAGCTCGCCGCCGAGGGTGGCCAGGGCCGAACGCTCGGCGGCGATGAGAACGATTGCGTGGGTCACGTCGAGTGCGTCTCCCCAGGCTCGAGGATGACGACCGCGCAGCCCGAGGCCGACTCGGCGTCGGACTTGAACGCCTGGGCATCGCTCTCGATCGGCGGGAAGGTGTTGTAGTGGCACGGGATGACCGTCTTGGCCCCGACGAACTGCGCGGCGTCGACGGCGTCGGTGCGGTCCATCGTGTAATGGCCGCCGATGCACATCAGCGCGACGTCGATCGGCGTGCGCTTGCCGACGAGCTGAAGGTCGGAAAACAGCGCCGTGTCGCCGAGGTGGTAGACGATCGTGTCCTTGAAGTTGATCAGCAGCCCGGCGGGGGTGTTGACCGTGCCCTTCGGCGTCGTCGAGGTGTGCCAGGCCGGGACGAGCTTGACCCAGCCCCAGTCGAACTTGACCGTGCCGCCGAGGTTCGGGTCGCGGACGTCGAGGCCCTCGTCACCGAGTTCGCCGGCGAGCTCGGTGATGGCCACGGCGGTCGCGCCGGTCCGCTTGGCAATCCCCACCGTGTCGCCGACGTGGTCGGCGTGGCCGTGGGTGACCAGGATCGTCGTCGCCGCGACGTCATCCGCCGCGATCGCCGCCTTGGGGTTTCCGGTCAGGAACGGGTCGATCAGCACGGTGTCGCTGCCGTCGGAGAGGATGAAGCAAGCGTGGCCGAGAAAGCGCACATCGGTCATCGATCATGTCTCCTGTTCTGTTGATTGCCCGGGAGCGATCCCGAGCTCGCGAGCAAGCTCAAAGCCGATCGCGACGCCGACCAGCATCCCGAGTCGTGTCTCCTCGGCCAGGAGCGTGCGCATTGCGCGGGTGCGCTCCTGGACGTCCTCGGATCCGACCGCCTCGCGGAGCGCCTGGTCGTGAGCGAGGTCAAACCAACCGCCCTCCTCAAGCGCAGTGGCGAGCACCTGCTGCAGCGCCGGCGCGGCCCGAGCGACGAGTTCTTGGGCCTCGCCCAGTCGCTCCGGATTCGTGATCGCGACGATCGCGGCATCGAGTTCGGCGTCGGTGTAGTTGGGGTCCGTCACGCGGTTTGCGGGATCATAGGGCGGTGGTTCCGCTGACCTCGCTCTCGCACGGCGCCGGCTGCGGCTGCAAGCTGCCCGCCGCCGCGATCGGCCCCCTGCTCGCCTCGCTGCCGGTGCCGGTGGCCGATCCCAACGTGCTCGTCGGCTTCGACACCGCCGACGACGCCGGCGTCTACCGGCTGCGCGACGACCTCGCGCTCGTCCACACCGCCGACTTCTTCACCCCGATCGTCGACGATCCCTACGACTTCGGCCGCATCGCCGCCACCAACGCTCTGTCGGACATCTACGCGATGGGGGCGACGCCGCTCACCGCCCTCAACCTCGTCGCCTTTCCCCTCGCCGAACTCGGTGAGGAGCCCCTGCGGGAGATCCTGCGCGGCGGCCACGACGCCGCCGGGGCGGCTGACGTGGCGGTGCTCGGGGGGCACTCGATCGACGATCCCGAGCCGAAGTTCGGGCTCGCGGTGATCGGCACCGTGCACCCCGACGAGGTGCTGACGAACGCCGGCGGCCGCGACGGCGACGCCCTCGTGCTCACCAAGCCGGTCGGCGTCGGCGCCGTGGCCACGGCGCTGAAGCGCGGGCTCGAGGACGTGCCGCTCGCCGAAGCGGTGCGCGTGATGACGACGCTCAACCGCGAGGCGTCGCTCGCGGCCCGCGGCGGCCACGTCAACGCGCTCACCGACGTCACCGGCTTTGGGCTGCTCGGGCACCTGCACGAGCTCGCGCTGGCCAGCGGCCTCGCCGCCGAGATCACCGCCGAGGACGTGCCCGCGATCGACGGCGTGCTCGCGCTGCTTGCCGACCCCGACGAGCGCGCGTTGGCCGGCGGCACGCGGCGCAACCGCGATCACGCTCGCGACTTCGCGCGCTTCGGCGACGACGTGACCCCGGAGCGTCGCTGGCTGGTCTGCGACGCGATGACCTCGGGCGGGCTGCTCGCCGCCGTGCCACCCGAGCGGGCGGGCTGGATCCCGGGCACGGTCATCGGCCGGCTCATCGCCGGGCCGCCGGGCCACATCGGCGTGCGCTGAGCCGCAGCCGAAGCCGAAGCCGAGCGCCAGCCGTGCGTTGCGCCGCCGCCGCGCGCTGAGCGTCAGCGCAATGTCGAGCGCGCGAGCGGGAGCCCGGCGACGAGGCCGACGACGATGCCGACGCCGGCCGAGACCCAGCTCGCCGTGTCGACGGCGAGCGGCATGAGGACGAGGACGAGGGCGAACGCCGCGGTGCCGAGCAGGTCGCCGTCGATCTCCCCACCCGAGCGCAGCGTGAGCAGGTCGGGGAGCGCCCAGACGATGAGCATGGCGAGCGCCGCCCCGAGGCCGCCGACAACGACGAACGCGCCCGTGCTGACGAACGCGGTGAGGGCGGTGCCGCCGACGCCGGCGAGGAGGAACAGCACGATCACCGCGATCGGGCCGTGGCGGCGCTCGAGCAGCCAGCCGTAGAGGGCGATCGCGAGCAGCGTGGCGAAGGCGTAACCGGTGTTGTTGTAGATGAAGGTCGCGCTCACCACCCGCCACCACTGGCCGGTCGGCTTGCCGATCACGGCGATCTGGGCGAAGTGGGCGACCGAGGTCCGCCACAGCAGGCAGCCGAGCAGGCCGAGGACGACGAGGGTGATCGTCGCGTACGGGTGCGACTCCGCCCGGATGCCGGGGATCTCGCCGCGCCGCAGGCGGGGCAGGGCCGGGGTCGGCGGACGCTTGCGGCGGCGCTGGGTGACGCGGCCCTCGCGGTCGATCTTCGGCGCCCGCTTGCGCAGCCGATTGCCGCAGTACGGGCACTCGGTGATGTACGGACTGACCTCCGAGCCGCAGCTCTTGCAGATCACGAAGAGATCGGGACCGCCGGTGCTCACGATCCGATTGTAGAGCCGCCGCCTA
Organism: uncultured Solirubrobacterales bacterium; assembly: GCA_963752905.1. GTDB lineage: Bacteria > Actinomycetota > Thermoleophilia > Solirubrobacterales > Solirubrobacteraceae > Palsa-465. The sequence continues at coordinate 44,885 of CAVWAC010000016.1, forward strand.
GCCGGGAAAACCGCCTTGGTGTCTAGACAGCGGTTGCCGCGACGATCTCGGCCATAACCTCATGCAGGTCATGGTTGGCCTCGTAGACGACGACCTGGCGCGCGGCCCCGTTGCCGCGCTCGAGCAGATCCTCGACCGCCTCGAGGTCGCGCTCGGAGCCGAGCTGCTGGCAGTGCTCGCGCATCCGGTCGATCAACCGCCGGGCGAGCTCCCGCGTCGAGACGCGATGGGAGCGCGGAAGGTCGACGAGCTCGCCGTCGAGGCCATGGCGGGCGGCGAGCCACTTGTTCTCGTCGAGCATCTCGAACGGGTAGCGGGAGAGCTTCTTGCCGGCCTCGAAGTGATCGGCGAGCTCGTGCACGAGAGCCTGGACGAGCGCGCTGAGGCCGAGGGTGTGCTCGATGTGGGTCTGGGAGTCCATCACCCGGACCTCGACGGTCCCGAAGTTGGGGTGCGGGCGCACGTCGTGCCACAGATAGGTGTAGTCCTCGATCACCCGCGCCTCGATCATGAACTCGATCCGCCGCGCGTAGTCCTCCCAGTCCTTGTAGGTCGGGGGGATGCCGACCCGGGGAAAGGCCCGGAAGATCGGGGTGCGGGTCGAGGCGAGCCCGGTCAGGTCGGCCCGCCAGAACGGCGAGTTGGCCGAGAGGCCGAGCAGCACGGGCATGTGGACGCGCATCCCGTTGGCGATGTGGATCGCCTTGTCCGGGTCGTCGACCCCGACGTGGACGTGCATGCCGAAGATGAGCTCCTGGCGGGCGACGAAGCGCAGCGCCGAGATCAGGTCGCGATACCGGGGCCGGGCGACGATCCGCTGGTCCTCCCACATCGCGAACGGGTGGGTGCCGGCCGAGCCGATCGCCATGGTCCGCGACGCCGCCGTCTCGGTCACCTGACGGCGAAGCGCCCGCAGCTGCGCACCGGCCTCCGGCACCGTCCGGCAGGGCTCGGTGGAGATCTCGAGCACCGACTCCATCAGCTCCGGCTTGATCTCGCCGGAGGGCGCGGACTCGAGCAACGACTCGATTGCGTTGACGAGCTCGAGCGACTCGGCGTCGAGGATCATCAGCTCTTCCTCGATGCCGATCGTGAAGGCCGGACCCGTGAACTTATGTTCCACGCGCAGGAGCCTATCGGCGGAGGTACACGGAGGCCGCCCCCGGCTTAGACTCAAAGCACGTTCACCGAGCAAAGGACGGTTCCAATGGCCTTGGGCTACCACGGAAAGCTCTACATCCTGGCTTTCGACCACCGCGGTTCGTTCCAGAAGAAGATGTTCGGGATCGAGGGCGACCCGACGCCGGAGCAGACGGAGACGATCTCCGACGCCAAGCGACTCATCTTCGAGGGCATGCTCGAGGCGGTGAAGCGCGGAGCCGAGGCCGGCGCCACCGGCGTCCTCGTCGACGAGCAGTTCGGCTCCGACATCCCCCAGCGCGCCCGCGAGCACGGGCTGAAGCTCGCCATGCCGGTCGAGAAGTCCGGGCAGAACGAGTTCGACTTCGAGTACGGCGAGGACTTCGGCGCCCACATCCTGAAGTACGACACCGACTTCTCCAAGGTGCTCGTCCGCTACAACCCCGACGACGACCCGGTGCTCAACGAGCGTCAGCTCGAGCGGCTGAAGAAGCTCGCCGACTGGCTGCACGACAACGGCCGCCGGTTCCTGTTCGAGTTGCTCGTGCCGGCCACCGACGAGCAGCTCGCCTCCGTCGGCGGTGAGACCGACCGCTACGACGCCGAGCTCCGCCCCGAGCTCATGCGCCGCGCGATCGAGGCGATTCAGAACTACGGCGTCGAGGTCGACGTCTGGAAGATCGAGGGCGTCGACGAGCAGTCCGACGCCGCGATGCTCGCCGAGCAGACCCGCTCGGGGGAGGGCCGCGAGGGCGTGACCTGCGTGCTGCTCGGTCGCGGTGCCTCAACCGAGAAGGTCGGGCAGTGGCTCGAGGCGGCCTCCCCGGTCGAGGGGTTCATCGGCTTCGCCATCGGGCGCTCGATCTGGTGGGACGCCCTCAAGGGCTTCCTGGCCAACGAACTCGACCGTGAGGCCGCGGCGTCGCAGATCGCCGACAACTACCTGCATTTCGTCCGGGTCTACGAGGGCCAGACGGTCCGGTAGCCCCGGGTTGCCAGGCAGATCCGCCGCCGGCCGCTGTGCCCGGCGGGTCTGCCGATCCGGCGTAAACAGCGGGGCGCGCTGCGCCGACGGGACATAAACCGGAACCGCGTTTCGGTGGTACGCTCGAAGCCGTGGCGATGAAGATGCGCCAGAGCCTTGCGCAACTCGAGCAGGAGTTTCGGCACGAGACGCAGCTTGATCGCAGCCGCAGAGAGAATCTGCGGCGCACCGCTGTGCACCGCTCGCGCAAGCGGACGTACTACCGAGAGAAGAAGCGCAGCTCCGTCCGCTTCTGGCTGCTCGCCCTCTCGCTCGTCGCCACCGCGGTAATCGTCGCCGTGGCGATGTTCGAGACGCTCAACGCCCTCCTGGCGTAGCGGTCCCTCGCGATCTCACCGGTGAGGGGGACAGGCCGCAAACACCGGCGACCGCGCCTGACCGGCGCGGCCGGTCCGCGGAACTGCCCTGCCCGTTGCCTTCAGAGTGAGGCGCGCCGAGACTCGCGCGCTGGATGCTGCCCGACGACTACTTCTGATCGCTGAGTCCGCGCAGCGCCGCGTCGATCTCCTCGCGAGCGCCCTTGCTCGTCGTGGCGCCGACGCGCTCCTGCTGAATCTCGAGGTAGACCTCTTTGCGGAACACGGGGATGTCGCGCGGGGCCTGGATACCGATCCGCACCTTCTCCCCCATGATCGCCAGGACCGACACTTCGATGTCGTCGCCGATCATGATGCTCTGGTTGGACTTTCGCGTGAGTACCAACATTTGGGAATGCCTCCCTGCTCGCCTGTGAATGGCGGCAAAACCGCTCCGCTCACTCCGCGAACGGATGATCCTGCCCAGCCGCAGAATAGCGTGCCCGCGGTTGGCCGCACAAGCGGTCTGGACGTGCGGTCGAGGGTCCCCCAACCGCTGGCAGGGGCGTCGGCGGGCGTGCTGTACTAGTCTGCGCGGCTCATGCCAAGAAGATCACTACGTCCCGAGCTCAACCGCATCCGCGCCTGGGTCCGCCAGGGCCGCACCGACGCGTGGATCGCCCACCAGCTCGAAGTGACGGTTCAGCAGATACAGGCGTTCAAGCGTGAGCAGGGACTCGAGCCGGGCGGCGATGCCGAGGGCACCGCGGCGGTCGACTTCGATGACGAGATCGATCTGCGCGCCGAGGACGACGCCCTGATCGCCGCCGAGCTCGAGGCCGCCGCGGCCGAGGCCGAAGCGGCCGAGGAGGACGAGCCCGACGAGGACGACGACGACGAGGCCGATCGCCCCGCCCGGCGGCGCCGGGGACGGCGCGGCGGCCGCGGCAGCGGTCGCGCCAAGCGCAAGGCCGGCTCCCCGCTCGAGGCCACGTTCGACCACGGCGAGGAGGGCTACGGTCTGTGGCTCGACCCCGCCGTTCAGGACGATCCCGTCTACGCCGAGTACTGGGCGGGCCATCGGCCTGTTGAGGTCACGATCGAGGAGGACCAGATCGTGATCCGCCGGTCCGGCGGCGACGAGGGCGACAACGACGAGTAACGCCGGAGGCTCCGGGCCGCGCGCCGCCGGGGCCCGGCGTCACCCCGTCTCGATCCGCCGTCCCCCGGCGTAGTCGCTCGCCTCACGCAGATACCGCGCATAGGCCGCCCCGGAGATCGTCGTGAGGTCCCAGGCCTCCGGATCGCCGGGGGCGACGCGCGTGGCGATGTCAAAACACCAGTCGATCCCGCCGCGCAGGTAGAGCTGGGCGAGCTCCTCGGCGGTGAACTGGCCGCCGAGACGCCGGCGCAGCTCGTCGACGAGCGCGTCGACGACGCGGTCGAGCGCCCGCCGGGCACTCGGCGGGCTCTGGAGCAGGCGGCGCTGCCCCTCGCGCCACAGCCCGATCACCTGATCGAAGGCGTCAGTCACCACCGCCGGCCCTGCGCGGGCGAACGGCTCAGTGGTTCGGCAGCCCGGTGACCACGTACGGCCGCTCTCCGGGCCGCACCATGCCGAGCACGCGGGCGTCGCGCTCGATCGTCGCCGGGTTGTTCAGCGAGCGCTGCTGGCGCATGAGCGCCGCGTTCTGTCGCGAGAGCTGCTGGACGATGCGCTGCTGCTGCTTGTCCTGGGAGCGGACGCTGAGGTAGCGCACACCCTGCTGCACGTACACGCCGGCGACGACGAGCAGCACGACGAGCAGCGCGACCCGGCCCACCCGGTCCCAGCGGACGCGGAGCACCGCGCTGCCCGCCTGCACCCGTCGCGGACGGGGACGCGCCGTCCGGGGAGCGGTGCGGTGGCGGCGTTCGGCAGCGGTAGCGGAGCGGGCGGAAGGCATCCCGTTGCCGCTTCGTTCGACACGGGCGCTTTCCTTCCTTCTGCAAGATCAGGACCGGAATACCCGGCGTCCGGGGTATTCGGCGTCGGCGCCGAGCGCTTCCTCGATCCGCAGCAACTGGTTGTACTTGGCCACGCGATCGGTCCGGCTCGGCGCGCCCGTCTTGATCTGCCCGCAGCCGGTGGCCACGGCGAGATCGGCGATGGTGACGTCCTCGGTCTCGCCCGAGCGGTGGGAGATGACCGCGGTGTACCCGGCCTCGCGGGCCATGCGAATCGCCGCGAGCGTCTCGGTGAGGGTGCCGATCTGGTTGACCTTGATGAGGATCGAGTTGGCCACGCCGGCGTCGATCCCGCGCCCGAGCCGTTCGGTGTTGGTGACGAAGATGTCGTCGCCGACGAGCTGGAGATGCTCGCCGAGCCGCTCGGTGAGCTGACCCCAGCCGTCCCAGTCCTCCTCGGCCATCGCGTCCTCGAGCGAGATGATCGGGTAGCGGCCGACGATGTCGGCCCAGTAGTCGGTCATATCGGCGGCGGTCAGCGAGCGGCCCTCGCTCGCGAGCACGTAGGCGCCGTCCTTGTAGAACTCCGAGGAGGCCGGGTCCATGGCGATCGCCACCTGCTCGCCGGGCACATAGCCCGCGGCGCGGATGCCGGCCATCAGCATCTCGAGCGCCTCCTCGTTGGAGGCGAGATCGGGCGCGAAGCCGCCCTCGTCGCCGACGGCGGTCGAGAGGCTGCGGTCATGGAGGGTCTTCTTGAGGTTGTGGAACACCTCGCTCGCCATCTGCAGCGCCTCGTGGAAGCTCCCGGCACCGACGGGCACGATCATGAACTCCTGGAAGTCGACCCGGTTGTCGGCGTGGACGCCGCCGTTGAGGACGTTCATCATCGGCACGGGCAGCAGATGGGCGGTTTCGCCGCCGAGGTAGCGCCACAGCGGCAGCCGCTCCTCGGCCGCCGACGCGTGGGCGGCGGCAAGCGACACGGCGAGGATTGCGTTGGCGCCGAGCCGGGATTTGTTCGGGGTTCCGTCGAGCGCGATCAGCATCCGGTCCAGCGCGGCCTGCGCCGAGGCGTCCTGGCCACGGATCGCGGTGGCGATCTCGCCGTTGACGTTGTCGACCGCCTGAGTGACTCCCTTGCCCATCCAGTCCGCACCGCCGTCACGGAGCTCGGTGGCCTCGAATTCGCCGGTGGAGGCTCCGGAGGGAACGGCCGCGCGCCCCCAGGCGCCGGACCGAACGCTCAGCTCCACCTCGACGGTGGGGTTGCCTCGGCTGTCGAGGATCTGCCGCGCATGTACGTGCTCGATCTCGCTCATGACTGGTCTTGGTCTCCTTCGTTCAGCCGTACTCGGGCGTACAGGGCAAGCTGCTCATCAGTACCGAGATCGTTCCACCTTCCGCCCTGCGATGCGGCGAGCTCACTCGCGGCACTCACTCGGCCGCGGAAGCGGTCGGAGGCGGCGCGCAGCGCGAGCTCGGGATCGACCTTCAGCTTGCGGGCGACGTTGACCGCGGCAAACAGCACGTCGCCGAGCTCGTGGAAGCGCTCGTCGGATGTGCCGGCGTCCTCGAGCTCCTCGAGCTCGTCACGCACGGATTGGAGCGGCCCCTCGACTCCGGGGAAGTCGAAGCCGCTCGACGCCGCGCGGCGCTGGACCTTGCGGGCGTACAGCGGCCCCGGCAGGTTCTCCGGCACCTCGCCGAAGATCCCCGGCTCGCGGCCGGGCTCACCCTGCTTGATCGTGTCCCAGTTGCGCAGCACCTCGGCCGCGGTCTCGGCCTCGACCTCGCCGAACACGTGCGGGTGGCGGCGGATCAGCTTCTCGGTGCAGTGCTCGGCGACCTCACGCAGGCTGCCCTGGCCGCGCTCCTCGAGCAGCAGGGCGAGGAAGTGGACCTGGAAGAGGACGTCCCCGAGCTCGTCGAGCAGCTTGGCGTCGTCGCGCCGGTGGGCGGCGTCGGCGAGCTCGTAGGCCTCCTCGACGGTATGGGGGACGATCGTGCGCTCGTCCTGCTCTCGGTCCCAGGGGCACTCGCGCCGGAGGCGGCGCGTGATCTCGTCGAGACGCGCCAGCGCCAGCTGAATCTCCGGGGGGCCGGAGCTCACGACGCTAGCCCGTGGTGGACGTCGTCGTCGAGGTCTTCGGCGCCTTGTAACCGGCGCAGTCGGCCATCGCGTACTCGGCGCGGCACTTCGTCTTCGACAGCCAGTTCTTCTTGGCCGCGGCGTCGACCGCCGTCTGCGCCGACTGCTGCTTCTGGCTCGAGAGGATCTGCGTGATCAGGGCCGTCGCCTTGGCGAGGCTCTGCTGGGTGCCGGGCTTGATCTTGACGACTTCGACCACGTAGTAGCCGAAGGTGCCGTGGATCGGGCCGACGATCTTCCCGACCGGGGAGGAGAACGCGGCCGTGTCGAGCGCCTGCTCCTCCTCGCCCTTGGTGACGTTGTTGAGCAGGCCGCCGTTGTTCTTGGTCGAGGTGTCGACCGAGTACTTCTTGGCTACCGCCTGCCAGCTCTGCTTGGCCTCGAGCGCCGCCTTGGCCGCGTTGGCCTGGGCGAGGGTGTTCGTGCGCACGATGCGGATGCTGCGCGACTCCGGCGTGCCGAACTGCGAGGTGTGCAGGTTGTAGTAGGCCTGGATCTCGGCCGGCGTCACCTTCGTGCTCTGGCGGGCGAGCAGCTTGCGGAAGATCTGGTTGATGCGGACGCGGTAGAGAATGTCGTTGAGCGTCTGTCCCGACTGCGAGAGGAAGGTCTGGAAGGCCGCATCGGTCGGGAACTGCTGCTTCTTGGCGGTCTGGAAGGCCTGCTGGACGTCCGCGTCGGTGACCTTGATGCCAAGCCGGGCGGCCTCGGCCTGGTACCAGTAGGCCTTGATCAGGAAGTCCATGACCTGGCCGCTCAGCGAGGTGAAGAGCTGGCTGCAGTCGAGCTTGATCTGCTTGTCGGAGGTCTTGGCCAGCGACGGGATCTGCTTGCGGACCTGGGCGATGCAGCTCTTGAAGTCAGGCGGGTCGTTGGGGACGATCACCGGCGCGCCCGGACTCTGCGAGGCGTTGCCCTTGGCGGCCACGTACATCCAGTGGTTGAACGCCTGGGTGGCGACCGGATTGCCGGACATGTCGGCGACCGAGTCGCCGGGGACGCCGCTGCCGCACGCCGACAGACCCGCGGCGAGAACAAAAAAGGCGCCGAGCGCCAGGAGGAACCGTGATCGTCTCATCGCCGCGCCGATGGTAGCGAGAGCGTTCCATGGACACATCGCGGTTCGCCGAAGACGGCCCGCGGCGCGCCCGCCCGAGGACAATCCGCGGCGCGCAGCGCGGACGCGGACCGCCCATTCCTCGGACGGGTCCGCGGCCGCGGACCCGGAGCGCGACATCACGTATTTACTACGTAGTCGACTCAGGCAGGTTGCCGCATGACGACTGTCATTCGCAGGTGAGAGGGTTGGGGCCGCGTTAAATTGACTGGACACCGCACTTGGAGTCTGAGAGGTTACGTCTCGGCCAGGCCCAATGGGGGCGGATGCACCGATACGAGGAGGAGCTGATGTCAGACGAGCTTGACTACTTTGGCGACGCAGTGGAGCGGCTCGAGTGGGACGAGCGCAAAGAGGACGACACGCCGGTCAAGCGGTGGAAGCAGTTCAGCCGCCGGACAGCCCTGAGCGGGGCCGCGGCCGGAGTGGCCGCGATGATGCTTGAGGCGTGCGGCGGGAGCAGCTCGAGCACGAGCAGCGCGGCCGCCGCGAGCAGTAGCGCCGCGTCGAGCATCTTCGGCGTGAGCGAGCAGTACAAGTTCACGTTCGTCAACCACGTGACGACGAACGTCTTCTTCACGCCGACCCAGAGCGGCGCCGCCGACGCCTGCAAGCTGCTCGGCTGCACCTACAACTGGACCGGCTCGTCGACGAGCAACGTCTCCGACATGGTCAACGCGATCAACAGCGCCGTCGCCGCGAAGGTGAACGGGATCGCGACCACCCTGATCGCACCGACCGCGTTTAACCAGCCGGTGCAGTCGGCGCTCAACGCCGGCATCCCGGTCGTCGCGTACAACGCCGACGAGAAGTCCAACCCGCGGCTGGCCTACATCGGCCAGGACCTGTTCGTCTCGGGTCAGCAGATGGGCGAGCACATCGCCTCGCTGCTGCCATCGGGGGGGGAGATCGCGCTGTTCATCGCGACGCCGGGGACGGCCAACATCCAGCCGCGGATCGACGGCGCCATCTCCACGCTCAAGGCCCATCCCTCGATCAAGTACAGCGTCGTGGCGACCGGGGCGGCGGTACCGGCCGAGCTGACGGCGATCAACTCCTGGGCCACCTCTCACGCGAGCGCCAAGGGCATGTTCGCGGTCGATGCGGGGAGCACCCAGGGCGCCGCGCAGACGATCCAGAAGCTCGGCCTGAGCGCGAAGGGCTGGAAGGGCGGTGGCTACGACCTCACGCCGATCACCGAGCAGTTGCTCGCCGCCGGCCAAATACAGTTCACGATCGATCAGCAGCCCTACCTCCAGGGCTTCTTCCCGGTCATCGAGCTCTACCTGTACAACGCGTCGCAGGGGCTCACCGGCCTGGCCGACATCGACACCGGCCTCAAGTTCCTGGACAAGACGACGGTCGTTCCGTACAGCAGCACCAAGAGCCGGTACGAGGGGACCGGCACGGCACCGGGAGTCCAAAAGGCCTAGGCGTCGTCCCGTCCACCGGATAGCATGTGGCCATGGCGGTCACCTCGGAATCGGGGCAGCCCGTAAGCAGTACGCCGCCCGGCCCGGCACCCACCGGGCCCCGCGGCGGGACTCCGCGCAGGCTCGCGACGGGTTTTCTGACTCTGCGCGAGGGCAGCATCATCGTGGTCACGGCGATCGCGGTGATCTATTTCGGGGCGACCACCAACAACTTCCTGACGGTCGCCAACTTCAAGTCGCTGCTGCCGTACTTCGCCTTCCTCGCGATCATGGCCGCCGGCCAGGTGTTCGTGATGACGCTCGGCGAGATCGACCTCTCGATCGGCGCGCTGTACCTGATCACGCCGTTCATCTACTGGAAGTTCACCGAGGCCGGACTCCCGCTCGCCCTGTGCGTGATCCTGGCGCTGGTCGTCGCGATGCTGCTCGGCGCGGTCAACGGCTTCTTCACAGCGTACGTGGGGATCGCGTCGTTCGTCGCGACGCTGGCGATGCTGTTCTTCCTCGACGGCCTGACGCTGATCATGTCCCACTCCGAGCAGATCAGCACCCCGGGCACGTCGGTGGTGCACGTTGGCACGTTCGCCCAGGTCTTCGGCGCGGGGACCTACGCGGAGCTGTTCTGGGCACTCGGGGTGATCATCATCCTGCAGCTCGTGCTCTCATTCACGCGCTGGGGCCTGTACACGATCGCGGCCGGCGGAAACCGGCTCGGCGCGGCGGAAGCGGGAATCAACACCCGATTCGTGGTGCTCCGCAACTTCGTGCTGTGCAGCCTCACCGCCGGCTTCGCCGGGATCCTCGAGGCGGTGCGCACGTCGAGCATGAGCCCCGACCCATCGGGCTCCAACGCCCAGCTCCTGCTCGCGGTCGCGGCGGTCATCATCGGCGGCACGCTGATGACCGGCGGCGAGGGAACCGTCGTCGGCGCGCTGATCGGCGCGGTGTTCCTCGGGGTCCTCACGGACGGGCTGATCGTCAAGGGCGTCAGCGCCACCTACGAGTACATGTACCTGGGGATCGCGATCATCATCGCGATGACGGTCAACGTCTATGTTCGGCGCGTCCGACTGGGCTCGGGCCATGGCTGAGCTGTCGTCTGCAGGCGAGAAGATCCTCCCGCCGACGTCCGCGCCCGACGATGTGCTCCGGGTCGAGCATATCGCCAAGCGCTTCGGCCCGACGGTGGCGCTGCGGGAGGTCAACCTGCACCTGCGCAAGGGCGAGGTGCTCGGCCTGCTCGGCGACAACGGGGCCGGCAAGTCGACGCTGATCAAGATCATCTGCGGCTTCCAGCCCACAGACACGGGGACGATGTGGCTCAAGGGCGAGCCGTTCGCGCCCAAGAGCGTCGACGACGCACGCGCACACGGGATCGACACCGTCTTCCAGGACCTCGCCCTCGTCGGGCAGCTGTCGGTCTACCACAACCTGTTCCTGCGCCGCGAGCTGGTCCATCGCCCGATCCCGTTCGTCAGTAACGCGATCATGCGCCGCGAGGCGCGCAAGGCGCTCGACGAGATCGGTATCAACATCCCGCGTATCGACGTGCCGGTGGCCCGCCTCTCGGGCGGGCAGCGCCAGGCGATTGCGGTGGCACGGACGGTCTCCAGCGACGCCGACATCCTGCTGCTCGACGAGCCGCTGGCGGCGATGGGCCCCAAAGAGGGAGGGCAGATCCTCGACCTGATCGGACGCCTGAAGGAGGCCGGGAACGTCTCGATCATCATGATCCTCCACAACTACGCGCACGTATTCGCCGCCTGCGACCGCGTGAGCCTGATCCAGGACGGCGTGATCTCCCTGGACAAGCCGACAACCGAGACTTCGGTCGAGGAGCTGACCGAGATCGTGGTCGAGGAATACCGCCGCGCCCGCGCCGCGGCGAGAGCCGACCAAGCGGCGGCGGCGAAGGCCCAAGAAGACGCAGCATGAGCTGCGCGAGCCTCGCTCCGTGATCGAGCGGGCGTACGCGATCGGGATTGACTTCGGGACCGAGTCTGGGCGTGCGCTGCTGCTTGACGCGCGCACCGGCGAGGAGCTTGCCGTCAGCGTCGTTCGGTACCCAAGCGGCGTGATCGACCGCGAGCTCCCGGGAACGGGCGAACCGCTGCCGCCGGACTGGGCGCTGCAGGATCCCGACGACTGGGTGACGGTGTTGGAGCAGGCGATTCCGGCGATCCTCGAGCAGGCCGATGCCGACGGCGAGGACGTCGTCGGCATCGGCGTCGACTTCACCTCGTGCACGGTGCTGCCGGTGACCGCCGCAGGGGTCCCGCTGTGCACGATCGAGCCGTGGCGGACACGTCGCCAGGCCTGGCCGAAGCTGTGGAAGCACCATGCGGCGCAGTCGGTGGCCGATCGCCTGAACGAGGTCGCGCTGACGCGGAACGAGGATTTCCTCAGTCGCTACGGCGGACGGATCTCCTCGGAGTGGTATTTCCCAAAGCTGATCGAGGTGTGGCTCGACGACCGCGAGGTGTACGACGCTTCGGCGAGATACATCGAGGCCACCGACTGGATCGTGTGGTGGCTGTGCGGGCGCGAGCAGCGCCAGAGCTGCACCGCCGGCTACAAGGCGTTCTGGTCCCCGATCGAGGGTCTGCCGCCGACCGACTTCTTCACGGCCGCCTATCCCGGGTTCGACCGACCGGCGGACAAGCTCGGAACGCAATTCGTCGCGCTCGGCACACGCGCGGGCGCGCTGCGCCCGGACGTCGCGGCGCGGCTCGGCCTGCCGGAGAGCGTCGCGGTCGCCGTCGGCAACGTCGACTCGTTCGTGTCGGTGCCGGGCGCGGGCGTCGAGCATCCCGGCACGTATGTGATGGTCGTCGGAACGTCGATCTGCGACATGGTCGTCGACCGCCGGGAAATCCGCCTGCCGGGTATCACCGGCGTGGTCAAGGACGGAATCCTGCCGGGCCTCTACGGATACGAGGCGGGACAGGTGGCGGTGGGTGACATGCTCGCGTGGTACGTCGACACGTTCAGCCCGGGTGCGGAGTCCTACCGGCGGCTCGAGGATGCGGCGGCGGCGCTGAAGCCGGGCGAGACAGGGCTGCTTGCACTCGACTGGTGGAACGGCAACCGCACGATCCTCGCCGACGCCGACCTCACCGGGGTGATCTGCGGCCTCACCCTGCATAGCACTCAGCCCGAGATCTACCGGGCGCTGCTCGAGTCGATCGTCTTCGGCAATCGCCGCATCATGGAGAACTTCGCCGAGCACGGCTTCGAGCTGGCCGAGATCGTCGCGTGCGGCGGGATCGCGCAGCGCAGTCCGCTGATCATGCAGCTGCTCGCCGACACCAGCGGACGCGTGGTGCGGGTGCCGGACTCGAGCGAGATTCCGGCGCGCGGCTCGGCGCTGTTCGGCGCCGTCGCCGGCGGGTACTTCACCGACATCGGGACGGCGATCGAGGCCGCCCGACCCGGCGACAGCCGCGTCTACTCCCCCGATCCCGCGGTCAAGGAGGTCTACGACCGCGTGTACGGGATCTACCGCAGCCTCTACGACAAGCTCGGCCGCACCGACGTCGAGCTGCTGCACGAGCTGAAACGAATCCGCACCACCGAAAGGAGGGTCGCGTGAGCGAGCAACCACGAATCGGACTGCTGGGCATCATGCAGGAGCTCTACGACGACATGATCCCTGGGATCACCGAGCGTCAGGCGAGATACGCTTCCGAGGTCGCCCAGACGCTCTCGGGTGTGGCCGAGGTCCTGTTCACCCGCCCGGCCCGCAATCGCGACGACATCACCGCCATCGCACGCGAGCTGCTCGCCGCTGACGTCGACGGGATCGCCATCGTGATGCTCACCTACGGACCGGCGTTACGCACCGTGCGGGCGCTCCTCGACGTCCCCGTCCCGCTGCTGCTCGCCAATATCCAGCCCGAGCGGAACATCACCGCGGCGTGGGACATGGCGGACCTCACCTACAACCAGGGCATCCACGGCGCCCAGGACCAGGCCAATGCGCTCCTGCGTGCCGGCATCCCCTTCTCGGTCATCACCGGCGAATGGCGGGCGGAGCGCTTCCAAGAGGCCTTCGAGGACTGGGCACGGGCGGCCCAGACGATCACCCGGCTGCGACAGGCGCGGATCGCGCTGCTGGGCTATCCGATGAACGGCATGGGCGACATCCGCTATGACCCCCCGGCCATGCTCCGCCGGATCGGCGCGACCGTGATCAGCGAGGATCTCGGAGGACTGGTGAAACGCGTCGAGGCGGTCGACGATGAGGAGGTTGAGACGATCCGTCGCCGGCACCGCGACATCTTCCAGGTGGCGGACAATCTGGCCACGGAGCAGCACGGCTATGCGATCCGGCTCGAGCTGGCCATCCGTGCGATGCTCGAGGAGAACGGCTACGCCGGTTTCTCCTTCCACTTCGACTCGATCGGTGGCGACGGCCGCTTCAAGCAGCTTCCACTGCTGGCGGCATCCGATCTCATGGCCGACGGATACGGTTACGCCGCGGAGGGGGACACGAACACCGCCACCCTGATGTGCGCCGCGCAGACGCTGATCGGCAACGCCCACTTCAGCGAGATGTACGCGATGGACTGGGAGCTTGACTCGGTCCTGATCAGCCATATGGGCGAGGGCAACTGGCGGCTGGCCCGCCGAGACCGCCCGGTGCGCCTGATCGACCGCGAGCTCGGCATCGGCCGCCTCGGCAACCCACCCACGCCCGTGTTCTCGGCTAAGCCGGGGCCGGCGACGACCGCCGCCTTGGTGCCGCTCGAGGGTGAGCTTTACCGGTTGGTGGTGGGCCGTGGTGAGGTACTCGACACACCCGAGCTCCCCAACGTCGAGATGCACTACTTCCATTTCCGGCCCGAGCGGGGAATGGAGGATTTCATGGACGACTGGCTGCGGCTGGGCGCCCCGCACCACTTCGTCACCAACCTCGGTGAGCATGGGGACCGCTGGCGCCGATTCGCCGAGCTGCTCGAACTCGATTACGAGGAGATCTAGGCGGTGCACGACGGGGATTCGCCGGGGTTCCGATGACGAGCATCGACCGGCTCGAGACGCTGCGGGAGGACGTGCTGTCCGCCAACGTCGCCTTGCCGGCCCACGGCCTCGTCACTCTGACCTGGGGCAACGTCAGCGGCATCGACCGCGAGCAGGGAATCGTCGCCATCAAGCCCAGCGGGATTGACTACGCCTCGTTGACCGCGGCAGACATCGTGCTGCTCGCCCTGGACGGCAGCGTCGTGCAGGGTGACCACCGACCTTCGACCGACACGCCCACCCACCTGGCGCTGTACCGCGAGTTCCCGGAGATCGGTGGCATTGTCCACACCCATTCGACCTGGGCGACCGCATGGGCGCAGGCGCAGCGCGAGATCCCTCTTCTCGGCACCACGCACGCCGATCTCAGCCCGCATCCGATTCCCCTCACTCGGGACCTGACCGAAGCCGAAGTCATCGCCGATTACGAGGGCACGACCGGGACCGTGCTGATCGAGGCCGTGACAGCCCACGGGCCTTCGGAGATACCGTGCGCGCTGGTGCGCGGGCACGGGCCCTTCAGCTGGGGTGCCACCCCGGCCCAGGCGGTCGCCAACGCGGTCACGGTGGAGCAGGTGGCGAAAATGGCGCTCCTGGCCCGGGTGCTCGCGCCGGGGGGGCCGCTCCTCTCGGACCCGGTGCGGGCGAAGCACTTCGAACGCAAGCACGGGACGCACGCCTACTACGGCCAGCCTTGACCGCTCGAGGCGGCTCGATCGAGGTCGTGATCGGTAGTAACGCGCTGGCTCGGCTGGCGGCGCGGGCGGGCGTCGACGGCGCGACGAGCGTGCTGCTTGTCATGGACGCCAACACGCGTGAGGCTGCAGGACTGGCGGTCGGTGCGGTGCTGCGCGCCTCCGGGATGACGGTGCGGGAGTTCACCTTCCGGCAGCGCCAGGGCCTGCTGCCGGGACTCGCGGAGGTCGCCGCGGTGCGGGCGCGGGCCGGCGACGGCGGTCCGCTCGTGGCGGTCGGATCCGGCGTCATCACCGACATCGTCCGCTACGCCGCGCACCTCGACGATCGCGCCTTCGTCAGCGTCCCCACCGCGGCCTCGATGGACGGCTACACCTCAAGCCTCGCCGCGTTGGAGCTGAGCGGCGTGAAGGTCACCTATCCGGCACGGGCACCGAAGGCGGTGTTCGCCGATCCGGCGATCGCGGCGTCGGCCCCGCAAGAGCTGACCCGCGCGGGTCTCGGGGACCTGCTCGGCAAGGCCACCGCCCGAGCGGACTGGCTCGCTGCCCACCTCCTGCTCGACGAACCGTTCCTGCCCGAGGTGGACGATCAGATGCTGGTGCCGCTGCGCTTCGCCGCGGAGAACGCCGGGCAGGTGCTCGGCGGTGACACCGACTCGGTCGGGATGCTCCTGCGCGGACTCGTGCAGTCCGGGATCGCGATGACCGAGGCCGGTAGCTCACGCCCGGCCAGCGGCTGCGAGCATCACGCCTCGCATTTCTGGGATCTGCAGGCGGCGCGAGGGCTGCGCCGGCACGAGCTGCATGGACTGCAGGTCGGCTACGCGACCCGGTTTGCCATGCGCCTTCAGCGCTTCGCCTTCGGCGGCGGCGTACGGGCGGTGCGACCGCAGGGCCCGGTCGCCGATCCGCTCGGGCCGGCCGCCCTCGAGTGGCTCGGCGAGCCCACACCTGAACTGGAGGAGGCGGTCGCGGACAAGCAGCGGCTGCTGGGCCGGACGCCGGTGAGCTGGCCCGGCGACGCCTCAGCCTGGGAGCGGGTCCGGGCACAGATGAGCCCGGCCCTCGGGCTGTTCGCGGCCGTCGAGAGCGCTCTCGACACCGCCGGCTTTCCCGACGAACCGGGCTACTTCGACGTGGACGAGCGGATGCTCCGGGCCACCTTTCGCTACGCGACGCGGCTCCGCGCCCGCTATACGGCGGTCGACTTCCTCGAGGGTCAAGGTCGGCTGGAGGAGGCCATCGAGGCGGCGCTCGCGCCCTCGGGGCTCACCAGCGGTCGTGGACGTGACGGCGGATGAGCCGGTCGTACACGTCCCGCACCCCTGCCAGCTGATCGTCGCGCAGCGGCGCGAGGCCGGCGGCGCCGGCATTCCCGCGCACCTGATCGGGATTGCGCGCTCCCGGGATCACGGTGCTCACACCGGGCTGGTCGATCACCCAGCGCAACGCGAGCTGCGGCAGCGTCATTCCGTCGTCGAGCAGCTCCTTCAGCTCTCGCACGGCGGCCAGGCCGACCTCATACGGAACGCCGGCGAATGTCTCGCCGACATCGAACGCCTCGCCGTGGCGGTTGTAGCTGCGGTGGTCCTCGGGCGCGAAGGTCGTGTGCTCGTCGTAGCGCCCGGAGAGCAGTCCGGAGGCCAGCGGCACACGGGCGATGATGCCCACTCCCGCCTCCCGGGCCGCGGGCAGGACCTCCTCCAGCGGCTTGAGCCGAAACAGGTTGAGGATGATCTGGACGCTGGCCACGTGGGGCCGGGCGATCGCCCGAAGCGCCTGGGCGCAGGTCTCGACCGAGACGCCGTAGGCGCGGATGCGTCCGTCGCTGGCCATCTCGTCAAGGGCCGCGAAGACGGCATCGTCCTCGTAGACCGCATCCGGCGGGCAGTGGAGCTGAACGAGGTCGAGTTGCTCCATGCCCAGATTCGCACGGGAGCGGTCATTCCAGTCCAGGAAATTCCTGCGGTTGTAGTTCTCCGGGCGCTGCTCGGCTCGGCGCCCCATCTTGGTGGCGATGAACAGGTCCGGGTGCCGAGCATGCAGCTCGCCGCACAACAGCTCGCTGCGACCGTCACCGTAGACGTCGGCGGTGTCGAAGAAGGTGATTCCGGCGTCGACGGCCGTCCCCAGCGTGGCGTGGGCGTCATCCGGCGAGACGGCGCCCCAGTCAGCCCCAAGCTGCCAGGTCCCGAGCCCCACGACGCTCACGTCCCGCCCGAGCCGCTCGATCGTGCGCGTATTCATCGAGCCATCCTCGCAGGTTTACTCAGGCCGCCTCGCGGGTGACCGCGAGGAGCACGTCGGCGGCCCGGACCACGGCCGGGAACCGCTGCTCGGGATCGTCGGGCACCCGCATGGACAGCTGCGACTTGCCCGACTCGTACAGCGCCTCCGGGATCTCGGCCCGGATCTTCTTGGCCCGCACCGAGTCAAGCTCGATCGGGGTGACGGCGAGCCGGCCGCCGCGGAAGCTCACCGCCGTGGCCCCGGCCTGACCGAGCTTGATCCGCGCCTGCTGGAGCGAGATGAGGTTGCGCAGCGGCTCGGGCAGCTCGCCGAAGCGATCCTCAAGCTCGTCGCGGAGCTCCATCAGGTCGGCGACCTCCCGCGAGCCCGCGATCCGCCGGTGGATGTCGACCTTGGCCTGCTCGTAGGGGATGTAGTCGGCCGGCACGTAGGCGTCGACGTTGACGTCAAGACGGACCGGCTCCCAATCCTCGTCGGCTCCGGCGCCGTCGGCGGCCGCCGCCTCGACGGCCTCGTCGAGCATCTGCATGTAGAGCTCGAAGCCGAGCGCGGCGACGTGGCCCGACTGCTCGTCGCCGAGCAGGTTGCCGGCGCCGCGGATCTCGAGGTCGCGCATGGCGATCTTGAAGCCGGCCCCGAGCTCGGTGTAGTCCGAGAGGGCGGATAGGCGCTGGGCGGCGTCGGGGGTGAGGGCGGCGGCGCTCGCATACAGCAGGTAGGCGTAGGCGCGCTCGCGCGAGCGGCCGACCCGGCCGCGGATCTGGTAGAGCTGGGCGAGCCCGAAGGCGTCGGCACGCTCGACGATCAGCGTGTTGGCCTGGGGGATGTCGATGCCGGACTCGATGATGCTCGTGCACACGAGCACGTCGGCGTCGCCGCGCAGGAAGCTCATCATCTTCTTCTCGAGCTGGCCCTCGTCCATCTGGCCGTGGGCGACCTCGAAGCGCATCCCGGGGCACAGGCCACGCAGCCGCTCGGCGGTCTCGTCGATCGTCTCGATCCGGTTGTGGAGGAAGAAGGCCTGGCCGTGGCGGGCGTGCTCGCGCTGGAGGGCCTGCCTGACGAGCTCCTCGTCGTACTCGCCGACGTAGGTCTTGACCGGCCGCCGGCCCTCGGGCGGCGTCTCGATCACGCTGATGTCCCGCACCCCGGCCATCGACATCTGGAGGGTGCGCGGGATCGGCGTCGCGCTCATGGCGATCACGTCGACGCGGAGCTTGAGCTGGCGCAGCAGCTCCTTCTGCTTGACGCCGAAGCGCTGCTCCTCGTCGACGATCAGCAGGCCGAGATCCCTGGCCCGGACGTCCCGCGAGAGCAGCCGGTGGGTGCCGATGAGGATGTCGACCTCGCCCCGGGAGAAGCGGGCGACGGCCTCGCGCTGCTCCGCCGGCGGGCGGAAGCGGGAGACGTGCTCGATCGTCACCGGGTAGTCCTTGAGCCGCTCGGAGAAGGTGCCGTAGTGCTGCTGGGCGAGGATCGTCGTCGGCACGAGCAGCATCACCTGCTTGCCGTCCTGCACGGACTTGAACGCGGCCCGCAGCGCGACCTCGGTCTTGCCGTAGCCGACGTCGCCGCAGATGAGGCGGTCCATCGGCCGGGGCGCCTCCATGTCGGCCTTGACGAACTCGATCGCGTCGCGCTGGTCTGGGGTCTCGGTGTAGGGGAACGCGTCCTCGAAGTCGCGCTGCCAGTCGCTGTCGGGCGGGAAGGCGTGCCCCTCGCGGCGCTTGCGCTCGGCGTAGAGGTTGAGCAGCTCGCCGGCGAGCTCCTGGGCCGCCCGGCGGGCCCGCGCCTTCATCGTCTCCCAGCGCGTGCCGCCGAGCTTGGACAGCGGCGGGTGCGCGCCGTCGGCGCCGACGTAGCGGGAGATCTTGGCGAGCTGATCGACGGGTACGAACACGCGGTCCGAGCCGGCGTACTCGAGGTAGAGGTAGTCGCGGGTCACACCGGCGACGGTCTTGGTGTCGAAGCCGGCGAAGCGGGCGATCCCGTGGTCCTCGTGGACGACGATGTCGCCGGTGCGCAGGTCGGCGAAGCTCCGCAGCACGCCGCGGCGCCGGGCGCGGTCGGGGCGCTCGGCCGCGGCCCGGCGGCGGCGGAAGAGGCGATGCTCGGGGATGACTGCGAGGTGGAATTGCGGCGCGATGAACCCGGTCTGCAGCCGGGCGTGGGCGAAGGTGAGCTGGCCGGCGCCCGGGGCGACCTCCTCGCCGGACTCGAGCCAGCGGACCTTGAGCCGGCCGAGGTTGTAGGCCGCGCGCTCCCCCTCCCCCCGCCGGGCGAAGGCGACGATCGTGCGGTAGCCGGAGCGGGCGAGCTTCTCGAGCTCGGGCTCGGCCTCCTTGACGCCGCGCGCGGCGATGTCGGCGGTCTGGGCCCGGAAGGCGTAGGACTGGTCCTGGTCGATGCTCGACAGCTGCACGCGGGCGCGCCGCGCGAGGTCGCTCCCGATCTCGTCGGGGGCGACGTAGAGGTGGTGGGCGTCCTCGTCGTGGAAGGCGGCGCACACGTCCTGCCAGTGGTCGGCGAGGGCGGGGGCGACGTCCTCCTCCCCGGCGATCATCACCGTCGCGTCATCGGGGGCGAGGGTCAGAAACGGATGGAAGTCCTCGACCGGGAGCAGCTCGGCGATGTCCGGCCGCTCGGCGGCCTCCTCGAGCGCGGCGATCTCGGCGAGCTCACGGTGCTCCTCGTCGAGCTCGGCGGCCGGCGCGACCTCGACCTCCTCGGCGTCGCCGAGGGAGCGCTGGGTGAAGGTCGAGAACCACCGCAGCGACTCGATCTCGTCGCCGAACAGGTCGACCCGCACGGCGCGGTCCTCGGTGGCCGGGAACACGTCGAGCAGGCCGCCGCGGATGGCGAACTGGCCGCGGTCCTCGACCTGATCGACGCGCTCGTAGCCGGCGGCGACGAGGTCCCGCGCGGACTCGTCGAGGTCGAGCAGGTCGCCCTTGACCAGGGTGAAGCCGTGCGGGCGCAGCGACCGGTCGGGCACCTTCTCCGAGAGCGCGATGGCGCTGACGACGACGACCGGCGCCTGCCCGGGCTCGAGCAGGGCGTCGAGGGCGGCGATCCGCAGGCCGACGAGGTGCGGCGGCGGCGCGAGGTGCGACTCGTAGGTGACGCCGCGGCTCGGGTAGTAGCGGACCGTGCGCGGCGCGAGCCAGGTGCGCAGGCCGCCGGCAAGGTCACGGGCGGCGCGGTCGTCACCGGCCACGACGATCGCCGGGCGGTCGGGCTCCATGTCGAGCAGGGCGGCGACGAGGTAGGGGCGCAGCGACTGGGAGACGAACGCGCGGCCGCCGTCGCGCTGCAGCGCGGCGGTCTGTGGATCGTCACCGGCATGAGAGAGGAGGCTGCGAAGCATCGTGACCGCTTCTGAGTCTAGGTCGGCTCGAGACCGTCCCGGACGACGCGTTCAGCGGCGTCCGCGCCGGCCTCGATCAGCGCCCGCACGTCGCCCCGCGGCTCGCGGAAGCGGCCGAGCACGTAGGCGGCGACGCGCTCGGGATCGGTCGTCGGCGGTCGCCCGACCCCGACCCGCACGCGGGAGAAGTCGGCCGAGCCGAGCCCGGCCTTGAGCGACTTGAGACCGTTGTGGCCGGCGAGGCCGCCGCCGGTGCGAACCCGGATCTCGCCGAAGGGCAGGTCGATCTCGTCGTGGAGCACGAGCACGTGGTCGAGCGGCACCTCGAGCGCGCCGCGGGCCGGCCCGACCGACCGGCCGGCGTCATTCATGTAGGTCTGCGGCATGAGGATCGCCACCCGAGGCCCACCGGGCGCGGTGCGTCCGTCGGTGATCAGGCCGCGGTACCTGCTCTTGAAGCGCGGCAGCTCCCAGCGGGCGGCGAGCAGCTCGGCGATCTCGAAGCCGATGTTGTGCCGCGTGCCCGCGTACTCGGCGCCCGGATTCCCGAGCCCGACCAGCAGCCAGTCAGCGGGAGCGCCGCGGCGACCCGGCAGGGGCACGGCGGCCCTCCGCTACTCGGAGTCGGACTCGGCGGCTGCGCTCTCGCCGCCGCCCTCGGCGCCGGCTTCGCCCTCACCCTCGGCGGCGCCCTCACCGACGACCTCGGTCTCCGCCTCGATCTCGGTCTCCTCCTCGACCTGGAGCCGCGGAGGCGAGAGCGTGGCGATCAACGTCTCGGGATCGCCGACGAGGGTGACCTTGGCCGGCGCGGTGACCGCGTCGAGCGTGATGGTGTCGTTCATCGCCATCTCCGAGACGTCGTGCTGGATCGTGTCGGGGATGTCGGTCGGGAGCGCCTCGATCGTGACCTCGCGGGTGATGTGCTCGAGCACGCCGCCCTCCTTGACGCCGGGGGCATCCTCGCCGCCGATGAGCTCGAGCACGACCGTGGCCTGGATCGGCCGGTCGAGGCGGACGCGCAGCAGGTCGAGGTGGGTGGTCTCGCCGGTGACCGGGTGGCGAGCGAGCTCCTTGATGACGACCGGGAGGCCCTTGGCGTCGCCGACGCGCAGGTCGATCACCGCGCCGGCATCGGCCAGCACGTGGCGCAGCATCCGCGCATCGACGGCGAAGGCGACCGGGTCCTCGCCGCCGCCGTAGACGACGCCGGGAACCTGGCCGGTGCGGCGCAGGCGTCGCACGGCGCGGGAATTGGTGACCTCGCGCTCGTCGACGGAAAGAGTTGTCTGGTCGGTGGGAGCCATGGACGGCAAATCATGGTAGCGAGGCGTGTCTATTAAGGTCGTCAGCGCGCTAGGCTACGCATATGTCGGGCGAGGCTCAGCTGTTGCTGATGATCGCCGGGGTTCATTTCCTGGGGTTGGCCTGCGTCGCCATGCTCATGATCCCCGCCCTCCGCGACGGCCCGGACTCGCAGGGCCCGACCGACGGCGGCTCGGACGATGGCTGGGGCAACTACCCCCGCCAGCCGAAGAACCCGAGCGACGTGCCCGGCGGCGGTCTTCCGCTTCCCGACGCCGAGCCGGCCCGTGTCCGCCTGCGCGACCACGAGCGCCTGCGTGACAAGCTGCCGCCGCCCGAGCGCCGGCCCGCTCGCGAGCCGCAGCGCAAGCCGGTCCGCGCCGGCTAGAAGCTCGACGGGCAGTCCGCGTCGCTCTTGATCCGCGGGCTGACCTTCATCAGCTCCACCCGCAGTCCACTGACCGCGTTGCCCGCGCGGTGGACGACGACGCACTGCACGATCGGCAGCGAGCCGCCGACGTCCCAGGCGACCCTGGCCGTGCCGGTGGTGCTGACGACGTTGAAGCCGGTCGAGGCCTGGATCTGAAGCACCTGGACGGCGCCCGAGTGGCGCAGCGCGGCGCTGACCTCGGCGGCGCGCGCGGTGCACGCCGGGCTCTGGCGGCAGTGCTCGATCCGGGCGATGACGGCGGCGGTGTCTCCCCTCGCCTCGGCCTGGACGAGCCCGGTGAGCGCCGAGCGCTCGGCGTTGTCGGCGCTGTAGACGCGGGCGAGGATCGCGCTCAGGGCGAGGAAGGCGACGATGCCCAGGGCGATGAGAACGAGATACATCCGCCGCATGGACGGGCCAAGGTACTGGCTCGTGGCCGGGGCTCGCCGTGTGGGTGGGTCGCCCAGCCGGTCAAGGGCGGCCAGTCGGCTCGCTGGCGCGGGGAGCGGAGACAGGCGCTGGGCCCGCGGCGCCGCCGCTGGCACCCCCTGTCTCTGGCCCCTGGGCGGTGGAGGACCGGCCGACTCGGCGCGAGAGCGCTGCGCCCGCCGGGCCGGGGGGCCGGAGGAGCCGGCCAAGATTCGACCGGGCCACAGGGGAATCGTGTCTGGAACTGTCGGTATACGGCGGCTCCAGCATCTTTCGGGCCGGGAGCGGGCGAATCTGGGACGGTGCTGTCGCGGAGCGGACGCGCGCCGCGCGGGCGCGGGCGCGGACCGGCCGGACTCAGCGCGAGGCGGGCACGGCCCGCGAGATCAGCCGTCGCTCAGCTCGAGGAAGCGCTCGACCGACGCCTCCTGGTGGTCGAGGCGCTCGGCGAGTGCGCGGGCATGGTCGGCGGCGAGCTCGAGGAAGTCCTCGACGCAGCGGCCGGGGTCGTCGGCGAGCGGGTAGACGCGGGTGAAGTCCTGCTGGGCGCAGGCGATGCCGAGCGGCGGCTTGCCCTCGGCGAGGGTGCGCGCGCTGCAGACGGGCGTGACGACGAGCTGGGAGTCGCGGGCGACGAGCGCGGTCGGCAGCAGCCGTGGCGCCGGGAGCCGCACCGAGAGCTGGACCGAGTGGTCGACCTTCACCTCGGGGCCGAGCAGCTCGCCCAGCGGCTCCCGCCACACGTCGAGGACGACGTCGGCGCCGACGAGGGCGTCGCGCAGCGCCGTGGCCTGCTCGAGGTAGAGCCGCTCGGCGGCGGCGCGATCCTCGGCGTCGGCGAGATCGAGATCGCACGGGACCCGGAGCAGCTCGCTCGCGGCGACGGTGGCGCCGGCGCCGCGGCTGCCGCAGGTCACGTAGGTCTGGAGCGTGCCGAGGTCACGCCGCGCATGGAAGATGACGGTGACGGCGTCGCTCACCGGCAGGCCGTCGACGCGGAGCGACACGGTCACCGCTGAGGCATCGTCCAACAGCGCCCGGCGAAGCAGCTCCTCGGCTGCGCCTTCTGCACCTGTCGAATCGTCGTCGAGCATCCCTCTCGCTCCGCTACGCCAGTTCCTTCACACGGTATTTACCCACAGCCACCGGCGCGCGGCAATCGCCAACCGGCCGACCGTCGGCGGTGCGGGCTATCCGCGGGGCCGGGAGTGTCTCCGCTTCCCGCTCCGGGTAGGCTCACCGGTGCGATGAAGCTCCTGTACAAGCCGTTCGCCCTGATCGCCGCGTTCATCGGCGCCCGCATCGGCCGCAACGTGTTCAAGTCGCTGTGGTCGAAGGTCGACGACGACGCTCCGCCCCCGGAGCCGACGACCGAGGAGGCGAGCCTCGGCAAGGTGGTCGCGGCCGCCGCGCTCCAGGCCGCGACGCTCGCCGCCGTGGCTGCGGTGGCCGACCGGGCGAGCGCCCGCGTCTTCTATCACCTCACCGGCTACTGGCCGGGCAAGAAGACCCAGGACGAAGAGGACGAGTAGCCGCCCCGGGCTCGCCGGCGTCGCGACCGGCGGCCGCTACCCGTCGCCGACGACGAACGGCTCAAGCCCCGTGCGGATCCAGTCGGGGATCGGCGTCTTCTGCAGCGTCGCGCGGTCGACCATCACGTGACGGAGCTCCGCGCCGACGAGCAGCCTCTCGCCGTGGCGGATCTGGTGACGGGTGAGCAGGCTCGTGGTCCCCATGTGGCGCACGGCGACCTCGAGCGCAAGGTCCTGGTCGAAGGCGGCGGCGGCGTGGAAGCGCAGCTGCGCCTCGGCGACGACCATGTCGACGCCGCGCTCGAGCATCGTCGTGTAGCCGCCGAAGGCCACCCGCCACAGCTCGGTCATGTTCTCGTCGCAGTAGGCGAGGTAGTGGGGGTTGAAGACGACGCCCTGCATGTCGCACTCGCCGTAGCGGGCGCGGATCCAGTGGACGACCGGAGCGCCCACGTCAGCGCCCGCCCCGCAGCACGAAGCCGTGCTCCGCGAGCTCGCCGAGCGCGTTCTCGAACGCGGCGAAGTCACGGCGGGTGAGCGCGTCGACCGGTCGGCCGTAGAACCCGGCGGCCCGGACCCAGCTGCGCAGGACGCCGGGCGCCGCGCGCTCCTGGGCGTCATCGAGCAGGTCGAGCAGAATCGGCAGCTCGGCGCGGTGCTCGATCTGCCCGGAGAGCAGGGTGAGCGGATCGACGTCGAGGACGGCACACAGCTCGTCCTCGCTGAGGCCGAGCAGATCCATCAGCCGCACCGCCCGCTCGGACTGGACGCGACGGCCGAACTGCGGATCGTCGCGCTCGCCGGGCACGGCGGCAGTCTATCCCCGCCCGAGGGTGAGAATTAGGGGCGGCTTCTGGGTACGTCGAGGTGCTCGAGCGAGACCCCGACGGCCGGGCGACGATCGTCGAGAGCGAGATGGACGCGAGCGTGGCCAAGGTCCGGATGCGGCTGCGGTTCAGCTACGACGAGCCGACCGGACTCACCTGGATGCGGGAGAGCGGCGACCTGAGGTCGCTCGAGGGGTCCTGGCACTTCCAGCCCCGCGGCCAGGGCCTGACCGTGGCCACCTACCGGCTTGACATCGGGGTGAGCCGCAAGCTCGCGCTGCTCGTCAAGTCGGTGCGCGGCCCGATGCGGGAGCGGGTCGAGGCGCTGCTCGCCGACCGCCCCGTCGAGGGCCTCAAGGCCCGGGCCGAAGCCGCCGCCTGACCGGCCGGCCTCGGGATTCCGTCGGGCCCACGGCATAGACTCACTGCCTATGACCACGCTGCCTGACCAGTCCTTCGCCGTGGATGACGAGACCGTCCAGGTCACCCTCGCCCCCGAGGACCTCCTGCTGCTCATCGTCGCGGCGGGCATCCTTCAGAAGGACGAGACGACGTCGGCCGAGTGCCAGCCGGACTGATCCTCCGGCCTTCCCGGTAGCACGCCGCCGACCACGCCCAGCCCGCGTCTACGCAGCTCGCTGCGCCAACCGAGAGCGCGGCCGAAAATCCCACGCGGTGCACTGAAGCCTGTAGCGTGGCGGTGCTCGGACGTCCGTTGAGAAGCTGGACTTCGTTGTGCGAACTGAAGGAGGGCAAGATGAGGAAGCTGAGGCTTCTGCTCTGCTTGTGCCCGGTGCTCGCTCTCACAGTATTGGCGGCACCCGCGGCGGCTGACCCAACTGCAGGGCCGCCGATCTGCCCGGGTCCGTCGTCGGGCGTGACACCGATCAGCGGCAATTACCGCAACCTTACGATCACCGGCAACCGCTACGTGGCGAGCGGCACGACCCTGAAAGTCAAGGGCAACCTGACCCTCGCTCGCGGCGCCTGCCTGGACGCGTTCACCTTGGGCACCGTGAAAGTGAGGCGCAACCTGCTGGTCGGCAAGGGCGCGATCCTCGCGCTCGGTTGCACCCCGAACTCGACAGGGCCGGGCGCGCCGTGTAACGGCCAAACAACGAGCGACACGGTGGGCAGAAACCTGATCGCCAACCATCCGTACACGATGTACCTGGACGGCGACACCATCCACGGCAACGTGATCTCGAAGGGGGGTGGCCCGGGCCTGATATCCAACCCGTTCGTGAACTTCCCGATCAAGGACAACACCATCGACGGCAACTTGATCGTGCGAGGCTGGCACGGAGGCTGGGTCGGCGCCATCCGCAACATCGTCGGCAGAAACCTGATCTTCTCCCGCAACATGAGCGTGGCAGATCCCGACGCAAACGAGGTGCAAACCAACACGGTCTCCGGCAACCTGATCTGCCGGGGCAACTCGCCAGCAGCGCATGTAAATCCTATGGACATGGGGCTCCCGAACACTGTTGCCGGCCGCAAGATCGGACAGTGCGCCGGACTATGACCCCGCACACCGAACAGGGGGCAGTGGCGAAGCAGCCCGGGCTCTCCCCCGACGCTCGGGCCTAGCGGGAATGCACGAGGTGGCGGGGAGGCCAGACCTCCTCGCCACTCTCTCGTGCCGGGGCTTCTCGGGGTCTGCTTAGAACAGCTGGCTCTTTGCGCTCAATGACGGCTGATATTGCCGTGTAGCCCGAAGTCGTAAGCGTTCAGTGGGTCGGGGGGACATAACTTCGCGCCGTCGAATCTGGTGGTGTGGAGCGGCATGAGGCGGAGGCGATCTATGACGCGGGTCGTGAGGTCGTGGTCGAGGTGCTGCTGCGGATGGATCGTCAGATTCAGCAGCTGGCGGCCCGGGTTGAGAAGCTGGAGCGGGAGTTGCGGAAGAACTCGCGGAACTCGTCGCAGCCGCCGAGTCAGGACAGGCCGAAGCCGTCGCCGCGACCGAAGGGTCGCTCGGGCCGCAAGCAGGGCGGGCAGTCCGGTCACGAGGGTCATGGCCGAGAGCTGCTGCCGACCTGGGCGGCTGACGAGGTGGTCGTGCATTGGCCGGTCTCCTGCGGGTGCGGGCACGTGTTCTGCGACGGCGAGCGGGTGCCGGTCGGCGACCTTGTCCGTCACCAGGTCGAGGAGCTGCCGGAGATCACTACTGTCGTGATCGAGCATCAATGCCCGCGGGTGTGTTGCCCTGATTGCGGTGTCCGGCAGCGAGCGGCGCTACCAGCGGAGGTTGCTGGGAGCGCGTTCGGGCCGCGGTTGCAGGCAGCGGCCGTGACCCTGTCGGTCCGTAACCGGATCTCCCGCCGGGATGTGGTCGAGTTGTGTGAGCAGCTGTTCCGCGCTCGGATCTCGACCGGCACGATCGACGCGATTCTCGCGCGTGCGGGTGACGCGCTCGAGGACCCATGCGAGGATCTGCTCGATCGGGTCAGGCGCTCCAAAGCGTTGAACATGGACGAGACTGGCTGGCGGTTGCAAGGCCAGAAGCGGGCGCTGTGGGGCGCATTTACGGGCCGGCATGCGATCCTGCGGGTCGCGGCCGACCGGCACGAGGACCACGCCCGCGAGCTGCTCGCCGACAGCGCCGCGATCGTGACCTCGGACCGCTGGTGGGCATACAGCCACCTGCCGTTGCCTCGCCGCCAAATTTGTTGGGCTCACCTGCGTCGCGATTTCCAAGCCCGCGCCGAAGGCATCGGTGCCGAGAAGGAGTTCGGCGAGCACGGCCTCCGCGTCTGCGAGGAACTGTTCTGGTCCTGGGAGATCTATCAGCACACCCGCGAGCGCAAGGAGCTCAGACGCCGGATCCGGCTGCTGCGCCGCGAACTGAAGCCGATCCTTCGCGAGTACTCGGGCAAAGCACCGCGCTACACGTACACCCGCGGGATCGCGCGCAACCTGCTGAAGGTCTGGCCCGCGCTCTGGACGTTCACCGACAAACGCGGCGTCGAGCCGACCAACAACCACGCCGAACGCGCGCTCCGCTCAGCGGTCATCTACCGAAAGCTCTCGCTCGGCAGCCAAAGCGAGGACGGCGAGACCAGGATCGCCCGACTGCTCTCCGCCCACACCACCTGCCGACTACAACGCCGCAGCCTGCACGAGTACCTCGCAGACGTACTCGCCGCCACCGCCCGCGGCGACCCAGCACCCCTCCTCGCATAGCGCTCACCCAACCCACACAAGCCGAGGAACTGAACGCTTACCCGAAGATGCTGATTAGCAGGGTATTTCGGCGCCGGTAGGGCGCCCTGCCCTAGAACAGCTGGTTCTCGCCGCCGAACACGTCGCTGACCGAGCCGTCGGTGAAGATCTGGCGGATCGAGTTGGTGAGCAGGTCCATCAGCCGCGCCGCCCGCTCGGACTGGACGCGACGGCCGAACTGCGGATCGTCGCGCTCATCCATCGCGGGAGCTCAGAACGGCTGTGTGGATGTTCGCTGGCATCGGGTTGACCAACGCTAGCGGCGGCGCGGTCACCTTCGTCGCCCGGAAGCGCCTGCCAGGCGTCGATCAATCGTCCAACCCGCCACGCCACGACGTTGCCTGGTTCAAGAATGGCATGCCATATGCCGATCCAGGCAGAGGGTCCGAGGGGCCAAACATGGGCAACACCTTCTTCCGAAATTTCAACCGGGCGGCCCTCCGTGGCCGCCTCTCCATCCTCAAGAACCGCGAGGATGGCTTCACGCTGATCGAGATCATGGTCAGCAGCTTGATCATCGTCCTGATCGCGGCCGGAGTGGCGCAGGCGCTGATCACGAGCATCCACGTCAGCGGAAATCAGCGCTCTCGCTCGCAGGCCGACGAGATTGCCCAGCAGGACCAGGAGCGCATGAAGGGGATGTCTGACCAGCAGCTCGGGTCACTCACTCAGATGCGGACGGTGACTCTGGACGGAAGGGTGTTTACGGTCAACTCCACCGCCCAGTTCCTGAACGTCACGGGCGGATCGAGCTGCAGCAACGGCGTCGGCGCGTACTACAAGCTGACGTCGAAGGTCGGCTGGTCGGAAGGGTCGCAGTCCCCGAGCGTCACCGAGGAGGCGATCATCACGCGGGCGGTCACCGGAGCCATCCTCCAGCAGGTCAAGGACCAGACCGGAACGGGCCTGCCCGGCGTGAACGTGACCGTGGACGGACAGAACACCAGCTACCACGACTCCGCCGCGACCGATTCGAACGGTTGCACGATCATCACCGGGCTGCCGACGGACAGCTATGCGATCACCCTGGCCGCCGCCGGATACGTGGACAAGGACGGCAACGCGTCACCTCCGAATGCGTCGGCCGCGGTGAGCCTGAGCGCCATATCGACTCCGCCCGCCCTGCAGCTGGGACAGGCGGGCTCGGTTAACGTGCAGTTCCAGACCGGGGCAGCGAAAACCTCGCCGTTGACGGTCCCCGGGTACGAGCTCTCGTACTACGGCAGCCTCGGCGGCTCGCACATGACGGTCTTCAAGACAGTCGGCTCGGCGTCGTCGTCCGCCTCGTCGCTCACCGCATCCAACCTGTACCCGTTCTGGTCCAGTGCGAACGGATACGCGAACAACTACCAGCTGTGGGCGGGTAAGTGCGAGCAGGAGGAGCCGCTCCAGCCGCCCACCGGCACCAACGCGTCGACGGTGACACCGGGCAGCACGCTGAGCGCGACGGTCGTGGAACCCGCGATCGACGCCGCGATCAAGTACAACGGCGCGCTCATCACCCCGACAGACGTTCACATCGCCTTCACCGGCACGAGCGGCCCCGCCTGCTCGGACACGTGGAGCGTCTCGGCCGCGTCCTCCGAACAGGTCGGCGCAGCCACCTATGGCGTGTACCCGGCGCCGTTCGCCAGCACCGCCGCCCAGGGAACGGCCACGGCCAGCGCCACTGGGGACACCGGGACGCTCACCTTCTGCGCCGACTACAAGACGGGTCCGTCATCGTGGAAGTCGGAGACGACATCGGCGATGACGACGACCAACTTCACCGCACCAAACGCCTCCCTGCAGTGGGATCTCAAGACGGATGGTGCCTCGAGGACGACCCCATGTCCGTGACAACACAGAGCAGATTCGCACTGGCGCGAGCCGAGGGTGGCTTCACTCTGGTCGAGGTCCTGGTGGCGCTGATGGCCGGCATCGTGGTCATCTCAGCGCTGTTCACGATCCTCGACGTGACGCTTCACAGCACCACGCGCACGTTCACCAAGGTCGACGCGACACAGCGGGCGCGGGTCACGCTCGAGCGGATCGAGAACGAACTGCACTCCGCGTGCCTGACGTCCGGTGTCACGCCGATCCAGGGCGGTGGCGCCAACGGCAGTCAGGACAGCAACGCCAACAATCTGGTTTTCGTCAGCCAGTACGGAACCTCCGCCAACCCGACACCTGTCGAGCACCGGATCAGCTTCAACGCCGCGGCCGGCACCCTGACCGATTACACCTATGCGCTGACCAGCGGCAGCTCGCCGAGCAGTTGGGTGTTCTCCTCGACGCCCACGAGTTCATCCGGGACGCCACTGCTGACCAACGTCTCGGCGAGCGGCACCACGCCGGTGTTCCAGTACTTCGCCTACGAGCCCTACACCGACACGAACGGCAACAACGACATGATGCTGATGGACGGCAGCGCCGCCGTTCCGGGAACGACCACGGTCTCGAACCCAGACCCGCTTTCGACCACGAACGGCCTCTCCACCTCGGATGCCGCCAGCACCGCGGAGGTCGTGATCAGCCTGGTGGTCGGTGGCAGCGGGGGATCGAACGAGAACACCAATCTGGCCGACGCCCGGGATACCGCCAGCGACTCGGTGGTGCTGCGGCTGACCCCGCCCCCCAATCAGGTCGGCGGGACCTCGACCTTCGGACCGTGCGCATGACCACGACGGGAGCAGCCACACGGTGGATCGCACGGATCCGGGACCGGCTCGCCTCGGAGTCGGGCTTCACGATGATCGTCGCCATCGGCATCCTGGCGCTGACCAGCCTGATCGTCGCCGCCGTGTTGATCGCCGTCACCGACGACGCTCGCCTGAGCCAACGCGATCTCGACGCCAAGCGCGCCTACTACGCGGCGCGTGCCGGCGAGAACGCGTTCCTCTATCAACTCAATCAGAACCCGAACTTCTGGGCCACCTGCTCGAACGACTCTCAGCCGACCCCCACCACCGTCCCCGGATCGAGCACCGGCGAGCAGTACTCGTTCGTCCCGGTCTACAACCCGAGCTACAGCAACAGCAACTGCTCGGGCAACCCGATTGCGGCGCTCATCGACGGCACGACCGGCACGCTGCGGATGGAGTTCACGGGCTACTCGGGGCCACCCGACACGTCGGGTAACCCGAGCGTGAGGCGCACGCTCGTCGCCAGCTTCCGCAAGCCCAGCCCGCTCGACTACCTCTGGTACACCGACCACGAGATGGAGGATCCGGCGCTCAACTCGAACTGTCTGAACGAGAAGTACTACTACCAGTACACGAGCTCCTCGCCGCCGAGCGGCTGCCAGATCGTCTGGGTCAGCGG
Organism: uncultured Solirubrobacterales bacterium; assembly: GCA_963752905.1. Classification (GTDB taxonomy): domain Bacteria; phylum Actinomycetota; class Thermoleophilia; order Solirubrobacterales; family Solirubrobacteraceae; genus Palsa-465. The sequence continues at coordinate 76,403 of CAVWAC010000016.1, forward strand.
CGACACGATGAGCGGGCCGAGCTACACCAACGACCAGTACAACATCTGGACGAACAACTCGCCGACCTTCGGCCGGGCGGGCACCAGCGACCGGACCGAGAGCAACGCCCCGACGTCAACCGTCTGCGTGAACAACAACTGTCAGAACGCGAATTTCCTCGGGGCCGGCGCGATTCCGGGAGCGAAGACCGTCTCACTGCCGCAGAGCGTCTCCAGCACCACGCTCCTGTCCGATGCCCAGACGCACGGTGACGTCTTCACGGGCACGACGACGATCGTGCTCAGCGGCACGTCGGCGACGATCAGCAACTGCCCCGGCACGACCTCGTCGGCGACGTGCAAGAGCGGGTGGGTGAGCACAGTCGTCAGCCCGTATCCCTCGATCATCTACGTGCAGAGCGCCTCCGGCTGCCCGTCGACATACTCGCAGAACACGGCGTATGCGACCAACAACTCGGGGCACTATTACGGAGCCTGCGGCGACGTCTACCTGTACGGAAACTACACGGCGCCGCTCACGATCGTCTCCGATCACGACATCATCGTTGAGGCCAACGGGGGCGCCGGCAACGGCGTGACCACGACCGAGGCCGGCTCGGGCAATCCGACCGGCAGCGCCACCCTGGGCCTGGTCGCCGGGGACTTCGTGCGCGTGATGCATCCCGCCAACACCAAGACCGGCGCGCTGACGATCGATGCGGCCATCCTCACGCTTAGCCACTCGTTCATGGTCGATAACTACGACTCCGGGCAAACCCAGAGTCCGGCCCCCAACCTGACCGTTCACGGCGCGATCGCCCAGCGCTATCGCGGCATCGTGGGCCTGACGAGCGGTACGGGATACCTGAAGAACTACCACTACGACGATCGGCTCCACGTGCTCCTGCCGCCGTTCCTTTTTGACCTCTCCACCGCTGGCTGGCTGGTCTCGCGGGAGACCCTGTGCACGCCGAACAGCAACACGAGCGACACCACCAGCTGCGCCTACCAGGGCCCATGAGCGAGATCGGACAGCACAGCCGTCGGCGGTGCGCCCGTCGGTTGCGCCCGCCCTGCGCTTCTGTCTAGAACAGCTGGTTCTCGCCGCCGAACACGTCGCTCACCGAGCCGTCGGTGAAGATCTGGCGAATCGAGTTGGTGAGCAGGTCCGCGCAGGAGAGCACGCGGACGTTCTCAGGCGCGCCGGGCGGCAGCGGCAGGGTGTCGGTGACGACGATCTGCTCGAAGCGGGCAGCGGACAGGTTCTCCCAGGCGTTGCCGGAGAAGACACCGTGGGTGGCGGCGGCGTAGACCCGGCGAGCGCCGGCGTCGTAGACCGCCTCGGCGGCCGCCTTGAGCGTGCCGGCGGTGTCGATGATGTCGTCGACGATGACCGCGGTCTTGCCCTCGACCTCGCCGATCACGTAGTTGATCTCGGCGACCTGCTGGGCCGGGCGCTCCTTGTTGAGGATCGCGAGGTCGGCGCCGATCTTGGAGGCGAACTTCTTGTTCAGCTTCACGCGGCCGGCGTCCGGCGCGACGACGACGAGGTCCTCGAGGCCGAGGTCGGCGAAGTACTGGGTGAGCATGAACAGCGCGGTCATGTGGTCGCACGGCTTCTGGAAGAAGCCCTGGATCTGGCCGGAGTGCAGGTCCATGGTGAGGATCCGGTCGATGCCGGAGGCCTCAAGGATGCGGGCGACGAGGCGGGCGGTGATCGGCTCACGCGGGGCGGACTTCTTGTCCTGACGCGAGTAGCCGTACCACGGGGTGACCGCGATCACCCGGTGCGCGGAGCCGCCGACGGCGGCGTCGACCATCGTCGTCAGCTCCATCAGCGCGTCGTTGGTGCCGAGGCCGACGGCCGGGTTGCCGCAGATCGGCTGGACGATGAACACGTCGGCGCCGCGCACCGACTCCTCGTAGCGGCAGTAGACCTCGCCGTTGGCGAACGTCTTGAGGGTGACCGAGCTGAGCTGTACGCCGAGCTTGGCGGCGATCCGGTGCGCGAGCTCGGGGTTCGCACGGCCGGCGACGAGCATCAGACGCTTGTCGTACTCGAGCCGCAGATCAGTCGGCGGCACGGGACGCGTGTCGACCATGCTCATCTCGAGAGCGAGTGTACGCCAGGGGCGAGACGTCATCGGCTCGGCGCTCACGACCCCTCTCCGCGCCCAGATTCCGCCCGCTCCGCCTGGCCGGGCCCGGACTCTGCCCGCTCGGCCTCGGCCCGCTGCGCCTCCGCCTCCGCTCGCTCGGCTTCGGCGCGCTGGCGGCGGCGCTCCGCGTAGCCCTCGACGTTCTCCTGGCGCGCCCGCGCCACCCCGAGGGCGCCGGCGGGGACATCCGTGCTGACCACCGAGCCGGCCCCGGTGTAGGCGTCGTCGCCGATCGTCACCGGAGCGATCAGCGTCGTGTCGACGCCCGTCTTCACCCGTGAGCCGATCGCCGTGCGGTGCTTGCGGTAGCCGTCGTAGTTGGCGGTGACCGTCGCCGCGCCGAGGTTCGTCCCCTCCCCCACCATCGCGTCGCCGATGTAGGAGAGGTGGGGCACCTTGGAGCCGGCGCCGATGTCCGAGTTCTTGATCTCGACGAAGGTGCCGGCCTTCGACCCCGGCCGCATCACCGTGCCGGGTCGCAGGTAGGCGAACGGGCCGACGCTCACGCGATCGCCGATCTCGGCCTCCTTGACATAGGAGTGGACCACCGTCGCCTCGTCGCCGACCGCGGCATCGAGCAGCGTGCTGCCCGGCCCGACCGTGCAGCGCTCACCGATCCGGGTGTGGCCGTGGAGGCTCGTGAACGGGGCGATCACCGTGTCGGGCCCGATCTCGACGTCGACGTCGATCACCGTGGCGAGCGGGTTGACGATCGTCACCCCGGCGAGCATGTGGCGCTCGGCGATCCGCCGCTGGGCGCGGGCGCCGAGGTCGGCGAGGGCGACTCGGTCGTTGATGCCCTCGACCTCGGTGAAGTCGGCGAGCTCGTGGGCGATGACGGTGCGCTCGTGCGCGCGGAGGACGGGCAGCACGTCGGGCAGGTAATGCTCGCCCTGGACGTTGTCGGCGGTGATCTCCCGCAGGGCGACGAGCAGCGGGTCGCCGTCGAAGGCGAACACGCCGGTGTTGATCTCCCGGATGTGGAGCTCGAGCGCGGTCGCGTCGCCGGGGACCTTCGTCTCGACGACGCGCTCCACCGTGCCGTCCGGCGCGCGGACGACCCGGCCGTAGCCGGTCGGATCTTCGAGAGTGGCGGTGAGCATCGTCGCGGCGGCGCCCTGGCGCTCGTGCTCGGTGGCGAGCTCGATCAGCGTCTCGGGGCGGATCAGCGGCACGTCGCCGTAGATGACGATCACCGGGGCGTCGCCGCCGAGGTGAGCCGAGGCGGCCCGGACGGCGTCGCCGGTCCCCATCGGCCGCTCCTGGACGGCGACGAGCACGTCATCCTCGAGCGCGCCGGCGAGCCGGCGGTCGGGGCCGTCGACGACGACGATCGCTCCCGCCCCGGCGGCGCGTGCCGCGGCCACCGGCCAGGCGATCATCGGCCGGCCGCACAGCGGGTGCAGCAGCTTGGGGATGCCGGAGCGCATGCGCGTGCCCTGGCCAGCGGCGAGGATGACGACGACCGGTGCGGTCACGTGTCGGGATCGTAGGGGATCGTCCTGACTTTGCGGCTCTCGCTGCAACCGCGGCACGGCCAGGTCACGTGCCCGGGGGCCGTGTTCGAGCCCGGTCATGTAGATTCGCGCCCGACCAGCCGCTCCGGCTCACGTGGGGGGTCGTCCAACCGGCCAGGACACCGGGTTTTGGTCCCGGGAATCGGGGTTCGAGTCCTCGCCCCCCAGCTTCGCCGGCGCAGCGCTGGGAGGCAGGCAGGCGGGACGGACAGGACGGACCGCCGCGCTGGGGAGGCCGTGCCTACTGGCCCGCCGGGAGCTGGCGGAAGCTGTCGGGCGTCGCCGCAGCGCCGCCCCAGCCCTTGGCGCTGCTGAACCCGCGGAGGTCGTAGACGAAGTTCGTCTTGCTGCTGCCGAAGCACACCGTGCCGGTGCCGTCGACGATGATCGCTCCCTGGACGATGCCGTTGCCGTGGATATCGACGACGTCGTTGCCGTCGCACGGCGTTCCGGACTCTGACTGCTGATTGGTGGCGTAGATGACCCCGTAGAAGTTGGTCGTGCCACTGAAGGAGACGGTGCCGTTGGCCAGGACCATGAAGCCCGGCGAGGTCGAGGTGTTGGCATTGCCGTTGCCGGTGAAACTCATCTTGCATGGACCGTCGATGTACGTCGGTGCGCCAGTGAGCTGGGTAACGCTTGTCGGGCAGGTCCCGTTCGGGGAACCGGTCCCCCACCAGGTGCCATTGGCCATCGCCAGAGACCGGATGGCCGTCAGCTCAGACGCCGTCAGCGTGATCGCCGGGCTCGCCGCGGCGTTGGTCGTGTCCGGCATCACCTGACCGCTCCGGTAGTTCTTGCAGGCACTCGGCGTGAGGCCGGTGCAGCGCATGCTCATCGCACCCGGCTGCCCGGACGGGTTGGCGACCGCCTGTGACGGTTGGGCGTTGGTCCCGAGCGTGTCGACGATGACCTTGTTGCCGTTGTTGGAGTCGGCGAAGCCGTTAGCGTCGACCGCGGCCTGCGGCATGGTGATCGCCAGTTCCTGAGCCGAGACCTTGGCCAGCACCACCGCGGTGCGGCAGTTGGAGACGCCGACCGCCCGGACCCACAGCGCGGCGTCGGGAGTGGTGTTGCCGGAGCCGCCGCCCTGATCCCAGGCCGGGTTGGACTTCACCGTCGAGGAGTTATAGAGCGAGCTCGTGCCGTTGTTGTCGTCGCGGACGTAGGTCGTCCACGCGGTGCTCAGCGACGAGCCCCACGCGTCCTTTGGCGTACTGCTCGGGCACGCCGGAGAGCCGCCGGATGGATACTGCGCCTGCATCGTCGTGGGATTGGGGCACCCGACGGTGGAGCCGGTGGTCGGGTTACAGCTCGACGCGTACGCCGCTCCCGAGGTGGCCGGCCAGTGTACGGAGAGCTGATAGATCTGCGCGTTGAGCGCCGCCTCGGCCATCGCTTAGGCGCTCTCACTCGACTGGTCATAGGTGGCCGAGCGGCTCTGCTGGTCGGTGAACAGCAGCAGGCCGGCCCCGAGGCCGAGCAGGACCATCAGAACGATGATCGCGCTGACGAGCGCGATGCCGTCTTCTGAGCGCAGGCGTTTCATGTGATCGTCACCGATTGAGAGGTCGAGGTGGACAGGCCGCCGGTACTGGTGACCGTCAGGGTGAACGTGTAGGTGCTCCCCTTCGTGAAGTTGGTGCTGTCGCTGCCGGCGACCCACTGCTCGGTGGTCGCCCCGGCCACCGCAGAGCCATTGACCGCCCACTGGTAACTGAGCGCCTGTCCGTTCGGATCGGTGGAGGCCGAGGCGTTGAGCGTGATCTGGCCGTTGGCCTGGGTGACGTAGAAGTTTGCGATTGGTGACGCGAAGTCGTTGCGGAGGTAGATGCCGGTCTTCAGCTCGGTCTCGCCGGGCGGCTTGCCCGGATTGGGGTCGAGGAATAGGTCGACCTCGACGTCGTTGATCTGGTTCGAGGTCGTCGCGCCGATCGGGGCGTACGTGAACACCGGGCGGTTCTGGCTGTTGATCTCGTTGGTGACGTGGTTGACCACCTGGACATTCTGGTGGGCCGTCGACGTCCAGCCGCTGGCGGGACACGACGACGTGCTCGGGATGGCCGGCGCGGTGCTCGTCGTCCACGTCTGTGTCTGCCGGTAGAGGATCGCGTTGCTCGTCGAGGCGCCGCTGCCGCTCGTGCTCAGGCAGTAGCGCACGCGCATCTGGTTGGTCGCGTTCGTGGGGCCCCAGTTGTTCTGAGTGTCGACCGTCTGAAAGACGAGGTCGTACGGGCCGGAGAGCTCAAGCGCGCCGGCGGAGGTCGCGCTTGGCGCCGCGACATTGCGCAGCTGCCGGGTGAGCACGCTGATCCCGCTCCGAGCGCGGTCCTGGATCTCGTTGCGGTTCTGGTCGATCGTGTTCTGACGCATGAACACCTCGAGCAGCCCGAGCACCGCCCCGAACAGAATCAGCGACAGGGTCATGCCGACGAGCAACTCGACCAGGGTCATGCCTCGCTGGGAGCGCAGCCTGCTCATCCGGTCGCCGGTCCCACTTCGGCGGACTCGGCCAGGTCGGTGCCGTCCGTCGTGCTGCCGACGGCGGTGATGTAGTAAGAGTGGGAGCTGCTCCGTTTGGAGTCGACGTAGGTGCAGACGCCGGCGTTGCAATTGACCGTGGGCACGACCGAGTAGCGATTCGTGTAGTTGGCGCCGTCACGGTAGATGCGGTAGAAGGAGACGGGCGCGCCACCGGTCGGCACGGGCCAGGTCAGGATCGCGGTGCCATCGGTCTGCGGCGTGACGGTGAGCGTCGCCGGCGTCGTCGGGGCCCAGATCGGCATGATGGCCGTGTGGAATGCGCTCGCGTAGGTGCTGCCGCCGTAGTGCAGGACGGTTCCCGAGCAGTTGGCGGCCGTCGAGTCGAAGAGCAGGTTGAGCCGACTGCCGGTGTCCATGGTCAGCACGGTGTTGTTGGTGAAGGCGAACGTCGTCGCAGTCGGCGTCGCGGTATGCGCCGGAATCGACGCGGTCGCGGTGTTCGACGCCGACTGCGTGTTGCCGTTCGTGCTTAGCGTGGCAGTGACCGTGCAGGCGCTCGAGCCGGAGTTGGCGAAGTAGGCGGTAGCCACGCCACCGCCCTCAATCGTGGCCCCCGAACTGAACGGATCCGAGCAGAACACCGACTTGTTGTTCGTCTGGGTGCTGTCGCTACCCGCCGTATAGCTGCCGAGCATGTCCTGGAGCACCGTCCCGCCCGAGCAGTTGCTACCGGTGTTGCCGGTGGAGGCCGCGAGCGTGTACTTGTTGCTCGGCGTGCCGGTCATGGTGAAGCTCGTGCGCGGCCCCTCCTGGGTGACGCCGTTTCCATCGAGGTACGTCGCGGCGACCTGGTAGGTGAGGTTGGCCGCGGTCGGCGAGGGAGGATTGAGGTCGATGCAGGACGACGGAGTCGTGCACCACGCGCTCGTCCCGCACGACGTGTACGAGGTCGCGGTCGTCGTCTGGCAGATGAGCGTGCCAGAGGGGTTGTAGATGCGGTAACCGTTGACATTGGTCTCGGCGTTCTGCTGCCAGTCCATCTCGGCCACCGTGGTCGCATGCCCGCTGACCATCAGGTTGGCGTTGTACCCCCAGTCGGACATCACCGGCGCGACCGGAATGTTGCGCACGAGCACGACCGGGATGGTCACCGCCGGGCCGATGATTCCGTTGCCGTCCTCGGCCGCCGCCCCGATCGTGTACGTGCCGTCGGAGAGGCTGCTGAGACTCCACGTCGAGGAGGTCCAGAGGGTGCCTGAGTTCGTCGAGGTCCAGCATGAGGACGAGGTGTTGAAGCCACACGTCTGCTTTGGTCCGTTGACCGTCCAGACGATGTTGGTCGTGGTGCTCGGCGCCGTGACCTGGAAGGTGAGCCCGGTGATGCTCGTCACCTTGATGGTCGGAGCGGTCGAGCCGGCGAGCGAGGCCGGGGTGGCGACCTGGAGCGCGCTCGTCTGAAGCCCGGTGGCCTCGCCTGCGCCGGTGATCATCGCCGTCTCGGTCACAGAATGGGTCGTGCCCCGGAGCGTCCAGCTCACCGTCACCGTGACCCGCTTGAGGTCGAAGGGGTTGGAGTCGGTCAGCGTCGTGCCGTTGGGCACGGTCGAGTCGGCGCAGAAGGTGTTGTCGTGCGTGCCGTAGCCGTCGGCGGGGTCGTCGATCGCGCACTCGCTCGCGGTGACGGTGTAGGTGAGGCCGGCCCGGCTGATCTGCCAGGTCGAGCCTGAACCGACGTTGGCCATGCTCGGCAGCGCCTGGAGCTGGTTGACGATCGTGCCCGGGGCGAGCTGCGAGTAGGGGATCGAGCGCGAGTCCTCGCTGAGCTCGCGGGCGAGCGCGACGCCGTTCTCCCGCGCCTTGACGAGCAGGCTCGTCTTGGAGGCGACGTCGAGGATAAGGAAAGTCGAGAGCAGGCCGACGCGAGCACAACGGAGGCGACGAGCACCTCCATGATCATGAAGCCCTGCTCGGCCCGGAGCCGCGCACGCGCGCGAACGCACCGGGAGCGCGAGGCTCCGGTGCGCGGGGTGTCGGGTCTCGGATGTACGCGCGTCATGGCATTTCGCCAGGACCTGGCTTCGTCTGTGACAGGCGTGCCTCCACCTTTCTCGCGGTTGCTGCGCCCACCCACAGGTACTCATCGGCCGAGCGGGCCTCGGAGCTAAGCCCTGTTACGACAGCTATTAGGGCTTAGGCCCCGGCTGCCGGGGCGCTGGAGCGCCCGGCGGAGGCCCAGACGGCCGGGGATCGACGAGCGCGGCTGCCGGGGACGGATGAGCGCGGGCGCCTCAGCCGCCAACCGCGCGGGCCGGCGCGAGCAGGCGGGCGATGCTCTCCGGGAGCAGCGGATCAGCGAGCGCGGCCCGGACGTCGGCGGGGCGCTGGAGGGGGCGCTCGGCGCGCAGGAGGCCGATCTCGAGTCCACCCTCCCGGGCGGTGGCCATGGCGGCGGCGGTCGTATCGGGATTGCGCCACGCCTGCTCGGGCAGCGCGAACAGCTCGGGCAACGGCCGGGAGATCCCGACGAGGTAGAAGCCGCCGTCGATGGCCGGGCCGAAGACGACGTCGCACCCCGCCTGCAGGTCCTCGAGGGCGGTGCGGCCGTGGGCGCGGCTCAGCGCCGGCAGGTCGGGCCAGACGATCAGCAGCGGCGCCTGGACGCGGGCGAAGACCCGGCCGGCGGCGTCGGCCACGCGCCCGGAGATCCCGTCGCCGTTCTGGGGGAAGAGGATCGCGTCGGCGCCGACGAGCGCGCGCAGCTCGGGCCCGGCGTCCGGCGGGTCGTGGGCGACGTGGACGGCACCGGGCGCGATCTCGCGCGCCCAGCGCGCGGCGATCGAGATCAGCTCGGCCTGGAGCGCCGCGCAGCCGTCGGGGCCGAGCAGCGGCTCGAGCGCGCGCCGCACCTGGCCGCGGCGGGGCGCGCGCGCCATGATCAGGACCGAGGCGCCGTCGGCAGGCCTGCCTGTCGTCGTGTTCGGGCTCATCCGTGACCCATCCTTCGGCTCATCCCTGCTCGAATCGGTACACCGTCCCGGTAGCTCGAGGCATGCTATCGCGCAACCGCGGCAGCGCCTCCTGCAGGACGTCGGCGAAGATCGTCGTGCTCGTGCCCATCAGCTCGATCAGGGTCGAGACCGGGGTCGGCTCTCCGGCGCGCACCTCGTTGGCGTAGTCGGTGACGAACCCGATCAGCGCGAACGGGAGCTCGAGCTCGCCGCACAGGACGGTCTCCGGCCCCGCCGTCTGGCTCACGGCGCTGACCCCACAGGCCGCGAGCTGAGCGATCTCGGTCGGCGTGTTGAAGCGGGGGCCGTCGACGTGTCCGTAGGTGCCGCGCTCGGATGCCGCGTGACCGGTCTGGTCGGCGGCGGCGATGAGCGCGTCGCGGAGCTCCGGCGAATACGGCCCGGTGTGGAGGATCCAGTGGCCGCGGGCCGGGTCGCCCGGTTCGGTGAAGACGGTGCACAACGATCCGTCCGGCAACCGGTTGACGGGGAAGTGCAGATCGTCGAAGACGACGAGCGAACCGAGCGCGAGCCCGGGGTCGACGGCACCGCACGCCGTGCAGCCGATGACCGCCGTGGCCCCGAGGTCCTTGAGCCCCCAGATGTTCGCGCGGTGGTTGACGTGGTTGGAGAGCCGCGCGTGCCCTGCGCCGTGGCGGGAGAGATGCAGGACCTCGACGCCGGCGTAGCGCCCACGGGCGACCGCCGCCTCGCCGAACGGGGTCGAGAGGGTGAGCGGCTCGGGGTCTTCGAACCCCGGCAACGCATTGGTGCCCGAGCCGGTGATGATGCCGATCGCCACGACGGGCGATCCTACTCAGAGGCCCCGGTCAGACGCCAGCTACCGCGGGACCCGCCCGCCCTCGGCTCCCGGCTCGCGGGCGGGGCCGCCCGGCGCAGCGATGCCGAGCACGCGCATCGCCTTGAGGCCGAGCGAGAGCTTCTCGCGCCCGTCGGTCGAGGAGACGTCGAGGCCGGTGAGCTCGCGCACCCGCTCGAAGCGATAGCGAACGGTGTGGCGGTGGGTGATGAGCCGGGCCGCGGTCGCGTTGACGTTGGCGTCGCACTCGAGGAACGTCGAGAGCGTGCCGAGCAGGTCGGTCTCATACTGCTCGTCGTAGAGCACGAGCGGGCGCACCGTCTCCCGGTAGAAGCGCTTGAGCTCGGCGGGGTCGTTCATGTGCGGCAGCAGCAGCTGGTAGGTGCCGGTCTGCTCGAACGCGAGCTCGGAGCGCTCGGGATCGCCCTCGACGACGTTGGCGGCGAGCAGCGCCTCGTTGGCCGCCCGCGGCAAGGCGAGCGGGTCCTCGCACCAGCGGCTGCGCCCGATCGCGAAGGCGAACCCGGCCAATCCCGACTCGACCTCACGGGCGATGGCAGCGGCGACCCGCCGGCCGGCCTCGCCGTCGCCGTCGGGCACGAGCACGACGATCTCCGCCGGGTCGGTCTCGCCCGGCGCGGGGATCGCGCCCGGGGCGATCGAGCGGGCGCCGCGGCCGGCCACCGCGAGCAGGCGCCGGCGCCAGTCGTCCTCGGTCGGATTGCGGGAGTGGGCTCGGACGACGATCACGGTCCCGCCGGAGGCGAGGTCGGTGCCGAGCTCCTTGCCCCGGGCGACGAGGTCCTCGCGGTCGGCGATCCGGCCGGCGAGAACCGCGCGCTGGAAGCTGAGGGCGGCCTCCTCCGAGGCGCGCTCGGGGGCGCGGACGCGCTCGACCTCGGAGGCGATCAGCGTCGTGACGAGGCGCAGCACCGAGGCGTCGCCGCCGCGCTCCCGGGACCGCATGCGCAGCTGCCCGACGGTCGCGTCGGCGACCTTGAGCTCGATCGTCGTCACGTCCTCGGCATCGCGCATCAGCGAGCGCTCGTCGGCCGGCGAGCGGGCGGCGACGGCGAGGATCGAGGCCGAACGGTCGATGAGAATGAGGCTCGCGTCGAGCGCCCGGGCGGCGGCCCGGAGGATCTCCGGCAGGCCGGCGCCGGCCTCGACGGCATCGGTGATGGCGGCGAGCGCACCGAGGTCGGGCGCGCGCGACACCGCGGACTCGCGGGAGGGAGTGCCCTCGGCCACGGGGGCGTAACCGCCTAGAAGACCCGCGGCCACTCGACGATGATCACCGCGCCGAGGAGGACCCCGACGCCGATGAGCGCGGCGAGGACGTAGATCGAGAGGACCACGGCGGCCAGGCGCTCGATCCCGCGCTGGTAGGCGGTCACGGCGGGAGCGACGACGAGCGCGCCGAACGCCGCGACGCCGAAGACGCCGAGGAACGCCCCGACCAGATAGGTGATCGTCTGGTTGCTCATCGCTGCATCACCTTAGGAGATTGTGCCGAAACTGGGAGACGATCACGTCACAGGACGATCGGGGCGCCGTGCTCGGGCCCGACGGGGACGACGGCTTTCGCCTCGGGATAGCGGCGCTGCAGCTCGTGCGCTGCAGCCGCCGCCCGCTCGCCGTGCTGCTCGGCCCAGAACAGGCCGGCCACGGTCGGCCCCGAGCCGCTGACGAGGCTCACCTCGGCGCCCGCCGCGCGCGTGGCGGCGAGGGCGTCCTCGATCGCCGGGCAGAGCGAGATCGCCGCCGGCTGCAGATCGTTGACGAGCAGCTCGTGCCGCGGCTCGGCGCCGGGCTGGAAGGCGCGCAGCAGCTCGTCGGCGAGGCGCTCGAGCTCGTACTCGGCCCGGGAGAGGCCGAGGCGGTCGGCCTCCCGGTAGACCGCCGCGGTCGACAGGGGGACCGGCAGGGGGACGATCACGAGCGCATGCGGGGCGAGCGGCGAGAGCGGCTCGATGAGGTCGCCGGCGCCGGTGCCGAGACTGACCCCCGGGACGACCTGGCTCGGCACGTCGGCCCCGAGCTCGGCGGCGAGCGCTGAGACCTCCTCGGGGCGGCCGGGCGCGAGCTCACAGGCCATGCGCAGCACCGCGGCGGCGTCCGCCGATCCGCCGCCCAAGCCGGCGGCGATCGGCACGCGCTTGTCGATCTCGACCCGCAGCGGTGGTCCCTCCCAGCCGCGGCGCCGCAGGGCGCTGAGCGCCTCGGCGGCGAGGTTGGGACCGGTGACGCCGGGGCAGAGGACCTCGTCGAAGCCGTCGGGCGGCAGCTCGGCGAGGACGATCTCGTCCGACAGCGACACCGACTCGAAGATCGTGACGAGCTCGTGGCGTCCGTCGGGGCGCGCGGGCCCGAGGAACAGCGCCAGGTTGACCTTGCCCGGGGCAAGGGCGCGCAGCCTCATGGCTGAAGTTTCGCCGCCAGCGCGAGGAACTCCTGTGGCGAGAGGCGTTCGGCGCGCTCGTCGGGGGGATGGCCGAGGGCCACGAGAGCCGCCCGCGCGCGGTCGCGGATGGTCGCGTCGTCGCGCCGGGCGAGGGCGAGCGACCCGGGCAGCGCCTTGCGCCGGTGGGCGAAGGCATCGTGGACGAGCGCGTTCACGGCGGGCGTCGCGCCCGGACCGGTCCGACGCAGGCCGACGAGCACCGAATCGACGTTGGGCACCGGGCGGAACACCGTCCGCGCGACCGGGCGCAGGACCTCGACCTCGCAGGCGACCTGGGCGAGCACCGAGGTAACGCCGTAGGTCGCGCGCCCCGGCGCGGTGGCGAGCCGCTCCCCGACCTCGCGCTGGACCATCACCACCCAGTGGCCGACGCTCGGCAGCTCATCGATCGTGCGGATGATCACCGTCGCGGCGATCCCGTAGGGCAGGTTGGCCACGACCTTGTCCGGGACCGGGCGCAGGGCGGTGAGGTCGACCCTGAGCGCGTCCGCGATGTGCAGGCTGACGGCCGGGAACGGGGCGAGACGCTCGCGGAGCTCGGCCTCGAGACTGCGGTCGACCTCGACGACGTGGACGTGGGCGGCGCGCGCGGCGAGCCGCTCGGAGAGGACGCCGAGGCCGCCCCCGATCTCGAGCACAACGTCGGCCGGGCCGAGCTCGGCGAGACGCTCGATGACGCCGAGGATGTTGCGGTCGACAAGGAAGTTCTGGCCGAGCTCGCGCGTGCGGGGTCGCCGGCCGCTGTCGGTGGGCGTGCGGCGTGCGCTCACGCGGGGCCCCCGGGCCGCCTCACCAGCCGAACACGGTCGCGGCGTTTCGCTCCACCGCGGCCTCGAGCTCCTCGTAGGCGACGCGACGCTCGATCGCCAGCGCCTGAGCGGTGTGGACGACGTTGGCCGGCTGATTGGGCCGGCCGCGCTGGGGCTGCGGGGAGAGGTAGGGCGCGTCGGTCTCGACGAGCAGCCGCTCGGCCGGCACGCGCAGGGCGGCCTGGCGCAGGTCGGCGGCGCTCGGGTAGGTGACGTTGCCGGCGAAGGAGAACCACCAGCCCTCGTGGGCGAGGCAGCGGTCGAGCTGCTCGGTCATCGAGAAGCAGTGGAGGATGACCTGCAAGTCGCCGGCGTCGGCCTCGAGCGTGTCGAGCGTCGGCTCGTCGGCGGCGCGGGTGTGGATGACGAGCGGTTTGCCGGTCGCGCGGGCGAGCTCGATCTGGGCCTCGAAGGCGCGCTGCTGATCCTCGCGCGGGGCGCCGTCGCGGTAGAAGTCGAGGCCGGTCTCGCCGATCGCCACGCACTTGTCGTGGGCGGCGAGGGCCTGGAGCTCGGCGAGGTCGGCATCGTCGAACCCGGCGGCGGCGTTGGGGTGACGGCCGATCGCCGCGTAGACCTGGGGGAAGTCCTCGGCGGCGGCGAGCGCCGCCCGGCAGGTCACGCCGTCGATGCCCACGGTGAGGATCCGGGTGACGCCGGCGGCCTCGGCCGCGGCCACGAGCTCGGCGTCGGGCGGCTCACACAGCTCGAGGTGGGTGTGGCTGTCGATCACGGCTGCTTGGGGAACAGCGGCTCGAGCGTCCGCACGTCCCACGCCTCGGGCTCGGCCGTGAAGGTGGCGGCGTCGTAGCCGATCGCCGGACGGCCGAGCGCGTCGAGCAGCTTGGCCGTGCTCGCCGGGATGTAGGGGTGCAGCAGCACGCTGACCGCGCGCAGGCCCTCGGCGAGCGAGCGCAGGGTGCGGTCGAGCTCGGCGGCCCGGTCGGGGTCCTTGGCCAGCTGCCACGGCGCCCGCTCCTCGACGTAGCGGTTGAGACGCCGGACGCGTTGCCAGATGAGCTCGAGCGCCTGGGTCGCCTCGGCGCGGTCGAGGACCTCGGCGACGCGCTCGGGGAGCCCGGCGAATTCCTCGGCGAGCGCGGGATCGGTCTCACCGGCGGTGAGCGCGCCCTCGCGGTAGCGGGAGATCATCGCGATCGTGCGGCTGGCGAGATTGCCGTACTCGTTGGCAAGCTCGCTCTCGTAGCGCGTGCGCACGGCGTCGATCCCCACGGCGCCGTCGCCCCCGAACGCGACGTCACGCATGAGGTAGAAGCGCAGCGCGTCGGTGCCGTACTGGTCCATGACCTCGAAGGGATCGAGCACGTTGCCGAGCGACTTGCTCATCTTGCGGCCGTCGGCGCCGAGCAGGAAGCCGTGGACGAAGACGTGCTCGGGTAGCGGCAGGTTGGCGGCCATCAGCAGCGCTGGCCAGAAGACGGTGTGGAACTTGAGGATGTCCTTGCCGATGATGTGGTACGTCGCCGGCCAGAAGCGCTCGGTGAGGTCCTCGCCCGGACGGGCGTAGCCGAGCGCGGTGTAGTAGTTGAGCAGCGCGTCGAACCAGACGTAGAAGACGTGGCCCTCGTCCCAGGGCACGGGGACGCCCCACTGCAGCCGGGCACGGGAGAGCGAGACGTCCTGCAGGCCCTGGGTGATGAACGAGCGCGCCTCGTTGTAGTGGTGGGAGGGCATGACGAAGTCGGCCTGCTCGGCGTAGAGCTGCTCGAGGCGGTCCTGAAAGCTCGAGAGGCGGAAGAACCAGTTCTCCTCCTGGTGGCGCTCGAGCCGGATCTCGTGGATCGGGCAGCGGTTGCCGTCGAGAATCTCGTTCTCGACCTTGAAGTCGGCACAGCGCGGGCAGTACCAGCCCTCGTACATCGCTATGTAGGTGTGGCCGTTGTCGTGCACCCGCTGGAGCACCTCCTGCACGCGGGCCATGTGCTCGGCGTCGGAGGTGCGAATGAAGAAGTCGTTGGAGACGTCGAGCTGCGGCGCGAGCGCCTTGAAGCGCTCGGCGTTGCGGTCGGCGAGCTCCTTAGGCTCGAGCCCCAGGGCGCGAGCGGCGTCGGCCACCGGCTCGCCGTGCTCGTCGGTACCGGTGAGGAAAAAGACGTCCTCGCCGCGCTGGCGGTGATGGCGCGCGAGCACGTCGGCGGCGATCGTCGTGTACGCGTGGCCGAGGTGCGGCTGCGCGTTGACGTAATAGATCGGGGTGGTGACGTAGAAGGACATCGGCGCTCCTCGTCCTAGGCTATCCGCCGGTCAGCGCTCGGTAGAGGGCGTTGGCGGGGACCCCGGAGAGCTCGGCGACGACGCTCGCCGCGACGCGCGGCTTGGCGCCGGCCTCGACGAGCCGCCGGACGGCGTCGAGCGCCGGAGCGAGGTCCGGGGCGGCCGCGGGCGCGGGGCCGACGACGAGCACGACCTCGCCGCGCGGCGGGGTCTCCGCGTAGCGCGCGGCGAGCTCGGCCGCGCTGCCGCGGACGATCTCCTCGTGGACCTTGGTCAGCTCACGGCAGACGGCGACGGGTCGCTCGGGATCGAGCGCGGCGAGGACGGCGAGGGTGGCGGCGACGCGCCGCGGGGACTCGAAGGCCACGAGCGTCTCCGGGGCGCGGAACACCGGCTCGAGCTCGCCCCGCTTGCGCGGGAGGAAGCCGGCGAAGCGCCAGGCGTCCGCGGGCAGCCCCGAGGCGACGAGTGCGGCGAGGACGGCCGACGGTCCCGGCAGCACCTCGACCGCGAGGCCGGCGGTGACACAGGCCTGGACGAGGACGAATCCGGGATCGGACACGAGCGGCATCCCGGCGTCGGAGACGAGCGCGACGACAGCGCCGGACTGCATCCGCTCGACGAGGTCCCGGGCTCGGGCGGCCTCGTTGTGCTCGTGATAGCTGACGAGCGTCGCGCTGACGCCGTAGCGGTCGAGCAGCACGCGCGTGCGGCGCGTGTCTTCGCAGGCGACGACGTCGGCCTCGCGCAGCGCGGCGAGCACCCGCAGGGTGACGTCCTCGAGGTTGCCGATCGGGGTCGGGCAGACGATCAGCCGGCCGCTCACACCGCCCGCCCCTCGGCCCGGTCGAAGGCCCACGCGGCGGCGCCGACCATCCCCGCCTCAACGCCGAAGTGCGCGGCGACGATCCGCACGTCGTCCCGAGAGGGCGCCAGCGCGCACTCGCGCACGACCTGGCGGGCGGGCTCGAGCAGCAGGTCCCCGGCCCCGATCACCCCGCCGCCGACGATCACCACCTGTGGATTGAAGATGTTGACCAGGTTGGTAATCGCCACGCCGAGCCGGGAGCCGACGAGCGCGATCGCCTCGATCGCCGCCTCGTCGCCGTCGTGTGCGAGCTCGGTGATGAGCGGCCCGAGCAGCGTCCGCCCCGCGGCGAGCGCGCGGCCGAGACCCGAGCTCGGCTGCTCGTGGGCGATGCGCAGAGCCTCCCGCGCGAGTGCACCGCCGGAGGCGACGGCCTCGATGCAGCCGCGGTTGGGGCAGTTTCCCTGGCAGCGGGGGCCGTCCATGTCGACGACCATGTGGCCGAGCTCGCCGGCCGCGCCGACCGCGCCGCGGTAGAGCTCGCCGCGGAGGATGAGCCCGCCGCCGATGCCGGTGCCGAGGGTGAGCATCACCGCCTCGGTGCTGCCCCGGGCCGCGCCGGCCCGGTGCTCGGCGAGGATCGCGAGGTTGGCGTCGTTGTCGACGAACACCGGCACGCCGAGGCGCTCGGTCATGATGTCGGCGAAGGGCACGCCGGCCAGGGGCAGATGCACGCTGCTCACGCTCTGGCCGGTGCGGCGGTCCATCAGGCTCGGGATGCCGAAGCCCACGGCTACGACCTCCCCCCCGCCCGAGTCGCGTGCCTCCTCGACCGCGTCGACGGCGGTAGCGAAGAGGGTCGCCTGGTCGAGACCGAGTACCGTTCGTTGTGCGCGGTGGTGGACGCCGAGTGTCCTGTCCACTGCGCCCGCCAGCAGCTTGGTCCCGCCCATGTCGACACCGATGGTGCGCCGGGCCGGCATGCCGTTCACTATATGCAGTGCCCTATGCCAGACGATCCTCGAAACTCTGCGCCCCCCGAGGACCGGCCCTATCGGCTCTACCGCTCCGACGGTGAGTCGCAGCCCGGCTCCTCGCCCCGCGCCGCGGTGAGCGGCGAAGATCGGCCGTACACGGTCTATCGCGCCAAGCCGCGCGGCTTGCGCGCGCGTCTGCGCGGCGAGGAGGACGCCGACGTCGGTGGGTCGGGCGGCGGCGGGGACGGTGGCGGCGGCCGGCGGTGGTTCCGCGGCTCGGGCGCGACCGGCGGCTGGGCGACCGCCCGCCGGGTGCTCAAGTACGTCGTGCTGGCGATCGTGGCCTGGCTGCTGCTCTCGCTCGTGCTGTTCCTGGTCAGCGCCCAGCAGGAGCAGAGCAACCTGCCCGCGAACGTGTCGGCGGCGCTCAAGCCGGCCGGGAACATGATCACCTCGACCGACACGGTCCTGATCATCGGCACCGACCAGCGCCCGGCCGGCAGCAAGGAGCCGGGCGCCAACACTCTGGACGCCGGCAGCCGCTCGGACACGATCATGCTGTGGCGGATCGGCGGCGGCACCTCACGGCGCCTGTCGATCCCCCGTGACACCGAGGCCGCGATCCCCGGCCACGGCGTGAGCAAGATCAACGCCGCCTACGCCTACGGCGGCCCCGCGCTGGCGATCAAGGCGATCGAGCAGTTCACCGGCATCCCGATCAACCACATCATCATCGTCAACCTCGCCGCCTTCCCCAAGTTCATCGACGCGATCGGCGGGATCGACGTGACCACCGGACGCATCTGCTCGGACATCAGCGGCGGCACGAAGAACGGCGGTTTCTCGCTCTACCTCCCGCCGGGCACGCACCATCTCAACGGCGAGCAGGCGCTCGTGCTGGCGCGGACGCGGGAGAACAAGTGCAACCCGTCGGAGAACGACCTCACCCGCGTGCAGCACCAGCAGGAGATCCTCAACGCGGTGAAGGCGAAGCTGATGTCGCCGATGTCGTTCTTCCACCTGCCGTGGGCCTCGTGGCAGGCCCCGAAGGTGCTCCGCACCGACATGGGCGGATTCACCCTGCTGAGCCTGTTCGCGGCCTCGGAGATCGGCGGCTCGGCCCCGGTCGCCGTGCTCAAGCCGACCGGCGCCGCGACCCTGCCTGACGGCGAGTCGGCGCTGACGGTGTCGCCGGCCGCGGTCCACGCCGCGGCCAGCAAGCTGATGAACGGCTGAGCGGGCGGGCGTCAGGCGTCCGGAGGGGGTCGCACGGCCCCAGGGACGCCGGGCGCAGCCCGGCCCCACATGCCGGGCCTTCAGTCCGAGGAGGACGTCGACTTGGCGGTCGACGAGGATTCCGACGAGGACGACTTCTTGTCCGCGGCGCCCTTGGCGTCGGAGGACGAACTCTTCGAGTCCTTCGAATCCTTCGCGTCCGATGAGGCCGACGAGGAGGAGTCGGCCTTCTCGCGGGCGCGCTTGCGGGTGCCGTAGTCGGTGTTGTAGAAGCCCGAGCCCTTGAAGTGGACGGCGACGGGGTGGAACACCCGCTGCACGGGGGCCTCGCACGTGCTGCAGACCTGCACGGGATCGTCGGACATGCGCTGCATGACCTCGAACGTGTGCCCCTGTTCGCACCGGTACTCGTAGATCGGCATTCCTTCACCAAGTATAGCCCTGGGCCTTGGCACTCTCAATGCGAGAGTGCCAACGCGCTAGGGCGTCGCGGGAGTCTGCTCGGTGATCGACTGGCCCGCCGAGGAGGCCTGGCTCTTGAGCGAGCCAATCGCGCTCTCGACGCTGTTGAGCCCGGCGGTGTCGACGTTGCCGCTCTTGATGCCGGACACCGCGCCGCTGAACTTCGATTGGATCGCGGTGATCGGGGCGACGAGCTTGGACAGCGTCGGGTCGGCCTGGGCGTCGGCGAGGGCGAGCTTGAGCTCGTGGACGACGAAGCCAACGGCGAGGGCCGCCTTGATGGTGGTCAGCTTGTGGCTGAGCGGGTGCTGCAGCTGGCCGGCCTTGAGCGGCTTGTAGATCCAGCGGTGGAAGGCGCCGAAGGCGAGCCCGGCATGGAGGATGAACTTCGTCTTGGCGAGCTTGATGCTCGCCGTGCTCGCGCTCGTCGCCGACGCGGCCGCGCCTGCGCCGGCTGACGAGGAGGAGCTCGAGTTGCCGCAACCGGCGACGGCGACTCCGAGGACCCCGAGCACGCAGACGAGCAGAGCGCCGCGTAGCATCCGCCGTCCGATGGCCCCAGAGCTCGTCACGATGGACAAGATAGTCTCTCTCTGCAAGCGCCGCGGTTTCGTGTTCCCGAGCAGCGAGATCTACGGCGGGCTCGGGTCGAGCTACGACTACGGCCACTACGGGGTTCTGCTCAAGAACAACGTCAAGAACCAGTGGTGGCGGGCGATGCTGCAGGAGCGCGATGACATCGTCGCGCTCGACTCGGCGATCATCCAGCACCCGAAGACGTGGGAGGCGAGCGGCCATCTCGCCGGCTTCACCGACCCCCTCGTCGACTGCCGGACGTGCAAGCTGCGCTTCCGCGCCGACCACATCGACCAGTCCCAGTGCGGCCGCAAGCCGTCGAAGCGGCCGGGCGAGACGCCGGACTGCGACCTCACCGAGGCGCGCGAGTTCAACCTCATGTTCGAGACGAGCGTCGGCCCGGTCAAGGAGGCGGGGTCGACCGTCTATCTGCGTCCCGAGACCGCCCAGGGGATCTTCCTCAACTTCCGCCACTACCTCCAGTTCTCGCGCAAGAAGCCGCCGTTCGGGATCGCCCAGATCGGCAAGAGCTTCCGCAACGAGATCACGCCGGGCAACTTCATCTTCCGCACGCGCGAGTTCGAGCAGATGGAGATGGAGTTCTTCGTGCCCCCGGGCGAGGCCGAGCGGTGGTTCGAGCATTGGCTCGAGCAGCGGATCGACTGGTACACCCAGCTCGGGATCCGCGCCGACCACCTGCGGCTGCGCGCCCACGACGAGGACGAGCTCTCGCACTACTCGAGCGCGACGAGCGACATCGAGTACCTGTTCCCGATCGGCTGGTCCGAGCTCGAGGGCATCGCCAACCGCGGCAACTTCGACCTCACCCAGCACGCCAACGCCTCGGGGCAGAAGCTCGAGTACGTCGACAGCGCGAGCGGCGATCGCTACATCCCCCACGTGATCGAGCCGGCGGCCGGTGCCGACCGGGCGATGCTCGCGTTCCTCGTCGACGCCTACGACGAGGACGAGATCGAGGGCGAGAAGCGGACCGTGCTGAGGCTTCATCCGCAGCTCGCGCCGGTCAAGGTCGCCGTGCTGCCGCTGGTCAAGAAGGACGGCCAGCCGGAGCTGGCCGGCGAGCTCTACCGCGCGCTGCGGGAGATCTGTCAGGCCGAGTACGACGAGGGCGGGGCGATCGGGCGCCGCTATCGGCGCCAGGACGAGATCGGCACGCCGTGGGCGGTGACCGTCGATCACCAGTCGCTCGAGGACCGCACGGTCACCCTTCGCGACCGCGACAGCCTCGCCCAGGTCCGGATCGCGATCGACGATCTCTGCGGGGAGATCGAGCGGCGGCTGCGGGCCGCCTGGAGCTCCCCGAAGCTGACGGCCTAAGGCCCCTCTCACCGCCGGGGGGCGACCGGACCCCACCCCGGGGTAAGGGCAGTCTCACTCCCCGCTTAGTTTGTTCTGACGCCTTTTTAAGGGGTTTGTTCGGGACGCGCGGGAGGCTGTGGGCCACATGCCAAGGTCTCACCCCACTGTCAATGCCCGCGATCGCGGACTGCGCCTGGTCTCGCGCGCCAATCGCTGGCTCATCGTCGGCGCGGTCACCGCCACCGGCGTCGTCTCCGCCGCCGCGGCCAAGGCCTTCCATGGCCACTCGACCGCGACGTCCGCGGGCACCACGAGCGCGCCCGCCGCGGCCCCCACCACCGGGAGCACGGGCAGCGGCAACACCGGCGCCGGCACGACCAGCGCCGCCAACACCGGCAGCGGCAACACCGGCAGCGGCAACACCGGCAGCGGCAACACCGGGAACACGGGGAACACCGGATCCGGCCTGTCGGCTCCCTCCTCCTCCCCGTCGACGGCGTCCTCCTCACCTCCGGTCACCTCCGGCGGTTCCTGAGCGAGCGCACCGGGGCCATGCTCACCGTCTTCGCCGCCACCACGAGCGCGAGCACACGCGCGCTCTGGTACCTCACCCGGGGAACCGGGATCGTCACGCTGCTGCTGCTGACGCTCAGCGTCGTGCTCGGCGTGATGAACGTGCGGCGCTCCTCGACGCCGCAGATGCCGCGGTTCGTCCTGCAGCAGGTCCACCGCAACGCCTCGCTGCTCGCGCTCGCGTTCCTCTTCGTCCACATCGCCACGACACTGATCGACGGCTTCGCCCCGATCCGGCTGATCGACGTCGTCATCCCGTTCGCCTCGCCGTACCGGCCGCTGTGGCTCGGGTTCGGCACGCTCGCCTCCGACCTGCTGATCGCGATCGCGATCACGAGCCTGCTGCGCCGGCGCCTTGGGTACTCCGCCTGGCGGGCCACCCACTGGGCGGCCTACGCCTGCTGGCCGATCGCGCTGCTCCACGGCCTCGGCACCGGCAGTGACCCGAAGACGGGCTGGATGCTGATCATCACCGGCGTGTGCGTGATCGCGGTCATCGTCGCCGTCATCTCACGCGCGACGTCCGGCTGGCCCGAGCACCGCGGAGCGCGCCTGACCGCGCTCGGCGCCTCGGCGCTCGTGCCGCTCGGGCTGCTCGTGTGGCTGCCGAGCGGTCCGCTCGCCGCCGGCTGGGCGCGCCGCGCCGGCACCCCGGCGGCGCTGCTGCGGGCCTTCAGCCCGGCCGCGAGCTCGACGTCCACGGCCTCGGCCTCGTCCTCGCCCGCGAAGCCATCGGGCGGCGCCACGTCCGGGTTCACCGCGTCGGTCAGCGGCCCGGTCACCCAGGGCACGTCCGACGGCCTCGTCACCGTCGACATGACGCTCGCGGTCCACGGGCCCAGCCTCAACCGGCTGGCCATCCGGATTGACGGCCAGCCCGCCGACGGCGGCGGGGTGGCCATGACCTCGAGCCGCGTGTACCTCGGCAGCGGGTCGAATCCCCACGCCTATCACGGCCACATCACCGCGCTCAACGGCAGCGACATCCTCGCGCTCGTGCGCGACGACGCCGGCCACTTCCTGCGGCTGCACGCCCAGCTGCAGATCGACCAGAACCACGGCGCCGCCACCGGCACCCTCAGCGCCGTCCCAACCGGAGGTAACTGATGGCACTCATGGACGACGCCGTACTGCCCCGCCTACTCGCCGGCTTCGGTGAGCAGCCGATGAGCCAGCTCTCCGCGCACGTCGACGTGCACGGGCCGCTGCCCGACCTCGACACCATCGCCCCCGAAGCGCTCCTCGACGAGGTCGAGGAGTCCGGGCTGCGCGGCCACGGCGGGGCCTCGTTCCCGATGGCCAAGAAGATGCGCTCGGTCGCGGCGCGCCGCAAGCCGAAGGTGCTGCTCGCCAACGGCTCCGAGGGTGAGCCGGCCAGCCGCAAGGACCGCGTGCTCATGCGTGAACTTCCCCACCTTGTCCTCGACGGGGCCGCGGTAGCCGCCCACGCCGTCGGCGCCCACCAGGCGATCATCGCCGTGTGCACGGCTGACGTGCGCAGCCTCGAGGCCCTCGAGGCGGCGATCGATGAGCGCCGGCGTGCCGGCTACCGCGACCCTGCGTTCGAGCTCTGCGAGGTGCCCGAGCGCTATCTCTCCGGCCAGGAGTCCGCGCTCGTCAACCTGATCAACGGCGGCGGCGTGCTGCCGACGTTCGGGACGCGGCCGTTCCAGCGCGGCGTCGGCGGACGCCCCACGCTCGTGCAGAACGTCGAGACGCTCGCCCATCTCGCGCTCATCGCCCGCCACGGCGCCGAGTGGTTCCGCGGCCTCGGCACGGCGCGGGACCCGGGCTCGGCACTGGTGACGCTGTCCGGGGCCGTCGCCCGGCCGGGCGTGTACGAGATCGCCCACGGCACGCCGCTGGCCGAGCTCCTACAGAGCGCCGAGGTCGCCGAGCCGCTGCGCGGCGTGCTCATCGGCGGCTACTTCGGGTCCTGGGTACCCGCCAGCCAGCTGCCCGCCCTGCGCCTGTCGGCCGAGCAGCTGCGCCAACACGGCGCGACGCTCGGCGCGGGCATCATTGTCGCCCTCGGCAGCTCGGCGTGCCCGGTCGCGGAGACCAGCCGCGTGGCCGATTTCTTCTCGGCCGAGAGCGCCGGCCAGTGTGGTCCCTGCGTCCACGGCCTCGCGGCCGTCGCCGACACGGTGGCCGCGATCGCCAGCGGCACCGCCGACCGGATGGCCTGGCACGATCTCGAGCGATGGCTTGCCGAGATTCCCGGGCGGGGGGCCTGCCAGCACCCCGACGGGGCGACCCGCTTCGTGACCAGCGCCCTGCGCGTGTTCGGCGAGGACTTCCGCCAGCACGCCGCCCACGGCCGCTGCGAGCTCTGCGACGCCGCTCCGGTACTGCCGGTGCCGGTCGCGGCGCGGACGCCGCTCGCGGTGGCGTGAGCCGCCGCCACACGGACAGGGCGAAGCCGACCCCGAGCATCCTCGCGCTGGGCCTGCTGGCCGCGATCGCGCTGGCCGGGTGCGGGTCGTCGTCCTCGAGCAGCTCATCGGCCGCCTCGGGCGGCGCGGGGGGCGCCTCGACCACGCACGCTTCGACGACCAACGCGACGACCACCCACGCGACGACGCACCACGCCCCGCCGCCCGGACCGCCGCAGGTCCTCGGCGCCGTCCACGGCACCGGCACCACGCCGTTCGTCCCCGCGGTCCGGGTGGATGGACGCACGGCGGTGTGGGTAGCGCGCTCGGCGAGCGGCGTCGCCCTGCTGTCCTTCGACCAGTCGGTGCTCACGCTTCACCTGCATTCCGGGACGGTCGACGCCGGCACCCTCGGGTGGCGCTACGGCCCGATGATCGCCGGCTCCGAGCGCGGCCACGTCGTCGCCGCATTCAACGGCGCCTTCAAGCTCTCGACCGGGGCGGGCGGGTTCTACTCCTACGGCCGCACCGGCGCGCCCCTGCAGACCGGCCTCGGGTCGATCGTCACCTACAGCGACGGCACGACCGACGTCGGCGCCTGGCACGAGGGCGTGCCGGCCCCCGGCCACACCGTCGTCGCCGTGCGCCAGAACCTCAAGCTGCTCGTCGACCACGGGGCGCCGGCGGCCGACGCCGACTGCCCGAGCTGCTGGGGCGCGGCGCTCGGCGGCGTCGCCGACCCGGCCCGCGGCGCCCTCGGCGTCACCGCCGACGGCCATCTGATCTGGGCCGGCGGCGAGCACCTCACCCCGAGCGCGCTCGCCTCCGCGCTGCTGTCCGCCCGCGTCGTCCGCGCCGTCGAGCTCGACATCAATCCCGAGTGGGTCGCGGCCTACCTGTACGCGCACGGACCCGGCGGCTCGCTCACGCCGGTCCCGGTGATGCCGGGGCAGAACGGCATCCCGGGCCAGTTCCTCGCGCCCTACAGCCGGGACTTCTTCACCGTCGCCACGCGCTGAGCGCTACACCCTGACGACGAGCTCGGCGCGGCCGACGGCGTTGCTGTCGTCGGCCACGGTGCTCGCGCTGAGCGCGTAGCGGCCCGGCACGAGGGCGGGCAGTCGTGCGATGAACGTGCCCCGGTTGACCGTGAGCGTACGGCGGAGCACCGGGACGTGGGCGGTGCCGAGCAGGCGATCGACCTCGATCGTCACGTGGCGCTTGGCCGGCTGCACCGTGCCGGTGACCTCGGGCGGCGACCCCGGAGCGAAGCCGAGCGTGAGCGCCGGCGGCACGGCGCGGCCGAGCAGCGGCGAGGTCGTCGCCGGGCGGGCGCGGTGGAGAGCCCGCACGCGGGCGTTGACCTCGAGCGGCAGCACGGCGCTGAACGAGCCGTCGCGCGCGGTGTGCGCGACGGCGATCGTCCGCGACCCCGATGCGGTGAGCAGTTGGAGCTCGACCGGCGCGCCGGCGAGCGGCCGGCCGGTGAGCAGCCCGAGGCGGCCGTGGACTGGCACCGCCCCGGCCACCGGCGCCGGGCGGGTGGGCGCCGCGAGCGTGACCCGGGCCGCCCCGGCGGCAAGCGGCACGACGCGCGTGCGCACGGACGGCAGCCGGGCATAGAGCGCATCGCCCGGGCAGTCGGTGGAGTCGCCGTCGCGGTGACCGGCGATCCGCGGCAGCAGGACATGGGCTCCGGGCGCGAACGGCGTGTAGAAGGCGTCAGACGGGTTGACCTCGACGCGCACGCGACCGAGCACGGGCACGCCGTGGAGCGAGAGCTTCCAGGCCAGGAGTCGCTGGAGCGCGGTCATCGCCGCCGGCGGCGGGAGAACCGAGACGAAGCTCCCGAGCATGGCCACCCCGGTCGAGACGGCGTTGTAGCCACCGGCCTGCGCCCCGATCACGGCCTGGTCGATGCCGCCCTTGCGCGCCTCCCAGATCCGACCGAAGGCATCGATCACGAAGTTGTAGCCGATGTCGTTCCAGCCCCGGGTGTAGCGGTGGAACTGGTACATCGCGAACAGCATCGCGGGCACGTCCGCCGCACCGTAGCCGTTGAGGTTCTCGGTGTGGTGGACGAAGGCGAGCAGGACCTCGCCGTAGCCTGGCGACACCGCCGGCGGCGCCTGGCCCTGGGCCCAGGCCTGGCGGGCGATGATCGGGGGCTGCCCGGGCCCGGCGTCGAGCACCGGCTGGGCGCGGGGAAAGCCGGCGGCGCTGCCTGCGGTGGCGCCTCCGGCTGTGGCGGCGGGGTTTACGGCGGCGTTTGGAGCGGCCGCGGCCGCGGCGAGCCGGCGGTCAACGCTGACGAAATGCAGGCGGACGCCGGCGAGCGGCCTCACGCTGCGCAACTGGACCACGTCCGCCGCCCCGGCCCACAACGGCTCGCCGAAGGCCCGCGCGGGGTCGGCGGCGGCGTCGTCGGGACCATGACCGCCGACCGAGGCGAGGACCCAGCGGCTCCAGGCGCCGTCGCGCACGCGGGTCCGCAGCCACACCTGGTCGTGGCCGGATGCGCCCTCGCGCGCCCACTCGAGCCCGACGAGGGCGAACCGGCGCGGCGCGGGCAGCGGCGGCGATTCACCGGCGAGGCGGCCGACCCACATGCTCGTGAGCCCGTCCGGGACCCCCGCGGACGGACGGCTGCGGGCGAGCGCCGCGGGCGGCAAGACGAGCGTGGCGGCTCCGACGGTCCCGGCTCGTTGCAGCATCGCTCGGCGGGTGAGGCCTGGCGATGGCTGCCGGGAGGTCATCGACCGCGGCTGGTCCGGCGGGGCGGCGGCGAGGTTCGCCGGATGGGGGCCGACGGCGGTGGCCGGCGGCGCACGGTGCGCGACCCGGGCGGCGCCCCGCGGCGGCGGCGGGCGGAGACGAAAAAGCTGATCGCGCAGGCGACGATGACGAGCAGCGCGAGGATCCCGGCGATCGCGACGCCCGGGGTGATGATCAGCACGAGCAGCGCGATGACGAGCGCGATGCCGATGTCGATGAACAGGACCTGGCGGTTCACAGCGGCAGCTTCCGGTAGATGGGGCGGGGGACGTGGCGGAGGACCGAGAAGACGTAGCGCAGCGTGCCGGGCACCCAGACGGTGTGGGCGCTGCCGGCCAGCCCCTTGACCGTCGCCTCGGCGACGGCTTCGGCGGTGGTGGCGAACGGCGCGGGCTCGAGGCCCTCGGTCATCTTCGTGGTGACGAAGCCCGGGCGGACGACGAGCACCCGTGGACCACCGCTCGCGGCGGCGTCCGCGAGGCCCTGCGCGAGCGCGTCGAAGCCCGCCTTGGCCGCTCCGTAGACGGCATTGGCCGAGCGGGCGCGCTCGGCGGCGACGCTCGAGAGCACGGCGATCTCGCCGTGGCCCTGGGCGCGCAGCTGGCGCATCGCCGCGATCAGCAGCGAGCCGCTGTCGAGGAAGTTGACCCGCATCACCTCGTTGGCGGTGGCCGGATCGGCGTCGAGGCCCTCCTGGGCGCCGAGCACGCCGATGGCCAGGACGACGAGGTCAAAGCCGCCGGCCTGCTCGAAGGCGCGGGCAAGGACCGCCTCGTGGGCGTCGAGATCATCGGCCTCGAGCAGGTCGAAGGCGCCCGGCTCACAGCCGAATCGGACGAGGTCGGTGAGCGCGTCCTGGAGCCGCTCGCCGTCGCGGCCGAGCAGGTACGGGCGCACCGGCCCGTCGGCGGCGAGCCGGCGGACTATGGCCAGGCCGATCTCCGAGTTGCCGCCGAGCAGGAGGACGCGCTTGCACCCGGCGGGCGCCGCGGTCTGCGGCGCGGTCGCCGCCGCCTGCCTGTTCTTCGCCAGCCCCGTGCGCACGCTCAGGTCAGATTGCCACATGCCGTCGGGGTCGACACTCGCGCGCGCCTCGCGCCACTCGTCGAGGCGGGGGTACATCGCCTCGAGCGCCTCGGGTCGCAGGCGGGAGTCCTTGGAGAGGTAGACCCGCCCGCCGGCCTCGGCGACGAGCTCGTCGAGGCCGTCGAGGGTGCGGTCGAGGCCGGGGGCCGCGCGCGGGAGGTCGAGCGCGAGGGTCCAGCCGCCCATCGGGAACGACAGCGGGGCGTCGTTGGCCGGGCCGAAGTCCTTGAGCACCGCGAGGTAGCAGGGCACGTGGTCACGGTGCAGGCGCTCGATCGTCTCGGCGAGGACCCCCTCCTGGCCCGGGGGGACGACGAGCTGGTATTGGACGAAGCCCCGCGGGCCGTAGAGCCGCGGCCAGGAGCGCAGGGCGTCGAGCGGGAACATGTGGGCGCCGAGCGACTCGAGCTGACCGCGGGCGTGCTCCGGCGCGGTGCGGTAGCGGAGCTCGTTGAACGCGCGGATCGTCTCGGGCCGCAGGAGGCCGCCCGGGAACCCGGCCGGGACGGTCGCCCGGGCGGGGACAGTCGCCGAGCCGCCATCGGGGACGCTGACGAGCCCGTCGGCGTGCTCGGCTCGGGTGACGATGCCCCGTCCGCGGTGGGGTCCGAGCAGATCGAGCCAGGCGACGCGGTGCGGGCCGCCGCTCTCCGACAGCGCGGCGAGGGCGGCGTCGAGGTCGGCCACCCGGTCGGTGTCGACGGTCAGCCAGGGACCGCTGACCGGCCGCAGCTTGATTCGCGCCGAGAGGACGATGCCGGTGAGACCCATGCCGCCGAGGGTGGCGGCGAACACGCTGTCTCCGGGCTCGAGCTGCAGTACGTCCCCGGTCGAGGTGAGCAGGGCGAGCGACTGCACGTGGCTGCCGAAGGTGCCGGTCGTGCCGTGGTTCTTGCCGTGGATGTCGCTGGCGATCGCGCCGCCGACGCTGACGTGCTGCGTGCCGGGGACGACCGGCACCATCCAGCCGGCCGGGACGAGCACGTCGAGCAGCTCGCCGATGGTCACGCCGGCCTCGGCGGTGACCGTGCCGCTCGCGCGGTCGAGCTCGAAGTGCTTGAGCGCCGTCGTCTCGAGCACCCAGCCGCCCGAGCGCTGGGCAGCGTCGCCGTAGCTGCGGCCCATGCCGCGCGGGATCGCGCCGCGTCCGCCGGGCGGAAGGGCGACGACCGCCGCCCTCAGCTCCTCGGCGGTCGCCGGGCGCAGCACCGACGCCGGCGAGCGCCGGCTATCGCCCCACCCGCTCAGCTCGGCGGCCGTCGGGTGGAGAGTGCTCGCCGTGGGGAGCGCCGTCGCCTCAGCTGGCGGCATGGACACCAATCGCGAACAGCAGCAGCCAGGCGCCGCCCGCGAGGATCAGCAGGCGGTCGGAGAGGATCAGGTCCTCCGGCGCCTCTCCCCCGCCCCCGGCGATCAGGCGGCCGTAGCGAACCAGGCACAGAGCGAAGGGAATAATGGTCAGCGGCCGCCACGGGATCCCGTCGACGGTCGGAATCTGGAACGCCCACACGCAGTAGGCGAACAGCGCGCCGGCCGCGCTGCCGTAAAGCACCATGCGCAGGGTCGAGGAGCTGTAGCGGTGGAGCACGCGCCGGCGCCGGCCCTCGCCCTTGACCCCGGCGGCCTCGAGTCGGCGGAGCTCGGCGTGGCGCTTGCCGGCGGCGATGAACACCGCGGCGCAGGTGATGACGGCCAGGAACCAGCGGGAGAGCGTGACCGGGGCGGCGACACCACCGGCCACGGCGCGCAGCACGAAGCCGCCGGCGATCGCGACCAGGTCGAGCAGCACGATGTGGCGCCAGATCAGCGTGTAGGTCACGGTGAGCGCGATGTAGCCGGCCCCGACGACGAACAGCAGCGGCCGCACGGCGGCGCAGATCGCGAGGCCGCCCGCCATCAGTGCGCAGCCGAGGATCAGCGCCGCCTGCGGGCTGATCTCCCCGGCGGCGACCGGGCGGAAGCGCTTGCGGGGATGCAGCCGGTCCTCCTCGAGGTCGCGCACGTCGTTGACGGCGTAAATGCCAGACGCGATCAGGCAGAAGGCGACGAAGGCGAGCAGCACATGGACCGGCACGTCGTCCTTGGTCAGCGCACCCGCCGCTCCGGCGGCCGCGATGACGAGGACGTTCTTGAGCCACTGGCGCGGTCGCATCGTGGCGATCGCGGCGCGAACCACCCCGCGCCGGCGGCGGGCGGGGACCGGCTCGGGCATGGTGGGGGCCGGGAGGTCGGAGGCGGCGGTGAAACCCACGTCGGCGGCAGTCGCGGCGGCCGCCGCTGAGCCGCTTTCGCCGGATGCGCCGCTCGCGGCATGCGCGTATCCGTTGGCCCGCGCCGGCTCGGGGCGAGCGGCAGCGGGCAGGCGGCGACCTCCAGAAACCAGTGGCATCGGTGCGACCCTATGATGAAAGTCTGAACTCAACGTAGGTTTTGAATGAGACGGCTCTCAGTTTCTCTTTAGCCAACAGTCTGGTGATACCTGCAAGGTTGAGATTCCGATGCTCGCTCCGACCAGAGACAGGCCTGAGCGTACGCCTCCGCGCGCCACGCTGGCCCCCCGCCGATCGAACCGCAATGGCGGCGGCCACCGCGTGCGCCGAATCGCCCTCGCCGCGGCCATCATCGCGCTGATCCCGGCGCTCGTCTCCTACGCCAAGGCAGTCACCCAGGCGTCGAACTCCGGCCTGGGGATCCGGACCGTCGAGTGGCTCCGCGACAACGGGGCGCGCGGTCTCGTCAACAAGGTCGAGTCGATCTACTACTCGCTCAACGCCCCGGCGACCGGCGGCCCGGGGCTGAAGGCCCTGCCCCACCAGACGGCGCTCGCCGGCTCCGCGGCCGCGGCCCATCGCAAGATCCACTACTACCGCCCGGCGGCGATCCCGCCGGTGATGCACCCGCCGCTGCTCGGCGAGGGCCAGTGGCACGCGACGTTCGCCGACGGCGGCGCCCGGCCGCCGGTGCTCGTCACGAGCTTCCGGCCCGACCCCAACTATCCTCAGCTCGTCGCCGGCGTGGCCTGGATCGACTCCGGTCGCACGACGACATGGCTGTACCCGGGCCGGCTCGAGCCCGCCGTGCCGATGGCCTCACGCGGGCCCGAGGAGGTGCCTCCGCGCCTGCGCAGCCGGCTCGTGGCCACGTTCAATTCCGGCTTCAAGCTCGCCGACTCCGGCGGTGGCTTCGCCGTCGGCGGCCACACGTACGCGCCGCTCAAGGACGGGCTGGCCACGATCGTCCGCTACACCGACGGCCATCTCGACGTGATCCCTTGGAGCTACGGCCCCACGGTTCCGGCGAACATCGTCTTCGCCCGCCAGAACCTGCCCCTGATCGTCAACCACGGGCGCCCCAACCCCAACCTGTCCGACGGGCCCGAGTGGGGCGCGACGCTCGGCAACGCGGTCCGCGTGTGGCGCTCGGGGGTCGGGGTAGATGCCTATGGCAACCTCATCTACGCTGCGGCCAACGATCAGACGGTCGGCTCGCTGGCGGCGATCATGATCCGGGCGGGCGCCGTGCGTGCGATGGAGCTGGACATCAACTCCTACTGGACGAGCTTCATCTCCTACCGCTATCCCGGCGCTATGGACCACGGCAATCTGCTCGCCGACATGAATCGCCCGTCTGACCGCTACCTGAGCATCGAAGACCGCGATTTCTTTGCCGTTTACACCCGCTGAGCCACCGCCCCCGCCGCGCGAGCGGACGGGGCGTGGCGGCTGGGTGGCGGTCGTGGCCGGACTGGGGCGCGGGCGCTCGGTGGCGGTCGTGGCCGGGCTCCTGGCCGCGTTGGTGGTCGCGGGCTGCGGCAGCTCGGGCCGCGCCGACCCCACGCGCAGCGCGGCCGCCGGTCCCCCGAGCGGCGGCAGCGGCCTGAGCAGCTCGAGCACCACGACGACCAGTTCGTCGAGCACCCACACGAGCTCGACGCGGCGGGTGGCTGCCGTGCCACACGCTCCGTTCGCGGTCGGCGAGCGGATCGTGACGATCGTTGACTACAGCCGCCACGTTCGCTATCCGGGCGGCAGCCCGCAACCGCGCCGGCTGGTGACGATCATCCGCTACCCGGCGCTGGGCCCCGCGAGCCGGGTCGACGTTCCCAACGCCCGGCCGGCCCGGGCGGCGGGCCCGTTCCCGCTGCTCGTCTTCGGTCACGGCTACGCGGTCACGCCGGACATCTACGCGCCGCTGCTGCAGCACTGGGCCCGCGAGGGCTACGTCGTCGCCGCGCCGATCTTCCCGCTCGAGAACGCCAACGCGCCCGGGGGGCCCAACGAGAACGACCTCGTCAACCAGCCCGCCGACATGAGCTACATCATCACCAAGGTGCTCAAGGCCGACGGCAACCGCTCGAGCCTGTTCTACGGGCTCGTCAACCGGCGCGAGGTGGCGGTCACCGGGCAGTCCGACGGCGGCGAGACGGCGCTCGCGGTCGCCTACGACCGCTACTTCCTCGACCGCCGCGTGCGCGCCGCCGCGATCCTCTCCGGCGCCGTGATCCCGGGCGTCGGCGGCTTCAGCTTCCCCGCGCCGAGCCCACCGCTGCTCGCCACCCAGGGCACCGCGGACGTCGTCAACCCGCCGAGCTTCACCTTCGGCTTCTACAACATCGCGCCGCGGCCCAAGTACCTGCTGACGCTGTACGGAGCCTCGCATCTGGCCCCCTACACCGGGATCGAGCCCTACACGGCGGTGACCGAGCGGGTGACGACCGACTTCTTCGACCACTACCTCAAGGGATGGCCGCGGGCGCCGGCCCGGATGCGGCGCGACGGCGACGTCGGAGGGGTGTCGTCGCTGCGCTCGGGGTAGGCGGGCGAGCCGCTACTGCAGGTGCGCGGTCGCGGCCACGCCGAAGCCGCCGGGCAGCGGCGTCGCCGACACCGACTCCACGGCGACGTGCGGGTTATCGAACAGCGTGACCGTGGCCAGGCCGCCGAACGGCAGGTCGGGCTGGACAAGCAGCTTGCCGCTCCGCGCGCCGACGGTCGCGTCGGCGCTGGCGGTCACCCCGAACAGCGTCGCCGTGCCGCGCAGCGTCAAGGTCCCGTTGCCGGCCGCGACCGGCTGGACGTTGTCGAGGAACGGCACCGCCGCCCGGAGGTCGGCCTCGCTCACCTCGGCCGTGCCGGTGAGCGTGTCCCCGCGCTTGCGCAGCGTCGCGTTGCGCAGGGTCAGGAGGCCGGCGTGGACGGTGGCGGCACTCGCGTCGAGCGTGCCGGCGTCGCCGGTCTGGGCGAGCGAGCTGCCGAGGTCCGCCGTGCTCGAGCGGTAGCCGGCCATGCGCACGACGACATGGTCGGCCCGGTGCCAGAGCAGCTTGATCGCCGGGAAGGCGTCGACCTTGACCTCGAGCACCGTGCCCGAGTGCGCGAGTCGGTCACGCAGGCGCTGGGCGGCGATCCCGGGCAGCACGAGCTGGGCCACGCCGAGCAGCAGCACGACAAGCACGGCGATCCCGAGGGCGGCGAGGCGACGCATGGCGGGGCACGGTAGAGCGTCGCGGCGGTTAGGGCGCCGGGGCGGTTCGGCGCGGGCGGGTTAGCGGGGCGTGCCCCAGCGGGTGAACGTCGGCCACACGCCGACGATCCGGCCGGAGCGCACCGGATGCACCGCGCCGAAGTAGTCGGTGCCGTCCCCGCCCTGGTTGGGCCAGCAGAGCACGTAGTCGCGGGTCCCGAGCTCGCCTGACGGGGCCCACACCATGCAGCGGCCGCCCTCGCGGTCGTCGTCCTGGACGCCCGCCGGGTAGCTGAAGGCGGGCTGGATGCCCGCCTGGTCGGGCCAGGTCGAACCCTTGAGGAAGTACTCCTCGCCGAGGATCGGCGGGATCGGGATTTTGGTGAAGTCGGTCGAGGGGTACGGGCCAACGTCCTTGAGCACCGGCGCGGCCTGGGCGAGCGCGGGTGTCAGGCCCTGAGTGTCGTAGCCGCCGCGGAGGTAGCCGGCGTAGACGAACGCCGAGCCCGGGCTGATCTCGTTGATCTCCGGCTTGCCCGCCCAGTTGCGGTAGTTGGCGCTCCCCGGGCCGTTGCGGATCAGGGTTCTGGCGTCGTAGAGGTCGCTGCCCTCGTCGTGGAGCTGCGCGAGGTAGTTGCGGTAGTAGCCGGAGGCCTGCTTGGCGACGCCCTTGCGCCAGGCCAGGGCGCTGTCGGCGGTCGCGTGGCCGTCGTAGCAGACGACCCCGTGCAGCCGGAGGTAGCGATGCTCGCGGCGCAGCAGCCTGATCGCCGCCGAGATGTCGGGTTTGTGGATGAACCCGCCGCGGCCCTCACCCGAGTCGAACTCAAGCGCGACGCTCAGCGGCACCGGCCGACACGTGTGCCGCGCGAGCTGCGCCATCTCCTCGAGGACGTTGATCGAGCTGGCGAGC
The DNA here is from genome assembly GCA_963752905.1 of uncultured Solirubrobacterales bacterium. Classification (GTDB taxonomy): domain Bacteria; phylum Actinomycetota; class Thermoleophilia; order Solirubrobacterales; family Solirubrobacteraceae; genus Palsa-465. The sequence continues at coordinate 110,442 of CAVWAC010000016.1, forward strand.
AGGGTCAGCCGGTGGGGGCGCTGGCCGCGGGGCGGCCGCGAGGTCATGTAGGCCTCGAGCTCGCCCGGGGTCGGCGGGTAGCCCATCATCAGGTCGGTTCCCGCGGGCGCCGTGGTCATGATCTGGTCGACGGTGCGCAGGTGGAAGACGAGCCCGCGCGGCTGGGGCAGGAGCCGCATGATGTACGCGCACAGCTGCGGGCACTGGAAGACCTTGAGGGCCGGACGCACCGACCACCCGTGCGCGCGGGCGAAGGAGACGATCGTCCGCGCGTTGCGCTCGACGGCGGCGAGGTCAACGAACATCATCGGCTCGCCGGCGCCGTGCTCGCGGGCGAGCCGGGCGAGCGTCGGCAGGGACGTCGGCTGGCCGCCCGACCCGACCGATGCCGGTTCGGCGAGGGCCGGGCTCAGCGCGCTCGCCGCCGCCACCGGCGGTGACGCGGCGACGCTCGCGGCCGCCATACCGCCGACGAGAGTACCGGCTGTGCCGACGAAGCCGCGGCGGGTGAGGTGTGTCGATCGATCCTGGTCAGCCATCTGACACCAACAACACGCCGATGGTGGCGATCGGAGCGCTACATGACTTCCGTATTTCCTACGCGACCGCCGCCCGGTTTCCCGCGGAACAGCGATGGCACGTGGGCGACGGCACAGGCGGCGCGCGGCCCGCGGATTGCGTCGCCCTCAGCCGAGCAGCGCGCGGGCCGAGTCGACGGCCAGCCCCATCATCGGCGCGATCTCGAACGCGGGCTCGCTGAGCGCGCGCATCATCACACCGTCGGCGAGGGCGAGCAGGAAGGCCGCGAGGGCATCCGGTTCGGCGCGCAGCTCGAGCACGCCGGCGTCGGCCTTGGCCTGGAGTGCCACGACCATGTGCAGCCGCATCCGGCGGGACAGCTCGGAGAGCTCGGTGGCGATCTCCTGGTTGCGCTGGGCGAGCGTCAGCAGCTCGTAGAACAGGACGGCCGCGGTCGGCCCCTCGCCGAGGAATTCCTCGAAGCTGCGCACGAGCGCGTCGAGCACGTCGTCGGCGGAGCGCGCGCCGGCGACGGATTCCTCGAGCCGGGCGATGCGTACCTCGCACTCGCGGCGCACGACCTCGACGAGCAGCCGCTCCTTGGTGCCGAAGTAGTAATGGAGGAGCCCGCGTGAGACGCCGGCCTCGCGGGCGACGTGGTCGAAAGTCGCCCCGGCGATGCCGCGCGCGGCGACGCTCACGCGCATCGCCTCGACGATGCGGGCGGCCTTGTCGCTCGACAGCTCGCGGGACGCGGCACGCGGCTGCCGTCCGCTGACGGCGCGATGCTGCTGGTCGGTGACCGCGGACACGCGGCGCATTCTAGGCCCGCGAGGCGAGCGCGCCTAGACTGAGCCGCCGTGGCGCAGGGCCCTGCATCCGAGGTTGCGGCGCTCGAGGCCGCGCTGCGGGCCGCCGGCCGCGAGGAGCGAGCGGCCGGAAGCCGGCGCTACCTGAAGAGCGACCGCACCCATCTCGGCGTGGCCGTGCCCGACAACCGGGCGATCGTCCGGGCCGCGCTGCGACAGCGCCCGGATCGCGACCATGCCGAGCTCGTGGCCATCGTCGAGGCGCTATGGGCATCGGAGATCTATGACTGCTGCCTGGCCGCGGTCCTGCTGCTCGCGGGCTCTCCGAGGCTCGTGACCGCGGCCGACCTCCCGCGGCTCCGGGCGCTCGCCGCCGACGCCCGGACGTGGGCGCTGCTCGACCCGCTCGCCACCGAGGTGCTTGGCGAGCTCGTCATGCGCGACCCCGACGCCGCCGGCGGGATCGATGGCTGGATCGACGACGCGAGCTTCTGGGTGCGGCGCGCAGCGCTGCTCTCGCAGCTGCGCCCGGCCACGCGCCGGGGCGAGCTCGAGCGCTTCTTCGGCTACGCCGACGCGCTGCTAGACGAGCGTGAGTTCTTCATCGCCAAGGCGATCGGCTGGGTGCTGCGCGAGGTCGGCAAGCGCGATCCCGACGCGGTGTACACGTGGCTGGCTCCGCGGATCGAGCGGGCCGGGGCCGTCACCATGCGCGAGGCGGTCAAGCCGCTGCCCGCGGAGCGGCGCGAGGCGCTGCTGGCGACCCGCGCGCGCCGCGCCACCCCCTAAACGCACCGAGGGCGCCCGTGGGCGCCCTCGATGAGCAACTTGATGGCGGTTAGCCTAGGCCGCGGTGACCGGGCTGGCCGGAGGCGTCGAGGCCGCGCCGGGCGGCGGGGTGTACTCGAACTCCTCCTCCTTGCCGAACAGCGTGTCGAGAACCTTCGAGCGAAGCTTCTCGCTACCGGCGAGCGCGACAGCGCCGCCGAGGGCGAGGACGAGGAGCTTGCGCCCAAGGCGCCGGCCCTTCTTGGCCTGCCGCTTCGGCGCTTCGGCGAGCGCCACCGACGCCTCACGGAGGGCGTCGGCCGCATCACGCAGGTCGTGCTGAAGCTTCTTGTCCTCGAGCAGCGCCCGGTGAGGCGGCTTGCCGTTGGTGAGCCGCTCGTAGGCCTTCCGGCTGGACTCGATCGCCTTGTGCACGTTGTCGCGCAGGTCCGCGTCGTCGATCAGTCGCTGAATGTAAGGGTTGGACTTCGCGATGTTCGCGACGTCGGCGGCGTTAAATGCCACCGCCTTTCCCTTCTTGCCTCGTGATGCCATATGTCTCCCTCGGGTGCGTAGGGCGGTGTCAGGGTGAGAATACCCGGGAATCCGGGAACGATCAGGGAACTGAGGCCTCAGACGCGACGCAGCGCCGCCGCCCGTCGCGGCGCGGCGCGCTTTTGGAGCGCAATCTCGAGCACCTCGCCGATCTCCGAGACGAAGCGGAAGTCGAGGTTTCGCCGCAGATGCTCGGGGACGTCCTCGGCGTCCTGCTTATTGAGCGCCGGGGCGATCACACAGCGGATCCCGTTGCGCTGGGCGGCGAGCGCCTTCTCTTTGAGGCCGCCGATCGGTAGCACCTGGCCGGTGAGGGTGATCTCCCCAGTCATCGCAACGTCGCTGCGCACCGGCCGTCCGGAGAGGAGCGACGCGAGCGCGGTGGCGATCGTGATGCCCGCGCTGGGACCGTCCTTGGGGGTGGCGCCGGCGGGCACGTGAATGTGGATGTCGTGCTCGGCGAACCAGTCCTCGGCGAGGTCGGGGACGAGCTCAGCGGCGTTGCTGCGCACGTAGGACAGCGCCGCCTGGGCGGACTCCTTCATCACGTCGCCGAGCTGACCGGTGATCGTTAGCCGCCCGCGGCCCGGCATCGCGGTGGCCTCGATGAACAGCACGTCGCCGCCGACCGGCGTCCAGGCCAGGCCGGTCGCCACGCCCGGGCGGGCCGTGCGACGACGGGCGTCGGAGAAGAACCGCCGCTTGCCGAGCAGCTCGCGGGCCCGGGGCTCGGAGACCGTCACCTTGCGCGTCACAGTGCCCTCGGCGACCTGGCGCGCCACCTTGCGGCACACGCTGCCGATCTCCCGCTCGAGCTGTCGCACCCCGGCCTCGCGGGTGTAGTCGGCGATGACCGCCCGCAAGGCGGTGTCGCTGAAGGCGATCTTGCCGCGGGTGAGGCCGTTGCGCTCGATCTGGCGGGGCACGAGGTAGCGCTTGGCGATCTCGAGCTTCTCGGCCTCGGTGTAGCCGGCGAGCTGTAGGACCTCCATCCGGTCGCGGAGCGGCCCGGGGATCGTGTCGAGCGTGTTCGCCGTGGTGACGAACATGACGCTCGAGAGGTCGAAGGGCAGGTCGAGGTAGTGGTCGCGGAAGGTCGAGTTCTGCTCGGGGTCGAGCACCTCAAGCATCGCGCTCGAGGGATCGCCGCGGAAATCGGCGCCCATCTTGTCGATCTCGTCGATCATCAGCAGCGGGTTCTTCGCGTCCGCGTCGCGCATCGCGCGGATGATCGTGCCGGGGATCGCGCCGATGTACGTGCGCCGGTGCCCGCGGATCTCGGCCTCGTCACGCACGCCGCCGACGCTGATCCGCTCGAACTTCCGCCCGAGCGCGCGGGCGATCGAGCGTCCGAGCGAGGTCTTGCCGACGCCGGGCGGCCCGACGAAGCAGAGAATCGAGCCCCGGGCGTCGGGCTTGAGCGAGCGGACGGCGAGGAACTCGAGGATCCGGTCCTTGACCTGCTCGATGTCGTAGTGATCCTCGTCGAGCACCACGCGGGCGTGGGCGAGATCGAGGTTGTCCTCCGTCGAGCGGTCCCAGGGCAGCGCGGCGATCCACTCGAGGTAGCCGCGGATGACCCCGTACTCGGCCATCGCCGGCTGTAGCCGCTCGAGCCGCGCGAGCTCGCGATCGGCCTGCTTGCGCGCCTCCTCGGGCAGGTCGATCGCCGCGATCTGCTCGCGGAGCTCGTTGACCTCCGCCTGGACCTCGTCGACCTCCCCGAGCTCCTCCTGAATTGCCTTGAGCTGTTGGCGCAGGAAGTACTCGCGCTGGCCCTTCTCGAGCTCGGACTGGACCTGGGACTGGATCTTCGACCCGATCGCCACCACCTCGAGCTCGCGGGCGAGGATCTCCGAGAGCCGGCGCAGGCGCCGGCCGACGTCGAGCTCCTCGAGCAGCTCCTGTTTCTCCTCGGTCTTGAGCCGCAGCGCGCCGGCGATCAGATGGCTGAGGGCACTCGGGTCCTCGACGTTGGCCACCATCACCTGGAGCTCCTCCGGGAGATACGGGACCTCGGCGACGATGTCGGTGAACGTCTGCTGGACGTTGCGCATCAGGGCCACGAGCTCCGGCGACTGACGCACCACGTCGGGGGCCTCGACGATCTCGGCGACGAGGAACGGCTCCTCGGACACCCAGTGCTCGATCCGCACCCGCTGGCCGCCCTGGACGAGCACGCGCAGCGTCCCATCGGGGACGCGGATCATCCGGGCGACGACGCCGAGTACGCCGACGGAGTAGAGATCGTCCGGCCCCGGGGTCTCGATCTCCGGGTTGCGGCTGGCCACCATGACGATCGAGCGGTCGCCGCGCAGAACGTCGTTGATCAGCTCGACGCTGCGAGGCTGCCCGACGTTGAGCGGGATCAGCATCTCCGGGAAGGTGACGGTGTCCCGCAGCGGCAGCACCCCGACGCGCTCGGGCAGCGAGCGCGTGCCCCCCACCTCGACGTCCCGTGGGCCGCCGTCGGGGACGCCGATCTCGATCACGAGCGGGGCTCGCTGCTCTGGATCGGGACGCTGCGATGCGGGGCGTGGGCGCCGACGAGCGGCAGCTCGATGCGGAGCATGCCGTCCTCGTAGCGCGCCTTGGCCTCGTCGGGCACGACGTCGGCGCTCAGCTCGACCACGCGCCGGAAGCTGCCGCGCTCGATCTCGACCTGCTGGTAGAGGTCATCGTCGGCGGCGGGCGGCTCGCGGCGGCCGGAGAGGATCACCTTGCGGCCCTGGATCTCGAGCTCGAGCTCGTCGCTGACCACGCCGGCGAGCTCGGCGGTGACGATCGCGCACGGCGGATCGGCGCTGTAGCGGATGTCGACCGCGGGCGTGAAACCGTAGCGCCGGCGGCCGATCCGCGTGCGCTCGAGCACGTCGCCGAACAGCTCGTCCATCTCCCGGCGCATGCGCTCGAAGTTGGCAAACAGGTCTCGCTCGGACATCGCGTCTAAGCGTATAGCCCACCCATGGCGATCCGGAACCGGCACGCGGCCGTATCGGAAACAGTCAACTCGGCCAGTGCAAGGAGACCAGATGAGTGACGGGCAGACCCACACCAACGAGCGCCAGACGTCGATCAGCCGCGGCCGCTTTCTGCGCAACACCGCCAACGGCGGGTTGGTCCTGGTTGGCAGCAGCGGGGTGATCGCGGCCGCCGAGGGTGGCGTCGCCTTCGCCGCCGGCCCGACCGCGAGCGACGTCAAGACGCTCCAGGCCGCCTACATCGCCGAGAGCCTCGCCGTCGTCGTCTACGAGGCGATCCTGAAGAACTTCAGCCACTTCCGCAATCCCCGGCTGGAGAACAAGGACTACTTCGTCGCCGCGCTCGGCAACGAGAAGGACCACAAGGCGTTCCTCGCCAAGGCGCTCGGCAGCGCGACTCCGAAGGACCTCAAGTTCCACATCCCGGCCAAGGTGACGCGGACCGGGCAGTCGCTGCCCGACACCGGCGTCGCGCTGGAGACGGCGTTTGTCGAGGCCTACCTCGGGGCGGTCAAGACGCTGAGCTCGACCGACCTCAACGGTCAAGAAGCTCAAGCCGTTCCTCGGCTGAGCAGGGACCGGCGCATCTGACACCCTTCGGCCGGTGGCGCTGGTCCATCTGCCGATGCCGCTGATCGTCGCCGCCGCCTCGCGCCGGTTCGAGGTCGCGCTGCTCAGCTTCGGCCTGCTGCTGATCGCCGGGGCGCTGCTGTCCGGCCTCGCACGGCGCAGCTTCGTCTCGCTCACCTCGCTGTTCGTGCTCGTCGGCTTCGTGCTCGGGCCGGGCGTCACGGGGGTGATCAACCTGGAGGCGCAGTCCTCGTTCGTCGGCGACCTGGCGATCGTCGCGTTGATCGTGATCCTCTTCCGCGACGGTCTCGAGGTCGAGATGGAGATGCTCCAGGCGCACTGGCACGTGCCGTTGCGCAAGCTCGTGCTCGCGATGCCGCTCACGGCGGCGATCGTCGCCGCCGGCGCCCACCTGCTCGTCGGCCTCACCTGGACCGAGTCGCTGCTGCTCGGCGCACTGCTCTCCCCCACCGACCCGGTGCTGTCCTCGAGCGTGGTCACCAACCCGCGGGTGCCGCGGATCATCCGCCATTCGCTCAACCTGGAATCGGGTATGAACGACGGCCTCGCCCTGCCCGCCGTGCTCGCCTTCGCGGCGGCGCTCAGCGCCTCGAGCCACGGCTTCGTGTGGTGGCGGTTCGTGCTCGAGGACCTTACGATCGGGTTTGTCACCGGCTTGCTCGTCGGCCTCGTGGCCTCATGGGTGATGCCGCGCGCGCAGGGTCTCGGCCGCGGCATCCCCGCCCACCAGCGCTCGCTCTACGCCCTTGGCGTGGCCTTCGCCGCCTACGGCGTCGCCGTGCTGCCGCCGCGAGGCAACGGCCTCATCGCCGTGTTCGTCTGCGCGATCACGCTCGGCATCCGCCGTCCGGACATCCGCAGCTACTTCTCCGCCGAGGCCGACGACATTGTCGAGATCGTCAAGCTCGGCATCTTCGTCGTGTTCGGCTCGCTGCTGACCATCCACGGGCTCTTCGGCGAGGGATGGGCGGCGGTCGGCGTCGTCGTGGTCACGCTGCTCATCGCCCGGCCGGTCGCCGTGTTCGCGGCGCTCGCCCGGACCCCGACGACGATCGCCGCGCGGGGGTTCATGGCGTGGTTCGGCCCCAAGGGGGTGGCGACGATGACCTTCTCGCTGCTCGTGCTCAGCCAGCAGATCGCAGCCGGACGGAGGATCTTCGACCTCGCGGCGCTCACCGTGTTCTGCTCGATCATCGCCCACGGGCTGACCGACACGCCCGGGGTCGAGTGGATCGCCCAGCGCTCGGAGGCGGCGGACGACTCACCGGGGTGAGGCGGCGGCGGAGCGGCTCAGCGCTTGTCGACGTTGCCGCGTCGCGCGGGATCCAAGATCCATCCCATGAAGATCGCGAGCAGCACGAAAGCGATAAATCCGCCGATCAGCGGCCAGAACATGGCGCACAACATATCGGCCGCGGAGGCGGCGTGCTTCGGGCTCGCTCCAGGGGTTGCGCCCGGGCCCGGCGGAGCCCCGCGCCCGGGCTCGCCTCAGGCGTGAAGCGCGACCTGTTCGCTGGCCGACGGGAACGCCCAGGCCACCTGCAGGCGGCGCTCCTGGCGGAAGACGAACCGCAGTTGGCTCGGCGGACGCAGGCCGTCGGGATGGGCCGGCCGGAAGGTCCCGCACGGCCCGGTCTCCGAGACCGCGCAGAGCAGGTTCTGCTGGAAGAAGCAGCCCTCGCAGCTTGCTTTGCCCGATCCATTTGTGCGCCCGTTAGCCATGCGAAAACCCGACCCTGTCTCTGTAGTGCTCGACCGTTGCCCCCGGTTCCGCTTCGCCGGGCGACGCGATCCATCAAACCGAACTTCGCCCCCTGCCTGCAACGCCGATTCTCGGAAAACGCAGGAACTTCCGGATCGGGGAAAAGTTGCCATCTAGCGGGTAGTTTGTCGGCCCGACCGAGAACGCCCCGCATTTTCCGTAGCTTTCCCTCCCGCGATGTCAGCCGACTCCGACGCCCACCGGGACGAGCCGCTCGTCTCGCTCCTCGACTATGAGCGAGCCGCGGCGCGGACGCTGCACCCGGGCGCGCTCGCGTACTACGCCGGCGGCGCCGGGGACGAGCTCAGCCTGCGGGACAACCTCGACGCCTGGCGGCGGCTCGCGCTCGTCCCGCGGGTGCTCGTCGGCGTCGGCGAGCGCGACCCGCGGGTGACCCTGCTCAGGCGCCCGCGACCGCACCCGCTGGTCGTTGCCCCGATGGCCTTCCAGCGCCTTGCCCATCCCGAGGGCGAGCTCGCGACCGCCCGGGCGGCGGCCGCGGCCGGCGCCGTGATGTGTCTCTCGACCCTGGCCACGACGCCGCCGGCGGCGGTTGCCGCGGCGGCGCCGGGCGGCACACGCTGGTTCCAGCTCTATGTCTTCTCCGACCGCGGCGTCACCCGCAACCTCGTCGCCCAGGCCGTCGAGCACGGCTACGAGGCGCTCGTCGTCACCGTCGACCTGCCGATCCTCGGGGTGCGTGAGCGCGAGCTGCGCCTCGGCGTCCACGCCGCCGCCGAGGCGGTGACGAGCGCCCACGCCGCCGGCGCGGAGGGGATGCTCACCCCGGCCGACTTCACGCGGCTGATCGATCCGAATCTCACCTGGAGCGACATCGCCGCGTTCGCGCGCGAGTGCCCGCTGCCGGTGATCGTCAAGGGCATCCTCACCGCGCAGGACGCCCGGCACGCCGTCGAGCACGGCGCCCGCGGAGTGATCGTCTCCAATCACGGTGGCCGCCAGCTCGACACGGTGCTCTCGGGGGTGGACGCTCTGCCGGCCGTCGTCGACGCGATCGCCGACCGGGCCGACGTGCTCGTCGACGGGGGCATCCGCCGCGGGACCGACATCGTCAAGGCGCTCGCCCTCGGCGCCGACGCCGTGATGGTCGGCCGCCCCGTGCTGTGGGGCCTGGCCCTGTCCGGATCCGAGGGTGCGCAGCGGGTGCTCGAGATCCTCCTCGCCGAGCTCGACGTCGCCCTCGCCCTGGCCGGCGCGCCCCGGGCGGCCGAGCTCGATCGGAGCTTCGTCACCCGGGCTCCGTGGGTAAGCCCTGGGCCATGAACGTCCTCGTCACCGGGATCACCGGCTACGTCGGCTCGCGGATCGCCCCGCGGCTCGTGCGCGATGGCCATGACGTCCGCGGTCTCTCGCGCCACGGCGGGCACACGGTCGAGGGCGTGCCGGTCGCGACCGCCGACGCGGTGTCCGGCCGCGGGCTCGACGCCGCGCTCGAGAACATCGAGACGGCGTACTTCCTGATCCATTCGATGGAGCCCGCGGCCACCACCAACGGCGGCTTCGACGCCCGCGAGCGGTCGGCCGCCGAGAACTTCGCCGCCGCGGCCCGCCGCGCCGGGGTGCGACGGATCATCTACCTCGGCGGCCTGCTGCCCACCCACCGCCCGCACTCCGGGCACCTGGCGAGCCGGCTCGCCGTCGAGGAAATCCTCGAGGACGCCTCGCCGTGCTCGGTCGCGTTCCGCGCGTCGATCGTGATCGGAGCCCGGTCGCGCTCGTTCCGCTTTCTCGTCCGTCTGATCGAACGTCTGCCGGTGCTCGCCCTGCCCGGCTGGCGAGACAATCGGACCGCGCCGATCGACGAGCGGGACGTGGTCGAGCTGCTCGCCCGGGCGGCCACCGCCGAGGGCCTGTGCGGCCGCTCGCTCGACATCGCCGGGCCGGACGTGGTCAGCTACGCCGAGCTGATCGACCGCATCCGCTACCACATGATCCTCGGGCGCCCCGCGATCGGCCTCGGGAAGCTGACGGTGACGCCGATCGCCAGCCGCGTGGCCTCGGTGATCGCCGGCGAGGAGCCCGAGCTGATCGAACCGCTGATGGAGAGCCTCGACACCGACCTGCTCCCGCGCGACGCCGAGGCGGTCGAACTGCTCGGCGTCCGCATGCACAGCCTCGACGCCGCGATCGAACGGGCATTGCGTGATTGGGAAGCGACGGAGCGGCTCGCCGCGCGATAGCAGGCGTTAGTGTGCGTGCACCGTGAGCACTGTCCATGCCTCAATTTCGATTGATGCCCCACTGGAGAAGGTGTGGGACACGATCATGGACCCCAATCGCCTGAAGGACTGGGTGTCGATTCACCGTTCGGTGAAGAACGTGTCTGACAATCCCGCGCGGGAGGGCGCGACGATGGAGCAGACGCTGCACATGCGCGGAGTGTCGTTCCACGTGCACTGGACGCTCGCCGAATCCTCGGCACCGACGGTGGCCGAATGGGACGGCCTCGGACCGGCACACTCGAAGGCCCGGATCCGCTACGAGCTCTGCTCCCAGGACGGCAACGGCACCCTGTTCAAGTACACCAACGAGTTCCACCCGCCCGGCGGGATGCTTGGCACCATGGCCCATCGCGTCGTTGTCGGCGCGGCCTCGGAACGCGAGGCGAACCGGTCACTCGCGAACCTGAAGTCACTGCTTGAACGCGGTTAGCGCACGCGTTCGTGCAAACGTGCCCGATTTACGATCGCCGTAGGCGGCGGTCGCTATCTTGACCGTGCACACGTTGCCCACCGACGGAGGGATCACTCCCGTGGCAGATTTTGTTGACAGTACGGTGAAGGAGATCGACAGCCGCCTGCGCGAGCTCAAGGAAGAGGTGACGCGGCTCGAGGCCGCGCGCGCGGCGCTGGTCGGACTGAAGCGCGGACCCGGTCGTCCCCGCGGATCGGGCTCGACCGGCCGCCGGCCCGGTCGCCCGCGCGGCCGGCGCGGTGGCAACACGCGCGGCAACCAGGCGCTCGAGCTCGTCCGCAACCAGCCCGGCATCACGATTCCGGAGATCGCGGAGGCCCTCAACATCGAGCCGAACTACCTGTACCGCGTGCTGCCCAAGCTCGTCGAGTCCGGTCAGGTCACCCGGCGCGACAAGGGCTGGTACCCGGCCGACGGCGCGAGCGCCGAGTAGCGGCCCGAGCGCGGGGCCGCAACCCTCCCGGGTACTGCGGCCGGCACGTCCCGCGCCCGTCAGCGGAGTGGTGAACGGGCGCGGTGAGCGCCGAAGCCTCCTGATCAGATCAGGCCGAGCTGGCGGACGGCGTCGCGCTCTTCCTTGAGCTCATTGACCGTCGCGTCGATCCGGCCACGGGAGAAGTCGTCGATATCCAGTCCCTGGACGACCTCATACGCCCCGCCGGAGCAGGTGACCGGGAAGCTGGAGATGACACCCTCATCGACGCCATAGGAGCCGTCTGAGGGGATGGCCATCGACACCCAGTCACCGGCCGGCGTCCCGAGCGCCCAGTCGTGCACATGGTCGATCGCGGCGTTGGCTGCGGAGGCGGCACTCGACGCGCCCCGAGCCTCGATGATCGCTGCGCCGCGCTTCTGCACGGTGGGGATGAAGTCACCCTCGAGCCAGCTCTGATCGTTGACGGTCTCCGCCGCGTTGCGGCCGTTCACCTTCGCGTGGAAGATGTCGGGGTACTGGGTGGCGGAGTGATTGCCCCAGATCGTCATGTTGGTGATGTCGCCGACGGTCACTCCCGCCTTGGCCGCGAGCTGGGCGATCGCGCGGTTGTGGTCGAGCCGGGTCATGGCCGTGAACCGCTCACGGGGGATGTCCGGGGCGTTGCTCTGGGCGATGAGGCAGTTGGTGTTCGCCGGGTTGCCGACCACGAGAACCTTGATGTCGGAGGCGGCGTGCGCGTTGAGGGCCTCGCCCTGCGGCTTGAAGATGCCGCCGTTGGCCTCGAGCAGGTCGGCGCGCTCCATGCCCTTGCTGCGGGGCCGGGCGCCGACGAGCAGCGCCACGCTGACGCCGTCGAAGGCCTGGTTGGGGTCGTCGGAGATGTCGATGCCGCGGAGCAGCGGGAAGGCGCAGTCGTCGAGTTCCATCGCGGTGCCCTCGGCGGCCTTGACGGCGGGCGGGATCTCGAGCAGCGACAGCTGCACGGGGGTGTCGGGCCCGAGCAGCTGGCCACTGGCGATGCGGAAGAGGATGGCGTAGCCGATCTGGCCGGCGGCGCCGGTGACCGCTACGCGTACAGGGGTGTCACTCACTGATGCATCTCCTCAGTGTCGTTTCGAATATGCCAGCGAATGTATACCCGCGACGGCGCTGAGGTCGCCCGCCGCCGGGGCCCCGTCGGCGGGCGCCCCGAGGCTGGGATCGGGCCCACGGCCCGGTCGGTAGGGTGCGCCGGAGCATGAAGATCGTCTACACCCAGACCGACGAGGCTCCGGCCCTGGCCACCCAGTCCCTGCTCCCGATCGTGCGCGCCTACGCCGGCGCAGCCGACATCGAGATCGAGCTGCGGGACATCTCGCTCGCGGGTCGCATCCTCGCCCAGTTCCCCGACCGCCTCAGCGAGGAGCAGCGGATCGCCGATGCCCTCGCCGAGCTCGGCGCCCTCGCCAAGACGCCGGAGGCGAACATCATCAAGCTGCCGAACGTCAGCGCGTCGGTGCCGCAGCTCAAGGCGGCGATCGACGAGCTCCAGGAGCGGGGCTACGACGTGCCCGACTACCCCGAGGACCCTCGGGACGACGAGCAGCGCGAGGTCCGCGCCCGCTACGACCGCGTCAAGGGCAGCGCCGTCAACCCCGTCCTGCGTCAGGGGAACTCCGACCGCCGCGCCCCGGCCTCGGTCAAGCAATACGCCCGCAACCATCCCCACTCGATGGGCGCGTGGTCGCACGAGTCGCGCTCGCACGTCTCGACGATGACCGACGGCGACTTCCGCAGCACCGAGCGCTCGGTCACCCTCGAGCGCGAGGGCGAGGTCCGGATCGAGCACGTCGCGCACGACGGCACGATCACGGTGCTCAAGGAGCGCACGCCGGTCCTGGCCGGCGAGGTGCTCGACGCGTCGGTGATGCGCCGCGACGCCCTCGACCGGTTCCTGGCCGAGCAGGTCGCCGACGCCAAGGCGCGCGGCGTCCTCCTCTCCGTCCACCTCAAGGCGACGATGATGAAGGTCTCGGACCCGATCATCTTCGGCCACGCCGTCCGCGCATACTTCGCGGAGCTGTTCGCGCGGCACAGCGAGCGGCTGCGCGCGCTCGGGGTCAACGCCAACGACGGGATGGGCGCGCTCTTGCGGGCGCTCGAGTCGCTTCCCGAGGACGAGCGCGGCGAGATCGCCGCGTCGATCGAGGCGGCCTACGCCGACGGACCGCGACTCGCGATGGCCGACTCCGACCGCGGGATCACCAACCTGCACGTGCCCAGCGACGTGATCATCGACGCCTCGATGCCGGCCGCAATCCGCTCGAGCGGCCAGATGTGGAACGTCGACGGCGAGCTGCAGGACACGAAGTTCGTCATCCCCGACCACTCGTACGCCCCGCTCTACGCCGCGGCGGTCGACCACTGCCGCGAGCACGGCGCCTTCGACCCCCGGACGATGGGCACGACGCCGAACGTCGGGCTCATGGCCCAGGCCGCCGAGGAGTACGGCTCGCACGACAAGACCTTTGAAGTTGTGGAAACGGGGCACGTGCGAGTGGTCCGCACGGACAACGACGAGACGCTTCTGGAGCATGCCGTTTCCATTGGCGACATCTGGCGCATGTGCCAGACGAAGGACGCCGCCGTCCAGGATTGGGTCCGCCTTGCGGTCGGGCGCGCGCGGGCGACCGGCGCGCCGGCGGTGTTCTGGCTCGACGAGACCCGCGCCCACGACCGGGCGCTGCTCGAGAAGGTCCGGCCGGCGCTCGCGGCGCTCGACACCGACGGGCTGACGGTCGAGGTGATGGACGTGGGCACCGCGGCGAGGTTCACGCTCGACCGCGCCCGGGCCGGCGAGGACACGATCTCGGTGACCGGGAACGTCCTGCGTGACTACCTCACCGACCTCTTCCCGATCCTCGAGCTCGGCACGAGCGCGAAAATGCAGTCAATCGTCCCGCTGATGAGCGGCGGAGGGCTGTTCGAGACCGGGGCGGGTGGCTCGGCGCCGAAGCACGTCCAGCAGTTCCTCGGCGAGAACCACCTTCGCTGGGACTCGCTCGGGGAGTTCCTCGCGCTCCCCCCCTCGTTCGAGCTGCTCGCCGCGACCGACGACAAGCCCCGGGCCCGGGTGCTCGCGGCGACGCTTGACCGCGCGACGGGACGGGTGCTCGAGGAGAACCGCTCCCCGTCGCGGAGGACCGGCGAGATCGACAACCGTGGCAGCCACTTCTACCTCGCCCTCTACTGGGCGCAGGAGCTGGCCGGCCAGGGCGATGACCAGGCGCTGGCCGAGCGCTTCGCCCCGCTCGCGCAGCGGCTCGCGGCCGATGAGCAGGCGATCGTCGAGGAGCTCGCCGCCGTCCAGGGCGAGCCGGTCGACATCGGCGGCTACTACCGCCCCGATCCGGAGCGGATAGCCGCGGCGATGCGCCCGAGCCCGACGTTCAATGCGGCGCTCGCGTCGCTGTAGCGCGCGGGGCCTACAGCGCCACGCCGTAGACGTCGCCGAGCTTGGCCTTCAGGTAGGAGACGAACGGGTCGACCTCGATCGAGCCGCCGACGACCCGGTCGAGCAGTTCGGGGGTGGTGAACTTCGCCCCGTGCCGGTGGACCCGGTCGCGCAGCCACTCCCGCAGGGGCATCAGCTCGCCGCGGGCGATCTGCTCCTCGAGGTCGGGCAGGTCGGCGTGGACGCGCTCCCAGAGCTGTCCGGCGATGAGGTTGCCGAGCGCGTAGGTCGGGAAGTAGCCGATCAGCCCCGCCGACCAGTGGACGTCCTGGAGCACACCGTCGGCGTCGTCGCCGACCTCGAGGCCAACGTATTCGCGGAAGCGGGCGTTCCACGCCTCGGGCAGATCGTCGACGGCGAGGCGCCCCTCGATCAGCTCCTGCTCGAGCTCGAAGCGCAGCACGATGTGCAGGCCGTACGTCGCCTCGTCGGCCTCGACGCGGATAAACGACGGCTGGACGCGGTTGACCGCCCGGTAGAGGGCATCCGGCGCGAGGCCGTCGAGGGGGCCGCCGAACAGCTCGGCGACGCGCGGCGCGAGCACCGTCGAGAACGACTGGCCGCGCCCGACCATGTTCTCCCACAGGCGGCTCTGGGACTCGTGCATGCTGAGCGACTCGACGTGGCCGAGCGGCGTCCGGGCGAGCGTCGGGGCGACGCCGGCCTCATACAGGCCGTGCCCGCACTCGTGCATGGCGCCGTACAGCCCGGAGGCGAAGTAGCTCTCATCCCAGCGGGTCGTTATGCGGACGTCGTTGGACCCGAACGAGGTGGCGAAGGGATGGACGGCATCGTCCATCCGCCAGCCGGCCGGGTCATAGCCCATCAGGCCGGTGATCTCGGCGACGAGCTGGCGCTGGGCGGGGATCGGGAAGTCGCCGTGCAGGCAGGTGGTGTCGACGCTGGCGCGGTGCTCGGCGAGGGTCGCGATCAGCGGCACGAGCTTGGCGCGCAGCTCGCCGAACACCCGGGCCACCTCGGAGGTCCGCATCCCGGGCTCGTAATCGTCGAGCAGGGCGTCATAGGCGCACTCGTAGCCGCCGAAGCCCTTGAAGCAGTCGACGTACTCGCGTACGAGCGCGAGATTGTGGCTGAGATACGGGGCGAAGGAGCCGAAGTGGGACTGCTCGCGCGCCTTAACCCAGGCTTCCTGACCGAGCGACGCGGCCCGGGCGAGCTCGCCGGCGAGCGCGCTCGGCACGCGCCGGGCCTTCTCCCAGCGCCGCCGGGTGACACGCACGAGCGACGCGTCGTCGGAGTCCGGATCGGCGCCGTTGGTCGTCCGCTCGGCGTCATCGAGCAGCGTGCCGGTCTGGTCGGAGATGAACCGCTCGTGGCTGAGGCGCTCGAGCGTGGCCAGGGCGTCGGCGCGGGCGCCGGCACCGCGCGGGGGCATCATCGTCTGCTGATCCCAGCCGAGGACACGGATCGAGTAACCGAGATCCTCGATCTCGGCGAGATGGTTTCGCAGGTCTCTTACAGCGTCTGTCATTCACTTCCTCCCTCTCGGTGCGGGTCACACGCCCCGTTCCCGTGCGGGCGGCTATGTCACCATTGCAGCATGTTGCGTCGGTCTGGCTCGATCAAGCTGGTGGACGCGTTCGGGATCCGGATCGGAGTCGACGCGGGCTGGTTCCTGACCCTGTTCCTGGTCATTATCTGGCTCTCGCCCTCGTTTCGCTCTGCGCTCGGCAGCTCGAGCACGGTCGCCTATCTGACCACAGTGGTCAGCGCGCTGCTGTTCTTCTTCTCCCTGATCGTGCACGAGCTCGGCCACGCGATCGTCGCGCGGCGCCAGGGGATCGAGGTCCGCAACATCCAGCTCTTCCTGTTCGGCGGGCTCACCCAGATGTCGCGCGAGGCGCGCTCGCCGGGCGAGGAGTTCAAGATCGCCGTGGCCGGACCGTTGGCCACGCTGTTCATGGTGCTGCTGTTCGCGGGCATCGACCTCGCCATCGTCGGCCCCAACCTGCTCTGGGACGCGATCCGGCTCACGCCCAACATCAAGCTCACGCCGGTGCTGCTGTCGCTGAGCTGGCTGCTGCTGATGAACGTGATCGTGCTCCTGTTCAACCTCGTGCCCGCCTTCCCCCTCGACGGCGGCCGGATCGCCCGGGCCGCGGTGTGGCGCGCGACCGGCGACAAGCAGCGCGGCACCCGGTCGGCGGCCAAGCTCGGCCAGGCGTTCGCGGTCATCCTCGCCGGGATCGGCATCTGGCTGATGCTCACGGGGACGGCGTTCGGCGGCCTGTGGCTGGTCCTGCTCGCCTTCCTGCTCGGGCAGTCGGCGCGTGGGGCGCTCATGCAGACCGCGATCACCGAGCGGATTGAGGGCGTGCGCGTCGCCGACATCATGGACCGCCAGCCGGTGGCCATCCCGGCTGGCACCCCGGTCGGACAGGCGCTCGACGACTACTTCCTGCGCTACGGCTGGTCGTGGTTCCCGGTCATCGACGAGCACGGCCACTTCGTCGGGATCGCCCGCCAGGAGCGGGTGCAGAGCACGATCGACGGCGGTGAGGGGTGGCTGACGATCGGCTCCGCGGTCGAGTCCGGCGAGACGAACGACTGGCGCGTCGACGAAGACCGGCCGCTCACCGAGCTCCTGTCCTCCGAGCCGCTCGGCCGGCTCGGAGCGCTGATGGCGGTCGATCGCGAGGGCGTGCTCCAGGGCGTGGTCACCGTCGACCAGGTCCGCCGCGCGCTGCAGTCGGCGGTCGGGAGCCCGGTCGGTTAGGACGCGCGGTCGGCCGCAGCGGCCGGGTCGCTGAGCCCGCGGGGCAGCGCCATCACGCGCCCGCACCCGTTCTGCACCCCGGCCGCACCTGGCCATCAGGGGGCAAGACGCGCCCGGGATCGCGCATCCTTAGAATCGCTGCCGTGCCTTCTCATGATGTCTTGATCATCGGTGCAGGGCTCGCTGGACAGCGGGCCGCATTGGCAGCCGCCGAGGCTGGTGCCACCGTCGCGATCATCTCGAAGGTCCACCCCGTTCGCTCGCATTCGGTCGCCGCCGCCGGCGGCATCAATGCCGCGCTCAACCCCGAGGACACGTGGGAGTCTCACGCGTTCGACACGGTCAAGGGGTCGGACTATCTCGGCGACCAGGACGCAATCGAGGTCATGTGCCGCGAAGCCCCAGACGAGATTCTGTGGCTCGAGCACGCGGGCGTGACCTTCCACCGCAACGAAACCGGCCACCTCGGGACCCGCGCCTTCGGCGGTGCCTCGGCGGCCCGTACGTACTACGTCGCCGACATCACCGGCCACGCGATCCTCCATGTGCTCTACGAGCAGCTGATGAAGTTCAGCGCGCAGATCGACCGCTACGAAGAGTGGTTCACCACCGACCTGCTCCAGGACGACGAGGGTCGCTGCGTCGGCGCGGTGTGCCGCAACCTCCGCGACGGCCGCCTCGAGGTCTTCAACGCCAAGGCGACGATTCTCGCCTCCGGCGGCGCCGGGCAGGCCTACAAGCCGACGACCAACGGCCTGATCGTCACCGGCGACGGGATCGCCCAGGCCTACCGGATCGGCGCCCGGCTGATGGACATGGAGATGATCCAGTACCACCCGACCACGCTGGCGGGCAACGGGCTGCTCATCACCGAGGGCGCCCGCGGCGAGGGCGCATGGCTGCTCAACGCCAAGGGCGAGCGCTTCATGGAGACGTACGCGCCCAACAAGCTCGAGCTCGCCTCGCGCGACGTCGTCTCCCGCGCCGAGCAGACCGAGATCGACGAGGGCCGCGGCTTCCCCGACGGCACCGTCGCGCTCGATGTCACCAAGGTGCCGCGGCGGCGCACGCTCGAGGCGCTGCGGGAGATCGTCAACATCGGCCGGGACTTCGCCGGCACCGACATCACCCGCGAGCCGATCCACATCCGCCCCGGCCAGCACTACATCATGGGCGGGGTCAAGACGGACGTCGACGGCCAGACGACGATCCCCGGGCTGTACGCCGCGGGCGAGGTCGCCTGCGTGTCGGTCCACGGCGGCAACCGCCTCGGGGCCAACTCGCTGCTCGACACGCTCATCTTCGGGCGGCGCTCGGGCGACCATGCCGCCCGCCAGGCCGTCCGCATGCCGATGCCGAGCACCCCGCAGTCGAAGCTCGCCGACACCGAGCGCAACATCCAGGCCATCATCAACCGCGAGCCCGGCGGCCGCCGCGTGGCGGCGATCAAGGACGAGCTCGGCGAGACGATGAACAGGTACGCCGCGGTGTTCCGCGACGCCGAGGGCCTGGCCACGGCACTGGAGGTCGTCCGCCGCCTCAAGGAGGAGGCGCCGAAGGCCGCGATCGACGACCGCGGAACGGTGTTCAACCAGGATGTGATCGGCGCGATCGAGCTCGGCTACATGCTCGACTGTGCGGAGGCGATCGTCGTCGCCGCGCAGGAGCGCAAGGAGTCACGCGGGGCTCAGTTCCGGACCGACTATCCGGAGCGCAACGACGCGGAGTGGCTCAAGCACATCGACGTCGTGATGAACGGCGCCGATGCCCCGGTGGTGAGCTACTCGCCCGTCACCATCACCCGCTGGCAGCCCCAGGAAAGGACGTACTAGCGCCATGCCCGAGTACACGCTGAGGATTCGCCGCTATGACCCGCAGGCCGGCGAGGCGGCGTACTGGGACGAGCACACCGTCGAGATGCCCGAGACCCAGTCCGTGCTCGACGCGATCCTGCAGGTGCGCGACGACACGGACGGCTCGATCGGCATCCGCTGCTCCTGTCAGCAGGCGATCTGCGGGTCGTGCGGCGTCCGCATGAACGGCAAGCCCGGACTGGCCTGCAACACCCACCTCGGCGAGGCGGCCCAGCGCGCCCACGGCGAGGGCTGGCACCCGGAGGAGCTCAAGGAGAACCGGGTCATCACCGTCGAGCCGATGGGCAACATGCCGGTTATCCGCGACCTCATCGTCGACATGGATGCGGTCCACTGGAAGAAGATCCAGCGCGTCACCCCGTGGCTCATCAACAAGGAGCCGGTGCCCGAGCGCGAGTACATCGTGCCCCACGAGAACATGGTCGACGTCACCCAGACGATGGCCTGCATCCAGTGCGGCGCCTGCGTCTCGGACTGCCTCTCGATGGAGGTCGATCCGCTGTTCGTCGGCCCGGCCGCGTCGGCGAAGGCCTACCGGTTCGTCGGCGACCCGCGTGACGCCGAGCACCTCGAGCGCCTCCACGACCTCTCCGAGGATGCGCACGGGATCTACGACTGCACCCACTGCTTCAACTGCATCGATGCCTGCCCCAAGGGCGTGGATCCGATGAGCCAGATTATGCGCCTGCGGCGCCGGTCGGGCTCCGATTTCCACATCGAGGACCGCAACAACGGCTACCGCCACGAGCACGCCTTCGTCAAGAACATCCGCCGCAACGGCCTGCTGCACGAGGCGGACCTGCTGCCCGACTCCTACGGCGGCAAGTTCCATCCGCGCGCGGTGCCCGAGCTGCTCGGGTCGCTGCCGACCGCGTTCACCGCGCTCCGGCGGGGGAAGATGACCCCCAAGACGGCGCTCGGCCATCCGCACAAGGCCTCGAAGGAGCTCAAGCGGCTGTTCGACGAGATCGACGGGCGCGAGACGCGCGTCGAGCTCAATCTGTACGTGAGTGGAGTTGAGGACGAGCCGGAGGACCCGGCCACCGGAGCCGCACAGCGCGCGCCGTCCACCGAGACGGTGAACGCCGATGTCGTCGACTCCGAGTCATCAAGCGAAAGCGAGACGTCATGAAAGTCGCCTACTGGCCCGGCTGCGTCAGCCGCGGCTTCACGCCCGAGCTCCACGGATCGATGGCCCAGGTCGCGCCGCTGCTCGACATCGAGCTGATCGAGCTTGACCGCGCCAACTGCTGCGGCGCCGGGGTGATCGCCGAGCACAACCAGGAGCTCGCCGACACCCTCAACGCGCGGACCTTCGCGATGGCCCAGCAGACTGACGGGGCGATGATGATGAACATCTGCTCCACGTGCCAGGGCGCGCAGTCGGAGTGTCAGCAGCGGCTCGACGCCAACACCGAGTACCGCGACCTGATCAACAAGAACCTCGCCGAAGAGGGCCTCGCCTACGAGAAGGGCCTCACGAACAAGAACTTCCTGTGGATGCTCGTCGAGGAGATCGGCCTCGACGCGCTCAAGGCGAAGGTGACGCGGCCGCTCACGAACCTGAAGGTCGGCCCCTTCTACGGCTGCTACATCGTGCGGCCGGTCGACCGGCTCGGCATCGACGAGGAGCATCCGCGCGACCGCTACATGCAGTGGGTGATCGAGGCCCTCGGCGGCACCGTCATCGACTACGCGGGCATCTACAAGTGCTGCGGGTTCCCGATCATCACGATGAACAAGGAGAACTCGCTCACACAGGCCGGCCGCCATCTCGGCGACGCGATCGACGCCGAGGCTGACTGCCTCGTCGTGCCGTGCCCGCTGTGCCACCTCAACCTCGACATGCAGCAGCCGGCCGCTCAGAAGGTCGTCGGCCGCGAGCTCGGGATGCCGGTCCTGCACTTGCCCCAGCTCGTCGGGCTCGCCCTCGGCCTCTCGCCGAAGGACCTCGGCATGAGCAAGCACATCATCCGGCCGACCTCGGTGATCGATTGGTCGACGTCGGTGGTCGCGGGCGCGGCCGCCTGATCGCGCCGCTGCGGAGGTGGCTGGGCCGCTCGCGGCGCCGGCCGGGCGGCCCTGACCGCCCGCAATCCGCTGCGACCGGAGGCACGCCCGAGGATGCCTCGCGGCGCCTCGAGGCCGCGCGCAGCCGCCTCAAGGCGACGATTCCGCCCCCGCCGGAGTAGGCCGCGCTCAGCCGACGGCGGCGGTCTGCAGGAAGGCCTCGGTGAGCGCGCGCACGAGCGGCGCGAGGTCCTCATCGCCATCGGCGATCAGCCGCTGGCGCGCGGCGCCGTTCTCCTGGGCGAGCTCGGCGATGTGCTCGAGCGCGTCGGCGCAGCCGAGGTCCTCGGCGTGGGGTCGGGCCGCGGTCAGCAGCTCCGCGAGCAGCGTCGCCACCGGCACACGCCGTCGGCTGACCGGGTCGATCAGCTCGGCCTCGATCCCGTCGCGGGCGGCGAGGAAGCGGTTCTCCTCGAGCACCTCGGGCCAGCTTTCAGGCCAGGCCGGCCGCCCTTCCTCGAGCTCGAGGTGGGCCAGCGCCTGCACGAGCGCGGCGAGCGCGGCCGTGTCGGCCGCGGTGCTCTGGGCGTCCATGATCCGCACCTCGATCGTGCCGAAGCGCGGCTGCGGCCGGACGTCCCACCACAGGAAGCTCGGGTCGGGAATCGCGCCGCAGTCCACGAGCAGGCCGACCGTGTCCTGCCAATCGGCATAGGAGGCGAAGGGCCGGGGGATCCCCACGCGGGGGAAGGCCTGGAACACCGGCGTCCGGGCCGAGGCCAGCCCGGTGTCGCGGCCCTGCCAGAAGGGAGAGTTGGACGACAGCGCCAGCAGCAGCGGGAGGTGCGTGCGCATCCGGGCCATCAGCCTGATCGCGTCCTCAGGATCGGCCACCCCCACATGCACGTGCAGCGCGCACGTCGGCTCACGCCGAGCGAGTTCCCGCATCGACTCGTAGACGAGCTTGTAGCGACCGTGGCCGGAGACCTCCGTCTCATGCCACTGCGCAAAGGGGTGCGTTCCCGCGCTCGCCACCAGGAGGTCGTGCTCGGACAGCGTCTTGGCCAGTCCCCGTCGCAGGGACTCGACCTGCGCCACGGCGCCGGACACCCCGATATGGGGCGACGTCGCGAGCTCGACCACCGCCTGATGGGTCTCGAGCATGAAATGGGCGCCGAGCTCCGGGTCGAGCTGCGGCAGGACCTCGTCGCTGCACTGGGCCAGCGAGAAGTCGCTGGGATCGACGAGCATCACCTCCTCCTCGATCCCGACCGTGTACGGGGTAGACGCGGTCCATCTCACCTACTGAGGTCTACACCCCCGGGCAAGACGAGCACCGGGCCTTGTGGCCAACAATTCCGACCGGACCCTGGCCGCCCGTCCGCAGACAGGCCGAAACCGTTACCAGGCCCGACCGTAGGCCTCGCCGTAGGCGAACTCCTCGACCGGGTTGCGGCTCAGCCGCCGGGGCCAGGGATCGGCGCGGTGGCCGACCGAGATGTGCCCGGCGAGCACGACGCCCTCGGGAATCCCGAGCAGCGCCCGGACCTCGGCCTCGGCCGGGGTGAGCAGCGTGGTGAAGGCGGCGCCGAGGCTCTCGCGGCGCAGCCCGAGCAGGATGTTCTGCACGAACGGATACACCGAGGCGCCTCCGACGATGCTCGGCCGTGGCAGCTCATGGTCGACGATGGCCAGCGCGTCGACCACGACGCAGATCACGAGGTGCACCGGGACGCGGTCGAAGGTGTGGGCGAACTCGTCGGCGCCTCGCAGCATCCGCAGCCGCCCGGGCGAGAGCCCCGAGGCCTGCTCGGGGTTGTCGAGGATCGCCCGGCTGCCGGTGGACTCGGTGTAGGCCCGCCACGGCTCCTCGTAGAGCTCGCGCATCCGCGTGCGCTTGGCCTGGTCGGTGACGACGACGACCCGCCAGCCCTGGCGGTTGCCGCCGCTGGGGGCGAAGCGAGCGTTGTCGAGGACGCGATAGAGCGCCTCACGCGGGACCGGTTCGTGGCTGAAGTGGCGCGTCGAGGGCGCGCAGCGCATCAGCTCGTAGAGCTCGTCAGGCAACCTCGGCGGCTTCCCGGCCGCCCCCGTGCGCGTCCCGGCCCGGCGACCCTCCGACGAGCAGCTCGGCGATCTGCACGGCGTTCGTCGCCGCGCCCTTGCGGAGATTGTCGGAGACGACCCACATGCTGAGCGCCCGCGGGGCCGACTCGTCGCGGCGGATCCGCCCGACGAACACCTCGTCGCGGCCCTCGGCCCGGAGCGGCGTGGGCACGTCCTCGAGCAGGATCCCGGGCGCGGCGGCGAGCAGCTCGCGTGCGTCCTCGGCGGTGAGCGGCTCCCGGGTCTGGAGGTTGACCGAGATCGAATGGCCGACGCGAACGGGAACCCGGACGCAGGTGACGGCGACGCCGATCGCCTCGTCCTCGAGGATCTTGCGCGTCTCGAACATCATCTTGCGCTCCTCGTCGGTGTGGTCCTCGCCGGGCGCGAACGAGCCCGCCGCGCCGATCACGTTGAAGGCGATCGGCTCGGGATACACCTCGGGGGCGGGCATCGGCCGACCGTGAAGCGCGGCCTCGGCCTGCGCGCCGAGCTCGTCGAGAGCCGCCTTGCCGGTGCCGGACACCGACTGGTAGGTGGAGACGACAAGCCGCTCGAGACCCACCGCACGGTGGATCGGCGCGAGGGCGACGACGGTCTGCATCGTCGAGCAGTTCGGGTTGGCGATCAGCCCGCGGTGCCACTCGAGTGCGTGCGGATTGACCTCGGAGACGACGAGCGGTACCTCGGGGTCACGCCGGAAGGCGGAGGAGTTGTCGATCACCGCGGCGCCGGCACGGGCGAAGCGGGGCCCCCACTCGCGTGAGACGGTGCCGCCGGCGGAGAACAGGGCGATGTCGAACCCCTGGATCGTCTCGTCGCTGAGCGGCTGGACGACCGTCCCGTTCAGCTCACGGCCGGCCGAGCGGCCGGAGGCGAAGGGCACGATCTCGGCGGCCGGGAACTCACGCTCGGCGAGCAGTTCGAGCATTGTGCCGCCAACGACGCCGGTCGCGCCGACGACGGCCACGCGCGGCCGGGCGTTCATCGCGCCTCCTGGCCGATCGGGCGCTCCTGCTGGACGGCCGACGCCGCGAGCTCGAACGCGGTGTGCAGCGCGCGGACGGCCTGGGGCACCGCCTCGGCACGGATCACGCAGGAGATCTTGATCGGCGAGGTCGAGATCATCTCGATGTTGATCTCCTCCTCGGCGAGGGTGTCGAACACCTTCGCGGCGACGCCGGGGTGCGAGCGCATGCCGGCGCCGACGATCGAGACCTTGCCGATCTGGCTGTCGGTGTCGACGCGGGCGATCCCGAGGTCGCGGGCGACCGGCTCGAGCGCCTGCTGGGCGGCGCGCAGGTCCTCCGAGGGCACGGTGAAGGAGACCTCGGCGTCGCGCCCCTCCTGCAGCGGCTCGTTCTGGATGATCGTGTCGACGTTGCAACCCGCCTCGGCGAGCGCGTTGAAGATCGCGGCGGCCGCGCCGGGTCGGTCCGGGACGCCGAGCAGGCTGATCCGGGCCTCCTCGGTCGAGTGGGTGACGGCGGTGATCAGGGGGTGTTCCATGGTTTCGTCTTCTCCGAGGACAACGGTACCCGGACTGTCCTCGAAGCTCGAACGACAGTGCATCCGGACGCCGTGGGTACGGGCGTACTCGACCGAGCGCAGCTGCAGCACTTTTGCACCCGAGGCGGCCATCTCGAGCATCTCCTCGAAGGAGACGTAGGGCAGCTTGCGGGCCTCGGGGACGATCCGCGGGTCGGCGGTGAACACCCCGGCCACGTCGGTGTAGATCTCGCAGACGTCGGCGTTGATCGCCGCGGCAAGGGCGACCGCGGTGGTGTCCGAGCCGCCGCGGCCGAGCGTCGTCACGTCACGGCTCGTCGAGACGCCCTGAAAGCCGGCCACGAGGACGATCAAATCGTCGGTGAGCGCCTCCTGGATCCGAGTGGCGCGCACATCCAGGATTCGTGCTTTCGTGTGCGACGTATCGGTGACGATCCCGGCCTGGGAGCCCGTCAGGCTGATGGCACGGTGGCCAAGATCGTTGATGGCCATGGCGCAGAGTGCGCAGGAGATTCGCTCCCCGGTCGAAAGCAGCATGTCCATCTCTCGCGGATCAGGGAACTCGGAGACCTCCTCGGCCATCGCGATCAGCTCGTCGGTCGTCTGCCCGCGCGCGGAGAGGACGGCGACCACGCGACGCCCGGCCTCACGCTGGGCGACGATCCGCCGTGCCGCACGCTTGATCCGCTCGGCGTCGGCGACGGACGTCCCGCCGAACTTCATGACCACTGTGCCCAGGGGTTCCACGGGCACGGAGGTTACGGGGTGAGCCCGCCGAGTTCTCCCCCGGCCGACCGGATCCAGCGCCTGAACGGCCGCCGACTCGCCGTGCTCGCGGGTCTCGTGGTGGTGGTCGCCGCGATCGTCATCGTCGCCATCGTCGGCTCCGGCTCCGGCTCCGGCTCCAGCCGGCCGCACTACGTCCCCCCCGGCCCCGGCGGCCAAGCCTCGACCCTCGCGCCGGCGAAGCCCGGCAGCCTGCCCGGTCCCGCCACCTCCACCGACTTCCAGCCCGCCCCGGCGGCGGCCGCGCTCGCCGCCCAGCTCCCGCTCGCCCGCCAGGTGGCGCAGCTGTTTCTGGTCAGCGTCGACGGCACCTCCCCGGAGGCGGTGGGGGCGCTCGGGACGGCCGATTGGGGCGGTGTCGTGCTCGACTGGAGCAACTTCAGCACCGACAAGGGCGTCGGCCAGCTGATTGCGGCGCTGCGGTCCGGGGCCTTTCACCCCGGCCGCGCGCCGATGCTGATGGCGGCGACCCAGGAGGGCGGCGCGCAGACGGCGATCCCCGACCTGCCGCCGCAGTCCGAGGCCCAGATCGGGGCCAACGGGACGCCGGCAACGGCCCAGTCTGAGGCCGTGCAGGCCGCGCAGCGCCTGCGGGCGCTCGGCGTCAACATGACGCTCGCCCCGCTCGCCGACGTCGACATCCCGCAGGGCGCCCTCACCGGACGGCTGTTCAGCACCGACCCCAAGGCGGTCGCCCAGTTCACCGCGGCCGCCCTGAGCGGCTACCTCAGCCAGGGAATGATCTCGGCGATCAGCCACTTTCCCGGATCGGGCGCCGCGTCGGCCGACCCCGATCAGATGACCGCGAACGTCGGCGGCTCGCTCACCGCGCTCGAGGACAACGATCTCATCCCGTTTGCGGCCGTCACACAACGAGCACCGGTGATCGTCATGTCGAACGCCGCCTACGTCGCCTTCGACGGCGTCACCCCGGCGGGCCTGCTCCCGGGCGCGGTGCGGCTCCTGCGCCACGACTACGGCTTCGACGGGGTGGTGATGAGCGACGACCTCGACGCGACCCTCCAGCCGACCGGCCAGTCCCCCGCGCAGGTCGCGCTCCAGGCGCTCGAGGCGGGCGACGACCTGCTCTACATCACCGGACCCGCGTCCGAGCACCAGGCCGCCTACCAGGCGGTGCTGAGTGCCGCCGAAACCCAGCCCGCGGTGCGCGCCGACGTGCGCACCGCCTTGCTGCGCGACCTCACGCTGAAGGCGCGCTTCGGCGTTCTCCGGTAGGCGGCCCGCGGTCGGGCCGAAGCCGTGGACAGCGACCGGTTCCCTGGGCCTACCCGGTCTGCTGGTTGTTGGTGATGCTGAAGGTGAGCACGGCCGGCCCGTTGTGGTAGCTGAAGCCGTCGTGCTCCATGCTCATCCAGCCGCTCCAGGTCACGCCCATCGGGATGTTGAACGGCGCCATCGCGTACTGGAACTGGACCGAGCTGTCGCCGTCGTTGTACATCGTCCCCTGGACGGTCACCTCGACCGACAGGTCCTCGAGCAGGGCGAGCGAGAACAGGTAATCGATGTGGAAGTACCCGCCCCCGTTGTAGTCGTAGCTGTAGGAGAAGCTGTTCGTCACCAGCCCAGGGTTGACGTCCCGTGACCCGCTCATCGTGTCGGTCGTCTGGACCCCGTGGGTGTTGAACGGATTCGCGTCCCCGTGGTCGCAGCTCATCGAGTAGCTGATGTCGAGTCTCCGGAAGGAGACCGCCGGTGGCTGGAGGTCGATGTCCTTGACGATGTTCGCCTGTGCTGCGGTGAGCGTGATCGCCTCGCCCGCGCCGTTGGTGAACTCCTCGCTGAGACCGTTCTGGGAGACCACCGCCTGGGCCTTGATGTCGTAGGAGCCGATCGGCACGTTGCTCAGGGTGTAGCTCCCGTCCGGGCCGGTGAACGTCGTGCCGTTCGGTTGGAAGACCCACACCTGGGCGTTCGGCACCGGAGCGCCGTTGAGGCGCACCGTGCCGTGGACCGAGCCCCGGGTGATGACCTGCTTCCAGCGGCTGACCGTGTACTGCTCGGTGTGCTGAGGCAGGTACTGCAGCGGCTCCTGGTAGCCGAAGAACGGCGGGTTCCAGAACTCGATGTTGTCCGGGCTCACGGCGTTGCCGTCCCCCGGGCTCTGCCACTGCGAGGAGCCGACCATGTTCGGGTTGCCGAAGGCGAACATGTTGAGCAGCTGATCGGCGATCGGCCCGGCGATCGCCTCGTTGATGCCCGGAATCGTGCCGAGCCCCATCTCCTTGTCGAGCGCCTGGTTGAGCACCATCTGGCGGAGCGCCGCGGCCGCGGAGACCCGCTCGGTGGCCGGATAGAACTCCAGCCCGTCGAGGGTGGCCGGCCCGGCCAGGGCCCCGGCCGACTGCGCCAGCGGCGAGAAGTCCGTCTCGGCCTCGAACTGGTTGGTGGTGACGAGCGGGATCCCCTGCTTCTTGAGGCTCAGCCACACGAATGAGGAGCACACCGCCGGCGAGTGGCCGGCGGCCCAGCCGGCGTCGGCCGGGGCCGGGTCGGTGAACCCGGCGGCGATCTGCGGGCTCGTGTAGCCGAAGAACGAGTAGTAACACCCGCCGGGCTGGGTCAGGTTTCCGCTCGCGTCGTACTGTGCGCCCTTGGAGCGGGCGATGTCCGCCGCCGCCCGCAGGCTCGCACGGGCCGTGGCCTCGTGCTCGGGGAGTGGCTTGACGACGACCGGCGGCGTGAGCTGGAAGCCGTCACCGATGCTGTCGGTGTTGAAGCTGTTCATCTGGTAGGTCTTGCCGCCCGGATCGATGAATGGCCGGGGGTTGGTGGCGTCATCGATGCTCTGGGTGATGCTGCCCGGCCAGGCGAACTGGAGCGTCGAGGGGTCGAGGCTCGTCGGGATGCCGACCGCGTCGGTGATGATGTTGTCGGTGATCCGCTCCGGAGCCGCCGTGCAGTGCGTGATCTCGAAGAAGTTCGCCGTCATCATCCCCGAGTGACCGTGATGCTGCGGGGGGGTCAGCGCGGCGAACATCGCGGCGATCATGTCCCCGCCGCCGACCGGCGCCGGCGAGAGGATCACGTCGCCCTGCATCGCGTTCTGGAAGGAGCCCGGGATGGTCACCGTCTCGGTCTCGTTGGTGAGCTGGCAGACGAGCTGGTCGGCTTCGGCCGTCGCCGCGTCGGCATCGGAGATGTCGTCGGGGAAGCACTCGTTGCCGGCCGCGACCGGCGGCGGCGCGAGCGGGTCGAGGGTGAGCATGCGTTCGACGGCGCCGGCGTGGGCGCCGCCGAGGGTCTCGAGCGTGGCCGTCGCGATCGAGGACGCGGTCGCGCCCGGTGACTTGGCGGCGGCCCCGGACTTGGCGGCGGCCGGAGACGTGGCGGCGGAGGTGGCAGCCAGGGTCGCGGCGCCGGCCGGCACCCGCGCGGCGAGCGCGGTCTTCAGCCCGAGCGAGGTGGGCCCGGCCGCGAGCTCGCGCAGCGACACGACACCGGCCTCGACGGCGGCCGTGGTCAGCGTTCCCTGAACCGCCGTCCGCACCTGCGCGAGAGTGGCGGCATCATGCGCGTCGGCGGCGAGCGGGATGGCCAGCGTGTGGGTGGCCGGGTCGAGGGTCTGGCTCCCCGCCTTGCTCAGCGGATGCGCGCCGCCGGTCAGCAGCCCGGAGGCCGCCGTGAGGGCGGCGGCCAGATTGACCCGGGTGAACGACGGCAGCGACGCGTGCGGCAGCCCGGAGGCGGTGAGCGGGATCCGGAACGCGTAGGAGAAGCGCACTGGGACGGCGGCCTCGCCGGGCGGCTGCATCTCGCCGCTGTAGTAAACGATGAACCCGTTCGTCGTCCCGCCGGTCAGCTGCAGCTCGTTGGCGGGGATGTATACCCCGAGGGCGGACGCCGAGTGGGCGGCGATCGTCACCGGGACCTCCATGGTGGTGAAGCTCGGGGCGGGCGGCGCGGCGGCGGCCGCGTCACTGACCGGCACGAAGGCCATCTTGCCGAGCGTGATCGGCTCGTCTTCGAGGTTGTGGACCACGAGCGAGGCTGAGAAGGCGAGGTGCTGGAAGGTCGCGTAGGCGCTCGCCGAGGTGATCGGCGGCACGATCGTCCCCATCCGCCGGCACAGCCCATAGGCCGAGGCGAGCACGAGCGTCCGCTTGACGGTGATGTTGTCGTGCACGATCGTGCACGTGACGTCGAAGCTGCGGGAGACATCGCCGCCCTCGATCACGGGGAAGTAGTCGTGGGTGACGCTCGGCGACGACGTCGTCGCCTTCGTCCCGTCGCCGAAGTCCCACTCGTACGAGGTCTCGGTCGGCGTCGCTTGCAGCCCGACCGCGGCCACGACGCCCGAGGCGAGCGAGCTCGCGACCGCTGTCTTCGTCGACTGCGGCACCGAGCGGATGACCTCCCGCGTGTTCAGGGTCGGCAGTGCCTTGGCGAACTCCGCGCCGAGCGGGTCGGTCGGCGTGAGCGCCTTGGCGGGCTCGATCGAGAGTGCCTCCTTGGCGATCTTCGTCGCGGGCGGCGGTTGCGGGGCGACATGCTCGTTGGCGATGGCGGCCTTGCCGTTGCCGCCGGCCGCAGTGGGCGCGGTCTTGCCGCCGTCCTCGGAGGCCGCCTCCTGGCTCGGCGGGAGGATGTTCGGCGCCCCGAGCGAGAAGCTCGCCGTGTAGTGCGCGCCCATGACCGGCGAAGCCTGGAGAATCGGACACTGGGTCACGACCGGCGTGGTCAGCGACGCGCGGAACGCGAGCGGCGAGCCGCTGATGGCGATCGTCGCCTCGGCCGTCTCGCTGAGCGCGCCACGCGTCGCCGTGATCGTGAGCGTGCGCGCGCCCGGGGTCGGGAACTGGTACCAGCGTGCCGCGGCGGTGACTCCGGCGACGTTGATCGTCACGCTCGGATCCGTCTGCGGCTTGCCCGCGGCGTTCAGGACCTCGACGAGCACCGGCTCACCGGGCGTGGCCGTCTCCGGCGACACGTTCACCGAGCCGATGAGCGTCCCGAGGTAGGTGCCCTCGAGCTCGACCGTCTCGTTCACGCCGGCGCCGCTCAGCGTGACGGTGCCGGTGAATGCGCCCGGGGCGGGCGCCGAGGCCTTCGGCACTTCGGCGGTCACCCACACCTGGGCGATACGGAACGGCCGCGGCAGCGTCGTCTTGCCGCCATTGGCCGGGGTGGAGCCCGCACCGACCCGGAGGGGGAGGTGCTCGCCGCCCGCGAGCTCACCGGCCGTCTCCTCGATCATCTCGACCCGCTCGACCTTGAAGAACTCCCCGCCCGCGCTGATCTCCGCCGTCACCGCGCCCGCCGCCTCGACCGGGACCTGCGCGACGACCTGCGAGACCGGCGAGTCGTAGTACATGGGCGGGAACGTGCTCCGCACGGTGGCCGTACCGAGCTTGACAACGGGTGCTTCGACTGACGTTGGCACGATGAGCTCCTTGACGATGACTGATCAGTGGTGAGTTGCTTTAAGTGACTGTTGTTGTGCGTGCCGCCGATCCGCAGGCGCGTGTGCCACTCGCCCGTGCAGGCAGCGTGGGTGTCAACTGTCACCATTCCGAGCTCGCGCTCGGCAGCCCCCTGTCCATGTCAGCCGCCGACGAGGATCGACGGCGTCATCGTGCGAGCGTGCGCCAGTGCGTCACGCGCCCGCCTGCGTATGTGCAGGCGCCGACATCGGCCCCAGTTCCCGGTTTCGGAGTACTCCCTTCCCCTGACTTCGGTGGTCCCCCGCGCTGCGCGGGAGAGTTGCCACGCAACGGCCATGGTGACACGGGTCCCGCGCCGGTGTCAACTGAATTTCCGCGCGGTGTCGAGTCCTCGCGAGTGTCACTCGGTGCTAAACCGATGACAAGCTCCGCAAACCTCGCGGTAGCTCCTCAGGCGCCGCTCGCCGCCGAGAGCGGCTGACGATTCACACGGTGCGACGGCCGGCGAGAGCCCGCCCGAGCGTGAGCTCGTCGGCGTACTCGAGGTCGGCCCCGACGGGGAGCCCACTGGCCAGTCGGGTGACCGAGATGTCGGGGACGATCTCACGCAGCCCGGCCGCGATGTGCAGGGCGGTGGCCTCCCCGGTCGTCGTCGGATTGGTGGCGATCACCACCTCGCGGACCGAGCCGTCGCGGACGCGGTCGTAGAGCTCGGCGATCTTCAGGTCCTCGGGGTCGATCCCGTCGATCGGCGACAGCGCCCCGCCGAGGACGTGGTAGCGGCCGGCGAACTCGTGGGTGCGCTCGATCGAGATGACGTCCGACGGCTCCTCGACCACGCAGATCAGCTCGAGGTCACGCCGCGCGTCGGCGCAGATCCGGCACCGGGGACCGTCGGCGAGGTTGAAGCACACCTCGCAGAGCCCGATCCGCTCCTTGACCTCCCGGATCGCCTCGGCGAGGGCGAAGGCATCCTCGTCGCTGGCCCGCAGCAGGTGGAAGGCGAGCCGCTGTGCCGTGCGCCCGCCGACGCCGGGCAGCTTCGAGAGCTCGGTGATGAGGCGCTGGACGGGCGGGGCGTAGACGCTCACGGGCGGGCGGAATGGTCGTGGAGTGGCTGCGGGTCGTCTGGATTGGCGATCGGGAGCCTAAAGGCCGGGCAGGCCGAGTCCTCCGAGCCCGCCGGTGATCCCGCCGAGCCGCGTCGAGGCGAGCTCCTGGGCGGCGCGCAGCGCCTCGTTCACCGCGGCGAGGACCATGTCCTGGAGCAGTTCGACGTCGTCGGGGTCGACGGCCTGGGGATCGATGGTGATCGCCTTGATGTTGAGGTCGCCCGTCGCCTTGACGGTGACCATGCCCCCGCCGGCCGAGGCCTCGACGACTTCGTCCTTGAGCGACTCCTGCGCCGCCATCATGTCCTGCTGCATCTTCTGGACCTGCTTGAGCATCTGCTGCATGTTGGGCTGCTGTGGCATCAGGTCTTCGCCTCCCGTTCGTCGGGTTCGTGGTCAAGTAGCTCCTCGGCGTCGAACTCCTCGAGGAAGCGCCGCACGAGCTCCTCGCCCGAGAGATGAGGCGCCTGCGGCGGTTCCTGGGGAATCTCCTCCGGGTCGCGGAGTTCGTAGCGGAGCGCGCGGCTCTGTCCGGTGATCGTGCGGAAGGCCTCGGCGGCCGCCCGGCGGTAGTCCTCCTGCTCGGCCTTGCGCTTGAGGAAGGCGGCGCCGGGCGGGAAAGCGAGCGTGAGCTCGCGGTCGGTGAGGGCCACCGGGCGGACGTCGGCGAGCAGGGCCGCGAGCATGTGATTGCCGTCGCGCACGACGTCGACGACGGCCGGCCAGGAGCTGATCACCGCTGCGAGCGTGACCGCGCCCCCGTCGGCGCGCGGCACGGGCACGGCCGCGGCGACCGCGGGGGCCGTGGCGGCGGCCGGGGCCTGGGCGGCGGCCGGGGCATGATTTGCGGCCGGCGGCGCAGGGGCGGGTCGGGCGGCCTGAGGTGGCGCGGCGGCAGCCTGCGGCGCGGGCGGCGCCGACGTGGGCGTCGGCGCCGGGGCAGTCACCGGCTCGGGGTCGGCGACGCGCTCGCCGGCCACGGCGCGGAGCGGGCCGCTGCCGGCCAGCGCACCCTCGAGCCGCTCGATCCGAGCGAGCAGCGCGCTCGTCGAGGGATCGACCTGAGGGGCGGCGGCCTTGATCAGCACGAGCTCGAGCTGGATCCGAGGCTGCGCGCCGTTGGCGGTCGCCTCGAGCGCATCGGCGACGAGGTCGAGCAGTCGCACGGCATCGGTCTCCGACAGCGCCTGGGCCTGCTCGAGCAGCCGCTGGTCACGGTCGGGCGTCACGCGGAGCTCGGGCGGGACCTCGCCAAGCACCTGCACGGTGAGCAGCTCACGGGCGTGGGTCTCGAGGTCGCGCAGCACCTGGCCGGGGTCGCGGCCGGACTCGGCGAGCCGGGCGGCGGCGCGCAGCGCCTGCGCGGGATCGCGGGCGGCGACCGCGCGCACGGCGTCGAACAGCTGCTCGGCGTCGGCCACCCCGAGCACCGCGAGCACGTCCGCTGATTGGATCCGCTGGCCGCCGGCGTAGGTGACGAGCTGCTCGAGCGTTCCGAGCGCGTCACGGAAGCTGCCCGTGGCGTGGCGCGCGATGAGCGCCAGAGCGTTGCCGTCGATGTCGATCTGCTCCTGCTGGGCAACCCGCCCGAGCACCTTGGCCACGTCCTCGGCCGAGGGGCGGCCGAAGTCGAAGCGGTGGCAGCGATCGACGACCGTCGGCAGCACCTTCTGCGCCTCTGTCGTGGCCAGCACGAAGATCGTCCGCGGCGGCGGCTCCTCGAGCGTCTTGAGGAAGGCGTTCCATGCCTGCTGGGAGAGCATGTGCGCCTCGTCGAGGATGTAGACCTTGTGACGCCCGGACACGGGCGCGTAGGCGACCTTCTCACGTAGGTCGCGGATGTCGTCGACCGAGTTGTTGGAGGCGGCGTCCATCTCGATCACGTCGAGCGAGGTGGCGTTCTGGATCGACAGGCAGGACTCGCAGTGGCCGCACGGGGTGACCGTCGGGCCCTGCTCGCAGTTCAGGCACGCCGCGAGGATCTTCGCCATGCTCGTCTTGCCGGTCCCACGCGAGCCGACGAACAGGTACGCGTGGTGGACCTTGCCCTGGCTGACGGCGTTCTGAAGGGTGCGGACGACATGCTCCTGGCCGACGACGTCGGCGAACGTCCGAGGGCGGTGGCGGCGGTAGAGCGAGGGTCCGGTCGACACGGAGAATCCGAGTCTAGTGGGGGCCTCGGCGCGGCTCACCGCTGCCTCGGGGCACCGCCACGGGGTCCCGCACCGGGGTCAGGTCACGCCGTGGCCGGGGAGGGGAAAGCCGTTGATCTGCCAGCTCCGGCGTGCGTCGGAGACGACGAGATCCTGGTCGGGATCACGCGCCACGCCCGGCAGGTCGATCTGGACGTAGCCGTAGTCCGCGGGGCCGTGGACAACCACCGCATCGATCTCGGCATGGCGTGCGGCCAGGCGCAGGGAACGGTCGCGGCTGAGCAGCACGAGCACGGCGCGCCGGCAGCGCGGACCGGCGGTCGACCTCTGCCCGAGCTCGGCGAGGACGGCCTGTGGGGTGAGCACCGAGCACACCCCGTTCGCATCGCCGAGGGCGAGGAAGCGGAGGAAGCCGGTGGCCATCCTGCGCACGGCCCTGGCGGTCGCGCTCGCCGGATCCGGCAGCCGCCGGCCGGTTTGCGCCTGCGCGACGGTCCGGAAGCCGGCGGGACGCAGGAGGACCGCCCCGTCGACCACCATCGGATGCCACTGCAGGCGCTCGAGCAGGGGCAGCCACACCGAGTCCGCGGCCTGGCCAACGGCCATGACCGCCACCGTCGGCCGGGCGCGGCGCAGGAACACCGAGGCGGCGGCGAGCATGTGCCGGACGGGCCGTCCGAAGGCCAGGGTTGGGTAGATGGCAAAGTGGCCGTAGGGCTGGTGCGCCTCGGGCGCGAGGACGTAGCCGCCGACCATCCGGAAGCGCAGGCTCGCGTCGCTCTGCCAGATCATGCTCTGGCCTTTGCTCCCGACCGGCAGGGCGAGCACGACGTCGCGGGAGCCGATGAGGTGCCGATAGCGACTGGCGGTGAAGACCTGTGGGACCCCCGGGATGCCGCGCCAGTGCCCAGCGCCGACCGCGGGCCACAGCGCGACGACGGCGAGGATCCCCAGGACCCACGCGCCCCGGCGCAGCGACTGGCGCGCGAGCCAGATCGTCGCGAGCACCGATGCGGCGAGTGCGGCGAACACCGCGAAGCGGGCCGGCATCATCAGCCCGAGGATCGGGAGGTGCTCGGCGAGCGTCCACGGCAGCCGGATCGATTTCACGCCGCCGACGTGGAGGTAGCCCCCGAGCGAGAACACCGCCGCGATGAGCAGGATCGCCAGAGAGACCTTGACCGCCAGCCGCCGGAAGGCCACGACGGCGCCGAGCACGGCCATCACGATCAGCGGGATGCCGAGGTAGCTGCCGCCCTCGTTGAGACCGGCGGTGAACTTCGTGCTCGTGGCCCGGAGCGCGTGCCCCCCGACGGCGAAGAGCTGGGTGGGGACGACGAAGCCGAGCAGATCGGCGGAGAACGTGTTCGCGCGCCCCGGGAGCACGGGCACCATGCCGGGCTTGAGGCTGTAGACGAGGTAGGGCGAGACGACGAGCAGGGTCAGGCCGAGCGCCGCGGCGACCGGCACGAGCAGTCCGTGGATCGCGGCTCGCGCCTCGCCCTTCCCGATGGCGTATGCGAGGCCGAGCGCGAGCGCGGCGAACAGTGTCGCGGCGCAGAACACCTCGGCGGAGATCGAGAACTGCAGGATGAGGGCGACGGTGAGCAGGACGACGTACCGCCGCCGGCTGATCTCCGCGGCCATGAAGCGAAGCGTGAGGTCGACGATGGCCGGAAGGAGGAACACCCAGGTGAGATGCAGGTGGGCCTGCATCTGCCCGAGCATGTACGCGGAGAAGCCGAACAGCCAGCCGCCGAGCAGCGACGCCCATGGCGAGCCGGTCAGCCGCCGGCAGAGCAGGAAGGCGAAGAATGCGGCAAGGACGGGGCTGAGCAGCATCGCCACGTTGAACGAGAACATCGGCCCGGCGATCGCGGTCAGCGGCGCGAACAGCAGCGCGATCCCCGGGACGAGCGTGCCGTGGGTGACGTTGATCCCGTAGGGGAAATAGATGAGGTGGCTGACGAACGGGTTCCAGCCGTGCAGGAGGGCCCGCGGCCACCAGCTGAAGGCCCAGATGTACATGCCGGCGTCCGGTACGCCGCTGCACACGCAGGCATGGGCGCCGGGATGGAACAGCGGGTAGCCGAACAGCACCAGCGCGAGCACCGCGTACACGGCGAGCGCGACGCCCGCCGTCGGCGTGAAGGCTCTCGCAGCCAGCGCGACGGGGGCCGGTGGGTTCACGGCTCTCGCGCTCATGAGCCCGCGCTGGTATAGCAGAGATAAGACTGAATAAGTGGACCGTGCACCCTCCGTCGAAGCTCGTGTCCAGGGCGCGGCCGCCGTTTCATGACTCCGGTTCAGCGCTCCCATCGCGCCTGGAGATCACCGCTTAAGGCTGCTTCCTTCCGGACCTGACCTGGTTCACAGCTCTCCATCGCAATGGGACCGAACCATCACCGCCACAAACAGGGCGCTGACCCCGGGCCGGTAGCCCCTCGAGAGGGAATTCGGCCCCGCTAGAGCGGATTGCGGGTACAGGGCACCGCTAGCACCCCGCCTAGCACGGTCCGTGGCGGATCCTAGCGCCCAGGGGCTGCGGCTTGGCGCTTCCTCGACATGGATCCAGATTTCTGCCGGGCGGGGCGGCCACGCCGCGGGACTCGATACCGTGCAGGGCATGTCAGTGGGTGTAATCGGTCTCGGGTACGTCGGGCTGCCGCTCGTCGTCGCGTTCGCGGAAGCGGGCGTCGACGTGATCGCCGTCGACGTCGACGACCGCAAGATCCAGGCGATCCGCGCGGGGCAGTCCTACGTCGAGGACATCAACTCCGCACGCCTGGCCGCGGTGCGGGACCGGATCGAGGCGACGAGCCACTACGCACCGCTCGCGCGTACCGACGCCGTGCTCATCTGCGTGCCCACTCCGCTCACCGCCAATCGCGAGCCGGAGCTCGGGCCGCTCAACGCCGCCGGCGAGGCGCTCTCCCACGTGCTCCAGCGCGGGCAGCTCGTCGTGCTCGAGTCGACGACCTACCCGGGCACGACGCGCGATCTGCTCGTGCCGACGCTCGAGCGGGGCTCGGGCCTGTCGGTCGGCGACGGGCTCAACGTCGCCTTCTCGCCGGAGCGGGTCGATCCCGGCCGCACCGACTTCACCCTGCGCAACACGCCAAAGGTGATCGGCGGGATCACGCCCGAGTGCACCCGCCGCGCGGTCGAGCTCTACGGGATCGTGTGCGACGAGATCGTCGAGGTCTCGAGCCCCGAGGCGGCGGAGCTCACCAAGCTCTTGGAGAACATCTTCCGCTCGGTCAACATCGCGCTCGTCAACGAGCTCGCGATCCTCGCCGACCGGATGAACATCGACATGTGGGAGGTCGTCGACGCCGCCGCGAGCAAGCCCTACGGCTTCATGCGCTTCGAGCCCGGGCCCGGAATGGGGGGCCATTGCCTGCCGGTCGACCCCTTCTACCTCACCTGGCGCGCGCGCGAGTTCCACATGTCGACCGAGTTCATCGAGCTCGCCGGCAAGATCAACCAGCAGATGCCCTACCACTGCGTCGAGCGGATCGAGCTCGCCCTCAACGAGGCGCGGAAGCCGATCAAG
Organism: uncultured Solirubrobacterales bacterium; assembly: GCA_963752905.1. Taxonomy (GTDB): domain Bacteria; phylum Actinomycetota; class Thermoleophilia; order Solirubrobacterales; family Solirubrobacteraceae; genus Palsa-465. The sequence goes on from CAVWAC010000016.1 coordinate 148,316, forward strand.
GACTCCCGCATCGCCGTCCTCGGCGTCTCCTACAAGGGCGGCATCGGTGACATCCGCGAGTCCCCCGCGCTGCGGATCATGGAGGAGCTCGCGCACCGCGGCGCCGATCTCCGCTACCACGACCCGTTCGTTCCCGCCCTTCCCGCGCTCGGGCTCAGCAACGTCGAGCTCGCCGATGCCGTCGACGGCGCCGACGCGATCGTCCTCGTCACCGCCCATCCGGGGATCGACCACGCCGCCCTCGCCCGTGAAGCCGCGCTGTTCATCGACCTCCGCGGCGTCACCCGCGGCCAGGTCGCCGAGAACATCGTCCGGCTCTGACGGCGGGCGCCACGGCCTGACCGGCCCCGCCGAGGCCGCGTAGAATCGATCGCCGCAGGGCGCGTAGCTCAGTGGGAGAGCGCTCGCTTCACACGCGAGAGGTCGCTGGTTCGAGCCCAGCCGTGCCCATCACGAAAGTCCTGCAAATCGCCATGATCTTGGGTGCCTAGTTTCTAGAGTTGAGGCGCTCTCGCTCAGATTCTGGGGCCCAGACCGACCAGCGCGTCGCCCTTTTGGCGTAAACCACGACACTTTGCAAGCCGGACACAGCAGCCGCCCTACCGGCCCGTCGACGCCGAGCGACACGGAACCCCCTCTTGGCGAGGAGCGCGTCTCTCGCGACCGCGCGCGAGAGACCTCCAATCTCGGAAAGCAGGTGAGCGTGTCACGCCGGCGCCGACGTGTTCGGCGTACCTGCAAACGCGGCATAGCAGAGCTCCACGCGCTCGGTCCCGGCGAGCGGGCGCGCCGACGATACACCGAGCCTCGAGATTGGCGAGCAGCGGGGCTCGCTGCTTGGCCAGGCACGCGGACCTGCTTTCGGGTGGCTGCGGTACGTACGACCCGGCGAATCTCGCGCGTCGCCGTCCCGTTCGGGCGCGACCAACCCGAAGTCGCCCGCCGCGTCGAAATCGCCCGCGCGGGGGTGCGGCTTCCGGCGAGCAAGCTCACCCCATCCCACCTGCGAGAAGCCGTCCGCGACGCCATCGAGCTCCGCCCCGGAGCGCAACGCATCGCTGACGCCTTCGCAGCAGCAGGCGGCCCCGTGGCCGCGGCCGACGCACTCACAGAACTCACACCCGCCCCGACCGCCACCACACAATCCGCAGCCGCAAAGCACCACCCAGATCTACTTGGGTACCAGCTGTCCCATGGTGGTCGCTACGACGGTGACTGGGGGTAGACCTGACCGAGCAGTCGCTCGGTTGCCGGTCGGTATTTCGTGGTCGGGCAGATCGGTGGGTTACCCCGATGCCCCTCTTGGAGGCTCCGCCTAAGGTTCAGCTGTGCGCTGTCCGAGTGCGCGGCCGAAGCAGTGCTAGTCCCGAAAGGAGACCGGGATGCAGAAGATCAAAGAGGCGGCATCCGACTTTCTGGCCAACAGGCGGGTGGCGGTCACCGGCGTATCCAGGACCTCGAAGGGGCATGGCAGCAATGTCGTCTACAAGCGCCTTCGGGAGCGGGGCTACGAGGTGTTCGCGGTCAACCCGAACGCGGATGAGGTCGAGGGCGATCGCTGTTATGACGACCTGCGCGCGATCCCTGGTGGCGTTAAGGCGGTCGTCATCGGGACCAGACCCCAGATCGCTGAGGAGACCATGCGCGAGTGCGTCGAACTGGGCATCAAGCACGTCTGGATGCATCGCGGCCCCGGTGCCGGGAGTGTGTCCAAGCCGGCAGCCGATCACGGCCGCCAGCAGGGCATTGCTGTGATCGAGGGCGGCTGTCCGTGCATGTTCGGCCCAACCGCCGACTTCGGCCATAAGGCAAGGCCACATGTCGTCGTTTGTGCTCGATCGTGATTCCTCCGGCGCACGTGCCTTTCGTACCGCCTCTCGGCATGGTAGGCGCATCACGACATCCCGGCAGTGAACTGCCCGGATCGTCCGAGCACCCGCGCCCGATGTTGTATCCGCCCGCGTCGCGACCTGTGACGGTGCCGGCGGCGAGCAGCAACTTACCCCCAGCGCCCCCAGCGCTCCCATCGCCAAGCGTGCCCTGCTCGAGTGCCACGACCGCCACAAGCGTCGCCGCCGCGATCGGTACGAGCAGCGCACGCCAAATACGGCGTGATCTTGGTCTCGTCGCGCGTGCCCCGCCGCCCGCGCTGCGTTGGGCGCGAAGAGCGCCGCCCCGTGAAAGGTCGCGTCGCTCGACGCGCGGTCGGGGCGGCTGACACGACGTCACGTCGCGCCCCGGAGGCATGACACGCGCTCGCGGGACCGGGCTCCGTGAAACGACGTGCGGCGCGAGTCGTTCGAGCGTCGCCTCGGTGCTGAAGCGCTCGGTTGGGCTCGTCCGATCATCGATGCGCTCATCGGGTGTCAGTTCGTCTGGGCTCCCGGCGGTCGGCGCGTCTGATCGCAAGAGAACCGTCGTGACTGCCTGGCCGGGCGAGGCTGCCTCACCGGATGCAACGCTTCGCTCCGGCTCATCGACGGGTCTGTCGTGGGCCGCGGCGATCGCAGCACGGCCAAGGTCCCCCGCCGAGGGGTAGCGGTCGTCCGGGCGCTTCGCGAGTGCGCGGCGGACGACATCGTCGAAGCGGGACCCGATCTCAGGGACCACGGCGGAGACTTCCGGCGGCGGCTCCTGAAGGTGGGCGTAACAAGATCACCTGTGATCACGCTCACGGGGTTATGCGACAGCCTCATAACCGCCGGTTTCGCGCCCAGCTCACCCTCGGACGGGCGTCGGGTGGGCGCGAACCTTGACGATTCGCCCCACCCCCGCCTCTTGCCCGAGGGCTGGGCGGATTGTGATGGTGTGCGTGCGCGTCGGACGATCGCGGGCGATCTGTCGCTGCGTCACTCGACGCGCCCGACGAGCTCCGGAAGGCGCCGCCGCGCCCCCGGCCCGGAGAGGTCGAGCTTGCGGTAGGCGCCGGACAGGTGCGACTCCACCGTCTTGACGCTGACGTAGAGCGTCTGTGCGATCTCGGGATTCGAATGGCCCTCGGCAGCGAGCCGCACGATCCGCCGCTCGCTCGCCGTCAGGGCCGTGAAGCCGGAGCGGATGATCTGACGCGGTCGGGCGCCTGTGGCGAGGAGCTCTTGCCGCGCACGCGCGACCAGCCGTTCGGCGCCGCCGAGGTGGGCGATCTCCATCCCCGCCTCGAGCGGTTCTCGCGACTCGGCACGCCTGCCGCTGCGGCGAAGGGCCGCGCCCAGTTCGACGAGCGCCCGAGCGTGCTCGTAGCGCGCGGGCGAGTCCGCGAGCACCGCGACGGACTCCCGCAGCAGCTCTAGCCCGTCGTCTCCGCCCGTGATCAGGCCGAGTGCACGCAGCGCGACCCCACAAGGTCGCGCGAGCCCGGTGGCGTCGGCGAGCGCGAGCTCCTCCTCGACGAGCGCGCGCGCCTCCTCGGCGTCCCGAGGCCCGAGCGTGAGCGCGAGCGACGAGCGCCACGGGTCGTGCACGGGCCCGAACCCGAGCGCGCGAAAGATCTCGCCTGCGGCACGGAAGTCCTGCTCCGCGTCGCCGAGCGCACCTCGCGTCGCTCGCAGGTTGCCGCGAACCGACCTCATCCACGCGCCGCCGGCCGCCTGCGCGAACGCCGGCGGAAGCTCGAGCGATTCGACGAGAGCGGTCAGGTCCTCGTGAGCAGGGCGCTCGGGCAGCACGTCGCGAAGCCACCACAGCCCGGTCACGAGATACAGCAGCATGTTGTTACTGATCGCAGTGTCGACGATCGGGCGCAGGAGCTCCTCTGCCGCGGTCAGGTCTCCGAGGCGAGCGGGAATCCAACCGCGGTAGGCATCGGCGATCAGCGCGTTGGCGACCGATCCCTGCTCTCGCGCGGCGTCCTCGAGCTCGTCGGCCAGCGCGAACGCCCTGTCGTTCTGCTCGATCGACGTGAGCGCGGCGAGGACGTGCGAGGAGGCCCAGGCGCCGGCGCCGCGCTGCGAGAACAGCACGCCGTCAGCGAGTGCGTGCTCGCACAGCGGCTCGATCTCTTCCAGATGCTCGCCGCGCAAGGCCGACGTGACCGCCAGCAGGGCGGCGAGAGCGCGCGCGGGCCACGACGGCCCGCCGGCGAGCGCCAGCAGTCGACCTCGATCGCGCGAGACCTCGGCCGACAGCGGCGGATCGAACGCGCACCAGACGGCACGAACGACCTCGAGCTCGAGCGTCAGATCCGGGTCGGCGCCGGCGAGGCCGTCGATCGCCTCCGAGATCGTCGCTGCCGCCTGGTCCCAATGGCCGTCGAACGTGAGGATCTCGGCGAGGGCCATCGCCGCGAGCGTTCGCTCGCGCGTGTCGCGCGAGAGCTCGCGCGCCTCGCGCAGCGGCTCGGCGGCGGCGGGGTTGCGCCGCGTCACCTCGACCTGGCCGAGCTTCAGCAGCAGTGATGCGCGCGGCGGATCGGCGGCATCCTCTTCGAGCGCGCGATCCAGCAGCGCGACGGCGACCTCGGGAGCGTCACGTGCGAGCGCCTCATCGGCCGCGGCGAGCAGCCTGGCGACGACCGCCTCAGACCCGGCCGGCCTGAGCGCCGAGAGGTGGACAGCCACCGCCCCCGGAGCCGCGCCGGCGCGCGCGAGCACGTCGGCCGCGCGCGCGTGCAGGCGGTCTCGCTCGGTGACCGTGAGGTTGTCGTAGAGCGAACGCCGCACGAGCGGGTGGATCCACTCGAACGGGCTTTCGGCGGCGAGGATCTCGGCGCGACGCATCGCGCGTGCAGCCCCGGCGGCATCGGCCTCCTCCAACCCGGCGACGGCCGCGGCGTCTCGAATGCTTCGGCCCGAGCCGAGCACGGACATCGCCGCGGCCAGCATGGGCGCGTGCGTCCCCAGGCCCAGGAGGCGACGCGCGACGCGATCGCCGACCGACGCGACCGCGGCCTCGCGGATCTCGCCGGGCGCGGGCATCGTCCCGTTGCGCGAGCTGACGCTGCGCAGCAGCTCGCGCAGGTAGAACGGGTTGCCGGCGCTCGCGTCGTGGAACGCCGCGCACAGTTCATCGCTCGCACCCGCGATCTCGGCGCGGACGATCGCGGCGACGGCGGCTTGATCGAACGCCGCAAGCTCGAAGCGGCAGGCCGAGGGCTGGGACTCGAGGCTCGCGACCAGCTCGGCGACGCCGGTCGGCTCGTGCGTCCGCAACGCGACGGCGAGCGCGACCGGAACATCCGCGAGGCGTCCGGCGAGGTAGTTGAGCGCCCGCAGCGAGGGGGCGTCCGCCCAGTGGATGTCGTCGACCGCAAGCAGCAGCGGCTGCTCCGCGGCGACGTTCGCAGCCAGCCAGTACAAGCCGTGGAGCGTCGCGAAGCCGCCGTCCGCGCCGGCCGCGGGATCGAGCGCCACCGAGGCGAACAGGCGCGCGGCGGGCGCCGCCGCCCCCGATAGGAGCCGCTCGCGCTCGCTCGCGCTCGCCGAGCTCAGCGGAGCTTCGAACAGCTGCCGGATCACGCCGAACGAGAGGTCCTCCTCGAGCTCGGAGCCACGCGCGCGGCGAACCGCGAAGCCGAGCTTGGACGCGTGTCTAACGGCCGCGCCGAGCAGCGCGCTCTTGCCGGTCCCCGCCGCCCCTGCGATCGCCACGATCGAACCGGCGCCCTGCCGCGCGTCCTGCAGCGCGGCCGACAGCCCTGTCAGCTCGCGCTCGCGCTCATGTAGATGTGACGTGTCCGGCGCTATGTACCCCTCCACAGTCATCAAGACTCGTGGTGATCGTAGCCAACCACTGTGAGCAGATCTCCCCAAAGTTCAGGGTATCTCCCTGATGCGAACCGCCGGCGCCGGAGACGATACTGCAGGCCAATGCGAGGATGGCATGCAGGGGCAAGGGCGCAGCGCGGGGCGCGGGCTCTTCTGATCAGACGGGGCGTAAGGGCCGCGATCGTGCTCGGCGCCGCCGCCGCGCTCATGTCGGCGGCTGTCGCCCTGGCCGCGCCCTCCGACCTGGACGCGAGCTTTGGCAGCGGCGGCAAGCAGCGGGTCGACTTCGGCGGGTTCGACCGCGCCACGCACGTGGCGCTCACGTCCGACGGCAAGGTCGTCGCGTTCGGCACGACCGCGAGCGCGGCCGGCAGCACCCCAGGTGAGTATGCGCTCACGCGGTTGAACGCCAACGGCACGCTCGACACGAGCTTCAACGGCACCGGCAAGGTAACGCTCGCTTCGCCGACGAACGCGATCGGTGGTGGCGTCGTCGCGCTCGCGAACGGGCAGATCGTCGTGACCGGCCAGGGGAGTGCGACGGCGGACTTCGTGACCAGGCGGCTGAACGCGGACGGCAGCGTCGACACGAGCTTCGGGACGGGCGGCACGTCGACCGTCGACTTCGGGGGCACCGACCAGGCCAATGCGATGGCGCTCCAGCCCGACGGCAAGCTCGTGCTCGTCGGCACGACGAGCGCCGGCGGCGCCCATCTCGCGATCGCGCGCCTGAACGCCAACGGGACGCTCGACACGAGCTTCAACGGCACCGGCAAGCGGACGATCAACCTCGGCGGCGCGCCCGACAACGCGTTCGCGGTCGCGATCCAGCCCGACGGCAAGATCGTCGTCGCCGGCCTGTCGGGCGGAGTTGGGGACATGTTCGTCACGCGGCTGAACGCCAACGGAAGTAACGACACCTCGTTCGCGCCGCCGGGCGATCAGGCGTCCATCGGCTTCGGCGGCTCCAATGACTCCGCCAACGCGATGGCGCTCCAGCCCGACGGGAAGATCGTCGTAGTCGGCTCGACCGACGCCGGCGGCCCCGGTGGGTCCGCGATCGCCCGCCTGAACGCCGACGGCACACTCGACACGAGCTTCGGCACCGGCGGCAAGCTGACTCCCAACTTCGGGGGCTCGGGCGAGGCGGCCGTCGGCGTCGTCGTCCAGCAGAACGGGAAGATCGCCGTGCTCAGCAACGCCGATGCCAACCACGACTTCGTGCTCGCGCGCTACAACCCCGACGGGAGCCCCGATAGCGGCTTCGGCACGAACGGCCATGTGGCGGTCGACTTCGGTGGCGATGAGTTCGACGGCGACCTCGCGCTCCAGCCCGACGGCAAGTTGGTGCTCGCCGGGTCGACCGACGTCGGCGCGAACTACGACATGGCGATCGCCCGACTGAACGGCGATCCGGTGCAGACGACGAGCACCAGCACGACTCCGCCCCCGGCGCCGCCGACTATCCAGGTCACGACGTCCACGCCCCCTGGAGGGAAAGGCGTGATCATCAACACCCACCTCGGCGGCAACGTCGCGAACGTCGGGATCGACATGAACGGGGACGGCCGTCCCGACTTCCAGTCCCCGGCGTCGCTCCCGTTCCTACACATCACCGTGCCGCAGACGACGCAGCGGCCGATCAAGGTGATCGCGATCGGCTCCACCGGCGCGACGGCGTCGACGACCATCAATCCGCGGATCGTCGGGCTCGGACTGCCGAGCAACCGGCTCGGGCCGCTCGTCGTCGCCTCGGCGCACGCCATCCTGCCCACGGTCGTGACGCCGAACCCGCCGTGCGACCAGGCCCAGGTGATCGAGGACATCATCGACGCGCGCGGCTGCCTGGTCGAGGTGAAGTCGCTCGGCGACCTGCCGGCCAGCGTTACCAACGCGGTCGCCCGCTACTACAAGAGCCCGGTCTACCCCGACTTCGTGCTGTCGCTCTGCGCCTCGCCAAAGACGACGAAGGACATGTGCGACACGCTCAAGTCGCTGTTCAACACCCAGCAGACGTACATCTCCTACAAGCCGGTGCAACTCGACGGGATGACGATCACACCGCGCGGCGGCCAGCCGGTCGTGATCTACCCCGAGCAGTTCCGCGTGTTCGCGCCCAACGCCTCGGCGTCGATCGGACCGTTCCCACTTCAGAGCGGCACGATCGACTTCGACATGACCGCCTTCAGCATCCCGTTCATCCTCCCGCCGGGCCTCAAGCTCACCGGGCCACTGATCAACTTCGACGCGCGCAAGGGCGTACCGGTGATCGGCGGATTCCCGGTCGACGCCGGCGCCTCGGTCGGGTTCGCGCTCGACAACGGCGTCCGGGAATCGGTCGTGAACCTGCACGTGACGCTGCCGCAGGAGTTCGACGTGTTCGGCGACGGCGATCAGCCGAGCGCCGCCGCGGGCCTGATCGTGACCAACGACCGCCCGCTGCACCTCGACACGCTCGATATCAGCGTGCCGCACGCGTCGATCGGCGGGATCGGGTTCGACAACGTCAACTTCCACTACTCGGCGAACGGCGACTCCTCGGCCGACTGCGGGCGCAACTACTGGCACGCGACCGCGAACATCACGATCGGCGAGGGGCCAAACGGCGAGCCCGGCGCCGGCTTCATCCTGAGCCCACCGCCATCCCAAAACGGCATCGCCTTCTGCGACGGCGGCTTCAAGAGCGCCGGCGGGGTGCTCAACTTCGGCGTCCCGATCCCGCCGCCCGAGCTGTTCCCCGGCGTGCTTCTGAACAGCATCAACTTCGCGATCCAGCTCCACCCGACCGTGCTGCGCGGCGGCGCCACGATCTCCGCGGTCGACCTGTTCCGAATCAGCGGCACGCTGCTCGCGGCGTTCGCCAGCCCATCCGCACCGTTCACGCTGACGAAGGCAGACGCCGGCGCCGAGTTGCAGGACATCGCGCCGCGCACGTTCAAAACGACGACGTTCGCGGTCGGCGGCGCGCTCGCGATCACGGTCCCCGAGATCGGCGACCTCAACATCGCCCACGGAGCGCTCGTGTATGAGTACCCGAACTATGTCGCCGTCGGCGCCCACGTTGACGTCCAGCTCGGCATCTTCGTCTTCAATGGCAGCCTGGGCGGGCAGGCCAACGTATCCACGCGCCACTTCGAGACTGACCTGAACGCGAACATCTGCCTGCGCGGCGTCAAGATCGCGTGCGCGGGCGGGCTCGGGATCGTCAGCTCGAAGGGCGTCGTCGCGTGCCTCAACTTCGGCCCACTCCATCCCGGCGTCGGGTTGATGACGAACCTCAAGTACGAGGTGTGGCTGATCGACGGTTGCAAGCCGAGCCACTACTGGGTCCGTGACATCGCGCCGGCGCGCGACGCCACCGCCGCCGCGGGAGGGCTCACGTTCCAAGTCGCGCGGGGCGAGACTGACAAGAACGTCCGTCTGAACGGTGCCGGCGGCGCGCCGAAGGTGATGGTCACCGGACCGGGCGGTCAGAGCCTGTCGCTCAGCGCCGACGGTCTGACCAGCTCGGGCGCGCTCGTTGGGTTGCGAGCCGACGAGTTCGGGGCGACGTTCATCGGCCTCAACCACGCCCGCCCCGGCACCTACGCGATCACGCCGCTTCCGGGCTCCGTTCCGCTCGGGACACTGTCGGCCACCAAGCCCGGCTATGACACGAACTTCACCGGCCGCCTGACCGGAACAGGGAGCCACCTGACGCTGCACTACGACGCCCGCAAGCGGGGGGGCGGCCAGCGCGTGACGTTCTACGAGGACGGCGCCGGCGTCATGCACGAGCTCAGAACCTCGACCGGCGGCCGCGGCACGATCCACTTCACCCCCGCCCCCGGCCCGGCCGGCAAGCGGACGATCGTCGCCCGCGCGACCGTCGACGGCTCCCCGATCCAGGATCAGACGATCGCACGCTTCCACTTCGCGGGCACCCCCAAGGCGGGACGTCCGGGTCGGGTCACGGTCCGGCGCCGCGGCACGACCTTGTCGGTCACGTGGTCAGCGGTCGCGGGCGTGGTCCGCTACGGCGTCGTCGTCGACCGCAGCGACGGATCCCAGCAGAAGTTCGTCCTCTCCCCAAGCCACCGCTCGCTGCTGATCAAGCGCTACCCGCTGACGGTAGGTGGGCGGATCAGCGTCAGCGCGGAGGGCCTGCTCGGCGACTGGGGCAAGGCCCGCCGCAGCGCCACCTTCAAGGCGCCCAAGAAGCCCGCCTCGGCGTTCCTCTCGCCGCGGAAGTCCCGGCGGTAGACGCCCAGCCGCCGCCCCGGGCTCAGCGCGCGCGGCGTGCCTCGAGCAAACGCAACCAGCTTCAACACCGGGATTGCATTCGTCAGCCGAGCGCCTAGGAAGCCAGCTTCTCCTTTGGCGACGCAGGAGTGGTCTGCCGGCGCCGGCGGGGGACAACTGTTTCGCCACGAGGCTGTCGGATAATTCCGCGTCATACCCTTGAAGTGGGAGACAGACCTTCCGTGTAGTGGCTGATTGCGGGTACCGTCCCAATCCTGAGCTGAAATTGGCCAGATTCGAGGTAATGGTGCCCACTACCTCTCAATTTTCCGACAGCCTCCCACGCTTGCGATCGCCCGTCCGTCGAACCTCCCTTCCTGTCCGGAGGAGCCTCCGGGCACACGGGCCACCGGTGCCGGGAAGCGCGCGGACTGCAGGTGTGCCACGTGGCACGCTTACTCAGCCTCGGGTGTGCGGCCGATCGAGGAATCGGATGAGCCGTTCGCCGGCAGCTTGATCGAGGATCACCTGGTAGCCGAGACGGTGCGGGCGTGCTCGGGCGTCGCAGCCGGTCGCCTTCGCGAGCGCTTCCTCGAGTCTGGCGGCGGCTGCCTCGTGGTCTGGATGCGGCGTTGGTCGCTTCGGGCGTGGGTTCGACCCGCGCGCGATTTCGGTCTCGAGGGCTCGGATCGACCAGCCTTCCTGGGCGGCTCGAGTTGCGAGCAGGCGCCGCCGGTGATGGTCGGGTTCGGTCAGTAGCGCCTTTCCATGTCCTTTGGTCAGGGCGCCGCTGTCGATCAGTTCGATTGCTTGGTCGGGTAGGTCGAGGAGGCGGATGATGTGGGCGAGGTCGGTGCGGCTGCGGCCGAGTCGTTCCGCGAGTTCGGTCGCTGTGACGCTGAGGTCGTTGAGCAGGACTGCGATGGTCCTGGCTTCTTCGATCGGGGTGAGGTTCTCGCGGACGACGTTCTCGATCAGCGCGAGCTCGAGCGACCCGGTGTCTTCGACGCTGGCGTCGATGAGCGCGGGGATCGTCGGCTGGCCGGCGAGTCGTGCGGCGCGCCAGCGCGGCTCACCGGCGACCACCTCGAAGCCGCCGGTAGCGGTCGGTCGCACGATGATCGGTTGCAGAACGCCTCGCTCGCGGATCGAATCGGCGAGCGAGCCCAGCGCCTCGTCGTCGAAGCGCTTGCGGGGTTGGTCGGGGTTCGGATGAATCCCCGCGACCGGGATCTCGCGCAAACGCCCGTCCGGTTGACCGTCAGCTGCCTGGCGTGCCACGTGGCACGCTTCGCCGCTCCCGATCGGATCGTCGATGGCGAGAGCCCGCCTCGGTGCCGGCGTCATCGTGCGCTCACCCCCACGATGCTCTCGGCGAGGGTCCCGTAGGCGATTGCGGGTGAGTTGTCGGGCTCGCCCAGGGAGAGCGGCACTTTGCGCGCCGCCGCCCGCGCGATCAGCGCCGATCGGGACGGGATCCGCCCGATCGGAGCCAGCTGCGCGGCGACCAGAGCGGCTTCGGTCTCCCGGCTGCTGATCCGCTGGCGCTGCCAGCGCGTGAGCACCGCGACCAGATGCGGCGCCGTCACGGCGAGGCGTTCTGCGAGCTTGGCGATCGTCTGCTGGAGCTCGAAGATCCCGTGCAGTGAGGCTTCGTCCTCGCCGCTGACCGGAGCGAGCACGCGATCGGCGCACACGAGCGCGTTGACGGTCAGCAGCCCGAGGTTCGGTGGCGTGTCGATCACGACGTGGTCGTAGTCGCCGAGCACCGGTTCCAGCGCTTCGTAGAGAAACCGCTCGCGGCCGAGCTCGCCGACGAGGCTCATCTCCACCCCCGCCAACTCGCGCGCACCCGCGATCGCGTCCAGGCCGTGAACGCCCGCGACGATCGCGTCGCCGGCGCCGGCGCCGCCGGCGAACGCGCCGACGAGGTTCACGCCGAGCGTGCGGTCCTGGAGCCCGAGCTGGCGGGTGAGCGCGAACCGCGGATCGGCGTCGACGACGAGCACCCGATGTCCGCGTAGCGCGAGCGCTACGCCGACGTTCGCCGCGGTCGTGGTCTTGCCCACGCCTCCCTTCTGATTTGCCACGACGGTCACCGTCATATTGCCTCCGTCTGTTCGGGTCTCAGCGCCCGCACCTCTGCGGGCTGCCATTGGTCTTTGTGCTCGAGCGCTCGACGCTCGGGCTCGCTGGCGAATCGGAACTCCCGTCCGGTGCGCTCGACGCAGCGGGACAGGAGGCGCCCGAACCGCTTCCGCACCCACGAAGCGGTCTGCTCGTTGACGGTGAGCACCGGCACACCGCTGCCGGCGACGGCGATGAGCTCGACCTGGTCCAGCCAGATCTCGAACATGCTGTCGCCGACCGCACCGCGCAGCAACGCCCGGACCCTCCCCCAGTCACCCCGGTCGTTCAGCGTCGGCGGCTCAAGGCCTCGGCGGACCTCGCCGAGGTCGACGCGGACCATGCGGCGCCGGGTGCGACCCCGTTCGGTGACGTAGGTCTGCTCGAACAGGATCGAGTCAGGCGAGCTCCCCCCTCCAGGGGGGTTGGGGGGTCTTCCCTGATTCTGGGGTTCTGGGGTTCCTTCCCCGCGCGCGCGTTGGGCGCCGGGGTGTCTGCCGGGGTTTCGTCGAAGAGTGTCCTGTCCTGACCGCCCTTTTCAGGCGAAACCCCGGACCAGCCAGGACGGTTCTGCTCGGAAACCGTCCTGTCCTGACCGCCGTTTTCAACCGAAGCCCCGGTCACGACAGGACGGTTCTCGCCAACCGGAGATGCGACCGGAGCTAGCTGCGGCCTCGCGCCCGCAGGCGCCGCGACCCGCCGAACCAGCGTCCCGGTGGCCGGCGCGGCATCCGACAACGCGCGGACCTGCCACACGTTCGTGTTCCCGCGACCGCCGCCGCACTCGACCAGCTCGAGCTCACCGCACTCAAGGAGCTCCGCGCGTGCCCGCCGGTACGTTCGGTCCTCGACGCCGGCCGCGGCGCAGAGCCCCTCTTTTCACAACCCGGTCACGACGCCGTCCGCGTCGGCGAGCGCCGCCACCGCCGCCAGCAGCAGCCGCGCCGGACCACGCCTGCGCGTCCGCGACAGCACCGCCTCGAAAAGCTCCGCGTTGATCTCCGCCTCCCACCAAGGCCCCGCCGAGACGAACGGCAGCGCCAGCACACTCGAGCGCCCGCGCCCCGACGCTTCGGACTCGACCACCACGAGACCGCAGCCGACGAGTCGGTCGCGGACCAGCAGGTACCGGCTGCGCGACATGCCAGCACGCGCCGCCGCGACCGAAGCGCCGGGCCATGCCCGCTCGTCGCGCCCCGCGAAGCTCGCCAGTGAGAACGCCACCAATCGCTCGCCGCCCGCGAGATCGTCGCGCGCGAGCACGGCGGCGATCGCCTGCCGGCTCACCGCGCACCTCCCAAGCGCACACAGGCAGCGGCACTCGCCGCGTCACAAGAATCCGTCCGCGGCCGCGCTAGTCTTTGCCCAAGTCCCGACCAGGACCATAAGCTTTCGTTTTCGCCTCGATCCCCCTCAGCTGCGCCAACAGCTGATCCGGGGGTCGAAGCCGTTAAGGGGTGCATACCCGGCCGCCGCGGTTGCCCGCGCGGCCGAGCCCCCGGCTGTCGATCTCTCAAGCCCTGCTGGTCACCTCCTCGAGGCGGTCAAACCCCGAGGGGAGCGGCGCGCCGCCGAGCAGCGCGCCGCTGGTCCCCGGAATGATTCCGGGGACCACGACCGCGACAAATGCCTGCACTCCACGACAGTAACTTCCGTCGCCGGCAGCAGAATCAGCCGCCAAACTCCCTGGAAACCGCCGCCTTCTAACGCCAGGTGACGGTCGCTTCACACGCGAGAAGTCGTTGGTTCGAACCCAACCGTGCCCATCAGAAGTACCTGGAAATCAGCACCTTTTTGGATTCACACAGACCTCTCGCGTCGGCGCGAGAGGTCTCCCATTTCCAGCCCGGCTCCTCGGACCGAGTCGCCTCGAGAACGCGGTCTTGGCGAATCTCAGGTGCGTTGGGCGGATCGGGGCAGACATGCTGCAGTAAGCGCAAGGCAGGCAAGAGGCGTGCGGCCCTCCTCTCGGCTGAAAGCGGGAGAGCTCGGGACTCTCGGGGCAAGATGCTCGAGATGAGCGCAATCCATCGGCGGCCGCGTCGCCGAGTTGTTGACGAGCATTTGGGTATCTCTCGCGGTGGGCGAGATGGTTGGAACGGAGCTCGGCTGGCGGGAGTTCCTGAGGTTGTCGGCAGTGTCCAAACAGGATCTACGGTCGCTGGTGCCGTGGATCGCGAGCAGGCGGTCTGGGTGGCAGCCGCGTGCGACCTCGGCTGGCATCGAGCAGGCGGCCGGCGCGCTCACGTCAAGCGCGTCGGCCAAGCCAAAGCGGCAGCGTTCGCGCCCTGCGCCGTCAGCAGCTGCCCGGCGCAGGACGAGCGGTCCAGCCCCCTATTCGCGCGCGTATTGCTCTGCAGAGCGCGACTCGAACTCGAACCCGACGAACTGATCGTCGCCGGTGATCCATGCGTCGTGTCCTGGCTCGATCACGTAGGCGTCGCCGGCTCTTAGATCGGTCTCGGTCCCGTCATCGTGTACGACGTGCATCGCCCCCGACTGCACGATCCCGACGTGGCGGGCTTGGCAGCTGTCCGTACCGACGACGGGTTTGATGCACTCAGACCAGCGCCAGCCGGGCTCGAACGCAAAGCGGCCGATCGTCGTGTCGCCGACCCGCACGAGATCAACTCGCGTCTTTGCAGGGGTCCGCGTCTCGTCCGGTGAGTCGAAGTCCAGCCTCTGAACACCAGCCATCCCAGTCCTCCTCTTCGAAGTTGGCGCCCCGTATGCCGGACGCTAGTCGTCGTGGACCGCGCAAGCAAGCGAGCCCCGGTGGGCGGGGCCGCCCGAGATTGCGGTTACGTTTCCCTCCGGTGGACCGCGACGGGCCCGAGCGCGGATGGCCACGATCAGACGGTTGCGGCGCGCTGGCGTGGACGTCTTCGGCGGTCAGGGCTTGGCCGCCGATCGCCCGTTCGCCGCTGACGGTTTCGGTGATGACGGTGTGGGTGAACGGTCTGAGTCCTTCGCCTTCGACGGCGATCACGGCTTTCTGAGACGCGCCGACCAGTTGGCGCTTCTCTTCCGCGCTGAAGGCGCCCTCGATCACCTTGATGTCGACGAACGGCATGGCATCGCTCCTTCGCGGTTGTTGATTGCGGGCGTCGCTCGTCACCGGCGCGGTGGCCAGAGTCGAATTTGGTGTGCACCTCGCGCCGCCCAGCGGCGTGTCGAGGTTCACGCAGTAGCGCGCCTGGATCGAACTGCTCGAGCAACTCGCCCGCGAGGCAATGGAGCTCGATCAGCTCCCCATGACCACCGACATCGCCAAGCTCGCATTCGAGCTCAACGCAGTGCTCGTTGCCGCCAACACATCGTTCATCCTGCAAGGCGACCCAGCGGGTTCAAACGGCGAGGTCCGGCCCGGCGATGTCTGCTCGATCGCCCCGGGCCATGACGCGTGGACTGTGGGCGACGAGGCGTGCGTGACGATCGACTTCGGCGGCATCGAGCAATACGACAAGCGTTAGTGAGCTCGGCCCCGGTCGCGCGAGCGACCGATCACGCCGGCGTTTCGGCGGCCGCTTGAGGTTGGAGCTCGCGCTCGACCTGGTCGACGAGCTCAAGGTGCAGGTCGAGGAATTGCCGCATGAAGGTGGTCACGAGCAGCAGGTATTTCTCGCGATGCGCGAGCTGGTGCGCGTTCTGCTCGGCCTCTTGCAGCCGGGCCTCGAGGTCGGCGATGTCGTCGCGTAGCGTGGCCATGCTCGCGCGCGTGACCTCCTCGCCGACCAGGTCGCAGATCAGCAGCCGGAGTAGTGCGTCGCTCTTCAGCGGCGTGAAGGCGACAGGCGTGCGTGCGTAGTTGCGGAGTGCATCCAGTCCCTTGTCGGTGAGCGTGTAGACGGTGCGCTCGCGCGTCTTGCCCGGCTCCTTGTGGGCCGAGAGGTAGCCGAGCTTCGCGAGACGCTTGGGCTCGGTGTAGTACTGGCTCTCGCCCGCCCAGTTGAAGAACCGTCCGCGCTTGGCGAGCCGCAACAGGTCGTGCGGCCCGGCGCCCTCGCGGCCGACGAGACCGAGGATCTCATAGGAGAACAGGGTCAGATCAGGGGTTGCCATGTCCGAAGTCGCTCCTCGCTTGACAAAACTACATCCCATAGCTTAGATTAGCTATGGTTCATAGTCTAGCGAGAGGAGTGGACATGCCATCGACGACGGGAACGTCCGCGGTGACGGGCAGCGCAGAGCGCTGGGGACCGCTGTGGGCGCACGCACCGCCGACTGGGCGCTAAGCGAGGACCAGCAGACACCCACGTACGAGGAGGCGCTGCGGCGCGTCGCGCTCGAGCCCGGCCAGCGAGTGCTCGACATCGGCTGCGGCGTCGGAAGCTTCCTCCAACTGGTGGCTGAGCGCGGCGCGCAGCCGTTTGGTGTGGACGCATCAGAGGCGCTGATCGAGTTCGCGCGCCGGCGGCTGCCCACCGCCGAGTTCCAAGTCGGAGAGATGGAAGCGCTGCCGTACGACGATGACACGTTCGATCTGGTCACCGGCTTCAACTCGTTCTTCTTCGCCGACGATTTCGTCGCGGCGGTGCGCGAGGCGGGCCGGGTCGCGGAACCCGGCGCGCCGGTCGTGATCCAGGTGTGGGGGCCGCATGAGCGCAACGACCTCGACGCGATGAAAGAGATCGCCCGCCCGTTCTTCCCGCCCCGCCCGGCCGATACCCCGCCCGAGCCCGACTACTCCAAGCCCGGCGTGCTCGAGGACATCGCGACGGAGGCCGGACTCGCCCCCGAGCAGGCGTTCGATGCCACCTGGTCATTCGAGTTCGCGGACGAGGAGACGATGACCCGGGCGCTGATCGCGCCTGCCGGACTGGCCCTGCTGGTCGGGGCCGAGCGCGAGCCCGAGTTCAAGCGGGCGCTGATCGAAGGCCTTGCCGCCCATCGCACTTCGGACGGGGGCTACCGGCTCTCGAACGAGTACCACTACTTGATCGCGCGAGCCTGAGGAGGACGAGGATGAGCTACTTCGCCGTCATCCGCGAGGCAGGGCCCGGCTGGACGGACGGACGCGGGACGATGGGGCAGCCTGGCGTCGGCGACCACGCGGCGTTCATGAACGCGCTCGCCGACGACGGGTTCGTCCTGTTCGCAGGCCCGCTCGCCGGCACCGAGCAGGGACGCCTTCGCGCACTGCTCGTGATCGACGCGGAATCCGAGGCCGAGATCAACCGCCGTCTGGCCTATGACCCCTGGGCTTCAACTGAGCAGCTCGTGATTACGAGCATCGAGCCGTGGGGGATTCTCGTCGGCGCGCAGCGCCTCTCTGAGATCGCTGTCGCCGGCGGGATTCCGGCATGAATGCGGTGTGCGCCCAGGTTGGCGGCTCAGCCGACGAGCGGCCCGTCGCGGACGAGCTGGGATAGGTCCCGCTCCGCGCGCGCCCGCCACACGACACAGCCGAGCGCGTCGTTGATGCGGATCGCGTCCTCGAGGTGGCGTACGGCGTCGTCTTTGCGGCCGAGGAGTGCCGCCAACCCGCCCAGCGAACGGTCGACCGCTCCGTAACTGCAGACGGCCCGGCTGGCGGTGACCGGTCTGCCCGCGTACGGCGCGAGCCGGTCGTACAGCGTTGCTGCGAAGGTGGCGTCGCCGATGAGGACGCTCGCCTCGGCCAGCTCGGCTTGGAGCGAGAGCCAGTTCGCGTCGAACGCATGCGTCAGGGCCATCGTTGCGTGGATCTCCTCGCGGGCGCGGTCGGACTCGCCAAGCCCGGCGAGGATCCACGAATACCCGCCGCGGTATGCGATGCCGGCCGGCGAGTTCGCGATCTTGTCCGCGACGAACTCAATGTCGCCTTCGTCCCAGGCCTCGCGCTGGAGCTGCTCGCAGAAGCGCACCATCGCGGCTGAACCGACGGCGTTTCGGTCGCCGGCGCGGAGCCCCGCCGCCTCCGCTTCCCGCCGCAGGGCCTCGGCGTCCTCCAATCGCCCGGCGAGCATCGCGTCGACCGCCGCCCACAGCGGGGTGTACCACTCGAAGCTGGGCAGGTGCAGCTCGGCGGCGAGGCGCGCGTGCCGTGCCGTCTCCTCACGCCAGGCCGCCATCTCCCCGAGTTCGAAAAGGTCTGCGACGCGCCAGTTATGGGCCTGCAGCTCGGCATGGCGGTCACCTGACTCGCGCGCGGCAGCGATCATCTCGTCTGCGACGGCAAGGCGCTCCTCGACGCGGTCGGGCCGCCACAGCGCTACATGTCGTGCGCTCAGGGCGGGGGCGAGCGCGCTGGTGTCGCCTGACGCGCGGGCTGTGGCGACCGCCTCCTCGCTGTGGAGGTCTGATCGCGTGCGGTCGGGCGCGTAATAGAGCTCGACCGCGAGTCGCGCCTCGACGCGAGCGCGCAGCGCTGGGTCTTCGGCACGATCGAGTGCCTCCTCGAGCCGTGCGATCGCCTCGGCGTCGAGGTCGACGATCGCGATCCCCAGCCCGGCGAACCCAAGCGCTGCCTCTCCAAGCAGGGTGACGTCGCCGCGCCTGAGCGCCAGCGCACGGGCCCGGGTGAAAGCCGCTCGCGCCGCTTCGGGCTCACCCGCGCGCAGGAGCGCATCCCCGCGGGCGAGCAACGCGGGACCTGACTCCTCCTCCGTGTCGGCGAGTTCGAGCGCCTGGACCGCTCGGTCGAAACGCTCCGCGGCGTCTTCGTAGGCGAGTCGGTCGAGCGCACGGCGACCGGCGCGGACGAGCATCTCGGCTGCAAGCTGGGCATCGGCTGTCGACGCCGCCTCGAACAGGTGCATGGCGATCTCCTCGAGGTGCTGTTCCTCGCCCAGGTTCGCGAGCGCATCGGCGGCGCGTCGGTGGAGCCGGGCGCGGCGCAGGACGTTGCACTCGTCGAGCACCGCCTCGCGAACAAGCGCGTGCGCAAATTCGAATCGCTGCGGGATCGACGCGGGCCGCAACAGCCGGGCGCGCAGGATCTCGTCGAGCGCTGCCTCGGCGGCTTCCGCCCCAAGCCCCGCGGTGACCTGCAACGCGCGAGCGTCATGTTCCAGGCCGAGGATTGCGGCGGCGGCGATCATCTCGTTCGCGTCCTCGCCCATGCGCGACAGGCGAACGCCCACGGCGTGCCGGACGCTCTCCGGTACCACCTGTAGTCCGGACTCCGCGAGCTCCCTGAGCACCTCCGCGACGAAGAACGCGTTGCCGTCCGTGCGCGCTTGCACACGCAGCGCGAGCTCGTCGCTGCCCAAGATCGAACGGGCGAGTTCGGCCACGTCATCCAGCGGCAGGCCGCGCAGGTCGATCCGGTCGAGCGCGCCGCCCTGCTTCAGTTCGCTCAGCGCCGCTGTCAGCGGGGTGTGCCGGCCGAGCTCGGTGTCCCGGTAGGTCCCAAGGATGAGGATCGGTCCCGGGCGACTCGAGCGCAGGACAAAGCTCGTCACCAGCAGGCTTCCACGATCGGCCCAATGAAAGTCGTCGATCACGAGCAGCAGCGGACCGCGCTCGACGAGATCGGTGAGAGCAGAGTCGACGGCATCGAACACGCGGTGTCGGGCGCCGCCGTCGTCAGCCCCGCTACCAGGCTCGAGCGCGCGAGCGACGCCAGCTTGCGACAGCGCCTCGGTGTAGGGCTCGAACGGTGCCAGTGGCTCTTCGGAGCAGCGGCCCATGAGCACGGTGGCGCCCTCCTCGACGGCGGCCGAACCGAACTGCTGAGCGAGACGCGTCTTGCCGACCCCGGGCTCACCCGCGACCAGCGCGATCCGGCGATCGCGGTGCATCTGCACGCCGCCCCAGCAGGCGCGCAGCCGCGCCAGTTCGGCGCGGCGGCCGACGAACACGGTTTCGTGCGAGCGGATGAGGCCTACCGGTGGCGGCACGGGCTCCGGCTCCCCGCGGCGGAGCTCCTCGGTCAGGGCACGGGTCTCGCGCGACGGCGCGATGCCAAGCTGCGTGCGCAGGCGCTCGCCGAACTGGCGGCCGGCGGACAGCGCGGCGGCGCGGTCGCCGGTCGCGGCCAGCCGCTCGATCAGCCGGCGGTTGGGTGCCTCCGCGAGCGGGTCGAGCGCGACCTCGGCGCGGGTCAACCGAGCCGCCTCCGCCAGATCGGACGCGCCGGCCGCAGCCCGCTCGAGCGCGCTGGCGAGCTGCTGCGCGTGCGCGTCGCGGGCCTCGATCGCCCACTCCTCCTCGAAGTCGACCAGGATCGGCGCGTCGCAGGCCTCGAGTGCCCGCGCCACATCGCCGTCGGCCAGTGCCCGCTGGAACTCGCGGACATCGACCCTGAGGTCAGGACCTTCCAGCGAGACTGTGTCCCGCGTTGCCACCACGTGGCCCGCAGCGGGCCCGAGCGCTTGGCGCAACTCTGTCAGGGCCACCCGCAGGCTCGCGCGTGCCGACTCGTCAAGCACGTCGGGCCAGAACCGCGCCGCGACGCGGGCCCTCGGCTGCGGGCCGGGGTTCAACGCGAGAAAGGCCAGGACCGCACGCGCCCGCCGCGACGCGGGCAAGCCGATCCGCGCGCCGTCCACCCGCAACTGAAGCCCGCCGGCTAGTCCGACATCCAACATCGAGCCAACTGTGCTGCATCGAACCGGGGCCGCGCAAGCTCCGAGCCCACGATTTGCGCGCGCCGAACGGTGCCCGAACGGTCGCCCGCGACCATCGGCGCCATGTCAATTCCACGCAGCCGCGACCTTCGCCTCCTCGCCGGAGCGGCCGGACTCTCCGCGCTCGGCGACTTCATGGCGATCTTCCCCCTGATCCTGCATGTCCAACAGCGCACCGGCTCGGCGTTCGCCGTCTCGGCGTTGATCTTCGCCCTCTGGGGACCAGTGGTTCTTGCCGCAGGCGTGGCCGGAGCGATCGTCGACCGCTTCGAGAACCGCCGGATCCTGATCGCCGTCTCGCTCGTCCAGGCAGCGACCGTGACCGCGATGCTCGCCGGCCTGGACAGTCTCTGGGCGCTGCTGCCCCTGATGACCGTCCTGGGCTTCGGCGTCGCCGTCAGCCAGCCAGCCGAGTTCGCGCTCATCCCCGCGGCGGCCGGGCCGGGCACCGACGCCGCGCGGGCGAACGGGCTGATGGAGACCGTCCGCTCGCTTGGTTTCACCGCCGGCCCGATCGTCGGTGGCGCGCTCGGCGCGGCCGGTCTCCTGTGGCTTGCCCTCGCGCTGAACGCACTGTCGTTCGTCGTCGTCGCCGCCGCGGCGCTGCGACTGCGCGCTCGCCGGCAGCCGGAGCTCGACCGCGACGCCGACAACCCGGTCCGTGCCCGCGACGGGTTCGCGTTCCTCCGGCGCGAACGCGACCTCAGGATCGCGCTCGGGGGCGCGATCGCTGCACTCGGGCTGTTCTCAATGTCCGCGGCCGCCGAACCGTTCTTCGTCACCCGCGTGCTCGGTGGCGGGAGCCTCGCGTACGGGGTGCTGCTGAGCTCATGGACCGTCGGGATGGCGGCAGGCTCGGCCGGACTCGCACACCGCGTAGGGCAAGTCCATCTGGCCGGCGGCGGCCTCGCCGCTGTCGTCCTCCAGGGACTCGGCATCGCCGGCAGCGCGCTCGCCACGGTCCTCTGGCTGGCCCTGATCGGGTTCTCGCTCGGCGGGGTCGCGCACGGCGTCAAGAACGTGCTGTTCCGCACGCTGATCCACGAGCGCGCCCCCGAGGCGCTGCGCGGCCGCGTCTTCGCCGCCTACAACGGGGCACGCAACGGCGCCGAGCTCGGCGCACTCGTACTCGGCGGGATCGCTGTCGGCGCACTCGGCGCCCGCACCGCGCTGCTCGTCGCCGGCCTCGGACCCGCCGCGATCGGCGCTGCCTGCCTACTGCTTCTCATCAAGCGCCGCCACCCCGTGGCGGCGGCCATCACCACCGAAGGGAGAGTTCTCCATGCACACATCCAGGGATGAGCTGGAACCGACGGTCATCGGCGAGTACACCGGACGCTCGATCGACGCGGCAGGGATCCGGATCGCTTTCGAGTCGATGCCCGCCCACTTCCCGCCAGACGAATCACCCTTCAAAGGGCTACCCGACAATCGCTGCCAGTGCGACCACTGGGGCTACCTGTTCAGTGGATCGTTCCGCGTCACCTACCTCGACGGACCTGAGGAGGTTGTCCGTGCCAGCGAGGCGTACCACCTACGGCCGGGCCATTTCCTCCAGACTCTCGAGTCGGTTGAGCTGATCGAGTTCAGCCCGGTCGCGGAGCACGACCGCACGATCGCAGTCCTCGCGCGCAACATGGGGGCGGTGACGGCATGACCACCGCCACCACCAGCTACTCAGCCACGGCGATCGACGAGCTCCCCGAGCTCTGGGACGGCTTCGCCCGCCTCGTGCGCACCGGGCTCCGCATCACCGCATTCGGTGCGCAGATCATGCAGCTGCCGCCCGACTACACGACCGAGTCCCACGACGAGGCCGACACCGGCCAGCAGGAGCTCTACGTCCCGCTCGGCGGCACCGGCGCCGTCGTGATCGACAACGAGCGACTGCCGCTCGATCCCGAGCACCTGGTTCGGGTCGACGCCGGCACCGGCCGAGTCCTCACCAGCGGCCCCGACGGCCTGCGAGTCCTGTGCATCGGAGCCGTCCCCGGCCGCCCCTACGAACCGCCAGCATGGACCACCGGAGCAGCCGACGGCGACTGACGTCGCCCCGCCGTCATCGCGATGCTGCGAGCCCGCGGGCAGAGCAACGCCCCGCGGGCTCGCACGCAATCGGTCCGGAGGTCGACCGAGGCGGTCCGGATTCCGCGCGCGTTTGTGGCTTTCACGTTCCGAGAACGCGAGGTGCGTGGCCGGACGAATACACAGCGTTGCGTGTGATCTGGCCGCCTCGACAGTTGATCACGTCGAGTCCGTCCCACTCGAGCCGCCGCCCGTCCTGCGCCGTCGCTCGGGCGGTCCATTCCGCGACTCCAGTATCGGCCGTGAGATAGAGCGCGTGCTCCTCGAAGGCCAAGTCCGGCCAGCGGTCGTGGATCCCAGCGACATGCGCGCGAAAAGCAGTTGCACCATCCACCCGCTCGCCGCTCGTGACGTTTTGGAACACGATGTCGTCGCTGACAACGGCCATGATCGCCTCGAGGTCGTGCCCGAACCACGCTGCTCGATATCGGTCGACAAGGACTTGGACTTCGGCTTGCGTCATTGCAGCAGCGATTCTGAGCGATTCGATCCCGTACGTCCACCGAATCACCACGACCGCCAGCCAGACCATTCCCGTCCTCCCTCTTTTGTGACGACAGCAGGGCGGCGCTGACCTCAGAGTTGGCTCGTCGGACGCCTTGCTTCGCCGCCGGCATTGCGCGTCTCTCGCCCGTCGCCGGCGACGGACCCCCCTATGCGCGGATAGGGCCGCCTCAGCGGTCACCGGGCGCTCGTTTGGCGGCGGGACGCCGCCGGCGCTCGCGCTTGCCGCGCAGAGCAGGTCCCTCGAGCGATGACCGCCGAGCCTCGCCGCGGATCAAGAGCAGGTCGTTCCGGACAGAAGCGCGTGACTGCTCCGCACCAGTCCGCAAGTGCTCCTCCTGGCCGATCCTCGTGGCGGCTCCGCGTTTCGCCGGAAGCAGGGCCCGCGTCACGGCATGCAGAATTGCGGCTGTGGCTACGCAGCGCCCGGGCACCTGTACCACCGCCGGGATCCATCCGGCCAGATGTGCCGACGACGGTAAAGCGCTGGGAGGGCGTCCGCATTGGTACGGCGGCGCTGCCCGGTTACGCCTGATGCAGCAGTCTCGCGACGGCCGGCGAGACTACTGCTCGGTCACGGATGGAGCCGTCCGTCGCCTGGGGCGGTGGGCTGCTCCTCCTCGTCCCTTGCGGCAGCGGCCCATCGTTTGCAGAATCGCCGCGGACCGGGGACTGAGCTAGCGTCACCACGTTAGCTGGGACCGCCGACCTCGGCAAATGACCGGATGGGCTCGCTGCCGCAATGCAGGAGAACAGCACGGCGCGGGTGACGCCGGCGATGCAGTGCCGCACCTCGTCCCGTGCGGCATGAGTCAGACGGCTGGTCGCCGCGGCGAAGGAGAAGTTTCGATCGGCACCGCACTGACGCCGACTTCCGCAACGCAGCGGTGGCGGAAGGCCCGCTGCCGGGCAGCCGCCGCAGCCGAGCGCGTGGCTGCGGTCCTCACTCGTGGCTAACCTGACGGAGGAGGTGGTTACAGGCGTCAGCTGGAGTCGGGCCGGTCAGCATGGTGCGCGGGGCCTCGCAGGCGTACCGCCGGAGGGTCGCATCGCCAGGTTGGATTAGAACCGTGAGTGGTTGGACGTCGCAAGGCTGTGGTATCTCATTAATGTCGGTAAAGCACCGCAGCACTAGCAGCGGGCCCCGGGGTACCGTCACTGCGGCGCTTTACCATTTGTGGCCTCGCGATCTTGCTCCCAGCGTGAGGCTTTCGGCGCGCACAATGACTGTGCGGGGCACGCCCGGACTGCGGCAAATTGACGATTGGCGTGCGGGGTAGGGCGCGGTTGTCCTTGTGCCTCGGCGGTACGCTCGAGGCGGCCATTCCCTGTTCGAAGATAGGCTAGGCATGGTCACATCCCCTGACAGCATCACCCGTCGTCGTTGGACGGATGCGGTGTCGAGAAGGAGCTGCGGGTTCAGAGCGCTGAACTCGGGGATTTTCCCGACGCGTTCGGACCTGGTCGCGCGGGGGTTGCGTGGCCTTTGGGATGCGATTCGCTCCTCGGGCGGCTTTGACGCCTGGCGCGAGCGCGTGCAAGGCGGGACTTCACCGCCGTCCCGTGAGGACATCGCTGGCGTGCGTACGAGCTGTATGCGCAAGGGGTTCCCGGCGACGCGGAGGCGCACTGGCTCGCCGCCGAGCAGGAGCTGCGCTCGGAAGTCAGGCGCTGACGTCGGAAGCAAAATAGTGTTCCGACTCTCGAAGCCGGTCGGAGTGGGCTACGGTGCGCCGCTCGGCGTAGGGGCGTGCGTGCCGGGCTCGTGGCGCATCCGTAACAATTGCGGATAGACGCGTGTCGAGCCGATGTTAGGATCCAATCTTCCGGTTGTCTCACTTGGGCGTCGTGGAGCACTGGCGGCGCCTACTGATTGTGGCTTGGGATAGGCCGACTGGTCCGGCTCGTCTGACGTTTCTACTCGAGGCATATCACGCATCCCGAGGTGTGGTCGTCGTGTCGGCCGCTCGGCGGTGTCGGTTTGTCCTGCTGTCAAGTTCGCGCTTTGCCCGGCCGTAGCTGAGGTTTGTGTGTTGTGTTTGTCGTGATGGTCGCCAGCGAGTGTGCTCCCGTTGCTCAAGCAGGGGGCCTTGGGGATGTGGTGTTCGGGCTCAGTCGTGAACTCGAGCTCCGTGGCAACGCGGTGGAAATCGTCTTGCCGAAGTACAACTGTCTGCGATACGACCGCGTGCACGGGCTGACCGTCTCGCACGAAGATCTGTGGGTGCCGTGGTATAGCGGCGCGATTCACTGCACGGTGTGGTTTGGGTTCGTTGAAGGGCGGAAGTGCTTTTTCATCGAACCACACTCGGATGACAACTTCTTCGACCGGGGTCACTTGTACGGGTCTGGGGATGATGTTGAGCGGTTTGCGTTCTTCAGCAAGGCAGCGCTTGAGTTTCTCCTGAAGTCCGGGAAGCGGCCGGACATCATCCATTGCCACGACTGGCAGACAGCGCTCGTGCCCGTCCTGTTGTATGAGATGTATCAACAGACGCGGATGGAGCACCAACGTGTTTGCTTTACGGCGCACAACTTCGGCCACCAGGGCCTCGCCGGTGAGTCGATCCTGTGGGCGACGGGCCTGCGCGATCCAGGACGTTTCTTTGATCACGAGCGGTTGCAGGACAACTTCAACTCGGCTGCGCTGAACCTGCTCAAAGGCGGCATCGTGTATTCGAACTTCGTCACCACGGTGTCGCCGAGTCATGCTTGGGAGGCCGCGTACTCCGATCAGGGGCGGGGTTTGGGACACACCCTGCACGTCCACCGCTACAAGTTCGGGGGCGTGCTGAACGGCGTCGACTACGACGTCTGGAATCCCGAGGTCGATTCCTTCATCCCGCGGCGCTACGGACCGGAGTCGATCGACGACAAGTACGTCAACAAGCGCGTGCTGCGGGAGCGGTTCATGCTGGGCCACGAGTACAAGCCGGTCGTGGCCTATGTCGGCCGGCTTGACGGCCAAAAGGGCGTGCACCTGATCCATCATGCGATCTTCTACGCACTGGCGGAGGGCGCGCAGTTCGTGCTCTTGGGATCTAGTCCGGATCCGGCGATCAACGCCCACTTCTGGCATCTGAAGGATTACTTGAACGACCACCCGGACGTTCACCTGGAGCTGCAGTTCAGCCCCGAGCTCGCCCATCTCGTTTACGCGGGGTCGGACCTGTTGGTGATGCCGAGCATGTTCGAGCCATGCGGGCTGTGCCAGCTCGTGGCGCTGAAGTACGGGACCGTTCCGATCGTGCGCGCGTGCGGCGGTCTCGGCGACACCGTGCTTGACCGAGACCACTCCTTGGCCCCTGCCGATCAACGCAACGGTTACGTGTTCGGGCACGTCGATCGCCAGGCCCTCGAGTCCGCGATGGCTCGTGCCATCGGCCTCTGGTACGACTACCCGGAGGACTTCCGCTATCTGATGCTCAACGGCATGCGCGGCGACCGGTCGTGGGCGCGCCCAGGGCAGGACTACCTCAACATCTACGATTACATCAGGCACAAGTGAGCGACGCGGGCGAGATCGGGACCGAGCTTCCAGAGTCAGTCGACGGGGTACCCAACCTGTCGGGTGAGGAGGCGCTGATCGCCGCCACGATCCGGGACGCGAGCACGCAGCGGGTCTACGCGTTGCCTGAATCGGGGGATGCGTTCGAAGGGATCCAGACCGCGTTCGCGATTGCGCTCCACATGCACCAGCCGCTGATTCCGGCTGGCGGAAGCGAGCTTCGCACGGCGAGGCTGATCAGCAACCTGCGTTATATGGGTGAGCACCCGGATATCGGCGATAACCACAACGGGCCCGTGTTCCGCTGGTGCTACAAGCGCATGGGCGAGTTCATCCCCCACCTGCTCGACGAGGGCGCCCGGCCGCGGGTGATGTTGGAGTACTCCGGGACGCTGCTGTACGGCCTGCGCGAGATGGGTGCCGACGATGTGCTGGACGCCCTGCGTGCGATCACCGTGGATTCTCGTCTGCGTGACGCAGTGGAGTGGTTGGGCTGTCCGTGGGGGCATGCGGTTGCTCCAAGCACCCCGGTGCAGGACTATCGCCTGCACGTGAGGGCGTGGCAGCATTACTTCGCCGCGATGTTCGGTCTGGAGGCGCTAGGACGGGTACGAGGTTTCTCGCCGTCGGAGATGGCATTGCCCAACCACCCGGACGTCGCATACGAGTTCGTGCGAACGCTGAACGAGTGCGGCTACCGCTGGGTTCTCGTCCAGGAGCACTCGGTCGAGCAGCCCGACGGATGCGGGGTGCAGCACCTGCACCTGCCCAACCGGCTGGTGTGCACCAGTTCGTCGGGCGAGAGCGCGAGCATCGTCGCGCTGGTGAAGACGCAGGGCAGCGACACGAAGCTGGTCGGGCAGATGCAGCCCTACTACGAGGCGCGCGGGCTCGGACGCGCCCGGGTTGCCGGCCGAAGCGTCCCGCCGCTGGTTGTTCAGATCGCCGACGGCGAGAACGGCGGGGTGATGATGAATGAGTTCCCGCCTAAGTATCTGGAGGTCGTGCGGGAATCGTCGTGGTCGGCCACGCCGATCCTGAACGGGACGGAGTACCTCGAGCGACTGTGGGCCGCCGGTGTCAGCGAGGACGACCTGCCGGTCATTCAGCCGCTGTTTCAGCACCGGATTTGGCAGAAGATGTCTCCCGGTGACGGACCGGAACGACTCGCGACGGTGATCGAGGAACTGAAGCGGGAGGACGGGCGCTTTCACATGGAAGGCGGGAGCTGGACCAACGACATCTCCTGGGTGCGCGGCTACGAGTCAACGCTGTTCCCGATGGAGCGGGCAAGCGCCGCGTTTCAGGCGCGCGCGCTCGCGCGCGACGTGGCGACAACCGACCGCGCGTACCGCAACGCGCTGTTTCATCTGCTGACCGCGGAGACGAGCTGTTATCGCTACTGGGGGCAGGGAGAGTGGACCGATTACGGCGCCGAACTCGCGCGGCGCACCACCGAGATCGTCACCGAGGACCTTTAGACCGGGGGGGCCGAGATGGAAGCGATCGACTTCGGGCTCGTGCTGAATCTGCATCAGCCCGCCGGTAATCTCGACGAGCTCCTCGACCACAACGAGTGGGAGGCGAAGGAGATCCTGTGGGCGCTCGACCGGATCCCGCGCTCGGTGTGGGAGTACGAGGATCTCGGGCGCGTGCACCTGTCGTTGTCCGGCACGCTGCTGGAGACGCTCGCGGACCCGCGCTTCCAAGCGCGCGTGTACGGGATCGTGGACTGCGGCGCGCTCATCTGGCATCTGCAGAACACCCGCACAATCGACGTCCTCGGCACCGCCTACTACCACCCTGTGTTGCCGCTGACCCCGCCCCTCGATCGGGACGATCAGCTCGCCCGCTGGCTGGGCCTCGGCCGCCACCTGTTCTGGCGTGATCGATTCCGTGGCTTCTGGCCGCCAGAGCTCGGGTTCTCTATGGACCTCGTCCCCACCGTCGCCCGACATGGTTACGAGTGGGTGCTCGTCGACAGCGAGCACGTCAGACCAGTGACCCCGATGAGCTGGGAGGAGCTCCGCTACCGCCCGCACCGGGCCCGGTTCGGCGAGACGGAGCTGATCGTCGTGGTGCGCGATCGAGACCTTTCAAACGCGCAGGAATCGGGGATGGACGCGGGCTGGTTCATCGAGGAGGTTCGCGCGCGCACCCAACAGTGCGACTTCCCGCCGCTGGTCACGACCGCCACCGACGGCGACAACGGCGGCTGGTTTCGCAACACCACCTACGGCTCGAATTTCTGGAGCACTTTCTACGCGGACCTCGTCGAGCGCGTGCGGACCGGTCGATCCGGCGGCATCCGGCCGGCCTTCATCAACGACTACATCGACCGCCACGGGGTCCACGGATGGGTTAGCGTCGACTCGGGCGCGTGGAACACGGGTGATCACCACGGCACGGGCTTCGTCCAGTGGACGGGCTCGAGCGCGCAGCGCGACGCCCTCGCCAGGGTCGCCCAGCTCAGCGACGCCGTACATGCCGCCGGGCAAGCGATCGGGAACGACGATCGAGCGAGCGGGCTCCTGGAGCAAGCGCGGTGGCGGGTGCTGCGCGCCGAGACCAGCTGCAACTTCTACTGGGGGGAGGCATGGGTGCAGCGCTGCCACAACGACCTCGACGAAGGCGCCGCCCGGCTCGACCAGGCTCTGGAGGCCTCCGCGGCCGTTGCCTGACCGCCGCTGCCCAGTCCTGCCGGAACGCAGATGATCGGCGTGATAACACGCGCTGACGCGGAGCTTGGCCGTCGCGCAGCCGACCTTGCGCTCAGGCTTCCGGACCCGCTGGCGCCGCTGGCCCGGATCGCGTACAACTATCGGTGGTGCTGGTACCCCGGCGGCAAGGACGTGTTTCGCTCGATCGACCAGGATCGCTGGGAGCAGTGCGGCGAGAATCCGGTGCGCCTGCTGCAAGAAGTCTCGAGTGAGAAGCTTGCGCGGGCCGCGAGCGATCACGATCTGCTCGCGCAAATAGCATCACTCGAGGACGCTTTCGCGGCCGATTTGGACCGCCCGTTCGAAGGACCCGTGACTCGCGAGCGG
This sequence comes from uncultured Solirubrobacterales bacterium, assembly GCA_963752905.1. Taxonomy (GTDB): domain Bacteria; phylum Actinomycetota; class Thermoleophilia; order Solirubrobacterales; family Solirubrobacteraceae; genus Palsa-465. Next base: position 178,062 of record CAVWAC010000016.1, read on the forward strand.
CCGATCGCGTTCTTGTGTGCCGAGTACGGCGTGCATCAGTCGCTGCCGATCTACTCGGGTGGATTGGGCGCGCTGGCCGGTGACCTACTCAAGGAGGGGTCGGATCGCGCATTGCCGCTGGTGGCCGTCGGTCTGCTGTATCGACAAGGGTATTTTCGCCAGCGCCTCGACGTGTCGGGGTGGCAGCAGGAATATTGGATTGACATCGATCCAGAGCGGCTCCCCGCCGCGCTCGTTCACGGGCCGGATGGGCAGGCGCTCACGATCTCGGTACCAATCCGAGGCACCGAGGTGACAGCGCAGATCTGGTGCGTGGCGGTCGGTCGCGTGCCGCTGCTGCTGCTCGATACCGATCGGCCCGAGAACGGCCGCCTCGAGCGGTGGATCACCTCGCAGCTCTACGTTGCGGACCCGATCACCCGGCTGTCGCAATACGCGCTGCTCGGCATTGGAGGCATCCGCGCGCTCGCGGCCATGGGGGTAGAACCGGCCCTCGTGCACCTCAACGAGGGGCACGCCGCGTTCGCCGCCCTCGAGCTGGCGCGTAGCGAGGTGGCACGGGGAGCGACGGTCAAATCCGCCCTCGAGGCGGCCCGCCGGCGCATGGTGTTCACCACGCACACCCCGGTTGCGGCGGGCAACGAGACCTACTCGCGCGAGGATGTGATGAGCACGCTTGGCGGTGTCATCGACACGCTGGGCGTCGACCCAGAGACGGTCATCCGGCTGGGCCGTGACCACCCAGAAGATTGCGCGGAGCCCTTTGGGGTGACCCAGTTCAGTCTGCGCATGAGCCGCGTGGCGAACGGGGTCAGCCGCCGCCACGGCGGCGTCGCGCGGGAGATGTGGCGCGGGCTGTGGCCAGAGCGGCCTGTCGAGGCGGTGCCGATCACCTACGTCACCAACGGCGTGCACCTGCCGAGCTGGATCGGACCGCCGATGCGCCGGTTGCTGGACCGCCATCTCGGCGAGGACTGGTGGCGCCGGGCGACCGACCGCGACACCTGGGCGGCGCTCGACGAAGTACCCGACAGCGAGCTGTGGAGCGCCCGGTGCGACCAGCGGGCGGAGCTGGTGGAGTTCGTCAAGCAGCGCAGCGGGATCGATCGGCTCGCCGAGCGCCAGCCGCGGGCCGAGATCGAAGCGGCGTCCCGTGCATTCGACCGCGACGTCCTTACGATCGGATTCGCGCGCCGCAACGCGACGTACAAGCGCATCCGACTGCTCATTCAAGATCCCGGCCGAGCGCTCGGGCTGCTTGGCGGGCCGCACCGCATCCAGCTTGTGCTCGCAGGCAAGGCCCACCCGAGCGATGACGAAGCGAAGAACGTCGTCCGGGAGCTCTATCGGTTCAAGGACCTACCCGATGTCGCGGAGCATGTGGTGTTCCTGCACGAATACGACCTGGGCATGGCCGCACAGCTCGTGCGCGGGTGCGATCTCTGGCTCAACCTCCCGCGCTCGCCACTCGAGGCGAGCGGGACCAGCGGTATGAAGTCCGTGATCAACGGCGGCCTACAGCTGAGCGTGCTGGACGGCTGGTGGGCCGAGGCTTATGACGGCGCCAACGGCTGGGCCCTCTCCGGCGATGTCGATCCCAATCCAAGCGCGCAGGACGCGCGTGACGCCACAGCCCTCTACGACCTCTTCGAGCGAGAGGTCGCGCCGGCATTCTACGTCCGCGACGCGGACCGGATTCCGCGCTCGTGGCTCGCGCGGGTCCGCACCTCGATGCGCACGCTCGCCCCCGGCTTCTGCACCGGACGCATGCTCGACGACTACACCGAGCGCATCTACGCGCCCGCCACAAGTCTGCTGGCGAGATAGCGCCGTGGTCGAGGACGAGATTGAGTTGGTCGTGGCGCGGCGGCACTCGGATCCGCATCACCTGCTGGGCGCGCACCCGTTCGACGGCGGCGTCGTGGTCCGTGCCTTCCGCCCCGACGCACGGGAGGTGCTCGCGCGACTGGAGGGCGGGGAGTCCGTGATCCTCGAGCGGCGCCACCCGGCCGGGCTGTTCGAAGGGTTCGTGCCCGGCGCCGCTCTGCCTGTGCGCTACGAGCTCGAGGTGAGCTACGCGGACGGCAACGTCTACACCTTGCGCGATCCCTACGCCTTCGCGCCCACACTCGGGGAACTCGATCTGCATCTCGCCGGGGAGGGGCGCCACGAGGAGATCTACGAGCGGCTGGGGGCCCACGTGCGCGAGATCGACGGTGCGTTGGGCACCTCGTTTGCCGTGTGGGCGCCGGCCGCGCGGGCGGTGAGCGCGGTGGGCGATTTCAACTCTTGGGACGGCCGCCTGCATGCGATGCGCGTGCTCGGTGGGTCGGGTATCTGGGAGATCTTCATTCCGGGTGTGGTGGACGGTGCCGCATACAAGTTTGAGATCCTCACCGAGGGCGGCGAGATTCGGATGAAGGCGGATCCATTCGCGTTCGCCACGGTAGTCATGCCGCGTACCGACTCGATCGTGCACCGCTCGCGCCACCTCTGGCGTGATGCGGAGTGGATGCAGCGCCGGCGGGCGACGCGGCCGCACGAAGCTCCGATCTCGATCTACGAGGTCCACTTGGGGTCGTGGCGGCTGAACCCTTTGGAGGGCAACAGGTCGCTGCGCTACGTGGAGTTGGCTGACGAGCTGGCCACATACGTCACCGACCTTGGCTTTACGCATGTAGAGCTGATGCCGGTGATGGAGCATCCGTTCTCGGGTTCGTGGGGATATCAGGTGACCAGCTACTTCGCGCCCACGGCGCGTTTCGGCTCCCCTGATGACTTCAAGCGGTTCGTCGATCACCTGCACGGCAGGGGAATCGGGGTGATCCTCGATTGGGTGCCGGCGCACTTCCCGCGCGATGACTGGGCGCTGGCCCGCTTCGACGGGACCTCGCTCTACGAGCATGAGCATGCCCGCGGCGCGCATCCGGACTGGGGCACCCTCATCTTCAACTATGGCCGCCACGAGGTGCGCAACTTCCTGGAGGCCAGCGCGTTCTTTTGGCCGCGCGAATATCACGTCGATGGGATTCGTGTCGATGGGGTGGCGTCGATGCTCTTTCTTGACTACTCGCGTGCCGAGGGTGAGTGGATCCCTAACGTGCACGGCGGGCGGGAGGACATCGAGGCGATCTCGTTCATCCAGGAGATGAATGAGATCCTCCACCGACGCGAGCCGGGGGTGATCTCCGTCGCCGAGGAGTCGACCGCGTGGGCGGGGGTGTCGCGCCCCACGTTCCTCGGCGGTCTTGGTTTTGGCTTTAAGTGGAACATGGGTTGGATGCACGACACCCTCGGCTACTTCCAGCACGATCCCGTGTACCGCAGCTACCACCACCACGAGCTGACGTTCAGCCTGCTCTATGCGTTTACGGAGAACTTCATCCTGCCGCTCTCGCACGACGAGGTCGTGCACGGCAAGCGCTCGCTGTACGAGCAGATGGCAGGAGACCGCTGGCAGAAGCTGGCAAACCTGCGTGCGCTGTACGGCTACATGTGGGCGCACCCTGGCAAGAAGCTGCTGTTCATGGGCGGCGAGCTGGCGCAGGAACAGGAATGGAGCTACCAGCGGTCAATCGATTGGCACCTGCTCGAGCGGCCAGAGCACGCTGGTGTGCAGCGGCTCGTCCGTGATCTCAACCATCTACTGCGCCAGGAGCCGGCCCTGTATGAGCAGGATTTCGAGCCGGCTGGTTTCTGGTGGCTTGAGTCAAACGATGCGGCGTCAAACGTGTTCGCGTTTGCGCGCGCCTCCCGCGGCGGCCGGCGGCTGCTCGTGTGCGCGGCCAACCTCTCCCCGGTTCCGCGCGAGCGCTGCCGCCTCGGGCTCCCTCGCTCCGGCCGCTGGATCGAAACGCTCAACACCGATTCTGCACGCTACGGCGGCTCCAATGTGGGAAACCCCAACGGCATCGAAGCGGAGCCGATCCCGTGGCATGGGCAGGACGCCTCCGCCGAGGTGACGCTGCCCCCGCTGGCCGTCGTCTGGCTCGTTCCGAGCGCCACCGGCCACTGACGAGCGAAGCATGCTGCTCCGCTCGCGCTGGAGAAGTGACGGTCGGAGTGATGCTCTACGGCGATGCGGAACCCGGCGAGGTCCCATCAAGGCATCCGAGACCGTTCCTGCGGACGACTTGCAGCACAGTCCCGGCGTCGTCGTCCTCGCCGTGCCGCTCTGCCGGCGTTTGCGGGCAGCGACCCGATCGGGCCGCCCGCTGGCTCCGCGATTTCCCAGCTAACTGGGCGCCGTTAGCTGGCCGCTCGGTCTGCGCCGATTCTGCAAACGATTGGCTGCTGCCGCAAAGGACGAGGAGGAGCAGCCCACCGCCCCAGAGGACGGCTCCATCCGTGACCGAGCAGCAGCCTCGCCGGCCGTCGCCAGACTGCTCCTGTCGGACAAACCCGGTCACGCGGGGCCCCGTCGCCCTGGGCTGCCGGGATCGGGCCGGTGCCGGAAGCAGGACCGGTAGCTCGATGCGCACGACCGGCCGTTTGCCTAGGCAAAGTCGCTTCGGCCGGCCCACGTCCCGGACCATCGGAACGTCGCCGTAGCGATGGCGCCGGTCGCGGCCAGGCTCACGATCGCCTTCGTGGAATCCGATCGTCCGGCGCCGACGTCGTAGCGCTCGCGCTGCTCGGCGCCGCCAGGGTTGGTGCTTGCCGGAATCCAGCTAGCACCGGCCCCTGCTTGGGCTGGAAACGAGGCCTCCGGGACGATCGATCACGACGCCTGTCCGCCGCCAGCCCGCGAGAGACCCGCCTGTGGCGAAAACGGGGGAAGCTTCGGCCGCCGCATGACGTCGGCGTCTTCCCTCATATGACCGCGAAGCAGGGCGCGCAGCGAGGCCAATCTGAGGCTTGCCCACCCCTGCTCCCGCGAAATTGCAGGTGTTCGGCGACGTCGGCCCCGAGGACGGGCAGGTCGACCAGGTGGAGAGACGCGCTGATGGCGACAAGGAGGGCGCTTGCGTTCGCGGCCATCGGACCTCTCGCGGCATCAAAGCGGGGCCGCGGATCGGTCCTGCGCCGACCGGTCGCGAGTACCCCCGGGCGCGGAAAAGCAGGGCCGTCAGATCAATCAGCGACGGCATGCAACGCCCGATGACGCGGCGAGCCTCGCAGCTGGCGAATTGCAGGGCTGTGGTCACGAGTCGGATCAGTCCTGCATTCGTTCCCCGACGGGGATTCTCGTTCGCACCATTGGCGGATCGACCGGTTCGAGCAGATCGACGTGATCGCGGGCGACCGTGACGCGCTCGTCCGGCTGCGCGTCCATCTCAGACCGTCTCAAGCGCGTGATCGAGGGGATCCGTCGCACCGGCGAGCTCACTGCCACCAAGACGCTGATCGTGCTTGGTAGCGCCCGCGCCCCCGCTTAGCCTGCGCCGACCTTGTCACGCCGACTCGCGCCCGCTGCGGTCGCTATTCGACGTAGATCGATGGTGAGGGTCGAGGTTCGGTACTTCCTACTGATATCCCGCAGCACTCTGGCCCGATGGCCGGCAGGCGCTGGGGGGTTAGGTTTGGTTCGGCGATGGCGGGTCGCTGCCCGCGATCGCTCGGTGGTTGGATCGGTCGTGGAGGTGGATGATGAGTGCTTTGATCGGGGTCCGCGATGGAGTCGGCGTCGGCAACATCGCAATACCTGAGCGCGCTGGGTTTGCGGCGACGTCGCGGCCAGAGATTGACGCTGCGGTGGCCGCGGTGTCCTCACCGCGGGCCGAGTGGCAGCGGGTTGGCGTCGCTCGGCGAATCGAGCTGCTTGACCGCATGATCGCGGACACGTATGCGGTCGCGCGGCGCTGGGTTGAGGCTGAGTGTGAGCGCAAGCGGATTGCCTTCGATTCGCCGGCGTCTTGGGAGGAATGGGGCACGGGCCCATGGTGCGTGCTCAGCAACATGCGCCAGCTCCGCGCAACGCTGCGGGACATCGAGCGTGGTGGTCGGCCACGACTTCCAGGCGCGGTCCGCACTGTTGGCGGAGGGCAGGTCTGCGCGAGGATCTTTCCAAGGGAAACCTATGACCGGGCGATCTACACGGGTCTCACCGGCGAGGTGTGGATGCCGCCCGGCGTGAGCGCCGAGGAGGTGGACGCGACGGTCGGAGGCATGTATCGCGATGGCTCATCGCGTGAGTCGCGTGTCGGAGCGATCCTGGGTGCCGGGAACCTCTCTGCGATCGCGCTCATGGACGTCATCTACAAGGTGTTTGCCGAGAACGAAGTCGTCGTCCTCAAGCTCAACCCGCTCACCAACCATCTGCGGCCCGTGTTCACCGAGGCGTTCCGGGCACTGATCGACGGCGGCTGTCTCCGGATCGTCGAGGGCGGTGCCGACGAAGCACGGTATCTCGTGCACCACGCGGCGATCGATACCGTGCACCTCACGGGCTCGGACAAGACCCACGACGCGATCGTGTTCGGGACGGGTAAGGACGCGGCCGCGCGCAAGGCCGAGAACCGACCGTTGCTGGACAAGCCGATCAGCTCCGAGCTGGGCAACGTGACGCCGGTGATCATCGTCCCCGGAAGGTGGTCGCGTTCGGCGTTCGACTTCCATGCGCAGATGATCGCGTCGACGCTTGCTCAAGCCGGAGGCTACGAATGCATCACTCCGCGCGTGCTCGTCACGCCGGCCGGTTGGAGCGGGCGAGAGAAGCTGCTCGCCGCACTTCGGCGGGTCCTGCGCCAGACCCCAAACCGATTTGCTTACTATCCCGGCGCGGAGGAGCGCTTCTCGCTCTTCACCGGCGCGCATCCGGAGGCGGAGTTGCTCGGCGCAGGCGTTCCGGGGAGCCTGCCGTGGGCGCTCATCGCGGGCGTTGATCCAAGCAGCGACGACCTCCTCTTCTCAACCGACCCGTTCGCGCCGGTCCTCGCCGAGACCCCACTCGGAGCCTCGTCGGTCGCCGACTTCATCGACCGCGCCGTTAGCTTCTGCAACGATCGCCTATGGGGCACGCTTGCCGCGGCTGTCATCGCCCAAGGGCTTTCACTGCGGTCCCAGACGACGAAAGCGGCATTCGAGCGGGGGATCGCGACGCTCCGCTACGGGACGATCGTGGTCAACGGCCCGGCGTTCTACGGCTTCTCGCTTGTCTCACCGCCGTGGGGCGCGTTCCCCGGACACCAGCTCACCGATATTCAGTCCGGCCGCGGCGTCGTGCACAACACATATCTCCTTACAAATACGGAAAAGACCGTCCTCCGCGTCCCATTCCGAACGATGCCGAAACCACCGTGGTATGTAACCCACCGCCGCAGCCACGAGGTGTTCGGTCAATTGACGAGGTTCGAGGCTGCCCCGAGTCCGGCGAAGCTCCCTGGGATCTTCTGGGCAGCGATGCGGGGGTGAAGCACCGCCGCGCTGCGCAGCGGCACAGGCCGTCAGTTCAGCCGCACCACCGTTCACGCCACGAACGGCGTAAGGAGGGGAACTCTCAGCTACGACCTCGCGCGCGCAGTGGATGACGCTCAAGGCGGTCGCGCCCTCGCCAAAGGACGAAGCGACCACGTGCATCGCGCAGGCCGCGGTCAAGCTCCAACTTGGCGCCAGCTGACCTGCTTGTTACTCCTGACGAGCATCTCGAGCTCGTCAACAGGTGACCTGCTCAGCGCGGCCAGCGGGGGACGGAAGCCGCTGAAGCGGAGCCGCGCTGTCCGACGCGGCAGCAGAGCCCTGCTGGCCGCGCTTTGCGGGTCTGAGCTCGGCGTAGGCGACGTACTCGTCGCCACCACGAAGCAGGACGGCAGCGACTTCTCCAATCCCTGGAGCACGGCCAGACCGCGGTCGAGAGACTGCCCCGTTACGCCTGATGCAGCAGTCCGGGCGGTGCCGCCGAGGCTGCTGCTCTTGTGCTTGCTACTCAGGAGTTCGTGGCTAACGGTGGAGGGCGGCCGTCAGATCGGCGCCGCCGGACTGCTGCATCGCCGGGGCGGAGGGGCAGCTGTGGCCGTGTCGGTGGGCGTGGCTGTTGGCGTTCCATTGCAGAACTCGCACGTCGTCGGTCACGCCACCTCGGGGCTACTCCTCCTGGGCGCAGGCGGAAGTGCGGCGCGCGTGGAGCGGACGCTCGCAGTACGCTCGCGAGCGGTGCGGCAGGGACCGATCCTCGGTGCGGATCTTCGACGTGGCCTCAGCCGTCGAGTGGGGGCTGGCGATCACATCGCGGTGTTCGCGGTCACAATTGCTCCGCCTTCGGATATGTAGATGTATGGCGCTACCACCGAGTCGTGCGCGATGGCCCGATCGAGACCTCATCTCGGCCATAGCGCAGCGCGATCGAGAGGCGTTCACCGTGTTCTACCGGCGGTACCTTCCCAAGACTGTTGCTTATCTCATGCGCGAGACGCGGGATCCAGAGCTCGCCGCTGATCTCACCGCCGAGGTGTTTGCGGCGATCATCGTCGCTTCGCGCCGCTACCGGCCCGACACAGAGACGGCTCTCCCTTGGGTGCTCGGGATCGCTCGCAAAACCCTCGGCAGCAGTCGCCGGCGTGGCCGCGTCGAGGGCGGGATGAGGCGGCGTCTGCGCTTTGAACCGCTGGAGCTAGAGGACTCCGACCTGGAGAGCACGACGACGATCGCCGAGCAGGGCGAGCGCACCGTGATCGGGTTGGTCAACTCGTTGCCCCCCGATGAGCGCCACGCGGTCACCGCCCGGATCGTCAATGAGCGCAGCTATGGCGACATTGCGGCCCAGCTTCGCTGCTCAGAGATGGTCGTCCGCAAGCGCGTCAGTCGCGGACTTGGACGACTGCGACGAGGAATGGAGAAGCCCTGATGGCCGACTACTACGATCGCCTTGAGACTCAACTGGCGGATCTCACCGAGCGAGGCGTCCCCCATCGGTCGCGCGGGCCGCGGCTCGCTGCCGCTCGACTTCCCAGGCCGCGTCTCAGGACCGACCTCGTCGCCGTCTCGCTCACGGTCGCCTTGACCATTGCTGTGGGTGCGGTCTTCCTGAGCCATGGAGGCAGACATTCGGTCCCGGTCGCGGCCCCGCAGAACACACTACCGGTGATCCGCAACTACTCGAGTACGACAGCACCGGCGCCATCCGGCCAGCTCCTGGCCACCATCGCACTCAAGCGACCAGGCGCGGCGACAAGGCCCATCGCGACCGCACGGATCCACAGAAGCCGATCCGCTGAGTACGCGATCTCGATCACGGCATCGGGCCTTGCGCCCAACAGAGAAGGGAACGTCTACGCCGTCTGGCTCCTGCCAGCGATACGAACCATCACCGGCTCATTCCAGCCGGTCGGAGCACCAGTCCACGGCGTCGTCGTACTGCATCCCGGGGAGCTGATCGGCATCGTCAAGCCGCCGGTCGGCCCTGATGGGGACCTCAACGTCCAAGGGCCACTGCCCCAAGATGCCATTGGCGCTCACATGCTCCTCATCACCCTCCAGCCCGATCCGTCAGGCAACGCGCTGGGACGGACCGTACTCGAAGGCTTCTTCGAACTTTGAGTAGTGCCGTCCCTCGGTCGCCTCCAGCCCTACACGACGAGAAAGCAACGGGACGAAGCCGACTTCAGGTTGGTCGGTTCCGCCCAGGGCAGACCTGCTCCACGTCGGAAGCGCGGCCGGTGCTTATGCCGCCGCTAGCCAGTATGAGCCGCTCCGAAGCACCGACACCTTGCGTGCCGGACGCGGAGGATGCAGATATCGACGCCCTGTCGAACCGCTCCCGGCGATCGGAGCGGTGGGCGCTTTGGATGAACGCGAGCGTCCGCTCTATGCGCGCCGCACTCCTGCATTCGCCCAAACGCGGAAGCGAGCCGCGTGCTATCGCTGCTGAGCAACTGGGGCCACGGCCCCCAGGTCGGGTCATACTGCTGCTCGAGGGAGCAGCGCTCTTTGTCGCCCGCCTGCGGGGGAACGCCGGGCGGCGCTCCCCCTGGTAGCTCGGCGTCCCGGTCGGTCTAGAGCTCGAGGCCGGCGCTGGCGTGCATCATCGGTGCACGGCGCGCGTGGATCGTGCCGATGATCTCCTCCACGTCGATCCCCTGGAGGTAGACGCTGGTGGTCGAGACGTAGAATGCCCGAGCTGCCTTTGGATGACCGGGAGCGGCACCTCCTCGCGCGCGAGGTTCGACCGCGTAGGAATGGCGGAGCTGATGTGGCGCGAACCGACGTCTGACGCCGGCCGCGAGCGCGTAGCGGCGTAGCTCCCCGCGAGCGGCGATCGCCGACCACGGACGACCGCGCGTCGGTCCGTCGATCACGCAGAACAAACGCGCCGACCGGCAGCTCGACCCGACACGCGAGCCATGGCGCGAGATGATCGCTCCACGATCGCGGTAGGGACCGCCGTTGCCGGCGGCCCCCCGCACAGATCCCAGCGTGCGCGTCAACGCACTGGGCTCCTCCCTCGGGTTTTGGCGTCGAAGCGCTTGTCGGGCCAGGGGTGCAGGATGCGGGGTTGGGGTAGCCATCGGGCCGCGAGACGGTCGATCCGCTCCCAGGTGGTCCAGCCTTTCTGGCTGCGGCGTTTGAGCGCGGCTCGCCAGTGGTGGATGACCCGTCGTCGGAAGGCACGCATCGCCTCGCTGTTGTCGGGCACCGCGTAGTAGTTGTAGTGCCCTTGCAGGACCCTGGCGAGCCAGCGTCCTTGTTCGGGGATTGGGAGGTGCATCCGTCGTCTCATCTCGGTCTTGACCGCTTTGAGCTTGGAGCGCATCTTCTTCTTGCTCGTGACCCGCTTGAGCTTGAACCGTCCGTGCCTGTCCTTCGCGCAGATATGCGTGAAGCCCAGGAACTCGAACGTCTCAGGCTTCCGGTCGCCACGCGCCTTGCGTCGTTCGGCGGCGTACCGTCCGAACTCGATCAGCCGCGTTTTGTCCGGATGCAGTTCCAGGCCGAATCCCGCGAACCGCTCGCGGAGATCGGCGAGGAATCGCTCAGCGTCCTCACGGTGCTGGAAGCCCGCCAGGAAGTCGTCAGCAAACCGCATGAGAACAACGTCCCCGCGCGCCCGGCGGCGTCTCCACTGGTCGGCCCATAGGTCGAACACGTAGTGCAGAAAGACGTTTGAGAGCAACGGCGATACCGACGCTCCCTGCGCCGTCCCGGCCTCCGTCTCAGACCACTCCCCGTCCTCGATGACCCCTGAGCTGAGCCACTTCTGGATCAGCCGCAGGATCCTCTTGTCCGCGATTCGATGCTCGAGAAACCGCTCCAACCAGCTCTGGTCGAGCCGGGTGAAGAAGTCACGGATGTCCGCGTCGAGCACCCAGTTCACCCTCTTGCGTTCGAGCGCGACCGAGAGCGCGTCCAGCGCATCATGCGGACGCCTCCCCGGCCGGAACCCATACGAGAAACCGAGAAAGTCCTCCTCGTAGATCGCGTTCAGCACCTCGACCACCGCCCGCTGGACGATCTTGTCCTCCAACGCAGCGACCCCGAGCGGCCGGAGCCGCCCGTCGGGCTTCGGTATGAACACCCTGCGAGTCGGGCTCGCGCGGTACGCCCCTCCATGAACCCGGGCGTGTAGATCGCGAAGGTTCGCTTCGAGATCGACGCCGTAGTCCCGCCACGTGACCCCGTCGACCCCGGCGGCGGCGTTCGGGCTGATCGCCCGATACGCCTCCCGCAACCGGTCGACCGTCACGTGATGAAGGAGCGCGGTGAACCGCACATCCCCGTCCTTTCGCGCCACCCGGCGCACACGCCCCAGATCACTTGACACGCCCTGCCCCGGCACTGAGTCCGGGGCATGTTTCGCTGGCCGTGTTCCCCTCGGGCAGGCCCCTTCCCTCCACCACCTCCGCCCCCGGTTCCCCGAGCTTGTTCGGCGGCTTCGCAGGTACTACGAGCCTGTCTGACTTCTCGCGATCGTGCATCAAGGGATTACCGCCTAAGCGTTCCCCCCGCGGCCCGCCCAGCGCTGGCCTGCCACCCCGCGAACCATCCAGGACGGGGCATCACCAACACCTCGCGGACGACCACGAGATCTCCCGGTTCTCGCGCATGGAGCTCGTCGTACGTGCCTGGGATCTCCGACCGCGCAGGGTCCGCAAGCGACTCGCGAATAACGCCGCCAGCAGTATTGCCTTCCACACACATGGGAAAGCGTCGGCACCCTGAACTTCTATGGAGTTTCGCGGCTCAATAACCCCGCCCGCACGCCCCCTGTCAACGCTTCGCTGCGCCCTCACGGAACGCCAACGCATGACTCGGGGCCACCGTGACTCGCTACGTCTTCGATGCAGAGCGTTCTCATCTCCTTCTCCATGCCGGTTTATCCCGGCGCTTTCCCCAACGGTCCATCCCGACCTCGCGACGCCGGTTGCCCTGCCCGCGGCGAATGAGAATTGAGCCGCGTCGCGGGTCGAGGTCGGACTCGATCAACGACAGCGCTTCCCGGATCCGCAGCCCGCCGCGCCACAGCACCACGATCAGCGCCCGCAGCCGCAGCCCGTGCTTGTCGGGCGGGGTCTGGCGCATCACCGCGACGATCTCGTCGACCGTAGGTGGATCGGCCGGATACACCTGGCCCTTGTTCTTCGGGACATGCCCGGCATGATGGCATCGCCGCGGGTGAGCGCCGCCGGCCGGCGGCGTCGAGCAACGACTCAGAGGACATCGTTCCCTCCCTTCGAGGACAGATGGTCGACCCGAGCGCTCTATCGGTTCCGAGGCCGACTCGCCATCGGCCATGCGCCGAGGCGCCGCAGCGCCCGAGCTGCTGCTCCCGCGCAGTCCGGCAGCGGGACCGCTCGCGCAGCTCGTGGCCCCTGTTCCTCAGAAGCGGCAGCGGCGCATTCGCTGCTCCTTATCGATCAGCTGGGTATCCACTTCGCTCCCCCGATTCCCCGTGGGCGCTGATCATGCGGCCGATTCACTGGTAAACGTCTTGTTGGGATGGGGATCGGCTGCCAGCGCGCCCTCTAGGAGTCGGTAGAACAGAAGGCCGCGGTGGCGTGCGTGACGGCGGTTGAAGCGGAACGTGAACTCATCGAGGTAGTAGTCCAACTGGGCGTGGCTGATCGCTCCTTGGTGGGTCCCCAGCACCCAGCGTTTGAGCAGCGAGGCGACGAGGTGCACGTGCGGCTGCACGACGTGTGCCGGGTCGCCGCTGGCCGACACGTTCGTGACGACGTGGCGGAACGGTAGCGGCCGATGTCGTCGTAGCCGGTCCAGGCGTCCGTTCGGACCTCGCTGCCGCGAGCGACGTGCTCGAGCACGAAGTGCGCATGCGGCCTTGGGCGCCGGATCGCGAGCGCCCGCGTCATCTTCCAAGGTAGCGACGGCGGCGCTGCGTTCGGCAAACGCTAGTGTTTTTCGCCGTCGCGCTCGATGGCCGGCTTCAATGCGCGTCAAAGGAGATCTGGAGAGACATCGCCGCACAGCTGGAGGAGGATCGCAAACGACCCTGAGAGCGAGCAGAGATGACGACCTTGGAAACTCGTGAAACAACGCAGCCGCCCGCCCGAGCGAAGCTGAACGGCCGGATCGCGCAGGTCACGGGCAACACGCGAGGGGTCGGCGCGGCGATCGGTCGCGGCCTTGCTAGCAAGCTGGGGTGGCCCGATGGGGTGGCGCGCGTAGTGCATTTCCTGTTCGCGGATGGCTGCTCCCCGATCATCGGTCGGATGTGGGCGCGCAACGGCAGCGGAGAGATGTGATGAGCGCTTCGGCGCCTGAGCCTGGGCGGCTGGTCCGCGACGTGCTGCTGCGCGATGGGGGGACGTTGCGGTTGCAGACCCCGACGCCGGTGGACTACGAGGACATCAAGGCGTTCTATGACGATCTCTCGCACGGAGAGTCGTTACCTGCGCTTCCACGGGTTTGGGCGTACCGACACTGTCGCGCGCGCGGACGCGGAGGCTAGTGGAGTTGATCGCTTGGCGTTGCTCGGCCGGCACGACGGTCGCGTGGTGGCTGTCGCCAGCTATGACGGGTTGCGCGAGCCGGGTGTCGCCGAGGTCGCGTTTGCGGTGGCTGATGATGATCAGCGGCGCGGGATCGGGATGCGGATGCTCGAACAGCTCGCGGAGATCGCGGCGGGCCGTGGGATCCACCGCTTCGATGCGGAAGTGGCGGCCGGCAATCGGCTGATGCTGGGGGTGTTCGAGCACGCCGGCTTCGCCGTGCGGCGCAAGGGGTCTGGCGAGCTGACGGTGTCGCTGGATATCACGCCGACGGAGGCGGTGCTGGAGCGGATCGACGAGCGCGACCATTTCGCCGCGGTCGCATCGTTGCGGGCGATCCTCGCGCCCGCGTCGGTGGCCGTTGTCGGCGCCACGCCAACGCCTGGCAATGTCGGCCGTGCGGTGCTGGAGAACATCATCGCGGGCGGCTTCGAGGGTGTTGTGAGGCCTGTCAACCGTGCGGGGGGTGTGGTGTGCTCGACACGGGCCGCGCGTAGCCTCGCCGAGTTGGAGGTCGCTCCGGAGCTCGTGATCATCGCGGCCGCGGGCGATGAGGTGCTCGAGTTCGCCGCGGAGGCGGCCGCGAGCGGAGCGAGAGCGCTGCTCGTTCTCCCCGCTGGTCCCGATCAGGATGTCGAGGCGTCGCTGGCGCGAGAGGAACGGCTGCTTGAGATCGTTCGGGGTGGGGGCTTGCGTTTGGTCGGGCCGAGTTCGTTGGGGGTGCTGAACACCGCCGCTGAGGTGAGCTTGAACGCTACGTTCACCGGCGCTCGCGTGCGCGCGGGAGCTTTGGCGATCGGCTCGCCATCGGGCGCGGTCGGGATCGGGCTGCTCGGTCATGCGGCGGCGCGGCAGCTGGGGGTCTCGATGTTCGCCTCGCTGGGCAATCGCGCGGACGTTTCGACCAACGATCTACTCGAGTGCTGGGAGCAGGACGAGCGGACGGCCGCGGTGGTCTTGTACGTGGAGTCGTTCGGCAATCCTGAGCACTTCACGCGGATCGCTCGGCGGGTGTCGCGCACGAAGCCGATCCTTGCGCTGAAGGGGCGTCGACGGGCGGAGCGGATGCTCAGCGAAGCGCGCTCGCACACGGCCGCGGCGCTGCGCAGCGACGCGGCCGTCGACGCGCTCCTGCAACAAGCCGGGGTGCTGCGGTTCCACGGCGGCGAGGAGCTGTTCGACGCCGCCGAGTTCTTCGAGCGCCAGCCGCTCCCGAGCGGACGGCGGATCGGGATCGTGAGCAACACCGCAGGCGTGGCGACGCTCGCCGCCGACGCGTGCGCGACGCGCAGGCTTGAGGTGGGAGAGGCAAGCGCAGCGCCGAACCCTCTGCTGATCGGGATCAGCGCCGGAGCGGACGAATACGCTGCGAGCATCCGCGAGCTGCTCGGCGATGGAGCGATCGATGCGCTGATGGTCTTCTACGTCGACTTTCACGACGGCGACCCAGAGGCCGTGCTGGAGACGATCTCCGCGGTCTCGGAGGGGCAGCCCAAGCCGGTAGCGGCATCCGTCGTGCGCTCCGACGGCCAGCTGCCCACGCGGACCGGCTCGGGGGTGCCGAATTTCCTGTTTCCCGAGTCGTGTGCCGCCGTGCTCGCGCGCGCCGCCGAACGTCGCGAATGGCTCTCGCGGCCGCTCGGCGAGTTCCCGCAGTATCCCGGCCTGGACCGGTCGGCGGCGCGTGCGATGATCGCTTCAGTGCTTGATCGCGAGCCCGCCGGCGGCTGGCTGTCGCTCGCTGAGGCCGAAGCTCTGCTGGCCACGCATGGGATCCCGTTTGTCGCGTCGGATCGCTGCCAAGACGTCGCCCGCGCGGTTGCGGTCGCCGCCGAAATCGGCGCTCCGATCGCGCTGAAGGCGGACTTCGCCGCTCCCGCGCACGCGAGCGACATCGACGCTGTGCTCCTCGGGGTGAAGGGTGAGCCGGCGGTGCGATCCTGCTGGCGCGAGCTCGAACGACGGGTACGGGCGGCCGGACAGGAATGGACCGGAGCTACCGTCCAGCGCCTCGTCGAGCCCGGCGGGACGGACGTGCTGGTCGGCGCCGTCAGCGATCCCGATCTCGGCCCAGTGCTAGCGCTCAGCCCCGGCGGTCACCGGGCCGGTCTTGGCCGAGGGGCCGCGTTCCGCCTGCTGCCCGTAACTGACACAGAAGCCGACGAGCTGATCGACTCCGCCGAGGGCGTCGCCACCGAGCTGGACGGATTCCGCGGCAGCCCTCTGCTCGATCGTGCAGCGCTGCGCGAGCTGATCCTGCGCTTCACGCTCCTGCTCCTGGAGCTCCCGGAGGTCGTCGAGGCTGACCTCAACCCCGTCCGATGCATGACAAACGGCTGCGTCGTACTCGACATGCGACTCCGAATCGAACGCCGGCGCCCAGTCGAGCGCGTCAAGACCTGGTAACCAGCCGGCAGCCTAGCCACGAGCCAAACCGACCGTTGAATTCACCGCAACAATGTTGCAGTTGATCCGCACCGCTCCATCAAATGGTCAAATTGCCGTCACTGCAGGCGAATCGCTCGACAGGACGAGAGCTCGCTCACGGGTCGCGTCCGCCCCCGTTACCCAGCAGCCATCGCAATCATCCACCCGCCGATACGGGGAGACGCTGTCACCGACCCTCGGGACCTCGCCTGGTTCGCCGGGCTGCTGCTCGTGTCCGTGACCCTAGCGGTCCTGGCGTTCCGGCAGGCGTCCGAAGGGCGCCGGTCGCGCGGCGCCAACGACTCCCGGCCGAAGGCCCATAAGCCCGGCGGGGTGCGCCGGAAGCTCCGCTCCACGAGCCCGCTGGAGGGATGAATGAGGAGATCGGCAGCCGCGGTCGTGGGCGTCTACCTCAGCGCCCAGGAGCTGATCCGCTTGCAGTTTGCTGGCTCGCTCCAGCAAGCGCCTAGGCTGATGTTTGCACCGGCCCAAGTGCCGGCGATTACTGCCCTCTGGAACGCAGGCAGCCGTCTCATGAGGCTGCTGCTTGACCCGTCGGAAGCGGCAATACGCAAGAAGTGCCACCGCGTTGCCCGGCGTGCGGATCGAGTCGCAGCATCGACAACGCCGCTCCGCCAGGCGAAGCGGAAGTGGCGATCGAGGCGCCGCGTGCTCTCGACGAACTCCGACAGCGCTGAGGACCAGCGTCCGGCTCCCAGCATCCGTAGCGAGCGGGAGTCTCGCCCCGCGGTTTGAGCCTTACACGTCCTCAACGCCGCCTGACAAGTCAACGCAGCCACCGACGAGGGGTTACACCAGTACATCCGACTTGACTCGCTCGGACGCTTTCGCTGTCAACTAGAGCGGCAGCTTCCACGCTCGTGCCGGACCGCCGCGAGGCCATCGGCCCTTCGCCATGGCGGCGCCGGTGCCGGCGTATTGCGGGGCCGGAAGGTCACTGACATTCGACCGTCGCTCTACGGCGGAACGCGCCTGTAAAGCGGAAGCACGCAGGAGCGGCGTTCGTCGGGGCAGCCCCGCACTCCGAGCGAAGGAGTTAGTCCCGCGAGAGCGCTAGGCGCAGCGGTTACTCCACATCGAACTCGGCGAATAGTCGAGCCGCCGGCCCTTAGCGTAGCCGAATGTTTCGCCGCCCGAGCTGCGGCCACCACTCGACGAGCCGATCGCGCGCCTCGCGCGCGATCGGCGCCAAGCCCGCCTCCGGAGCGCGTGCCGAACCAGCAACGCTGGCCGGCGCCGAAAACGACTGAAGCGTCGCCGCCACCGAGCGTCCCAGCGCCCCGAGCGCATAGCCGCCCTCCAACACGCCACCGACCGGCGCCGCCAGCGACCGGCACGCTCCAGACACGGCACGCGCCATCGCCGCGAACCCCTCTTCGGTCACGGTGCAATCCGCGAGCAGATCGTCGCGATGCGCGTCGTATCCCGCGGAGACCAGCACGAGCTGTGGCTCGAACGCGTGCGCGAGCGGTACGACGACGTGCTCGACGAGCGACACCCAGACCTCGTTCCCGGATCCCGGAAGCACCGGCAGGTTGACCGTGAAGCCGCTGCCCTCGCCCTCCCCGACGTCGGAGGCCGGCCCGGTCCCAGGGAACAGCGGCGATTGATGGATCGAGACGAACAGCACCTGGTTGCTCGCGTGGAACACCTGATTGGTGCTGTTACCGTGGTGCACATCCCAGTCGAGGATCATCACCCGCTCGAGGTGCCGCACGTCGAGCGCGTACCGCGCGGCGATGGCGATGTTGTTAAACAGGCAGAACCCCATCGCCTGGGACGGCAAGGCGTGATGACCAGGGGGCCGGTGCGAGCTGAACGCCGCCGATGCCTTCCCGTCCAGCAGCAGCTCGACCATCCGCACCGCCCCGCCCGCTGCATGCAATGCCGCCTCGAACGATCGCTTGCTGACCACGGTGTCGGCGTCGAGGAGCCCCCCTCCGGCCGCGCACGCTCGCTCGATTGACGCCACATAGCGCTCGGAATGCACCGCGGTCAGCACAGACCGCTCGACGGCGGGAGCCAGCACCCGCTCGAACCCCAGCCAGCCGCGCGCCGAGAGTGCCCGCTCGATCGCGACGAGCCGGCTGGGCTGTTCGGGATGCATGGTGATCGCCGCCTGCCCGGGATGCATCGCGGTGTCGTGCTCCAGCGACGAGGGGTGCTCGAGAAACACGTAGGCCATCGCGAGCACCGTACCGCTCCGCGCCGCCCTGGAGCCGCTAGACGCCGCTTACGCGGCCGTGAGCAAATCAAGCGTCCACGGCCAAGGGCAACTCTCGCTCATCGTCACCATCGTCGGAGCAGCGGCGAGGCGGGATCCCATTCATCGCTCCAAGGCTGGGAAGGACTGACGCGCCACCCATCGAGGACAAGCCACTACAGCAATACCGACCGTTAACCCCTGCCCCACGCGAGCGCCACGGCAAGATCAAGAGTCGAGATGATCCCGACCGGACGCGCGGTCGGCGCCGTAGAGACGATCAAATGGCTGACACGACGCTCGCTCATCAGCTCCGCCGCGCGCCTCAGCGGCTCAGCCGGTCCGATAAACATCGCCCCCGGGCCAGCGAGCTCGCCAGCGGTGGCCTGCAGCTCACCGCGCGCCGCCGCGCCCGCAAGCTCGACGTCCGACACGATCCCCCAGCCCTGCCCGGACGCTGCACCCGATTCCACCCCCGCCCTCTCCACCACCACCGCATGCACGTGATAGCTCGCCATCAGGTCCGCAATCGCACGCAAGCTGGTATCCGCGTCACAGCTAATGATTCCCGCGCGCATCGCGTCCCCGACCGTCGCATGCTCAAAAGCGGGACCAATCAGCCTCGACGTCCTGGAAAAGCTCATTCGCCTCTGATTTGTACCGACCTCGAGATCGCGCCGCCCCGCGGCCCTCTAACAGCCGATCAAACTCGGTCTTCGAGTCCGCACGGGTGCGCCGCTTGAGCTCGGCCCGCTCGAACCATTGCTCGAGCCGGCCTGGCGGCTGCTCGTGCACGCGGCCGGCTCCGGCGGCCGGCCGCCTGTGATCACCGAGGACAAGCTCGCCGCGGCAAGGTTGATGCCCACGGACAAGCGCCCGATGCACGCGACCGACAAGACCCTCGACGTGAGCCACGCAACGATGTACCGCCACCTCAACCTCTCGGCCGCCGAGCTCGACGGCGGCCAGCCGACGTAGCCAACATGGCTGATGAGTTGCTGGCGCGCTGGCGTGTGCGTGGGACGCGCTCCGCGCCCGCCATCACGAGGTGCCGCCGGTGGTCCTCGTCATCGGCTCGGACTCACGCCATCGCCTCCGGAGTCACGCCCAGCCCTTCGGCGTCGATCCCTCCTCGCCGAAGGATGGCAGCAGCCCGGTCGGCGTCCCTCGCCAGCCTCGGCCTTGCCTTGACAGCGGCCGAAGATCCGCGCGAGGACGCGGGAGTTCTCGCCTATTTGCCGTCGTGGTCCTTGCGGAACCAGCACATCGGCGCGATGCGCAAGCAGGACCTGCTCGCGCGCCGGTTGGGCACCAGCATCTACTACCGCGTCCGCGACGCCCACACGTTCCAGCTGCTGGATGTGCTCGCCAGATCCCTACATCGCAGCTCGGAGAGACCCGGGCGTTGTTGGATGACCTCAGCGTCTGCCTGAGAACCTCGCGTCTTGTTCGTACAACCGACCGGCTGGCGTGTCCCATCACACACCCTGTGGACCTAGCCTGTTGCCTGACTCGGCGTTGCGAGGTACGCTGACCGCCCAGCGCGATTTTGGAAGCTCCGTGACCCAGCAGTACATCGTCGGGCAGTTCTCGGTGTTGCTCGAGGACCTGCAACCGCCCTCCGGCGAGTGGCTCGCGGCGGTCTGGAAGCTGCGGCGCGAGGTCGAGTCCTGTCCGTTGTCGATGCTCCCGCGGCTCGCGCAGCAAGCCATGGGCCTGACCGACCTGATCTGTTGGAGTGCTCTTGAGCAGGGAGACGTAAACGGCTTCTGCGGGTGTGCGAGGAACGCCGCCGCGTTTGGCGAGTTCATCGACAACGCCCGTCTGCTACACGATTAGCGCCCCCCGGCCCTGCTCGGCGACAGCGGGTTGACGGTCGCGCTGAAAGGGTGTCTATTCGGCCTGGCCGTACGCTGCGATCTCCTCTCTCTCTTTCTCTGAGAGCTCGCGCGGCGTTTCGCCGTGCGCGACCTTCTCGCTGTGCACGTGATGGCGGATCTCATCGACGATCTCGGGGTTCGCGAGCGTCGTCACATCGCCGACGTCCGCAAAGTTGGAGATGCTGGCGATCACCCGGCGCATGATCTTGCCCGAGCGGGTCTTCGGCATGTCGGCAACGATCCACACGTTTTTCGGGCGCGCGATCGACCCGATCTCCTTGACGATCGTTTGGGAGACCTTGTGCGCGACCTCGTCGCTCGGCGGGAACCCGGGCTTGAGCGCCACGTACATCTCCACGGTCTTGCCGCGCACTTCGTCGATTACGGGTACCGCGGCGGCCTCGGCGATCTCTTCGACCATGATCGCGGCCGACTCGAGCTCCTTGGTCCCGAGCCGGTGGCCGGCGACGTTGATCACGTCGTCGACGCGACCGAGGATCCGGAAGTAACCGTCGGCCGACTGCACGGCGCCGTCGCCGGCGAAGTACGGCCAGTCGTGCCAGTCCTTGCTGTCCTTGTTGCGGTTGTACTTGGCGTAGTAGGTGTCGACGTAGCGCTCCGGCTGCCCCCAGATCGTCTGGAAGGACCCGGGCCACGGGTTGCGGATGCAGATGTTCCCCGCCTTGCCCGAGCCCTTCGGGACCTCCGCTCCGGTCTCGTCATAGATCACCGGGAAGATGCCAAGCACGCCTGGCCCGCAGCTCCCGGGCTTCATCGGCTGCAGCCCGGGCAGCGTGCTGCCCAAAAAGCCACCGTTCTCGGTCTGCCACCAGGTGTCTGTGATCGCTGCCTCGCCCTTGCCGACGAAAGTGTGGTACCAGCGCCACACGTCGGGCTCGATCGGCTCCCCGACCGTCGTCATCGTCTTGAAGTGATAGTTGTACGTCTCGGGCTCCTCGGGGCCGAGCTTGCGCAGCATTCGGATCGTCGTCGGCGCGGTGTGAAAGATGTCCACGCCCAGCTGCTCGGCGATCCGCCACGGCCGCCCCGCATCCGGGTAGGCGGGCACGCCCTCGTACATCACGCTCGTAGTGCCAAGCGACAGCGGCCCGTAAACGATGTAGGAGTGGCCGGTGATCCAGCCGATGTCCGCAAAGCACCAGTACGTGTCGTCCGGGTGGATGTCCTGGTAGTACTTCGACGTGCCGGTCACGTACGACAGATAGCCGCCGGTCGAATGCTCACAGCCCTTCGGCCGGCCGGTCGTGCCGCTTGTGTACATCAAGAACAGCGGCGCCTGCGCCGGCATCGACACCGGCTCCACCTGCTGCCCGCGGTACTTGTCCAGCAGCTCGTCGATGAAGAAGTCGCGACCCTCGACCATCGGGCTCTGTGAGTGGTACTCGCCGGGGTGCCGCCGCCACACCAGCACCTTCTCGACCTCCTGACCCTCCTCGCGCGCGGCCGCGATCGCCTCGTCGGCCTTGACCTTGTGGTCGATCAGCTCGCCGTTGCGCGAGTAGGCGTCCATCGTCACCAGGATCTTGCTCTGCGAGTCGGCCATCCGGTGACCACAGGCAGCGCCCGCAAACCCGCCGAACACCTCGCTGTGGATCACACCCATGCGAGCGCACGCCAGCATCGACACCGGCAGCTCCGGCACCATCGGCAGATGGAACGTCACCCGGTCACCGGTCTGCACGCCGGCGAAATCACGCAACAGCGCCGCGAACTCGTTCACGCGTCGGTGAAGCTCCCGGTAGGTGATCTCCTGCGTCTCCTCGTCCTCGCGCTCAGGCACCCAGATCAGCGCGTTCTTATCCCCCCGAGAGTCCAGGTGTCGATCGACGCAGTTCACGCTCGCGTTCAGACGCCCGCCCACCCACCACTTCCAGAACGGCGGGTTGCTCGTGTCCAGAATCATGTCCCACTTGCGATCCCACGCCAGCATCTCCGCGTACTCAACGAAGCAATCCGGGTAATGCTCCTCGCTGAAGCGCTCAAGGATCGCCGGGTCAGCCGCATTGGCCTGCGCGACGAACGATGGCGGCGGCGGGTAATACTCCTCCTCCCGCCAATGAACCGCGATCTGCGCCTCAGACACGGCCGCCTCGGCAACCTCCGCGGCCGACGGTGCGTGATCCTCTACTCCCATTGCTCAACCTCCTAGGAGGGTTTGGCGAAACGATTGGCGAAAGTCGCCATGACGCGGCTCCCCCTGATCCGACTCGGTGAACGATATGTCTCGACCTCGTCCACCTCACGGGCAATGCGCAAGATCGCCTCACGGTTGGCAGCGAGAATCGGCATGACGATGTCGCCGACCGGGTCCGCGACACACTGAGGCCCTTCAGTGAGGGCGCGGATACCCGCTGGGGTCGCCTTCACGCCCATATCCATGAGGCGCTGAACCTCATCCTCGAGCGACATAGCGACTCCTCTCCGCTCGTATCTGCCAAAGCCTATGAGAACCCAACAACAGAGGTCAAGCGGCGCAAGGCTCGCGCCCGAGACAGGACGCAGGCGAGCTTGGCGAGGATCGTCAGGTCGGCGCGGAGCCCGGCACAAACTCGGACATCGGCGCGGTTGCCCAGCGTGCCCGTGTCGCAGCGAAAGCAGGGCCCGCGGACCATCGGCATCCTGCCTTTCGCCAGCAGCAGGGAAGTCGGCTTCGCCGCTCAAGGCCGTGCGAAGGCGATCGTCAGCCGCCCCGCCCATCCCCGCCCAACCGCGCCGGTGCCTGGTCGCCGAAGCGCTCGTGGGCGTGCATGGCGCTGGTCGGCGAAAGCAGTCGTCAGCGAGATGCACGGTTTCGCGCGGTGACAGGGGGCTAGTCGTTGTCGGGTTGAGCACGGAGTTCGGCGCGGAGCTCGGAGCGTCGGATTTTGCCGCTGATGGTTTTCGGGAGCTCGTCGACGAAATGGATCTCGCGCGGGTATTTGTAGGGCGCGGTAGCGCGTTTGACGAAGTCCTGCAGTTCCTGGGCAAGCTCCGGTGATGCATGCTGGCCGGGAGCGAGCAGGCAGAACGCGGTGACGATCTGGGTGCGTTCGGGATCGTCCTTGCCGACGACGGCCGCCTCCATCACTGCTGGATGCTCGATGAGCACGCTCTCAACTTCGAACGGGCCGATGCGGTAGGCGCTTGAGGTGATGACGTCGTCGTCGCGGCCCTCGAACCAGAAATAGCCGTCTTCGTCCATTGCGGCCTTGTCTCCGGTGAAGTAGAACGGTCCCCGGAATGCATGGGCGGTGGCGGAGGGGTCATTGTGGTAGCCGGGGAACAACCCGACGGGACGCTCCGGTTCGCAGCGAACGACGACGTTGCCGACTTCACCGGAACGGACCGGTTGGCCATCGTCGTCGACGACGGTGACGTCGTAGCCGGGGACGGGGCGACCCATCGACCCGGGGCGAACCGGCATCGTTCGATAATTGGCCACGAGACATGTGGTCTCGGTCTGGCCGTAGCCGTCATAGATGGTCAGCCCGCCTGTGGCCTGTTGCCACTCGCGGATGACCTCGGGGTTCAGCGGCTCGCCCGCGCTCGTGCAATGCCGCAGTGCAGACAGGTCGTACTGTGAGAGGTCGGCGTGGATCAGACGGCGGTATAGCGTCGGCGGGGCGCAGAATGACGTCACGTGATGGCGGGCAAGAATGTCAAAGATGGTGTCCGGATCGGGCCGCCCCAGCGCGACGTTGAGGATCGCTGCGCGTTCGTGCATCTGGCCAAACAGCCCACCCCACGCCGCCTTCGCCCAGCCGGTGTCGGTGACGGTCCAGTGCAGATCGCCCGGGCGGAGGTCCTGCCAGAACCGCGCCGTTCCGATGTGCCCAAGCGCATAGGAATGCGGCTGCTGGACCATCTTCGGGTAGGCAACGGTACCGCTGGTGAAATACAGCAGCAGCGGATCGTCGCGGTGCGTCGGGTCATCCGGGGTGACGCCGTCACCGACGGCTTGGCAGCGCTCCTCCCATGAAAGCCAGCCCCCGCGTGTGCCACCGACGCAGAGCCGCGTCGCTAGCTCCGGGACGGCCGCGTCAACTTTTTCGGCGCCCGTCTCATCTGTGATCGCAGCGCGGGCACCGGTCTGCTCGAAGCGGTACGCGATGTCCTTGGGAGTTAGCAGGTTCGGTCCGGGCATCGGGATCGCGCCGATCCGCATCGCGCCGAGCAGCGCCGCATACCACTCCGGAACCCGCGGCAACATCACAAACACGTGGTCGCCCTTGCCGACCCCGAGATCCAGCAACACGCGCGCAACCTCCCGCGAGGCGCGTGCCAAAGCAGCTACCGACTGCGCCACGACCACCTCGCCGCTCCCATCGACCGACAGCACAGCGAGCGCGTCAGGATCCTCCGCGGCCCACACCTCAACGATGTCCAACACGGCGTTGAACCGCTCCGGAACCTCGAGCCGATAGCTCGCTCGCTCGGCATCGATATCCGCCAAGCGCGGCGCGCAATCGCGGGCCGGACGAGCAGCAGCACCGATCGACATCTCGATCACCTCCGTTGATAAGAGCTAGCAAACCCTGACAGGCAACTTCAAGACTGAGCGCGGCGGCGTGGTCGGCTGCACCGACCACCGAAGAGGATGTGATGGCATGGCGAACCTGTCAGTGCCCGGCCGCCGCGGGCTCCTTGTGTCGTCCCCAGCGGTGGCCCGACAGAGGCCAGACGGGGAGCACGGCCCGGTGATAGGAGAACTCGCACAGCTCTGCAAACGCCAGATAGAAGGCGCATGCCGCCGCCGCCAGGCCGGTGTAGCCGCCCCAATGGATCAAGGTGTTGCCGTGGCCGGCGAGCTCCTTAACGGTGGCCCCGTAGTTCCCCGCGGCGAGGCAGAAGATCGTGCCGATGAGGATCCCGAGCGCCACCACGACCACGGCGTTCGTGCGCAGCGACGTCGCGAACATGATCACGATGAAAATGCCAAAGGCATAGAGAAACAGGCCAAATGCGTGGCCGACCTGGGCCGGCGGAATCTCCTTCAAGAACCACTGCGCAAGCGCGAACAGCGACAGCCAGAACGCACCGAAGCCAGAGAACAGCACACCCGCGAAGGTGTTGCCGGTCCGCAGCTGAATGATGCCTGCGATCAGCTGCGTGAGACCGCCGAACATCAACGCGACCGGGAACACCACAGGCTCCACGCCCTTGGCGATCGCATCCGCGTTGACCATGCTCAGCATGAACGTCGTGACCGCGAACGCGAACAGCGCAAGCGGCGCCGAGTTACCCCAATCCAGAGTCGTCGCGCCCGGCCGGGCTGCGCCGCGTTCACGAACCACATCGCTCGCTCTGGAGCCATCGTGCTCAGCCGCCGGCTGGGCCGATTGAGGAGAGACGGTCGCCATGATGGCACCTCCCAGTTGCGTCGAAAACCGACGCACGGTTCTCGTGACAAGCATCACCCATGCGGACCTCCGTGCCACCACGCCACAACGTCCAGCAGATCAAAGCCGCCAAGACGATGCTCAGCACTCACTGTATATGTCCTCCCCCGGGTGCTCCGGAGAACGCCAACCATCCTCCCTTCTGCCCATCCTGGGATCCGTAGGCACTACGGATTTCGATGCGGGACCTCGCAAACGGTCACCGGACCTCGGCCATCGCCCGCCCCGCTCTCAATCGCCCGCGATGACACCATGCCGCCGCCGCGCCTCGCTCCCGAGCATGGGTGACACACGCACCGATAGCGCCCGGCCGTTCTGTGCTCAAGTCGTACATGCGCTTGGCGCAGTCAGCCGCATCGATGCCTACGCTTCACGATCACGATGCCTCAGACGGAGTGAACCCCAATGCCCAATATGCCTGCCGCGGGATTCGATGGCCCACACGACCCCGACGCTGTCATCTGGCGCTACATCGACTTTGCCAAGCTGGTGTCGCTGCTAGAGAGCCAGAGCCTCCACCTTGCGCGCGCCGACGTATTTGACCATCGATTTGAGGGATCGGTCCCCCTCGAACTACTCATCCGTCGCGAACAACCGGATAGCTTCTGGCGCTCGACGACCTTTAGCCCAACGAATGTCCCCGAGGTGTATCGAGGGATGCGCGGGTACGTGTTTGTGAACTGTTGGTGCGTGAGTCAGTGGGAATCGGCTGCCCTGTGGCCGCTCTATGTCCCCTCGCATCAAGGTGTGGCTATCCGCTCCACGTACCGTCGGCTGGTTGATGCCCTGGCGGCGGAAGAGAAGCCGCTGAACATCGGGTGCGTGCGCTATATCGACTACACCAGGGAGGGCTTCCCAAGGCGTAGTGACGCAGCCTCGGTCGAGAATATGCTGACGCCGTTCATACACAAGCGAAAGAGCTTCGAGCACGAGAGAGAACTCCGCATTGTCTGGTTTGACGGCGAGGCAGCGAATGTCAACATGAGCAACCGTAGGCTCGGCGACGAGCTTCCCGAGGAATTCATGGAAGGAGTCAGGCCAGGCGGAGCCACCGCCCGAGTCGACCTTGCCGCGCTGATTGCAGAAGTTCGCGTATCGCCAACAGCGCCGTCCTGGTTCAAGGAAGTCGTCGATGCGGTCGTCAAGCGCTCTGGGTTAAACGTCTGCACCAAGCAGTCAGACCTAGGCGCCGATCCAGTGTATTGAGCGGCATGCAGAGCACGACGGTTAACGCGTTCCCTTACTGTATGTGAAGAGAGCCAGGCCCGCCTTGCGACGGAACCGTCCGTCGGTAGGTTCTGTACTCCACCTCGGCCTCGCGCAGCGCTGGCCCCGGTCACCGCCGATAGCGGCACGCTCCCGTGTCCGGCTGCCGCCTCAGACGATCGCCTTCGTCCTTCGGCCCGTGTGCGGCGCGCAAGTGCTCGGCGACGACGCGCTCGTGGGCGCCGCACTGCCCCCGACTTCTGCCGTCGCGCATACGGAGGCGCGCATCGGCTGCCGCGGACTACTCCTCTACGCCTGATGCAGCACAGCCGTCGTCGTGGGCCGTTCGCACACGGGAAGCGGCAGCGGGGTGATCGGCCTCGCAGCCATCGACGACGCGTCTCGGTGCCCACGCACGAGCTAGGCAGCGGCAGGTGGTGACCGCTCTCGGTCCTCGTCCAAGCGAGAGCGAGGACCTTTACGACCGCATTCGCGTCGGCCCGACAGTGTCGCCGTGATCCGGCACGATCGCTGTCAACTGCTGCTTGCGCGGGCAAGGCAGAAGCTGGGCACGACGTCACGGGAGCGGGCGCGCTACCGAGCCGGCAGTTTGCTATGGACCGGCGGACTTGCCGCGCCCGGCTGATTCGGATCCGAGCTAGTCGCTTGCTGAGGCGGCGTCGACGTGCAAAGGCTCATGCCCGCCCTCGCGAGGTTGTCCCGGTCGTCGTGGATCTTTGGTGGCGACGGTCCTTGTGTGTGATGGTTACAGATCGAGGGCGGCGGTCAAGTCTTTGTGGCGGGTGTTGCGGCGGCGGATGAGGTCGGCTTCGACCTTGACGGCGAGTTGAGCGAGGCCGCGGTAGCCCTCGACTTTGCGGAAGTGGGTCTCGGCTTCGAGCATCCCGGCGGCGGTCCAGCGCATGCACATCTCGCCGCTGGTCCAGTACTTGACGTTGCGTTGGATCACGCGAACGGTCGAGATCATCGATTCGACCGGATTCGTGGATTGGAGGGTGAGTTTGAGCTTGCCGGTGATCCCGAGGCGGGTCACGGTCAGTGTGTCGGCGATCCCTTCCCGCAGTGACGCGGCAGCGCCGGGGTGCTCGCGTTCGAGCTCGACCGCGAGGCGGTGCAGCTGCTCAAGCGCCTTGTCATGATCGGTTTCGTTCCACGCTTTGCGTAGCCGTCGCTTGACGAGATCACGGTCTGTCTCGGGGAGATGCTCGAGCACGTTGCGTTCCTTGTGGCGGACGCAACGTTGGACGGGGACCTCGTCGCCGAACACCTGGCGGATCGCCTTGCGCAGGGCCTTGGAGCCGTCGATCGCGAACAGCACGCCCTGCTCGACGTCCAGCCCGCGCGCGACGAGGTCAGACAGCAGCGCGCCGGCGACGGTCGAGTTCTCGGTCGTGCCGGCCCACAGACCGAGCGCGAGCTTCTCCCCCTCGGTGGTGATCCCCAAGGCGACGATGTTCATCCGGCCCTTGATCTCGATCCCGTCGATCATCACGACCGCCAACCGGAGATCGGCGAGCTGGCGGGACATCAGCTGCCACAGCGCTTCGCGGGTGCGTTCCACGAACGCGCGGGAAACCGAGCTCTTCGACGTCGACCGTTCTTTGGCCGCGACCGGCTCCCCGACCGGGTCCTGGGCGCGGCGGTACTTCCGGGTCGAGACCCCAGCGAGCACCCGCTCGAGCACGACCTGTCCGAGCGGGTCGCGGTCAGCGAAGTGCCGGTAGGTCACCAGCGGCAGCTCCGACTCGCCATCGACCCCGCGGACCCGCGGGCGCCTGATCGCGACGCGCCGGCCGCCGAGTGTGACCTCGCCGTCCTCATGGCCGTGACGGACCGCCGTGCGGTCGGGGTTCCACTTCCCCTTCGGGCCGACCAGCTCGGTCACCTCCTCCTCCAACAGCTCCGAGAGCACCCCCAGCCCGACGTTGACGCTGAGCGCGAGCAGCCCCTCCCTCGCTGCCCCGACCAGCTGCCCGAGCGCGTCCTGCACACGCTCCGGGAGCACCATCTCATCCAGGTTCGCCTCGGCGACCGGTACGTTGCTCTCCACGGCGGTTCCTCCTTCGATCTTGGCCGATCGCCCGTCACGCTCCCACCAAGAGCGGACGAGCCGGGAGGGACCGCCGTCACCTCAAACTTCTACGAACCCCGGGACAACCTCGCCCTCGCGGAGGATCCGGACTTCCGGCTGATCGGTCCCGGCGGTCGGACGGCCGACGACGCGGCAAGCTCGAGATTGGCGATCGGCAGGTCGCGGCGAGCGCTGTGTACTGAGAGCCTCGTTTCGCCTTAGCGCCGGCATCGTCTACCGCATCTGCTCGATCGGTCAGGCTGGTTGCTCCAGCCAATTGCACCGGTAGTTGCTACTGACGGAGCCGGCGGGGGGGTGTCAATGCGGATGGCTCAGTGGTGAACGATGCTAGGCTCGGTCAATTCGGGGATTGGGCCTGGTGCAACGTGAACGCTCAGTAGGGTCGCTCGCTGGCTCGGTCGGCCAGGCGGCAGCCGTCAGATTGGCTGTCCCGCGACACCGCGACGCTCTGAGCAGAGCAGCTGACCGGCACCTGGGGCGGCGAGCGGCTCGAGGAAGAGGTTGAAGGAGGTCACGATGGGCGGTTATGACGATACGTACGCGCGGTGGCGGGAAGATCCGGAGGGGTTCTGGCGGGGCGCAAGTGCGGCGATCGAGTGGAACCGCGCGCCCGATGCGATCATCGATCGCTCATCGCAGCCAAGCCCGGCGTGGTTCCCGGGCGGTCAGCTGAACACGTGCTTCAACGCCGTTGATCGCCACGTGCGCGATGGCCGCGGCGATCAGACCGCGCTGGTGTATGACAGTCCGGTGACCGGGACGGTGCGGCGCTATTCCTACCGAGAGCTACGCGACGAGGTCGCTCGGTTCGCTGGTGCGCTGGTGCGCGAGGGGGTCGGGCGCCGGGATCGCGTGATCATCTACATGCCGATGGTCCCGGAGGCGGTGATCGCGATGCTCGGGTGCGCCCGCATCGGGGCGATTCACTCCGTGGTGTTCGGAGGGTTCGGAGCCGACGAGCTGGCGGCGCGGATCGCCGACTCGGGGGCCCGGATCGTGGTGTGCGCGTCGTGTGGGATCGGTCCGGTGGGCGCGACTCCGTACAAGCCGCTCGTCGACCGCGCGCTGGAGCTCCTCGAGGGCGAGCCGCCGCGGTGCGTCGTGCTGCAGCGGGAGCCTGTGCCTGGCGCCCTGACGGCAGGCCGGGACATCGAGTGGGATGCGTTCGTCGAGCGGGCTGAACCGGCCGAGTGTGTGTCGGTGTTGGCCACCGACCCGCTGTACATCCTCTACACCTCGGGCACGACCGGGTTGCCGAAGGGGATCGTACGCGACAATGGCGGGCACGCCGTGGCGCTGGAGTGGTCGATGGGGGCCATCTACGGCGTCCAGCCGGGCGACGTGTACTGGGCCGCCTCCGACATCGGCTGGGTGGTCGGGCACTCCTACATCGTCTACGCGCCGCTGCTGCACGGCTGCACCACCGTGCTCTACGAGGGCAAGCCGGTGGGAACCCCCGACCCCGGAGCGTTCTGGCGCGTGATCGCCGATCACGGCGTGAGCGTGATGTTCACCGCCCCGACAGCGATCCGGGCGATCAAGCGCGAGGACCCGTCCGCCGCCCTGCTACGCGATCATGACCTCTCGGCGTTTCGAACGCTGTTCCTAGCCGGAGAGCGCTGCGACCCTGACACCCTCGCCTGGGCGAGCGAGCACCTCGAGCGGCCGGTGATCGACCATTGGTGGCAGACCGAGAGTGGTTGGCCGATGGCCGCGAACAGCGTCGGGCTGGAGCGGCTGCCGGTCAAGCCGGGGTCCTGCACCAAGCCGGTTCCGGGCTATGACATCCGGATCCTCGATGAGGACGGCCACGAGATGCCGCGCGGTCAGAGCGGGGCGGTGTGCGTACGCTTGCCGCTGCCTCCGGGTTTTGCGCCGACGCTGTGGCGCGGCGATGACCGCTTCGTCGAGGCCTACCTGTCCCGCTACGAGGGCTTCTACCTCACCGGTGACGCCGGCTACTTGGACGACGATGGCTACTTGTATGTCATGAGTCGAACCGACGATGTGATCAATACCGCCGGGCACCGCCTCTCCACCGGACAGATGGAGGAGATCCTCGCAAGCCACCCGGACGTCGCCGAGTGCGCCGTGGTCGGGGTCGCCGATGAGTACAAGGGACAGGTTCCAATCGGCTTTGCCGTTCTAAAGGCTGGTGTCCGACGCAGTGGGGATGAGGTCGCCGCCGAACTGGTTGCGCTTGTGCGTGAGCGGATCGGTCCTGTCGCCTCGTTCAAGACCGCAGTCATCGTCGAGGCGCTGCCAAAGACTCGCTCCGGCAAGACGCTCCGAGCCACTATCCGCCAGATCGCCGATGGAGAAGCGTGGAGCGTTCCTCCCACGATCGAGGACGCAGCGGTGCTCGATGATTTCGCGCAACTCCTGCCGAGCCTTAGCTACGGCAGCGAAGCAAGCGGCGCAAGCGCCGCGAAGCCCGGGCTGAGCTAGCGAGTTGCGTGGCCGCGGCTGAGAGATGTGACGTCAGCTTTGGCGATCGTGGGGGGAGGCTGGTTCGCGACGTCCTGCTGCGGGATGGATCGACACTGCGGTTGCTGACCCCGACGGCGGCGGATTTCGATGACATCAAGACGTTCTACGAGGGTCTTTCCCCCAGGAGCCGCTTCCTTCGTTTCCACGGGTTCGGCCGCGTCGACACGGTTGCACGCGCGGCCGCGGAGGCCGGTGGCGTTGACCGCCTGGCGCTGATCGGTCGGCATGGCGGCCGCGTGGTGGCGGCCGCCAGCTATGAAGGGCTGCGCGAGCCCGGCGTGGCCGAAATCGCGTTTGCCGTGGCTGATGCTGATCAGCGGCGTGGCATCGGGACGCGGACGCTCGAGCAGCTTGCGGCCATCGCAGCCGAACGGGGGGTCCGCCGCTTCGAAGCGTCGGTGATGGCCGAGAACTCGCTCATGCTCGGCGTGTTCGACCACGCCGGATTCGCGGTGCGCCGCAAGGGATTCGGCGAGGTCCTGGTGTCGTTGGACATCACGCCGACGGAGGCAGTGCGGGAGCGCATCGACGAGCGCGACCATTTTGCGGCGATCGCCTCGTTGCGGCCGATCCTTGCGCCGGCGTCGGTTGCGGTCGTGGGCACGGCCGAGGCGTCGGGCAATCTCGGTCGCGCGGTGCTGGCGAACATCATCGACGGTGGCTTCCCCGGGGTGGTGGTCCCGATCGAGCGCGCGGGGGGCGTGGTGTGCTCGAGGTCGGTGGTCCGTAGCCTGGGCGACCTGGATGTCGCTCCCGAACTTGTGATCATCGCGGTCGAGGGTGATGAGGTCCTTGAATTAGCCGCGGCGGCGGTGGCGAAGGGCGCGAAGGCGCTGCTCATCTTGCCCGGTGGTCCTGAGCAGGGCGACGCGGCGGCTTCGCACGCGCGAGAAGGACGACTGCTCGAGATCGTCCGGGACGCAGGGGTGCGGATGGTCGGGCCCAACTCGTTGGGCGTGCTCAACACCGCCCACGAGGTGAGCCTGAACGCTACGTTCACCGATGCGCCGGTGCGCGCGGGGGCTCTCGCGATCTGCTCGCAGTCGGGGGCGGTTGGGATCGGGCTACTCGGTCATGCCGCGGGTCGCAGGCTTGGAGTGTCGATGTTCGCCTCGCTGGGAAACCGTGCCGACGTCTCGACCAACGATCTGCTCGAGTGCTGGGAGCACGACGAGCGGACGGCCGCCGTGATTCTGTACGTGGACACGTTCGGCAACCCCGAGCACTTTGCGCGGATCGCCCGGCGCGTATCACGCGAAAAGCCGATCCTTGCGCTCAAAGGGCGTCGAAGCGACCAGCAGATGTTCACCGAGGCGCGCTCCCACACGGCCGCGGCGTTGCAGGGCGATGCGGTCGTCGACGCTTTGTTTCATCAAGCTGGGGTGCTGCGCTTCCGCGCGGGTGAAGAGTTGTTCAATGCCGCCGAATTCTTTGAGCGCCAGCCGCTGCCCAATGGACGACGGATCGGGATCCTCAGCAACTCGGCCGGGGTGGCGAGGCTCGCCGCTGACGCGTGTGCGACCCGCGGCCTGGAGGTCAGAGAGGCGACGCACGCGGAGAACCCACTCGTTGTCGCTGTCAGTGCCGGGCCGGGCGAGTACTCCGCCGCGATCCGCCTGCTGCTCGGAGATGACGCCATCGATGCACTGATGGTCCACCACGTCGACGTCCATCGCGGCGACCCTAAGGTCGTCCTGGATGCGATCTCTGCGGTCTCTGCAGGGCAGTCAAAGCCAGTCGTGGCATCGGTCGTGCGGTCCGACGGCCGGCGGCGGCCGCGGACGGAGTCGGGGGTGCCGAACTTCCTGTTTCCTGAATCGTGTGCCGACGTGCTTGCTCGCGCGGCCGAGCGTCGCGAATGGCTCTCGCGGCCGCTCGGCGAAGCTCCGGACTACCCCAATCTGGATTCAATGGCCGCGCGCGCGCTGATTGCCTCGTTCCTCGATCGCGCGCCCGCAGGCGGCTGGCTGTCGCTCGCTGAAGGAGAAGCTCTGCTGGCCACCCACGGCATTCCGGTCTACCCATCGCGTCGCTGCCGTGATGTCGCCCACCTGGTTGCACTCGCTGCTGAGATCGGCGGTGCCGTGACGCTCAAGGCAGACCTTCCCGCGCCCGCGGACGCAAGCGACATCGACGCGGTGCTGCTCGGCGTGAAGGGAGAGCCGGCGCTACGGGCAGGGTGGCGCGAGCTTGAGAAACGCGTGCGTGCGGCCGGCCGAGACTGGACCGGCGCAATCGTCCAACGTGCTACCGCGCCGGGCGGAGCAGACGTGCTAGTCGGCGCCGTCGACGACCCCGATCTGGGCCCGGTCCTGGCGGTCGGACTGGGTGGGCGCCTGGCCGGTCTCGGCCGAACCGCCGCGTTCCGGCATCTCCCCGTAACCGACGCGGACGCCGACGAGCTGATCGACTCCTCCCAAAGTGTGGCCTCTGAGCTGGACGGCTTCCGCGGCAGCGCCCTGCTCGACCGTGAGGCGCTTCGCGAGCTGATCCTGCGGTTCGCGCTCCTGCTTCGCGAAGCCCCGGAGGTCGTCGAGGCCGATCTCAACCCTGTCCGGTGCATGACACGCGGCTGTGCCGTGCTCAACATGCGGCTGCGGGTCCAGCGCCGCCGACCAGCCGACCGAGTCAAGACCTGGTGACGGACTGTGCTCTGAGTCAATGATGAGCGCTCAAGTGGAAGCGGCGATGACATGACCCTGGCCCCTATCCCGATCGCCAAATACGAGAAGCGCGACGGACGCCCGGCGGGTACAAAGCAGGACCCGCCCGTCGAGCTGCGCCGCGTTCTCCTCCTCGCCAACGTCGAGGCTTGGCCGCGTCGTCGGCCGTCCGACCGCCGGGACCGCCCCGAAGTCCCGCTCTTACGCGAACGCGGGCACGAGCCTTTGCACGCCGACGCGATCCCAGCAAGCGGCGGCGACCGCTAGCTCGGATCTCAATCAGGCGGAGCGGACGATTTCCAGCATTGATCCTGGCTCGACCCCCCGTCGCTGCTCCTTCCCGAGGGAGAACGCAAGGCGACCCTCGCCGACCGCGGTGCTAGCTCACAGCCCCGTCCGCTGCACCCCAGCAAAGGGGGGCCGCCTCGGACTGGACGAGGACCGAGAGCGTTCGGCAACCTGCCCGTGCCCAACTCGTGCATAGGCATCGAGGCATTCGTCGATGGCTGACATGCCGATCAGGTCGGCTGCTCCTTCCGTGTGGAAAGCGACAACAACTGTTGTGTCGATGACGGCGCGGCGCGCTGCTGCTCTCGGACACACGCGGTCACGAAGCCGCGCCGGGCTCCGATGTACGCGCGAGCATGAAAGCGGGGCCCGGCCCGTGCGTGCCGAGGCACCTGCTCGTCGCCAGCAGCGAGGCCGGCGTCGTCGCCATGCTGTCCGTCGTCGTGACCGGTCAGCCCCGAGTAGCGCGTGTTCACGAAAGCAGGGCGCGCGGTGCCGGACTGCGCCGACCGAACCTGGAGACCCGCAAAGTTCGAGAGCAGGTCTGCGCGCGTCGCGCAGCCCTGACGCGCTTTGCGCGGCCTGCGGGGCTCTGGGGCTGTAGCTGACGGCGCGGCTCGGAGCTTGGCCGTTCTGGCCCCTGCAGACCGCGCGATCCGGGGCTCTCGCCTCCGCGGCTGACCCGCCCTGCCTTCGTGTCCGCGCGGGTATTCGCGCCGGGGCGTCCCGTGGCTGCGTATGTCCGGAAGCAGCACTCCCATCCGAGCCCAAAGGCACTGGCGAGACTGCCCCTTGTTCGTGAATGGGGAAGTGTCGGGTGCAGCCAGCCGCGGGTTCTCCTGGCGATCGCCTCTGGGCGAAACCAAGCGCGCTGACGATTGGGCTGATGGTTAGCCTGGCGCGGCGGGGCGCGAGCAGTCAGCAAGCGACCAGCGATCTCCGACCTCCCGCCAGCGCTTGCTGGAACGCGCACGGCTGCTAACGCGCGGAGATGTCGCCGCTCGCCGCGCGGGCGCGGCGTTTCTCTACATCCCAGGGCATTGGGGTTAGCGCTGGTTCGATACGATACGATAGCGTGGGATTAGATGTCGAGGATTGCAGTGAGGATGTGATTGACAGCGCACGACACGTGGTAGGTAGGGTGCGCCGCCTCGAGTCGCTTGTGCCCGGGCTGCTGTTCGTCGCGTTTGTGACCGCTTTCGTCGGCCTCGCGGCGGCCGCCGGAACGCATTCGCCGCTGCTGGCCCTGGTCTGCGTGGCTGCAGTGATCGCCACCCTGTCAGGGTTGGCGGCGTGGCAATTGGTCACGGACCGCCGCGCGCAGCACCCGACCGACCTGCCTGGGCACGTGGCGTCGGATCCGCGTCAGTGGGCTGAGTTCGAGCGGGCGTTCCGGGCGTATGTCGACGGCTGATCGGACGCTCCATCGCGGGCCGCGGAATAATCGCGATCTGGTGTGACTCGATGGGCTAACCGGATATGCACTCCTCTCCGATTGCGCGCGCGCCGATCTCGGTGGGAACTTTATAGGCGTTCGTCGCCGAGGCGTCGTGGGTCTCGAGGGGTTAGAGGAGATCCGCTCACAGCTCAAGGGGCCTCGACGTGGCGCATGTTGCTCAGACCGGTGGGCGGATCGCAAGTGCCGTATGACAGTCTCGTCGAGCGGGATCTGCGGATGCGGGGATCCCCGCCATCCGGATGCGGCGATCCCCGCCATCCCGGGTCGGGCGCGCAATGCGATGCAAGCGGGTGGGCCCCGGGGCAAGCCTGGCGCCCACGCCGTCTGAGCGTGCCGGCCATCGCCGGCACGCTCGGGGTAGCCAGGGCCCTTGTCAGTGCCCGGCCGCCGCGGGCTCCTTGTGGCGTCCCCAGCGGTGGCCCGACAGAGGCCAGACGGGGAGCACGGCCCGGTGATAGGAGAACTCGCACAGCTCCGCAAACGCCAGATAGAAGGCGCATGCCGCCGCCGCCAGGCCGGTGTAGCCGCCCCAATGGATCAAGGTGTTGCCGTGGCCGGCGAGCTCCTTAACGGTGGCCCCGTAGTTGCCCGCGGCGAGGAAGAAGATCGTGAATATCAGGATCCCGAGCGCCACGACGACCACCGCGTTCGTGCGCAGCGACGTCGCGAACATGATCACGATGAAGATGCCAAAGGCATAGAGGAACAGGCCAAACGCATGCCCCACGTACGCCGGCGGAATCTCCTTCAAGAACCACTGCGCAAGCGCGAACAACGACAGCCAGAACGCACCAAAGCCGGAGAACAGCACACCCGCAAAGGTGTTCCCAGTCCGCAACTGGATGATGCCTGCGATCAGCTGCGTGAGACCGCCGAACATCAACGCGACCGGGAACACCACAGGCTCCACGCCCTTAGCGATCGCATCCGCGTTGACCATACTTAGCATGAACGTCGTGACCGCGAACGCGAACAGCGCAAGCGGCGCCGAGTTGCCCCAATCCAAAGTCGTCGCGCGCAGCGGCGCGCTATCGAGCTCAGCCTCCTGCTGGGCCGCTCCTGCAGGGACGGTTGCCATGATGCAATCCCTCCTCTGGGTGCGTCGAAATCGTCAGCGCACCGTTCTCAGTGACGAGCATCGTCCGAGCAGACACGCACACCACCACGCCGCCACACCGACCTAAGCAAGAAGCGCGCCATTCGACAATGCCCGTCACTCACGTGGCAGTCCCCCGGGGTCGTCCGGAGAAGCCTAAGATCCCCCCTTTAGACCGTCGTGACATCCGTATGACACACCCGTTCTTGCGCGGAAAGCCCGCAACCCGCTTGGCGCTTGTGCTTGGTGATGACATACACCCGGCGATCAGCGCTGGGATGCATGTCCCCTTTTGGATCGCGTCTTCCCGCCGCGCCTCCCTCCTTCGCCGGGTGAATTCACGGAAGTGGGCTACCCCCTTCGCTCCCGTTTGCTGGATCGTCGGCGTGGCTTCTAGCGGCGCTGGCTCGGCCCGCTGGCGGAGATTGACGTCTTGCTTGCTGGCGTGCGGAGCTGATCCGGATTACGTCCCAGGCGAGGTGGGAGCGCTCCAGGCCGGTGATGAGCCAGGCGCCGGGGTCGAGCTGCCAGCGGCTCAGCCCGTGTCGCACGGAAGTCGGGAAGGACCGAGAGCCGTTTGCGTGGCGTCGCGTGAAAGGCGTGATCGAGCACGATCTCGATGCGCGGATCCATGACGTGTTCGCTGATTTCGAGGAGGAGCCATTTGCGATTGCCTCCCTGGGTCAGGTTCACAGCGCGCGTACGCGCGAGGGCGTGCAGGTCGCGGTGAAGGTGCAGCACCCCGACGTGGGCGATGCGATCGCCGGCGAGCTGCGCAACGTCGGGCTCGTGAGCCCGATCCTCAAGCGCCTGGCGCCGGGTTCGGACGCGGGAGCGCTGCTGAGCGAGGTGCGCGAGCGGATCGCCGATGAGCTCGACTACGAGATCGAGGCGCAGCACCAGCGCCGACTCGGGCGGCTGTTCCGTGGTCATCCTCACGTTCGCGTGCCGCGCGTGCACACGGATCTGTCGACGCGCCGCGTGCTCGTCACTGAGTACGTCGATGGGCTGAGCTTCGACGAGATCGCGGGCCTCGAGGAGGCAGA
This sequence comes from uncultured Solirubrobacterales bacterium, assembly GCA_963752905.1. Lineage (GTDB taxonomy): Bacteria > Actinomycetota > Thermoleophilia > Solirubrobacterales > Solirubrobacteraceae > Palsa-465. Next base: position 216,233 of record CAVWAC010000016.1, read on the forward strand.
GCGCGACCGCATTGGCGAGATCGTGTTGCGCTTCTTCTTCGGCCTCCCCTGGCGTGAGCGGATTGTTGCTGGCGATCCGCACCCCGAGAACTGTCTGCTGTGCGCGGACGGTCGCGTCTGCCTGCTCGACTACGCGCTGCTGCGCGGCCTCGAAGCTGGCTACTTGGAAGGCGAGCGAGAGGTGATGCGAGCGGTCATCGACGCTGACCGCGATGGCGTTCATCGCGCCTTGGCGCGCCTTGGGTATCTCGACAAGGCTGAGGCGTGCGATCCCGTCGCGCTGCTCGAGCACCTGGCAACGGCCGGCGAGTGGTTCTTGGCGGAGGGGTTCCGCAGGATCGACCCCGGTTACGTCCGGCGGACACTCGAGTTGGGCTATCCGCCACGCTCGCCGTGGTTTTCGGTGATGCGGCGCTTGGCGCTTCCTCCACCGACGCTGCTGCTTCGGCGGGTGGAGGTGCAGATGCTCTCGCTGTTGGGGGAGCTGCACGCCGGCGGCGACTGGGCCGCGATCGCCGCCGAGTGCCGGGACGGCCAGTCGCCGTCGACCCGGTTGGGCCAGGAGGACAAGGCCTTCTTCCAGCGCCGCCGCAGCTAGCATCCGGTGGCCGGGGCGAGACCTCAGGGAGGGTGGGCGCGATCTTTGCCGGTAGTCGACTCCCGCCACCGCGTGCCCAGCAGCGATCATGCCAAGCGCCGCGCTCTGGCTAGTGGCGCTGGCCTTGCTGGGTCGCCCGGTTCGTGTCGGGGCGGCCGGCCGCGCGCGTTGACTCCTGCGCTCGCCGCCTACGGTTCGCCGTGGCGCAGGCGTCCGCGCCACTGCTGGGAGTCAAACCGAGCCGGCTTTGTCTCGGCGATGAATCGTTCGAGGACCGCGATGAAGTGCCCTGGAGCCTCGAGCTGCGGCAGGTGGCGGACCCCTTCGAAGACCTCGAGGCGACTGCCGGGGATGGCCGCGTGGGCGTTCTGGCCGTGTTGGAGGGGGATCATCGGATCGCGCTCGCCCCAGATGATGAGGATCGGCATGCCCTCGGCGAGGTAGTGCCGGTCGCCGCCGTGGATGCGCTGGCCGCCGGTGTCGATTACGCCGCGCAGCGTGGCGAGGAACGCCGCCCGACGGTCGCGGTCGGCGAGCGATGCGTAGCCGCGTGCGATCTCCGCGACGTCGGTCTCGGGCCGCAGCCCGACGAGCGCCAGGCCGCGCGCGACCGTGCCCCCAACATTGCTGGCCAGCGCGGCGCTCGCGCCGATGACCAAGTCGGCGCCCGGCAGCGCCGCGGCGCGCAGGATCAGGCTCACCTCGGGACCGAGCCCGCCGCTGGAAACGAGCACCAGTCGTTCGGTGATCTCGGGGAATTGGTAGGCGAACTGCATCGCGATCCCACCGCCGAGCGAGTGCCCGACGAGCGTCGCGCGCGCGAGGCCGAGCGCGAACAGCAGATCACGCAGTCCGGCCGCGAACGCCCCGAGCGAGTAGTCGCCGCCACCGGGCGCCGACGCGCCATGCCCCGGTAGGTCGGGCGCAACCACAGTGTGCTGCCGCGCCAGCGGCTCGATCACCGCCCGCCAGTTCTCCAAGCTGCCGCCCATCCCATGGATCAGCAGCAGCACCGGGCCGCTGCCCGCCTGCAGGTAGCTCAGCGGCCAGCCGTGAAGCGTGATCGACCTCGGCTCGAGCACGCTCACTGCGACACCCCCACTGTTATCCGTGCGAGCGCGCCCGCAAGGCACGCAAGCGTGATTGGCTCAAGCACCGCGGGCTCGGCGACGCCCGGAAGCGCTGTTGCGCTGCAGCCCTCCGGCCGCAGCAGCAACCACCCCCGCGCGCTCAGCAGCCACCCGGACAGCTCACGTCGTGCGGGCTCGCCGATCGACGCAAGCGTCTCGAGATCCAAGCCGTTGCAGTCCGTGGCCTCCCCTCCAAGCATGGACCGATTGTTCGAGCAGGTCGCGCCCCGGTCATCCGGTCTCACCCGCGCGCAGCGCAGGGAAAGTACGGACCGACGCGGGGCAAGCGGCGCGGGCCATCTCGCGACCAGCGCGAGACTCCACCGCGGCACGAGCAACCGCGCGCGCCGGCCACGAGACGCTCGAGGGTTACGGTCGACTCAGTCGAGCCGGTTCGCCACTCCTCATCGGTCGATGCTCCCACTCCGAATGCGCCAAGGCGCAACGTCGTTGACTTGGCGCCACACCTCAGCCCTCCCGGCTACAGCATCGCATCGTGAGTACGGCTCAAAGCTTCCGATGGGCGCCGCCGCGGCAGGCGTCGCGGACGATCGCGTTGGCGAAGACAGGCTGATTACGCTTGCTCCATCCGACCAAACACGCCAGCACCTCGCCTGCTCAGCCTCCCCGGCCAGCAAGCGCGTCGCCGCAGCGGCACCCCACTCGTTCTCCCGCATTCGGCGCAAAGCGGCGGTCTGCACCAGCACCGTCGAGCACTGACGCTCGGGACGAGCACCAGCAGCCTGGTGTCGATCGGCAAACCGCTGCTCGCGTCCAAGGATGCAGAAGTCGACAAGCGGCCGCAGCCGCCCCGCCACCGCTGAGGTCATTCGTCCTCGATTACCGTCGCGAGCACAATGCCGGTGTCTGGCACGTGCTCGGCACCGCCCTCCTATTCGCCATCTGCGAGGCTCTCGGCGCCGTCGACGCGTCGATGCTCGCCACGTTCGCACCCAAGCACCTGCTTTCGCTCAGCGACGCGTACGTACGACCGCTTGTGCTGGCACCGGCCCGCGGCCCTGCTTCGATTCTCCGAGGGGTCTCTTGGCGAAATTCGGCACGGCCCCGCTCCTCGCCAGCTCCGGGTCTCGCCGGCGCGATCGGCCGACCGGCGGCGTGGCCGGCCAGCCGGAGCCCCGCTATCCCGAAACAGCAGGGCGCACGCGCGTGTCCCCTGCTTTGCGTGCTCAGCAGGGAAGACGGTCCCCCGCCCTGCAATGCGCGGCTTGCGAGGCGCGGCCGCCCGGGGCGGCCACACCACCAGCACGAGGGCTCCGACGTGCCCGAGATCCGCGCGAAGCGGGTCTGAGCGGCGCGGCGGGCCGAGACGTGCTTTCGAATTCTGCGGGTCTCGTGAGTGCGTGCCCTGGTTTCATGAAAACGCGCTACTCCGCGTCGGCGGTCTCGACGACGACCGCGCGGACGACGGAACGAGACCCGCAGGTGGCGAATGTCAGGGCACGAGCACCCGGCGGCGAGAGCCCTGCTCTTCGGTCGACGCGCTACTTTTGCAATCGCAAATTGGGGCAGCGCCCGACGGTGCGCTGTCTGCGCTTGCTGGTCGTCCATCTCAACAGCGACGCGAGGCTCGCCGCGCGCGCCCGCTCGGTCACGAGAGCGATAGCGGGGCGCGGTTGCAGCACGGTGGGGGCGGCCGGTCGGTAAGCGCTTCGCCGGCGTTCGTCGTGGCTGCGCGAGGCTCAGCGCCGGCGCCGACGACGCTGCCGATATTGCTCACGAGCGCGAGCGGCCCCGCCGACTTCCGCAAGCGCGGTGGCAGAGCAGGGCCCGCTGCTGGGGGTGAGCGCGAGGTCGTGTCGGTAGAAGTGGTGTAACGAGCGCCGCGTAGTGGTTCCGACCACCGTGGCGTCCAAGCTCGTCGGCTCCACCACAGAGCTGATGAGAAGGAGACACCACGATGGCCGAAGGTCAGAGCATGACGACGGTTGCTGATGTTGTCGCGCAGGTGCGCGACGGCCGCCTTGAGGACTTCGTCCGGGAGGCGGTCTTGTTGGTCGCGCGTGAGTTGATGGAGGGCGAGATTTCGGCTGAGGTCGGTGCCGAGCTGGGCGAGGTCGCGCCCGATTCGCGGGCGACGCATCGGAACGGGTACCGGCCCAGGGCGTGGGAGACGAGGGTTGGTGAGGTCGAGCTGCTGGTCCCGCGCAAGCGCTCGGGACCGGCGTACTTCCCGTCGTTCTTGGAGGCCAGGCGGCCGGCGGAGCAGGCGATCGTTGCGGTCGTGATGGAGGCCTACGTGAACGGTGTCTCGACCAGGAAGGTCGATCGGCTGGTGGAGCAGCTCGGGATCAGCGGGATGACCAAGGACCGCGTGAGTGCGTTGTGTCGCGGTCTGGATGAGCGTGTCGCCGCGTTCCGCGACCGGCCGTTGGAGGGCGCCTACCCGTACCTGTGGTTGGACGCGAAGTACATCAAGGTGCGTGATCGCGGCCGGGTGGTGTCCAAGGCGCTGGTCGTCGCCTACGCCGTGCACGAGATGGGCATTCGGGAGGTGATCGGCGTGGATGTCGGCGAGGTCGAGTCCGGCAGCTTCTGGGTCGAGTTCCTCCGCGGCCTCAGGCGCCGCGGGCTGGCTGGTGTGCGGCTGGCGATCACCGATCAGCACGAGGGGCTCAAGCAGGCGGTCGCCCGCGTGCTCGGCTGTCCGTGGCAGCGCTGCACGGTCCACTTCACCAGGGACATGGTCATGCACTGCCGCCGCGATCAGCGCGGGCTCGTCGCGGCTGCGCTCCGCGAGATCTTCCAGGCCGAGAACGGGCCAGCGGCCAAGGAGCGGGTCACGAGCGTGCTCGAGCGCCTCGCCGGCGTGGCGCCGAAGGTGTGTGAGCTGCTCGAAGCCGCGGAGGAAGACCTGATCGGCTTCTACGCGTTCCCGCGTGAGCACTGGACCAAGATCCGCTCCACGAACCCGCTGGAACGCGTGAACAAGGAGATCGGCCGCCGCTGCGACGTCGTCGGGATCTTCCCCAACGACCAAGCCGTGATCCGACTCGCCGGCGCGCTGCTCTTGGAGCAAAACGACGAGTGGCTCGTGCAGCGCCGCTACCTCTCCGCCGAGTCAATGGCGCTCGTCCTCAACGAACCCACCGACCCGGCCGTCGAGGGCGAGGAGGTGGCACGACTTGCCGCTTGACCCCACCCGGACGACGCGCCCGCGCAGGTCCTCACTACGGCTCGCCCTACGGGCTCGCCTCCGCGAGAACCCGCGCGGCAGACTCACCCAGGAGGTGATCCCGCTCCCCGAGGCCTGAGCCGCCCGCTACCTCACCGACGAGCTCAGACCGTTACACCACTACATCCGACTTGACTGAGCGCGAGAGCCGCTTCTGGGCGAGGAGCGGGTCTTAGCGCCGGCGCGGTCTTTGCCCGATTCCTCCGCGCAAACGTGCTTGCGGCCGTAAGGTGACAGGCTCGTTGGCCGTCAGCGGCGCACGCCTGGGCCCCTCGTCGCAATCGATCAGCTCGCGGTGTACTACGCGGTGATACGCGTCGCAGACGATCAGCTCGCTCGGTCGTCGGTCCGCCGCGCATCGATATGCCACACGGCTCGCCTCCTCCAAGCTCTCGCAGGTCATCCGTTCGCCAGCGTCAGACAGCGCGACCTCCCATGCCCCACGCACGCTGATGTCCACGCGGACTGTCGTCAGATTCATCGGCACACCTCCTGGTGTTTTGCGCCGAGCAGGCGCGGTGCCAGCCTGCCGCGCGGCCGGTTGCAGCCCAGGCGAAGGAAGGCTCGGCGCCCGCCATACGCCGGCGCCACGCGGCCTCCATTGGACAGGCAGATTCTGGTTCGACCGAGCACTTCACAACCTCTCCTGAACGCCCGGCTGGGACAATTCCGGGAGCGCCCATCCGCCGTAGATCGGCGCCTCGAACGCAGCAGCGCAGAGTTGCGAACCTAGCGCCGCCGGCCAGAAGCGCATCCGTAATTTCCGCGGTCCTTTTTGCGGCTAGATGGCCTCTTGACCCCGCGTCCGCAGCTCCCGCCCTCCAAGCTAGGACCAGCAGCCGGAGTAAGCTGGCGACTCCCCTGCCCGTGCGGCGTGCAGGGGGGCCGACCCACCCGCAGGAACCGAGCCTGCGCCGGTCCGCGACGCCCGCTCAGCCGGCTCGCGGGAGCGCTGGAACAGGCGGCGCAGACTGATCCTTCGGAACGATGTGGGCACTGTGCAGAACCGGCCTGGTCGCCGGCGTCGACGTGGTAGCCCGGCCAGCGGCTCGGCGGTTCTCGGATCGGAAGATAGGTAGCGACGGATCCAACGTGGGTGCTCCTCCCGATGATGCGGGGCCGGGGTGCTCGTAGGTTGCTGGCATGCGAAGCGGCCGAGCGAAAAGAGGAGCAACAGATGCCGCGATATATGGTTCAGCGGACCTTCCCGGAGGGCCTGCACATCCCGGTCTCGAACGGTGCGGCGATCTGCACACCTGTGGTCGACCGGAACGCAGAGGAAGGCGTGACGTGGGTCAGCTCGTACGTCAGCGAGGACAAGACCCGCACGTTCTGCGTGTACGACGCGCCGACGCCGGAGGCGATCCGCAAGACCGCCGCCCGCAACCAGCTGCCGGTCGATCAGATCACCCGGGTGACGGTGCTCGACCCGTATTTCTACTCATAGGCGAGGAGGAACAACATGTTCAGTATTCGGCAGATCCGTCGTGTCGTGACCGGTGGCGTCGTCGTCGTGGCGATCAGCTTCCCTGCGGCGGCGCAGGCGATGCGGCCGCTGGCCGACTCGCCGTCCACACCGAGCCTCAGCCCGGCCGGGCGAGCGGTCCTGAGCACGTCGACGAGCGCGCAGCCCGGGTTCCAGTGGGAGGACGCGGCGATCGGCGCGGCCGGAGCGGTCGTGCTGGTCGGTGCCGGCGCATCGGCCTCGGGCGTGGCGCGCCGCCGACGCACGCACCGTGCGGTGATCGGCTGACGGGCCGCTAGCCGGGGGACGGTCTCGGTCCTCCGGCCCCGGGGGGTTTTGAGCTCACGGCCTGGCGTGCGAGACTCCGCTCGTCGATGCGTCACCAGAGTCGGGGCTATTGCGAGCAGCAGTCAGGCGGCTGGCAGCGGTGACCGCCTCCCGCAGCGCAGAGGAGCTACTGGAGCGCGAGGAGGCTTTGACGGCACTGGATGCGCTCCTCGCCGAGGTTCGGTCGAACAGGCGGGGTCGACTGGTGCTCGTGGCCGGTGAGGCCGGCGTCGGCAAGACGGCGCTCCTGCGCGCGTTCTGCGAGACGCAGCGACCACCGGTACGGGTTCTGTGGGGGGCGGGTGCGCCGTTGCGCACGCCGCAGCCGCTCGGACCGTTGATCGACGTGGCGGAGGCGGTTGGCGGTGAGCTCGGCGAGTTGGTTGCCGGTGCGCCTCGGCCCCACGAGGTGGCAGTCGCGCTGCTTCGTGAGTTGCGCGGCCGGTCGCCGACCGTGCTCGTGCTCGAGGACGCGCATTGGGCAGATGAGGCCACGCTCGATGTGCTGAGCATTTTGGCAGGCAGGGTTGAGTCCGTGCCCGCGCTGGTGTTGGTGAGCTATCGGGCTGAGGAGCTTGACCGCTCGGAGCAGCTTCGGTTCGTGCTGGGTGAGCTGGTGCGACGGCCCGGGCGGCTGAAGCTCGAGCCGTTCTCGATCGCGACGGTCGGCGAGCTGGCGGATGCTCACGGAATCGACGGTCAGGAGCTGTACCGGCGGACGGGCGGTAATCCGTTCTTTGTCACCGAGGTCCTCGCGACCGGCGGCGCACGGATTCCCGAGACGGTCCGCGATGCGGTACTGGCACGCGCGGCCCGTCTGGACGGCCCGACGCGACGGTTGTTGGATGCGATCGCTGTCGTGCCTGGCCAGGTCGACCTGTGGCTGTTGGAGACCCTGGCTGGCGAGCTGGTCGAGCGCCTCCAGGAGTGCCTGGAGTCGGGGATCGTGACTGCCGTCAGGACTCAGGTGGCGTTCCGGCACGAGCTCGCCCGGCTGGCGATCGAGGACGCGATCCCGCCGGATCGCCGGCTTGCGCTGCATCGTTGCGCGCTTCTCGCGCTCGCAACTCGCAACAGCGGGGCCCCGGACTTCGCTCGGCTCGCGGAGCACGCCGAGTCTGCCGACGACGGCCCCGCGGTGCTCCAGTGGGCGCCCCGCGCGGCTGAGCGGGCCAGGGCATCCGGAGCGCACCGCGAGGCCGCGGGGCAGTACGCGCGGGCGCTCAGGTTCGCGGACGGGCAGTCATCTCGGCTCCGCGCCGAGCTCTTGGCCGGCCGCGCGCAGGAGTGCTATCTGACCTCGCAGCTCGACGAGGCGATCGCCGCCCAGCGGGAAGCGCTCGAATGCCACCGACGGATCGGCGACCGGCTAGGCGAGGGAGATGCGCTCCGGGTTCTCTCGCGTCTGTTGTTCTTCGCCGGTCGTGCGTTCGAGGCGGAGCCACTCGTGCTCGAGTCGATTGAGCTCCTCGAACCGCTGCCCGCCGGCCACGAGCTCGCGATGTCCTACGCCAACGTCTCGCAGCGCCGAATGGTCGCCAGTGACTCCACCGAAGCGGTGACATGGGGTAATCGCGCGCTCGAGCTCGCACGAGCGCTGGGAGATACCGAGACGGAGGCATACGCCCTCAGCAACATCGCCGCGGCCGAGTTCCGTACCGATCCAGACGCTGGTCGGCTCAAGCTTGAGGCCGCGCTTGAGCTCGCGCAGCGCCACGGCCAGGAAGAGCACGCCGCGCTGACCTTCAGCCGCTTGGTCATGTTCCCCGTCCGATACCGCCGGTTCGACATCGCGCAGGTCCATCTCGACGCCGGGCTCGAGTACTGCACAGAACGGGGGCTGGATACCTTCCGGCTGTACCTGCTCGGGTATCGCGCCCGGATGGAGCTCGACACCGGCCGGTGGGACCAAGCGGCCGATTCGGCCGCTCTGGTGCTGCGCGATCCACGTAGCGCGCAGCTCGCGCGCACCTGGGCGCTGGTGACACTCGGGCTCGTGCGAGCGAGACGCGGGGACGCGGAGGCACTCGCACCGCTGCGAGAGGCGCACGCACTGGTCGAGCCGACTTTCGAGCTGGACCGGATCGCGCAGGTAGCCGCTGCGTGGGCCGAGGCGTCCTGGCTGAGCGGCGATCACGCGACCGTGAAACAGCGAACCGACGCGGCGCTCGCGCTTGCGCTCGATCGGCTTGACCCCTGGGCCGTCGGGGAGCTTGCGTACTGGCGCTCGCGAGCCGGGCTGGACGACGAGCTCCCACCCGGACTCCCGGCAGAGCCGTATCGGTTATCGATTGCCGATGAGTGCACGGAAGCTGCCGACGCGTGGCGCAGGCTCGGCTGCCCCTACGAGGCGGCGCTCGCATGGGCCGAAAGCGACGACCCGGGTCTTGCGCGCAACGCTATCGAGCACCTGCAGCAGCTTGGCGCCGGTCCCGCTGCGGCAATCGTCGCGCGCCGACTGCGGGAACGCGGCATACGTGGCGTACCGCGCGGGCCGCGCCCGCGAACTCGTCAGAACCCGGCCGGTCTCACCGCACGCGAGCTCGAGGTACTCCCGCTGATCGCCGAAGGCCTGCGAAACTCGCAGATCGCGAGGTGCCTCGTCGTCTCCGAGAAGACCGTCGATCATCACGTCTCGGCGATCCTTCGCAAGCTCGACGTCCAAACCCGCGGGGAAGCAGCCGCCGAGGCCGCCCGGCGCGGGCTGACCAGGCCGGCGTAGCAGACACGGTGAACCTCCAGTCGAGCGAGGCTCGTGCATTCCACGATTGCAGCGGTCCTCGCCCACGACGGCGGCGCTCTCGCAACGGACGAGACCCAGAAAGCGCCGCCCTGCCGATCCGCGACTGCCCGACCGCCGTGACGATGGGGCAGCACTGGCGATCGGCCGCGCACGTGGAGACCTCCTTTGCCGGGCGGTCTCAGGCGGTCGCCGCACCATCCGAGAGAGTCAGCGATTTCGCTGACGAACGAGGTGAGGTGTGGACATGCCGAGGGGTCACTATCTGGCCGAGGCTGTGAAGGATGCGATCTGGGTGCTGCGGGCGGAGGGGGTGAGCGAGGCCGAGATCGCCCGGCGGCTCGTGCTGGCGAAGCGGACGGTGAGTAAGTACCTGCAGAGGATGGGAGGGATCCGGCCGAGACCCTGTCGTCGGTCGGAGCGCTGCCTGTCGCTGGCTGAGCGTGAGGAGATCTCGCGCGGGATCGCTCGAGGTGAATCGGCCCGCGCGATCGGTCGCACCCTGGGCCGGTCCCACACCACCGTCTCCCGCGAGATCAACCGTTGCGGCGGCCGTGGGCGCTATCGCGCGCACGCGGCCGAGCGGGCTGCCTGGGGTCGGGCCAAGCGCCCGCGAGCGACAAAGCTCGAGCTGTGTAGCGAGCTGCGTGAGCTCGTGATTCAGCGGCTCGAGCAGGATCACTCCCCGCAGCAGATCTCGGGCTGGCTGCGGCTCTCATACCCCGACAATGATCAGATGCAGGTCTCGCACGAGACGATCTACCGCGCGCTCTACGTCCAGGCGCGTGGGTCGCTGCGACGCGAGCTGACCCGGCATCTGCGGACCAGGCGTCAGAAGCGTTTCGCGCGGGCGCACGCCAACCGCGGGCAGGGCCCCGGCTGCATCGCGGGGATGGTGATGATCTCCGAGCGTCCGCCGGAGGTGGCCGACCGTGCCGTCCCTGGGCACTGGGAGGGCGACTTGCTGATGGGAACGCGTGACACAGCGATCGCGACCCTGGTCGAGCGCCAGACCCGCTATTGCCAGCTCGTCGCGCTACCCGAGGGAACCAACGCCGAGCCGGTCTGCGAAGCGCTCAAGGCGAGCATCATCACGTTGCCCGTTCAGCTTCGCCGCTCGCTGACCTGGGACCAGGGAAAGGAGATGGCAGCTCACCGATGGTTCAGCATCGAGACCGGCGTCGAGGTCTACTTCTGCGATCCCCGCAGCCCGTGGCAGCGAGGGTCCAACGAGAACACCAACGGGCTCCTTCGCCAGTACTTCCCGAAAGGCAAGAGCCTCGCCGGCGTGAGTCAGGCAGAACTCGATGAGGTCGCCCGCAAACTCAACGACCGGCCTCGCCAGACGCTCGGGTTCCGGACCCCCGCCGAGCAACTCACCGAACTGATCGATGGGGTTCCACACACGGACCCGTCCGAGCGCTGATCTCGCTTCGGCCTACGGCCTTCGCTCGACAGCGCCCGGACGGACTGACACGATCCGCCACGTCAGGGGTGGTGCACTGACCGGTTGAGGCCAAGCGCTCCGACGAGCATCTCATCGCCGCTCGCGACGGCCTCCCTTCGCGCGGATCTCGCGCACGTTGAGGTCCGGTTTCAGCCCGCGTCGACGCGGGAGGACCCGTCCGCCTCGTAAGCCGCGCGAAGGAGGGCCGCGGGGGATCCAGATGGAGATGCTCGTCGGTGAGCAAAAGCAGGACGGCGTCGCGCTCCGGCCGGGAGGAGAAGCCTGATCAGCCCGTTTCGGAGCAGCCGAAAGTGCCGGATGTTCGTGGAGGCAGCAGTGACCGCCTGACAGCCCGTCGTCGCCGCATTGCGCAAGTCGGTGCGCGACTGCAGCGCCGCCGACCGCGGCGGCCAGTGCCTACGCAGAGCCCGGTGTCCGGAGAAATTGGGGGGCGCGTCTGCGTCTAGGCCGAAGAGAGGCCAAGCGTGGCGCTCGTGGAGAGTCCTGTCTCGCCCAGGTGCAGTCGGGTCGAGCGGACGCTTGGCACCACGAGCGGCGACGTCGGTCTACGGCGACGCGTGAATCGCAATCGTGCCTCGGGGCCGCAGGACGACCGAATCCGAGGACGTACGGCGGCGTTGACAGTGTCTGAGGGCGCATTTAAGGCGAGGGGTCCAGCCGCCATTCGATGCTGTGGTCATCGAGACGGCCCTTCAACGTATGTGGTTCGACACGGCGGGTCGGTCACCCGCGCTAAACCGCCGCGAACTGCTGTCTCATGCCATCTTTGGCGTCGGCGCGAGGATCCGGGGCTTTGCGATCGGTCAGACGGTCTCCGCCGCCGGATCGGCGGCGCGGACCGCACCCGCATGAGGCTGGTTGTGGAAGTCGCGGGCGCGGACGAGCGCGGCACTGGCGACCGCGCCGGCGAGAACGAGGACGGTCCCGATGGCCAGGAGCTCATTGGTGCCCGACACGAACGCCTGGTGCGAGGCGGCGAGGACTCCGGGCTGGCCCGGTGCGATGCTCTGGGCCGCACGGGTTCCTGCGGATGCGAGCGCCGTCGCCAGTCCCGCAGCGGGGTGCCCGAGCTGAGCTTGGAGCGAGGTGGCAAGGTGGTGTTGGAAGATCGCGCCGAGGGAGGCCACGCCGGTCGCCAGGCCGGCGGTCCGAAATGTGTTGCTGATCCCCGAAGCCATGCCGGCGCGTTGTGGGGGGACCACGCCGAGCGCGATCTTCGCGATCGCGGGGTTGGCGATACCGACCCCAAAGCCCACGAGCAGCAGGCCCGGGACCAGCGCCGTCCAGGAGGAGCTGACCGTGAGTCCGCGCATGATCGCGAGCCCGGCGGCCGTAGTCGCCAAGCCCGCGCTCAGCACTGCCCCGGGCGGGAGCTTGTCGGCCGCCTCGCGCGTCGCGAGTGGCACCAAGAAGCACAGCGTCGTTGCCGGCAGCAGGCACAGGCCCCCGCTGAGCGGCGAGTAACCGAGGTCATTCTGGAGATAGAACGTCAGATACGGCAAGATCGCGAACATCCCGGCACCGATCGCGAAAGTCGCGACCGACACGCCGACGAACGCCGGCTTGCGGAACAGCGACAGGTCGAACATCGGCCTTGGGTGGTGACGCTCGGCGATCACGAACGTGACCATCAGCAGGACCGAGGCGAGCAGCAGCGAGACGATTGGGGTGCTGTGCCAGCCGTCTGCGTTGCCGCGCAGGAGCCCGAGCATGAGCGCGAACAGCGAGCCCGAGAACGTGATCAATCCTGCCCAGTCGAGCCGCTTGGCGCCGGGGTCGCCGACGTTGACGATCCGCGAAGCCGCCACGAAGATCGTGATGAGCCCGACCGGCGCGTTGACGAAGAAGATCCATCGCCAGCCGAGCGTGTCCGTCAGGCCTCCGCCCACCAGCGGTCCCACCGCTACCGCGACGCCGATCGTCGCGCCCCAGGCTGCGATCGCCTTGCCGCGCTCAACCCCTTCGAACTCCTGGCCGATGAGCGCCAGCCCGGTGGCGAACATCGCGGCCCCACCGAAGCCCTGCAGCGCCCGCGCTGCGATCAAAAGCGCGGCGCTGTTCGCCGTCCCGCACAGCAGCGACGCCAACGTGAACACGACAAGACCCGCGACGAACACGGTCTTGCGGCCGAAACGGTCAGCCAACGATCCGAACGCCAGGATGAACGCCGCCAGCGTCAGAGCGTACGCGTCGATCACCCATTGCAGATCGGTGAAGCTCCCACCCAGGTGGCGCTGGATCGTGGGCAGCGCCACCTGCACGATTGTGATGTCCACGAGCAGCATGAAGCTCGCGGCGCAGACCGCGATCAGCGTCCACCAGCGCCGCTCGAGGCCGCTCCCGCCTCCACGGAGGTCGCAATCAAGGAGTTTGCCCGTGCTATCGGCTGTGAACGTCATCGTGCCTCCTCGGCATCGGCGTGAGCTGCTTCCCTGGCGATAATGCGTCCGGGGCTGCGTCTCTGTCATCGGCTAGGTGGCCGATCCGGGGGGATGATTCTGCGGCCGCGGGCCGAGCCGAACTTCCCGGGAGCGCGCGCCGCCGCCCTGTGTGTGGAGGCGTACTATCGGTTTGCTGGGAGCTGCATGGATGCACCTTTGCGACCGGGGCGATCCCGTTCGGTGAGCATCGAATGTTCGCGATCCATTCGTCAGAGAAACACTTGAATCGGCTGGGCAACGCGAGGTTGCCTGGTCATCGACAGTCGGCCGGGCTACGGCAAGCGAGCCGAAGCAGTTGACGGCGGGCAACCTCCCGGTTGAGCTGAGCAGCTTCGTTGGCCGCGCAGCCGAGCTGTCGGAGATCAGGAAGCTTCTGTCGACTGCGCACGTGATCACGCTGACCGGGCCGGGCGGGATCGGCAAGAGCAGACTCGCGCTGCGCGCGGCCCACAAGCTCGGGCGGCACTTCCCGGATGGCGTGTGGTTGGTCGAGTTGGCCGAGTTGGACGGCCCGGATCTGCTGGCCTATGCGCTGGCCGGCTCGATGCGGGTGCAGGAGCGGCGCGATGGCGCGATCGAAGACGCGTTGATGGCTCACTTGCGGGAGCGGCGGCTTCTTGTCGTGCTCGATAACTGCGAGCACCTGCTCGACGCCTGTCGGCGGTTGGTGGCCTCCGTGGTGTCGGAGTGTGAGTCGGTGCGGATTCTCTGCACCAGCCGGGAGCGCCTGGATGTCCCCGGGGAGGCGGTGGTTGCGGTGTCCGCGCTCGACGTTCCCGCCGACGGGGACCAGGTGTCGGTCGCCGGGCTCGCCGAGGTCGAGGCGCTCCGGCTGCTCGTCGACCGAGCCGTGGCCGTGGCGCCCGATTTCGCTCTCACCGACGCAAACTCTCGCGCGGCGAGCGAGATCTGCCGGCGCCTGGACGGGCTGCCCCTTGCGATCGAGCTGGCCGCCGTCCGGCTGGCTTCGATGACGGCCGATGATCTGCGCGAGCGTCTGGACGACCGCCTTCGGCTGCTCGCGGCTGCTCGCACGACCGGAGCTGGGCGCAGCCAGACGCTGCGCGCGACGGTCGACTGGAGCTATGAGCTCCTGTCCGAGGACGAGCGGACCGTGTGGCGGCGACTGAGCGTGTTCGCCGGCAGCTTTGGCCTCGACGCCGCCGAGGACGTTTGCTCGGGCGCGGGCCTGGTGCGCGAACGAATCGTCGACCTCGTCGGGAGCCTGGTCGCCAAGTCGATCCTGACCATGGGACACAGAAGCCGCCGCGGGCGCTACCGGCTGTTGGAGACTCTGAGGTTGTACGGCGCACAGCGCTTGGATGAGGCCGACGAGAAAGTCGAGCTGGCGCGACAGCACGCGGCCTGGTACGCCGAGCGGTTCTCGGATGGGGATCGCCCGTGGTGGGGGACTCCGGAGCAGGGCGAGATCTTCGAGACGCTAGACGTCGAGTGGGCGAACGTCGAGGCCGCACTCGACTTCTTCACCGGCTCGGCGCCCGACGCGGCGACCGGGCTTCGCTTGGCGACCGATCTGTGGCTGTACTGGCTGGTGCGCGGCCGCTACCGCGTCGGCAGCCGGCGCCTGGCGACGTTCCTGGCGATGGCGCCGGCACCCACTCCGGCCCGCGCGATGGCCCTGTGGGCGTTCGGGCTCCTCTCCCAGGCGACCGGCGACTTTACCAGTGCACTGTCAGCGGTCGAGGAGGCAAGGCGGGTCTGCGAGCAGACGGGCGGAGATCGAGAGCTGGGGTACGCGCTGTTCGGACTCGGGCTGGTTCACCTGCGCTTGGGGAATACCGAGCTGGCGGTTGACTTCGCTGCACAGTCGCGCGAACGAATGCTTCAGGTGGACGACCCAATGGGGCTCGCGCTGTGTCTCTACTTCCTTGCCACCGCGGTTGCCACGGCCAGCCGGCTGGGGGATGCTCGGCGGCTGGCGAACGACGGGCTCCGGGCCAGTGAGCAGGCCGGGGACAAGCTGGGCTACGGCATCTTGAGCGGGATGGTCGGGACGCTCGAGTGGCTGCTGGGAGATACCGAGGCCGCGGAGGCGAGACTCAAGGACGCGGTCCGGACCCAGGACCTGATCGGTCACCGATGGGGCATGCTCACAAGCATTGAGGGCCTTGCCTGGGTGGCGGCCTCCTCGGAAGAGCTCGAACGAGCGTCGCTGCTGCTCGGAGCGAGCGCCGCGCTAGCCCAAGAGCTCGGGATTGCCCTGCTTCCCGACGCGCAGGCCCACCACGACGCGTGTGAAGCCGCGGTACGTACCGGCCTGGACGAAGCCCGCTACCTGACCTGCTGGGAGCGGGGCTACGCGCTCGCCCGCGGACAGGTGGTGGCCGCCGCGCTCGAGGACGCGCTCCCGGCCAGCGGTCGGCCTGCGGCCGACGGCCACGAGGTGGGCGATGAGCTGAGCGACCGTGAGCTAGAGGTCGCAAGACTGGCGGCGAACGGGATGACCAACCCGGCGATCGCCGCCGACCTGTTCGTGTCGGTGGCGACGGTCAAGACGCACGTATCGCACATCCTGGGAAAGCTCGGGCTGCAGTCGCGCGTCCAGCTTGCGAATTGGCTTGCGGCCAACGATCCGGGTTCCCGGATCTCGGCCGACCAGTAGCGGTCCACGCCCGAATCATCCCCCGCATCGGCCACCTGGCCGATGACGCTCCGCCGGCCGGAGAGCAGTATCGGCACCTCGCCGACCGACCACACACGCGAGGAGAACCAAGCAATGTCCGTCTACCCAGCAAAGATCGACCCGGCCAGCCGCCCGGCCTCGGTGCTAGCCGGAAAGATCATCACGCGCGAGCACGCGCGCTTTGACGAAGCGCGGCAAGCGTGGAACCTGGCGGTCGATCAGCAGCCCGCCGCGGTCGTGTTCCCAGATTGCGCGGAGGATGTCGTGGCCGCGGTTCACTACGCCCGCAAGCATGGCCTGCGGATCGCCCCCCAGGGGACCGGTCACAACGCCGGTCCGCTCGGATCGCTCGAGCACACGCTCCTGCTCAAGACCGAGCGGATGCGCGGCGTTCACATCGACGCGAACGCGCGGCTGGCGCGAGTGGAGGCGGGCTCCGTGTGGCTCGAGGTCGTCGAGGCGGCGGCACGGCACGGGCTGGCGGCGCTGGCGGGGTCCTCGCCCGACGTCGGCGTGGTCGGCTACACGCTCGGCGGCGGTATGAGCTTCCTATCGCGCAAGTACGGGCTGTGCGCCAACGCGGTGCGAGCGATCGAGCTCGTCACCGCGGACGGCCGGTTGGTTCGCGCCGACCGCGATAACGAGCCTGACTTGTTCTGGGCGCTGCGCGGCGGTGGCGGCAGCTTCGGGGTGGTCACCGCGATCGAGCTTGAGCTGTTCGCGATCGAGCACGCGTACGCCGGTGTCCTCTTCTACCCGATCGAGTGCGGCAGCGAGGTGCTGCACGCCTGGCGCGAGCTGACCCAAAGCGACGCTCTGCCCCACGAGCTGACCACGGTCGCCCGGTTCCTGCGGCTACCCCCGATCCCGGACATCCCTGAGGAGCTGCGCGGCAAGTCGTTCGTGACCGTCGACGCCTACCACCTCGGTGACCCGGGCCAGGCCGACGAGCTGCTCGCTCCGCTGCGGGCGCTCGGACCGATCAACGACACGATCGCGACGGTCCCAGTGCCGGCGCTCAGCCACCTGCACATGGACCCCGAACAGCCCGTACCCGCGGCCGGAGACGGACTGATGATCGCGGAGCTGCCCGCGGGGGCGGTGGACGCGTTCGTCGAGATCGCCGGCCAGAACGCCAAGTTTCCGCTCGTGACCGTCGAGCTCAGGCATCTCGAGGGAGCGATGGGACGCCCGCACGCCTCGCACGGAGCGCTCTCTTCGATCGAGGCTCAGTACGCGCTGTTCGCAGCCGGGATGGTGCCGATCCCGGAGCTCGAGGCACCCGTCCGCGCCCAGGTGCACGCCGTGAAGATGGCGATGGGGCCATGGGCGGCGGCGCACATGTACCTGAACTTCGCCGAGACGCAACACGACCCGGCGAGATTCTGGACCGAGCAGGCATACCACCGCCTTCGACGGATCAAGCGTGCGGTCGACCCCGACGACGTCATCCGCTCAAACCACCCGATCCCAGCCGTCCGCTGAGAGAAATCCATCGTGCGACTAAGGGGCAATCAATGCAGCTCAAATCAGCTCACAGGCCCTCGCCGTCAGTTGTGCCCGCCACGCTGGCGCTGGCGGTCATGACGGCGGCGCGACCTGGGGCGCCGACGAGTATCGCGATTTAGCCATCGCCGAGCCTTCGCTCCCTGAGCGAACCAGACTTCCGCATCGTCGCCCGAGCGGCACTCTCGGCGAGGCTGCCGCTCTCCGCACGATCCGGCAGCGACAACCGGCCAAGGGTGCCCGTACCGTTCGGAAAGGAGGGCTGAGCAACCAGACCGGCGAGCGACCCGCTCCTCGCCACCTGCGCGTCTCGCCACGCCTTCGGCCCGGACGCGATCATCACGGTCGGCCCCGAACGCCCTGCTTTTCTTCTGGCGCGGGCACGCGGACCCGGCGCCGCAGACCGGTCGGGCGCCCCGCTTCGAGTGCGCGAGAGGTCTGTTGGCCGAAACCTTAAGCCCCCTCCACCTCGCCACAGGCGGGTCTCTCGCGGGCTGGCGGCGGACAGGCGTCGTGATCGATCGTCCCGGAGGCCTCGTTTCCAGCCCAAGCAGGGGCCGGTGCTAGCTGGATTCCGGCAAGCACCAACCCTGGCGGCGCCGAGCAGCGCGAGCGCTACGACGTCGGCGCCGGACGATCGGATTCCACGAAGGCGATCGTGAGCCTGGCCGCGACCGGCGCCATCGCTACGGCGACGTTCCGATGGCCGGAGCGTGGGCCGGCCGAAGCCACTTTGCCTAGGCAGACGGCCGGTCGTGCCGAGCTGCCGGCCCTGCTTCCGGCGAAGACCAGGAGCGGACCTGCTCGGTCGCCATGCGCGGAACGCAGGGCCGTCGAGTCCACCATCGCGCCCGACGCCACGGTGGACCTGCTTCCGCCAAACAGCAGGGCGGCGCTGACCCCGGATTTGCCCCGTCGTGCGCCCGCTTCGCCGGCATGGCACGTCTCTTACCGCCGCCGGCTGCCCCACTCCGCGCGCGGCTCGCAGGTGTGCCACGTGGCACGCTCTCCTCAGCTTCGAGTATCCGGACCAGCGAGGAATCGGATCAGCGTCTCGCCGGCGGCTTGATCCAGGATCACCTGGTAGCCGAGACGGTGCGGACGGGCTCGGGTATCGCAGCCGGTCGCCTTCGCCAACGCATCCTCAAGTCGGGCGGCAGCTGCCTCCTGGTCGGGGTGCGGCTTCGGCGGCCTCGGGCGTGGATTCGATCCGCGGGCGATTTCGGCCTCGAGCGCTCGGATCCACCATCCTTCCCGGGCCGCGCTCTCGGCCAGCAGGCGCTGGCGGTGATGGTCCGGTTCGGTCAGCAGGGCCTTCCCGTGCCCTTTGCTCAGAGCACCGCCGTCGATCAGCTCGATCGCATTATCGGGTAGGTCGAGCAGACGGACTGTGTGGGCGAGGTCGGTTCGGCTTCGGCCAAGTCGCCTCGCGAGTTCGGTCGCAGTGACGTCGAGGTCGTGGAGCAGGACGGCGATCGTCCTGGCTTCTTCGATCGGCGTGAGGTCCTCACGGACGACGTTCTCGATCAGCGCCAGCTCCAGCGAACCGGCACCTTCGACGCTCGCATCGACGAGCGCATGAATCGTCAGCTGGCCGGCGAGTCGAGCCGCGCGCCAGCGCCGCTCACCGGCCACCAGCTGGTACCCACCGCTGGCGTCCGGGCGAACGATGATTGGCTGAAGCACCCCTCGCTCGCGGATCGAATCGGCGAGCGAGCGGAGCGCCTCCTCGCTGAAATGCTTGCGCGGCTGGTCGGGGTTCGGATGGATGTCCTCGACCGCTAGATCTTGGAGTCGACCGTCTGGCCGCCCGGGATCCGCCAGGTGTGCCACGTGGCACGCGTCGCCACGTCCGGTCGGATCGTCGATGGTGAGGGTGCGTCTCGGCGCTGGAGTCATCGCGCGCTCACCCCCACGATCGTCGCGGCCAGGCGCCCGTACGCGATTGCGGGCGAGCTGTCCGGCTGGGACAGCGACAGCGGCACTCGGCGCGCTGCCGCCCGTGCGATCAACGCCGATCGCGACGGGACACGTCCGATCGGGGCGAGCTGCGCGGCGACCAGGGCGGCTTCGGTCTCCCGGCTGCTGATCCGCTGTCGCTGCCAGCGTGTGAGAACCGCATCGAGCTCCGGCGCCGTGACGCCAAGACGTTCAGCGAGCTTGGCGATCGTCAGCTGCAGCTCGAAGATCCCGTGCAGCGAGGCTTCGTCCTCGACGCTGACCGGGGCGAGCACACGATCGGCGCACACCAGCGCATTCACGGTCAGCAGCCCCAGGTTCGGCGGCGTGTCGATAACCACATGCTCGTAGGCGTCCCGGAGCGGCTCGAGCGCGTCGCGGAGGAACAGCTCGCGGCCCATCTTCCCGACGAGGCTCATCTCGACGCCGGCGAGCTCCCGCGCCGCCGGGATCACGTCAAGCCCGTGCAGGTCGGCGACGATCGCGTCCGCAGCGGCCGCGCGGCCGGCGAGCACATCGACGAGGTTCACCCCCAGCGCGCGGACCTCGAGCCCGAGCTGGCGCGTGAGCGCGAACTGCGGATCGGTGTCGACGAGCAACACTCGCCGGCCCTGCCGTGCGAGCAGCACAGCTAGGTTCGCCGCCGTCGTCGTCTTCCCCACCCCACCCTTCTGTTGAGCGATCACGAACATCACGTCACGACACCTCCTGTTGGTTGATGTAGAACGGCAGGCCCGTTGCCCGGCCGGCGCTCGTGGTGGTTCCCGAGCGCGACTCGCTCGGGCTCGTCGGCGAAGCGCAACTCGCGACCCACGCGCTCCGCGCGCGCCGACAGCAACTGGCCGTACCGACCGCTGACCCATGACCTCGTCGGCGGCGGTGCGCTGATCACCAGCGCCCTGTGGTCGCTGATCGCGATCAGCTCGAGCGGGTCCAGCCAGATCGCGAACATGTCCTCGCCGACGGCTCCGAGCAGCAGCGCCCGGATCCGCTCCCAGTCGGCGCGGTCGTCGGGACCTGGCCGCCCGAGCCTTCGACGGACCTCGGCGAGGTCGACGCGGACCTGGCGTCGCCGGCGGCGACCGCGCTCGCTGATGTAGGCCTGCTCGACGATCATCGAGTCAGGCCGGCTCCCCCCGGCAGGGGGGCTGGGGGGGTCTTCTGGGGTCCTGGGGTTAAGGCCGTTCCTACCCGCGCGCGCGTTGGCTGCCGGGGTTTCTGCCGGGGTTTCTGCCGGGGTTTCTGCCGGGGTTTCGTCGAAAAGTGTCCTGTCCTGACCGCCCTTTTCAACGGGAGCCCCGGTCAGTGCAGGACGGTTTTCGCGAGCCGAGGACGCGACCGTCGCGAGCAGCGGCCTCGCCCCGGCGTGAGGCGCCAATCGCCGAGCAGGCGACCCCGCCGCCACGCCAGCCGGGGCGTCAACCGATGCGCGGACCTGCCACACGTTCGTGTTCCCGCGCCCCCCGGCGCCGCTCACGAGCTCCAGCTCGCCGGACTCGAGCAACTCCTGGCGCGCACGGCGGTACGTGCGATCCGCCATGCCGGCGGCTGCAGACAGCTCCTCGCTCGAAAGCCAGCGCACTACGCCGTCCGCGTCGGCGAGCGCGGCCATGGCGGCCAGCAGCAGCCGCGCCGGACCGCGGCGGCGCGTTCGCGAGAGGACGGCCTCGAACAGCTCCGCGTTGATCTCCCCCTCCCACCATGGACCCTCCCCGACGAACGGCAGCGCCAGCACGCTCGCGCGCCCGCGCCCCGACGCCTCCGACGCAACCCCGACCAAGCCGCGTTCGACGAGCCGATCGCGGACGTAGAGGTAGCGGCTGCGCGACAAGCCGGCGCGCGCTGCTGCAGCAGGCGCGCCCGGCCACGCCTGGTCGTCCCGCCCGGCGAAGCTTGCCAGCGAGAACGCAACGAGCCGCTCGCCACCAACGAGGTCGTCGCGCGCCAGCACCGCGGCGATCGCCTGCCGGCTCATCGCCGACCTCCTCGTCCGAGGCAGGCAGCGACGATCGCCGGCCCTCGGGAATCCGTCCGCGGCCGCGGTAATCTTTGCCCAAGTCCCGACCAGGACCATGAGCTTCTGTCGTCGCCTCGATCCCCCTCAGCTGCGTCAACAGCTGGGCAGGGGGTCGAAGCCGTTAAGGGGCAAGTTCTCGGCCGCGGCGGTTGCCCGCGCGGCCGAGCCCCCGGCTGTCGATCTCTCAAGCCCTGCTAGTCACCTCCTCGAGGCGTTCAAGCCCCGAGGAGAGCGACGCGCCGATCATCGGCACGCCGCTGGTCCCTGGAAGGATTCCGGGGACCACAACCGCGACAAATCCCTGCACTCCACGACAGTAAATCCGGCCGCGGAGAGCGAGAGCAGCCGCCAAACTTCCTGCAAACGCCACAGAAATAACTTCAGCGGCTGATCGCTTCACACGCGAGAGGTCGCTGGTTCGAGCCCAGCCGTGCCCATCCCGATTTGCAGTGATTTCTTGGTATCTGTGTGATCCCTGCCTCTGATCGAGTGGCCTCCGTGGCCCAGAGCGTGGCCCAGGCGCTCCTCGGACGACAGCGAACATGGCACTAAGCCCGGCCAAAGTGCTACGTTCGGACTGGTTAGTGCCACGTTCGATCGACGGCCGCGATGCACACGTTCAGAACCCTCGACGCGCAGATCGGGATGGTCCCCGGACCCATGACCGTGTCGCTTCGTGCAATCGATCAGAGCCAGGGAAGCGAGCGCGCCTTCAGCCTGCAGCACCCTGAGGCCCTCAAGACCCTGATCCAGATCGCACGGATCCAGAGCGTCGAGTCCTCGAACGCGATCGAGGACGTCACGGCGCCGCACGCCCGGGTCGTCGAGTTGGTCGAGGAGAAGACGACGCCGGCGAACCGCTCCGAGGCCGAGATCGCCGGCTACCGCGCGGTGCTCGACATGATCCACGCGAGCGCGCTCCAGATCCTGTTCAGGCCAAGCGTCGTCGAGCAGCTGCATCGGGACCTGTACCAGTTCACGGGCGTACGCGCCGGGCATTGGAAGACGGTCGACAACTCGATCGAGGAACTGCGGCCGGACGGGACCCGGTTCGTGCGGTTCCGGACGCTGAGTGCTGCGGAGACCCCCGCGGGGATGGACGAGCTCCACGAGCGGTTCGGTCGCGCCATCCGCTCCGGCGAGTACCACCCGCTGCTCCTGGCCGGCTGCTACGTGTTCGACTTCCTGGCGATCCACCCGTTCCTCGACGGCAACGGCCGAATGGGCCGGTTGCTGACGCTGCTGCTGCTCTACCAGGCTGGCTACGAGGTAGGGCGTTATGTCAGCTTGGAGCGGCTCGTCCAGGACAGCAGCGACACGTACTACGAGGCACTCCGCGCGGCGGGGATTGGCTGGCACACGGGCGAGCACGACATCACGCCCTGGCTGGAGTATTTCCTCGGGATCGTCGCCGCGGCGTACAAGGAATTCGAGTCCCGCGTCGGCGTGGTCGCTGGGCGGGGGTCGAAGCGCGAGGCGATCAGGCAGTTCGTGGGCCAGTCGATCGCCGCAGAGTTCACGGTGGCCGACGTGCGCCGCGCCGCGCCGGCTGCGAGCCAGTCCTACATCTCGAAGACGCTCGCGAGCATGCGGGACGAGGGCCTGATCGAGCCGATCGGCGCCGGCAAGAACGCGCGGTGGCGGCGACTCCGAAGCGAGTTCTGAACCTTCACGCCGCGGACAGCGGCACGATGCGGCAGCGGCTGACCGCGAGGGCTCCGAACTCGAGCGCGGCGAGGATATCGTCGCGCTCCAGGTCTCGGATAGTCGGAGAGCAACTCGTCGATCGTCATGCCAGTTGACAGCAGCTCGAGGAGACTCTCGACGGTGTAGCGCAGCCCTCTGATCGTCGGCTGGCCATGGCAGACAACGAGGTCGGACGAGATGCGGTCAAGTCGGGACACGCCGGTAACCGTAACTATCCGTGGCATCGAACCAAATTTCTCTGGCGCCAACGGCGAGATGTGGATCACAGCCGACCCGACGAGTCAGAGCTGCCCGCTGATCACCACGCTGTCCGCGCCGTGCAGCAACCGGTCGAACGCCGCGTGAACGTCCTTGCGCGAGATTCGCTTCTGCACCTGTGCGTAGATCTCGAGCGTGGTCTTCGAGTCGGCGTGACCGACCTGGTCCATCACGTACGGGAGCGGCGCGCCAGCTTCGAGCATCAGGCTTATGTACGTGCGGCGGAGAGCGTGTGGCGTGATCTTCGGTAGCGGGGCGATCCCGCGCTCCGTGCGGATCTCGTTGACGCGATTGACGACCGGGACAAGCACCCGCTCGCAGACGCTGTCCTTGTCGCGCGGCGCCCACTGTCGGTGGCAAACGCGAATTCGTCGACGCTCTCGGGCTTGCGCTCGGCGCGCCAGGCGTTCAGCTCCTCAACAAGGTCGAGGCTGAGGTCGACTTCGCGGACACCAGCGGCCGTCTTGGCCCGCTCGATGACGAGGCGCTGATGAGCAGTGTCGACGGAGCGCCGCCGGAGCCCGCACACCTCCCCCACCCGCAGCCCCGACTTCGCCATCACCGCGATCAGTGGCCGGCGGCCTATGCGTTGATCGGAACGCGCCGCCCGATCGAGCTCGCCGGCCACAGCAAGCAGCTCGGCGAGCTCGTCAGCTTCGAGGAACGGCCGTGTTGGACGGTCCGCCTTGAGCCGCCGTCGCTTGCCTCGCGCCGGGTTGCTCGCGAGCAGCCCGTGCTCGACGGCTGTGTCGAGGATGTTCGCCAGGAGTACGAGGGTCTTGTTGATTGACTCGTTGCTGAGCGCGACACGCCGCTGCCCGCGCTTGTCGCGTATCGGTCGCCCTGCCGCGGCCGCCGCCCTGATGCGTTCCCGCTCCATGACCTTCTCGCTGCGGTACTCGTCGACGAGCGCGATCGTGATCGCCGAGACCTGGAAGTCGTGGAAGAACGGCAGCAGGTGCTTGCGCAGGCGCCATTCGTAGTCGGCTTGGGTTGTCGGCCGCAGCTCCGACTTCCGTGCGAACCACCAGCGCGACGCGAACTCGTGGAAGGTCGGATCCTCACCACCAGCGGACATGCTCGGCGGCCGCCACACGCCGACCTGGATCTCGGCGAGGATCTGCTCGAGAGCGCGCTCGGCCTTGCGCATCGTCCAGCCGTCGGCGTCGGTGCCGAGCGTGACGACCTCGCGCCGGCCATAAGCGCGGACACGGAGGCTGTAGGTGGTCAGCCCGTCCTTCCGCTCATGCATCCGAATCTGACCGTGTGACCGCTTCTCCATCGTGAGCGAGTCTACGTCCGACCCCGGCGGGCAACAGGGACCGAGCTGGCCTCAGCGAGGCCTCAAACTGCGCTCTGGGTCCTGCGCTAGGTCCTGCGCTAGGTCCTGCGCGTCGTGCAGGACCTGAGGCCCGGAATCGCCCGCCGATATAGGACTTTTCCGTGGCGTGTGCGGCCGACTACCCGCCCTCCACGTTGGTCGTTCGGGTAGTCGGCCGCACACCAGAAGACTCCAGCTTGGGCGGCGTGGCAATGGCTGGCGTTCGAGGGGTTGAATCGATCCAATTGGACGGATCTGAGGACAGCGATGAGGCCGACATGCGGTGAGGGCCGTGAACGGGTGAACGATTCTCGGCAGGCACCCTCTTGGCTATCCCCAGATGGACTGCGCTTGGTCGTGGGCCGGAGACGCCAGACTAACCCGTCGGCGTCTCAGAGACTCCCCTGCTCGTGGCGAATAGCGGGTGTTTCAAGGACCGCTGAATGTTGCGAATCGCAGCGCTTCCTCGAAGATCACAAGCAGGCCGATCTGCTCGACGCCTGGTACCACCGTTACCGGCGGGTCTCCGCCGAGCAGTTCGGCGACGCGACGGGCGTGCGACGGCGGGTGCATCCGGTCGAACTCACCAGTCCAGAGGGAGGCGCGGACCGCCCCGGGCGTGATACCCCACGGCTTGCAGAGGATCCGGACCTCCTCGATGAACCCGTTTGGGTTCGCAAACAGCTCCCCGGTCGTCGGTACGAACAGTTCTTTGACCCACGGGATCTGGACGACCTCCGCGTCCGGCGCCTTGAACAATCCCATCGCTGAATCGGGCAACTTCTTGTACTGCTGCTTGAAGCCCGCCCGCAGCAGAAACGGCGCGCGCCGGGACATGAACGCCGCCATCTTCATATCCTTCCCGGCCGCGCGCCACTGGGCCTTCTCCGCGAGCGGCGCAATAGCTCCGAGCAGCGAGTGGGCGGTGACCCGCTCTGGAACCGCACCGGCAACGGCGATCCCGTAGGGGGTCCCGCCGGATTGCGTCACGATCCCGAAGCGGTCAACGCCCAAGGCGTCCATCAGGGCGAGATGGTCGGCGGGCCAATCGGCGACCGTGCGACCTGGTTTCGGCGTGCTGCCGTGACAACCCGGACGGTCCGGGATCACGAGCCGGATCCCAAGTTCGCGCGCGGTTGCGGCGAGCGCCCGCCCGAGCCCGCGGCTACACGGACCGTCAAGCACGGTCACGACCGGCCCGCTGTCGGCGCCCGCGAGCAGGTACGAGAGCGTGCGCCCGTCGGGCAGCGTGATGTGTGTGTTCGGTTCGAATTGTGACATGGTGTCGCAATAGGATTGCATACTGTGAGACACAATGTCGCAACGATCTCCACGCGTTCCGTCCGACGACGCCCGGCGACGGATCCTCGACGCGACCCGGGAACTACTGCTCGACCGGCCGTTCGGGGCACTGACCGTCGGTGATGTAATGACGCGGGCGGGCCTGGCGCGCACCGTCTTCTACCGCCACTTCGACAGGCTGGCGCAGATGGCGCCCGAACTGCTCCCGGACTCCGAGGACCCGCTCCTCGATCAGGTCCTGCGCGGTCCTGCGGAAGACCTGATCACAGCGATGGTCGCCGGCCTGGTGCAGCTCTATGCCGACAACGGTCGGTGGCTGCGCGCGCTCGACGCCGCCGCCGCGGCCGATCCGGCAGTTGCGACCGAGTTGGACCGCGCTCTCGTCGCACCGCGCCAACTGCTCGAGCAGCTCGTCGCGAACGCCCCGCACCCACCGGCCAACCCACGCGAGTTCGCGCTGCTACTGATGGCCACCCACCGCGCATACCTGCTCGACACATTCGGCGGCGGCCACGACTCCCCGGAGCGACGCACCAACGCTACAGCCGCGCTCATGGCGCTCTGGGAGCGACTCCTGGCTGAGTGATCCGACCCCCGGACCGCGGCTGCTGTCCCGCTTTGCGCGCGGATACGAGGTCACGCATCGCGCCGCCGTGCCAGCCCGCGCTCGCCTGGGCCACGGAGCATTTCCGTGGCCCAACGCCGTGTAAAACCCCTGCAAATGCGACCTCGGTTTTGTACCTCGCAAGCCCGCGATGCGCGTATAAAATCCCTGCAAATCAAGGATTTTACACTTTAGGTCGCCCTCGCTTCACACGCGAGAGGTCGCTGGTTCGAGCCCAGCCGTGCCCATTTTGGATTTGCAGGGATGTCTTGCGGAGCTGATCGATCCCTGCTCTCACTGATGCAGTCGATCCGCGCCTGCAGTCGGGGATCGGTAGGTGGCGTCGTCAGCTGTGTGGCTGGGAGTGAGGTGGACCCGCCCCGGGTGGCGGCGAAGGGATTGTCGTCAGCTCCGGCGCGATGTCGGGCCAGATGAGCAGTACGCGGCAGGGGGCGTGGTCGATGACGAAGCGCGTTGCGGGGCCAAGGCTGCGCGGTCCGAGCCGCTCGCGGTCGCCGTCGCGGGCCAGGACCAGGAGGTCGATGCCCTCGGCGGCGGCCACGACCTCGCGTTCGACCCTGCCGCGCCGCGACTCGAGTCTTGCTGGGCGTCCCAGGCGCGTCTGGGCTTCGGCGAGCAGGTCGTTGGCGGCCTGCTCGGAGATCTCCCGCAGCGCCTGCGGGGCTGGGGGTTCAGGCGGGTGTCGGCCCAGCAAGCCGCGGCGCGCCGCGGCGGCGACCGTTTCAGGCTCGGTGCTCGCGACGTGCAGCAGCGTGATGTCCGCGTCGCCGGGCAGAAATTGCGCGGCGTCGTCGATGGTGGCCTCCCAGGTGTCCTCGATGATCCAGACGAGCGAGCGCATTCCGGTTTCAGCCCTTCAGAGCTAACCATAGGAGCACGGTCGCCGCGACGAGCGCTGCCGGCACCGTGAGCGCGCCCAGGCGAAGGAACTCGCCCAGCTCGACGTCGGTGTCCTCGGCGCGCAGGACGCGTCGCCAGAGCAACGTGGCCAGCGATCCCACATAGGTGAGGTTCGGGCCGACGTTGACGCCGATCAGCGTCGCCAGGACCGGTCCGGGGCCGCCGGCGGCCGCGGCCACGGGAACGAGCATCAGCGTCGCGGGCAGGTTGTTGACGAGGTTGGCCAAGACAGCGCTCAGCGCGGCGATCACAAGCAGGTCGGGCAGCGAACCGCCGGTCGGCAGCACGGCACGCACCGCGGTGTCCAGACCGTTGGCGCTGGCCGCCTCGACGATCACCCCGAGCCCGAGGACAAAGATCAGAAACCCGGGCTCGACCGCCCGTACGAGCGTCACCGGCGTCGCCGTTTTGCGGACGAGCGCCGGGATCGTGATCGCCGCGGCGCCCGCGGCGGCGAACCAGACCGGTTCGATCCCCACCACCGAGCTCAGCGCGAACCCCGCCAGCGTGAACGCCAGCACCACGACCGCGAACCGCGGCAACTCCGGGCGCGCCGGCCGCACGCCCGCCTGGCGCGGGCGTTGGAGATCGACCGCGAAGAAGCGTCTGAACACCACCCACTCAACGCCCACCGCCGCGATCGTCGGCAGCACCATCAGCGACCCGAAGCGCAAAAACGACAGCTTGCTGGCGTGGAACGCCAACAAGTTGGTCAGATTGGACACCGGCAGCAGCAGCGACGCCGAGTTGGCCAGGTGCGCGCACGCGTAGACCTGTGGCTTGGCGCTGGTACGCATCCGCGCCGCGGTCGCGAACACGACCGGCGTGAGCAGCACGATCGTGGCATCGAGGCTGAGCACCGCCGTGATCGCCGCGGCGATCACGAACACGAGCGCCAGGAGCCGCTGCGGGCTTCCCCGCGAGCCGCGGGCCATCACCGCGCCCATCGCGTCAAACAACCCCTCGCGCCGACAGCCGTCGGCGATCAGCAGCATCGCCGCCAGAAAGCCAACCGTCGGCCCCAGATCCCGAAGCGCGTCGCCCGCAGCCTTAAGCCCGATAGCACCAACGACGACCAGCAGAACGGCGCCGACCGACGCGGCGAGCGCCTCCGACAGATACGGCGGGCGCGCCACCGCGACCCCGAGCGTCGCCGCCAACACCAACAACGCCCCAGCGAGCGCGAGACCGTCCGTCACGTCTGCTCGTGGTCAGACCGTTGGGTACAGGTCATCGTTCCCTAATCATCACCCGGAGCGAGAGTCCCGCGGGCGATGATCCTCGCCCTCGTTCCGGACTAACCGCAACGTGAGTTTGGCCGGGTCCGGCGCGCGCTTCCCCGCCTTCGGGTGCGCCTCAGCTCAGATCGACGCATCGTCGACCGGGCAACCCCGACCACGTTGCCTGCCGGCAGGGCCCGCCCCGAGGCCGCGAGGCGTCTTTCGGGTCCCCCGCCGCAAGGAGTGGGAGTCAGCGCCAGCCCAGCGCTGGCGCGACGTGGGTGAGGATGTTCTCGATGACATGAGCGTTGTATTCGACGCCGAGCTGGTTCGGGACGGTCAGCAGCAGCGTGTCCGCTGCCTGAATCGCCTCGTCCGCGCGAAGCTGCTCAACGAGCACGTCGGGCTCGGCTGCATAGGAGCGGCCGAAAATCGCGCGCGTGTTCTCGTCGATCATGCCGATCTGGTCTTGGGAGTCGCGATTATCGGCGAAGTAGACACGGTCGACGTCGGTGGTGAGCGCGAAGATGCTGCGGCTGACGGACACCCGCGGCCGCCGGTCATGCCCGGCCTCGTTCCACGCTTCGCGGTAGGCCTCGATCTGCTTGCGCTGCTGGACGTGCAGAGGTTCGCCGGTCTCGTCGTCCTTCAACGTCGAGCTCTGTAGGTTGAGCCCGAGCCCAGCCGCCCAGACACTGGTCGCGTTCGATCCTGACCCCCACCAGATCCGCTCTCGCAAACCAGCTGAATGCGGCTCGATCCGCAACAACCCCGGCGGATTGGCGAACATTGGCCGCGGGCTCGGCCGCGCGAACCCGTCGCCCCTGAGAACCTCCAGCGCAACCTCGGCGTGCTTGCGCGCCATCTCGGCATCGCTATCGCCATCGGCAGGCTGGTAGCCGAAGTACCGCCAGCCATCGATCACCTGCTCGGGCGATCCCCGGCTGATCCCCAGCTGAAGCCGCCCGCCGGCGATCAGATCGGCCGCCCCAGCATCCTCGGCGAAGTACATCGGGTTCTCGTAGCGCATATCGATCACGGCGGTACCGATCTCGATCCGCGAAGTCCTCGCGCCGATCGCCGCCAGCAGCGGGAACGGCGAGGCGAGCTGACGCGCGAAATGGTGAACGCGGAAGTACGCGCCATCGGCGCCCAACTCCTCCGCCGCGACCGCAAGCTCGATCGACTGCAGCAGCGCATCCGATCCCGAGCGCGTCCGCGAGTGCGGGCCAGGGCTCCAATGACCGAAGGAAAGGAATCCGATCTTCTTCACGCGTTCCCAAGCCGGCCGGACCGACAACAAAGCCCGCAGGTCTTGACCACGCCAGAGTAGCGACGCGCGCGAAGCCGACCCCGCAGGCCGCTCCGGAGCCCGCGCACATCGCACGCGATCCGCGCCCGGTCCCCGTTTCTCACCACGGGGTTCGATCAGCCTTTCCGGCACGGGTATTGTGCGGGGCACCGTGCCTGAGATGGAGCTCCACGGACAGCGCGTCACCTACCACCTGCTGGGAGACGGCCCGGCGATCCTCCTCATCCA
The DNA here is from genome assembly GCA_963752905.1 of uncultured Solirubrobacterales bacterium. Classification (GTDB taxonomy): domain Bacteria; phylum Actinomycetota; class Thermoleophilia; order Solirubrobacterales; family Solirubrobacteraceae; genus Palsa-465. The sequence goes on from CAVWAC010000016.1 coordinate 246,594, forward strand.
CGGAATCACGTCCAGCTCGCGGACATGGCGTTCGGTGATGCACGGGCTGGCGGAGCGGCACACGGTCCTCGCGCCCGACCTGGCCGGTCATGGCCGGTCGGGCAAGCCTCGCGGTGACTACTCGCTCGGCGCCTACGCCAGCAGCTTACGCGACCTACTCTCCGTCCTCGGCATCTCCAGGGCAACGGTCGTCGGGCATTCCCTGGGTGGCGGCATCGCGATGCAGTTCGCCTATCAGTTCCCAGATCGCATGGAGCGGCTGGTGCTCGTCGACAGCGGCGGATTGGGCGAGGAGGTCAGCCTTGCGCTGCGGGCTGCGACATTGCCGGGCGCCGAGTTCGTTCTTCCCCTCTTGTTCAGCCCCGTCACGCGCACGATCGGGCGCGTGATCGGTCGGGTGCTGGGACGCTTCGGCGTGAAGGCGAGTGCCGACGTGCGCGGCCTGGCCGAGGGCCTGGACTCGCTGGGCGCCCCCGACGCCCGGCGCGCATTCGTCCATACAGCCCGCTCTGTCATTGACGCAAAGGGCCAGCGGGTCGACGCCCGCGACCGCCTCTACCTCTCCGAGGACGTTCCGACGATGCTGATCTGGGGGGAGAACGACCCGATCATTCCGCTCGAACACGGGCGCCGCGCGCACGAATTGATGCTGCACAGCCGTCTGGAGGTCTTTCCCGGCGCCGGCCACTTTCCATTCAACGATGATCCCACGCGCTTCGTGGAAATCCTGAACCACTTCACCGCCTCGACACGCCCAGCCGACCTCAGCGGAGAACGGGTCGAGCGCCTACTCCGCCGTGGCCGGCGAAACTCGGAGACATGAAGATCCGCGTGGCCATCCTGGTCTAGGTGAGCCGGACGCCGTCGGTGGTGCGCGTTTCTTCCGCAAATTGCTCGGTCCGAACTGGCGGGAACGGCCTGATCTGTGATAAGCCGTCGGCTCACCGACCGGGACTGCGGGTTGCACACCTAGGGCAGCCGCACGCCCAAGAAAGGAGGCGCGTCGATGAGTCTTCGCGCCCCACTCAACTTCGACCAAGGCCCAGAGCAGGTCGAGGGCATGATGGAGCAGGGAACGGCGTTCGGTTGCGTCGAGGACGCGATCGACGCCGCCCAGCTGTCAGCGGAGCATAAGGCCGCCCTGTGGCTCCTCGCCTGGTCGCTGCGCGACCACGTGCAGCAGCGTCGGGACGCGCGGCTCATGGTTGCCGCGTTCGGCGTCGCGGAGCAGGGTCAGTAAGCGTCCGCTCTCGGGAGCGGTTCCAGCACGAACACTTCGACCGCGAGGTCGGGGTCGATGTGGTTATCGCTCATGAAGCCGATCACTTTGCGTCCCGTGAGCTGCTCGATCTCGCGGCTGACGTCCTGCTTCATGACGGCCTGCCAACGTCTGCGAAGATCGAGCACCGCCTCAGCCTGCCCGGCGTCAGCGAGGGTCTGCTCGCCGCGCGTGAGCGTGTCCTGCAGCACCACGAACACGCCATTGGTCCCGAGCGTGGTCTTTGCTTGCGTGGGGCCACGACCGGTTGTCCGGGACAGCGCCCGCACCACCGTGTTCGAGATCTTGGCGGCGAGTTGCCCGTCCTGATTTGAGCTTTCGGTCGTCATCGTGGTCCACTGCCCTTCTCAGGCCGACAGATGCTGTCCTGCACGGCAGGGGCGTCGCGCTCGGCCATGCCACGGGTCGGTCGCCGTGGCCGGTGGCCGGACGTTACCGCCCGATCTGGAGCCGGGCCTCGGCTGCAACTACCGCATGGCAACCGTAGCTCGCCGCATGCAGCGAGTTGGCCGCTCGGTTAGCCCAATCCGGCAGCGCGGCACAGCGAACCCGACGTCGCCGCGGACTACAGACTCGGGCTCGCGCCCGGATCAGCCTTGTGCCACCTCCAAATGAGAGTAGGGTTACTGGTCGACGGTCGCTGACCACCGACCTGCCGTCGTCATGACTCGCCGACGATCGGCCTCCGCCTAACGGGTCCGCATACCCTTGCGAGGACCAGGGCCCGTTTCCAGCTACGGGATTCATGCCCACGGGACCCTGTGCCCGAGGGGACTGACGCCCAAAGAAGGAGTGATCGGGATGAGTGCAGCCGCGACTCCCATTGGCGCCACCGTGCCGCCGGTCTCGTACCCGCAGCCGGCGACGGGACGCCAGGCAGGGACGGGGTTCGCCTCGCGCTATTACGCCGAGCGTCACCTCGCGGCCGTGGCGAGAACGTTGAAGTGGGCGGATGAGTCCGCCGAGCGCGGAGACCACTTAGACGCCATTGCGTGGCTATCGACGGTCGAGGCGATCGGAGACAAGCTTCCCGAGGTCTACGAGACCAGGCGTGATTCTTGGTCTGCTGAGCTACGGCGGACCCGAGCGATCGACGAGACCTACCTTGGAAACCGGGCGCCCTGAGGCTCTACTCAGCCGGATCGTTGGCGGCTAATTCCGATCTCGTGGGTCGGAAATCTGGTACGCTTCGTGGTGCGCTCTGTGGGCCAGGCTCTTCTCGCTTTCCGGGCGACGTTCCCGCTCAGAAGGGCAGAGAGGCGGTTGGCGATGGCCACCGCAACAAACAAGGCTCGCACTAGCAGGCGCCCCAGTCGCGGCGCAATCGTTGCGTCCGAGTCGGTGCCGATGCAGTTCCTCAGCTTCGAGGACAACGGCGGCCATCACTGGACGCTCCTCGATTGCCACGGCAACTACGTCGCGCGATCTCCGAGCTTCACGTCCGGCCCCCCGACGGGCCGTCTCGTCTCCAAGCGACAGAAGAGCCACCCAATACCTAGCGCCGGATTCAGAGCTCGGCGCGTTCGAAAGGTCGCCGACATGAAGACCACGTTTCCGATGGAATCCCACAATTCGCGGGCCCCGGGAATCATTCCCGAGCCGTCCGTCGTCCACGACGAACCCGCTGCCGCGACTCGTCGGGGCAGTGCGGTGCAGTAATGGCGACTCTCGAAGCAACCATCCTGACCGAGAACGAGCAGCTCGCGGGCATCAACGCCGATTACGAGCAGCGCTACGGGTTCCACGACGCCGAGCACTATCTCTACAAGGCGCCGAAGGGGCTGAATCGGGAGATCGTCGAGAAGATCTCGGAGTTCAAGTCCGAGCCGCAGTGGATGCGCGAGTTCCGGCTGAAGGCGCTCACCCACTTCCTGGCCCGCGAGCAGCCCACGTGGGGCTCCCCGATGCTGGCCGAGCTCGACTACGACGACATCCGATACTTCGTCCGCGCCTCCGAGACGCCCAGCCGGTCCTGGGACGACGTGCCCGAGGACGTCAAGCGAACCTTTGACCGCCTCGGCATTCCCGAGGCGGAGCGGAAGTTCCTCTCCGGCGTCGGCGCGCAGTACGAGTCCGAGGTCGTCTATCACCAGGTCCACAAGGACCTCGAGAAGCAGGGCGTCATCTTCACGGACATGGACACCGCGCTGCGCGAGCACGAGGACATCGTGCGTCAATACTTCGCGACGATCATTCCACCCAACGACAACAAGCTCGCGTCGCTGAACTCCGCCGTGTGGTCCGGCGGGTCGTTCGTATACGTGCCCAAGGGCGTTCACGTCGACCTGCCGCTGCAGGCGTACTTCCGGATCAACACCGAGAACATGGGCCAGTTCGAGCGGACGCTGATCATCGCTGAGCCGGGCTCCTACGTTCACTACGTCGAGGGCTGCACCGCCCCTACCTACAGCTCTGACTCACTTCACTCCGCAGTCGTGGAGCTGATCGCCCTCCCGGGCGCCCGCATCCGTTACACGACCGTCCAGAACTGGTCGACCAACGTCTACAACCTCGTCACCAAGCGCGCCGTCGCGTACGCCGATGCCATGGTCGAGTGGGTGGATTGCAACCTCGGCTCCAAGCTGACGATGAAGTACCCCAGCATCTACCTGCTCGGCGAGCGGGCCCACGGCGAGGTCCTGTCGATCGCCTTCGCCGGCAAGGGCCAGCATCAGGACGCGGGCGCCAAGATCATCCACGCCGCGCCGAACACGACCTCGAACATCTTCGCCAAGTCGATCTCCAAGGACGGCGGCCGCGGCTCCTACCGCGGCCTGCTCGAGATTGCCAAGGGCGCCCACGGCTCAAGGTCCAAGGTCGTCTGCGATGCGCTATTGCTCGACGAGTACTCGCGCTCAGACACCTACCCGACGATCCGCATCGGCGACGACGACATCAACGTCGCCCACGAGGCGACCGTCTCGAAGGTCGGCGACGAGCAGCTCTTCTACCTGATGTCACACGGCATTCGCGAGGAAGAGGCCTCGAAGCTGATCGTCAACGGCTTCATCGAGCCGATCATCAAGGAGCTGCCCATGGAGTACGCGGTCGAGATGAATCGGCTGATCGAGCTCCAGATGGAGGGCTCAATTGGCTAGCACCCGAACCCCGCCCCGGGCGGGGGATCGTCAGCTCACCCCGATCAGGTCCCGCCGCCTGCTCGGCGATCCAGCCCCCTGCCGAGCGCCGTCTCGGGCGGTCACCCCAAGCTCGCGAACAGATGGCCGTACTGCTCGAGGTGACGGTCGCCGAGGAACTCGGCTGCCGCACGCGTACGCGCGTTACTGCCCAGTCGCGCCGCTTCTTGAGGGTCACGCAGCAACCGCTCGACGGCGGCACCGAACGCGGGAAGGTCGTGCGGGTCATCGATCAGTAGCCCGTGTTCTCCGTCCGTGACCTGATCGCAGATGCCGCCGACGGCGCTGGCGACGATCGGCCGTGCCTTCCACATCGCCTCGGCGACGGTCAACCCGAAGCCCTCGGCCAGGCTCTTCTGCACCACCACGCTGGCGTGCCGCTGCAGCGCATTCACGATCGCCGCGTTTTCATCCGGGTCGGCCAACGGCACACAAGCCAGATGCACCCTGCCACGGATCGCGTGCGGGAGCTTGCGCCAACGATTGAGGCAGTCGTCGTACACCTCGGCGGCCTCGGGATCGTCCGCAACTCCCCTCACGGCCGGCCCGGCAAGCACGAGATGTGCGCCCAGCGCTGAATCAACGTACTTGGCGAAACCATCCATCACACCGGCCATGTCCTTCATCGAATCCCACCGCGATACTTGGGTCACGAGCGGTGCATCGGCGTGCGCGGCAGGCCCACTCTGCACGACGTCGACGTGACGGTTGATCCGGCCCGGCGAACCGTCGCGGCGCATGAACGGAACCACGGGCGGCTCGCCGTCGCCATCGAGCAAACCGACATAGCTCAGCGCAAGGCGAACGTTCCGGCGCGACATCGGCTCGTTCTTAGCCGAGAACGGATCGATCGAGGGCGCGATCACGTACGTTCTCCGAGGCTCAGCCCACGTCGGCGCAAAGACCGCGCGCGAGACCACGTACGCGTCCGCATCCTGCAGGTATGGGCGCAGGAACTCCCACGCACGCTCCGTCCACTCATTCGGCGCATCGCGCCCGACGTGACAGCGCCACACGACCGAGGCGCCGGCGCGCTTGACCGCCTCCACCAGGCCCGCGGGCTGCGGGTCGTGGATCAGCACCACATCGCCCGGCCGGACCAGCGCGAGCAGTTCATCGGCGTTTCGGCGCAACACCCGCTCGTAATGGCTCCTCTCCGCCTTCCCGAGCGCGCCGCCATCACCCGGAGAGCCGTAGAGCCCGTTGTGAACCCGCTTCGTGATCGCGAAGAACTCAGGATCGCCCTCGATCACCAGCCAGCGCGCATCGATCCCCGCCCCGCGGGCGTAGGCCAGAAGCGTCTGCAGCATCTCCGCCACACCACCACCGGTCGCCGTCGAGTTGACGTTCAGCACCGCATGGCCGGCAAGCGAGGCCTGCGCCGCATCGGCCACCTGCTCAAACCGCCTCATCCGCTCCGCCCCGATCAACGACTCAAGCCGCGCCGCATCCAACGCATGAACGTCCACCTCGTGCAACCTCACGTCTGCACCCTCATCGACTCCTCGCCACACTCGTAGTGCACGACCTCGACCAGACAGGCGCGCGAAGGCGAATCGAAGACTACCCGACCAACGGCACCCTCCAACTCGGTCCCGCAGCCCGGCGAGCCGACGCCAAACGCTCGCGGAGCGCGCCACGGCGGTGATCTGGCCGTGCTCGCAGGGCATCGTTGGTGCTTGATGCCCGCTCATTACCGGGGTGCATCGAGCGCGCGGGAGGGACCGGACGACGGATCGCAGAGTTGAGAGAAACAGAGGACATGTGTCGGCAATCACCCTCCACGCAGCCGCTCGCGTTGCCCACAGCCATTCGTGGGGCGATCTCGACGGAGGCGACCACGCCTGCCCGCGGACATCCTGTGCGAAGATCCATTGCAGGGCAGAGTTCGGACAGCGCAGCGGCGAGGAATCCAACCAACCAGTCAGGAGCGCGATCAATGTCAAGCCCTGAGTCACCAGACTCGCATCACGGGACGTTCGCTTCAGGCGAGTCCAGCCCCGAGACCTATTCCGACGAGAAGGACGTCGGGACCTTCGCCTCAGGCGAGGCCGACCCCGAGGCCCATCCCGAGGAGGAGGAAGTCGGCACCTTCGCAGAAGGCGAGGCCGACCCCAAGGCCCATCCCGAGGAGGAGGAAGTCGGGACGTTCGCCTCAGGCGAAGCCAACCCGGAGGCCTATCCAGACGACAAAGAAGTCGGACCGACTGGCAGCTAGCTTCGATCCGCTCGCAGCGGCCGCGCTGGCAACCACGCCGGTTCCAGCGTCGTGGGCCGATGGCTCAGCGGACGCTCCCGAGCGTCCGCTGAGGGCATTTCGGAGCCGGCCCCCACCGTCCCGAGTAGGGGCCTCTGACGCGGTCCGTACGGCACTCGCAAACCGCGTCGGTATCAGTGCGTGTAGATCGCATCGAAGGTGTCTGCGTAGCGCTCGTAGATGACGTTGCGCTTGATCTTCATCGTCGGCGTGAGCTCGCCGTCCTCTTGGGTGAGGTCGTGGCCGAGGATCGCAAAGCGCTTGATCTGTTCGACGCGCGCGTAGCGCGAGTTCGCGCCGTCAACCGCGAGCTGCACAAGGCCGTGCACGTCGGCGTTCTGCGCCAGGGCGCCGATGTCGCCGGGCAGCCCGTGCTCGCGCGCCCACGGGATGATCGCGTCGGGGTCGAGAGTGAGCAGCGCCACGGGGTACGGACGGCGGTCGCCGTACATGACGGCATGGGAGATGAACGGCGATTGCTTGAGATCGTTCTCGAGGTTGGAAGGCGAGAGGTTCTTGCCCCCGGCGGTGATGATGATGTCCTTCTTGCGGCCAGTGATGCCGAGGAAGCCGTCCTGGTCAAGTGACCCTAGGTCCCCGGTGTGCAGCCATCCGTCCTCGTCGAGGACCTCCCGCGTGGCCGCATCGTTGTCCCAGTAGCCCGTGAAGATGTGGGGGCCGCGCATCAGGACCTCGCCGTCCTCGGCGATCCGGACCTCAACCCCGGGCAGCGCGCGTCCGACCGTCCCAAAGCGGAACGCGTCCTGCGTGTTGACAGTGCCGACGGCCATCGTCTCCGTCATCCCATAGCCCTCCATCACCGGGACCCCAGCCGCGTAGAAGAACTCGAGGATCTCCGGCGCGATCGGCGCTGCGCCTGAGAGCGCCTCGCGCAATCTGCCACCGAAGAGCGCCCGAACCTTGGAGAAGATGCTTTCCTCGGCGCGGTCGAAAGGCTCGCGCAGCTGATCGGGCACCGGCTCGCCGCGGGCCTCCAACTCGCGGACGTGAACGCCGAGCTGCACCGCACGGCGGACGTCCTCCAGCTGCTCGGGCGGCACCTGGGTCATCGCCAGCGCGTAGACCTTCTCGAACACACGCGGCACGGACGGGAGGTAATCCGGATGCACCTCCATCAGCTCGGCGATGATCTGCTTCGTGTCCCCGCCGTAATACGCGACTGCGGCGCCCACCTGAAATGCAGCCAGCTGGACAATCTGCGCAAATACGTGCGCGAGGGGCAGGTAGAGATAGGCGACCTCGCCCGGAAGCAGCGTCTCAATCTCGAGGACGATCGAGCACAGCGACATTGCGTTGCCGTGCGAGAGCAAGCAGCCCTTCGGCGGGCCCGTCGTCCCCGAGGTGTAGATCACCAGCGCCGGGTCATCCGGAGCCACCGCATCGCGGCGGCGCACGAGCTCGTCGCGGTCACCGCCCCACGTTGACACGTCTTCCACAGCAGACACACCGTCCACGACGGCCTGAGCGTCGAACACGAAGATCGAGCGCAGCGCCGGGAGCGACCCACGGACCGCGTCGATCTTCGCGAGCTGCGCCGCGTCCTCAACGAGTACCGCAACCGCCCCGGAATTCCCGACCACCCACGCGCACTCCTCTGGCGAGTTGGAGGGATAGATCGGAACCACCACCGCACCGGCGCTCCAGAGCGCGTACGCCGCCACCGACCACTCCGGGCGCGTGTCCGCAAGGATGCACACCCGCTCCCCGGGCTGGATGCCGCGCCCGACCAGGCCGATTGCCAAACGCTCGACGTCTTCCGAGACCTCCGCGTACGACCGGTCCTGCCACACGCCATCACGCTTGAACCGAGCGGCCAAGCGATCGCCGTGCTGCGCCCCCGCGAAGCCAGACAATTTCGCGACCGTCCTGGGTGCGACAGCGGTCTGGGTCATGAGCGGGCTCCTCCTTCATAAGCTGCGGGCTGCTGCCCGGCAACACCACAGAGCATGGCACGGCGAGCAAGGACAGCCACGACGCCACCGACGCGAACGCGCCCGCGTCACCGCCAAACCACGCGAACCCTCGAGCGTCCGGCCGGCGCGCTCCACCGCACGCTCTCGTCATGCTGCCGGTACGCATCACATGAGTGCTCCGGCGACGAAAGACGGCCGCACCCGAGCGGGCAGCTATGGCTGGGTCTCGGCGGTGGCGCGGTAGCCGCTCCGTCTGCTGGCCGAGCAGGAGCGCGCCGCCATGCGCGGATCGCTGCTCGTGGCCGTCCAACTCGGGAGCCATCTCAACGTGTGCGAGCACTCTCGCTCCGGGTGATCATTAGCAATGAATCTGCAAGCACCCGCGCGGTGCAGCGGAAGCAGGTGTCCCGTTTGACGATCCCGCTGCGGACATCTGAGCGATCGTCCCGCGTGGTCGCCGGCCGCTGCCCTGAAGCCCGTCCGCATCGGGTTCCGCTTGCCGCACCGCTCGGGCGAGGCCGCGCAGCCGGTCATCCAGTCCGCTCCTACGCCGTAGGGCGGTAGTCGAGCACGACGAGCCGCCCGTCGAGCACCTCTGTGGTGATCAGGTCGAGTGGCAGGTCGCCGACATCCGCAAACACGGGCTCGCTGCCCGTATCGCCCAAAACGAGGGGAAACACGACGAGCCGCAGCCGGTCTAGCGCACGGGCGTGAAGCAGACGCTGCACGAGCGAAACGCTCCCCATGATGCGCATCGGCGAACCCTGCTTGCGCTTGAGCGCTATCAGAGCCTCGTCCGAGTTCACGATCTCCGTCTCGCCCCAGGACGCCTCGGTGAGAGTGCGCGAGACCAGGATCTTGGGCATCGTCGCGAGCCGCCCCGAGCCATCGTCGTAATGGGCGAGCGCTTGATAGGTGACGCGACCCATCACGACCATCTGGGGCGGCTCGATCTCACGCTCGATCCAGTGTTCAAGTTCCGGTCCGAGCATCCCGAAGTACGCCGGCGAGCGATCCCCTTTGGCGTACCCGTCGAGCGTGATGAATAGATCAGCGGTGAGCGGGCGCGTCATCGAGGTGCCAGTACTCGCCATTGTCTTTGCTCCTTCCTGAAGATTGCCGTCGCTGAAGTCAACCGCGCGCAGCGCCATCGGCGGCCACCGGGAACGCGTGGACGCCGGCGTCGCGTAAGCCGATCCGCTTGCGGCACACGCCGGCGGATCGGGTGAGCGCGCCGTTCGAGGTGTCAGTCCATGACATCGCGGGCGCGCCTGTAGCGCTCGTAGATCACGCGTGAGCCAAACGTCCTGGTCTCGATCAGGTCGAGCGGGACGTCCTCAGTGACCGGCGGCAGGAACGGCGTGCCGCCACCGACGACGACCGGGACGCGGAACATGCGCAGCTCGTCGACAAGGCCGAGATCGACAGCCACCGCAGCCAGGCCGGCGCCGCCGATCGAGACATCCTTGTCGGTCGCGTCGAGCGCCGCAGCGACCTCCTCGGCCACCGACGCCTGGGCGATCCGGGCGTTGCCCTGAACGCTGTCGAGCGTGCGGCTGAAGACCACCTTCGGCATCGCGCACCAGACGTCGGCGAACGCGGCCCCGAGCTCGCTGTCGCGCATCGACGGATCCGTCTCCCACACCAGCATCGTCTCGTAGAGCCTGCGGCCGCACAGATAACCGCCAAGCTCGCGTATCTGCGCGATGTGGAAACGAAACTGCTCCTCGCTGGGGGCCGTCCACCCGAACGCGCCCTCGCGGTCGGCAATAAAGCCGTCCACCGAGACGCTCATCGAGTAGATCAGCATGGCTTCAAGCTCATCGGACCTGAGTGACGGACGATGATCGCAATGAGGTCCACCATCGGACTCGACAACGGCCTCTCCTTCCTTCTGCAGTGGCTTCGCCGTTATTGACCGATCGCGAGACGAGAACTCATCGTCGTGCGCGGTCCAAGCGATCGTAAGGCCGTTGCCGGCGCCGCACCGAGATCTCGGAAGCGGAACCCGAAGCGCACGCAGGCCCGCCAGGAGCCACGCGCTCAACCCGGTCAGCAGCGCAATGTACGCAAGACCCGCCCGGTGATCCGTCCCGGGAACGGGGCGCTATACGGACGGTCGCGACGCGATCCCGGCATGCCCGAGCCGGCACAAGAGCAGAACTCATACGAGAGCTGCTCGCGCCGCCTGCTCCTCGCCTCGAGACTCCCGAGACAGAGCCGCGGAGCCCGCGGCGATTCGCGACGGAGCCGGCTAGCGACGTGGTGACAGGTACCCGAAGGCTTGTGGTGGTCAGCTCCAACCGTCTGGCGGATCTACGATCGAACGTGTGGAGCTGCATCCCCTAGCCCAGCAGTTCGCATCGATGGCCGACGCATATGAGCGGGGACGTCGGGAGTACGCGCCGGCGGTGATCGGCGCGATCGCGGCCGTCGCTGTGACCCATCCGCCCGGGCTCTCAGCCTGTGGCCTTCCTCATAGGGCGATTCGGTTGGCGGCGATCAGCGCCTCGGCGGCGAGCCGCGTCGACGGCTTGCGCTCGGTGCGCTCGCTGAGGAGCGCCCGCACGAGATCCTCGTCGCCGAGGCGCGTCGCCGCCGCGAGCAGAGTCATATCGATCGTATCCCGCCGGGCGTGGCTGCCGCCGACGAGGTTGGACCTGGGCCGTGCAGTGATGAGGCGGTCGACCGCCGTCTCATAATCGCCGGCGCTGAACGCCGCGAACCCCTCGAGGACATCGAGTCCGACGATCTGAAGCACGTCGTGATTCGTCGTTCCAGGGGCGGCGTCGCGGTTCAGGGTCAGGACCCACTCGACGAGGTCGCCGCGACCCGCGACGCCGAAGATCATCATTGCGTGCCAATCGTTGAACACGAAGATCGGCGAGCCGAGGAGGTTGAGCACCCCTTCGACCAGCGCCTGCGCGCGCTCGCGGACGTCGACGCCGAACAGCGCCAGCCGCCAGAGCGCGGCCGCGCAGTCCACCAGCCGGACCCATCGGATCGGGCGCTCCCCCCGGATCTGGGCGTCGTAGAGGGGGAGAATCGCGTCGAAATCGCCGAGTTCGATGTGGTAGAGCGCCTTGTGGATCCAGTTGTGATTGGCGAAGTAGCTGTCCCGCCAGTCCTCAACGGTGCTACCGAGGAACGCGATGCCCTCCTCCTGACGACCCTCCATCTCGAAGACGTGGACGAGCGCGTGTGATGCCCAGATGTCGCGCGGGTTCTGTGCGAGTGCCGAGCGAGCGGCGGCCTCGGCGCGGCGATAGTCGCCGGCCTCCTCCAAACCGAACGCATAGATCCCCTGCACCCACGCCCAACCGGGCAGATCTTCGCTCCAGGCGCCGATCACGCGCGCCACGACGTCGCGCACGTCGCGGGAGTCGCCGAGGAAGTTGTAGAGATCCTGCGCGACCCGAAGCGCGAGGAGATCGCGGGAATGACGCACGAGCGCCTCGTCAAGGCGACGGGCGGCGAGCTCCCATTGACCGTCCGCCCAGGCGGACGCCGCATCGAAATGAAGGCGTTCACGAATCGGTGCCGAGGCGATCCTGGGCTCGATCGCGTCGAGGATCGCGCACGCGCTTGCGATCCCCGCGTCCGACGTCGAATACAGCGTGAAGTGCGCCTGCGCGATCCCGGCAAGCAGGAGCTCACCGTCGGCGGCCGCCGCCGCCGACGCCTCGGCCGCCGGTTCGCCCCTCATCGAAACGAGAGAGACCACAGCACGGTCGAGATCGCCCAGCGCGTCAGGGTCGGAGGCCTGCGCGGGCACGCCCCAGGTATCAAGCAGTTCGGTTGCCATCTTGTCCCTTCCGAGTCCGGTGTTCGACGGACGCATTCTGCATAATTAGAACAAGATCTAGTGCCTTAGTGAACTTTACATCCGTGTGAACTACGCTTCCGGCACTGGGCCTACCCGGTTCCGTCACGGCGTTCAGCAGGAGGCGGGTCGGGCGAGGGCCGTCACGGCAGCGTCCGTGCCGATGTTCGATCGCAGTGACACTGTTCCGTGCCGGACCCGGTCAGGGATGCTTCAGGAACCTCAAATAGAACGCCGCGAATACAAGGACGATTCCGACATTGACGATCAGCCGTTCCCAGAAGTGGTGCCTGAAGAACAGGATGTCCACGCCAACCACGACGGCGACCAGCAAGAGCACATAACGGACGATGGCCGACGGTCTTCCCATCGCTTCCTTCTACTACGCTCGACGGACAACAAGGACCAAAGCAGGGTCGTTGGTACCTGCGGCGTCACGAGCTCGCTCAGGGCGCCCCTGCTGACGACCGCTCTTCCTGCCGACGGCTGCTGAGAGGACGACCGCTCGGCGACTCCCCCGTCATTCGTTCAACCGCGTTGGCGTCGTCGCCTGACCACGGCGTCACTCATGCAACCGGGCTTGGCCGCCGGTGAGATGCCAGCCATCGCACTCCTCGCCGTAGCAGGTCAGACGCTACAACCATCTGCCGCTGACCGGCCGCTTCAGCCTGACCAGCCCTCTTCGCGCAAGGCGCTAGCGCATGTCGAGCGCCTACCGGCGGCGGCGTAGTTCTTCCGCCGGAGCCTGACTGACCGTATCTCGGCGCGGCGTCCGGCCGTGCCGTCGTGTCGCGGTCCTGTTCGAGCGGTCTACGGTGTGTGGACGCTGTGGAGGTCGATTACTTCTTGCGTGATTTCAAACGGAACGTTTGGCTTTACGTTCGCGTCGAACCAGGCGTCGTGCTGCTCCTGCGTCTCCCACACCTCGGCAACGACGAAGCCTCCGGCGTCTTCGTATGAGACATGGACCAGGAAGCCCGGCTGCTTCTTTATCTGCTCGATCAGGGCCGGCGCGGACTCGTCGTACTGCGAGGCGCTCATCGCGGCACGGTGTCGAATCAGGACGGGCATTGTGGATCCTCCTTGTAGAGACCTGGACCGTTGACTTGCACAATCGACCCGCCCGTCGCGATACCACGGCGGCATCGTTCGTATGAGCGTGGATGTGAAGCCCCGGTGCGACGGCGACGACCACCCTACACCGCGCCGGGTCGAGCACGCGTTTTCTTTCGTGGGACCGCCCAGCCATGGCCAACGCTGTCGCTAACGCGTGAATGCCAGCGCGGCGCTCTGGACCGGTGGACGATGCTCGGTCGCCGTTGCGCTCGTCGGCTCCGGGGAGGTCGTGACGATCGCTTTTGAGGAATGCGATCGTGACGCCGCCGGCCTGGTTTCGCAGAATCGGGCGGTGGGATTAGCCAGGATCGAGCAAGCGCCCGCTCCTCCTTCGAGGTTGTCCCGTTCGTCGTGGAATTTGGTGACGGCGGACCCGCGTTCATGGTTACACAGTGGGGCCGGCGGTGAGCTGTTGGTGGGCGGCGTTTCGGCGACGAGTGAGGTCGTGTTCGATCGCGATGGCGAGGTTGGCGAGTCCGCGGTAGCCCTGGACTTTCCGGAATCGGGTCTCGGCTTCGAGCATCCCGGCGGCGGTCCAGCGCAGGCACATCTCTCCCGAGGTCCAATGCGTGACGTTGCGGTTGATGACGCGGACGGTGGAGATCATCGACTCGCACGGGTTCGTGGACTGGAGCGTGAGCTTGAGCTTGCCGGTGATCCCGAGCCGGGTCACGGTCAGCGTCTCCTCCATCCCCTCGCGCAGCGAGGCGGCGGCGCCTGGGTGGGCGTGGTCCAGCTCGAGCGCCAGGTTGTTGAGCTGCTCGAGTGCCCGATCGTGATCGGTGTCCATCCACGCTTGCAGCAGCCGTGCTTTGACAGCGTCGCGGTCGCGCTCGGGGAGATGCTCGAGCACGTTGCGCTGCTTGTGCTGCACGCAGCGCTGGACCGGGACGTCGTTGCCGAACACCTGACGGATGGCCTTCCTGAGGCCCTTCGACCCGTCAATGACGAACAGTAGGCCCTGCTCGACATCAAGCCCGCGGTCCACGAGGTCGGCCAGCAGCGCGCCGGCGACGGTCGCGTTTTCGGTCGACCCGTCCCACAGGCCGAGCGCGAGCTTGTCGCCCTCGGTCGAGATCCCCAGGGCGACGATGTTGGTGCGGCCGTGCAGTTCGATCCCGTCGAGCATGATCACCGCGAGGCGCAGGTCGGCGAGCGGCCGGTTCATCAGCTTCCACAGCAGATCGCGGGTGCGCTGCACGAACGCTCGGGACACCGCCGACTTCGACGTCGCCCGGGCGTCGGCTTCGACCTGCTCGCCGACCGGCTCCTGCGCGCGGCGGTACTTGCGGGTCGAGACGCCGGCCAGCATCCGCTCCAGCACGACGTCCTGGAGCTGGTCGCGGTCGGCGAAGTGCTCGTAGGTCGCCAGCGGCACCTCTGACTCGCCGTCCGCTGTGCGGACCCGCGGCCGCTCGACCCCCACGCGCCGGCCGCCGAGCGTGACCTCGCCATCCTCGTGGCCGTGACGAACCGCGGTCCGTTCCCGGTTCCACTTCCCCTTCGGCCCGACGAGCTCGTCGACCTCCTGCTCGAGCAGCTCCCTGAGCACGCCGAGCCCGACCTCCACCGACAGCGCCAACAGTCCCTCCCTCGCTGCCCCGACCAGCTGCCCCAAGGCCTCCTGCACGCGCTCCGGGAGCACGGCCTCATCGTTGATCGCCTCGGCGACCGGTACGTTGCACTTCACGGCGGTTCCTCCTTCGATCTTGGCCGATCGCCCGCCACGCTCCCACCAGGAGCGGACGGGCCGGAGGGACCGCCGTCACCTCAAACTTCTACGAGCCCCGGGACAACCTCCGGTTTCGTGGTAGGTGCTTGCTGGAGAGCGGCAAGCATCGGAGGCGTTGCCAGCGCCGTCAGGGCCGGCTGGGCTTCTTGAGGGGCTGCCGAGCTGGTGATCGCTTGCACCTCGCCGTTGCGATCGTTCGGACCGACGGCGCCCAGATGACGAAAGCACTCACTGGCGACTGCTCGCTCTCCGCGCTAGCGACCGGGGCTGCCGCATCACGCCTGAGGCAGTCACGTGGATGTCGCGCCGCATCCCGTCGGACAGCAGGAGCGGTCTATAGGACGGCGTAGAGCGCCCAGCGATCTGGGATGCCTTCGAGTTCGTGTTCGCCGCGGTCAGAGAAGGTCAGTTCGCTGCCGATGACGAGGTCGCGGACGGTGCGTGAAACGAGGACCTCTCCCCCGTCGGCGAGGCTCATGATTCGCGCGGCGAGGTGGACGGCGAGTCCGGCGACGTCGTCGGTGCTGCGTTCGACTTCACCGGTGTGCACGCCGCTGCGCAGGTCAAGGCCTTGGTCGTGTGCATCGGCGACCATGCGCCGCGCGCAGCGCACGCCCTGGGCTGGGCCGGTGAAGAGCGCGAGCACGCCGTCACCGGTCGTCTTGATCACCAGGCCACCGTGATCGCTGACCGCGGCGCGGCTCTCGGTTAAGTGGCCGCCGAGCGTGTCAGCCCAAGAGCGATCTCCGGCGCGGGCGGCGCGCCCAGTCGAGTCGACGAGATCGGTGAACACCACAGTCGCCAGGACACGATCGGTGACCGGCGCCGGCGTCGTGCCCGTGACGAATTCCTCAATCACGTCTGCGACGACAGCAACGTCCAACGCGTACAGCAAAGGGCTATCACCCCGGATCTCCCGGAACTTCGCGCCCGGGGTCAGCGCGACGAACTCATGCACGCTCTCAACGGCCACCATCGCCATCTCACGCGGATACACCGCCAGCGTCGGCGCCTGGACCAGAGGAAGCGCCTCGCCAATGTCACTCGACAACATCATGCGAAGCACCCGTTCAGACTGCAACGGCGTCACACACGTCTGGAAATAGCGCTCGAGGCGATCGTGGCGCACCGGGTCTTCCGCCCAAGCCGGGACCACCATCGAAGCCACCGCCGCATAGTCGAGGGCAGACAGGGCCTTCAGCGCCAAGTCCAAGAGCTCTGGCTTATGCGCCGCAAGCCCGCGCACGGTCGGCGCGAACGCGATCAGCCCCCCAACCAACTCCGGCCGCGTCGCGGCCAAGACTGCGAGCGACCGCGCACCCTCGGTCGCGCCGACGAGCACCGGTCGCTGCGCCCCAGTCGCCTCGATGACAGCAACAGCATCGCGCCCATGAGCCTCGAGCGTCACGTCGTCCTTGATCGGATCAGACAGACCCGAGTCACGACGGTCATACCGAATCACACGCGCGAACCGGCCCAAACGCTCGAACAGCCGGTGCGCCTCAGGAAACTCCCACATCGTTCCGATGTTCGAGAACGGTCCGATACTGAGCAACAGGTCCTGATCGCCCGACCCATGCACCTGGTACGCAATCGCGAGATTATCGCTCCGCGCGTAGCGTGTCTTCGGTCGATCCACTAGCGGACCGTACCAGTGGCCGGCCAGAGCGACGGTGGAGCAATGACGCAACTGGACAATCGACCCTCGGCCGCGCGCGGCTGCTCTCGGTCGCGGAGCCAGGCTCGCTTCCCGATGCCTGCCGCGAGCACGAATGCGGGTCTCGACCCGCGCGTCGCGGCGCACCTGTTCGTCGCCAATCTCGGGTCTCGGCCCTACCGGGACAGAGAACGCGACTGGTGCGCAAAGTGCCGGATCGCAACGCCCGGAATGTCGCCGGAGCGCTCGTCACGATGAACCTGGGTGAAGAAGGGAAATCGATCGCCCAGCCGCCTTCCCGCGAAGCCGGCCGGCGATGGCGGCGAGGCGATCAGGTGCCACCGATCAGTGACCGCGCCTCCGCGGGGCCGACTACGAGATCGTGAAGGTCGCCGCCCACCTCGAGTCGACCGGACTGTTCGACGCCGCCGACCTTCACGGGCTCGAAGCCGGCCGTTCGGATCAACCGTTCGACTTGCCAGCCGGCACGCTTGTCGTCCGTCGCGTAAAAGAGAACGGCCAGCTCCGGTGACCGGTTGCTAGAGGACTCGAGGAGATCGCCCGACATGCTGCCAAACGCCATAGCGAGGCGCGCCCCCTCCGGCAGCCACCCAGCTGCAACCTTGCCAGAGGATTGCCGTTGCGGCAGCAGACGCACGATCTTCCCTTGTGCATCGAGGCCGACCGGGTTGCTCGGAACGACCACAAGCTTGTCGGTTAGCGAGTCGGCGATCTCTTCTATGACGCCCCTCAGCACGCCAAACCGCAGCGCGAGGATGACGGCATCGGCGCCCTGCAACGCTTCGCGGTTGCCGCTGGCAGCGGCCGCACCTCGCCCGATCGCCGCAGCCAGCGTTCGTGCCGACTCTCTGTCGGCGCTCGAGAGACGCAGGGTCTCGCCGCCTGACGCGAGCCGGCGGGCGATGACCGACCCGAGCCCTCCAGTGCCGATGATCGCGGTGCTCATGACCGAAGCCGTCTCTCAGGTCGTCTGCTCGGATGGCCAATGAGCGGGCGTCCAGTCCCCTTCTGGGTCCGTGGTTTGTCCGACTTCGATCATGTGTCCGTCGGGATCGCGGATGTAGCAGCGGATCTCGTACTGGTGCTGTTTGGGCGGCGTCAGGAACTCAGCGCCACGGGCGCTCCATTCGGCGTACACGGCCGCGATGTCGTTGACCCGGATATTCAGGAAGCTGCTGACCCGGTCGGGATCGCGTGGCGTCTGCAGGGTGACCGTAGGCTTGTCGTCCGTCGGTCCACCGCCAACGCTGATGACGATCCAGCCGTTGGATAGCGCGACATTGGTCGGCTCTCCGAACGGCTTTCCGGAGAAGACGACCCTGCCGCCGAGTACTTCGGTGTAGAAGCGCCGAGAGCGCTCGACATCGTCCGAAACGATGAAGCGGGTCAGCACAAGCCCCTCCGGGGGCGTACTCGATGGCCAGTGAGCGGGCGTCCAGTCCCCTTCTGGGTCCGTGGTTTGTCCGACTTCGATGATGTGTCCGTCGGGATCGCGGATGTAGCAGCGGATCTCGTACTGGTGCTGTTTGGGCGGCGTCAGGAATTCAGCGCCACGGGCGCTCCATTCGGCGTACACGGCCGCGATGTCTTTGACCCGGATATTCAGGAAGCTGCTGACCCGGTCGGGATCGCGTGGCGTCTGCAGGGTGACCGTAGGCTTGTCGTCGGTCGGTCCACCCCCGACGTTGGTGATGATCCAGCTGTCGGATAGCGCGACGTAGGTCAGCCCTCCGGGGCCGGAGAAGGCCACCCTGCCGCCGAGTACTTCGGTGTAGAAGCGCCGAGAGCGCTCGACATCGTCCGAGACGATGAAGTGGGCCAGCACAATCCCCTCCGGGGACGGTGGGAGCTCTGCCATCTGGCACCTCCACTGGTTGGGCCTCACACCCCGCTCACGACCGGGTCTGGAGCCGGTGTCCAATCGAACGCGCATTCCATCTCCTTCCACGGCACGGGTCAAGAACCCGTTCGATTCGCGTCGGCGTCGGGGTGGGTGGAGGTCGCCGAGAGCCCGGTCTTTTCGGACTCTGAGCGCCAGGACCAACATCGCGTGCCTCTGGTTGCCGACCGCAGCGGCCAGCCAGCCAGCATGACCCCGTGAGGCGTGATTCAACAACCAGCAGTCGGCGAGGCTGCATTGAAACGCCAACGGCGTCGGAGCTACGATCGCTTCCGCCGGTCCGCCGGTTTCCGGACGGCGGCTGCCTCGGCGACGAGGGAATCGTGAACAAAGGCGAGCCTGACTCATGCCCTTCGTCAAATCTGCGCGGCAGTGATGCATGCGACATTCGAGCGGGAGGGCTAACGATCTCGGTCGTTTGGCTGCTGGGCCTGCTCTTCCGCGATGTCGCGATCGTGTTCGGCGCGCGCTGCCCGCTCGTTGGCCCCAGCTAGTTCTTGCCGATCTTCAGCACGCCGCGTCGCCCCTCGCTTCTGACGGCCGCGCATCGACACGGCGACGATCAGCACCACGAGCACAACGGCGATCGCGACGACGATTACGACGACTCCCGTTGCTACGGCCGTTGGTATGAGTACGGCGTCGCTCATTTCATCCGCCTTTCCGGCACGGTCAAGGTCCGATGGGTCCGATCGCGCGGTCTCGGACTCGCGGGACCGCGGCGCGCGCGGCCCAAGGCAGCGCGAGCGATCGCCGCTGCCGGCCCGTCACCGGGCCGACAACGTGCCCCCTGCGAGGAGGCGCGGTCGTTCACTTCCTGTCGACCTTGTGCTTCAGGTCCTCGAGCGCGTGCTGCGCCTTGTCGAAGGCTGAGTCGAGCTTGCCCTTGAGCTTGCCCTTGTCTTCTTGGCGCTGCCCTTCGCGCTTGGTTTCCTCATTGCCGGTCACGGCGCCGACGGCCTGCTTCGCGCGGCCTACGGCCTGATCGGTCTTTGCGCCCATGACGTGACCTCCTGGTTTCTGGGGGTTCCTTACGAGCCTACGCTCGGGCCGTGCCACGATCATCCGTGCCGCCCACTGAGGAGTCGCCGGGAAACCCCGAGGGGCGAGGGGAGCGGACTGGCAGCCGCTTCAGCCAAGACCTGCAATCGACCCGAGAGTCGGGACGGCCTAGCTTTGGACTCGCGCAGACGGATTGCGCGGAAGGGAAGGCGATCGCCGTCCCGCCGGTCCCGAGCGCCGACGTCAGACGCGAAGCTGGCAAGGTGCGGAGGCGACCGAGCCGCGAGAGAGCCCTGCGTTCGAGATCGCTTGGGTATGCGAAGGCGCCTTTCGTGGCGCTGTCTTCCGGAACCGATCGCGGCTCCGCGACTGCGTCAGGTTGGGCAGAGGTCACGGCCGGCCCGGCCTGGGTCAATCGAACAGCTCGCTGGGCAGATGTGCGATCAGCCGGGTCGCCATTCGTGCAGTCGCACCCGAACTGTCGGTCGGCGGGTTCAATTCGGCGATGTCGAACGCCACGATGTGACCGCGTCGCGCGATCGCGGCCAGCGCCGCTCGCGGTTGGCGGTAGCTCAGACCACCGGGTTCCGGCAGCGTCGTACCGGGCACCAGACCAGGTCAAGCACATCGAGATCAACAGGTAGATCGCATCGCACTCGGGCACGAGCCCGTTGACCACGGCCACGGGCCCTCGATCGACGAGATCGAGCGTGTTCGCGAACCTCACCCCGAGATCGCGCATGCCGTGGACCTCCTCATGCTCGACGTTTCGTAGCCCGAGCGCGGTGACACCCCCCACGTCCGGAAGCTCGGCGATCCGCCGCAACTGACTCGCTCCGGTGAGACGGCGAACCGTCGAGCTCATCCCAGAAGTCTGCATGGGCGTCGCCATGGACCATCTCCGCTCGATGGTGAGCTGCCACCGCCGCCGCGGGCGGAAAGCTGAATCGAATGATCGCCACCAACCGCAACCAGAAGGCAGCCTCGCCCGACCAACAGGTTCGCCGCTTCACGCATCCGGGCGAGTCACGCTGGCCAGATCAACCATCGCGAGCTGGTGCTCTGACCTTGGCCCGCGATCGCCTCCCCCGTCGCTCCCACATCGTGGTCGGTGGCGGCATGAGCTTGTGGCGGTCGCTCATGCGGCTCGACTTGATCGACGAGTTCCGCGTGGGCTTGCAACCCCTATGTTGCGGGCGAGGGTACTCGGCTGTTCCCGGACGTCCCCGAGAACTACCGGGCTCGACCTGGTCTCCAGCACGGAGTTCAGCAACGGGATCGTCGGACTGCAGTACCGCCGGCACCGCAAGACCGGCCGGGGACGGCGATTTCGGGTCGCGGGGCTCCTAACGGGGCCGCGTGTCGCGAGGCACAATCTGGCGGCTATGCGCCGCCGGTGGCCAGCGCCAGGCCGAAGGGGCTGCCCTCGGAGTCGCGGCAGATCGCCCACTGGTCGCCAGGGTGGACCACGGTGCCGCCGTATGCGGTTACCCGCTCGAGTGCAGCGAGTAGGTCGTCAACGGTGAAATAGGGCAGCGAGAACGAATCACCGGGACCGCGTCCGCGGGCGTGCACGCCCACCTCGGGTGCGCCCGCGTGCGTCTGCCATCCCTCGCCTTCTGTCTCGCGGCGCGGTTCCAGCTCGGCGCCCAGCACACCCGACCAAAAGCGCCGAGCGCGGTCCGGGTCGTCGGCGGGAAACTCGATCAGGGATGGGCCAACGGCAGTCATATGACCACCCTATCGACCAGCGGACCGCAGGCCGGATTCGAACGGCGAGAGCGCGCCCGTGGGCGGCCAAGCGTCGGTGCACGCCTGGTGGCCCTTTCGCTGATCGTCCTGGACCGGCGCGCTGTCATCATCTCGGGCGATGAGCGTGTCGGTGGGAGCACTCGCAAGGGTGCCGCGAGCGGTCCGGAGCGGGTGGCTGGGGTGGGCGTGAAGGCGTGCCTGAACGGCGCGCGCACGCGCGCGGAGCACCCCGCGGTGCCGCTCACCCCGGCTGAGCTCGCGCTCGACGCCGTCGCGGTGCGGCATGCCGGCGCGTTCGCGGTCCATGTGCACCCTCGCGACGCTCGCGGGGTCCAGACGCTGGACGCGGCCCCATGCGACGCGGCGGTCACGGCGATCCGCGCCGCGGTCCGTGGCCTGCCGATCGGCCTCTCGACGGCCGAGGCGATCGATCGTGACCCGTTCGCGCGGGCCGCCGCGATCAAGCTCTGGCGCACGCCACCTGACTTCGTGTCGGTCAACCTCTCCGAGCTGGGGTGGGCCGGGATCATCCGCGCCGCACTGCACGCGGGTATTGGCGTCGAGGCCGGCCTTGCCACCCCGCGCGACGCCGAGGAACTCGCGCATAGCCCGTTCGCGCACCGCCTCGTGCGCGCGTTGGTCGAGGTCGACGGCGGGGTTGACGAGGCAAGCGCGATCGCCGAGCTCGTTCCAGAAGGAGTGCCGCAGCTGTGGCACGGTTACGGCGAGCGGACCTGGACGGTCGTGGCGGCCGGTGCGGCCGCCGGACATGACGTGCGCATTGGCCTTGAGGATGGTGTCGTGCTGCCGGACGGCCGTACCGCGCCGAATAACGCCGAACTCGTCACGACCGCCTTGCAGCTCCTCGGGCACGCGGCGTAGGCGCTGCCACGCAGAGCGGTCAGTAATCGGTCTTGAAGGCGAAGTAGGAGCCGCGAATGGTTCCGGCCAGCTTCGACTTCTGGCTTGCGAACTTGAATCGCGAGGCGAGCTCCGCGGGGACTTCCATCCCGTCGGAGAGCTTGAACCCGACCGCCCGCTTCTTGGGGTCGTCGACGGTGTACATCACGTTGATCGAGAGACCGCTCTCGTAGAAGACATACGCCATTCGGATGTTCTCGACCTGGAAGGCCGTAGCCTCCAGCGGCCGAGACGAGATGACGATGTCGCGCTCTTCCTCGAGGATCCGGTGCACCCAGTCGATCGTCGTCTTGGCGCTGCTCGCCGGCTCCACCGTGAAGACGTGGTCGTACTTGTTCTTGAAGTAACGGGCCTCGTTCGCCCGCAGACCAGCGAGCGCGGCCGCGACGGGCGACGACTCCAGACCCACGGTCGAGACGGTGTTGAAATCAACGGCGTAGGGCATGACGCACCCTCCTGTCATTTTGCTTGGATGTTGTCGTCTAGCGCCACTTGCGGCCGTGGCACGGCTCAGTCACCCGGCTCACCGCACGAAACTCAATGCGGTAGACGAGCGTGTCCTCCTCGATCGGTCCGGCGTGCGCGGCGCGGCGGCGCAGCGTCTCCCGGTCGGGCTCACCGGCTCGTCGGACGTCCTTCCCCGTGATCGCCGCGAACGGAACGAGCTCAATGGAGTCGACCTCGATCTCACCAAGGCCGACCCGGTACCGACCGCCCTGCCTGACCCGTGGCCGCTTCCACAGCCGAACCGAGAGTGTGATGTCTCCGGCCAGAACGTCGCTGCGCAACTCAGGGCTGAACTCCACACGCGGGACGCTAGCTCGTGATGCGCAACGAGACCGCTGCATTGGCCGATCCGCCAGTCGTCAGCGGCTTTCCCTCACGTCGAGACTCGCGGGACCTGGACGCGATCCGCCTCACCGATCTCACACCGGATGAGTTGCAGGGTCTGATCGAGAAACGGTCTAGCATCGGGCGCCATGCGGTGGGTGGGCGGTTTCGGGACTTTGCGCGGTGCGCTGGTCGGCGCCGGAGCGCTGATCGGAGCGCTCACGGTCGGGCAGCCGGTGATGCCGGCTGCGGCGGCGCCGGTGCCGCCTGCTGGCCGCGCGTTCAATACCCGGCATCCCGACCACGTGATCGGCAACGGCTCGCCGACCAGCTGCACGTCGGCCGCCGTGGTGCGCGACGTTGCCGCGGGCGGCATCATCACCTTCAACTGCGGGCCCAAGCCGGCCACGATCGTGATGAGCAGGACCGCCAGCGTCATCAAGACCCGCCGCCGAGTCGTGCTCGACGGCGGCGGCCGGGTCACCCTGAGCGGCGGCGGCAAGCGCCGAATCCTGTACTCGGACACGTGCGCAGGCACGTGGTCGACCGATGACTGCGTCAACCAGCCGTACCCGCAGATCGTGGTGCAGAACATCACCTTCAAGGACGGCTACGACGGCGCGCATCAGGCCACCTGCACGGCCAACATCCCGAGGTGCTGGTATGGCGGGGTCAGCGGCGGGGGGGCTATCTACGTTGAGGGCGGTCAGTTCAGGGCGGTCAACTCGCAGTTCCTCGACAACCGCTGCTACGCCAACGGCCCTGATCTCGGCGGCGGCGCGATCCGCGCCGTCGCCCAGTACGAGAACCGCCCCGTCTACATCACCGACGACAGTTTCCGCGGCGGCCGCTGCTCCAACGGCGGGGCACTGAGCAGCATCAGCGTCCAGTGGGACGTCCTCAACAGCGAGTTTACGAATAACAAGGCCATCGGCTGGGGAGCCAACCCCGCCGCACGCGGCACGCCGGGCGGCGGCAGCGGCGGCGCCATCTACCTCGACGGCCGGAACGACAACGTGCTGATCGCCGGCACGGTCATGGACAACAACAGCGCCAGAGAGGGCGGCGGCGCCGTCTTCGACGTCGTGGACAGTGGCTGGGGCGCGCTGACGTTCAACGCGTCGCATCTGCACAACGACATCAGCGGAGAGTTCCAAACCTTCCCCGGCATCTACTACCAGATCGACGGGAACGACAGAGCCCCGGTGATGATCAGGTCCACCGACAGCTGACTCCGGCCATGACCCTCGGTCGCCGCGCCGTCCTAGACGGCCTTGCTTCATCGGACTCGCGGCACTTACCTGTCCCGGCAAGGCGCTGTGGCTTTCGAGCCCGCGTTCCGACGCGGCAGTGGTCGTTTCGTAGTTCGTAGGATGCAGAGTCATGGCAGCGGTACTCCCAGAGCGTTCGGCGAGCTGGCCGATCCGGATGACGCCGGGCGACCCATCACCCGCGCGGGCGTAATGGGCGACCACCTCATCGTCCTTCATTCTGCGGTGCGGGCCTGCGCGGGCTACAGCCGCCACGACGCTCCCTCGATTCTGTTGGACGGCTCATCGATGGCGCGCGACACGGAGCACGGTCGCGCGATCACCGCGCAGCTGACGCGCCGCCACGGGACGCTCGACGAGGCGATCGCTGCTGCGGTCTTTGCGCTGGGCAGCGCGGGGTTGTCCAAGAGCATCCGCCGTCAGGCGCGCGCGGCATGCGAGGACTACTTCTATAGCCGGCTCGACCTGACCCCGAGCCACGAGTTGGGCGGACGGGAAGAGATCGTCGACTCGCTCGAACTGATGCCCGAGCCGATGTACCGGGCCCTGGAGGACGTCGTCGGCCTCGTCGTGGACGGCGAGTACGAGGAGCTCCGCGTCGCGTCTGGCGATCGGCTCAGAGTCGAGGACCTGCGCCGGCGCGTCGAGGAGGACTGCCCTGAGTCGCTGGTGCTGCCGCCGCGCGAGACCTACCAGGTCGAAGCGATCACCAAGTCCGACGATCCGGACCTGCCGGGCTGGGCCTACTTCCTCGACCTGTGGACCGAAACCGGCCCGGCACGCCTACATATCGAGGGCGAGCTCGAGGAGTCGGGCGAGCGGTTCACGGCGACACTGAACGACATCCTGCCCTGATCCGCCGCCGTCCGGCGCCGTTTTCGCCGGCGGGACGGCATGTGAGGCGGGAGACGCGCCGCGCCACAAGGGGGCGGCTGCGGCTGTTAACGCGGAAAGCCCACCCGTAGGTGGACTCTCGGCCATCAGAAGATCAGGCGGCTTTCGCGGGAAGGGGACGTTCAGACGAAGGTCTCGCCCTCTGGTTGCCCTCGCTATCTGACCCTGCCAGCGTAGCGCACCCGCGTCCGAGCATCGCCTCCGGGGCGACACCCGACATGGCCGGCCGGGTAGCCGCCTCCGGCTGCAGCTGGAGCTTCCGTTCGCCTACGACCCCACTAGCTCTCGAACCGGGTCGATCTTGGCGGAGATACAGCGCTACCCGGCGCTGCTCCGCGAGCGATCCGCCAGGTCGGCGGCCCGCTGCTCGATCCACTCCTCCTCGCTGGCCACCGCGTGCCACCGCGTGCTGCGGCGCTGCCCGGTTCGCCGGACCCGGCCGTTCGACTCCATGTCGCGTAGTAGCGGCAGCACCTGGGCCGCGTCAGCGTTCGCCTGCTCGGCCAACGCCGCGGTGCTCAGACCGTCGCTGGCCGAGAGCAGCTGGTGAAGCTTGCCCGCCGGCGCCACCTCGGTTGACCCCCGCGGTTGTTGCCTCCGGGTCCGTCGCGCGGTCCGGTGCCGAGCGGAGGCGGGCACAGAGCGATCCGACGCGGAGGCGACGGCCGCCAGCTCCTCTCGGGCTCGCGTGAGCGTCTCGATCTCGGCCCGCAGCGTCTCGAGGTGCCTGTCGATGGATTGGACGATTTGTTCGGTTGTCTTCATATCGCCGTCGATGCTACGTGCCCCGAGCGAGCCACACCGGCGAAAGGACGCGGGCCTCGCGCTACGAGTCGTCTTCAGGCGGCTGCACCATCGGCGCCGGCGCCAGCTCGCCGTCCCAGACCGTCCGGACTCGCGATGTGGGTAGCCGGACGCGCAGCCGACTTCGGTCCTCTCCGGTTGTGGTTGCGCGATCGAGGGTTCAGGATCGCTATATGAGGTCGGTCAGGACGTGCCGGCCAGCCACACTTTCGGCTCACGGGCGTGGCCGAACCGTCCGGGGCCCTTCGGCCTCCGATTCCAGGTATCAGGTCGTCGACGACGATGCCCACGTGCACAATCCGCTCGATTGCCACGTGCCGGATGGTAGGCGCGTGTCGTCATGGTTTCTCGAGTAAGCCGAGATCGCGCAGGCTCTCGGCGGTCTCGACGATCGTCGTCTCTGCCGGGCGTGGGCGCCAACCGAGCTCCTGCTTGGCGCGGTCGTTGTGAATGATCAGTCGGGGCGGCTCCGGCCCGGGCGCTTCCTCGGTCGGTACCCGCTCGGCCAGCGGGCCGAGCCGCTTGCGCAGGACCTGGGCCAGCTCCAGGAAGCTGATCGTCGGTCCGTCGGCCAACGCCAGGAAGCGCTTCCCGGCGGCGCCGGGCGATGCCATCGCCCGAATGTGCAGATCGGCGACGTCGCGCACGTCGGCGACGCCGAAGCGCTGGCGGCGCACGACGGGCATCGTCCCGTCGAGCATCGCCTTGATCAACTGCAACGACGAGCGCGCTCGCGTCGTCAGCGTCGGGCCGAGAATGAAGGTCGGGTCGACCACGACCAGCTCGGTCTCGCCACCCTCACGATCGATGAAGTCCCACCGGTCCGCTCCGCGATCGCCTTGGACCGCGGGTAGGCCGGCAGACCTGGCATGTCGGGATCGGTCCAGTCCGCCTCGGAGTACTCGGCACTCGGCTTGGGTGAGTAACCGACCGCAGCGAACGACGAGGTCAGCACGACCCGTCTGGCGCCGGCGTCTCGCGCCGCCCGCAGGACATGCAGCGTGCCCTCACGCGCGGGAACGATCACCTCATCGGGATCGTCGGTCTGGATCATCGGCGAGGCGACGTGGTGGACCTCCTCGCAGCCGGCCGCCGCAGCATCCCACCCCTCGTCGGCGGTCAGCCCGGCGGCGACGACCTCCAGGCCGCTGTCGTCCGCGTCACCGCGACGCACCGCCGCACGCACATCGCCCTCGCTCGTCAGAGAACGAACCGTCGCACGCACCGGACGCCCGTCCCGCAGCAGGGCCGCGATCAGCTGCGTGCCCACGTAGCCCGACCCTCCGGTCACCAAGACGGGGCTCATCGCAGCACCACCTCCTCGAGGCGGGGGAGCAAGTCCCGGACCCGCAGGTTCGCCTCCGTCTCCGCATCGGTATCACCGCGGTCGCGGGCGTCCCACAACGCCGCCTTCGCCCGCAGATAGTCCAGATGCGTGCGTAGCGTCTCGATCTCAGCCTCGATCCGATCGGCGTGACGCAGCAGCAGATCGCGCTGCTCACCCGCCGCCTCATGTCCACGCATGCGGTTGGCCTGATAGGTGCGCATGTCCTCGATTCCAACGCCCATGGTGCGCAGACACGCCAGCGCCTGCAGCGTGTCGAGGTCCTCCTCCCGGTAGCGGCGGTGCCGGCTACTCGGGTCGCGGTCGATCGGGCCGATGAGCCCGACCTCTTCGTAGTAGCGCAGCGTCGGCTCACTCAGGCCGCTGCGCCGGGATACATCCTGGATCGTGAGAGCTGTCATTGGCGCAGCAAACCACACCTCCAGCGCTTGAAGTCAAGCCCGAAGACAACGGAGTTCTCGACTTCATCTCGGGCAGGGAGCGGTCGCCCACACGGCGGTCCCCCCCACAGACGGTAGGGTGCTGGGGAGAGAGCTCATGCAGCGCGGCGCGAGAAAGAAGGTGGCCGACGAACTGCCGGCGGTCCCGGAGAAGATTCGTCGTGTCGTCGTCGTCGGCTCCGGGACGATGGGTCAGCAGATTGGGTTTCAGTGCGCCGGACACGGCGTGGATGTGGTGCTTTATGACATCGCGCCCGAGGCGCTTGAGTCCGCGCGCGGGCGCATCGATGCCTACGCGCAGGGGCTTGTCTCCGGCGGTGTGATCGGAGCCGAGGTGCGTGATTCGGCACTGGCGAGGATCACGATGACGACCGACGCGTCCTCGGCAGCCGACGATGCCGACCTGCTGTCCGAGGCGGTTCCCGAGGATCCCGGGCTCAAGGGCCGGGTGCTCGCCGAGTTCGACGCGCTGTGCCCGCCACGGACGATCTTCGCGACCAACACCTCGACGCTGCTGCCCTCGCAGTTCGCGATGGCGACGGGGCGACCGGACCGCGTCATCGCGCTGCACTTTCACCTGCCGGTGTGGGTCAACAACCTGGCCGACGTGATGCCGCACGATGGGACGCGGCGCGAGGTGACCGAACGCGCGCTCGAGTTCGCGCGGCAGATCGGGCAAGTCCCGATCGAGTTGCGCCGCGAGCACAACGGCTATGTCTTCAACGCCATGTACACCGCGGTCAATCGCGAGGCGATCACGATGGCCGAGCAAGGCGTGGCGTCGATCGAGGACATCGACCGAGCCTGGATGCATGTGACCAAGTCGCCGTACGGACCGTTCGGCGCGCTGGACGCGGTCGGCCTTGACACCGTCTTGCAGATCACGGACTACTGGGCGCGCGAACTTCCCGCCGACCCCCAACTCCGTCGCAACGCGGAGTTCCTGAAGGCCTACGTCGAGCGCGGGGAACTGGGAGCGAAGAGCGGCAAGGGCTTCTACAGCTATCCGGACCCGGCGTTCGCTCGCCCCGGGTTCATCGAGGGCCGACAACACTGAGGCAAACGCGGCTCCGCGTGCCCTGAAGACGTCACGTGGGTCGCACGCGATCGCCGACGAATTGACGAACCCGCCGATCTCCGCGATCGTGGCGTTCTCACCCCGGCCGAATTCGACGCTCAGAAGGCGAAGATCCTCGGGAGAAGCGAGTAGGCGTCGAACCGGGCGCAGCGCTCGACCACCGATCGGCCTCGGTCCCGGCCAGCGGCGGCCTATCGCGCGGACATCGTGACGAAGTCGCGCGCCCACCAGGCATCGAAGAACGTGTCCGTGCCGCGGACGGTCGTCGTGAGCAGGCGGCCGTTGGCCGCCGTCGCCAGGCCGTGCTCGCTTGCCGGCTCGTAGGTCGCGAAGATCGGCCAGTCGGGATTGATGTCGAGCTCCATTCCGCGGACGACTCCGGCGCGCGTGAGCAGGAGTGCGAGTTGCAGGGGGTCGAGGGCGGCCGCCTGCGCGTAGACGAGCGCGCCGTCTGAGGTCACGCCGAGACCGGAGCGCCACTGGTGCTCGATGCCGGGCACGGTGGAGGCGCACGAACTCGCGCCGCAGGTCGACCCCCATGCCTGCCAGGAGGCGCTCCCTGCGCGGGGCGTCGGGCGGCCGTCGGCGACGAGCGGCACGAGGTTCTGGCGGACGGCGACGACCCGGGACGTCATGGCCACGTCGCTGCCCCACGCGCCAACGTTGACCGAGCCACCGGCGTCGATGACCAGCGAGGCCGCCCCAGGACGGAGCGGATCGATCATGCGACCCTCGGTGTAGTAGCCGCCGTCGGCCGCGTTCATCATGAAGCCGCCATTGAAGGCCGCGACCAGGGATCGCGCGCGCGCCGGTTGAACCGGGGCCGTGTAGCGGTAGGGTCCGCCCCCGGGGCTCTTGGACCCCGAGTAGAGCCGGGCGGCGAGCAGACGCGTGTCCATCCACGCGAGTCCTGCCGGCAGCGACCCGCCAGGCGGGACGAGCGTGGTCTCATACACGGCGGGCACCCCCGCGACGCGCCGCCCGCTTGGCCGCCACACACCTCCCCCACCGGCCGTCCGCGCCCCGAACGGCGCCAGGTCCGTCGGCTTGGGGAGCGGCGTCAACGAGGCTCGCGCGGGCGGCGTTCGCCGGGCGGACGGGGCCGAGGGGGCCGACGGGCCGGTCACCGGCTTCGCACGGCTTGATCCCCCGGTCGTCGTCGTGCTCGGGTCAGTTGCCACGCTCCGGACGTGGGCAGCCGGCGCGGAGCCCCCGCACGAGCCGAGCGCGAGCGATAGGCACGCCGTGGCGGTGATGACGCGGGCGCGCCTGGCCATCTCGATCGCGTTCACGCGTCCCAATGCTCCCAGGCGCACGCCACGAGCTCCGGGAGGGGGACGGACGGTGGCGATTTTCGGGCTGGCGGCACTAGATCAGGGAACGACGCGCTCGTATGATCGCGGGCAACGGCGCGTGAGCGAGTTGGCGAGGGTGCCGGGAGGACCACGGGGGAGAACGTGGTGATCGAAACCGATTATCTGGTCGTCGGAGCGGGCGCGAGTGGCCTCGCGTTCGCCGACGCGCTGATCGCCGAGCGCGACGCCGCGGTGACGATCGTCGACCGCCGACCAGCCGCGGGCGGTCATTGGCTGCAGGCGTATCCGTTCGTTCGCCTCCACACGCCCTCCGCCTACTACGGCGTGCATTCGCTCGCCCTTGGCGGGGACCGGATCGACGAGGCCGGCGAGAACGCCGGGTACTACGAGCGGGCAACCGGCGACGAGGTCTGCGGGTACTTCGCCGAGGCGGCCGCGCGGCTCACGCAGACGGGCCGGGTCGGCCTGCTGTTCAGCCATGAGCACCTTGACGGCGCGAGCAGCGGCGAGCGGGTCAGAGACCTGGTCACCGGCAAGATTCACGACGTCGTGGTCCGTCGCAAGGTCGTCGATGCCCGATACCTGGAGGCGCCGATCCCGGCCACGCACGCCCTCCCGTTCGCCGTGGCACCCGACGCGCGGGTGCTTCCCGTCAACGATCTGCCGGCGGCCGCTGGGTCGGCCTCCTCCTACGCCGTGCTCGGGTCGGGCAAGACCGCCGCGGATGCGTGCATGTGGCTCCTTGACAACGGCGTGGAGCCAGGCCGAATTCGCTGGGTCCGACCGCGCGACGCGTGGTTCTATGACCGCGGCCACTTTCAGCCGCTCGAGCAGGTCGGCGCGATCATGGAGGGGTTCGCCCTCGATGCCGAGGCGGGCGCGCACGCGAGCGACATTGACGACCTGTTCACGCGGCTTGAGGCGTGCGGGCGGCTTGTGCGCATCGACCGCTCATGGCCGGCGACGATGTACCGGGGCACGATGCTCAGCGGCCGAGAGCTCGATGCTCTGCGAAGCATCACAGACGTCGTGAGGCTCGGCCGCGTGCGCCGCATCGAAGCCGACCGAATGGTGCTCGAGCGCGGGGAGACGGCAACCGCCTCCGATGTCGTGCACGTCGACTGCACAGCGCCGGGCCTCAGCGACGCTCCCGCGACGCCGATCTTCCAGCCGGGTCGGATCGTGCTCCAGCAGGTCCGGCACCTTTCTCCTTCGTTCAACGCGGCCCTCATCGGCTTCGTCGAGGCCCGCCGCGAGAGCGACGTGGACAAGAACCGCCTGTGCCCACCCAATCCGTACCCGAGCAGCCTCGAGGACTGGCCGCGGATGATGAGCCGAACCTGGCGAACGGAGGCGCGGTGGTTGAGCGAGCCCGACGTGTCGGCCTGGACGGCCGCCAGTCGGCTGAACCTCATGCGCGCACTCCCCGACCACGCCGGCGAACCGTCCGTGCAGGCGGCGGTCAAGCGCTATCTGACGTACGTCAAGGCGGCGGTCGACCGGCTGTCGCAGCTGGACGGATCGACCCGCGCACCGCCGATCGAAGCCGTGGCAGAGTAAGACCGGAATGCGATTCGCGATTTCCATCCCCCAGTACGCCCGCGACGGCCGCTTCGACGACGGCGTCTTCCGCGCGCAGCTGCGGCGGGTCGAGGAGCTCGGTCTGTTCGAGAGTGCCTGGACGCAGGAGCAGGTGCTCGGCGCTGCCGACAGCCTCGCGCCGCTGCAGACGTTGACCTTCGCCGCGGCCTGCACGGAGCAGCTGCGGCTCGGATGTGCCGTGTTCGTCCTCCCCCTGCACAACCCTCTGCACCTGGCCAAGGCGATCAGCTCGCTCGACTGCCTGAGCCACGGCCGGGTCGAAGTGGGGGTCGCGGCCGGCGGGCGTGGGCGCCCGTTCGGCGCCTTCGGCGTCGATGCGGACCGGCCGGTGGCCCGCTTCAACGAGGCCCTCGCGCTGATGAAGGCGTGTTGGACGGAGCGTGAGATCAACTTCGATGGGCAGCTGTGGAAGCTCCAGGGCGCGCGATGGAGCCCAAGCCGGTGCAGCAGCCGTACCCGCCGGTCTGGTTCGGTGGCAGCGCCCCGGCGGGAATGCGGCGCGCGGTTCGGCATGGAGACGGGTTCATGGGCGCCGGCTCGCAGACCGTCGCTCAGTTCGCCGACCAGGTCGCGGTGGTGCGCGAGGAGCTGAGCGTGCAGGGCCGCGCGCCCGACACGTTCCGGGTCGGCAAGCGCGTCTACGTCCACGTCGACGACGATGCCGCGCGCGGCCGCCAGCGGCTCGAGGACGCGCTGACGCGCCACTACGGTCGGGGCGGCTGGTCGGAGCACACCCTCGCGGGGCCGCCCGAGGAGTGCGCGGCGAGGATCCGTGCGGTGGCGGACGCCGGTGCCGAGCTGATCTTGCTCAACCCGCTCGTCGACGACGCGGAACAGCTCGAGCGGCTCGCCGCCGAGGTGATCCCGGCACTCGGCTGAACTCCGCGTCGCGCGCGACAGCGGTCGCCCGAGCCGGAGAGCGCTACTTGCCGAGCAGTGCGCACACTGCCGAGGCCTGGAGCGAGCGCAGCTGTTGCAGCAGGGCGCCCGTCGGCGCAGCGATGTTCAGCGAGCTCGTGACCGAGCGTCGACCATCCGCCGTCGCGGCTGCCCACTGCACGTATCCGGGGAAGTTGCCGGTGTGGCCGTAGACCGTGCCGCAGCGCGTCTGGTAGCGGAAGATTGCCAGACCCGCCGAGTTCGTGCCGGGGCCGGGCGGACTCGAGGAGCCGCGCACGAACCGCAGCTGCTCGGCGCGTTGCGCCCTGCCGAAGAAGCGGCCGGCGAGATCCGCGCGGATGAACGCGCCCAGGTCGGCCGGAGTCGAGACGATGGCGCCCGACGCCCAGGCGCCGCTGGGGCTGAGGAACGTGGTCACGTCTTTCGGCGGCTTGCCGGGTTCGACGTCGTAGCCGTGGATGAACGGCGCCGGAAGCGAGATCCTCCGCGTCGGGAACGTCGTCTGGATCAGCCGCGCCGGTCGGAAGACGAGCGCCGAGAGGAGCTGACCGTAGGACGTGCGGGTGACGTGCTCGGCGATCAGCGCGACGACGATGTTGTCGGTGTTCGAGTACTCGTAGCGCGATCCGGGCGTGAAGTCGAGGCGGTCCTTCCGAACCCAGTCAATGATCTCCGTCGGCGAGACGTAGCCCCGCGGGTCCAGGGTGGCCTGCTTGCGGAACCCGTCGGACTGCGTGTAGTCGGGCAGTCCACTCGTGTGGTTGAGCATCTCACGCACGGTGACCGCCGACCACCTTGGCGGCATCGCCCCCGGAAGCAGCTGTCCGATCGTGTCGTCCAGGCGCAGCCAGCCCTTCTGCACCAAGCGCAGCGCGACCGCGCCGCTGAACGCCTTGGAGACGCTGGCGATACGCATGTGGTCGCCCAACCGCGGTGCGCCGGGGCGCGTGACGTCGGCCCGCCCCGCGCGCAGGACGGTCGTGTGACCGTTGCGGTAGAGCGTCACGATCGCCCCGACCGGGCCGCCCGGCGCAGCCACGAGGCGCTCGAGGCCGCGCTGCACGGCCGCGTCCGTGGTGCGCGCTTCCGCGGCGCCGGCCGCGACCAGCAGCGCCGCTGAAGCCACAGCCGGCAGCACGCACGCACGCAAGTGGCGGCGAAGAGGCCAGGCCATGGAGACAAGTTTGCCGCATCGCGGCGTGGACGACGCGTACGCCGCTCGCCGACGGCTATCGTGCCGGCCGTGGATCGCTCGGCGGAGATCAACCGGGCCAGTTGGGACGAGCGGGCCCCCGCGCACGCGGCTTCGCCGGACTACGCCCGCCAGCAGTTCATCGATGACCCCTCGTTCCTGAGCGCGGTCGTCCGCTTTGACGTGCCGCTGCTCGGCGACATCCGCGGACTCCGGGGCGTCCACCTCCAGTGTCACATCGGGACCGACACGATCTCGCTCGCGCGGCTCGGCGCGACGATGACGGGCGTCGACTTCTCGCCGGCGTCGGTGGCCGAGGCGCGGCGACTCTCCGAGGAGACGCGAGCCGGGGTCAGGTTCGTCGAGGCCAACGTCTACGACGCGGTCGCGGCGCTCGGCGGAAGCACGTTCGACCTTGTCTTCACCGGAATCGGGGCGCTCTGCTGGCTACCGTCGGTGTCGCGGTGGGCGGCGGTCGTCGCGGAGCTGCTCGCGCCGGGCGGCCGCCTGTTCATCCGCGAGGCGCATCCGATGATGTGGAGCCTCGATGAGCACCGCACCGATGCGCTTGTCGTTCGGTACGACTACTTCGAGCGGCCCGAGCCGATGGTGTTCGACGAGCAGGGCACGTATGTCGAGAGCGACGTCCAGTTCCAGAACACCGTCTCACACGTGTGGAATCACGGGCTCGGAGAGATCGTCACCGGGCTCCTCGATGCCGGGATGGAGCTGACCGGTCTCGTCGAGCACGACAGCGTCCCGTGGGAGGCGCTGCCTGGCCAGATGGAGAGGCTCACCGATAAGGAGTGGCGGCTGCGCGACCGTCCCTGGCGGGTGCCGCACAGCTACACGCTTCAGGCGGTCAAGCGAAGCGCTTAGACCGGAGAGCCGCCGGGCCGTGGACGCGTGACTTCGGGCCGCTGGTCGCTCAGAGCTTGCGGACGGGCGGCGGGCGCCAAAGCCGCACAGGCCGACGAGCACTTCACGCGCGCGATCGACATCCAGGAGCGCGACGGGATGCTGGTGTGGGCGGCGCGCGCACACCTCGGCTGGGCCGAGGCGCTCGCGGCCCGCGGCGAGCCTGAGCGCTCCCGAATGGACCGCAGCAGCGGATGAGGGTGCGACCGAGATGACCTCGATCAGTCCGACCCGAATCGCTTCCGGTCTTCCGCCTCCTCGCGCTCGACCTGGGCGATCAGGGCAGCCTGGTGGCGTGCCAGCTGATCGGACTTGTCGGACGTGTCGAACTTCGCCTCCCTGCGCCCGGGATCACATTTGACCTTGACCACGTCGCCGACGATCGGCGCTTGGAACGCGCCGGCGGTAATCGGCTCTCGCACCTCGGTGCGAAACGGCTCTCCGGCCGACGGCTGGACGTCGATCACGTAGTGGGTGACGATCGGCGAGTTGTCCCCAGGCCCGAACCGGGACACCCGCGTGTCGCGGACCGTGCCCTCGCCCTCTTGCCACTTGTGCCCGAACATCCGGTGCCCTCCTTGGTCCCAGGCGACGGGTCTCGCCGCCGGCCCGGCAGTCTGCCAGTTGGCTCCGGCCGATGTTCGGGGCCGCCGGATCGACCAGCCCGGGGCGCCAGATCGACCCAGCCCGGACGACTCATCCCGTTTGGGTGATGCCCCGCCGATCGGCTGCGGACATTGTTCGCAGGCCGAATCGGCTCCGAGCGCGCGACCGACGTGAGCCTCCAGCCTCGAGCATCCAGAGAGCGAGAGATTGCATGAGCGAGCCGTCGAAGCAGCCGAATGTCCTGGTGATCCTCACCGATCAGCAGCGATTTCCCACCTCGTACGAGCCGGAGGGGCTGCGCCGCTGGCGGCACGACGAGTTCACCGCCGAGCGCACGCTTCACGACACCGGCGTCAGCTTCACCAAGCATTACGCGATGGCCGCCGCGTGCGCCCCGAGCCGGGCATCGTTGCTCACGGGGCAGTATCCGTCCCTGCACGGCGTCACCCAGACCGACGGACTGGCCAAGTCCTTCGACAGCGACGACATGTTCTGGCTGGCCCCGGACACGGTTCCGACGATGGGTGATTGGTTCCGCGCCGGCGGCTATCGGACGTTCTTCAAGGGCAAGTGGCACGCGTCCCACGTGGCGCTGCCGGATCCCAGCGGCGAGGGCTTTCTGCTGTCGATCGACGATGATGGCGTGCCGAACGAGGAGAACATCGCCGCGTATCTCGAGGCCGACCTCCTCGATGACTTCGGCTTTTCGGAATGGGTCGGGCCCGAGCCACATGGTCTGGGCAAGCACAACACCGGATCGGTGAAGGATGTCTTCACGGCGGATGAGACGATCGCGCTGCTGCAGCGGATCGACGGCGACGACAGCGAGCAGCCGTGGCTGACCGTGTGCTCGTTCCTGAATCCGCACGACAGCTCGCTGTTCGGCGCCGTGGCGTTGCTCCAGGGCTTGCGCTACCACCCCTCGACGGTGCCGGACATTCCCAAGCCGCCGACGCACGACGAGGACCTCTCGACCAAGCCGGCGTGTCAGCAGAGCTATGTCGACGAGTGGAAGACGATCGCGGCTCCACAGCCGTGGATCGAAACGCATCGCAAGTTCCACTATCAGGTCCAG
Source organism: uncultured Solirubrobacterales bacterium (assembly GCA_963752905.1). Taxonomy (GTDB): domain Bacteria; phylum Actinomycetota; class Thermoleophilia; order Solirubrobacterales; family Solirubrobacteraceae; genus Palsa-465. The sequence goes on from CAVWAC010000016.1 coordinate 283,397, forward strand.
CACACGGTCGATGAGCAGATCGCCCGTGTGCTCGACGCGCTGCGGGCCAGCGGCGACTACGAGAACACGATCGTCGTGTTCAGCTCCGACCACGGCGACATGCTCGGCGCCCACGGCGGGATGCACGAGAAGTGGCACAACGCCTACGAGGAGTCGATCCACGTGCCGTTCGTCGTGGCCGGTCCGATGATCGACGGCGAGCCGCGCGCGGTCGACATTCCGACCAACCACGCCGATCTGATCCCGACGCTGCTCGGCTTCGCCGGCATCGACCCCGACGCCGCGCGTGAACAACTGGCCCGCGACCACACCGATGCCCGCCCGCTCGTCGGCCGCGACCTCTCAGCCGTCGTCCTGCATGGCGCGGAGCATCCGTCCGAACCGGTGCTGTTCATGACCGATGACGAGATCAGCGAGGGGGCCGAAACGGGCGCGAGCCCGGTCGCGAAGCTGGCGAAGCGGCTCCGGGTCTATTCGACAGTCGTTCAGCCCAACCACGTCGAGACGGTTATCGCCGATGTCGACGTGGAGGGCGAGCGGCACGTCGTCAAGCTCTCGCGCTACTTCGACAACGGGCAGTTCTGGACCGTCCCCGGGCAGCGCGACGAACGGTTGCACCGTCGCAAGACGACCACCGTGACCAAGCCCGCAGCCGACGAATACGAGCTCTACGACCTCACCACGGACCCGCTCGAGCAGCGCAACCTCGCGCACCCGACCCACGCCACCGAGGCCTCGCGGCGTCTCCAACGGCAGATGCTCACGTTGCTCGTCGACCAGCTCGCGGCCAAGCGGCTCGTCCCCGCGGCGGGCGAGGTGCCGGGATATCGACCGCCGAGTACTGCCTGACGAGATGAGCCGCCGGCGGTGGCCCCCTGCCAAGCGTCGAGCGCGCGCGCCGGGCGGGTCGGCGACGACGCTGAGCTGGCTGGCGATGGCGCTGCTGACTCTCGGGTCGGTGGGAGATCTCGGCGCCGCACCCGCGACGGCCGTTCTCGGTCTCGCCTCGGTGGTGCTCTACGTCGTACCCGCGATCGTGTTCCTGGTGCCGGCGTCGCTCGTGTCAGCCGAGCTCGCCTCCGGCTGGAAGGGCGGCGTCTACAACTGGGTGTCGGAGGGGATCTCTCCCAGGATGGGCTTCGTCGCCATCTGGTGTCAGTTCGCCCAGACGACGTTCTACTACCCGGCGCTGCTCGCCTACATCGCGAGCACGCTTGCGTACGTGTTCGCGCCCAGCCTGGCGCACAGCGGCCTCTATACGACCGTGGTGATCATCGTCCTGTTCTGGGCGGCGGTACTCGTCTCCGCTCGCGGGCTGCTCGCCACCGGCAGGCTGGCCTCGTACGGGATCTTCATCGGAACGCTGATCCCGGGACTGCTGCTCGTCATCCTGGCAGCGATCTACCTCCTGCAGGGCAACGCCTCCGCGGCGCCGCTGAACGCCCACCACGCGCTCCCGCCGTGGCACGGATTGACGAGCATCGTGCTCATCGTCAACAGCTTCTTCACCTACGCCGGGGTGGAGGTCAATGCCGTCCACGTCGACGAATTGCGCGACGCCCCGCGTGAGTTCCCCAAGGCGACCCTCGTGGCCGTGACGCTGATCCTGCTCGTCTTCATCCTCCCGACGCTCGCGATCTCGGTCTCGGTCCCCGCGACGCACATCAGCTACACGGCGGGTGTGATGCAGGCGTTCCAGAGACTGCTCGATCACTTCGGCATGAGCGTGCTGACACCGATCATCGCCGTCGGGCTCGTCGTCGCCTCGGTGAGCGGTCTGCTCGACTGGCTGACCGGTCCCTCGACCGGCCTGCTGGACATCGCTCGCGAGCGGGGCTAGGCGCTGCTCGCGGCAACCCTGCTCGTCGCGCTCCTCCCCCCGTTTCTGCTCCACAAGCTCCGCCGGCCAGACTGGAAGGCCGCCGCCTCGGCGTGAGGCCACGTCGTGTCGCGGCCGCCGATGTCGATTTCGGCCGTCGGCGTTCGTGTAGGGGATGAGAGGCCGGAATCACCTGGCCTCCGGGATCCCAGGCGGCGCTTTCTGGACCGGCGTCATCGAGATCGAAAGGACGACAGATGGGCAAGGTGATCGTGATGAACGGGGTCACGCTCGACGGCGTGATGCAGAGCCCGGGCCGTCCCGATGAGGACACGCGGGATGGGTTTGCGCACGGGGGTTGGGCGATCCCGTACGGCGATGAGGCGATGGTCGCGAAGATGGGCGAGCGGATGGGCGAGGATCGCGCGTTTCTGTTCGGACGGCGCACCTACGAGGAGCTGCTGGCGTCTTGGAACGACCGGGGCGGCCCGTTCAAGGACGCGCTCAACGACGCTCGCAAGTACGTCGCGTCGGGCAGCCCGGCGACGAGGCTCGAGTGGCCGAACTCGACCCTGCTGCACGGGGACGTTCCGGCCGCCGTGGCGGAGCTCAAGGCGAGCTCGGCCACGAACCTCGTGATCATGGGCAGCGGCGTGCTCATCGGTTCGCTGATGGCCGCCGAGCTGATCGACGAGTACCTGCTGATGATCGCTCCCCTGGTGCTGGGCACCGGACGGAGGCTGTTTGCGCCCGGCGTGCAGGCGTCGCTCCGGCTCGCCGAGAGCGTCACCACCCCGACCGGCGTGCTGATCGCCACCTACGATCGAGGGACCAGCGTGCGAGAGGAGCGAGCATGAAGCGATACCTGGTGAGCATCTACCAGCCCGACGGCGACCCGCCGGCCGCCGAGGTCCTCGAGAAGATCATGGCTGACGTGGTGGCCGTGGAGGACGAGATGCGTGCCGCGGGCGCCTGGGTGTTCTCGGGCGGGCTGCACGCGCCAAGCACCGCGACGGTGCTCAACCCGCGCAGCGACGCGATGCCGATGACCGATGGACCCTACGTCGAGGGCAAGGAGCACATCGGCGGGGTGGTCATCGTCAGGGCAGAGAGCCTGGACGAGGCGCTGGCGTGGGGGCGGAAGGTCGCGCGGGCGACGACGCTGCCGGTCGAGGTGCGACCGTTCCACGGCGAGCCCGAGGACTGATAGCGGCGTGCCGACGGCGGGCCGTTCGGAGGTCGCGCGTGTCTTCCGCGAGGAGTATGGACGGGCGGTCGCCGTGCTGGCCCGGGTGTTCGGCGACCTCGACATCGCCGAGGACGCCGTGCAGGAGGCGTTCGCCACCGCGGTCGCGCGCTGGCCTGAGCGCGGGATGCCACCGGCGCCGGCCGGGTGGATCATCACGACCGCCCGCAACCGCGCGATCGACCGCCTGCGCCGCGAGGCCTCGCGCGATGACCGCCACGCGCAGGCCGCGCTGCTGCACGCCCGCGGCGAGCCGCTCAAGGGGAGCGCGGTGCAGGACGACCGCCTGCGCCTGATCTTCACCTGCTGCCATCCGGCGCTGGGCAGGCCGGCTCAGGTGGCGCTCACGCTCAGGCTGCTCGGCGGGCTGCGCACCCCGGAGATCGCGCGGGCGTTCCTCGTGCCCGAGGCGACGATGGCGCAGCGGATCGTCCGCGCGAAGGCGAAGATCCGCGACGCCCGGATCCCCTACCGGGTCCCGAGCGAGGCCGACCTGCCGGAGCGTGTCGCTTCGGTGCTGGCGGTCGTGTACCTGATCTTCAACGAGGGCTATGCCGCCAGCTCCGGCGAGGATCTGATCCGCGAGGAGCTCGCGACCGAGGCGATCCGCCTCGGTCGTCTGCTCGCCGAGCTGATGCCCGACGAGCCCGAGGTGCTCGGGCTGCTCGGGCTGCTCGCGCTGATGTTGCTCGTGCACGCTCGTCGCGCGGCACGCACGAGCGCCGGGGGCGAGCTCATTCCGCTGCCCGAACAGGATCGCGGCCTCTGGCACGAGGATCTGATCGAGGCGGGACAGAAGCTCGTCAGACGATGCCTGCGGCGAGACGAGCCCGGTCCCTACCAGCTCCAGGCCGCGATCAACGCGGTCCACAGCGACGCGCGCACTGCGGCCGCCACCGACTGGACTCAGATCCTCGCGCTCTACGACCAGCTCCTGGCGCTCACCCCGACCGCGGTCGTGGCGCTCAACCGGGCCGTGGCGGTCGCCGAGATCGATGGCCCGCGGATGGCGCTCGAGCTGATCGACGGGCTGTCCCTCGATCAGTACTACCTCTACCACGCGATCCGCGCCGACCTTCTCCGGCGCCTCGGCCGCCCGCACGACGCCGCGGCCGCCAACCGGACCGCAATCGACCACACCGACAACGCCACCGAGATCCGGTTCCTCGAGAGCCGCATCCGCGGGGCAAGCGGCGGCGGGCGCAAACCCGCGTGAAACACGTCAAACGCTGCTCATCGCTTCCACTCGCGGGGCGATGAGCAGTCAACACATATGTGCGCACGGCCACCGTCGCGATAGTGTGTCGCTCAACAAAGGCGCGGGGGTCGCGTATCCGTCGTCAGGTGATCACGGCCGGCGACACGCGCGCAGGGGGAGTGAGGAAGGGAGGAGCTGTGAGTACTGACACGCCCGTCGTCGAGCGGCCGGCGGATTGGGGTCTGGATCCGATCCTGAATCCCAACTTCGGACCGCTCGACCTCGACCAGGACACGCTGCATCTGGCCACGGTCGGGGCAGCGGCCGCGCCGCTGCGCTTCATCAAGATGGCCGACACGACCAAGGGCTCCCTCGGCGTGCTCCCGGGCGACTGGGATGCCTACGCGTCGTACATCGACAACTTCGGCGGCTACAGCGATCTTGTCGCCGCCAAGGAGGCGACCGGCGCGTTCCTGCTGTCGATCACGATCTTCGGCGGCAGGGCGCGATGCGCCGATGTCGAGCCCGGCGGCATGCGGGCTTCGGACCTGCCCAACTGGCTCGACCACGTCGGTCTCACCGACGGCTCACCCTCGTGGGTGTACACGAGCGCCGGCAACATGGCGGCCTGCAACCAGTTCATCGGCAACCGGCACGTGATCCGCTGGAGCGCGCACTACGGCCACGGCTGGCACATCTGCGGGCCGAGCACCTGCGGCTATCCCCAGGCCGACGTCCACTCCGGGCAATGGCGGGTGGCGCCGCTGCCGTGGAACGCCGAACCGCTCGGCCAGTGAGGCGCCGTCCTACGACTTCCGGTAGTACGCCGCGTTCTTCTCGATGTAGGACTCCCACTCGGGCGGGACCTGGTCCTCGGGCGTGATCGCGTCGACCGGACACGACTCGACGCACGCGTCGCAGTCAATGCATTCCTCGGGGTCGATGTAGAGCTGCTCGGCCGCGTCGAACCCCGGCTCGTCGGGGGTCGGATGGATGCAGTCGACCGGGCAGACCTCGACGCAGCTCGCGTCCTTGGTGCCAATGCAGGGCTCGTTGATGACATACGCCACCGCGCCACTCCATTCGTCGCTTGTGAGGGAATCGTGAAAGCTACACGAGTGTCTGCCGGCGCCCCGCGGACCTGATGACACGCCGAGCGCCCCGCCCCGGCACGATATGCGGGGATGGAACTGCTCCCCGCCCGGACCCTCCCCTCGGCGCAGCTGAGAGACCTGTTCAACGCCGGCTACCGCGGCTATCTCGTCCCGCTCGCGCTCGATGAGTCGCAGATGCGCCGCCACCTCACCGACAACGACATCGAGCTCGGCGTCTCCCGGGTGGCGGTGAGCGACGACGGTCCCACGGCCTTCGCGCTGATCGGCCGCCGCGGCCGTGAGGCGTGGGTCGGGGGCATGGGGACGGTGCCGGAGGGCCGGCGCCGGGGCATCGGTGAGCGGACGCTGACCGCCGCGCTCGCGTCGGCGGCCGAGGATGGCGCCGCGCGCGTCCGCCTCGAGGTGATCGAGGGCAACGCCCCCGCCATCGCGCTTTACGAGAAGCTTGGCTTCGTGGTGACGCGCCGGCTGCTCGTCACCACGTTGCGGGCACTCGGCGCGCCCGATTCCGGCTGGCGAGCGCTGCCGGTCGCCGACGCCCGGGCCTGGATCGCCGCCCACCGCGCCGGTCCCGAGCCGTGGCAGCGCGACGACGCCTTCCTCGATCACGCCCGCGCGGGCGGCCTCGCGCTGACCGCCGTCGGCGCTGACGATGGCGGCGAACTGATCGCGGCCGCCATCTGCGTCCCAGAGCCGACGGTCACCCGCGTCATCCAGATGGGCGCGCGCGACGCACCGGCGGCGCTCGAGGCGCTCCGGGCCGTGGCGGCGGCCGCCCCGGGAAACCCGGTGCGTCTGAGCAACTTCCCGCTCGGCGAGCCCGTCGCGGCGGCGATCACCGAGCTGAGCACGCCGGATCTCGTCCAGTACGAGATGGCGCTGGCGCTCACGCGCTGAGCGCCTCGAGCACGCGGTCGACGTCGCGCGCGGTGTTGTAGACGTGCCACGAGGTCCGCAGCCGGCCACCGCGGACGGCCGCGATGATCCCCGCCCGCTCGAGCCGCTCGGCTGCGCCGGGCAGCTCGACGCTGACGATCGCGCTGTCGCCGGCGGCGAGCCCGAGCCCGGCGCGGAAACGGTTCGCGAGCGCGAGGTCGTGGGCGTGGATCGCGGCCACCCCGATCTGCTCGACGACGTCGAGCGCGGGGGCGGTACCCACCCACGAGAACCAGGCCGGAGAGAGGTCGAGCCGCCGCGCGCTCGCGGCGAGTCGCAGCGGCGGCCCGAAGTAGCTGGCGTGGACGTCCTCGCCCGCGTACCAGCCGGCGCTGTGGGGCACGGCGCGCTCGAGTAGACGATCGGAGACGGCGAGGAACGCCGTCCCGCGCGGTGACATCAGCCACTTGTAGGCACCGCAGACGACGGCGTCGAACCGCTCGGCTCGCAGCGGCAGCCAGCCGACGGCCTGGGTCGCGTCGCAGATGGTGATCGCGTCGGCGGAGGCGGCGGCCGTGACGATGGCGTCGAGGTCGGCGACCTCCCCGGTGCTCATCTGCACGGCGCTGAAGGCGACGCCCTCGACCCCGTCCCCCACCGCCTCGGCCAGCCGCGACACCGGCACGGTGCGCACGTCGAGGCGCTCCTGCACAAGCAGCGGAAACAGCGTCGAGGTGAACTCGACATCGGGGACGATTACCCGCGCGCCGGCGGGCAGCGCGGTGACGACCGACCCGACGAGCTCGGACACGGTCGCGCCCACGGCGACCCGCGCGAGGTCGGCACCGACGAGGCGGGCGAACGCGGCCCGGGCGGCCTCGGTGCTCTCGCCCCATCCTTCCCAGCTCGTGCGCCCGGCGTGCCAGTCGGACAGCGCCGCCTGGAGCGCATCCCAGGCCGGCCGCGGCGGCAAGCCGTAGCTCGCGGTGTTGCAGTACACGCCCGCGGGTTCCCACAACGCTCGTGCCGCGCGGAGATCCATCGGGCCATTGCAGCATGAAGCGCGACGTTGCGCAGCGGTCGGTTTGCGAGTAGCGTCGCCTCGTACAGCATCACGGGGGCTCGACCATGCAGGAGGACGATGAGCCATGGAGCGTGGAGACGGGTACACGATCGCGCATCGTGACGAGCTCGAGCGGACCGGCGGCTGGATGCTCGTGCGCCGCTCGCTCGGTTGCGAGGCGTTTGGGGTCAATCTGGTCGAGATCCCGCCGGGCGCCTCGATCCCGGAGCACGACGAGACGGAACGCGACCAGGAGGAGCTGTTCTTCGTCGTCTCAGGCTCGCCGACGTTGTTGATCGACGGCGGGGAGCACGTCGCGCCGGCGGGAACGTTCGCGCGGGTCGACCCGGCCCTCCGCCGGACGGTCCGCAACGACGACTCGCAGGCCGCCTCCGTGCTGATCGTCTCGGCGCCGACCACCAGCGGATTCACGCCGATGGAGTGGGCGTGAGGACCGCATCGTGCCCCGGTCTCGGAGCGTGACGACGTTTCCATCCGTCCGCGTCGCCGCGATCCAGGCGACGCCGGTGGTTCTCGATGCGGAAGGGTGCGTGGATAAGGCCGAGCGGTTGCTGCACGAGGCGGCGGATCGAGGGGTGCAGCTCGCGGTGCTGCCCGAATGCTTCATTCCCCTGTACCCGTCGAATGCGTGGGCGCGGGGGGCGTCGAGCTTCGGGGGATGGGACGAGCTGTGGGAGCGCCTGTGGGCGAACTCGGTCGACGTGCCCGGACCGTTGTTGGATCGGCTCGTCGCGGTCTGCCGTGAGCGGGAGCTGTATTGCGTGCTCGGCGTCAACGAGCGCGAGTCCGAACGTCCGGGGACGCTCTACAACACCGTCGTCTATCTCGGACCGTCGGGCGTGCTTGGCCGCCACCGCAAGCTCATGCCCACGCAGCACGAGCGGCTCTTTCACGGCATCGGCGCCGGCGACGATCTCGCCGTCGTCGACGTCGCGGACGCGAGGGTCGGCGGGCTGATCTGCTGGGAGAACCGGATGCCCCTGGCCCGCTACGCGGTGTACCGCGGCGGCCCGCAGATCTGGGTCGCGCCGACGGCGGATGACAGCGACGGCTGGCTGGCATCGATGCGCCACATCGCGATCGAATCGGGAGCGTTCGTCATCTCCGCGCCGCAGTTCATCCCTGCCTCACGGTTCCCCGACGACTTCCCGGTGCCGCTCCCCTCCGACAAGGAGGTGTTCGGTCGCGGCGGCGCGGCCGTCGTCGAGCCGACGGGGGGCGACGTGATCGCCGGACCCCTGTACGACGTAGAGGGAATCGTGGTCGCCGACTGCGACCTGCGCCGCGGCCTGCACGCCAAGCGGTGGTTTGACTCGGTCGGGCACTACAGCCGCGAGGACGTCCTCGGGCACGAGCTGGCTGACCTCAGGGAGCAGTCGAAGTGAGCTCGGCCTACCACGAGGGGTCCCGCAGACTTCAGGACCGCTTCGACACGCGGCGACTCGCCGATCGGCTCGACGAGCGATTCCTCGCCCGCCCGGTGATCGACGCCGAGGACCGCGCGTTCATCGAGCGCATGGACATGTTCTTCCTGGCGACGGCCGACGCCGAGGGTCGCCCCCAGTGCTCCTACAAGGGCGGCGACCCCGGGTTCGTGCGCGTGCTCGACGAGCGCACGGTCGCGTTCCCGAACTACGACGGCAACGGGATGTACCTGTCGATGGGGAACGTGCTCGAGAACCACCACGTGGGAATGCTGTTCATCGACTTCGTCGCCGCTCGCCCGTCCCGGCTGCGACTCAACGGCGTCGCGAGCATGGCCGAATCCGACGAGCTGCTCGACCACTACCCCGGGGCGCAGTTCATCGTCCGGGTGCAGGCGACGCAGGTGTTCCCGAACTGCCCGCGGTACATCCACCGGATGGCCCTCGTCGAACGCTCCCGATTCGTTCCGCGTGCCGACGCGGACACCCCGATTCCGGACTGGAAACGCTCCGCGTGGGCGTGCGACGTGCTGCCGGAGGGCGATCCGGCTCGACAGCAATAGCGCACGCTCGGGCGTCCTGCCGGCCCGGGGGACGTAAGCTCCGGCGCGTGCACACGGCCGTGGCAACGGGCATGCGGCGACCATCGGCCTGCTCGTCGTTACGAGCGCGGACGGAGCGGGCGCATGCTCGATTGGAGAAGCGCCTGGCGACGTTCGACTGGCTGGATTCGGTCGGCAGCTATGCCACGATGCTCGAGCGCCTGTTCGGGTTCTACTCGGTGGTGGAGCCGAGGTTGCTCGCGGGGGCCGGTCAGGCACCGGGCCTGGACCTCGAGCGACGCGTCAAGACGCCCTTGTTGATCGCCGACCTCCGCGCGCTCGGTCGGAGCGAGTCCGAACTCGGGCGACTGCCGCGGTCGCCCGCGGTGCCGCGCCTCGACGGCGTGCCGCGGGTTATGGGCGCGCTGTATGTGCTGGAGGGAGCGACGCTCGGCGGGAAGGTCATCGAGCGGGAGGTCGGACGCCGCCTCGGTCTTGATCGGGCCTCGGGCACCGCGTTCTTCGGCGCGTACGGGTCCGATGCGGCACGGAACTGGCGCCGGATGTGCGCGATCATCGAGCGCGCTGCACTCGCCGGCGGCGTGGACGCGATGTTGGCTACGGCGGAGCTCATGTTTGCCAGCCTCGACACGTGGCTGGCGGGATGACCGGCTGCTCGGCCGGGCCGGTACTGTGCCTCAGGTGACGCCCGGCCGCCGACGGTCGGAACCGGATGACGAAGGGGCCGTCGATCGTGAGCACAGCAGCTGCCATTCCCTACTTCGACCTATCGGATCCGTCGTTCTCGATCCGCTCGGAGGCGGTGCGGGCGGCGCGCGAGCAGCGCTGGTACGCGGAGACGAACTACGGCATCGCCGTCCTGCGCTACGACGAGGTGAGCCGGCTGATCAAGGACCGGCGGCTGCGCCAGGGCAGCCGCAACTGGCCGGCCCTCAACGGCGTCTCCGGACCGTGGGCGGAGTGGTGGCTGAAGGCGCTGCTCAACCTCGAGGGCACCGACCATCGCCGGCTGCGCCGGCTGCTCAACCCGGCCTTCTCCCCCGGGTTGATCGCGAGCATGACGCCGCACTTCCGCGCCCTCGCCGACGAGCTGGTCGACGGCTTCATCGACGACGGCCGCTGCGAGTTCGTCTCGCAGTTCGCCGAGCCCTACGCCGCCCGGGTGATCGCCACGATGCTCGGCATCGATCAGCGCGACTGGCCGACGATCGCAGAGTGGTCCTCGACGCTCGGCCTCGCCCTCGATGTACGGATCCGGGACAACCTTGCGGCGATCGAAGCCGCGCTCGAGGGGCTCTACGGCTATGCCGACGCGCTCATCGCCGACCGCCGGGCCCATCCCACCGACGATTTCATGACGCGCCTCGTCCAGGCGCAAGAGGACGAGGACCGGCTCACCCACGACGAGCTGCGCGTGCACGTCGTGCTGCTCATCTTCGGCGGCGTCGACACCACCCGCAACCAGCTCGGCCTCGCGCTCGAGACGTTCGTCGAGCAGCCCGAGCAGTGGGACCTGCTCGCGGTGCGGCCGGAGCTCGCCGCGTCGGCCGTCGAGGAGGTCATGCGCCTGAACCCGACCGTGACCTGGGTGACCCGCGAGGCGCTTGAGGACTTCGAGTTCCAGGGGCTCGAGATCGCGCAGGGCACGGTCATCCACTTCTTCTCGACATCCGCCGGCACCGATCCCCGGACGTTCGGCGGCGCGGCGTTCGACATCACCGTCGAGGAGCGTCCCCGCCACTTCGGCTTCGGCTGGGGCGTGCACCACTGCATCGGGCACTTCCTCGCCCGCAGCGACATGGCCGAAGCGTTGTCGCGGCTGGCCGCCCGCCTTCAGGCCCCGCGGCTCGCCGGGCCCGTCCGCTCGCTGCCGCCGAGCGGCAACACCGGGCCGATCGAGCTGCCGCTCGCCTTCACGGCGCGGTCGACACCCTCGGCTACCTGACCACGATCCGGGCCTGCATGAAGGCGTGGAACTGGCAGATGTAGGTGTACGTCCTCGGGGCGTGCACGACCACGGTGGCGGTCCGGCCAGGGGCGATCGTGCCGGTGTCGAAGCCGGGCGTGGAGGTCGTCGCGGTGTGGGCGGTCGCGTCGCGGTTGGTGAACGCGAGCGTGGTGCCGGGCGCGACGGTGACCGTCGGCGGGTGGAAGGCATAGCCGGAGATCGTGATCGCGACCCGCGTGGCAGCGGGCGTCTGCGAGGCTGACGCGCGCGACGAGGCTGACGCGCGCGACGAAGACGACGCGGACGACGCCGCGGGAGCGGACGAGCCCGAGCCGCAACCGGCGAGGACGAGTGCCACCGCGGTCAGGGGGAGCGCGATGCTGAGCTTGGGGCGATGGGTCATGCCCTCGCCTACGCCGCCTGGTCAGCTTTCGATCACCGCTGATCCGTCTCCGTCGCTCCTTCGTAGAGAGGGCAGCAGGCTTCCGCGGAGGCGCCGTCGCAGGGACGAACGCGAGACGTGCGCCACCCGGGGCGTGCTCACCCGTGCCCCGACCAGGAGACACCCATGTCCGATCACACCACACCCCGCGACGTGCCTCGCCCCGGCGTCGTCGAGGAGCTCGCCCGCGACGACGTCGAGCGCAAGCGCTTTCTCACGATGGCCGGTCGTCGCATCGGCGGCGGCGCCGCCGCGGCCAGCCTGGCCGCGTTCATCGCCGCCTGCGGCTCGTCGAGCTCGAGCAGCTCGAGCAGCTCGGGCAGCTCGGGCAGCTCGGGGACGGTCAAGGGCACCTCGACCTCGACGTCGGCCACGTCCGCGAGCAGCACGATGGCCTCGGGCGACCTGGCCATCGTCAACTACGCGCTGACGCTCGAGTACCTCGAGTCGCAGTTCTACGACGAGGTGGCCAAGTCCGGCCTGTTCCACGGTCAGCAGCTCGCGGTGCTGAAGTCCTTCGGCGCCGAGGAGGCCCAGCACGTGATCGCGCTGCATAAGGTGGCCAGCAGCCTCGGCACGCCCGCGCCGAAGCCACGGGCAAGTTCCCGCTGACCAGCGCCGCCTCGGTGGCCAAGCTCGCCGCGACCGTCGAGAACCTCGGCGCGTCGGCCTACCTCGGACAGGCCGCGGCGATCCAGAGCAAGGAGATCCTCGCCGCGGCGCTCGCGATCCACACCGTCGAGGCGCGTCATGCGGCGACGCTCAACACGCTGCTGAAGCTGTCCCCGACCCCGGACGGCGCATTTGCCAAGCCGATGTCGATGCAGCAGGTGCTGACCGCGGTCAAGCCGTTCATCGCCTGACCGGACCCGACCTGAGAGGAACGACACCCGATGACACATCCATCACCCGTGAGCCTCGAGCTCGCCGCGATCGAGGTCCCGGGCCTGACCCGCTCGACGTTCATCCTGCGCGGCGCCCTCGCCGCCGGTGCCGCCTACGGCGCCGGGGCGGTGGGACCGTTCGTCGCCCAGGCATTCGCCGCTGGCGGCACGAGCGACCTCGACATCCTCAACTTCGCCCTCACGCTCGAATACCTCGAGACCGACTTCTACAAGGTCAAGGGCAGCCAAGTCGGTCTCAGCGGCGAGGCGCAGAGGCTGGCCAAGCTATTCGGCGACGAGGAGGCCGAGCACGTCAGCGCCCTCACCAAGGCGATCACCTCGGCCGGCGGGACGCCGGTCAAGAAGCCGACGTTCGCCTTCCCGGTCAGTAACCAGGCCGGGTTCCTCAAGCTCGCCTACGTGCTCGAGAACACCGGCGTCGGGGCCTACAACGGCGCCGGGCCGGCCCTCACCAACAAGCAGCTGCTCGCCGCGGCGGGGTCAATCGTCCAGGTCGAGGCCCGGCACGCCGCCGCGCTCGCGTTGCTCATCGGCGCTCCGGTCACGCCCGATGGCGCCTTCGACAAGCCGCTCACCAAGACCCAGGTGCTGGCCAAGGCCGGCCCCCTGATCAAGGCCTGACCACCCACCCATCGACGACTGGAGACTCATGCTCGGACTCGACAACCCCATCCACATCGCATTCCTGCTCGTCCTGCTGCTGCTCGTCTTCGGTGCGAAGCGGCTGCCGGAGATGGGCAAGTCGCTCGGCAGCGGCCTGCGCGGGTTCAAGGACTCGCTCACCGGCGAGGAGACCGCGACGCCGGTGCTCGCGGACGCACCGCGCTCGATCGTCCCCGATCCTGCGACGGGGACCGAGCGGGTCGACGCCCCGCCGGCCGCCTGACCGCAGGACCTGCTGACCATGCAGATGCCGAACGCCCTTTCGCCGGTCCGCTGGCGACCGATCGCCCACGACGATCGCCTGTCGGCGGTCGGGCACCTCGACGAGCTGCGCACGCGGATCATGATCTGCCTCGCCGCCGTCGCGGTCGCGTTCGGCATCTGTTACTGGCAGAACGCCGCCCTGCTGCACCTCGTCAACCGACCCCTCGCCGCGGAGACCCAGCACCAGGTCCGCTCCGGCGAGGGACCGCTCGGCGCGACCTACCACGTCCAACAGAGCGCCCGTGACGTCGCCCGCCAGCTCGACGTCGTCACCGCGACCCTCGCGGCGCAGTCGCACTCACCGAGCGCCCGCGCGACGCTGGCGACGGTCCGCGCGAGCCTCCGGGCCGACGTCAGTCGGCTGTCGGCTCCGCCCACCGGCGATCGCCCGGTTACGCTCGGCATCGGCGAGCCGTTCACCACGACGCTGACCGTCACCCTCATGTTCGCGCTGATCATCTCGCTGCCCGTGCTGCTGCTGCAGGCCTACGGCTTCGTGATGCCCGCCTTCGCGCCCGCGCAGCGGCGGCGGATGCTGCCGATCACCCTCGCCATCCCGGCGCTGTTCGCCGCCGGCGTGGTCTTCGGCTACACCGTCGTGCTGCCGGCCTCGCTGCACTTCTTCCAGAACTTCAACTCCGACCAGTTCAACGTCCTCGTCCAGGCGAGCCAGTACTACAAGTTCGCGGCGACGGTGCTGCTCGCGATGGGACTGATCTTCCAGGTCCCGGTCGCGATCCTCGCCGTCACCCGGGCCGGACTCGTCACCCCCGGGCAACTCCGCCGTCACCGCCGTTATGCGATCGCCGTGTGCGGCCTGATCGCCGCCGTCCTCCCCGGCGACGCGATCACGATGCTGCTCGAGACGCTGCCCCTTTACATCCTCTTCGAGGTCAGCGTCGCGCTCGCGGCGATCATCGCGCGGCGGGATTCTCCGGCGTAAGCGTCTCGGCGATCGCGCGGGCCCAGCGGTCGATCGCGTGCCAGTCACGCCGGTCGCGGAGCTGCGGCGCCGTGTTGCGCGCCATCTTGCGGCGCATGAACCCGCGCTCCTCGTCGACCATCCCGCCGAAGACGACGTGGTCGTGTGCGCCGATCGCGTCGGCGAGCTCGCGCACGCGCTTGGGCTTCATCCAGCGCTCGGCCTGCACCGGGTCATCCGGATCCTCGCCGACGGGGCCGCTGCTGAACACCCACACATCGCGCTCGCGCAGCTCCGGCCGGGCGAGCAGCCTCTGAGCGTCGGAGCGCCAGCGGGCGGTATAGACGGCGCTGCCGATGACGACCGCGCGGTAGCGGTCGAGTGACCGAACCTGGCGTGCGCGCTCGACGTCGACCTCGAGCCCGGCCGCGCGAAGCGTCTCACCGATCGCCTCCGCGATCTCTGCGGTGGCGCCGTACTTCGTCCCGTACGCGACGAGGATGCGATCTCGCTCGGCCATCGCCGCCCATGGTAGGTTGGCGGCACCGCCTCGCGTCACGTCGGGGCGGGTGGGAGAAAGGAGCCTGCCGCCATGTCACCGGTCTCTCGCGGTTTCACCGGTCGCCGCCGACCCGTCGCCGACCCGTCGCGCGTGCCGCCCGGTCAGTACCTCACCCCGGACTTCCCCGTCCTCTCCGCGGGCCCGACGCCACACACCCCGCGCGAGGAGTGGAGCTTCACCGTTCACGGCGAGGTCGACGCGCCCGTCTCCTGGCCGTGGGAGGAGTTCCGCGCCCTCCCGTCCGAGACGCTGACCGTCGACATCCACTGTGTGACGAAATGGTCCAAGCTCGACACGAGCTGGCGCGGCGTGTCGGTCGACACCCTGCTCGGCGCGGTCGCCAGCTCGGCCGAATACTTGACCGCCTGGTCTGACGGGGGCTACACGACGAACCTCGCGCTCGAGGACGTCACCGACGGACGGGCGTGGGTGGTCTACGAGTACGACGGCGAACCGCTCGACCCTGAGCACGGCGGCCCCGCGCGGCTGCTCGTCCCCCACCTGTACTTCTGGAAGAGCGCCAAATGGGTGCGCGGTCTCACGCTGACCGCCGACGACGAGCCCGGGTTCTGGGAAACCTACGGCTACCACAACCACGGCGACCCATGGCTCGAGCAGCGCTACCAGGGAGACTGAACTGGCGGCTCGGGACGGTGGTCGAACTCGTCGACGAGACGGCGCGGGCGAGAAGCATCGCGCTCGAGGTCGCTGACTGGCCCGGTCACCTCGCCGGCCAGCACGTCGACGTGCGCCTCACCGCCCCCGACGGCTATCAGGCCCAGCGCAGCTACTCGATCGCCTCGAGCCCGGAGGACAGCCACCTCGTCCTCACCGTCGAGCGGCTCGACGACGGTGAGGTGTCCCCGTACCTCGTCGACGAGCTCCGGCCCGGGGATGAGCTCGAGCTGCGCGGACCGATCGGCGGCTACTTCGTGTGGGACGACGCGGTGCCGGGTCCGGTGATGCTGATCGCCGGCGGCTCGGGCATCGTGCCCTTCCGGGCGATGCTCCGACACGCAGCGGCCGAGACCCGTGGAGTCGCCGTGCGGCTGCTCTACTCGGCACGCACCCTCGGCGAGGTGATCTACCGCGAGGAGCTCACAGGCCTCGCCGCCGACGAGGTCGTCGACCTCCGCCTCACCCTGACGCGGGAGTCCCCTCCCGACTGGCCGGGCCACCGCGGGCGGATCGACTCCGAGCTGCTGCGGCAGGTCGCCTGGCCGCCTGCCGAGGATCCGCTCACCTTCGTGTGCGGGCCGAGCGGCTTCGTGGAGACGGCGGCGACGGCGCTCGTCGCAGGCGGCCATCGCCCCGAGCGGATCCGCACCGAGCGCTTCGGAGCCTCGGGGAGCTGACCGTGGACGCGCTCGACGGCAACGCCATCGCCGGCCCGCTGTTCTCGGTGTTCGGCCGGGAGATGACCACTGTCCGCGGGACCTGCGCGACGTGCCGGACGGAGACCGAGATCGCCGAGCTCGTCGTCTTCGCCCGTGGGCCCGGCACGGTCGTGCGCTGTCCCGCCTGCGGGGGCGTCGTGATGGTCCTCGTCGAGGTCCGCGGCCTGACCCAGGCGTACCTGATCGGGATCGAGCTGAACGATCCCGATCAGCCCGGCTGAACGGATTCCCCGATCAGAGCGTGAACGCTCCGTGGAGGACGAGCACCCCGCCGACGACGAACGCCGCCACGAGCATGATTCCCTGCGAGTGCTCGCGCGCCCAGGTGTTGATCGCGTCGATCGCGTCGCGGGCGGTCTGCGGCCTGACGATGGCGACGGCGAGGGCGGCAACCGGGAGGGCGAACCAGACGAGGTTGTAGATGAGCACGTCGGCGAGACCGAGGGCGAGGCTCACGCGGTGGGTGACGATCAGGTTGAGCGCCACGAGGTAGAAGACGCCGGGCACGTGCGTCGCCGGCCCGGCAAGGGCGGCCGACTTGACGGTGAGGTGGCGGTCGAGCATCCGCATCCAGCGTCCCGGCGGCTTGGGAGCATCCTCGGTCCGCCGGCCACCGACCCGGCCGAGGAGGACGAGCACCCCGAAGCCGAGCGCGAGGACGCCGCCGGCGATCTCGGCCACCGCCCGCGTGTGGCTGGAGCCGGCGTGGACGCTGACGCCGTTGAACACCCAGACGACGAGCACCCCGATGAGCACCGTGAAGGCCAGCCCGGCGAGCACGTAGACGGTCATCAACCGGCGCGGCGCGTCGCTGCCGAGCAGGGCGTACACGGCCGCGAGGCTCGTCGGCCGGACGGCGGTCGCCAGCGCGAGCGCGATCAGCTCAAGGGTCAGCTGCAGGCGATGAACACCGGACTCGAGATGCGCCCAACCACGCCGCGATTATTGCGCCGGGCGGCTCGGAGCGTGGCGTGGCGGCTACTTGGGGCGCCCGCAGCACGCCGGTTAGAGTGCCGCCCGTGAAGGCCTTCGTGACCGGCGGGACCGGATTCATCGGCGCACAGCTTGTGCGCCGGCTCCGCGCCCGCGGCGACGAGGTCGTCGTCCTCGCGCGCACCCGGGCCAAGGCCGCGCCGCTGCGCGAGCTCGGCTGCGAGGTGATCGAGGGCGACCTCGCCGACGGCGACGCGATCCGGCGTGGGGTCGCAGGCTGCGACGCCGCGTTTCATGCCGGCGCGACGTACAAGGTGGGGATCCCGGCCTCCGAGCACGCGGCGATGCGCGAGGCGAACGTCGGCGGCACCGAGCGGGTGCTCGACGCCGCGATCGCTGCCGGCGTCGCCCGGATCGTCTACGTCTCGACTGGGAACGTGTACGGCAACACCCGGGGGCGGGCCGTCGACGAGACCTACATCCGGCCCCAGCCCCCGGAGTTCCTCTCCTACTACGACGAGACGAAGTACGAGGCCCACCAGGTCGCGCTCGGCCGGATCGCCGGCGGCGCCCCGGTGATCATCGTCCAGCCCGGCGGCGTGTACGGACCCGACGATCCCTCCGAGCTCGGCAACATGATGGATCAGGCCCGCACCGGCAAGCTGAAGCTGCGGATGTTTCCGGACGCCGGGTTCAACTTCGTCTACGTCGACGATGTGGCCGACGGCATCCTCGCCGCGCACGACCGCGGTCGCATCGGCGAGAGCTACAACCTCGCCGGCGAGAAGTCGACGATGGGCGAGCTCGTCGAGAAGACGGCGGTGCTCTCCGGCCGCCGGCCGCCCAGCGTCACGATGCCTCCGGCCCTGATGAAGCTCGCCATCCCGATCGGTCCGCTCGTCGGTCGGGCGATGGGCTTTCCGCCCAACCTCGCCGAACTGATCCGCACCTCGAACGGCGTGACCTTCTGGATGACCGACGAGAAGGCACGCCGCGAGCTCGGCTTCGACCCCGCGCGGGCTCGACGCCGGCCTGCGCCAGACCCTGGGCGCTTCCAGCTGATTTGCGTTGGGCGACGCGGCCTCGCGGGCGCCGGACGGCGCCGCAGCCCTCCGCGCATGCCCCGGCCCGCGACGGGGTAGCCGGTCATCCAGGGACTGCCATAAGGAGGATCCAGGATGGCCACACTGACCGCCGAAGCCCATCAGCTCGGCACGATCGAGACGAACATCCCCGCCCGGCTGGACCGCCTGCCCTGGTCCCGGTGGCACTGGCGGATTCTCGTGGGGCTCGGCACGGTGTGGATCCTCGACGGACTCGAGGTGACGATCGTCGGCTCGATCGCCGGCGCCATCTCGGCCAAGGGCAGCGGCATCGACATCTCCGCCGCCGACGTCGCGGGCTGGGCGGCGTCGATGTACGTCGCCGGCGCGTGTGTCGGCGCGCTCTTGTTCGGCCGCCTCACCGACATGTTCGGCCGCAAGAAGCTGTTCATGATCACCCTCGGCGTGTATCTCGCGGCGACGATCGCGACCGCCTTCGCGTGGTCGCCGATCTTCTTCTTCGCCTGCCGCTTCGTCACCGGAATGGGCATCGGCGGCGAGTACTCGGCGATCAACTCGGCGATCGACGAGCTGATCCCGTGCAAGCATCGCGGCCGGATCGACGTGATCATCAACGGCACCTACTGGGCCGGAGCGGCGGCCGGCGCCCTGCTGTCGGTGGCAGCGCTGCACATCTTCTCCCCGTTGCTCAACTGGCGGGTGTGCTTCGGACTCGGAGCGATTCTCGGCACGGCGATCCTGATCGTCCGCCGGCACGTTCCCGAGAGCCCGCGGTGGCTGTTCATCCACGGGCGGGAGGACGAGGCCGAGGAGATCACGCAGGACATCGAGCGCCAGGTCGCCGAGGACACCGGCGTCCAGCTCAGCGACCCCGACGACACGCTCACCGTCCAGCAGCGCAAGTCGATCGGCCTGTGGGAGATCGCCCGCGCGATCGCGGTCACCTACCCGAAGCGCACCGTGCTCGGGCTCGCGCTGTTCATCGGCCAGGCCTTCCTCTACAACTCGATCCTGTTCGGCTACGCGACGCTACTGAGCACGTTCTTCCACGTCGCCACGGCGAACGCCCCCTACTACCTCGTCGCCTTCGCGGTCGGCAACCTGCTTGGTCCACTCCTCCTCGCGCCGCTGTTCGACACCGTCGGGCGCAAGCCGATGATCGCCGGGACTTACATCCTCTCCGGCGTGCTGCTGCTCATCACCGGCTACCTGTTCGACCAGCACCAGCTCAACGCAACAACGCTGACGATCTCGTGGTCGGTCGTGTTCTTCTTCGCCTCCGCGGGCGTGAGTGCGGCCTACCTGACGGTGAGCGAGATCTTCCCGCTCGAGACCCGGGCGCTGGCCATCGCGCTGTTCTACGCGATCGGCACCGGCCTCGGCGGGATCATCGGGCCCCAGTTGTTCGGCCGGCTTGTGCCGACCGGAAAGACCTCCGACGTGTTCTTCGCCCTCGCGCTCGGCGCGATCCTGATGGTCGTCGGCGGTCTCGTCGAGATCGTCTACGGCGTCAAGGCCGAGCGGCGTGGCCTCGAGGGCATCGCCAAGCCGCTCACCGCGGTGAGCTCGAAGGTCAAGAGCGGCGCCGCGCGGACGCGAGAACGCGTCGCGACCGGCACCGCCGGCGGTCACCGCGGCGCGACGGCACGTTGAGGCGCTCGAAGCGACGCTGACCGACGGTTAGGACGTGACGCTGGCCGACGCGCGGAGGGCGCCGCTCGCCGGCGGCGCCCTCCGGACTGCGTCCGCTCTCTCAGAAGGCGGCAAGCGTCGCGATGAGCTGATCGACACCCGCCGCAACCCGGACCGAGTCGTTGCCGCCGCGCCCGTTGATCTTCAGCGTGTCGTTGGCGACCTCGCTTCCGGCGATCGAGACGCGCGTGGCGAGTCCCTTGGTCACGACCGTCGACCCATAATGCACGACGCGGATGTGGTCGGCACCCGGAGTGCCGTTGACCGTGACCGTGTCCGCGGCGCCGTCGCCCCCGCCCGTGCCCGTGCCCGCGCTGAGGTCAACATTCGTCGCGGCGAGATCGGTGCCCGTCATGTCGCCGACGTTGATCGCATCCGCGCCGCCGAGCGCGCGGATGTTGATGGCCTCGGTCCCGTCCAGGTCCATCGTCACCGCGCCGACGTCACGGGTGAATCGAACCCGTGAGCCGTTGGGCGCGATGTCCATGTGCTCGCTGACGTTGGCGCCGTTGAAATCGAGCGCGTCGTAGCCGCCCTGTCCCTCGACGACGTCGCTGCCGTCGCCGGGATTCCAGACGAAATGGTCATTGCCCGCGCCCATGAGCGCGACGTCGGCGCCACGCCCCCCGGTGATGAGGTCGTTGCCGCTGCCGCCGATCAACGTGTCGTTGCCATCGCCGCCAGTCAGCGTGTCGTTGCCCGGTCCGCCGTTGATCGTCAGCGGCTGGTTGGCGAACGATCCATTGGTGTCGTCAACGCGGATGACGTCATCGCCGCCTCCGCCCTGCACGTTGATCGCGGTGAACGTGCTGCGGTCGAAGGAGAAGTCGGGCGTGCCGTCGTCGCCGACGTCGACCTGGAGGATGTTCGGCGAGCCCGGCGCGAGCCGAAGCGCGAGCTTGTCGCTCGCGTTGTCGCCAACGATCTGGAGGGTCCCACCCTGGACACCGGCGTGGTAGGCGGCGAGCGCGGGCTGAGCGGCGAGGCTGAGCAGCGCGGCCAGACTCGCGCCGGCCGCCGCGGCGCCGACAAGCGCCTTGTGACGAAGGTTGACAGCGTTATGCGACATGTGGTCCTCACTCTTCCCGGTCCCGTGGACCTGGTTGTGCTGGTGTGCGTTCGGGGCATAGACGCCGCGTCCGCGCCGAACCTTTCCGGCACTCCGCCGCGAGCGCGGAGTAGGCTGGGGCCGACTTCTGGGGATCGGAATGGACGAAGAGCGTCAGCGTGCGCTGGTGGGTCGTGACCGCGAGATCGGTGAGCTCGACCACGCGCTCGAGCGCCTCGCCGGCGGCGAGCCGTGGTCGCTGCAGATCGCCGGCGAGCCGGGGATCGGGAAGTCGCGCCTGCTCGCCGAACTCCGGCGTCGCGGCGAGGCGCGAGGCTATCTGGTCCTCGATGGCAGAGCGGCGGAGTTCGAGCGCGACATCCCGCTCGGCGTCATCGTCGACGCCCTCAACGACTACCTCGGGGCGCTCGATCCGCCGCTCCTGCGGACGCTCGACGACGACGTGCTCGCCGAGCTCGCGTCGGTCTTTCCGGCGCTGCCGCGCACGGAGCTCTCCCCCGCGGCGCGTGTGCAGGGCGCCGATCGCTACCGGCTCCACTACGCGATCCGCGCGGTGCTCGAGCGGCTCGCCCGGCGACAGCCCGTCGTGCTCGCTCTCGACGACGTCCACTGGGCTGACGCCGCCTCGATCGAGGTGCTCAGCCATCTCCTGCGCCGCTTTCAGGGACCGCTGCTGACGGCGCTCACCTATCGGCATTTGCCGAGCCGGCTGCTCGCTGCGATCGACTCAGCGTCGCGCTCCGGCCAGGGCACGCGCGTGCAGCTTGCGCCCCTCGGGCCCGAGGATGCCGGCCGGCTGATCGGCGGCGACGCCGACGAGGCGACCCGCGCACGGGTGTACCGGGAGAGCGGGGGCAACCCCTTCTACATCGAGCAGCTCGCCCGGACGAGCGGACGAGCGGTGAGCGGCGGAATGGGCTCTCTGGCGCCCGGGGAGGCCGTCCCGCGGGCGGTACTCGCGGCGATCCGCGAGGAGCTCATCACGATCTCCGAGGAAGGACGCCGAGCGCTCGGCGCTGCCGCCGTGGCCGGGGAGTCCTTCGAGCCCGAGCTGATCGCGGCGATCGCCGAACGCTCGCTCCCCGAGGTCCTCACCGCGATCGACGAGTTGCTCCGCTTCGACTTCATCCGCCCGACCGATGCCCCCCGGCGGTTCCGCTTCCGCCATCCGATCGTGCGCCGCGCCGTGTACGACGGGATGCCGCGTGGGTGGCGCATCGGCGCCCACTCGCGGGCGGCCGCGGCGCTGGCGGCCGCCCACGCCTCCCCGAACATCCGCGCCCACCACGTGGAGAGCTCGGCACTCGTCGGTGACGAGCCTGCGATCACACTGCTGATCGAGGCGGGCCGCGACGCCGCCCCGCGCGCCCCGGAGACCGCGGGTCGCTGGCTGCTCGCCGCCACGCGCCTGCTGCCCGCCGGCGACGACCCCGCTCGTCGCCTCGACCTGCTCAGCGAGGCCGCCGATGCCCTCACCTCTGCGGGCATCTATGACCAGGCGCTCGGGATTCTCGACGAGGCGATGAACCTCGTGCCGGGCGATCACCTGAGCACGCGGGCCGAGCTCGTGACCGGCATCGCGTTCGCCAGGCGGATGAGCGGGCGCCCGCTCGACTCCCGCAACCTGGTCGCGCGAACGCTTCGCGAGCTCCCGGCCGGAAGCCCGGCCGCATCCGCTCTCACCCTCGATCTCGCCATCGACCATCACTGGCGCGGCGAGTTCGCGGACATGCAGGCGCTCGCGCGAGACGTGCTCGAGCGTTCGGCGTCGGAGGGGGACGCGTTGCTGCGCTGTTGGGCCGCCGCCCTGTGCAGCCTCGCGGCCACCTCGCTTGGTCGCCCAGATGACGGACGCGCCGACTTGCGAACCGCGCTCGAGGCCCTTGGCACGCTGCCCGACGAGCGGCTCGCCGAGCGCATTGAGGCGGCGGGTTATATCGCCCAGGCGGCATCGGCGCTCGAGTGCATCGACGACATGCTGGCCTGCGCCCGCCGAGGCGTCGAGCTCGCGCGTACGACCGGCCAGGCCCCATACGTCCCTGGGCTGCTCGTCATCGAGGTCAACGCGCTCCTGATGAAGGGGCGGGTCGCCGAGGCGGTGCTCGTCTCCGAGACGGCGACCGATGCCGCGCTGCTCACCGGCAACGATCAGTTCGCCGTGTGGGCGCTGTGGTCCGACGCGAGCGCGTGCTCAGCCGCGGGAGACACCGAGCGGGCGCTCGCCTCCGCCCGCGACGCCATGGCCTGCTCCGAGCTCGTCGGCGAGACGTTCTTCTCGAACCTGTCCCGGCTGCATCTTGCCGCAGCGCTGCACGCCGCCGGCGATGCGGCCGGAGCCGCGGTACAGCTGACGACGTTCGAGGGCGAGTCCGACCGGCGGCTGCTCGACGTCCGCGGCGGCCAGGGCTGGGAGCTGCTCGTGCGGACCCAACTCGCGCTCGGCGAGCTCGCCGCGGCGGCCGAGTCCGCGACCGTGGCACAGGCGCGAGCGGAGGCCACCGGGCTGCCGCAGCGCATGGCCACGGCGGCGTGTGCGCGCGCCTCCGTCCTCCTCGCCGAGGGCGATCCGGACGCTGCGATCGCCGTCGCCGGTCCCGCGATCGCGCTTGCGGAGTCGGCGGGCAACCCGCTGCTCGGCGCCCGCGCCCGGACGCTCGTCGGGACCGGTCTCGGTCGCGGCGGCGAGACCGAGGAGGCGATCGCCGAGCTCGAGACCGCGGAGCGGACGCTGTCCGGCCTCGGGGCTGTGCGCGACGCCGCGGCGGCCGCCCAGGAGCTCCGCCGGCTCGGTCGCCGGGCTCCGCGTCGCATGCGCGATCCGGCACGGCTGCCCGGGCTCGGCATCCTCAGCCCTCGCGAGCAGGAGGTCGCCGCGCTCGTCTCGGCCGGCAAGCGCAATCGCGACATCGCGAGCGCACTGTTCCTCAGCGAGAAGACCGTCGAAAGCCACCTCAGCCGGATCTACGACAAGCTCGGGGTCCGCTCTCGCGCGGCCCTCGCCGCGAGTGTCACGACCGACCGGGAGGCGCCGCCGCGAGCTCGAGCGCGCGGGCCACGTGCTGGCGGCCGCGGTGAAGACGGGTTGTGATCGTCGCCTCACGGCTGCCGAGTGACCTGGCCGCCTCGCGGTAGGACAGACCGAGGACGTCGACGGCGATGACCGCATCACGGTACGGGGCCGGGGCGCTGGCGATCGCCTCCATGATCTCGCGTGCGCTCGTGGCGCTCTCGGCGCTGGCCGGAGCATCGTGCTCGAGGAGTTGGCGCGTCGCCGGCCGGCGGACCGCGGTGCGATAGGTGCTGGCGTGCGTGTTGCGCAACGCACTGAGGAGATACCCCCGCTCGTTCCCGTCCCGCAGCCACCGAGGCCGCCGCAACACCTTCAGCAGCGTGTCCTGGACGAGATCCTCGGCGTCATGGCGCGAGCCGGACAACGCCCACGCCGCGCGGTACATATGGTCCAGGTGATCGCCGAGACGCTCCGGATCGAGGAATCGGGGCCGGCCGTGACCAGTCATGGCAGGGGCACCTCCTGAACCTGCTCGGCGAGGGTGCGCCGAGCGACGTAGTGCGGGAGCAGCGACAGCGCCGCCTCGGCATCGGCGGCACTGACGATCCACCACACGCGATGCCCGCCGAGCGCGCACGAGCCCAGCGGCCGTCCCTGGCGAAGCGGGCTGGCGAATCCCTTCCACGCGGCAAAGGCGATCGCGCACTCCTCCGGCTCGTGATGGTGATAGAGGACGAACGTCGCCATGACCGCAGGGTGCGCTACGCGCCGCCTGAGCGGTATGGGGAGATTCCCTGAACCGATCCCTGAATTCAGTGCCCAGGAGCCCCCTCGATGTACCCATTCACCTCGCGTCTTCGGCGACGGGGTGGAAGGTTCCCGAGCCCCCGCGGGTCATGACCGGTGAGACCGCAAACGTGGAGGAACTGGACCATGCACGGGAACGTCACCGAATTGATCGCCGCAGAGCGCCGCGCAGACTTGTTATGCGAGGCCGAGCGCCGTCGAATCAACCGCCCGGATCGCGTCTTACCCCCAGGCGGATGGCGTGAGCGCCTTCGGTTGACGCGCACACGGTGAGAAGATCCGCTGATCAGCGCCGGGCCGCGAGCGCACTCAGCGCGTAGCCGAGCCAGGCGGTCGCCTGGCTGCTCCACAGCGCGCCGGAGTGCCCGCCGGGATAGATCCGGAAGCGGTGCGGTATGCCCACCGCGCTGAGCGCGTTGCTGTAGGCGATGTTGTCGGCGAGGAACCGCGTGTCCTGGCGCCCGACGTAGAAGCCGAGGAACGTCGGATGCTTGGCCAGCTCGGCCTTGAGCGTCTGATCACGCGGCACGCGCGCGGCGGCGTTCGCCTGCGGCGAACCGAGGTTGAGCAGGTACCACCCGCTTGGATCCGTGGCCTCGAAGTACCCGCTCCACGACTCAACCGCGCCGAACGTCGCGAGGTTGCGCAGGCCGACGTTGTAGGCACCGTAGCCACCGGCCGAGAGGCCGACGAGCGCGCGTCCTGACCGGTTGGCGATCGTGCTGTAGTGCCGGTCGGTGCAGCGGGTGAGGTCGGTGGCGATCGCCCGGGGCCAGTTTTCGGTCGGGCTCTCGTCGAGGTACTCACGGTCGCTGTTCTCCGACCGCGCGCCCTGCGGGGCGACGACGATCGCCTCGTGCGGGCCGGCCGCGACGGCGTCGGCGACGAAGTCGTTGAGCGTGTACGCGTTCGATCCGGCCGGCAGGCCGTGGAGGAAGTAGATGACCCGGTAGCGATGTGCGCGGCTGTAGTTGGCCGGGAGGTAGACCTTGGCCGGAAGCGTGCCCGCCAGCGACGGCGACGGGCAGTTGAGCGCGGCCGTGCGCGACGGCGAGGACCGTTGCGCCTCCTTGCGGGTTCCGGCCATCGCCATCGCGGCGATACCAACGAGAACGAGGACTAAGACGAGCGCAACCGGGAGCAGGCGAGCGACTCGGCGCATGCTCACAGAACGTAGCGGGCGTTCCTTAAGCGGCTGTCTGAGCCGCTCAGGCCGTGCGGCTCGGGACGAGCCCGCGGCCGCCGATCAGCCGGGGCAGGGATCGGGGTGCCCACAGCGCGAGCGAGCCGGGCAGGGCCACCCCGACCATCAGCAGCAGCCCCTCGACCCAGGTGCCCGCGCCGGGCACCCGATCGCTCAGCGCCGGGGCGAAGCGGAGATTGCGGGCCAGGGCGTACGACGCATCGGAGGCGATCAACAGCAGCAGCAGGCCGAGCAGCCCGACGACGAGCGCGCGGGGCAGCGGCCGGATGCGGATGAGCGCCGTGCCGAGCGCGAGGCCGGCGAGCAGCCAGGCGACGGCGACGCGGCCGAGCGGCTGGCCGTCGAAGCCGGCGAGCTGCAGCAGCGGCAGCGCGTCGGGGATCCGCGGACCGAAGTGCAGCCACCCGAGTCCCCGGAGCCCGTACAGCAGACCGGCCCCGGCGACGACCGAGAGCACGAGCAGCAGCGCCGCGGCCACGCCGCCACCGGCGAGGAACGCGGCGCGCCGGCCAAGCCCTCCCGACGGGAGCCGGGGCGTACGATCCTCGTCGGCCGAGCGCTCGGTCGCGGCGCCGCCGAGCACCGGGACGCACCCGAGCACGAGACCGATCGCGAGCAGGTGGAGCAACGTCACCGCGGGCGTGCGCCCGAGCGATTCGCCGAACGCGAACACCCCGAAGCCGAGCGCGGTGAGCGCGGTCAGCGCGGTCATCAGGGAGATCGCGCTCACCGGGTGGCCGGTACGGAGGGCGGCCTGGAAGGCGACGAAGCCGGCGAACGTCGCGAGCACGGCGAGCACCGTCCAACCGGAAACGAGCGCTCCGGCGCCGTGGGTCCGCAGCGCGATCGCCTCGGCCTTGATCGCGGCGTCGGCGACGCCGTAGAAGATCCCGGCCCCGACCGCGCGCATCATCGCCTGCCGACTCGAGGCGAGCAGCACGGCGATCGCGGGGGCGATCAGCGCCGCGACGATCAGCAGGCCACTGTGCGTGCGGCCGCCGACGTGCGGGATCCCGAGCGGGAGCACGGCGAGGCCCGCCGCCGTCACCCCGACGGCGATGATCTGCGCGCGGCTGACGCGGTGGTGGAACAGGCCCGCGGCGAGCGGCACCGAGATCGCAAGGCCACCGGCCGCGAAGGCCTGCACGAGCGAGAGCGGGGCGAGCGCGACGGCGACGATCTGCAGCGCGAAGCCAAGCCAGCCGAGAGCCTGCCCGCCGAGCCAGGCCGGGCTGCGGAACGCCCGCAGCAGTCCGCGCGGCGCGTCGTCCTCGTCGCCCGCGAGGCCGCGATGCTGGAGCAGGAACCCCAGGTTGATCATCGCGGCCGAGATGATGGCCAGCAGCAGACCGGCGGCGAGACCGCCGCGCGGCGAGGAGGACGGGGTCGCGGAGGGGCGGGCGGAGGCGGCAATCGGCGCGAGCGGGGTGGCGAGGACGGGGCGAGGGGCGACGCCGTGCACGGCAGAGCGCCGGCGGTGCGCGGCGGGGCGATGCTGGCGCCGGCCGGTCGCTCCGGTCGCGACCGCCCGGACCTGCGGGGCCGGGAGCGGCGTGCTCATGTCCCTGGAGGCGAGCATCAGCATCTGGTTCAGCCGCGGCCACCACACCTCCCAGTCGTGCCCTCCCTGATAGATCCGGTAGGTGGTCATCGCCCCGGCCCGGACGAGCGCATGGTCCATCGGCACGATCTGGCTGCTGTCCCCGTCCTGACGGCCGACGAACATGTACACCCGGGTCGGGTCGGCGGCGAGCGCCGGTCCGTGCGTGCGCACGTAGTCGATCGGACTGTTGTAGGCGAGCGTCGCGGGGCTCGCGTGGGCGAACACGCCACTGCGCGTCTGGGTGAAGTACCCCGACCACGCCTGCACCCCGCTGAACAGCCCGAGGTGGTGCAAGGCGATGTTGATCGCGCCGTAGGCCCCGGCCGAGAAGCCGGCGATCACGCGGTCCTGGCGCGTGGGCACGGTCGAGAAGCGCTGATCGACGTTGTGGACGACCTCGACGACGTAGCTCTCGAAGGCCCCCGACGGGGTGTTCGCCCACTCCGAGTCCGAGTACAGATTGCCGCCGATGCGCCCGTCGGCGAAGACCATGATCATCGGCTTCACGTGCCCCTGGGCGAGCTGGTTGTCGAGCCGCACGTCCATGTTGGCGATGTCGACGAACACTTGCGGTCGCCCGGGCATGCCGTGCAGCAGGTAGTACACCGGGTAGTGCTTGGCCGGCGTGTATCCCGGCGGCAGGTAGACCAGGTAGAACGCCCGGCGACGCAGAGCCGGGGAGTAGAAATTGACGCTGAGCAGCTTGCCCCGGCCGGCGCGCGGGAGCTGGGCCACCGAGATGAAGCCGCGATGCTTGGAGTAGGCCTGCCCGTAGCTGTAGGCGCCGATCAGCCCGAGCATCAACACGGTGAGCACCGCGACCGCCCCGAGGGTGCGCTGCCACCGCGGTCCGAGGTTCATCGCCCGTGCAGCCGCGCTTCGGACGACTCGAGTGCGGGCAGCGACGGCCACGGACGCGCGACGGGACGCAGGCGCGGGCGCCGTGGGAGCGAGAGATAACCCTCGGCCTCGAGCACCCGGACCACCGACCCGGCGAGCGCACGGCGCGAGCCGTAGACGAGATACCGCGGCCGCCAGTCCGGGGTGAACTTCTCGTTGAAGCGCACGAGCCGCTCCATCTGGAAGCGCCGGCCGAGCAGCCCGACGACGCGCGTGGTGAGGTACCGGCGGATGCGCCCACCGGTCGGCTCGGTGCGGATGAGATGGGCGAGTCCGGCGTAATTGAGGCTCACCTCGCTCACGCCGCGGCTCCGCGCGACCTCGAGGGCGCGGCTGACGAGCGCTTCGTTGAGGCCGTTGGGCGTCCCGCCGACCCGCCGCATCGTGTCGAGTGACAGCTTTCCCCGATGGGCGATGAAGCGCATCGTCGCCGCGAGCTCGCCGTCCGGGGCGCGGGCGAGCAGATAGAGATCGCCGGGTACGACCCCGCCCTCATAGGCGCCCATGCCCATCGTGAACCCGAGCATCCGCGGGTGACTGGCCCGCCACCGCGCCTCGAGCCCGTCGATCTCGGCCTCGGTGGCGGCGTCGATGTCCCTGCCGTCGCTCGCCGTCAGCACCCAGCCGCGGCGCTCGACCCGATTGACCGACTGGCGCAGCTTTCGGACCGCCCGGCCCTCGAGCGTGAACCGAGCCGGATCGGCTACCGCCTCCTCGCCGACGCACAGGCTGCGCAGCCCGCGCGAACGGTAGTCGTCGAGATGGCGGTGCGACGCGCCGTAGAGGACGACGTTCCAGTGCTGCTCGCGGGCGAGCTCCTGGAAGCGGGTGAGCACCGCGCCGGCGGACCCGGGAGGCCCGACCGGATCGCCCGAGACGACCGCGGTGTCTCCGAACACGCGGTAGGCGAGCACCCCCCCGGCGGCGAACGCGAACGACTTGTCGGGGCGCAGGATGAACGGCGCGATCGAGTCCTCGCCGTAGCGCTCGACGATCGCGCGGGCGGCGGCGAGATCGTGCTTGCGGGCCACGGCGAGGTCGCGGCGCCGATCGAGTCCCGGCGGTGCTGTCGCCCGCGCTGGAGCGCGGAGGACGAGCAGCCAGAGCCCGAGCGCGACGGCGATGAGGGCATCGATGGCGAGCAGCCAGTTGGGGCTCAGCGTGCGGGTCGAGGAGACCTCGTGGGCGAGCCCGCTGAGCACGGCGGCATGGGCAGCGGCGACCTGCATCGGGGGCAACTCTGCACCGCAACGCTGAGCCCAGACTCGGAAAAGGCTGAGAATTGCCTGGGAGTGTCCGGCCGGCGCGTGCCTACCCGGCGACTGGAGCCCCGGCGGCCCTCTCAAGCTCCGGCGCGGGCCGTGACGGGGCGGGCGGCGCCGGCGCACAGGGCAGCGTGACGGTGAACAGGGCCCCGCCATCGGGCGCGTTCTCGGCCCGCACGGAACCGTGGTGGGCGCCGACGATCTCGCGGACGATCGAGAGGCCGAGGCCGGTTCCACCCCGCCCCCGCGTCCGCCCGCCGTCGGCGCGCCAGAAGCGCTCGAACACCTGCTCCTCGGCCCCCGCTGGCAGCCCGGGCCCGTGGTC
The DNA here is from genome assembly GCA_963752905.1 of uncultured Solirubrobacterales bacterium. GTDB lineage: Bacteria > Actinomycetota > Thermoleophilia > Solirubrobacterales > Solirubrobacteraceae > Palsa-465. The sequence goes on from CAVWAC010000016.1 coordinate 313,697, forward strand.
CCGGACGGTGATGACGGCATCACGCCGGGACTGCGCCACCGTGAGCTCGATCGGGGTTCCCTCGGGCGTATGGATGATCGCGTTGACGGTGAGGTTGGCGAGCACCTGCCCGAGGGCGCCGGCGTCTCCGAGGACGGTCACGCCGTTCTCGCCCCCGTGCAGCTCGATCGCGCGCTCCGGGGCCATCGCCCGGACGTCCGAGATCGTCTGCGTCGCGAGCTCACCGAGATCGACCGGTACTCGGGGCGCCTCGGGCAGCTCGTCGAGCCGCGCGAGTAGCAGCAGCTCGTCGACGAGGACCCCCATGCGGGTGGCCTCGGCCTCGATTCGGTCCATCGCGCGCTCGAGCGCCTCGGGATCGCGCGCGGCGCCGAGACGGAACAGCTCGGCATAGCCGCGGATCGAGGCGAGCGGCGTGCGGAGCTCGTGCGAGGCGTCGGCGAGGAACTGGCGGCGGCGCTCCTCGCTGCGGGCCTTGTCGGCGAACGCGTCCTCGATCCGCACGAGCATGCGGTTGAGCGACAGTCCGAGCCGCCCGATCTCGGTCCGCGACGTCGCCGGGCGGACGCGCCGCGAGAGGTCGCCGTCGGTGATCTCGCTGGCCGTGCTCGCCATCCGGTCGAGCGGCCGCAGCGCCACCCGAATGACGAGCCAGCCGATGCCGACGAGCAGCACCATGATGCTGGCGACGACGAGCACCTCGTCGAGCACGAGCCGTTCGAGCGCCTGGTCGACGTCGCGCAGCGGGATCGCGACGATCACCGTGCCCGCGCCGGACTCGAGCCTGAGCGCGGCGACCCGGTAGCGGACGTTCGAGCGCGGCCGCGAGCCGACGGTGAAGAGGTTCGGCGTGCTCCCGGGCGCGGCCACGGCGAAGTGCGTGGGCAGCGCGGGCCGCGGCAGCGGCTTCTCGCCGTAGCTGGCCATGATCGGGCCGCGGAGCACGCGTCCCCGCTGGTTGACGAGCTCGCCGAACGTCCCCGTGGGGACGAACCCGGCCAGCCTCCGCCCCCCGGGCGAGGGCGCGGCGTGGCCGACGCCGACGTGCTCGTCCTCGGCGGTTCGCGGCCGGGCGAGCAGCCGCGCGTCGAGGCCGAGCGCGTAGGAGATCGGCGCCGCGGCCGCGATCGCCTTCTGGTCGAGTCGGCCGTAGAGGTAGGACCGCTCCTCGGCGTAGGTCGCCACCGCCGCGACGACGAGGGCGCCGGAGACCAGCGCCAGGACGCTCACGAGCAGCCGGGCGCGCAGGGACACGGGCTACTCCCTCGGCAGGCGCAGCGAGTAGCCGACCCCCCGGACGGTGTGCAGCAGCGGCACGCCGTCGGCATCGACCTTCTTGCGCAGGTAGCTCATGTACGTCTCGAGCACGCGAGCGTCACCGTCGTAGTCGTAGCTCCACACGTGATCGAGGAGCTGGGCGCGGGTGAGGACCCGCCGCGGGTTCGACATGAGGTAGCGCAGCAGCCGGTACTCGGTGGCGGTCAGGTCGATCGGCCGCCCCCCGCGCGCGACCTCCCGTGTGTCCTCGTCGAGCTCGAGGTCGGCGAACACGAGCCGGGCGCTGTTCTCCTGCAGCGCGCCCGTCCGTCGCAGCATGTTGCGCAGACGCGCGATCAGCTCCTCGAGGCTGAACGGCTTGGTGACGTAGTCCCCACCCCCCATCGTCAGGCCCCGCACCTTGTCGGCCGTCGTGTCCCGCGCGGTGAGGAACAGGATCGGGACGTTGGCGTGCTCGCCGGAGAGGCGCTTGGCCACCTCGAAGCCATCGATGTCCGGGAGCATCACGTCGAGCACGAGGGCGTTCGGCCGCCACTCGCGCGCCTGGACCAGCGCCCCGGCGCCGGTGTGGGCCTCCTCGACATCGAAGCCGTGGTATCGCAGGGCCATCGCGACGACGTCGACGATGTTCGGCTCGTCGTCGACGACGAGCACGCGGCAGCGCTCCTCGCGGTGATCCACGCGGATCAGTATCCGCCGCAAAGCTGTGGATTTCCTGAGAAATCGATGAGTCTCCGGTAAAGCCGCGTCAGGTGTGCGGTGAACTCCGATGTCCTGACGCCGCGCCGGGCGGTAGAACCTCCGGCATGGTGGACGCCGCGACGTTGAGCGCCCGTCTGCAGGCGCTCGAGGGCGCGCACTGTGCCCGCAACTATCACCCGCTTCCCGTCGTTGTCGCCCACGGCGAGGGTGTGTGGGTCGAGGACGTCGAGGGCCGGCGCTATCTCGACGCGCTGTCGGCCTACTCGGCCCTCAACTTCGGCCATCGCCACCCACAGCTCGTCGCCGCCGCGACCCGGCAGCTCGGGCAGCTGACGCTGACCAGCCGCGCGTTCCACAGCGACCAGCTCGGGCCTTTCTGCGCCGAGCTCGCCGCCTTCTGCGCCAAGGACCTCGTGCTGCCGATGAACACCGGCGCCGAGGCGGTCGAATCGGCGATCAAGGTCGCCCGCCGCTGGGGCTATGAGCGCCGCAGCATCCCGCGCGACCGGGCGCGGATCCTCGTCTGCGACGGCAACTTCCACGGGCGCACGACGACGATCGTCTCCTTCTCGAGCGATCCTCTCGCCCGGGAGGGCTTCGGCCCGTTCGCCCCCGGGTTCACGTCGATCCCGTTCGCCGACGTCGCCGCGCTGCGCGAGGCGATCGACGAGGACACGGTCGCGTTCCTCGTCGAGCCGGTCCAGGGCGAGGCCGGCGTCGTGCTGCCCCCGCCGGGATATCTCAGCGAGGTGCGCGCGGTCTGCGACGAGCGCGGGATCCTGCTCATCGCCGACGAGGTCCAGACCGGCCTCGGGCGCACCGGCCGGCGCTTCGCCTGCGACCACGACGCCGTCGCCCCCGACATGTACCTGCTCGGCAAGGCGCTCGGCGGCGGGATCATGCCGCTGTCCGCGGTCGTCGGCAACGAGGCCGTGCTCGGCGTGCTCGACCCCGGCAGCCACGGCAGCACGTTCGGCGGCAACCCGCTCGCCTGCGCGATCGGGCGCGAGGTCCTCCACCTGCTCGCCGATGGCTCCCTCGCCGCGGCGGCCGCCCGCCTCGGCGATGACGCGGCGAGGCGCCTGCGCGTCCGGACCTTCCCGTCCGTCGCCGCGATCCGCCAGATCGGGCTCTGGCTGGCCATCGACGTCGTCCCGGGCGCCGGAACCGCACGCGAGGTGTGCGAGCGGCTGCTGCACCGCGGCGTGTTGTGCAAGGACACCCACGGCCAGACGATCCGGGTCGCGCCGCCGCTGACCATCACCTCGGATGAGCTCGACTGGGCGCTCGACCGGATCGAGGCGGTGCTCGCCGAGTTGTAGCGACCGGCGCGCGGCATTCACATCTAGTTCACATCCGGCCGCGTGTTCACGCCCTGTTCACAGGTGACTCCCTAAGGGCTCAGATCAGCGTCAGACCTGCGGATCGGACTGGGTGTTTTCTCCGGATGGCGTCCTGATCTATCCGGACCACGATTGGAGTGTCTCGCTCCCCAACCGAGGACCGGTGATGGCCAAAGAATGGATGATCGAAGCCCTTGGGGAGGATCGGCTGCTGCTTCCCGGGCTCATTGCCCAGGCCTTGGCCGCCAACGACCGGGTCAAGTACCTCCTCACCCTGTTGCAGACGGCCTGCGCCGCGACCGACGGCGCCGGCGGAGCGAGCCTGCAGGAGGAGCGGCTGGCCTGTGGAATCGAGGATCCAAGCCTCGACAACGTCGTCGCCAACAGTCTGCGCGAGGACTCCGATCACTACCGGGTTCCCGGGGCCGAGGCCCTGACCCAGCGGGCGATCGACGCGGTACGGACGATGCTGGTGCCGCTCGACGCGGCCGGGGTGCCGGAGGCAGACGGCCTGCGCGCTCGGCTCGCGGACGTGGCCGGCGGCGTGTGGGCGCAGCGAGACGTCATCTCCGCGGATGACATCACCCGGCTTACCGCCGGGCCGCGGTCGAATACCGACAGCCTCCATCTCGTCGTGATCGACGCCCATCGGGCGCTGAATGCACTTGAACGGCAGATCGCCACCGAGTCGATCGACGGCGCTCGTGTCCACGGGCTCGACCCGGCTGACCGTAAGCTCGTGGCGGCCTTCATGCGCGGTATCCATAGCACTGCGAAGCTGAAGTTCGACCATCCGGGGCTCGGCACCCTCGCAACCCGCACCGGCCCGGCGCTCGTCCTGCAGAACGACCTCGGTACGACCGACGCACATGTCGTCGTCATCCGCGTGACCGGCCGCGTTGTGACGATCACCTACACGGACGTCCACCTCCAGCGCCTGCTCTTCTTCCAGAGGCTGCTCTCAGTTTGGCCGGTGAGCTGGGAGGACACGCGCTCACACAGCGAAGCGACGATCGAGGGCGGTCTCTACCACCTGGCCAGCGCGCGCCTCGAGGCTCGGGACGACCAAGAGCTCCTTCGCTTCCTGGAGGACGTCGGATCGAGTCTCGTGTTCGTCATCGACTGGAACCGAGCCCGCAAACGGCTCCGCCGACTCGTCGGCCGCCGCGCCGCGATCGGGCTGTTGCGCTGGGCCGCCGCGGAGCGGTACGGGCATATCGCGTTCCTGCGCGCGGGAGCGGACGGGCTCGTCTACGACGCCCTCGAATTCGCCGGCGGCCGAACCGTCCACGCCGGCGAGTCGCTGCAGGACGTGCTCGGGAGCGATGCCGCCGAGCGGTATCTGCGGGCGGTCCTGCGGATCTGCTCGGAAGGACTGCTCGCCGACAAGCCGGTGTCGCTCGTGCAGGACGAGGTTCGCGCCGAACTGACCGGCTACCTCCGCTCGGCCCACGAGGAGCTGTACGCGATCGTGCTCCGCCACGCCGAACTGAGTGTCGAGATCGCCGAGGCAGCCAGCGACGCGCTGCAGTACCGGATCGCCGGGGCTGAGGATCGCTGCAGCGCCGCGGCCTCGCGGGCGCAGCGCGATGAACGAGAGGCCGACGCGCTGGTCACGGACGCGCGGGAGAGTGCCGCACGTTCGGCCGACATGGAGGCGCTGCTTGCCCTCGTCGAGGCAGCTGACGACATCGCCGACTCGGTCGAGGAGGCGGCGTTCTACGCGACGCTGCTGCCGGCTGGACAGCCGACGTCCGCCGTGCGGGAGCACGTGACCCGCATCGCCCGTCTCGTCCTCGCCGCGGCCCGAGACTATCTCCGCGCGGCGCAGCTCAGCGTCGAGCTTCGCCGGGGCGGACCGCGCGGAGAGATGGACGCGTTCCTCACCGCGGCGCATCGTGTGATCGAACTCGAGCGCGAGACCGACGAGGCCCAACGTGCAGTTCACCAGGCTCTCGTTGCCGACGCCGAACGCTCCCAGATCGGACAGTTCGTGATCGTCGAGTTGACGCGTTCCTTCGAGGAGGCCGCTGACGCGCTCATGCATGCCTCTCACCTGCTCCGTGAGCACGCGCTCGGCCGCGTCGTCCGCTCCGAGGCCTCGGCCCGGCGCCCCGCCGAGCCCCCTCCGGCCGCCGACCGCGTGATCGCGCCGACCGCCTCGGATGAACACGTCTACCTCATCGACGGCTCGGCAACCACGATTCCCGACCCGATGACCATCGGCGCCAAGGCCCACGGGCTCGCCCGGATCGCTCGGGCGGGCCTCCGGGTTCCCGAGGCGGCCGTGCTCAAGACGAGCCTCTCGCGAGGCGGGCCGAGCGGAGCCACCACCGATGTTCGGTTGGAGGAGGTGGTGCGCGTCGCGGTCGAAGCGCTGGAGAGCCGCACCGGCCTGCAGCTCGGCAGCCGGCGCCGACCCCTGCTGCTCTCGGTCCGGTCCGGCGCGCCGGTATCGATGCCCGGGATGCTCGAGACCGTCCTCAACGTCGGCGCGAGCGACGCGTCGGTGGGCGGGATCATCATGCTCAGCGGGAACCCCGGCCTGGCCTGGGACTGCTACCGCCGCCTGATCGAGTCCTACGCCACTGTGGTCCACGGCTGCGCGCACGAGCCGTTCGACGAGGCCCTGGCCCGCGGGCTCACCAGCGCCGGCGTGGACACCCCCAGGGAGCTCAGTGCGCGGGAGCTCGAGCGGCTGGCCGGGCGCTACCGGCAATGTTTCTCCGAGCTGACGGGGAGCGACTTCCCTCAGGATCCCGACGAGCAGGTGATCGCCGCGGTGCGCGCCGTCCTGGCCTCATGGAACGGAGCCAAGGCTCGCGAGTACCGGCAGCTGCACGGCATCAGCGATGCGGTTGGTACGGCGGTCATCCTGCAGCGGATGGTGTTCGGCAACTCCGGTGGCGTGTCGGGCGCCGGAGTCGGCTTCACGCGCGACCCCGCGCTCGGCCGCCGGCAGCTGTACCTCGACTTCCTCTTCGACGCACAGGGCGAGGACGTCGTCGCCGGGAGGCGAACCGTTGACGGCGCGAGCGAGTTCGCCGCGATCGCTCCCGATCTGCTCGACGAGGTCGATCGCATCTGCCGGCGGCTGGAGGCCGAATTCGGCGATGCGCAGGAGTTCGAGCTGACCGTTGAAGACGGAACTGTGTTTCTCCTTCAGGCCCGGACGGCCAAGCGCACGCCATGGGCGGCACTCCAGATCGCCACCGATCAGGTGCGAGAGGGCCTGATCACGCCGCAGGCAGCGCGTGCCCGCGTCGACGAGCTCGACCTCGCAGCGATCCGCCGCGTGCACGTCGACCCGGGCAGCGGAGCGCAGCCGTTGGCGCAGGGCATCCCCGCGAGCGTCGGCGTGGCCATCGGACCGATCGCACTCGACCGCGAGGCAGCCGAGCGCGCTGCCGCGGGCGGCTCTCCCCCCGTGCTCGTCCGCGCCGACACCGTGACCGAGGACGTCGCGAGCGTATCTGTCTCGGCGGGCGTGCTGACCCGGGCCGGTGGACGCACGTCCCATGCCGCGGTGGTCGCCCGCGAGCTCGGCAAGCCCTGCCTCGTCGCTTGCCGCACGCTCGAGCTCGACGCCGCCTCGCGGACCGTGTCGATCGGCGGCCAGACCTTCCGCGAAGGCGAGGTAATCTGCATCGACGCCGAAGCCGGGCTCGTGTTCGCCGGCTCCCCGGCCGTGATCGAGGAGCGTCCCGTGCGGCAGCTGGCGGAGGCCGCTTCGTGGGGAGGCACGCATACTCCCCTCATCCCAGCGACCACCTAGATGCTCCCACCACCGCCTGCACTCACCGACCGCTTCCTGGCTGCTGTCGCGCTCGCCGAGGCGTTCACGGCGAGCAGCGGCGGGCGGGCACGGAGATCCCCTACATCGCCCATCTCCTCGTCGTGACCGGGCTCGTCATCGAGGACGGCGGTGACGAGTAGCAGGCGATCGCGGCGATGCTGCACGATGCCGTCGAGGACGGGGGCGGCCGGCCAATGCTCGAGCGAATCGAGCATGAATTCGGATCCCGCGTCGCAGCGATCGTCGAGGCCTGTTCGCACACGGTCGACGGCGACCCGGACACGAGCTGGATCGAGCGCAAACGGCGCTACATTGCGCATCTGCCCGAGGTCGACGACCCCGCGACCCTGCGCGTCGCGCTCGCCGATACGGTGCACAACGCCCGTTCGATCGTGCGCGACTACCGGGAGGAGGGACACGCCCTGTGGGAGCGCTTTGCCGAGAAGACGGCAGGCCAGCAGCTCTGGTACTTCGCCGGGCTCCTCGCCATCTTCGAGAAGCGCTGCCCCGGTCCGCTCACCGACGATCTGCGGCGGGCCGTCGACGAGCTGTGGTGGCTCGTGGCGCGTGATCAGGCCGAGCGCGGCCAGCCGCTGCGACCGTTGGTCGATCTTCACGAACACGACGCGTGGGCCCAGCTGCGCACGACCGATGGAGCGCTTTGCGCCGGGGCCGACGGCTGCGAAAGTGGGCAGCGATGACCGCCATCGAACCTGGAGGACCGCTCGCGCGCGGCCTGCGCATGGGCGAGGACAACCGCGGCTACGGCTGGGTCGTGTTCTCCGGCGTGATGCTCACACTTGCCGGCACGCTCAACATCATCGATGGGCTCGGCGCGATCGGCGGCTCGCGGTTCTTCACCCGCCATGCCCACTACATCGTCGCCAACCTCACCGCGCTCGGCTGGGTGGTGCTGACCATCGGGATTGTCCAGGTGCTCGCCGGCTTCGGCGTCCTGGCCAAGAACCAGCTCGCCCGCTGGGTCGGGGTGACCGCCGCCGCGCTCAACGGCGTCGCCCAGCTGCTGCTCATCCAGGCCTATCCGTTCTGGTCGCTGACCGTGTTCACGCTCGACATCCTCATCATGCACGGACTGATGGTCTACGGCGGACGGACCTACCGCCCCTCGTAGCCCGATGACGCCGGACGCCGGCCCGGAGCTGTCAGAGCTCGTGGCGGAGATGCCGTTCGCCGCCGGGCTCGGGATCGAGCTCGAGCGCGCCGAGCCCGGCGAGGTGGCCGGGCCTCTGCCGCGCCGCGTCGGTCACGTCACCGGCGTCGCGCGGCCGTTGCGGGTCGGGCGGAGCGTGATCGTTGTGAGCACCGAGCTGTCCGGTGCGGCCGGGAGGCCGGTCGCCCACACGACCCAGGCGCAGGCGGTCATCACGCCGTAGCGGGACTTGCTCGCGGTGGCGGTCGCCGCCGCCGGAGCGACGCTGCTCAAAACGTCCGTCTCGATGCCGGCCCGGGATTGCGACGGCGATTTCGTCCAATAGGCGGACAGAATTGCCGCCTCGATGTGCCGGGGCGGGTGAGACGGCGATTCTTCGCAGGACGCCGGCCCCGGTAGACCGGGAGCGCGTCTCTAGGCCGTGATCACGCCGTCGCCGGAGCGACGGCGTCGCCGGCCGCGGCCCGGCCCGGGAGCCCGGCAACCCCGGGAACCACGGCAACCACGGCAACCCCGGGAACCACGGGGACGCCGGGAACCACCGGAATCCCGGGGGCGGCGGCCCGGGCGGCGCTTTCGGCGGCGCGCCGGCGGCGGGTCGGGAACCACGCGAGCAGCCCACCGAGACCGGGGACCCAGATCGCGATCGCGTGGTAGAGCAGCACCGCGCCGACCGAGGCCGCCGGTGGCATCCCGTAGAGCACGAGCGCGGCGGCGAGGCCGGAGTCGAGGACGCCGAGCCCAGCGGGCATCGGCACCGCGGTGGCGAGGTAGCCGATGCAGTAGGCGATGGCCACCGCGGGCACGCCGAGCGGGTGACCGGTCGCCGCGCAGGCTGCCCACAGCGCGGCGAGGTCGAAGCAGAAGAAGCCCGCGCCACCGAGCAACCGCCAGTGGCCGGTGCCCGCCTGCCGCCACGCGCCGTCGAGCCCGGCCCCGACCCCGCGCAGCGCCTTGGGCGCCCGCGGCCCGAGCCGGCGGGCCAGGATCATCAACACGGCAGCGGTCGACAACACGACGATCGAGACGAGCAGCGGGCCGCCGGTGTGGCGGAGGTCGTGCGGCCCACCCGGGACGCCGGCCATCAGAAGCGCCCCGGCGACCCCGTTGACGAAGAAGCCGAAGGCGGTGAGCAGGCACAGCAGCGCCGCGCAGCGCTCGATCAGCGGCCGCGTGCCGACCCCGCTGCGACGCAACAGCCAGCCGGTGGCCGCCGCCGAGGAGATGTTGCCGCCCGGCAGCACCGCCCCCGCGCCCATCGCGATCCACGCCACCTGGCGCGAGGTCGCGCGCGGCGGCTCGGGGAAGAACAGCCGGAAGACGATCACGTAGCTCAGGCACGAGAGCAGCTCGAGCCCGATCGCGATCAGCACCCAGATCGGGTTCATGTCCCCAAGCTGATGGATGACGTCGTCGGGCGGAGCGACCCAGACGAGCAACCCGAGCGCCGCGATCCCGACGAGCCCGGTGGCCACGCCGCGGCGGGTGAGACGGAGCCGGCGGCGAGCCGGGGCGGCGGCGAGGGTTGTCTCTGGGGGCATCAACCCACGCACGCTCGCAGGCTTGGATTAGCTCAGGGTAAGTCCTGATAAGAGCGCTTACGCTGGACCGACGGTGCACTGGCCGTGCCCCGATGCCGACTCGGTCCTATCCGCGGCGCATGAGGCGCCCGCCGAGCACACGCCTCGATCATCCGTCGAGGCACCCCTCAAGATCCCCGAGTCCCCCCACCGATAACAGGGTCATGTGCCCCGCGAGGGGCGATGGCCCCTGAGCGGAGGGAGCTCACGAGATGCGCCACAGTGCCAAGCCGGTCGTCGGGATGCTCGTCACGGTCATCGTGCTCGCCCTGTCCGCGACCGCGTCGGCGGCGACGTTCAGCGGCGTCGTCGTTCATCACAACACGCGCGCCCGCAGCTTCGTCGTCGCGCTCGGCAACGGCACACTGCGCTCCGTCCACGCCGGCCACGCACCGCGTCTCGGCCGGCGTGTGGTCGTCACGGCGCGCCTGCTCCATAACGGCACGTGGGCGCTCCAGCGGATGCGCGTCGGGAAGGCGACCCGGCGCGTGCACATCCGTGGCACGGTGACCTACGTGAACCTGCGCCGTCACGTGTTCGTTGTCTCCGCGCGCGGCGTGTCGCTGCTCGTTCATGCCCATCGCACCGGTGCTGGTGACGTTCGTGCGGCCAGCAGCCCGGTCGCCGACGGCCAGCAGGTGGCGGTCGACGGCGTGCTCGACGACGACTCGGTCGAGGCCAACAACGTCCAGACAACCGGCGAGGACGTGGGCGGGGTGGATCTCGAAGGCACTGTCCAGTCGATCGACGCGACCGCCCGCAGCCTCTCCATCTCCGCCGACGACAGCGGGCAGTCCGGCGCGACGCTCACCGTCGACGTGCCCGCGTCGTTTGATCTCAGCCAGTTCTCGCCGGGACAGTCAGTCGAGCTGCTCGTCGCGCCGAACGGCGATGGCACATACACGCTGCAACAGTCCTCGAATGACACCGGCGCTCAGAACGCCGACAACCAGGGCGAGGACCAGGGCTTGAACCCCTCGGGAACCGGCGGCGGCGACAACTGACCTGAGGTCGTCCCGCGGCCGCGCGCCGTCGTGCGGACGCGTACGGAAGCGCGATGGTGAGTTCTGCGGATGCGCATGCCCGCGCATCGGACGTAACGTCAGGTGATGAGCGAGCCTCTCGCCACGCTCGCCGTCGCTCTCGGCATCGGCATGCTTCTCGGCGTCGAGCGTGAGCGCCGCAAGGGCCAGGGCGCCGAGCGCGGCCCCGCCGGGGTGCGCACGTTCGCCCTCGTGGGCCTCGCCGGGGGCGTGAGCTGGCGGGTCGGCGGCGCGGTCACCGCCGCGGTCGCGCTCGCGTTCGTCGGCCTCGCGGCCCTCATCGGCTACCTGCGCAGCCAGGACGAGGACCCCGGGATGACCACCGAGGTCGCGCTCGTCGTCGACTTCCTGCTCGGGGCGCTCGCGCAGCGGCAGACCGTCGCCGCCGCCGCACTCGGCGTGGCCACGGCGATCGTGCTCGCCGGACGCGAGCAGATCCACCGCGTCGTGCGCGACACGCTCTCCGAGCGGGAGCTGCACGACGGCCTCCTGTTCGCCGCCTGCGCGCTCATCGTGCTCCCGCTCATTCCCGACCGGAGCTTCGGGCCCCACGGCTCGCTCAATCCGTCGGTCATCTGGCGGCTCGTGGTCATCGTGATGGCGGTGCAGGCGCTCGGGTACGTCGCGCTGCGGGTGATCGGGCCGCGCTACGGGCTGCTCCTCGCCGGGCTCCTCGGCGGCTTCGTGTCGAGCACGGCGACGATCGGGATCATGGGCGACCGCGCGGTCAAGGACCCCGCCCAGCGCCGCGGCGCGACCGCGGCGGCGGTCGTCTCCTCGGTGGGGACGGTCATCCTCCTCGCCATCGTCGTCGGCGCGGTCAGCGTGCCGGTTCTGCGGCGCCTCGCCCTGCCGCTCCTCCTCGCCGGACTCGCGGCGATCGGCTACGCCGCGGTGTTCGCCTGGCGGGCGACGCACGTGAGACCCGGGGATAAGCTCGAGCGCGGGCGGGCGTTCAACCTCCGCGTCGCGCTGATCCTCGCGCTCACCGTCACCGCCGTGCTGTTCGTCTCGACGATTCTCACCGTCGCCTTCGGACGCGCCGGGCTGATGATCGGCACGTCGGCAGCCGGGCTCGCCGACTCGCAGTCCGCCGCGATCTCGGCGGCCACGCTCGCCCGCAAGGGCCAGGTCGGTCTCGACGCCGCCACCCTCGCCGTGCTCGCCGCGCTGACCGCGAACACGTTCAGCAAGGCGGCGATGGCGGCGATCCTCGGCAATCGCCGCTACGCGCGCAACGTCTGGCCCGGACTCGTCCTCATCCTCGGGGCGGCCTGGCTCGGCTGGGCGCTGACGGCGCTCTGAGACTCACGCCACCGGCGGCGGCGTCCCCTCGGCGCTGGCCGCGAGTCCCGGCTCCCACTCGCACACCGCGCAGGCATGGCGGAAGATCGTCCGGGCGAAGTGCAGCGCAGTCGCACGCGGGTCGGCGCTCGCGCAGACGTCGTCCCAGTCGAGGACGAACTCCCCGAGCGATCCGTCCCAGCGCGCCGCGGCCGGCGCCACGGCCTGATCGGCGAAGCCGTCGGGGGCGGGATGCGCGTAGGCGTAGAAGGCCGCCCGGCCGTAGCGCGGGTCGCCGGGCCACCAGCCAATGGCCACCTCCTGGGCGTCCATCGCGTTGCGCATGATGAAGTCCGCGCTCGGGGGCTCGGCAGGCGCGCCGGAGAACAAGTTGACCGCGAGGTCGAATGACCCCCACCACGCGTTCACCGGGGTCGCCCGCCCCCGGTACGGGGCGCGGAAGGCGGCGAGCACGAGCGCGGCTCGCGTCGCCAGCGCGAGGTACCGCTCGGCGAGCTCGGGCGCGTAGGTCGCGTGCTCCTCGTCCTCGTCGAGCGGCACGCTCCACGGCACCTCCTGCGGGCGCGGGTCGATCCGGACCTCGCCGGCGTGCCGGGCGATCGCCGCGAGCAGCTCGCGGGTGACCTCGCCGACCGCGCGGTCCGGACCGAGGGGCACGCGCTCGGTCCCGCCGGCGCTGTGCTCGACGAGCGCCTCGTGGCGGCGGAGGTCGAGCGTGACGACGAAGACGCCGGAGGCGTCGGGCGCCGGTAGCGGCAGCGTCTCCCAGCCGCGGGCCGTGAGACGCAGCGCGGCGTGCTGGAGCTCAGGCTCAGGCGGGGCGAGCGCGACCGCGAGCTTGCCGAGGACCTGGGTGTGGGCATGGAGCGTGTCGCAGGCCGCCGGCCAGTCGGCGTAGTTGAGCGTCGGCCACGCGGAGCTCACGTGCGTCAGCCTACGCGCACGACAGCGGGCCGGCAACGATCAGTCGCCGGCCCGCGGTAGGCCTGGATATCAGACGGGGTCTAGGACTGCTTGACGGCGGAGACGTCGAGCGCGAGCTTGACCTTGTCGGCGACGAGCATGTTGCCGCTGCCGAGGGCCTGGTTGAACTTCATGTCGTAGTCCCCGCGCGAGAGCTCGCCGGTGATCTCGAGGCCGACGCGCTCATTGCCCCAGGGGTCGATGTCGGTGCCCTGGACCTCGGCGCGGAGGACGATCTCACGGGTGATGCCGTGCATCGTCAGCTCGCCGGTGATCCGGAAGGACTCGTCGTCGAGCGGCGTGATCGCCGTCGAGCGGAAGCTCAGCTCGGGGTAGGTGGCCGCGTCGAAGAAGTCGGCCGAGCGGAGGTGCTCGTCGCGCTGGGGCTCGTTGGTGTCGACCGAGCTCGCCTTGACGGTGCCGTACGCCGTCGCACTCGCGAGGTCGCCGCTCAGCTCGAGCGTGCCCTCGAACTCGGTGAACTCGCCGCGCACGGTGGCGATGCCCATGTGCTTGACGGCGAATCCGACCTTCGAATGGCCGGCGTCGACGTTCCAGGTCCCGGTCGGGATGAGGGTGGTGGTTTCGCTGGTGGTGCTCATCAGGTGCTCCTTTGCGTGATCAGTGGGGCGACACGAGGTCGCGGGTCGAGGTGAAACGGGTGGCGATCCCCCAGGGATCGCGGACGAGGAAGCCATCGGTCGGCTCCTCGATCGGAAGTCCGGCCGCGACGATCCGCGCCCGCACGTCATCGATGTCGCCGGCGGGAAGTTCGACCGTCCAATGGCGCAGCCCGACGGTGTGGGGCGCGGGCCCGCCGACGCCCCGGCCCTTCCAGACGTTGAAGGCGAGGTGGTGGTGATAGCCACCCGCGGACACGAACGCCGCCGTGCCGATGTTGGCCTGCAGTTCGAAGCCGAGCAGATCGCGGTAGAAGGCGAGCGCCTGCCCGATGTCGCCGACATGAAGATGGAGGTGACCCATCCGCAGCCCCTCGGCGACGACGGGCGTCGGCGGCTCGTCGGCGATCGTGCCGAGCAACGAGTCGAAGTCGAGCGGGGCGGGGCCACCGGCGTACCCGAGGTCGGCCGGCCACGCCTCGCGGGGGCGGTCGGCAGCGAGCTCGATCCCGTTGCCGTCGATGTCCGGCAGGTAGATCGCCTCGTGCGTGCGGTGGTCCGACGCGCCCTGGATCGGGGTCCGCGTCGCGGCGAGCCGCAGTGCGGCGCGCGCGAGCTCCTCGCGGGTCGGGTAGAGCAGCGCATAGTGGTAGAGGCCGGCGTGGCGGCCCGCGGGTCCGGCCTGGGGGTCCTCGTGGACGACGATCAGCGTCTCGGTGCCGTCGCCGAGCGCGGCCTCGGTCGCCTCGTGGCGATGGACCCGGAGGCCGAGAGCCTCCTGGTAGAAGGAGACGGAGCGATCGACGTCGGCGACCGTGAGGTCGACGGCGCCGAGTCGCAGCGCCGCAGGCAGCTGGGGGGCGCTTCGCTGCTGGGAAAGGGTGTCACTCAAGCTCATGTAGTGATTGTGGACCGCGGTCCGGTATTTGAGAATGGACGGACCCCGCCGATCTATGGACACTTCTGAGGCGGGGCCCCGGCGCGGCCCTGATAACGGTCCCGGAGCGGCCGGATGACGGTGCGTGGCGGCGGGATCAGCCGGCGCCGCGGCCGCGAGCCCGCTCGCGGTAGGCGCTCGGCGAGGCGCCGGAATGGCGCCGGAAGGCACGCGAGAAGTACATCTGGTCGGCGAACCCGACCCGGTAGGCGACCTCCCCCACGGTGAGATCGCTGTAACGCAACAGTCGCGCAGCCTCGGTCATGATCCGGTCGGTGACGAGCTCCTTCGTGCCCTGGCCGGTGACCTGGGCCAGGGCCCGGGACAGCGCCGCCGGCGGGACCCGCAGGGCGTCGGCGTAGTGGCCGACGTCGTGATGGCGCGCGTAGTCCCGCTCGAGCACCTCGACGAAGCGCCGGTACAACTGCTCCTCGGCGTCGTCGGCGTCGCGCCGTCCGGTACGGGACGCGTCGTACCAGCGCTCGATGAGCAGCAGGATGACCGACACGAGATGCGCCTCGAGGTCGAGACTGCAGCCGTCCGGAGGGCGCCGGCTCTCGGCGGCGAGCATCTCGATCAGCGCCTCGAGCCGCGGAGCGTCGGCGGGCGGCAGCTCGACGGTCCGGCTGGCGCGGCGACCGAGCAGCCAGACCGCGCGGACGAGCCGCTCGCCGTGCAGCAGCTCGTCGCCGAAGCGGACCACGGCTCCATAGAGGCCGGTGGCGCGCTCGAACACGTGGACCTGGCCGCGACCGATGATCGTCACCGTCCGCGGCCGTACGAGCGAGACCTCGCCGTCGATCAGGTGCTCGCCCTCGCCGCGCCGGGTCCAGATGAGCTCGTGGTAGTCGTGGCGGTGGGGCTCGCGGGGACCCTCGATCGTCGCGGCCCCGAAACTCGCGTCCTCGACGACGAGCACCTCGACGGCGGGGCCACCCTCGGGCAGCCGGTCGACGGCGAGGTCACGGCCCGTCGCGACGGAGACATCGGAGGCTGATCGCGTCACGCCACCGGGAGCATGGCAGGGTTTCCCGAGCCCGTTGCGCGGGGATCATTGGGGCGTGGCCGAGCCGCCTGCGATGGAGCCGTCCGGCAACCGGATCCTGCGTTATCTCGCCATCCTCAGCGCGGCCCGTGACTTCGGCGTCACCCAGGAGTCGATCGAGCACGTCGTCAGGCGCTTCGACCCGTTCGAGGTCAGCCCGCAGCAGCTAGCCGACGCGCTCGCCGACACCCTGCGGGAACCGCGGGCCGCGTCCTAACCGGCGCTCGGCTTGACGTTCTGGTTGAGCCGGAACACGTTACCCGGGTCGTAGCGGTCCTTGAGCGCGACGAGCCGGTCGTAGCGCTCGGGTCCGTACATGTTCCGCACTCGCGCGTCGCCCTCGTCCGAGGTGTAGTTGAGGTACACCCCGCTCGTCGTATACGGCGCGAGGTCGGCGGAGAGGTCGTGCGCCCAGCGGACGTGGTCCTCAGCCGTCGTCGGATCGGGGTCCATCCACAGCGAGAGCGCGTGGTAGCACCAGGGCACATCGCGGCGCCCGAGGGCCGATCCGTCCTCCGGGAAGCGGCCGATCGCACCGCCGAGCGGCTCGAGCAGCAATTGGACCATCGGACCGGGCCGGGCTGCGCCGTGATGCGCGAGCTTGGCGATCACCTCGTCGCTGAGCTCGGGCAGGAACTCGGCCTTCATGTAGGCGCGCGTGCCGTGCGGGCCGCCGTTGTCGAGCATGCTCTGGAGCGCGGCGTAGGGGATCGGCTGGACCATGTCCATCACCGGCTGCGCGACCTTGCGGATCGGCGCGAGGACACGCTCGCCCTCGGCCTGGTCACCGGTCCAGCACACGAGGATCCCGACCATCGGAGCGAAGTGCATCTCGGTCGGGACGAACGGCTCCGGCGGCGCGCTCAGGAAGGCGACGCCGATGCCGAGGTCGTCGGGCGCGCCTGGCATGTAGCCCGCGAGGAAGCGCAGGATCTCGGCGCCCCGATCCGGCGCGCAGGCCATCAGCCCGCCGTAGATGATCGGGCCGATCTCGTGCAGCTGGTAGGTGAACGACGTGACGATGCCGAAGTTCCCGCCGCCGCCGCGCAGGCCCCAGAACAGGTCGGGATTCTCCTCGGCGCTCGCGGTGACGACGCTGCCGTCGGCGGTCACGACCTCGGCCTCGAGCAGGTTGTCCGCCGTCAGCCCACAGCGCCGCTCAAGCCAGCCGCTGCCGCTCCCGAGCGTGAGGCCGGCGATCCCGGTGGTCGAGAACCGGCCGCCGGTGACGGCGAGTCCGTGCTCCTGGGTGGCGGCGTCGAAATCGCCCCACGTCGTGCCTCCCTGCGCGCGTGCCGTCCGGCGTTCGGGATCGACCGTGACCACGCGCATCGGAGACAGGTCGATGACGACGGCGTCGTCCCATGTTCCGTAGCCCTGGACCGAGTGACCGCCGCCGCGCACCGCGACCGGAAGCCCCGCGGCGGTGGCAAATCGCAGTGCTGCCTGCACGTCGCTGACGCCCTCGCAGCGCGCGATCAGCGCCGGCCGGCGGTCGAAGGTCCCGTTCCAGACCCGACGCGCCTCGTCGTAGCCATCGTCCCCATCACGCAGCAGCGGTCCGCTGAACGATTGGGCGAGCTGCTCAACGTCTGGCGCCGACACGATCGAATCGGCCATGTCATCCCTCTTCCACTTCCGAGCCGCTCGCCTCCGCCCGGCTCACCTCGCGCTTACCCCTGCGCTGCGGTCCACTCTCGCCGACGACGCACGGCAAGTCAAGCCGCGCTCAGCTCGAGGCGGCCTGCAGCGCCGTGACGATTCCGTACACCGCCAGACCGCTGGCCGCCGCGCTCAGCCCCCAGGCCGGGAGCATCCGGGTGCGCCGCCGCCGGGCGAACCGTGGGTAGACGAGGAACACGATGAGCTGGCTCAGCCACAGCGCGACGAGCGAGGGCGTCGCGAGCGTGTTGTAGAAGCCCTCCGGATCGATCAGGCTGAACGGCGCCGCGACGAGCACAGCGGCGCCAATGACCGCCGTGACCCGGCGCACCGGCCAGCCCCCGACGGCGTAGAGGAGGCGGGTGAGCGCGAGGTACTCGCAGACCATCACGCCGCCGATGCTCACCGCGACGCCGATCCCGACCGCCTGGGCGAGGTGGGCGCCGGCGAACTGCTCCATCACCGTCACGCCGGGAATGTCGGTATGCAGCAGACCCGGGTCGGCGGCGAGCGGCGCGACGGCGAGGACGATCACTCCCACCGTCACCGCGAGCGCCGCGGTGAGACCGCGCCGGATCATTCGCCCGGGACGGGCGAGCTCGCCGCCGAGGAACAGCGGCAGGCTGGCGCAGACGTAGAGCAGCGAGGTCTGCACGCCGGCCTTGGCCAGCGCCCCCGCCGGGGCGCGGGCGCCGAACGCCGTGGCCGGAGCGGAGACGTGGACGAGCGTGACCGCGTCGAGGATGCCCGCGAGCACGAGCTGTCCGGCGGCCATTACCGCGAGCACGATGAGCGTCGCCGTGCGCCCGGCGAGCATCACGCCGACCATCGCGACGGGGATCGCGAGGGCAAGCAGCGACTGGTAGCGCACCTCGCCGGGCACGACCCCCGGCAGCACGTCGTAGACGATCTGGACCGTCGTGTAGCTGAGATACAGCGCATAGCTGACGATCCAGATCGCGGCCTGGACGAGCGCGACGCGGCGCCCGGCGGCGGCCTCGACGAAGCCGTAGAGGCCGCCCGAGCCGGACACGTCACGCGCGTAGCGCAGCCAGATGGCCAGTGGGGCCGCGAACACGACCACCGAGGCGAGCACCGCGAGTCCCGCCGAATCGGCCGCGTCGGCCATCAACGACGGTACGTTGAGCGCGGCGAGCGCGAGGGGGCCGCCGAGCGAGCAGATCGCTACGGCGGCGAAGCCCCACGCGCTGATTGGCCGGCGACTCAGATCAGCCCCAGGCGGAGCCGCCGCCCGAGCTGCTCGACGAGCCGCTCGAGGAGCTGCCGCCGGAACCGCCCGAGGACGCCGCGGCCGACGAGCCGCCCGCGGTGATCGCCACACCTGACGGGGCGACCAGCCACCACTTGGCGCCGAAGTTGTTGCTGCCCTGCCCGCGTGTCTGGCCGCGGGAGGTGTCGGCGACGAAGTAGTAGAGCGGATGGCCCTTGTAGGTGACCTGCTTGGTGCCGTCGGAGCGCATCACCGTGCCGAGGTCCGAGGCGTTGACCCCGGTGCCAACGGTCGGCGTCGCGGTCGTGGTCAGCGGGGGCCACGCCTTTGCGCAGGCGCCCGAGCAGACCGACTTGCCGCCCACGTCGGCCGCCCACAGGTAGAGAGCGCGCCCGGAGGAGCCGACGAGGTAGGTGCCGTCGGTGCCCTTGGCCGTACTGATCATCATGCCGGCCGCGGCGGGGCTCGTGGCGCTCGCCGACGATGCCGTGCTCGCCACCGGCGAGGCGCTCACCGAAGTGCTGCTCGAGCTGCTGCTGCCGCAGCCGGCGACGACGAGCGCCACCCCGAGCACGAGCGCGGCGGCGATTCCCGCGCGGAGCCTCGTGATCCTGCCTTTCATCATGGTCATCTCCCAGTCGATGGTCGTTCGGGTCCGTCGTAGGGAGAAGACTCCAGCCGGGCGGGGTTTCTTCCCGCTGTCGACGCTCGGCTACCCGACGCGCGTGCTCACCCGGGCGCTGTTGTTCGCGGTGCGGGGATCGAACAAGGTTGAGCTCACGTGAGCCGAGTCGACGAGTCGTTTGCCGTGGTGAGCGTGCAGCGTCACGACGATGGCCATCGACGCGCTCCGGCCCGCGGCGAGCCGCGGCAGCGAGCAGGTCACGGTGCCACTGCGGCCCCGTCGGGGTGCCCGGCAGTGGAATCTCCCCCGGATGATCCGGGTGAGCCCAGTCCCGGCCGGCAGGCGATCGCCGAGCACGAGACTCGTCGCCGCGGCCGGGCCTCGATTGGAGACGGCCAGCCGGTAGGTGAGCGAGCCGCCCCTCCGGCTCACCGCCAGCGACAGTCGCAGATTGGCCGTCGCGGCGGTCGCGTGTGAGACGACGCTTGAGGAACTCCCCCCGCGGTCGCGGACGATCGTCGTCACGGCGTAGGCGCCCCCGCGGACGAAGACATGACTGCCGAACACGCGGAAGCTCCGTCCCGCCGGAACGACGAGACCGCCGCTGACGCTCCCGTCACCCCAGTTGATGGCGGCGGCGTAGTCGCTCCGGGTGCCCGCCGGGTCGCCGTCGGTGAACGTCGCCACCAGCCCGGTGAAACGGTGCCGGGCGAACGCGACGATGCGCACCGGGGCCGCGGCGATCGCCCCGTCGATGACCGTCTCGGTCCGGCTCGCTTGTGCCGTGGCGAGGTCGGGTGCGATCCCGGACATCGTGACCGTGACCGGGAAGGAGCCCTCTTCGCCGTAGGCGTGCGCCCCGCCGACCAGGAACGACCCGCCGCTCCCGGTGATCGTGCCCGCGGTACTCGTCCCGTCGCCCCAGGCGATCGTCGCGGTGAAGCCACTTGCCGGCGTCGTCGTGAGGGCATCCCGGAACTCGGCGACGGTGCCGTGAAGCGTTGTTCCCTCGAAGGCGGTGAACGGCTCGACGAGCCCGAGGAGGGAGTCGCCCGGCTGGACGTGCGCGGTCAACGTCGCCGTGCCGGTCGCCGGCGCGCCGCCGTCATCGCTGATCGTCACCTTCACCGGGGAGTTTCCGGCGTTGACGAAATCGTGGGCGCCGCTGACGGAGAACGTGCCCGAGCCGGTCTGGACGACCGTCCCCGCACTCGCGTGCCCGTCTCCCCAGTTGATCGTCGCGGTGAGGTCGTAGGCGCCGTTCGCGTAGGCGTCGGTGAACGTGGCCAGCTGTCCGCTGAACATCGTGTTCTGAACCGGTGATATGTCCGTCGGGTTGGGCGTGAAGCTGTCCGCCTCTCCTACCGTGAGCGGCGAGGAGGCGGTCTGGGTTTGGTTATCCCCGATCAGCGTGACGGTCACCGTGTACGTGCCTTCGTCGAGGTAGGTGTGTGGGCCGAACGCGCTGATCGTGAATAGACCGGGGCTCTTGACCGCGACGGCGGCGCTCTGGGTCGTGCCGTCGCCCCAGGCGATCGTCGCGGTGAAGCTTTTGGAGGCGTGGATCGGATGTGTTGGAGTCCCGGAGAACGAGTCGCCGAACCCGTGTAGCGTGGCGCCCTCGGTCGCCGTCCCCGTCAGCGCCGACGCCTCCAGGAGTGATGATCGGTGGGACGTCCGCTGACGCAGCGCCGGCAGTCAGCCATAACGTCGCGCAGACGGACATGAAGAGAAGGAATAGGCGTCGGTTCATCATCTGCTCCCCGGTTAGCAGGAGGCCGCAGCGATCCAACTCGCAAACGGCCACTGTGTCATTCGTGGCGCGTCCGCCCGCCCCTCCCCGATGCGGCTAGCGCAGGTTGCGGTTCCACTCCACCCAGCCGACGCCGGTGCGGCCGTCGGCGGTGCGGAGGCGGCACCAAGCGCGCGGGAACTCGGCCACGCGACCGTCGTCATCGACCAGGCGCAGCGGGCCGAACCCGACCGGCTCGACCTCGATCACCGTGTCCCCCGGAGTAAGCGCGAGCTGCGCCGAGCTCGGCAGCCCGCTGTCGGCGAACGCCTCACGCGCGGTCACGGCCTCGAGCTCGGTCACCTCTCCCCCGCCCGGC
The DNA here is from genome assembly GCA_963752905.1 of uncultured Solirubrobacterales bacterium. Lineage (GTDB taxonomy): Bacteria > Actinomycetota > Thermoleophilia > Solirubrobacterales > Solirubrobacteraceae > Palsa-465. The sequence goes on from CAVWAC010000016.1 coordinate 335,109, forward strand.
TGCACATAGCCGACCCCGATCGGGGGCGCGCCGGGGATGCGCAGATCGAGGGCGTGCAGCCGGGTGCCGTCCTCGAGGTGGAGCGCCGACCACACCCAGTCCATGCTCCACCAGTCCCGCACACCCCACGAGTGGTCGCGCTGACCCGGGGCGTCGATGTCGATGCGCTCGCCGTCGACGGTGATCGACCCGCGCACCCGGCAGGGGATCTCGTAGCGGGTGGTCATGCGGTACTGGTAGGGAACCCCGTCGGTCTCCCACACGAGGTCGAGCACCGCCTCGACCGGACGGCCCGGCTCGCCTCGCAGGAGCGCGGCGGGGTCGTCGTGGGCCTCACCGGTCGCCGTCAGGCGCACGCGATAGCGCTCGAGCTCGACCTCGGGCTCCTGGCCGGCGTCGAGCGCCTCGCTGCGCACCGCGAGGTCCTCGCCAGGGAGCGGCGCGTGGTAGTCGACGACGGCCACCGTCGGCCGGTCGGGCCCGCAGATCATCGCCGTGTACCAGGCGCGTCCGAGGTTGGGGTAGAGCCCAAGCCGCACGTAGGCGCCGACCCCTCGCTCGTCGTCAGCGACGTCGAAGTACCAGCTCTCGTTCCACAGGCGATCGTTGCCCGGTGCGTGCGCGGCCTCGTCGGCGCCCACCGGCCGCAGCGGCGCCTGTGCCTCGGCCGCGGGCAGCAGCGCGAGCGCGTCGAGGTCGAGTGCCTGCTGGGCGTGCCGGGCGAGCAGGGCCATGAACATGTCGTCGCCGCGCTCGGTCTGGACGACGAGCATCGGCGAGATGATCGCCATCACGATCCCGAAGAACGACTGCAGGCGGACCCCCTCGCGCACCTCCTCGATCACCGGGGCATGCTCGCCGAGCCGCGCGTGGTAGCGCGCGATCAGGGCGTCGCCCCAGGCGCGGCGGTTCTCGATCGTCAGCGCACAGCCGAGGAAGTAGGCGAGATCGGTGAGCGGCGAGCCCCAGGTGACGGTCTGCCAGTCGACGACGGTCACCGGGCGCGGCGCGCCGGGCTCGCCGAACAGCAGGTTGTCGAGCCGGTAGTCGCCGTGAACGAGTCCCTGCGTCCCCTGCCGCGAGGCCTCCATCCAGCCGTCGAAACTCTCGACGAGGCGCTCACAGACGAAGCGGTGCTCGGGGGCGATCCGCTCCTCGTAGCGCTCGACCAAGCCGGCGAGCAGCTGCTTGATGAGCGGCTGGGTGATCGGCGACTCGCGGTTCAGCCACTCGGCAGCGGCGAGCCCGCCATCGCCGAGGACCGGGACGTGCAGATCGGCGAGCGCATCGATGGCCAGCTCCGCGTCGGGCCGATCGGCGCCGGTGATCTCATCCCCCTGCCGGGCCGGGGCGGCGTCACCGAGGACGAGGCAGAAGGTGCCCTCGCCCGGCTCGTACGTGGCCGCGTAGGTCGGCGCGACCGGATCGCCGATGAGCGGCGCGACCTCGGCATAGAAGCGGACCTCGCGCTCGTAGAGCCCGAGCGCCGCGCCCGTCGCGCGGCTCGTGTCGTCGGCGGCGGCGAGCTTGACCACGACCGAGGCCGGGGTGCCGGCGTCGAGGGTCGTTCCCGCCGCGTAGGCAAGATTGACCCGGAAGCTGTCGCTCATCTGCCCGGTCCCGATCTGCTCGACCGTGAAGCTCTCGACTGGGGCGCCGTCAAGCACCCCGGTCAGCCACGCGGTTGTGATCTCCGCCGGAGAGCGCACGCGGCGACGATATCCGAGTCGCCCCGGCCCGGGGCGCCCCGGCCGGCGCCGACCCCGGCCGCAGCTGCTCAGTGCTCGTAGGTGCCGATCACGCGGGCCTGCTCGATCACGTGGTCCTCGATCGCCTCGAGCAGCGCCCGGCGATCGAGGCCGGCATCGAGGTCGAGGTCCTCGTCGAGCGCGTAGACCCAGAAGTAGTAGTGATGGACGCCGTGGCCGGGCGGGGGCGCGGGGCCGTTGTAGCGCGCCTGGCCGAGCGAGTTGGTGCCCGACGGCCGCCGCGGGCAATCGGCTGGCGCGGATGGACGGGCGCGGCGCGCACGCGTGGCCCGACGCGGGCGGTCCCGCTCAGGGGACGAGGACGATCTTCCCCCGCGTGTGGCGATGGGCGAGCTCGCCGTAGGCCGCGCGCACCTTCTCCAGCGGGTAGGTCGCGGCGATCGGCACCTCGAGCTCGCCGCGATCGACCAGCTGCGCGAGCGCTCCGAGCACCTCGGCGCTCGCACCGGCCGCGCTGCCGTCGGTCTTGACACCGTGGCGGTGGGCGGCCTCGAAGTCGGCGATCGTGTCAATCCGCTCGGCGGGCACGCCGAGCTCGATGGCGAGATCGACGTAGCCGCCGCCGAACGTGTCGATGAAGGCGGTCACCGGCCCATCGGCCGCGGCGCGGATGCGCTCGGCGACACCGTCGCCATAGCTCACCGGGATGATGTCCCGCGCGCGCAGCCACTCGTGGTTGGGCTCGCCGGCCAGGCCGATCACCGTCGCGCCGGCGCGGCGCCCGAGCTGCACGGCGAGCGAACCGACGCCGCCGGCCGCCCCGGAGACGACGAGCGTGTCCTGCGGCCCGGGGTCGACCGCGCGCACGGCGGCATACGCGGTCGTGCCGACCACGAACAGCGCCCCGGCGACCTCCCACGGCACCCCGCTCGGCCGGGTGGTGAGGTGGGCGGCGTCGACGGCGACGAGCTCGGCGTGGCTCGCGCGCTCGTTCGTGTAGCCGATCACCTCGTCGCCGACCTCCCAGTCATCGACGTCGGCGCCGAGCCCCTCGATCACCCCGGCGAGGTCCGACCCTTCGCCCGAGGGGAAGTGGGCGGGGAAGCGATCGTGCATCCGGCCCTCGCGGATCGAGATCTCGCCCGGATTGATACCGGCCGCCTTGACCCGCACGACCACCTGCTCGGGCCCGGGCGACGGTCGCTCGACGTCGACGACCTCGAGCACGTCATCGCCGCCGTAATGGTCAAACCGCACTGCGCGTGGCATCCCCAGCCTCCAGTGTCGTGGTCCTCACACCTCACAGGGTGACACGCGCGCGCTCGAGCGCGGCTCGGGCCTCATCGGCGAGGCCACGAACGAGCTCGGCGGCCGGCAGCGCGCGGGCGAGCTCATGTCCCTCGCCCGCCCACAGGTTGATCAGCTCGGCATCGTCGTGTTCACGCCCGTGCCGCCGCAGTGGCGCGGTGAGGTAGTGCAGCTCGGGGTAGGCGACCGGGGCGCGGGCCTCGTGCTGGGCGATGAAGGCATTGCGGATCCCGCGCGCGAGGCGGCCGGTGAACGCGCGGGTGAGGACCGTCTCCCGCCGGCCGGCGAGCATCGCCCGGTGGGCGTCGCCCGTGCCCGCCTCGGGCGCGAGCATGAACGCCGTCCCGAACTGGCCGGCTCGCGCCCCGGCGGCGAGGACGGCGGCGAGGGAGGCGCCGGTCATCAGTCCCCCGGCCGCGACGAGCGGGACCGTCACCTCGGCGCGCACGCGTTGCAGCAGCGGAAGCAGCCCGATGGCGGGCGCGCCTGGGTCGTCGCGGAACGAGCCGCGATGACCACCCGCCTCTGCACCCTGCACGACGAGGGCGTCGGCGCCGCGGTCGGCGGCCGTGCGCGCCTCGGCCGGGGAGGTGACGGTGACCCAGCACTCGCAGCCGGCGGCCCGCAGCCGCGCGAGCACCTCCGCGGGCGGGCAGCCGAAGGTGAACGACACGACGTCGACGGGCTCGGCGCACAGCAGCTCGAGCTTGGCCGGGAAGTCGTCGTCGCTGCCGGCCGGGTCGCCGACGGGCAGGTTCCGCGGGCCGGCCCAGGCGCGCACCGCCTCGACGTAGTCGGCGTAGACGGCCGGGTCCGTCGCGCCGGCCCCGGGGACGAACAGGTTGGCCCCGAGCGGGCCGTCGGCGAGCGCGCGCGTGCGCTCGAGTCGCGCCCTGGCCTCCGCCGCCGAGAGGTAGCCGGTGGCGATGAAGCCGAGGCCGCCTGCATTCGACACGGCGGCGGCGAGCTCCGGCGTCGACGGGCCGCCGGCGAGCGGCGCGAGCACGATCGGGACGGCGAGTCGATCGAGGACGCCGCTCATCGGCCAGGGTCGGGCGGCTCGAAGCGGAGTGGCACAGAGAGGATGATTGCGAAACCACGATGGCCATCCTCTACTTCGATCTCGGCTCGCCGTACGCGTACCTCGCTGTGGCGCGGATGCGGTCGGTGTTCGGCGGTGCCGTCGAGCTGCGGCCGGTACTGCTCGGGGCGATGTTCCGCTGGCGCGGGTGGGGGTCGTGGTCCGCGGGCCCGGACCGGGAGGTCAACATGGCCGACGTCGAGGCCCGCGCGGCCCGGTATGGACTCCCGCCGCTCCTCTGGCCGCCGGACTGGCCGGTCAACACGCTCATCCCCATGCGGGCGACGATCTGGGCGGAGCGGCTCGGCGCCATCGAGCCGTTCGTCCGCTCGGTCTACGCCCGCGAGTTCGCCCGGGGCATCGACATCTCCGACCTCGATGTGCTCCGCGCGTGCGCCGAGGAGGCGGGTCTCGACGGCGCGGCGCTGCCCGCCGCGATCGCCGAGCCGACGATCAAGGAGGCGCTCAAGGATGCCACCCAGGTCGCCTGGGATGCCGGTGTGCGCGGCGTGCCGTCCGTGCGCGTCGGCGACGCGGTGTTCTACGGCGACGACCACCTCGAGGACGCCGCCGCCGCGGCCGGCCCGGACTGACTCCCTGGGAGGGCTCCGAGTCTCAGCGCCTATCGCCCCCGGGCGGCGCGCCGCAACGACCACGTGAGCAGCGCGGCGACGGCGACCGGGAGGATCCACCACGCCGCCACCGATCCGCCGGCAACGAGCGCGGTCAGCGCGAGGGCGAGGACGACGCCGACGGCGATCCGCCAGTCGTCGCCGACGACGAAGTCCCACAGGAACTGAAGCAGCGCCTCGACGCGGCTCATGCGTGCACCGGCTCGGTCGCGAGGCGCTTCGCCTCGTCGGCGGCCACCCAGCGGCGCAGCAGCGCCACGAGCAGGAGCGAGAAGCCAAGGACGCAGGGCACGATCGCAAGCAGCGCGGCGTCGCTCCCAGGCCAATCCGCGCCCGCGCCCTCCGCGCCCCAGAACAGCCCGAACGAGGTGAGCATCACGCCGACGCCGAACTTGAGCACGTTCTCGGGGACGCGGGTGAGCGGCGCGTGGACGACGACGCCGGCGAGGATGACGAGCGCAACGGCGAGCGCCGCCGCCGCCGCGGCGAGTCCGACGCGATGCTGGTTGGCGCCGAAGGTGATGACGATGAACACCACTTCGAGGCCCTCGAGCAGGACGCCCTTGAAAGAGATCGTGAACGTGTAGCCGTCGATGCCCTCGTGCACCGCACCGGCCTTGCGGGCGGCGGCCTGTTCCTCCTCGAACGCCTCCGCCTCGTCGTGCAGCGCCTTCAGTCCCGAGGCCCGCAGGATCGCCTTGCGCACCCACTGCAGCCCGAAGATGAGCAGCAGACCGCCGACGACGACCCGTAGGACGTTGATCGGCAGCGAGGTGAGCGCCGGCCCGAGCGCGACGGTGACGACGGCGAGCACCGCGACCGCGGCTCCGGCGCCGACGAACGCCGAGCGCCAGCTGCGGGTCATCCCCACCGCGAGCACGATCGTCAGCGCCTCGACGGCCTCGACCGCACACGCGGCGAAGACCGAGAGCGCGAGCCCGAACTCCTGACCGGTCATGCCCGGATGATGGCAGGGCCTACTCGGGGGTGTGTTTGCTCGCGTACATCATCTCGTCGGCCCGGGCGAGCGCGGCCGCGGGCTCGGCATCGAGGTCGGCGATGACGATGCCGAGACTGACGCGGAGCTCGACGGCGGCGCCGTCGATCATCACCGGCTCGGCGAGACGGGCCCGGATCCGGGCGCGGAGCTCATCGACGTCCTCGCCGGCGACGAGCTCCGTGAGCACGGCGAACTCGTCGCCGCCGATCCGGGCGATCGTGTCCTCGACCCGCACGCTGTCGGTGAGGCGTCGTGCGACCGCGCGCAGGACCGCGTCGCCGGCGGCGTGACCGTAGGTGTCGTTGAGCGCCTTGAAGTCGTCGATGTCGACCATCATCACTGCGAGCTCGCCGCCGTGCCGGCGCCGGCGAGCGAAGGCCTGGACGAGCCGGTCGTGGAGGAGCAGCCGGTTGACCGCCCCGGTAAGCGGGTCGTGCATCGCGAGTTGCCCGAGGTCGATGGCCAGCCGGGCGAACTCGATCTGGGAGACCGCCTGGCGGGCGAGATCCTCGAGCAGCTCCATCTGCTCGTCGCCGAGCTCCCGCGGCACGCGATCGAACGCGCACAGCGTCCCGATCACGTTGCCGTCGTCGACCGTCCGCAGCGGCACGGCGGCGTAGAAGCGCACCGGTTCGGGCCCGCGCACGAGGCTCGAGTAGCTGAAGCGCGGGTCCGTGCTGGCGTCGGCGCAGAGGACCGGCTGCTCCTGGTCGATGACGAGCCGGCACATCGTGTCGTGAGCGGGATGGTCGGCGAGCGGTGCGTGCGCCGCGGCCACGCGCAGCTGGTAGCGCTCGTCGAAGATGTGGATTGCCGCCGGGCTCCCGCCGGCGATGTAGGAGGCGATCCGCGTCAGCGCGCTGAGGGCGGGATCGCCGACGCGGTCGAGAATCCCCAGCCGGGTCACCGCCTCGCGCCGGCGACAGTCGGCGGTCGGACTGATGCCGAGCTCGTTCCAGCCGCGCGTGCTCAGTCGCCACAGCTCCTCGTGCTCCTGACGATCGATGCCGGCGCGCTCGAGCAGGCCGTCGGCGGTCGCCCGCGCCCACGCGGGCCGGATCGACGTCTCGTCGACGGACAGCTCCCAGGCGACGAGACCTGGGCTCGCCCCGCCCGCGGTCTCGAAGTCGCGCACCACGCTGAGCAGGCGATGCACCGGAATCTCCAAAGTCATGAGCGCGGTTCGGCAGCCCTCCAAGCCGTTGTTGACTGCGGCCTTCGTGACGGCCGCCCGATGAGATGGGATACGCGTTGCCTCCCCATGTCCGGGGAGCGCGAATCTGCCCTACAACGTGGCGATAGCTACCCATTGCGGCCCCATGCCATGTACGACACATTCACATTTCCGCCAACGCGTGACCGCCGCCCGCCGGTCAAGATGGCTTCCATGCCCGCGCCTGACGACGGCGATGTACCACGCACGCTCCTCGTCGACTACGCCGAGGTGATCACCGTCGCCCAACCGGCCGAGGCGATCGAGGCGATGGCCGACCTGCTCGGACTCGCCCCCGATGTGTTTCACGACCGGTACTGGCGGCACCGGCCGCCATATGACCGGGGCGGCTCGCCGCGCGCGTTCTGGTCGGCGGTGGCCGAGGCCGAGCTCGATGACGACGACCTGCTCGCCGAGCTCGCGCGGATCGACGTCGGCAGCTGGACCCACCTCAATCCCGACACGCTCGAGGTCCTGCGCGCAGCCGGGCGGCGTGGACGCGAGCTCGCGGTGTTCTCCAACGCGCCGCGCGATCTCGCGGCCGCGGTCGCCGCCCAGGCCGAGATGGCCCTGTTCGGGACGCTCATCTTCAGCTCGGACCTCGGCCTGACCAAGCCCGATCCACCCGCCTTCGCCGCCGCGCTGCGGCGGCTCGGGCGGACCGCCGACGAGGTGCTGTTCATCGATGATCGGGCCGTCAATGTCGCCGGGGCGCGGGAGGCGGGGCTGCGCGCGGTCCACTTCAGCTCCCCGAGCCAGCTCGCCGCCGAGCTAGGGGAGCCGGCGTGAGCAGCCGCTACGCCTCGCCGCAGCCGAATGTGCCCGGCCGGGGCATCGTGGCCAGCTACCGCCCCGCGTTCTGGCTGCTCGTGGTCACGATCGGCCTCGCTACCGGCGTCGCCGGCGGAGTGCTGATGCTGCTGCTCGACGGCGTCGCGCACGTGTTCTGGGGCTATCACGCCAACGGCAACTTCCTCCACGCCGTCGAGCGCGCCTCGCCCCTGCACCGCGTGCTCGTCCTCGCCGCGGCCGGCGTCCTCGCGGGCGTCGGCGCACTCGTGCTCCGCTGGATCCCGGGCCTGGGCGGCAGCGAGGTCTCCGACGCGCTCTGGCTCCAGGACGGCGAGATGGCGGTTGCCCCGAGCGTGAGCCGCGGCACGCTGTCGATCATCGTCGTTGCCATGGGCGCTTCGCTCGGCCGCGAGGCCGCTCCCCAGCTCGCCGGCGCCTCGTTCGCCAGCCGCCTGTGCACCGCGCTCGGCGTCCCTCGCTGGCAGCGGCGACTGCTCGTCGCCTGCGGTGCCGGGGCCGGGATGGCGGCGGTGTACAACGTGCCCCTCGGCGGCGCTCTGTTCTCGCTCGAGGTGCTGCTCGGGACCGTCAACCTGCCGTTCGTCCTCCCCGCGCTCGCCACCAGCCTCATCGCTACGGCGGTGGCCTGGATCGTCCTGCCGATCGCCCCGACCTACCTCATCCCCACCTACGGCGTGTCGGGCTCGCAGATCGCGTGGGCGGCGATCGTCGGGCCGCTGGCCGGACTCGCCGCCGTCGGCTGGGTGCGGACGATCGCCCGCGTGCACCGGATTCGCCCGACCGGGAGCGGACGCCTGATCGCGCCGATCGTCGTGCTCACATCGCTCGGCGTGCTGTCGATCGCCTACCCGCAGCTGCTCGGCAACGGCAAGGACACCGTCGAGCTCGCGGTGACCGGGGCGCTCAGCGTCAGCCTGCTGGCGATCCTGATGGTGCTCAAGCCGCTCGTCACCGCCGCCTGCCTCGGCAGCGGAACGCCGGGCGGCCTGTTCACCCCGACGCTCACCTTCGGCGTGCTGTTCGGCGGCCTGCTCGGCCATTTCTGGGCCGACCTGTGGCCCGGCGCCTCAGCCGGCACCTACGCGATCATCGGCGGTGGTGCGGTGCTCGCCGCCTCGATGCAGGGACCGCTGGCGGCGACGGTGCTGATGCTCGAGCTCGCCCACCACACCGACGCGCTGATGGTGCCGCTGCTGCTCGCGGTCACGCTCGCCACGATCGTCGCCCGCCGGCTCGGGGCGCCGTCGATCTACTCGGCGCGGCTCGACGATCCCGGGCTCGCTCCGCGCGCGAGCGCCTGGAGCTCGCTCGAGGAAGCGTCGGCCGAGCTCGATTCTGCGCGGCGGTAGGGAGCGGCTCCGCGACCGCTCCGGGCGCGATCGAGGTCGGCGCGGCGATCAACTCAGGTTCGGTATGTCGGCGGCCCGGGTAGCGGCTCTGAGGATGACCGCCCTCGCCCCCCACGACACGTTCATCGAGCGCAGCCTCGAGTGCGTCGGTGTCCGTTCCGGGCACCTGCACGGCGTCGCCCTGACCACGGTCAGCCTTAGCCTTGGTCTGTGGGTCAGGGCCAAGACGGTCGACCAGGAGCAGCGCGGGAACGCCGAGCGCCGGGCGCTGTTCATCGGCCTGTGGCCGGCGACGTTCTACCTGCTCGGCGACTCGCTCGAGCGCTACGAGCGACGCCGGCGCCGCTGGTGGCCGTGAGCCCCGGTGGCGTACGCGACCATGCGCGTCGTCAGCTCGACGGCGGCGCGGACCTCGGGGTCGCTCGGCGCGGGCGCGACGGCGAGCCGCTCCCGGAGCGCGGCGGCGAGGTCCGGCGCGGCGCGCGCGGCCAGGCCGCAGCAGATGCGGGCAGCCTCGCGGACGACCGGCGGCTCGACCGTCCACAGCGTCTCGAAGCGCCGCTCCCCACCCGCGTCGCTGAGCCGCTCCCAGCCGACGAGGGCCGCGGTGAACTCGGGGGCGTCGCAGACGAGCACCCACTCGCGGAGAAGCGTATCGCCGTCCTCGAGCGCGACCTCGGCCGGGCCGAGCTTCGGCTGGCGCGTCCGCGGGAAGTCGCCGAGCACGACCGCCGCCTCGGCGGTCCGCGCGAGCTCGCGCCAGCGCGTCTCGGCCTGGCGGAAGAAGCGCTCGTGCTGGAAGCAGCCGAACAGCACCGGCCGCTGCGCCCGGGCGCAGCACTCGTCCTCGATCGCGTGGCTGAGCGGGACGAGCGCACGTTTGGGCAGAAGCTGCGGCTGCAGGTGGGGAAAGCTCGCCCGCAGCGCCGAGTACACCGACGGTCGCGGCTCGCGGCCGACGCGCTGGGCCTGCGCGATCGCCGCCGGCAGCGAGATGCCCTGCTCGCGGCCGCGCAGGACGGCGCGCACGCGCTCGACGTCGAGCGGCGAGTAGCGCCGGTGGCCGCTCGGCAGCCGCCGCGGCTCGGGGAAGCCGTACCGGCTCTCCCACATCCGCAGGGTGCCCTCGTGCACCCCGGTGCGCGCGGACACCTCGCGGATCGTCAGCTCAGGTCCGCCGTCGAACTCTCTCACCGGGGCAGGAACGTAGCGCACGGTGGCTGACGCAGTCGTCATCGGCGCCGGGCCCAACGGGCTCGTCGCGGCGAACCTGCTCGCCGATCGCGGCTGGTCGGTGACCGTGCTCGAGGAGTCCTGGGCACCCGGCGGCGCGGTCCGCTCGGGCGAGCTGATCGAGCCCGGCTTCACCCATGACATGTTCAGCGCGTTCTACCCCTTCGCCGCCGCGTCCCCGCATATTCAGCGCCTCGAGCTCGAGCGCTGGGGTCTACGCTGGCTGCGCAGCGAGATCGCCGTCGCCCATCCCGCCCCCGACGGCAGCTGTCCCGCCATCGGCCGCGACCTCGACGAAACCGCCGCCTCCCTCGACGAGGACGCGCCGGGCGACGGCGAGGTCTGGCGCTCCCTCTACGCCCTGTGGGAGCGCACGCGGGCGGGCGCACTCGGCGCCTTCTTCTCCCCCTTTCCCCCGATGCGGGCGGTGCTCCGCCTGCTCGGCGAGCTCGGCCCCCGGGAGCTCGTGCGCTTCAGCCGCTTCTCATTGCTGCCCGTCCGCCGGCTCGGCGAGGAGACCTTCCGGGGCGATGGTGGCCCGCGGCTGCTCGCCGGCAACGCGCTCCACGCCGACGTCGCCCCCGAGACGCCGCTCAGCGCCGTGTTCGGCTGGGTGCTGTGCTGCCTGGCCCAGGAGTACGGCTTCCCCGTGCCGGCGGGTGGCTCGGGGCAGCTCACCGCCGCGCTCGTCCGTCGGCTCGAGGCGGCCGGCGGGCGCATCGTCTGCGAGCAGCGCGTGCGGCAGATCGAATGCCACGACGGGCGCGCGGTCGCCGTTGGCACCGAGGAGGACCGCTATCCCGCCGACCGGGCGGTGATCGCCGATGTCGGCGCGCCCCAGCTCTACCGCGACCTCCTGCGCGACGTGCCGCTGCCCGCCCAGCTGCTGTCCGACCTCGAGCACTTTCAGTACGACAACGGCACCGTCAAGGTTGACTGGACGCTCGACGGGCCGATCCCCTGGCGGTCCGAGCGCGCCCGGCGGGCCGGCACCGTGCACGTCGCCGACAGCCTCGACGCCCTCAGCGAGCAGGCGGCGACCCTCGCCCGTGGCGTGATCCCCGCCCGCCCGTACCTCGTGATGGGCCAGTACAGCCGCTTCGACGCCTCGCGCGCGCCGGCCGGAAAGGAGACGGCCTGGGCTTACACCCACGTCCCCCAGCGGGTGCGCGGCGACGGCGCCGGCGAGCTAACCGGGAGCTGGGACGAGCGCGAGACGGCGATGTTCGCCGACCGCGTCGAGGCCGAGGTCGAGCAGCTTGCGCCCGGCTTCCGGGCGCTCATCCGCGGCCGCCACGTGTTCACTCCGCCGAGCTTCGAGGCGGCGAACCGGAACCTCGTCGGCGGGGCGCTCAACGGCGGCACCGCACAGCTTCACCAGCAGCTGCTGTTCCGGCCGCTGCCGAACCTTGGCCGGCCGGAGACCCCGATCGGGGGGCTGTTCCTCGGGTCGGCCTCGGCCCATCCCGGCGGCGGGGTCCACGGCGGGCCCGGCGCGAACGCGGCGAAGGCCGCGCTCGGCGAGAGCCGCAGGCCGGCCCTCCCGCGACCGGTCGGCTGGTTGAGCCGGTCGCTGCGGCGCTAGAGCCGCGCTCGCCGCGCGCGAACGTGCGTGCGGTAGGAACACCACAACATTGGAGACCGAGACCGCGAAAGATGCTGCAACTCCCGCATCGCGACAGTTCACGCATCGACTGGCTCACGGGCGGTCGAATCTTGTCCCGTCCATCGGCGGGCCGGTCGGCCCTCGGCGGCTCAAGACCAACAACAAGACCGCGCGGTTGCTTCGCCACAGGCGTGGCGCTCAGGCCAACCCCGCTAAAGCGCTCAGGTCCACGCGCCGCGTCTCGATGTCGACGCCCCGCTCGAGCCGGCCGCCGGCCAGCCGCGCGACCTGCTCGACGACCGAGGTCCACATGTGCAGCTGGACCTCCTTGGCCATGCGCAGCCGGTCGTGCATGATGGCCGAGAGCCGGTCCCCGGCCCGCGCCCAGGACTCGACCTGGAAGACGACCGCGCCGTCGTCGTCCCGGGCGCGCCATTCGATCTGGCCGGCCTCGAGATGGCCGTCGAGCGTGGCGAAGCGAAACGACGTCGGGGTGACGTCGACGACGCGGATCGGGCCGTCCCACGGACCGGGCATGCGCACGCGGAACTCATCGCCGACGACGATCCGGCCCGCCTCGCCCGAGGTGCGCTGGAACCGGGCGAGGGCAATCGGGGCGACGCGGTTGGGGTTGCGCGCGATCTCGCCGATCAGCGCCGGCGCACCGTGGGCGGACTCGAGCACCCGGCCGGTGTAGATGCGGTGAAACAGCGGGCCTGAGCCATCGCTCGGGCGCTGGATCTCCGACGTCGTGATGTCCTCGCGCAGCGGCGGCGGCAGGTCGGGACCCGGCGCGCCCGGCAGCTCCCGGCGGTGGATCGGCGTCGTCCGCCACACATAGACCCACGAGGTGACGGCCACCCCGAGCGGCCACGAGGCCGCGGTGGCGAGTCGGCGATGGAGGGGAACCTCAGCGGGCATACCAGTCGGGGATCCCCGTTGCGCGCCCGCCGGAAACGGACCGCCCGCCGGAAACCGCGCTCGACGGCCGACCAGGACTAGGTGCTTGGCCGCCGCCGGTTCGGGACTCGGCCGCGGGGCTGGGTCGGGCGCTCGAGGGCGGGCGGTGGCGGAATCGGCCGGGTCTCCGACTCACCGTGCGCGATGGTGAGCTGCTCGCCGTGATGGGTGATCGCCAGGGCCCGTCCCGCGCGGACCGTGTACGTCGCCTCGTCGTGGCGCACCTCGACATCCAGCCGGCGGCCGCGGAAGTGCAGGCAGAAGGCCAGGCGCGAGAGCGCGCCCGGCAGGCGGGGCATGAAGCTGAGTGCGCCGTCGTAGTCGCGCAGGCCGCCGAAACCGGCCACGGCGGCGATCCAGGTGCCGGCGAGCGAGGCGATGTGGATGCCGTCGCGGGTGTTGTGCTCGAGGTCGTCGAGGTCCATCAGCGCCGCCTCGGCGAAGTAGTCGTAGGCGAGATCGACGTGGCCGACCTCGGCGGCCATCACCGCCTGCGCGCAGGCCGACAGGGACGAGTCGCGGACGGTGAGGCGCTCGTAGTAGCTGAAGTTCCGGGCCTTCTCGGCCGGCGAGAAGGCATCGCCGCGGAGGTACATGGCGAGCACAAGGTCGGCCTGCTTGACCACCTGCTTGCGGTACAGGTCGAAGTAGGGGAAGTGCAGGAGCAGCGGATACTGGTCGGGATCGGTGTGGGCGAAGTCCCACGTCGCGTGCTGGGTGAAGCCCTCCGCCTGCTGGTGGACCTCGAGCGTCTCGTCGTAGGGGATGAGCATCGCCTGGGCGGCGTCACGCCAGGCCGCGGCCTCCTCGTCGTCGACCCCGAGTGCCGCCGCCGCCTCCGGGTGGCGCTCGCTCGCCTGCGCAGCGGCCACCAGGTTCCGCTGGGCCATGAGGTTGGTGTAGATGTTGTTGTCGGCCACCGCGCTGTACTCGTCGGGGCCGGTCACGCCGTCGATGCGGAAGCGTCCCGCCACGTCGTGGTGGCCGAGCGAGCGCCACATCCGCGCCGTTTCCACGAGCAGCTCGAGGCCGGCGCCCTGATCGAATTCGCGATCGCCGCTCACCATGCGATAGCGCTCCACGGCGTCGGCGATGTCGGCGTTGATGTGGAACGCGGCCGTCCCGGCCGGCCAGTAGCTCGAGCACTCCTCGCCGTGGATCGTCCGCCACGGGAACACGGCGCCGCGGAGGCCGAGCTGCTCGGCCCGCTGGCGGGCCAGCGGCAGCGTGCTGTGTCGCCAGCGCAGGGCGTCGACGGATGCGCGCGGTGCGGTGTAGGTGAGCACCGGCAGCACGAAGCTCTCGGTGTCCCAGAACGTGTGGCCGTCGTAACCCGGACCGGTCAGTCCCTTGGACGCGATCGCCCGCTGCTCGCCGCGGGCGCCGGCCTGGAGGATGTGGAACAGGCCGAAGCGCAGCGCCTGCTGGAGCTCGGCGTCGCCGTCGAGCTCGACGTCCGAGCGGTCCCAGAAGTTCTCGAGATACTGGCGCTGCTCGGCAAGCAGGCCGTCCCAGCCGGCGTGACGCGCGCCCGCGGCGGCGGCGGCGACCTGGTCGCGGATCGCCGACAGCGACCGCTGGGCCGACCAGCCGTAGGCGAGGAACTTGACCACCCGCAGCGGCTGCTTGGGCGCGAGGTTGGCGGTGACGGTGAGCCGCGCGACGTCCTCATACGCTTCGACCGACACCTCGGTCCGTTCGGGCCCGTCGACGACGTGGTCCATCCCGGCGGCGAGCCGAAGCCCGCTCGACCGCGTCGAGTGGACCATCACCGCCCGGTGGTCGCGGGCCTCGCAGAACTCCGACTGCAGCGGCTGAGCGAGCGCCGCGGCCGCCCGCGGGTCGCCGCCGCCATCGGGGAGCGACTCGTTGGCCACGAGCTCGGACTGGAGCACGACCTGGAAGGCCTCCTCGAGCGGCTCGACCTCGTAGAGGATCGCCGCAACCGCGCGCTGGGTGAAGGACACGAGCCGGGTGCTGCTGATCTGGAGGCGGCGATCGGTCGGCGAGCACCAGTGCGCGGTGCGCCGCAGCACCCCGTCGCGGAGATCGAGCACCCGTTCGTGGTGCTCGAGCGTGCCGTAGCGGAGGTCGAGCGGCTCATCCTCGACGAGCAGCCGGATGACCTTGCCGTTGGTGACGTTGACCACCGTCTGCCCGGACTCGGGGTAGCCGTAGCCGGCCTCGGCGTACGGCAGCGGCCGCTGCTCGTAGAAGCCGGCCAGGTACGTGCCGGGCAGGCCGTAGGGCTCGCCCTCGTCGAGGTTGCCCCGCAGCCCGAGGTGGCCGTTGCCGAGGGCGAAGATCGACTCGGTCTGGGCCAGGCGGTCGAGGTCGAGCTCGGTCTCGCGCACCGACCAGGGCTCGACCGGGAAGGCAGGGCCCTGGATCACCGCGCGAGCAGCTCCTCCAGATCCTTCACGACGATCGTCGCGCCGTGCTCGGCGAGCTCGTCGGCCTGGCCGACCCGGTCGACGCCGACGACGGCGTGGAAGTTGCCCGCCTTGCCGGCCGCCACCCCGGCGAGGGCATCCTCGAAGATCGCCGCGTGGCCGGGGTCGACCCCGAGCGCCCGGGCGCCGGCGAGGAACGTGTCCGGGGCCGGCTTGCCCTTGAGCTTCTGCTCGTCGACGGCGTGGCCGTCGATCACCGCCTCGAACAGGTCCTCGATCCCGGCGGCCTTGAGCACGTCCCGGGCGTTGGCCGAGGAGGACACGACGGCGCGGCGCAGGCCGGCGTCGCGGGCGGCGTGGACGTAGCGGACCGACCCGTCGTAAGCCTCGACCCCGTTCTCACGGATCATCTTGAGCACGATCTCGTTCTTGCGGTTGCCGAGGCCGTGGATCGTCTCGTGGCCGGGATCGTCGTCGGGATCGCCCTCGGGCAAATCGATCTTCCGCGACTTCAGGAACGACTCCACGCCGTCGAAGCGCGGCTTGCCGTCGACGTACTCGTCGTAGTCGCGGGCCTTGTCGAAGGGGACGAACTTCTCCCCCTCGCGCTCCGCGCGCGTTCTGAGGTACTCGTCGAACATCTGCTTCCAGGCCTCGGCGTGGACCTTCGCCGTCTGGGTCAGCACGCCGTCGAGATCGAATAGGCAGGCGGCTACGTCGTCCGGAAGACCGAGCATGGCCTGACCGTATCCGACCCCGACGGCCCGTGGGTCACCAGACCGTCAACGGCAGACGGCGGCCGGCGCGTACGACGGCGGCGCCGCCGTGGCCGTGGTCGCCCAGCGGCCACCGGCGCGGACGAGCCGGTAATGGAGCGTGGCGCCGCCGGCCAGGCGGGAGAACGGCAGCCAGGCGCGGGGCTCGCCGCGGCCGTTGATGCTCACCGCGGCGATCGAGGAGAAGCCGCCCGCACCCGCGGTGTCGATCGTCAGTCGCCCGTGCGGGAGCGCGATCGCCGCGCGCGGGAACAGCGGCGCGGTGAGCGCGAGCACGTCGGTCCCGGGCACGGCGGGGTAGAGCCCGAGGGCCGAGAGCACCCACCACGACGCCATCTCGCCACCGTCGTCGTTGCCGGGGTAACCGTTCGCGGTCGGGGCGTAGAGGCCGAGCAGGGCGCGGTGCACGGCGGCGGCGCCGGCCGAGGGCCGCCCGAGCCAGTCGTCGAGATACGGGGTCTGCAGGGTCGGCTCGTTGCCGAGGAAGGCGTGCATCGACTCGGGCCCGGCGTTGAGCCGGTTGAGGAAGTCGGCGAGCCGCCGGGCGGCGGTCGCGCGGCCGCCGAGCGCGATGGCGAGGCCGGAGACGTCCTGGGGGACGAACCACGTGTACTGAGCGGCATCGCCCTCGGCGAAGCCGTCCTCGGAGGTCGGGCTGAACGGCGTCGCCCAGGTGCCGTCGGCGTGCCGCAGCTGCACGTACCCGTCGGCCGGGTTGTAGGTGCGGCGCCAGTTCTCCGAGCGGCCGGCGAAGCGCCGGCAGACCACGGGCTGCCCGACGGCCCGTGCGAGGCGGGCGATGGCGAAGTCGTCGAGGGCGTACTCGAGCGTCGTGGCCACGCTCCCCCAGGCGAGCGAGTGCACGACGGTCTGCGCCGCCGAGCTCGTGTTGTCCTCGACGGGCACGTAGCCGAGCCGCAGGTAGTCGGCGAGCCCGGCGCGCTCGACGTAGGCGTTGTTCGTGCTCTGACCGGGACGCGTCGCGCCGGCGACGAGATCGGCGAGCGCGTGGCGCACCGGGAAGCGACGGGCGCCGAAGGCGTAGGCCTCGGCGATGAGCGCGTCGGCCGGATCGCCGGTCATGATCTCGTTCTCGGTCCCGAGGAGCGACCACTTCGGCAGCTGCCCCGAGGAGGTGTCGGCCTCGTCGATCAGCGAGCGGGCCATGTCTGCGGCGGCCGCGGGGTCGAGCATCGCCACGAGCGGGAACTGGCTGCGGTAGATGTCCCACCCCGAGTAGTTGGCGTACTCGGTGCCGGCACTGCGGTGGACGCGCCCGTCCATGCCGCGGTAGCGACCGTCGACGTCGCTGTACACGTTCGGCATCAGCTCGGCGTGGTAGAGGGCGGTGTAGAACGTCCGCCGGTTGGCGCGGCTACCGCCGCCGAGCGTGATCTGCGACAGACGCGTGCGCCACGCCCGCCGCGCGGCGGTCCGCAACGCGGCGAAGCTGCGCCCGGTCGCCTCGCGATGGAGGTTCGCGAGTGCGCCCCCTACCGACACGTACGACAGCCCGACCTGGAGCTCGACCGGGGCGGCGCTGGGGGCGAAGGTGACATAGGCCCCGGTCTGCACGCCTGTCGTCGGATCGCCGGGCGCCGCCGGCGGCCCGCCGGCCACCGGCCGGTAGACGGGCGGCACCGGTCCGGACGGCGTGCGCTCGGCGGCGCTTCTCGAGCCCGGCGCGAGCCGCGCTCCCGTCCACGTCCCGTAGGCGGCGAACGGCCGGCTGAACCGGGCGGCGAAGTAGACGCTGTAGCGGGTGTTCTCGTAACAGAAGTAGCCGCTCTGGACCGACCCGGTGAGCTCGCGGCCGCTCGGGGCGAGACGGACGTCGGCCGCGGTGTCCCCCATCGCGCTGCCACCGAGGTTGAACAGCACCGAGCCGGGCCGCGGGGTCGGGTAGCGCAAGCGCGCGTCACCGGTGCGCGTCGTCGCCGTGAGCTCGGCGCGGACCTCGCCCGCGCCACCGGGATCGAGCGTCACCGTGTAGGCACCCGGCACGGCCGACTCGGCGGCGTGCGTGAACGTCGGGCGGTACGGGGTCCGGAGGTCGTAGGAGCCAGGCGTAGCCGGCGAGCCGGTGAGGCGACCGGCGACCGGGACGATCGAGACGTCCTGGAGTCCGGCGCAGCCGGCCCCGGAGATGTGGTTGAGCGAGAACCCGCGCAGCCGCGTGTCCCGGTAGCTGTAGCCGGCGGCGAAGTTGTCGTTCGCCGGGAAGGTGTCGGGGCTGAACTGGACCATGCCGAACGGCAGCGACGCGCCGGGGAATGTGTTGCCGGCCCCGCCGCCGGTACCGAAGTCGGGTGCCCCGGCCGCCGTGCCGACGAACGGATCGACGAGCGTCGTCGGGTCGGTGCCGTGGCTGCGCCCGGCCGCCGTCGCCGCGGACGGCAATGCGGCCAGCGCGGCGAGCGCGGCCGTGCCGAGTACCGCACTCGCAAGTGAGGCGCCGAGCCGGGCGGCGAGGGTGCGCACGCGGCTCATCGGGGGTAGCTATCTGGGCCTGACATGATCTTTGCCCCGGCCGGCTCCATCCGGGAAAGGAAGACCGACATGAATAGCACCCGCGCCGCCACCCGTGCCGTCCTCGGCGTCCGCATCGCCTACGGCGCCGCGCTGCTCAGCGCGCCCGCGCGTCTCTCCCAGCGCTGGCTCGGTGACGACGCCCGGCGCGAGGGCGCCCAGGTCGCCCTCCGCGGACTCGGCGCCCGCGAAGTCATCTTCCACAGCGGCGCGCTCGCGGCGTCGCTACGGGGCCGGCCGCTGCGGCCGTGGCTGGCCGGCAGCATCGCCGGTGATCTGTCGGACATCGCCGCGACGGTCGCGGCGCGCCGTGGGCTGCCGCGGCAGTCGCCGGTGGCCACGGCGCTCGTGGCCGGCGGGTCGGCGGCGCTGAGCGCGGCGCTCGCGGCCGCGGTCGACGCGTAACGCCGGAGCCCGGCCGCGCGGACGCAACGGCCAGCGGACGCCCGGCCCCGCGTCGCCGTCAGCCCGAGGCGGCGTCGCTCACCGGCCAGGCCGAGCGCCCGGCGCGGTACTCCGCGGTCTGCGTCCGGCCGAGCGGCTTGGCGAGCACGATCTGGAGCTCGCAGATCCGCCGCTCGGCGAAGCCGGCCTCGCAATAGGCGAGGTACAGCGTCCACAGCCGACGGAAGCGCTCGTCGTAGCCGTAGCGCCTGAGCTCGTGCGCGCGGAGCTCGAAGTTGTCCCGCCACCGGCGCAGCGTCTCGACGTAGTGCGGCGTGAGGTCCTCGAGGTCCAGCATCTGCAGATCGGTGCGCCGGGCGACGCTCCGCGCGATCACCCCGGGCGAGGGCAGACAGCCGTTGGGAAAGATGTAGGTGTTGATGAACGACTTCGAGGCCTTCTCGACCCCGTAGGCGCGGTCGTCGATGACGATCGCCTGCAGGAACATCGTCCCGTCGGGCTCGAGCAGCTCGGAGCAGCGGGCGAAGAAGGTGCCGAAGTGCTGCCAGCCGACCGCCTCGATCATCTCGATCGAGACGAGCTTGTCGTAGCGGCCGCGGAGCTCGCGGTAGTCGTCGAGCAGCACGGTGACCCGATCCGACAGGCCCGCCTTCTTGATCTCGGCCACCGCGTAGTCGCGCTGCTGCACCGACAGCGTCGTCGTCGTGACGTGGCAGCCGCGCGTGCGGGCGGCGTACATCGCGAACCCGCCCCAGCCGGTGCCGATCTCGACCACGCGGTCGCGCGGGCCGAGCTCGAGCTTCTCGCAGATCTGCTCGAGCTTGGCCAGCGAGGCCTCCTCAAGTGTCATCCCCGGCCGCTCGAACAGCGCGCACGAATACATCATCGTTGGGTCCAGCATCCGCTCGAAGAGCTCGTTGCCGAGGTCGTAGTGGGCGGCGATGTCCTGGCGGCTCCGCAGCGGCGTGTTCTGGCGGATGAACCCGCGGGCGTACTGCATCGGCACGCGGACCGGCGCCAGGCGCGCCCGCGTGCGGTCGAGCCCGTCGATGTTCCGCGCGGCGAGGCGGATGAGGGCGACGAGGTCCGGCGAGTCCCATAGCCCCTGGGCATAGGCTTCGGCGAGGCCGCGACTGCCGCGCATCAGCATCGGCCATACCGCGGGCGAGCGGACGAAGACGCTTGCCGACGGCGCGCCGCTGCCGTACACGCGGCGCCTGCCGGCTTCGGTGACGACAAGGCTGCCGACCCGGATGCGACCGAGCAGCGCGCGGACGATCGTGCGGGCGACGGACTCGCTCACGTGCGGGCCTCCCGCGGATGCCCGTGGACCGGAACGCCCTTGAGCTTGAGCCGCAGCGCCTGCGCGTAGATGAGCCCGAGGACCCGCAGCGTCGCCGCCGGCTCGCGCACCGCTACGCCGCGCAGCGCGGCGGCGCTGAGCGTGCGGCGGCGCATCGCGAGGGTCGCGTCGAAGGCGAGCCGCCCCTCGCGGTGGTTCTCGATGTGGACCTCGAGCCGCTCGCCGGGCACCCCGACATGCCAGTGGTACGTGTGATCCATGGCCATGAACGGCGAGACGTGAAGCTGCTTTGCCGCGGTTCCGCAGACCGGGCCCTCAGCGTCCTCGCGCGCCGAGACGACGTAGCTGTGTCGCTCCCCCCACGGTGTGTTGGTGACCTCGGCGAGGACGTGGCGCACGCGTGTGCCGCTGTCGTCGAAGCAGTAGTAGAAGCTCACCGGGTTGAAGCACAGCCCCCATTGGCGCAGCTGGGTGAGGAGGCGGATCGGGCCCGTGGGCCGGTCGCCGGTCTGCGCCTGCACCGCGTCGCGCACGGCCTCGGCGAGCGGTTGTCGCGGATCCCCGAGGTAGTCGCGACGCCGGAAGCGGACCAGCCCCGGCCGCTCGGCGGCGAGCGTCCCGCCGAGCAGGCTCGGGAGCTCGTCGAGGTCGAGGTAGGCCATCGTCAGCCGGTAGCGGAAGGCGTGCTCGCGGACCGCGAAGCGGCGGTGGCGGATGCCGCCGGTGTAGAGACAGCTCGCCGTCAGCCGCGCGTCCGCGGCGGCGGCCCGCGACGGCACCTCGGGTGCCGCGAGCGCGCTCACAGGCGGCCCCCGAACCGGCGGGCGACCCGCACCCCGCTGCGGACCCCGTCCTCGTGGAACCCCCAGCCCCAATATGCGCCACAGAAGTGCGTGTGGTTCTGCCCACTGATCTCGGCCACCCGCGCTTGGGCCCGCACACCATCCGACGTGTACACAGGATGCGCGTACTCGATGGTCCGGATCACCTTGCTCGGGTCGATCTCCCCCGTGCGGTTGAGCGTCACACAGAACTCCTGCTCGGCGCGCAGCGACTGGAGACGGTTCATGTGGTAGGTGACCGTGGTGTGCTCGGTCGGTTGGTTGAGGAGGTGGTAGTTCCAGCTCGCCCAGGCCCGGCGGCGGCGGGGCAATAGGCGGACGTCAGTATGCAACACCGCCTCGTTGGCCTGGTAGGGGATCGCGCCGAGGATCGCGTGCTCGGCCGGGGTCGCGTCGCCGAGGAGCGCGAGTGCCTGGTCGGAGTGCGTGGCGAGCACGACCTCGTCGAAGCGCTCGGCCTCCGCGCCCCGCGCCTTGATGAGTACGCCGTGCGGCCCGCGCTCGATGTGCTGCACGGGCGCCTCGAGCCGCAGCCGATCACGCCAGGGCGCGACGAGCGCCTCGACGTAGCGCGCCGACCCGCCGGCCACCGTTCGCCAGTTCGGCCGGTCGCGGAAGCCGAGCATCCCGTGGTTTTCGAAGAACTCGGCCAGGAAGCGGGCGGGAAAGTTCCACATCTGATCGGGGTCCGCCGACCACACCGCGGAGGCCTGGGGCACGATCAGCCGCTCGATGAACGCCCGCGAGAAATGGTGGCGCTCGAGCCAGTGGCCGAGCGACGGGCTGTCGCTCTGGTCCATGTGCACGAGCTCTCGCGCCGCCCGGTTGAAGCGGGCGAGGTCGGCGATCATGCGGTGGAACCAGGGCGTCACGAGGTGCGCCCGCTTGGCGAACAGCCCGTTCGGCGAGCTGCCGTTGTACTCGAAATCGCCGACGCCGTCGCTGACGCTGAAGGTCATCGTGGACGGCTGGCTGACGACGCCGAGCCGGTCGAGCAGGCGCTCGAAATTGGGGTAGTTGCGGTCGTTGAAGACGATGAAGCCGGTGTCGACGTTGTGGGTCTCGTGGGCGGTGTCGACGCGGATCGTGTTCGTGTGGCCGCCGGCGTAGTCCCCGGCCTCGAACACCGTGATGTCGTGCTCCCGGTGCAGGAGGTGGGCGACGACGAGGCCGGATACCCCGGCGCCAACGATCGCGATCCTCATCGGCACGGTCCCGTGCGCGCGTGTGTCATACCGGTGTGTTCGCACGAGGCCGTCGCGCGGATCACTGCCCGGATCGCCGGTTCCGCGCTTCGTCCCCGTCGCCCCGATGCACTACCTTTGCCGCTAACCGGGCCTTTCACCACGAGGAGCAACTGAGGATGCCGAAGTACAACGAGTTGGCTATCGACGCTCATGCGGTCGAGCGCGACCGCACGCACACGGTCTTCGGGCAGGTGATGGGCCTCGTCGCCGTCACCACCGCCTTCTGCGCACTCGGGGCGTATCTCGGGCGCAATCTCACCGGCGGTACCGGCCTGCTCATGTTCATCGGCGTGTTCGCCTGCGTGATCGGCCTCAACGTCGCCTCCTCGCGCGGCCGCGAGCAGCTGGCCATCGCGCTGCTGTTCGGGCTCGGCCTGTTCATCGGGCTTGCCGTCGCCCCGGTGATCGCCGCCTACGCCAAGGCGGAACCGGCGGCCCTGTGGCAGGCGGCGGGCGCGACCGCCGGCTTTATCGGTGTGCTCGGTGCCTATGGCTACGCCACCCGTCGCGATCTGTCGAGTTGGGCGCGGGTGCTGTTCTGGGCGCTCCTCGCGCTGATCGTGTTCGGCATCATCACGATCTTCGTCGCGATCCCCAACGGCAACATCATCTACTGCGTGCTCGGGCTCGTCGTGTTCGGCGGCTTCACGATCTTCGACTTCAACCGCCTGCGCCGGACGCAGATGGCGAACGCCGTGCCGATCGCCGCGGGCATCTTCCTTGACATCTTCAACGTCTTCCTGTTCATGCTGCGGATCTTCGGGGGCGGCCGCAACTAGGAACCCGGCTGGGGCTGCCCGCTGCGGCGAGGCGGAAAACGCGAGGCGGTCCGGGGCACACGGGCGCTCGGCCGTGCCGGCGCGCCGGGCCGTCCGCGCGTGTCCGGGCGCCCGGCGCCGGCGATGAATGGCGATTCAGTTCGGACAGTCCGAACCAGATCGCCAAAGTTCGCCCCGGCCGGGCCCGGGGAGCCCCGGCCGGGCCCGGGGAGCCCAGCGCGATGGGCCCGGGGAGCCCAGCGCGATGAGTCCGGGGGCGGCGCCGGGGCCTGGGGCGCGCGCCGGTGGGCCCGCGGACGCGCCCAGATAAGAGCCCTTTGCGGGAATCCTTAGCCGGAGCTGACGGAGTTCAGAGGCTCGCCTCATTCTCGCCGGGCATGCTCTGTCCCGTGACCACCAGCAAGCACGAGAGGCAAGCCAGATGATGATCAGTCCGCGACGCGACATCATCGTCGGGCTGCTCATCGGCTCGATCATCGGCGGGGCCGCCGGTGCGACGATCCTCACCGCGAGCGAGGCTCACGCGCACGAGCTCCCCGCCCAGCACGCACAGATCGCGCCGGCGGGCTACCCGTCGACGACGTAGTGGCGCCCGCCACCGGTGTCGACCCAGACGCGCATGATCCGGCCGGTCTTCGGATCGCGGAAGCGCTCGGGGGTCGGCTGCCAGCCCGGCTCAGGCCGGTCGGCCTCGCCGTGGCCGTGCCCCCAGCGGGGCCGCTGACCCGCGGCGACGCCCGGTGAGCTCGCCAGAGGCACAGGCGGCAGGTCGGCGAGCACGGCCTCGGCCTCCTCGGTCGTCTGCGCCTGCGCGACCGCCGCGACTCGCCGCTCGAGCTCAGGCACGTCGAGTCGGCCGGCCGCGGCATGAGCCGACAGCACGTCGAACAGGCGCTCGCGGTCTGCGTCGCTCAGCCGCACGGCAACCGTCAGGCGGGCGCGAGCTTGACCGCGGTGCCGTAGGCCACGATCTCGGTGAACTGCTGGCCGATCTCCGAGGAGTCGAAGCGCGCCGCGATCACCCCGTCGGCACCCATCAGCTGCGCGTTCTCGACCATGCGGTCGATCGCGTGGCGCCGCGAGTCCTCGAGCAGCTGGGTGTACTCGGAGATCTCGCCGCGGCGCAGGCCCTTGAACGAGGCCGCGACGCCACCGGTGAAGCCCATGCTGCGCACGACGAGGCCGTAGACGATGCCGAGGTTCTCGGTGACGGTGACGCCCGGAAGCTCCAGCGCGGTCGTCATCGGAATCGCCTGCGGCATAACCGCTGTGCAACTTACCAGCCGCTACCGTTCCCGGCCTGATGACACGGATGCCCCGACCCCTCACTCTGATCGCCGCCCTCGCGGCCACCGCCATCGCCATCGCCGGTTGCGGCAGCAGCAGCTCCTCGAGCACGTTGAGCTCGACCGCATCGAGCTCGAGCGGCTCGAGCACAATCGCGTCCGCGGCCAGCGGGACGCAGATCGGCTTCGAGGGCGTCCCGATCGAGCAGGGCGCCGACCTCGGCTCGGCGGGCACGACCCAGACCGGGACCGTCGACGGCATCCAGTGCGGTCCGACCGAGCAGCTCGCGTACCACATCCACGCGCACCTGCAGGTGTATGTGAACGGGCAGTCGCGCAGCCTGCCCGGCGGCATCGGGATCCCGGGATCGAGCATCCAGCAGAGCACCGAGGGCCCCGTCGCCGCCGGCGGCTCCTGCATCTACTGGCTGCACACCCATGCCCCCGACGGGGTGATCCACATCGAGTCACCGACACAGCGCGTCTACACGCTCGGCAACTTCTTCGACGAGTGGCACCAGCCGCTCGACGCGAGCACCGTGGCCGGGGCCAAGGGCAAGCTCACCGTGTACGTCAACGGTCACCCGTGGACGAAGAACGTGCGGGACATCTCGCTCCAGCCGCACACGGTCATCCAGATCAGCGTCGGCAGCCCCGTCGTACCGTTCAAGACGGTCGACTGGTCACAGACCCAGCTCTAGCTACACGCGATCGGACTTCGGGCTGATCCGCGGCGGCGGGTGCTCGGGTCCTCGCTCCGCCGCGTCGGCCAGCCGCACCTTCCGTCGCCGGCGCTGACGCTCGAACAGCACCGCGAGCAGGACGAGGGCGACGAGGGCGATCACCATCACCCAGCCGACATCGTCGACGACGTCGATGATCGGCGGCCCGATGAAGTAGGCCCCGAAGCCGATCGCCGCCGCCCACACGAATGCGCTGAGTGCGTTCACCGGCAGATACACGCGCGCGGGCGAGCGGTTGATCCCGGCCGCCCAGGCCGGCGTAAGGATGATCGCCATCACCGGCAACCGCTGGAAGACCTCGTCGCCGCGCTCGACCGCCCGCACCCGGAAGCGGTGGATCGGGCCCGGCGCGGTGATGACCGCGCGGCCGCCGTAGAGCCCGACGAGCCACCCGGCGACGCCGCCGGCCATCGCCGCCAGCCAGGCCACGAACACGACCGAGACGATGTCGAGGTTGTGCTTGGCCGCGATCACCCCAGCGGCGATCAGCACCGGCTCGCCCGGGCCGGGCGCGCCGGCCCAGCTCGCGAACGAGGCCACGATCACGGCGGCGTAGTCGATCGCCGGCCCATGGAACTCATGGTGCAGGTGCAGGTGCAGCGCGACGCCAATGACCAGCACCACCTTGGCGGCGGCGATCAGACGCACGGCTGCTGCTCCACACACCGATCGTAGGGCACGGCACCCCTGCATCTTCCAGGTGGATAGCCGCCGCTCGCCGATCATTGGACGATGGGCCAATGCCCGCGTCCCCCGGCTCGCCCAGCATTCGGCAGCCTATGAGCACCGACATCATCATCTCCTACGACGGCACGCCCAACGACGACGACGCGATCGCGCTGGGCAAAGCGCTCGCGCGCGGCGGCGCGAGCGTTGCCTTGGCCTACGTCCGCCACTCCCGCGAGTTCGACCAGGCACGCGAGGAGCTCGCCCAGCACGACGCCCAGCGTCGGCTGGCGCAGGGCGCCGAGCTGCTCGGCAACCCCGACACCCCCCGTCACGTCGTCGTCAGCGCCTCGACCGGCGCCGGGCTCGCGCAGCTCGCCGCCGAGGAGAACGCCGCGATGGTCGTCTTCGGCTCGGACTACCGGACGCCGCCCGGCCGCGTCGAGCCCGGCATGACGGCCCAGACCATGCTCGAGGGCGGGCCGGTGGCGATCGCCGTCGCCCCCGCGGGGCTGAGAACGAGCGCCGAGCCGAGCATCGCGACGATCGCGATCGACGGCACCGAGTCCGACCCGGCGCTGGAGGACAGCGCCAAGGCACTCGCGGGCACGCTCGGCGCGAGCATCAGCACCAACGGCGCCGCGCCGGCCGACCTGATCATCGTCGGCTCTCCCCCGGGCTCGGCCTCCGGGCGAATCACCCTCAGCGGCGCGGCACGCGCGCGGCTGAATTCCGCTCGTAGCGCAGTTCTTGTCGTCCCTCGCGACGCCGCGGTATCGCTGTAGAGGTCGCTCTGAGCAGGGCTTTTATCCCAATGTCCAGAGGTCCCCACGGATCGCTGGACGACGGGACATGGCTGGCGCAGCGCCGGCAATTGAACATCACGTCGTAGTGGGCTCATTCCGCCCAGCCGCCGCGGTAGCGGTGGAGCAAAGCAACTCTGACCGTCCCTACCGGACAAGGAGATCCAACAACATATGTGGACCCCCTATCCAACGTGGCTGAGCCCAGGAGACAACGCGTGGCAGCTGACCGCCGCAACGCTCGTTGGCCTCATGAGCGTGCCCGGCCTCGTCGTGCTCTACGGCGGGGTGATGCAGAAGCGCTGGTCGATCAACTCGATGATGCTGACCTTCGCCGCGTTCGCCACGGTGCTCGTCTTGTGGGTGCTGTGGGGCTTCAAGATGGGCTTCGGCTCGCCCTTCCATGGCATCTCGCACTCGGGCTTCTTCGGCAACTTCATCGGCAAGCCGGGGAGCGTCCTCGGCCATTCCGCTGAGCAGGGCCAGGCGAGCATCCCGTTAGCAACGACAGGGCCGAGCTTCAGATTCCCGCAATCGACCCTCGTCTACTTCCAGTTCGTATTCGCGGGGATCACGCCGATCCTGATGCTCGGCTCGGTGCTCGGACGGGTCAACTTCAAGGCCTGGATCCCGTTCGTGCTGCTGTGGTCCTCGATCGTCTACACCGTGGATGCGTTCTGCATCTGGGGTGGCGGCTTCTTCGCCCAGCACGGCGCCGTCGACTATTCCGGCGGCTACGTCATCCACCTCTCGGCGGGTATCTCCGGGTTCGTGGCCGCGGCGGTGATCGGGCCGAGGTTGCAGCGCGACCGTGAGATCGACGCACCGAACAACGTGGCCATGGTCGCGGTCGGTGCCGGCCTGCTGTGGCTCGGCTGGAACGGGTTCAACGGCGGAGACCCGTACTTCGCCGGCGCCTCGGCCTCGGCCGCGGTGCTCAACACGAACCTGTGCACGGCCGTCGCCTTCCTGGTGTGGGTCCTGTGGGACTACCTCACCGGGCGCAAGCCGGGCCTCATCTCCGGCGTCAACGGCATGATCACCGGCCTGGTGGCGATCACCCCGGCCGCCGGTTACGTCAACGGCTGGGGCGCGATCGCGATGGGCGTCATCGCCTCGACGATGGTGTACTTCGCGCTCAACTACCTGAGCCGGTTGCGGCCCTTCCGCAACGTTGACGACACGCTCGGGGTGATCTACACGCACGGGTTCGCCGGCCTCGCCGGTGGTCTGCTCGTCGGCATCTTCGCCGACCCGAGCATGATCGTGTACCCGGGCTCCGGCAAGACCCCGAGCATCGCCGCGGGCGGACTGATCGACACCGGCAGCTTCACGCTGCTGAAGTGGCAGTTCTTCGCCGCGGCGTTCGTGATCGTGTGGTCGGCGATCGGGACGTTCGTGCTGCTGCGGCTCGTCAAGCTGTTCGTGCCGTTGCGGATGACCGAGGAGAACATGGAGATCGGCGACGTCGCCGAGCATGGCCACGAGGTGTACCCCTCGGACGTGCCGTCGCTCGGGTTCCCCGGCGGGATACCCGGTCTTGCCTCAGGGAGCGGCGGAGCCCCGGCCCCGTCGGCGGCGTGAGCCGCCACCGCGCAACGATGGGAGCGGCACCCGGCACCGATGCCAGGCGCCCAACCGCGCGGTAAGGACCAACAGCCGGTGGAGGTCCGGGGGGCGCCTGCGGGCGCCTCCCGGCCCTCCCCGCTGCGACTCGTCTCCGATGCGGTCGCCGGCGACAGCCTGCAAGGGGTCGCCGGCTCCGCGTCGAGAGCACTCGGGCGGCCGGTGGCCATCTCGTTGCCGGCCTTCGGGCCACCGGTGCTGTGGCCGGCCGGCGCCGCGAGCGCCGATGCCGTCTCCCGGCTCGCCCAGCACGCCCGAGCGCTGAGCACGGGCAGCACCCGGGCCTCAGCGCCGAAGGCGGTCGCTGCCACGGCCCCGATCACCATCGCCGCCGAGGTCGTCGGCGTCGTCGGGGTCCTCGGCGAAGGCGAGCTCACCGCCGAGCAGCGCGTGTGGCTCGAGGCCGCTGCCGCCGCCGCCGCGGTCGTCACGCTGCTCCGCGACGCGCAGAGCAACGGCGACCAGGCGGCGCGGCGCGAGCTGATCACGGCGCTGATGGCCGCCCGCGGCGACGAGCTCGGGCCCCTGCTGTCCGAGGCCCGCCGACACGGCTTCGAACTCCGGGCGGGCGCGGTCGCGGTCTGCGCCCAGGCCGAGGGCGAAGCGGCCCTCGACGACGTGCCCGAGGTCGGGGGCGCGCTCCTCGCCGACGTTGGCGGCGGCCGGATGCTCGGACTGATCAGCGCGGCCGGCGAGCTCGAGCTCGAGGCCGAGGCGCGAGCCGAGGCGATCTGCACCGAGCTCACCGCACGGGGAATGCGCTGTGCGCGATCGGCCACCCGCCGCAGCCCGGCCGGCGTGCCCGAGGCGCTGCACGAGGCCGAGCTGCTGCTCGAGCTCGCCGGCGCGCCGGACTGCGCCGCAACCGCCCAGGACGAGACCTACCGGCTGCTCATCGGCGTGCTCCTGCGCAACCCCGACGAGGTCGCCCAGCTGCGCGAGCGCACGATCTCGGCCCTCGCCGACTATGACGCCGAGCACGACACCGAGCTGATGGCGACGCTCCGCGCCTTCCTCGCCCACGATGGCTCCACGACCGAGACGGCCGAGATCATGCAGCTGCACCGCCACACCGTCGGCTACCGGCTCGGCCGCGTCCATGAGGTGTCCGGGCTCTCCCCGTACGAGTCCGACGGCCGCGAGCGGCTCAGCCTCGGGCTCAAGGCCGATCAGATCCTCCGCGCCGAGAGCCGTCGCGCCCGGCGCGAGTAGGCTCCCGGTCATGCGACGCAAGGAGCGAAACTAAGTCATGGGCATCTACGAGGGTGGAGAGGTGCTCGAGCCGCCGGAGATCGACACGCCGCAGGGCGTGCTCGAGTACGCGGCCGAGCACGACGTGCAGATGGTCGATCTCAAGTTCATCGACCTGCCGGGCACCTGGCAGCACATGACGCTGCCGCTCACCGCGCTGAGCGCGAGCGATTTCGACGCCGGCCTCGGCTTCGACGGGAGCTCGATCCGCGGCTTCCGCGAGATCCACGAGTCCGACATGTTGCTCATCCCGGATCCCTCGACCGCGTTCATGGATCCCTATTACACGCGGCCGACGCTGTCGCTCATCTGCTCGATCGCCGACCCGGTGCTCGGCGAGACGTACTCGCGTGACCCGCGCTTCGTCGCGCAGAAGGCGGAGCGCTATCTCGCCGACAGCGGCATCGCCGACGTCGCCTACTTTGGGCCCGAGGCGGAGTTCTTCGTCTTCGACCACATCGCCTACGAGCAGGTCGAGCACCGCGCCTTCTACGAGGTCGACTCAGCCGAGGGGTTCTGGAACACGGGCCGGGCCGGCGCCGGCCAGAATCTCGCCTACAAGCTCCGCCAGAGCGAGGGCTACTTCCCTGTTCCGCCGGCCGATTCGCTGGCCAACCTCCGCGCCGAGATGGTGGCGACGATGGAGGCGCTCGGAATCCGCTGCGAGTTCCACCACCACGAGGTGGCCTCGGGCGGCCAGGGCGAGATCGACATGCGCTTCCAGCCGCTGCTGAAGATGTCCGACCAGATGATGGTCTACAAGTACGTCGTCAAGAACGAGGCGGCGAAGGCGGGCAAGACGGCGACGTTCATGCCGAAACCGATCTTCGAGGAGAACGGCTCGGGGATGCATGTCCACCAGTCGCTGTGGAAGGGCGGCGAGCCGCTCATGTACGCGCCGGGCGGCTACGCCAACCTCTCCGATCTCGCGCGCCAGTACATCGCCGGGCTGCTCACCCACGCCGCCGCGTTGCTCGCGTTCTGCGCCCCGACGACGAACTCCTACCGCCGCCTCGTCCCCGGCTACGAGGCGCCGATCAACCTCGTCTACTCGGCGCGCAACCGCTCGGCGTGCGTGCGGGTGCCGATGTACCACGAGGCGCCGAAGACGAAGCGGATCGAGTTCCGCTCGCCCGACCCGACGGCGAACCCGTACCTCGCGTTCAGCGCGATGATGCTCGCCGGCCTCGACGGCATCCGCCGCGGCCTCGACCCCGGCGAGCCGGTCGACGCCGACATCTACGAGTTGCCGCCGGAGCGGCTCGCCCGGATCGGGACGACGCCGACCTCGCTCGAGGCCGCGCTCGACGCCCTCGCGGCCGACCAGGCCTTCCTGTGCGAGGGCGACGTCTTCACCCCCGAGCTGATCGCGGCCTACATCCGCTACAAGCGCCACGCCGAGGTCGACGCGATCCGCACGCGCCCCCACCCCTGGGAGTTCGCGCTCTACCACGACGCCTAGTCGTGTGCAGCCGGGGCCGCATGCGGCCCCGGCCCCGGCGCGCATGCGCGCCGGGCGGGTCGGCGCATGCGCCGACCCGGACAACGGTCTCTAGCCGAGGACGATCTCGGCGGCGGTGCGCAGGGTCTGGGCGTCGCCGCCGATGAGCAGCGTCGTGACGATCGAGTCGCGCCAGGCCTCGAGGTCGTGGCGGATCTTGTCGGGCGGACCGATGAGGGTGAGCTGCTCGAGCAACTTCGTCGGCACCGCGGCCGCGGCCTCGTCCTTCTTGCCGCCGAGGTAGAGGTCCTGGATCTTCGCGACCTCGGCCTCGTAGCCCATGCGGATCGCCACGTTGGCGTGGAAGTTAGTGCCCCGGGCACCCATCCCGCCGAAGTAGAGGGCGTACATCGGGCGCAGCGCGTCGGCGGCGGCCTCGACGTTGTCGGTGACAATCAGCGGCACCGTCGCGGCGACCTCGAAATCCTCGGGCCCGCGGCGGGCCCCGGGCGTCGCGAACCCGGCCTGGAGCGCCTCGCGGTAGAAGCCGTCGTGGTGGGGCGAGTAGAACAGCGCGAGCCAGCCGTCGCAGAGCTCGCCGGCCATGGCGATGTTCTTCGGCCCCTCGGCGGCGAGGTAGATCGGGATGTCCTCGCGCAGCGGGTGGATGCTCGACTTCAGCGGCTTGCCGAGGCCGGTGACCCCGTCCCGCCCACCCACGGGCAGCGGGTAGTGCGGCCCGTCGTTGGTGACCGGTCCGTTCCGCGCCCAGATGTCGCGGAGGATGCCGATGTACTCGCGCATGCGCGCGAGCGGCTTGGCGAACGGCTGCCCGTACCAGCCCTCCACGACCTGGGGCCCGGAGACGCCGAGCCCGAGGATCACCCGGCCGCCGGACAGGTGGTCGAGCGTCATTGCGGCCATCGCCGTCGCCGCCGGGGCGCGGGCGGAGATCTGCACGATCGCCGTGCCGAGCTTGAGCCGCTCGGTGCCGGCGCCCCACCAGGCGAGCGGCATGAGCGCGTCGGAGCCGTAGGCCTCGGCGGTCCACACCGAGTCGAAGCCGAGGCGCTCGGCCTCCTTGACCGACTCGGCGGCGCCGGGCGGCGGTCCGCCGGCCCAGTAGCCGGTGTTGAGCCCGAGCTTCAGTTCCTTGGCCACGACGGCGAACCCTATCCGGCAGGCCCGGCCCGTGCGCTCAGCCGCGGCGCAGCAGCGCCTTGACC
This sequence comes from uncultured Solirubrobacterales bacterium, assembly GCA_963752905.1. Lineage (GTDB taxonomy): Bacteria > Actinomycetota > Thermoleophilia > Solirubrobacterales > Solirubrobacteraceae > Palsa-465. Next base: position 367,329 of record CAVWAC010000016.1, read on the forward strand.
CGCCCGACCGCCCGGGCGGTGAAGCCGGGCTCGCGCGGTTGGGTGCGCAGGTACTCCTCCCGCGTCGGCAGCCGGCCGGCCTGGCGCGCGGCCATCACGCACTTCGTATGGGCGTGGCGCCGGCGGCTCGGGTCGCCCTCGGGCGTGATCAGCATGTGCTCGCTGAGCGCCGGCAGGTGCCCGCCGCACAACGGGCAGCGGTAGGTCGCGGGCTTGCGGTTCTGGGCCCGGCGAATCGCGTACCACTTCCCCTGCGGCTGCATCATCTGTCCAGGAGTGCATGAAGACTGCACACGGTGGATATCTTGTCCGACATGGAACACCGAGACGAGCGGGTCATTCTCGAGACGTCGCGCTACCGGGTCACCGGCGTCCTCCGCCTCCCCCGAGACGGCTATCGCAGCCGGCTCAGCGACTACCTCAATTCCGCCGAGCGGTCATTCATTCCCCTCACCGACGTCGAGCTGACGCGGCTCGACGGCACCGGATCGCCCCAGCGACGGGCGTTCGTCGCGCTGTCGAGCCGCCATATCGTCATGGCGATGCCCGACGATCGCTGGCTCGACGACGCCGGCGAGGACGCCCGCGTCGCCGAGCTCGCCTGAGTTTCCCGCCCCATGTGTTAGGGTGCCCTAATGCGCCCCGTCATCCTGACGGGTCCGCAGCTATCATTCGTCACGCCATGGGAACTGGACACGTCAATCCGAGCGAGCTCGAGGGCATGAGCCGCAGCGAAGTTCTCCGCGCCTCGCCGCGGATGTTCAAGTCGAACCTGCTCGACAAGGTCTCGCGGGTGCACCCGAGCGTTCCGCCGCTCATCTTCGTCCCCGTGATCACCGTCCTCGTCGTTCTCGGCTTCACCCACGGGGTCGGCTGGGCCGCGCCGCTGTGGGCCGTCGGCGGCTACCTCTTCTGGACGCTGACCGAGTACTGGCTGCACCGGATCGTGTTCCACTTCCAGCCCGAGAAGGGGATTGGGGCGCGCCTGCACTTCATCATCCACGGCGTTCATCATGATCACCCCAACGACCCGCTGCGGCTCGTCATGCCGCCGGCGCTGAGCATCCCGCTCGCCGCCCTGTTCGTGTGGGTCTTCTACCTGGTGATCGGCAGCCCGGGCTTCTACCTGTTCGGCGCCGGCTTCCTCGCCGGCTACCTGTTCTACGACATGCTGCACTACTACGTGCACCATCACCGGCCGAAGACGGCCCTCGGGCGGCGCCTGCGCGAGCTGCACATGCGCCACCACTTCCAGGACCCGGACACCGCCTACGGCGTCAGCGCCCCGTTCTGGGACCACGTCTTCGGCACCCAGTCGAAGAACCGCCACCAGACGCACTAGCTCACCGACGGCCGTCGCCCCGCGACGATCGACGTACCGTTGATCGTCCAGTAGTCCAAATTCACTGCATTTCGGGCGCCCGATCCGGTATATGTCGCATATGGGCCGGGCCCGTGGGGCGGCCGCGATAGCGGCATTGATGACGCTGAGCCTGCTGGTGCCGGCGGCACAGGCGAGCCTGCGCCCGACCGGGCACCGCATCGCCCACCTCCGGACGACCGGGGGCCAGCCGCCTCCAACGCGCCGCCAACCGCTGCCCCTCCTGTTCCGCAATCCGCGGGCGCTGCGGCGGGCGAAAGCTGCGGCCAACGCGCGAGGCAACCGCGGCGTGGTGCGCACGCCCCGAGCCGTGGATCATCTCAGTCCGGACCTGGCCGTGTTCGGCGGCCTCAACGCCTCTGGAATGGCCGCCGGCGACGCCCTGTTCGGCGACCCGCCGGATACGACCGGCTCGATCGGCCCGAATGGCTACGTCGAGGAGGTCAACGACGGAATTGCAGTGTTCGACCGCTCCGACCTCGCCCGCATCGCCGGCCCAATGCCCAACGAGGGGTTCATGCATAGCCCGTTCCTGACCTTCGTCAGTGATCCCCAGATGCAGTGGGATCAGCGTGCCGGTCGCTGGCTCTACCTCGCGCTGTCGTTCAGCATCGACTTCTCCGACCTGCAGCCGACCGGACCGACCTACCTGCTGTTCGGATTCTCGCGCACCGGCGATGCGACCGATCTCAGCGGGGGTTGGTGCCACTACAGCCTCGCGAGCGGCTACGCCCCGGACGGCCGGCCGCTACTCGACGATTACCCGAAGCTCGGGCACGACGACCGGCATCTCGTGTTCGGCGACAATGTCTACGCCCTCGCCGGCGCGAACCAAACGTTCGTCACCGCCCGGATCTGGTCGGTCCCAATGCCCCCGTCGGGGCCCCTCGTCTCCTGTCCGTCTGCGCTCGCCGCCGCGAGCTTCGGATCGCCGCAGCAACCCCTGCGCACTCCCGCTGGAGCGCTCGCCTTCACCCCGGTCCCCGCCAACACCATCGGGCCCTCCGGCGTCGACTACGTCGTCGCCGCCGACGACCCGACGCTCGGACCGCGCAATCACATCACCGCCTGGCACGTCGCCGGCAGCGCGACGAGGCCACTTCTTGTCCCCGACGGCGCGATCACCGTCCCCAGCTACGGCGTCCCCCGCCCAGCCCGCGACTTCATCTTCCCGGGAATCGACACGCTCGACGGCCGATTGACGATGGCCGTCGGCGAACGCGATCCCGCCGACGGCCTCCCGGCGGTGTGGACGCAGCACACGGCGGATCCGGGCGACGGCAGCGTCGTGATGCGCTGGTATGAGCTGCTGCCAAGCCGCGGGCACGCCCGGCAGGTGGGGACGATCTCGGAGCCCGGGCTCGACGTGTTCAACGGGTCGGTGTCGCCGAGCGCGAACGGACGCGCGGCGGTGCTCGACTACAACCGCTCGGGCTTCTTCCTCTATCCCGACCTCCGGGTGCGTGCGCACACCGGCGTGATGCCGGCCGGGGCCACAAGCCCGGCCATCACCCTCGCGACGAGCCCGGCTCCCGACCTCGATCTCAGCTGCACGCCCGTGTGCCGCTGGGGCGACTACTCGGGCGCGAGTCCCGACCCCGTCTCGCGGTCGCTGGTGTGGGTGGCAGGCCAGACGCTCGCGCCCGGTTTCTTGCTGCCGCAATGGAGGACCCACATCGCCGCGCTCGCCGCCGTGCCGACCTCGCTCGCGGCACCTGAAGTGGCGCACCGATCCGCGCCCTGAGGAAGGGCGACCGCTCCGACGGGATGCACTGAAACGGAGAGGGCGGGATTCGAACCCGCGAAGGAGGTTTCCCCCCTTACTCGCTTAGCAGGCGAGTGCCTTCAGCCACTCGGCCACCTCTCCCTGGGTTTCCGGCAGTGTAGACGCTGGATCGAGAGCGGTGAGCCCGCCTCACGGGTCCGACCGGGGCGACGGCGCCGGGGTGCGCGTCGACGGCGCCGGTGCCCCGGGGCGTACTAGCATCGCTGCCTGCACGCCGCCGGAGGGGTGGCAGAGCGGTCGAATGCACTGGTCTTGAAAACCAGCGTCCGGTAACCCCGGACCGCGGGTTCGAATCCCGCCCCCTCCGCTTCTTCACCCCGGATGTCACGTCTTCGCCGGCCGTCGTCGCGGGCGCTGGGGGAGGAGGATGGGCGGCTGAGGGTCGCCCCGTCTAGGGCTGTGAGACGTTCAGGCGACGCTCGTTTTCGACCTCGGCGACAGCGGACTCGAGCGTGGGGTAGAAGTGATCGCGGTCGAGGGTCTCGAAGAGTCCGTAGCGCAGGGTGAGGTCCTGCAAGCGCCTGCGGAGCTCCGCGAAGGCGAGATGGATGCCCGCAGCGTTCAGCTCGTTGTCGAGCTGCTCGAGCATCTCGGCTGCGGTCACGTCGATGTCGGTAATGGCCTCGCATTGGAGGACGACCCATTCGGGGTGCTGCTCGCGCACGAGCTTGCGGATCTGCTGACGGAAGATTCCGGCGTTGGCGAAGAACAGCGGGGCTTCCCAGCGGTAGACGACCACCCCGGGGATCTGGCGGGCATCGGGATCGTCGCGGATGCTGTGCCAGCCCTCGGCGCTGCTCGAGGTGCCGAGGACCGCGCCGTGGGGCCACCAGTTGCGACGGAAGAACAGCAAGATCGCCAGGGCGACGGCGACGATGATCCCCTGCAGGACGCCGAGCAGGATGACGCCGAGGGTGGCGACGAGGGAGATCGCCAGGGCGCTCGGGCGTACCTCGTAGTACCGGCGCAGAATCCCGACGTCCATCAGCGACCTGGCGGCGATGATGACCACGGCGGCAAGCGCTGCCTGTGGGAGATCGGCGAGCAACGAATTCAGGAACAGCAACAGCAGCACGACGATGCCGGCGCCGACGACGGCGGTGACCTGGCTCTTGGCGCCGGACTGCTCGGCGACCGCGGTCCGGGAGCCGCTCGTCGAGACGGCGAAGCCCTGGAAGAGCCCGGCGGCGACGTTCGCCGCGCCCATGCCGATCATCTCCTGGTCGGGCGCGACCTCGTCGCCGCGCCGCGCGGCGAAGCTCGTCGCCGTGGCGATTGTGTCGGTCAGCGAGACGAGCGAGATTCCCAGTGCCGCGATGAGCAGCGGGACGACGTCGCCGGCGTGCGTCCACGGGATCGCCGGCGAGGGGACGCCCTGAGGTAGCGCACCGACGGTGCTGACGCCCTTGGCGGAGAGCCCGAGGACCGCCGAGGCGACGGTCGCGCCCACCACGGCGACGAGGATCGCCGGCACGCGGGTCGTGACGCGCGGCAGCACGAGCAGCACGCCGAGCACGGCCACGCCGACGATCAGCGTGGTCGTGTTTGTTTGATCGAGGCCCTGGACGAACTTCTTGATCTCGTCGAGGAAACCGCTCGCGTCGGTGGAGAAGCCGAACAGCTTTGGGAGTTGGCCGACGATGATCGTGATCGCCAGGCCGTTCATGTAGCCGACCTGAACCTCCTTGGAGAGGAGATCCGCGACGAACCCGAGCTTGCCGAGCCCGAGCCCGATCTCCACGAGACCGACGAGTACCGCGAGCATGCCTGCCAAGGCAATCGCCGTGGCCGCGTCACCCCCGGCCAACAGCGGCGTGATGGCGGCAAAGATCAGTGGTGAGACGGACGAGTCGGGGCCGAGAACAAGCACGCGTGAGGGCCCGAAGAAGGCGTAGCCGACCAGGCAGGCAATGGTCGTATAGAGGCCGGTCACGGCGGGTAGCCCCGCCAACTCCGCGTAGGCCATCCCCTGGGGCACCAGGATCGCCGCAAGGACGACGCCGGCCACGAGGTCCCGCCGTAGCCACGAGCGGTCGTAGTGGCGGATTACCCGCACCCCGGGAATCCACGTCTCGATCTGAGCTGACCGCGGAGTGCTCACGAATCAAAGAGTCGAGCCGGCGTCGCTGGGGCGCCGGAGGCGGTCACCCGAGCGCCGCGGCTTCGGTCGCCGCGCTTGGCTTGATGTCGGGAAGACGCATCATGCGGAAGGAGCCCAGCAGCCCCAGCCCGCCCGCGAGGATCGGGATCATCAACGCCACCTGGAGCGCGAGGTTCGTCGCGTCGGTGTTGATCTTCAGGATCTCGTCCTGGACCGCGGGAGGCTCGCCGGCGACGAGCTTCGTGAGTTGGGTGGTGCTCATGACCTCGGCATTGTTCTCCAACGACTTGGAGATCTGCGTCTTTTGGGACGAGGGGATCACGGCGCTGTCGTTCACCATATTGGTGAACGCGAGGGACAGGGTCGCCAGCAAGATCCCGCCGGCCATGGCCAGCCCGAACGACAGCCCGAACGAGCCGGCGGCGGAATTGACTCCGGCTGCTTCGCTGACGCGCTGCTCGTCGATCGGAGCGAGCGTGTAGTTATTGAGCTGGGACACGAGCAGTCCGAGCCCCGCTCCCGCGATCATCAACGGCACCACGAGGTACCAGCCCGAGCTCGCGCTCGGGACGATCGGGATCAACAGGGCCATGCCCAGCGTGCTGAGCGCGAACCCGATGCGGATGACGCTCGCGGAGCGTCGGTGCTCGGTCCGTCGTCCGGCGAGGATCGCCGCCGCGAACATCGTGAGTGAGAGCGGGGCCAGGCAGAGGCCGGTCTGCATCGCGTTGTACTCGAGCTTGATCTGCAGGAAGATCGGAAGGGCGATCATCGCGCCCCCGAGGGTGATGTTCTGCAACGTCTGCGCTGAAATCCCGAGCCGGAAGCGCGAGAGTCGGAACAGCTCCGGGTCAAGCACGGTGACCTGGCCCTCGCGGTGCCGCCGCACGAGCCAGCGGGCGAACGCCGCCAGCGCGAGCGCGCCGAGCACGATCAGCAGCACGACGTAGTCGCCGCCTTCCTGCCAGACCAGGATGCCGAGCACCACGCCGCCCATGCCGAGGACCGAGAGGATCGCTCCGACGATGTCGAAGTGTCGGTCGCCGGTGTACGGGACGTCCTTGACGAGCTTGATCTGCGACAGGACGATCGCGATCACGATCACCTCGAGCAGGAAGCCGACGCGCCACGACAGGTAGGTCGTCAGGAACCCCCCGAGGAGTGGCCCGACCGCCGCGGCGATCGCCGCCGCCGCACCTACGAGCGCGTAGGTCTTCTTCTGTGCCGCCCCTTCGAAGTTGCCATGGATCAGCGACTGCATGGCCGGAAGCAGCAGCGAGGCACCCAGACCGCCGATGATCGCCCAGAAGATCACGATCGCCGTGATGCCCTGGGCCAGGGTCATCGCCAGCGCGCCGATCGCATAGGCCAGGAGGCCGAGGACGTACGCCCGCCTGCGGCCGATCAGATCCCCGACCTTGCTGTTGATCAGGATGAACGCTGCCGACACGAGCGCCTCGAGCGCGATCGCGGACTGGACCGCGCTCACCGTCGTGCCGAGATCGTGAACGACATTCGAGATCGACACGTTCATCAGCGATGTGTCGACGACCAGCACGAACATCGCCATCGCCAACAACAGCGACAGGCGCCGGTTCCCGGCCCCTTCCCCAGGGACGTCTATTGCCGCGACATCCGTCATGTCACACCATCCTCAGCTTCTGCCACCAGTCGGGGTCCGGGCGGAACGGCGTCGCCGGGAGGCCGACCGTGAGACTGCCGTCGATGTTGACCGTGTCCCGATGGACGCTCCGGTCTGCTCGTCTGTGCAGACGGTTGCGGCGCCATCGGCGCGCCGCTGCGCAGTCAGATCGCCCAGACGTGTGGTCACGCAGGATCTCCCTGCTTCGCGGGTGGCGCCAGGATCGCGCGCGAGAGCATACCTCCGGACATCACTTTGGCGTCGAAGCCCGTGCTGGAGCAGGTCCGGACGGCCGGCCGCGCAGGCGCTCGGGAACCGCTCACGCCGCGGGAGCCCGTCACTGAGCTGGGCGAGCCGCTCTCACCGATGACTTTCGGTCAGTGCGGCGGTCTACGCCTGAGACAGGGAAAACGTGAATGGGAGGAACGCATGACCAGCGACGATCGGCTCGACCGAGCGCGTGCCGTCTACGAGGCGTTCGCGTCCGGCAATCGCGGCGTCATCGAGGCAAGCTTCACCGACGACTTCAGCTTCTCGAGCCCGCTCGACGTCGACCTGGACCGCGCCGGCTACTTCGAGCGCTGCTGGCCGGGCTCCGGCCAGGGTCAGCAGTTCGATTTCGTGCGCCTCGTCGAGTCCGGCAACGACGTGATCGTCACCTACGAAATGACGAAGCCGGACGGGAGCCGGGGCCGAAACACGGAGATCCTGACCTTCAGCGGCGATCGCATCTCGCGCACCGAGGTCTACTTCGGCTGGGACCTGCCCTGACCCCGGGGCAGCGATGAGCCGTCGCGAACGCCCGCCATCCACACACCGGAATTCTGAGGCAACTCCTAAAGCCCCGGCGCCGTCTGCCGATGCAGAGTCAGAGGGCATGGAGAATCGCGGGCTCATTCCACCTGCGTCGCCCGACAGCGACGACATGCGCCAGCGAGTCCTGCGCAGCCTGCCGCTGCTGTCGCTGACCGTCGTCGACCGCGATCTACAGGTCTGCCGACCACGAGGCGTTGATCGCCGCCGACAAGGCGCTCTACCAGGCGAAGCGCTCAGGCCGCGACCGCGTGGCCGCCGGCTAGGGGTTCAGCCGAGGCCACGGTCGTCCGGGGGGCCGGCGGGAGACAGTCTTGCGGCTCCGGTGCCCCGCGGGCTACACTGCCCCCCACATGGCCGACGTCGTCATCACGACTCCGCCGGCCGCGCACGAGGAGGCTCCTCCGGGGATTGAGAGGCCTGATTTCGAGATCGTGCCGCGGCGTGGGCTGATCATCGTCGCGATCGTGCTCGTCGCGCTGATCGTCGCGATCGCCGTCGACAAGGTCTGGCCGCTCACCTTCTTCCACGTCGCCGGCGGCGCGGCGTGGACGATCGTCGACCTGTTCCTCGGACTCGTCCTCGGCCCGATCATGGGCAAGATGTCGGTGCCGGCCCGGATCGAGTTCACCACCCGGCTGATGCCGAAGATGGTGCTGATCATGCCGACGGTCGTGACGATGACGCTCGCGGCCGGCTGGCAGCTCGGGGCGAAGACCGGGACGATCCTCAGCTCCTACCCCAACCACGGCTGGGTCGTGGCGAGCTTCATCGTCGTCGGAGTGATGTCGGTGCTCGCGCTCGGGCTGCTCGAGCCGGCGAACATCGCCGTGCTCGTCGAGCTCAAGAAGCGCCGGCCGAACCCGGCGGTGATCGAGAAGCTGATGAAGCGCTTCATCTACTGCGCGGGGATCCTCGGGCTCATGCAGGTCGCGACGCTGCTCATCATGACCAAGCTGGCCTCGTCATGAGCGAGGTCGCGGGCGTCGGCGCCGGCGCGCACCACGTCGCCGCCGAAGCCGAGCTCGACCAGGACCGCTTCCCGCCGGTCACCGCGCTGGCGATGGCATCGCTCGCGCTCATCGTCATCGGCGGGATCTACCTCGCCGCCCACATCCCAGGACACGTGCCGCTCGGGCCGGCGGTCGCGCTGCTCGTCGGCTCTGTGCTCTTGCTCGCGGTCAACCTCGTGCTGCTCTCTCAGGTCAAGGACTTCGCCTGGAACCGCTTCTTCGAGGTCGCCAAGTGGGCGCTCCTCGCTTATGCGGTGATCGCGGGGATGATCCTCTACACCTTCCTGCAGAACCATCTCCGGGGCGGGACGCTCGTCATCCTCACGCTCTCGCTCGTCGTGTTCGCCGTGCACGTCCCGACGCTGATCGGCTTCACCGTCGCGCGGTTCGACACCGGCGAGTAGACGTCAACACCCCCCAGCTGGGCGCAAGGCCGGGCGTATGCTTCGGGCATGCGGCTGAGCGCGTACGGTCACCGTTCCGCTCGCACCGTCGTGGTGGTTCGGTGCGCCGTGGGCGTCTGGCTCCTCGCCCTGTGCGCATACCTGTTGGCGCGGGGCATCTGGCTCGGGCTGCTGTTCCTGGTGCCAGCGGGAGTTCACTTCTATCTCGTCTACCGCGCCCTGAGAGCATCCTGACCGACCGCCGACCGCTCGGCGCAGCGGACGTCGCTAGGGGACGAGCGCGGCGTCGGGCTTTGCGTCGGCCGCGGCCGCGCGGCCCGGAGCCTCGGGCACGCGGGAGATCGTGCGCTCGGCGAGCGCGGTGATGGTCAGGCTCGGGTTGACGCCGGGATTGGCCGGGAGCGCCGAACCGTCGGTGATGAGCAGGTTCTCGTAGCCGAACACGCACCCGTCGCGGTCGATCACCCCGGTGGCGGGATCGGCGCCGACCGTCGCCCCGCCGAGGATGTGCGCGGTCGTCGGGATGTTGAGCAGGGCTTCGAACACCGAGCTCTGCGGCGTCCCGCCCGTCCGCTCGGCGAGCCATTCGGCGGCGCGATTGGCAATCGGCAGGTAGGTCGGGTTGGGGTTGCTCGGGTCCTGCTCGGTGGTGAGGCGGACGCCCTGGCCCCGCCGCTTGGGGAGAGCGCGGAAGCGGATCGCCGCATCGGTCGTCTGCATGACGAGCACGATCATCGTCCGCCGCGACCAGGCGACCGGCGAGAGGACCTTGAGCGCCCGCACGGGGTGGCGCAGGACGCTGGCCAGCCAGCGCAGCGGGCGGGTGACCGAGCTGCCCGGACCGGTGAGCAGCGTGTACAGGGTCGACATCGAGTCGGCCCCACGGCCGTAGGTGACGAGCTCGACGTGGGTCTCGGGGTCCGGGTAGACGCTCGCGCTGATCGCGACCGAGGCGCCGAAGTCGCGGGTGTCATCGGGCGCGGTGACGGCGACGATCGACTCGCTGTTGGTGCGCACCCGGTGCCCGAGGCGGTCGGAGATCCGCGGCAGCGCGCCCGAGGCCTTGCATCCGGCGAGCAGCTTGTTCGTGCCGAGCGCGCCGGCGGCGACGACGACGCCGCGGGCGGTGACCCGCCGCGGGTTCCGGCGCAGCCAGGCGCCGCTGCGCTCGTGGGTGATCGCGTAGCCGCCTGAGCCGTCGGGCGCGCCAAGCGGGCGCAGGTCGGTCACCGTCCGGTCGGCATCGACGCGCACGCCGAGACGCTCGGCGAACCACAGGTAGTTCTTGACCAGCGTGTTCTTGGCCCCGACGCGGCAGCCGATCATGCACTGTCCGCAGTGGGTGCAGCCGGTGCGCGGCGGGCCCTCGCCGCCGAAGTACGGGTCGGGCTCGGTGACCCCCTGCTCCCCGAAGTACACCCCGACGCGAGTGTGCTGATAGGTGTCCCCCACCCCCCAGGCCTCCCCCATCTCCTTGAGCAGGCGATCGCCGTCGGAGTCGAAGCTGACGTCGGTCACCCCGAGCATCCGCTCGGCGGTGTCGTAGTGCGGGGTGAGCTCGGCCTCCCAGTCGGCGAGCTCGCGCCAGGCCGGGTCCTCGAAGAACGCGCGGCGCGCCCGGTAGAGCGTGTTGGCGTAGCCGAGGCTGCCGCCGCCGACGCCCGCCCCGGAGACGATGAAGATGTCCTTGAACAGCGACATCCGCATCACACCGCGGCACCCGAGCCGCGGCGCGAAGAAGTAGCGCCGCGCGTCCCACGTGCTCGTCGCGAAGTCCTCGTCGCGGAAGCGCCGGCCGCTCTCGAGCACGAGCACGCGATGCCCCTTCTGCGCGAGTCGCAGGGCGGCGACGCTGCCGCCGAACCCCGACCCGATCACGACCCAGTCGTAGTCGTAGCCCCCGGTTGTCATGGTCTCAGCCTCCGAGGGTAACGGGGATCGAGCGATACTGGTTGAGGAACGTCGAGGCGAGGCGGTCGGCGTCGCCGGCGAGCGCGAGGTCCGGGAAGCGCCGCAGCGTCTCCTCGATCCAGAGCTTGAGCTCGAGGCGGGCGAGCCCGGCCCCGAGGCAGAAGTGCCGGCCGCCGCCGCCGAAGCCCTGGTGGGGGTTGGGCTCGCGCCGGACGTCGAAGCGATGCGGATCCTCGAACACCGTCTCGTCGCGGTTGCCCGACGCGTACCAGAGGGCGAGCTTGTCGCCCGCCTTGACCTCGGCACCGGCAAGCTCGACGTCCTGGGTGGCCGTCCGGCGCATGTACGCGAAGGCGGGGTTGTAGCGGACGAACTCCTCGACGACCTGCTCGAGCGGGACGGCGCCCGAGCGCACGAGGGCCATCTGCTCGGGGTCCTCGAGCAGGTTCTTCATGCCGCTCGTGAACACGGCTCGGGTCGAATCGTTCCCGGCCACCATGAGCAGGAAGAAGAACATGAGGATCTCCTCGTGTGCGAGGTGATCCCCGTCGATCTCGGCCTGGATGAACGCGGTGGTGAGATCGTCGGTGGGCGCCACGCGACGGTCCTCGATCATCTGGTTCACGTAGGGCAGGAACTCCTCGAGCGCGCGCAGGATCTCGCCGAGGTCAGGCACGAGGCGGGGGTCCTCGAAGGCGGTCGTGCGGTTCGTCCAGTCGACGAGGCGCTCGGCATCCTCCCGCGGGGCTCCGAGCATGTCGCCGATGACCATCGCCGGGACGAACTGGCCGATGTCCTGGACGAGGTCGACCCTGCCGTCGGGATGGCCGGCCAGCGCCCGGTCGTAGACGAGATTGATGATCTCCCGCATGCGCTCGGTGTGCTCGAGCGCGCGCTTGGGGGTGAAGGCCCGCTGGACGAGCGCCTTCATCCGGTCGTGCCGGGGCGGGTCGGTGGTGATCATCATGTGCTGGGCGAGGTCGATCGGGTCGGGGACGTTGGGGTCCCACGAGAGCTTGTCGACGAGCACGATGCTCCGCTTGGACGAGAACGTCTTGAAATCGCGACCGACGGTGGCGATGTCGTCGAAGCGCACGACCGACCAGAACCCGGCCTCATGTTCGAAGTCGCTCAGCGGGCTGAAGTGGAGCGGCTGCCGGCGCAGCTCGGCGAACAGCTCGTGCGGCGGGCCGTCCTTCCAGAAGTCGAGGTTTCCGAGGTCGAGGTCAGCGGGGACAGCGATGGTCGTGGTCGTGCTCATGGATCCCGGGGCGTCAGAGGTGGATGGTGTCGCCAGCCTAGACGGTTGTGAGACAAAGTTCAACTATGTCTCAGGAATGTGGGTAGGCTTGCCCGCGTGAGCTCCCCCAGCCAGACCGGAACGCCCGACAGCCGGGTCGAGGACGTCCTCCGTCTCGCGCGCGAGACGTTCCTCGCCGACGAGCGCGTCGACATGCAGGTTCTCGCCGCCGAGCTCGGCATCGGCCGGGCGACGCTGTATCGCTGGGTCGAGGGCCGCGAGGAGCTGCTCGACCACGTGCTCGGCGACCTCGCGGTGCAGTTCTTCGAGGCGAGCCGGGCCCAGGTGACGACGCCCGATCCGGACGAGGCGCTCGCCGAGACGGTCCGCATCCTCGTGACGACGACCTCGCAGTTGCCGGCGGTGCGGGGGTTCGCCGCGCGTGAGCCCCAGCTCGCGCTGCGCCTCGTGGTCGGCCGCCGGCGCGCGGTCCGCCGCCGGCTGATCGCGTGCTTTGAGCAGATGACCGACGCCCTCGCCGGGGGCGAAGGCGGTGGCCTCGCGGGCTTCAGCGAGGCGATCGTCACCGTCGGCCTCGCCCTCGTGTGGCCGAGCCTGGCCGTCGGGGACGAGCCCTCAGGCGAGGAGGTGGCGGCGATCGTGCGGTCGCTGCTCGTCGGGGCGCGGGCGGGGCAGCTGTCCTCGACGCGGTCCTAGCTTCTTCGTGCGAACGCTCGGGACGCGGTGGTGATTCAGCCACTCCTGGGAGGCCTCGGTGGCCCGGTGTTTTCGGTATTCGGGCGCTACGATGCTTCCTCCCCATGGGAAAGCGCCCGTAGCTCAGCTGGATAGAGCGTCGGTCTACGGAACCGAAGGTCGGGAGTTCGAATCTCTCCGGGCGCGCTAGATGAAGGCCGGAACCACGGGGTTCTGGCCGTTTCTCGTTCTCGCGAGATTCAGCTCGTCGCTCGCGGGGCGATTCCTCGCAAGTTCGTCAACTCGGGGTTGGCGCCCGGCATCCCAACGGGGGATGCGAGAGCGACCGGGCCGACCTTCTCCTGGCCTCGAGGCGGACGGCCGTAACGTCGCCGTTGCGCTCGTAGAGATCCGGGTACGAGATGCTCAAAGCACGTCAGCGGCTTTCGACGCCAGGCGTGATCGCGACGCTCTCGGCGGCGTAGCTGCTTGAGCGACAAAGGAGGTCCTATTCCAGCGCGGCCGCGTCGAGGGGCCCGGGACGAGTCGCGGCGGGCGGCGACCAATGACGCGCAACGAGTGCGGGCGGGCTCTCCTCTTGCGCCGGCGGCGAGATACCTGACAGAGTGAACCCGTGCTGACGCAGGTGGCCGACGGTGTCTGGGTCCGGCAGAGCGAGTGGGTCTGGACGAATGCCATCGCGGTGCGCGGGGAGCGTGGGTTGATCCTGGTCGACCCCGGCATCGATGGTTCCGAGCTGGACCAGCTCGCCGATGACCTAGACCGGCTCGGCATTCCGGTAGTCGCCGGGTTCTCCACCCATCCCCACTGGGACCACCTGCTCTGGCACTCCCGGTTTGGCGATGTGCCGCGCTATGCCACCCCCGCCGGCGCCCACGCTGCCAGTGAAGCCCGAGAGCGGGCGCAGGCGATGGCGGCGGAGAGCGCGTCGGGCATCCCTCTCGAGCTGATCGGGCTCGTCACCCCGCTGCCCGCGGACGGCGGACCCGTGCCGGGCGAGATCATCGAGCATCAGGCGCACGCCATCGGCCACGCCGCGATCCTCCTCGCGGACCGTGGCGTCCTGCTCGCCGGCGACATGCTCTCCGATGTCCTGATCCCGCTCTTCGACCCTCGCCAACATGATCAGCTGGGCGCCTACGAGACGGCACTCGACCGGCTGGGAGAGGCCGCCACGCACGTCGATGTCCTGGTCCCCGGCCACGGCGCCGTTGCCGAGGGTCCCGAGGTCGCGGCCCGCCTCGCCGCCGATCATGCCTACATCGACGCGCTGCGGCGAGGAGAGGAACCGGTCGACGAGCGTCTGACGGCTGCGGACTGGCTCTCCGGCCCACACCAGTCGAACGTGAAGAAGGCCCGAGGGCGGTAGGGATCTTCTGATGGCTCGGACGTCGAGCGAGGCGATCGCCACGTAGATCAGCTTGGCCATCTCCACCCAATCGGTCGTTACGGTGTAGCCACGGCTGCACATGCTGAGACCGCGTTGATCACGGCATCGCAGGAGCACGAGTACAGGCCGATTCGCTCATCCCGCGCTGCGCATGTCGCCAAGAGCAGGAGGCAGCGGTCTGCTGTGAGCGAGTTCCGCATCCACGAAAGCGGAGCAGCCGGCTCGGCAGACCCGGGGCAGCGACGAAGGAGGAGTGCCGGCTCGGTCGCACGCGAGCCGCGTGAGCGTTACGACCGAACGGAGGCTCCAGTAGTAAAGCCGCGGCCCGGCGATCGGCTACGGTCGTCCGATGCCCGTTGACTTCGACCAACCAAGTTGGGAGGCGGCCAAATACCCTGGTCGCCACGTCGCTTCCGTGGGCGCACAGGCCGGGGCCCGAGAGCTCGCTGCCAATGTCTACGAGCTCGACCCGGGCGCCGTCGGCTCGCCGTTGCACGTCCACCACGCCAACGAGGAGCTACTGCTCGTCCTCGCCGGGACCCTCTCGCTGCGCGGTCCGGACGGGACGCAGTTCCTGTCGGCTGGCGCGGTGGTCGCGTTCCCGCGAGGCCAGGCAGGTGCCCATAGCTTGGTCAACCGCTCCGACGCGCCTGTTCGCTACATCGTGGTCTCCACGACCAACCGCCCCGACATCGTCGAGTATCCCGACACAGGCGCGACGCTCGTCGTGCTCGCCGAGCAGCGCCTGGCCTATTCGCACGGTGCCGACGCGCACCAAAAGCCGGTCATCGCCGAAGCGATGCGGGCGGCGGCCGACCGAGACGCCTGACGTGGCCGAGGGTGCGGCAACCGCGCTGCCGGGCAGAGCATGGAGGACCTCCTCGGTGACCCAGGGTCTGCTGCCTAGCAGAACACCGGTGCCGTAGACCCGCCCTCACGAAGATCCAGCAGCCCTGCATCTCTGACGAGCCCGTCTAAACGTCGCCATAGGAGCGGTCCGCGCTCGGACTGCTCGGATCGTGAAAGCACTCGTCAGCGAAAGCCAATCCCTGCTGGGTCGCGATGTCGACGGCTCCAAGAACGCCCGCACCAGGCTGCTCGATCTCGGGAACTCGTCGAGACGGTAGCCGCGTGACGAAGCGTCAGTAGTGGCGTGGGCTGGACAAGTCTGGCCCTGGGACAGCACCGCAGTATCGGCCGGACCCATTTCACTCCGCTGGGGAAGCTTGAGCGCCACGACGTCGCTCCGGCTGGACGCCCCTTGATCACGATGAACGCAGCCTGAGGTCCCGCCGGTGAAGTCGTGGGTCATGGTTCACTTGCTGGGGCTACCGCGAGCGCCTCGTGCCGGGGGAGTGTTGTTGCGCCGGACTTCCGTCGGCGCTGACTCGTCGTTAGCCCGGATCGTGCGGTAATGCCCGCGCCCCCGGGGTGACCGGGGGCGCGGGATCGTCCGGCTGGCAAGGGATTCTTTGGCTTGCTGAAGGTCGCGAATCCCAAGCTTGGAGGTTCACCTTGAAGGTGATGCGTGATGGACGCCCTGTAACCGTAGAAGTGACGGCGGACGGCGCGGGTCTGGTGTCGCACGCGGGGACCGCGCTGATCGCTCGGGTCGCGGACAAGCTCGGGCTCACGCGCCGGTTGTCGACGCGGCTTGCGTCGATCAAGCAGCGTCGTCGTGGTCATGATCCGGGCCGGGTGATCCGCGATCTCGCGGTGATGCTCGCCGATGGTGGCGAGTGTGTCTCGGATCTCAGCGCGGTCCGCGAGCAGGAGGTCCTGTTTGGGTCGGTCGCGTCTGACTCGACGGCGTTGCGGATGGTCGAGAAGATCGCGTCGACGCCGGGCCTGCTGAATGCGCTGCGCCAGGCGCACGCGCGGACCCGTGAGCGGTTCTGGGAGTTGCACGGGGCGCCGGAGCGGTTGACGATCGACGTGGACGCGACGCTGATCACCGCGCACTCCGAGAAAGAGAAGGCGGCCGGGAACTACAAGCACGGGTACGGGTTTCACCCGTTGGGGGCCTATGCCGACCAGACGCGCGAGGCGCTCGCGATGCTGTTGCGCCCCGGGAACGCCGGCTCGAACACCGCCGCCGATCACGTCCTGGTGATCGACCGGTCGCTCGCGCAGATCCCGGAGGAGCAGCTGGAGACGATCGAGATTCTGATCAGGGCCGATTCGGCTGGGGCGACGCACGGGACCGCCGATCACTGCCATCGGTGCAATCTGCGGTTCTCCTTCGGCTATGAACTGACCGAGCAGGTTCGTGCTGCGATCCTCACAACCGCTGATGCCGCCTGGGTTCCCGCGCTCGATCAGGACGGCGCCGCACGCGAGAACGGGCAGGTCGTGGAGATCACCGATCGCGTCGAGCTGTCGTCCTGGCCGGCAGGCTCTCGGGTGATCGTTCGGCGCGAGCGGCCGCACCCCGGCGCGCAGCTGTCCTTTACCGATCACGACGGATACCGCTTCCAAGCGATCCTGACCGACCAAACGGATCCCGACATCGCCATCATCGAGCGCCGTCACCGCCAACGCGCCAGGGTCGAGGACCGGATCCGTGACGACAAGGACACCGGCCTGGCCAAGCTCCCGTTCAAAGCATTCGCCATGAACGAGGTGTGGCTGGAGATCGTGATGCTCGCGCATGACCTGATCGTCTGGACCCAAGCACTCGTGCTCGAGGGCGAGCTCGCCAAAGCCGAACCCAAACGCCTGCGCTATCGACTGCTGCACGTCGCCGCTCGGCTCGCGTTCTCCGGCCGCCGCGGCAAACTGCACCTGCCGGCCGCCTGGCCTTGGACACAGGCCCTCAAAGCCGCCTTCGACACGCTCAAGGCGCTCCCCACCCCGACGGGCTAAAGCGCCCGCCGGCGCGACCACGCCCGAGCAGACCTCCGCCGCCGCGATCACCGCTGCCCCGGACCCTGCCCAAGCGCCTCAACATCTCCGCGGACACGCGCCCCGACCCCAGCTACCCAGCCTCACACGCCCAACCCCCACCCCAGCCTCCACCAAAGTCGCGTCGGAAGTCACGCTCAGACGCCTACTGCACGATCAGGGTTAGAGATAGCGTCTAGCCAATGGCAGACGAGGACACCCAGGACGGGAAGGCCCCCGCGAAGGCGGATCATGAGCCGCCGGCTGGGGCAGAGACCACCGCTACGTGGACAGCGTCGGAGGCGTCGATTGAGTACACCGCGAGCGGAAAGTGGATCGTCCTGCGCAAGAAGGAGCGCCCGGCGGCGGAGATCTTCTCCGTCTCTTACGTCGCGCACCTGGATGGCGACCGTCCGGTGACCTTCATCTTCAATGGTGGACCGGGCGCGTCGTCGGCGTACCTCCACATGGGCGCCGTCGGGCCGTCGCGCGTGGGGTTCCCACCCGATGGGTCGCTGCCTCAGATGCCGCCCCGGCTCGTCCCGAACGAGGAGTCGTGGCTCGCCTTCACCGACCTCGTGTTCGTCGATCCAGTGGGCACCGGCTTCAGCCGCGTCGTCGAGGACGAGGACGAGGACGAGGAGAAGAAGAAGCAGGAGAAGAAGCACGACCGGGAGGCCACGGAGTATTTCGGCTACAAGCGCGATCTCGAGTCGCTATGCGAGTTCATGGGCCGGTGGCTCTCCAGCCACGGCCGGTGGGGCTCTGCCGTGTTCATCGCCGGCGAGAGTTACGGCGGATACCGCGTTGGCCGACTCGTGCGCATGTTGCAAGAGACGGCCGGCATCGGACTCAGCGGCGCCGTAATGATCTCCCCGGCGCTCGAGTTAGAACCGCTCTCGCCGAGCGACTACGACGCCCTGGGGTGGATCGATCGTCTGCCGACGATGGCGATCACCGCTGTCCACCACCGGCGCTCGCGTGCGTTCCCGAGCGGCACCCCACGTGAAAAGGTCCTTCGGGAGGCGGAGGCGTTTGCCACAAGCGACTACGCCTCCCTCCTCACGCGCGGCGCGTCAATGCGAGTGGGCAACCGCGACCGGATCCTCGAGCGTCTCGGCGACCTGATCGGCCTTCCCGCCGAATTGGTCGCGCGCGCCGAGGGTCGAGTCACCATCGGCGTGTTCGCGCGCGAGCTGCTCCGCGACGAGCGAAAGGTGCTTGGCCTATATGACGCGACGATCACAACCACTGATCCGTTCCCCGATCGCGAGGCGTTCGCTGGCCCTGACCCGACCCTCCTGGGCATCAGTCCCGCATATACAACGGCGATCAACCGGCAGCTTCGATCGGAGATCGGCATCGAGACCGATCGCGAGTACACGCTCCTGAGTCTCGAGGTGAACGAGGCGTGGCGGAACGACGCGCCTGAGCACTTCTTCACGCCGCCTGTCGGTGCCACCGACGACTTCCGCTACGGCATGTCGCTCAACCCGCATACAAAGGCGTTCATCACACATGGCCGCTACGACCTCATAACGCCGTACTACGCGAGCGACCGGCTGCGGAATCTGATGCGGCTCGACCCCGAGATGGCGAGCCGGCTTACCGTACGCCACTTCGACGGCGGCCACATGTTTTACGCCTGGGAGGCAAGCAGGCGAGAGTTCACCGCTGCGATCGCGGCGTTTGTCGCCGATGCGGGGACCACGCAATAGTTTCGGTCCTCCGCGCCACACCAGACCCGCCTGTGAGGGCGCAATCTTCACACTAACTCGACCGAGTGGGACGACCTAATCCAACACCGCACCGCAGTTGGCGGAACGGACGACCGCTTCATAGTCCGAGTACCGATGCCGGTGGCGACCCCTTCGGCGACGTTGCGACGCGCTGCGCGGTTGACGGGCCTGGTGGGCCGTACGAGTGTGGCCCACCAAGTTAGGTCGTCGATGATTACGGGCCGCGGGTCGCTGGGATCATCGGGGCGGGTCGCTCATGGACGGCGTGAACGATCTCGGTGTTGTCGATCCCGCGTAGGTACACCGAGGTGATGGCCAGGTCGGCGTGTCCAAGTTGGCGCTGGATGACTAACAGCGGCACACCTTCGCGTGACATCTCTACGGCGTGAGCGTGGCGGAGCTGTGCGGCGCGAAGCGGCGCCGGACATCAGCTCGAGCTGCCGCTACATGTAGTTCAGCGCGGACACCGGCTGGCGCCCACGACCGACCGCGGGTCGGGCCGGCCTCTCCGATACGCAGACCGGCGCGCCAGAGCACCACGATCAGACCCCGCAGCCGGACCCCGTCAGCGCCGTCGCCGGCAGCGCGCATCACGGCGATGATCTCCTCAACCGTCGGCGGGTCAGCCGGGTATCGCTGTCCCTTGTTGCGCGGCGGGCGCGCCTGGTGAAAGCTCGACAGCGTTGCGGGCGACCGGCGCCGACCGCAGGTGTCCAGCAGCGACGTTGATGACAGGCGTCCTCCCTCGGACGATCGTTGACACGCCGATCGTCGCGCCACAAAGGCCGCAGCGGCCCGCACGTACGCCGTCGCAGCGCAGTGAGCGCTCTTCGCGCAAGGGGACAGCGACCCTGATCGGCGTGCTTGCGGCTTCTTGCTCAGCCCGAGCGGTGGTCGCTGGTGGCGTTTGGGCTGCGGCCGGGTCAGGTGTGGTTTTGCCCGTGCTCAGTCGATTGCGACCGATCGACGGCATCAACCACTGGGTAGCTGTCGGTCATGATGTAGGCGTGCGCTTGTATGTGCTCAGCGACCTGCACCTCGAACGGCGGTCGTTCGTGCCAGCCGGTGTTGACGCCGATGCCGTCGTGCTGGCGGGTGACATCGCGACGGGGACTCGCGGGGTGGATTGGGCGCGCGGTTGGGCGAGCGGCCGGCCAGTGCTCTACGTCGCCGGGAACCACGAGTTCTATGGACATGCGATGCCCGGACTGATCGACGAGCTGCGTCGAGCGGCCGTTGGGTCATCGGTGCACGTGCTCGAGAACGACGAGGTGGTCCTCGACGGGGTTCGCTTCCTCGGTTGCACGCTCTGGAGCGACTTCGAGTTCGACGGTCGAGAACGGCGTGCCGAGTCGATGCGGCTCTGCGAGAGGGTCGTCAACGACTACGAGTACATCACGTTTGGTCCGGGCGGCCGCACGCTTACCGCTCGCGACACGCGGATGTTTCATCTCTCCAGTCGCCGCTGGCTTGCTGCGCGACTAGCGCAGCCGCACGACGGTTCCACCGTGATCGTCACCCACCATGCGCCATTGATCCGGACCCGGCCGCCGGTGCCGGAGCTGCGGGCGCTCGCGGGGGCATTCGCTAGCGATGTGACCGACCTCATGGGCGCTGACCGGGTCGCCCTCTGGATCTTTGGTCACACGCATCGAGTCGCGGACCTCGAAGTGCGCGGCACGCGCATCCTCAGCAATCCCGGCGGATATCCGCACCAGCCGGTGGACGGCTTCGATCCCGACTGCGTGATCGAGATCGCCGAAACGCGTTGACGGTAATGGGGGCGCGCCGGGCGAGCCTCGCCGAGGCGCGCCCGTCGGTGTGCAGCGAGCGCTCGAGCACCCCGTCGGACGCGCAGCAGCAGCCGGAATGGACACTCTCCGCTACTGCCTTCGCGTGAATCCGCTCGTCCGTCGAGAACCGGACCGAAGTGATAAGGGGTCATCATTTCGTCGCCGTTGCGATCGCGAAGGCAATCGCCGGGCTCGACCCCGGCGCTAGGGCGAAAGCAGTCGTTGAGCGCGCGGCTCTGGACGACGATCGCGATTAGCCCAAACCGGCAGTCTGGCGCGGCCGCCAACAGCCGCTCCTTTTCGCGTATTGCGATCGTCCGGCCAGGCGGCGACGGGGAGCTCGCGCCACGTTCCGGTTACGTCCTCGCCAGGCGAAGCGCGAAAGATCATGGCAGCACCACATCCCGCCGACGAAGAGCCTGCGCTACTCGATCACATTCCGCACGCTGCGCAAGCGTGACTCGTGTGCTTGATGCGCGTGCTGTCTAGTCATGTGAGACACTCTCTGCGTGGACCGGGGGCTCGCATGGTTGGGGCTGATCTTCACCTTGGCGTTGGCCAGCTGCGGCGGATCTGGGCACCCCGACTTTGGGACGATGTCGCAGCTGCGCAGCGACCGCGTCTCGGCGGTGATCGACGTAGGCGGCGCTCCGGACGCGCCCGATTGGCAGGCACAAGCCACAGACGGTGTTTGGGTCGCGAATGCGGGCAAAGGAACGATCCAACGCATCGACCCGAAGACGAATCGCGTAACCGATGCACCCGTGACCATCAAACAGCCATGCGCAGGGCTTGTCGTCGCGTTCGCTTCCGTCTGGTCCGAGGACTGCGATCAAAACCAACTCGTCCGCGTCGACGAGCGCAGCGGTCGCGAGCTCGCGCGCATCCCCGTCATTCCCGCTGACAGCGAAGGGCTCCTTACGGCGACCAAAACCGCTGTCTACGTCGTGAGCAAAGACGCATCTTCGGTCCACTACTTCGTCGCGAAGCTCGATCCGACCACGAACAAGATCGTGCGGAAGATCCCGGTCGCGCCCGGCGCGGTAGCCGCTGCTGCAGGCTTCGGCTCGGTTTGGATAACGAACCCGTTCGCGGGAACGGTCACGCGGATCGATGCAGCGAGCGACCGTGTGACCGGAACGACGCAGACGCAGAAGGGAGCGCGGTTCCTCGCAACCGGTGAAGGTGCGGTCTGGATTCTGAATCAGTCTGACGGTTCGGTTTCGAAGCTCGATCCCGGCTCGGGAAACGTCGTCGCGACGATCACCGCGAAGGTACCCGGCGAAGGCGGCTGCATCGCGACCGGGCTCGGAAGTGTTTGGGTGACGATGCCGCAGACGCCGGTGCTGCGAATCGACCCGAAATCGAACAAAGTCATCGAACGGTGGACCGGCGGCGGCGGAGACTGCATCGGTGCCGGTTTCGGCTCGGTCTGGCTCGAGAACAATGGCGTCGGCAACGTCTGGCGAATCAAGCCTTAGCCGCGAGACTGAAGCTCACGACCAAGTTCGGCGATCGTCGTCGGTGTGTCCCCCTTTGCGCGAAAAGTAGGACGCGCCGGGCTGCTGCTCTGATCGAACAGCAGTCGTTCGATTTGGGTGCTCGGTGGTGTGTTCGGGACGCTTGCATTGCGAGATCAGGAGCACCGCGTTTTCGTATGCGGTGCTCCTTGACGATCGTCGCGTCCGGGCCAGCGTGTTTAGGGCAGGGAGAGGAGTCCGTTGGTTGCAGGGATCATCGGGGCAGGCCGCTCGTGGACGGCGTGGATGATCTCGTTTTCGATGCCTCGCAGGTAGGCGGACGTGATGCCGAGGTCGGCGTGACCGAGCTGCCGTTGGATGACCAGTAGTGGGACTCCTTCCCGACTCATCTCGACGGCGTGGGCGTGGCGGTGCTGGTGCGGCGCGAACCGACGGCGCACCCCGGCCGCGCGGGCGGCGTTGCGCGGTCGGACGCGAATCCATGGGGAGCAGGGGCGGCCGCAGGTGGGGCCCCGGAGCACGCAGAAGGCGCCGCGACCGGCAGCCCGGCGCGGATCGTGGTCCACCGCTCAAGCTGCTCCCAGGCGCACCGGTCCATTCCTACCTCGCGACGCTTGCCGCCCTTGCCACGGCGCACGAGCACGGCGCCGCGTGCCGGGTCGAGATCGCTCTCCTGAAGAGCGAGCGCTTCGCTGATCCGCAACCCTGCACGCCACAGCACGACGATCACGCCGCGCAGCCTGAGACCGTCGGAGCGATCGCCGGCTGCGCGCCCCTGTGTTATGTGTGGCGCGTCGCACAGCAGCACCCCGGCGCGCTCTTGGCTTGGGGGTTCATCGCCGTGGCAGCGCCACTATGTTCATCGCGTTCAGGGAGCTCGCCGCCGTACGTCGAGACATGGGGCCAGGGTGCCGACGGGGAGCGGAGGACCCGACGCGAGCTCGCAGCGCCCCGGGTGGATCCTGGTCCACGACATCCACACGGTCGCGGCAACTACGACGATCTTCTTGCCGACTCGCCGGAAGAGGTGCACCCTCCGGGAGGTAGCCAGATAGGCAGTCGTTCCCGCCCGCCTCGGTCGGATAATTCGAGGACGGACTGCGACTGCGATGCCGCGTCGGCACAGAGACGTCCGCCGGAAGGCCGCCGACTCGACTGACCCCATCCAAGCCACAGCTGCGACCGCTGCCGCCGAGCGCGACGGGCCATTGGGGCATGTGACCGCCGCCCAATTCCCCGCCGCCGATATGCCGCTCAGCCACGGCGAGCGGCCTCCTTCCCGTTGCGCAGAGGCTTAGTATGCGCCGTTGGCGCCGAGCGCGAGCGCGTCCGGCAGCGAGAACGGGCCGGCGTTGATCATCCAGGGTCGACCGAGCCACATGTACGCGTCGACTTGTGAGCGGGCGATCGCACGGTCGCCGGGACTCAGACGCCAGCGCACGTTGGTGACGTCGGTCGTGGGCGGGATCCCGAGCCGCTGGCAGACCCGCTGGCCGGGACGGGTGCACCGCGGCGTGTAGTTCGACGCCGCCCCGCCGCCGGGGACGTCACCCGCGAGGTACGGCGTGCCGTTCTCGTCGGTGTTGATGACGAAGTGCTTGTTGCGCGCTCCGGCGGCGCTCAGCGCGCGGTTGATCGCCGCGCCCCACTTGATCTGCTGATCGGTGGAGCCGTACTGGGTGACGTTGAGCGCGAACCCGCGCGAGTGCCAGATCCCCGAGCGCTCGAGCATCCGCGCCATCAGACCGGGCTGATACCAGGCGTAGGCACCCGCGTCGATGTAGACCGTGGTGTGCGGGAGCCTGTTGAACACGCCGGCCGCGTAGGCGGTGAGCTGCTCGGGGACCGGCGAGCCGACACACACCGCGAACGGCAAGTCGGGCTGCAGGATCACAGCCACGCGCGCCGACCCGATCCCGGCGGCATAGCCGCGGACCCAGGCCTTGTAGCTCGCCTGGTTGGCCCGCGACCAGAACCCCGAGCACGTCTCCCACGGATTGAGGCGGAAGAGTGCGACCTGCGTGAGCAGGTCAGGGTTCCCCTGCGTCGAGTCGCTGATCGATTCGCGCGCGGTTCCCGTCGGATTGCCGTCCCAGAACCCGTCCCACACCGCGCGAGGCCGCAACGCGATCCTCCCGAGCACTCGCTTACGACCTCCGCGCGCATTGGCGTAGGCGGGCCAGACGCCGTCGATCGGTCCCTCGTAGACGCCCCACCTCATCCCTGCCAACGGGTTGCCTCTGGCGGCGCCGCGCAGGCCACCGTTCGCAGTGCCGGCCCAAGCCGGCACCGCCGCGGCCGCCAGCGTGATGACCGCCACGACCAGCGACGTCAATCCCGCCCTCACCGGACCCAACCGGCCCACCGCATGACCCGCCACCCATAACCTCCAAATCCAGGTGCCCCAGCGCGCCTGATGCGCGCCCGCGTTGACCACTGTAGCGCGAGCCGGCCACGGCACGCGTGCGACGTGGCACCGCCGATCACGGGCTGTCGGAACGAGTGTCTCGTCGCCGACGCGCTCGTCCGGTTTGAAGCTCTCGATGCACGAAAGCGCTTGTCCGCAAGCCGCTCGGTTTCCGCGCGGAGTGGGTCGCTGCGACGGGCCGGCCAGGTGGTCGGGCGATCTCGAGAGCAGGTCTTTGCCTGGCGTCGCGTTGCCGCCTCGCGCAGGGGCGCAAACCCCTCGCGGACCCGTTACGTCGGGCCGGCGAAATACTCGCGGCGGGCAAGCTCCCGCCGGCTGGCTAGATTGGCCACATGGCGGTTCAACGGATGGACAACGTCGGCATTGTCGTCGACGACCTACCGGCGACGATCGCGTTCTTTCGCGAGCTCGGCCTCGAGCTCGAAGGCCAAGCCACGATCGAAGGAGACTGGGTAGAGCGCGTCACCGGACTACGTGACATGCGCGTCGAGATCGCCATGATGCGCACACCGGACGGCCACAGCCGGCTCGAGATCTCGCGATTTCTCACGCCCCCTGCGGTCGCCGATCACCGGAACCGCCCAGTGAACGCGCTCGGCTATCTACGGGTGATGTTCGCCGTGGACGACATCGACGAGACGCTCGCCCGGCTCCATAAGCACGGCACCGAGCTCGTCAGCAGCGAAGTGGTCCAGTACGAAGACGCGTATCGGCTCTGCTACATCCGCGGGCCCGAAGGACTCCTCATAGGGCTCGCCCAAGAACTCGGCTGAGCGCCGGCCCTTGATCACCTAATAGGTGGTTTGATCGAGCCGCAGCGATTCGCAGGCGACGCATACGGAGAGGAGTTCGGGATGGCCGTCCACTACTTGGAGATCGTCACCGACGATGTAGACACACTGGTGGGTCTCTACCAGCACGTACACGGCCTGTCCTTCGGCCCCCCGGATCCGGATCTGGGGCAGGCCCGCGTGGCGACTCAGTCAGACGGAACCGTGGTCGGCATCCGGAAGCCGCTGGCTGCGCATGAGCAGCCCATAATGCGTACGTACCTCGAGGTCAAAGACATCCAACAGGCAACGAAGAGAGCCGAGGAGTCCGGCGCGACGATTGCCTATCCCCCAACCCGGCAGAGCGACCACGGCACCTTTGCAATCTTGATCCAGGGCGACGTGGAACACGGACTCTGGAAACGCTAGCCCTCCGACCGCACGGGAAGCCAACCGATCGTCACGGTCCGCGAGGACCGTGACGACGGCATATCAGGTCTCTGACGCAACAGGCTCACTTTCCTCCTGTTCGCCAATCGCGAGACTCACGACGCCGGAACTGCGGCGAGCGGAGCGCATCTCGGCCATCAAATCGTCGCCGTTGCACTCGCAGGGCGCGAGGTGCCGAGGCTCTGGATGCGATCGCCACGACCCGCAGGTTCCGCCGGGTGGGGACCGGACGCCCGGTTGCGCGCGATTGCGGCTGGTTACGCGAGCGCCGGCAGCGCGTGGAGGTCCGGGCTGACCCAGGTCGCTCGAGCGGATTCGGTGCGCATCAGCTCAGCCGAATAGAAATGCTCGAACAGCTTGCGCTCGAGAAGGTCTGGGTTGCGCTCGATGAACTCGTCGAAGCTTTGGGCACCCCAGCGTTGGATGTGGACAGCTACGAAGTGCAGCCACGAGCGCGTGATCGTCTCGTGATACTTATCGTCGGCTCCGTGGAGCCGAGCGAGGTGCTGGATCGCCGCGGTCATGACCTCGGCCGCTTCGTCGATCGGATAGTCGCGCAGGTAGCTCCACGCGAGCTCGAGGTGCTCGCGATGACCGAAGCCGCCTCGCGACTCGAGGATGTGGTGGAGAATCTGCAAGTCGCGTTCCCGCATCGGCCCACTGTAGCCCAGCACTTCCCGGGTTCGCTCGCGAGCCGGCTCGTCGCACGAACGCGAGTACCCGGGCGACGCGTCCACGACGAGCATGGACCAGCGAGCCGCGGTCTCGACCGAGCCAGACACGGACGGCGAAACGTCGCCGATGCAATCACCCGCTCAATCGGGACACCAAGACAAGAGCGATCCTGCGGCCGCGCGAACGCGGACGCTCGGCTTCCGGCGGACGGTTGCCGCCCCCCGTCGCGATGACGGTCCGCTTCTGCTGGTCGAGCAGGACTGCGGTCGGTGGTCGCAGCCACGCCACGGCGTCGCGTGTCACACGGCTATTAGGTGCACGTCGACGGCGCCGGCTTG
Organism: uncultured Solirubrobacterales bacterium; assembly: GCA_963752905.1. Lineage (GTDB taxonomy): Bacteria > Actinomycetota > Thermoleophilia > Solirubrobacterales > Solirubrobacteraceae > Palsa-465. Next base: position 394,284 of record CAVWAC010000016.1, read on the forward strand.
CCCGCGATGCGGGCGCGGGCCCACGAGATCACGTCGGGCATCGAGAGCGGGACAACGCCCTTGTGGCTGGCTCCCGGGAACGTGATGTAGTCGACCCGGTCGCCGAGCTTGCACATCCGGGTGAGCACCTGCTCCGTCGAGGCCGGGAAGACGGCGACGTCCGCGAGCCCTTGAACCAGCAGCACCGGTGCGACCGAGCGCGTGTGTGCCGGCTGGTTCTCGGCAGCCAGCTTGAGGTACGTGTCGAAGTTTGGGCCTGGCGGGCGCAGATAGTCGGCCAGCGGGAGGGTGAACGTGTCAGCTGCCGCGTCCGCGCACATCGTCTCGAGATCGCGAAAGCGCGCGATCGCTGCGCTCGTGTCGGTTTGCGCGGGGTGGAACCCGCGGGAGGCGTACATCTGACCCCAGGCGTAATCGAGCATCACGGCGTAGCCGCTCAGCTCGCTCGGACCCAGCGTGCGGTAGAAGTTGATTTCCGACACCGTGTTGGGCGGGTTGGCCGGCGCCGAGACCACGTCGCCGGCGATCTTGATCTCTGGAGCGTAGGAGTGTGCGATCTGCGCCACGAACGCGCTCGTCTGGCCTCCCTCCGAGTGGCCGTAGACGATGATCCGCTGGAGGTCGAGCGCCGGCACGCCGTGGGCGTGCGCGGAAAGCTGGCCAGTCGCCCGGACGGCGTCGAGCAGGTTGCGGGAGTTGACCAGGCCGACGAGGTAGGCGACGGAGCCCGGCCCGCCCATGCCCTGGTAATCGGTTGCCACCACTGCGAAGCCGGCGTTCAGGAAGTACGCCCAGAACCGCCTAAACGTCGAGAAGCTCGGAGTCGCGGGCTCGTCCGGCGACTGCGAGATCCCACAGCTTCGGTTCACCCCGGTGGTGCCGTGCGCGAACGCGATCACCGGAAAGCCATGCCGCGGAGCCCGTCCCCCCGGCGTCAGCACAATTCCGGACACGACCGTCGTCTTGCCCGTCAGGGTCTCCGACCGGTAAAGCACCCGCCAGGCTCGCACGCCGAATCCGATGTCGATCCGCTGGACCCGCACGAGGTCGCCGGCATGGCCTTTGGTCGCACCGGCTGGCGGCCGGTAGAAGCTGGTGAGGTGGGGAGTTACAGTCTCCAGCGTGCTCGGATTGTTGGGCGACAGTGGGGGGACGACAGCACGGGCAATCGCGCCGCTCAGCGAGAACGACGCGCCCGCCGCGACGAGCGATACCCAGGCAGCGCGCCCAAATCTCACAACGCGCACCCTAGCCAACACCCCGAACGCCGCATCGCGCCCGACTACGGATCACCGCCGGGGGAAGGTACCGTCGCTGTAGGCTGCCGGCCGACCGACGGGTCGCGGCTTGACTTGCGCTCCCCCTCGGTGGAGGACCGGAGGACGCCTATCTTAAGGTGAACAGGGCTGTCGAAGAGGACGGCCACCAGCGGCGATGCGCGCATGGCGGTGCGCTTCTGCTCGGCCAGCAGAAGCAGCCGCCACGGTGTGCCGCACGCGTAGAAGGCGCACCGTCCAAACTCAGCCCGCTCCGCCAGCCCGGTGCGCCGCTCGTTCGTCGCCGTTGCGCTCGTCGGCTCCGGGGAGGTCGTGACGATCGCTCTCGAGTGACGATCGTTAGGCCGCCGGCCTGGTTCCGCAGAATCGGGCGATGGGATTAGCCAGGATCGAGCAAGCGCCCGCTCCTCCTTCCGCGGCAACAGTCGGCGTACAAGCTTCGGCGCCGCTGGTCCGGCCTATGGACCGGGGGCGGCCCGCCCGGTGTCCCGCGAAACCAGACACGGCCCCGGCGCCGCCGCTTCAGACGTAATCCGACAGCGCGGACGGTCGCTCTCGGAACCCGTGTCGGATCGCGCCGCGCCCTGCTCTGATTCCGCGACGGGCATCTCGGGCGTGATGTCGACCGCCCTGCAACGGGCGGCCGGCAGCACCCGCGGCTCGCCGGTGGCAGAGACGTGCTTTCACGACTTTGTATGGCGCCGCCGGCACGAGATACCTCTGCTAAGAGCGGAGCGGGTCTCGCGGCCCCCGGGTGTCGGCGTCTGGAGGGAACGGGTCGGCGACGACAACAGTTAGTGGCAGGACCGATGACGAGCCCGGCGATGGGTCCTACTGTCTCTGGTCCATCGAGGACTCTGGCGGGATCATCTGGCCCCCGGCGAGCCGGGAGCACGGGGCAACGGGATCACGAGGCGGCGATTCGTTCACGGGGTCTGTATCGCGTCCGTCGCCGTCGCGGATGCACTTTCGCCGGTGCCGGGCCGGGCAGTGAGCGGCTGATCGTCGATGTCGACAGCTTCGTCGGCGAGGTCTATGGATATGACAAGCAGGGCGCCGGCTATGGGTACACCCACAAGCGCGGGTATCACCCGATCGTCGCGACCCGCGCGGGGACTGGCGAGGTGTTACACATCCGCGCTCGCAAAGGCCAGGCGCACACCGCGCGCGGGGTGCTGCGGTTCGTTGAGGAACTGATCCCCAGAGTCCAGCGGGCCGGTGCGACAGGGCCGAAGCTGTTGCGGGCCGACTCGGGGTTCTGGAACAACAAGCTGATGGCCCGCCTGCACACCGCAGGGTGGACGTACTCGATCGGGATCACCCAGCAAACGCCCGTCAGGAAGGCGATCGCAGTGATCCCCGACGAGGACTGGCAGCCCCTAGCCGACTATCCGGAGGGCGGCGAAGCGCAGATCGCGCAAACGCTGCTCGGGACCGTCCGGATGATCGTTCGTCGCACCCGTCTCGTTGGCGCGCAGGCCGATTTGTTCCCAGACTGGCGTCATCACGCGTTTTTGACCAACAGCACCGATCCGCTCGAGCAAGTAGAGGCTGAGCACCGCGGTCACGCCGTTGTGGAGCTCGCGATCCGTGATCTCAAAGACCAGGCACTCGCGCACTTCCCGTCCGGCCGCTTCCTCGCGAACGCAGCCTGGACAGTGATCGCCGCGCTCGCGCACAACCTCCTCAGATGGACGACTCTGATCGGACTGCCAGACACGATCATCCCCACCGCTCGGACACTGCGCCGCCAGCTCTTGACCGTCCCTGGCCGGGTCACCCGCACCGCCCGCACCGTGACACTCCGGATGCCCGCCCGGTGGCCATGGCAACTCCCATTCCTCACCGCCCTCGAGCAGCTCCGCGCACTGCCCGCACTCATCTGAGCGCCGACAATCGTTCACGAGGACGATCGCGGCCCGACCTCGGCCTCGGCATGCCCAAGCCGCACCAACCGCATCGCCGCGACGGCCTCTAAGTCCGGCGGTCACCTCTGTGCGCGACTCTATGCGACGGCGATCGAGCCGCCAGCGGCGCGACACGGTCGATGGATCCTCCGCGACTCCGTCGAGCGAGACGTTCTCGCTGATCACGATCCTTCCCATCTCGGCCCTCCATTCATCGGCCTTGTCGCTCGGTGGCTGCGGTGTACACGGTTGAGGTGCGCGGTCATGTCGGTTCCGTCTCTGAGGGGATTGCTTCGAATTCACGGAGGTATTCGTGCACCAGGCGAACGACCGTCGCTCCGTCGCCGACCGCGGCCGCGACGCGTGCAATCGAGCCGTGCCGGACGTCGCCTGCGGCGAACACACCCGGCATGCTCGTCTCGAGCAGGAGCGGTTCGCGGCTCGCGTTCCAATGCGTACCCGCGTGCTGGAAGATGTCGCGACCGGTGAGCACATAGCCGCCATCGTCGCGGGCGATTTCGCTCGGGAGCCATTGCACGTGCGGCTCGCCCCCGATCATGATGAACAGCGCGTCCGCGGTCACCTCTTCGACGTTGCCATTCGCGCGGTCGGCGAGCCGGAGGTATTCGAGCGCGTCGTCGCCGCCGCCGTCGATCACCTCCGTGTGCAGCCTGACGGTGACGTTGGGCGTGGCTTCGATGGCTTGGATGAGATAGCTCGATATCGACTTCGCGAGGTTCTCTCCGCGCACCAGCAGCGTGACGGTGGCAGCGTATTTGGCGAGGTGGAGCGTCGCCTGCCCGGCCGAGTTGCCGGCGCCAATGACGAACACGTTCCGGTTCTCCATGGCCCGGCTCTCGCTCACTGCTGCTCCGTAGTAGACGCCTGCGCCAATCAGCGCTTCGAGTTGCGGAACGCCGAGCCGCCGCCATTCGACTCCGGTCGCGATGACGACTGCGCGCGCGCGGACGTCGGTTCCGTCGCGCAGGTGCACGACTCGATGGTCGCCGCGCCGTTCCAGTCCGACCGCCTCCTGAGCAAACACGATGTGCGCTCCCATCAGCCAGGCCTGCTCGCAGGTCCGCTCCATCAGTGCTCCACCAGCGATGCCGTGGGGGAACCCGGGGTAGTTCCTGATCATCGGGCTGGTACCGGCCTGTCCCCCAGACACCGCCAGCTCGAGCATCACCGTCTCGAGCCCCTCTGATGCGCCATAGACAGCGGCGGTCAGGCCCGCCGGCCCAGCGCCGATGATGGCGAGCTCGCAGGTGCCGATGTCGTTGCTAACCCGGACGCCGATCGCACGAGCGAGCTCGGGCAGATCCGGATCGATCACGACCTGCCCGTCGTAACGGATCACCACCGGGAGGCGAGTCGCGTCGAGTCCGGCCTCGTCGAGCAAACGCTGCCCAGCCTCACTGTCGAGCGCGTAGAACCCGAATGGCATGCTGAAACGCGTCATCACGTCGCGCAAGAGCGGGACTTTGCGGTCGCCATCTGCTGCGACGATCCGAAACAGCTCGAAGCTCGGTTCCTGCTCCCGCGTCCATGCGGACAGGTACTCGCTCATCGCGCGGTACATCATCTCGTCGTCGAACCAGGGCTGGACGATGTGGTAGTCGGCGTCTCCAAGGGTTATCGCCGGCACCGCCGGACTCGTCGCTGAGTAGTCGCGGTCGACCAGCAGAACGCGCTTGGCCCGCGGATGCAGCTGGTGCGCGCGCGTCAGGAACTCGGTGGCATCCTGGTTGACGAGGAACAGCGCCACCGCTTCGTTGGCGTCTGCCATCTGTTCCAGCGTGCAGAGCGCCGTCTGAGGAGAGATGCCGCCCCTCACGGTGAAGTCGTTGCCGAACCGCCGGGTGAGGTCGGAGAGCAGTACGTCGAGCGACGCCGGGTCGTCGTCGAGCACGAACAGCACCGGCCTGGCTGGTCTGCTCTGCGCCGCGCGAATCGTCCGGCGCGGGTGAGTTGCTGTTGAAGGTTCGGTGGGTTTCATTGCAGTGGCCTCGGGATCTCGAAAGGCCGGCTGAGGCCGCAGCTGCCTGCCGCGGCCCCAGCCGGTTCGCTACGCCCTAGCGGCGGCTGAGCGGACTGCTTTGACCTCGTCGGAGGTAAAGAGCTGTCCACCGACCGCCCACTCTCCGCTCGGGGTTTCGGTGATTGCGCTGGTGGTGTACGGGCGCAGTGCCTCGCCTTCCACCTCGATCACCGTCTCGGACACACGCTCGACCAGCTCGCGCTTCTCCTCGGGGGTGAACACCCCCTGGATTACCTTGATGTCGATGAAGGGCATCGATCGCTCCTCTTGTGTTGTTTGGTGGTTGGGTGTGATGTGGTGGTTGGGGTCAATGTGGATCCGGCGCTCGGGATCCCGGTACAGGGCTGGATTGCGAGGCCTGGCGTCAGTTCGCGCTCGAGTTCGATCTCGCGGCCACTGCCCGCTCGTGGGCGGAAATTCAGGTGTCGCAGCAGGGCCCGGGCCGCGGCGTTCTCGCGCAACGTCGTCGCCACGATTCGCGTGAAGCCGTTGGCGCATGCGCGCTCCAGCGTTCGGAGGGCGAGCGCTGTCCCGATCCCCTCGCTGTGGAGGTCGTCCGCGACCTCGATCGCGACCTCGGCAACGCCGGGCTGATCGGGCGGCTGAACGTACCTTGCGGCGGCCACGAACGAGCCGTCTCTCTCGTCGACTGCCGCCAGCGCCTCGTGGTGGACATGATCGACGTCCACGAGGTACGAGAGCTCGCGCTCGCTGAGCTCGGACTTCGGCGAGAAGTAGCGCCGGTAGCGCGACTCAGGCGCCATGCGCGCGAAGAGGCTGCGGAACCGGTCACGGTCTTGGCGCTCGACGGGCCGGATCGTAAGGCGCGTGCCGTCTTCCAGCTCGAGCCGGTCGCCGGCCGCCGAGCGGGAACGGTCGGCAGCGGCGCGCAGGTCGGCGATGTGCTCCTGCGCTCTGAGTTGGTTGAGGTGGCTGTGCATCGGTTTCTCCTGATATCCGTTTCGATGCGTCCAAGCTACGTGTAAGCCGGCCGGCTGCCATCTCGCGTTTGCCTTATTTGTCGTCTTAAGTTCGGTTGTTTCCGGCTCAGGTGGATGCCCTTGACGGGTGGGATAATCCGCGCGGTGGTTGGGCGCGTTTCCAGTCCGCGATTCGTTGGTCGCGAAGAGGAGCTCTCGGTGCTCGCCGGAGCGGTCGCCGACGCGAGTGCGGGCGTCGGATCCGTGGTGCTCGTTGGTGGCGAGGCCGGGGTCGGAAAGAGTCGGCTGATCTCCGAGCTCGTTCGCCACGCAGCCGGGCAGGGGATGGCGGTGCTGATCGGCGAGTGTCTGCCGCTTGGGGAGGTTGAGCTTCCGTTCGCACCACTTCTCGCAGCGATTCGGACGCTCGACGACGATCACGGGTTCGCTGCGGTCGAGCTACCGGCCTCGGAGCAGATCGGCTCGGTAACGGACGAGCTATCGCTTGATCGCGACCGCCGACCGGGTCCGATTCCCGTGGAGGGGTCACAGCGGGCCGTGTTCGACCGGCTGCTTGCGCCCCTGCAGTCCGTTGCCCGGACGCGGACACTGCTGCTGGTGATCGAGGACTTCCAATGGGCGGACCGCTCGACACGTGACTTCGTGTCGTTCCTGGTTCGCGCAGCCCGCCAGGAGCGCATCGCGCTGGTCATCAGCTATCGCAGCGAGGCGGTCGATCGCCGCCATCCGCTGGGATCGTTCGTGCTCGAGCTGGAACGCTCCGGCCGAGCGACAAGGATCGAGCTCGCACGTTTCACCCGTGCCGAGCTTCGCGAGCAGGTCGCCGCGATTCTCGATGCGCCTCCGCCCACGGCGCTCGTCGATCGCCTGCTCGAGCGCTCCGAGGGCAATCCGTTCTTCACCGAGGAGCTGCTCGCCTGGTCTCAGAACGCGGCCGCGCCCCTGCCCGAGTCATTTCGCGAGATGCTGCTCGGGCGCGTCGACGAATATCCGCCCGAGGTGCGAGAGGTACTGCAAATCGCGGCCTCCGCCGGGCGTACGGTTGATCATGCGGTACTCGTGGCGGTATCGGACCTGTCGGAGGACTCGCTCGAGCGGGCTCTGCGCCAGGCGGTCGAGGGGCACCTGCTCATGCACGATTCCTCTGCCGACGAATACTCATTCCGTCACGCTCTGGTCAGGGAGGCGATATACGGGGACCTGCTCCCTGGTGAGCGACGTAATCAGCATCTCGCGCTTGCCCGCGCGCTGACATCCGAGTGCGTGTCTCCGCGCCGAATCGAGCCGGCCGAGCTGGCCCACCACTGGCTGGCTGCAGGGGAACTGCCGGCCGCACTGGACGCTTCGCTCGAGGCGGCGGCCGCCGCTGAGCAGCTGTATGCGATGGGCGAGGCATGGCTGCACTACGAGCGGGCGTTGGAAATCTGGGATCGGGCTGCCGGCCGCCTGGAGCGGCTCGGGTTGACGCGGCTGGAGGTCACGCGGCGGGCGGGGGAAGCTGCTCTCCGAACCGGCGAGACCGAGCGCGCCGTAGAGCTGGCGCATGAGGTCATCGCGCAGATCGACGAACGGGAGGATCCGGTTGCGGCTGCGCTGGCGCACGAACGACTGGGCCGCTATCTGTGGACCGCCGGTGTGGATCACGCCGCGGTTCCCGCGTATCGGCGGGCCGTTGAGCTGATGCCGCGGGACCCGCCGACGGAGGAGCGCGCTCTCGTCCTGGCCGCTGAAGGTCAGGCGCTGATGCTCGTCGACCGCATCGCAGAATCGAACGCGCGGTGTCAGGAAGCGCTCGAGATCGCTCGGTCGGTGGGAGCCGAAGCGGTCGAGGCGCACGTCCTCAATACGCTCTGCGCCAACCTGAGCATCAGCGGCGACGCCGACGGAGCACTGGCGGCGGTCGAAAAGGCACGCAACATCGCGCGGCGGCTGGGATTGGTCGAGCAGCTGTTGCGCAGCTACGTCAACGCCGGCGACGTCCTCGAGCGAGCCGGCCGCATCGCGGATGCACTCGAGCTCGCGCGCGAAGGCCTCGAGGTGGCGCGGGAGTTCGGGACCGACGCCAATTCGGGACACCTGCTGCGAGCCGAGATGGGCGGGCGCCTGCTCCAGACCGGGGAGTGGGGTGCGGCTGAACAGCTGCTCGGCGAGGTGATCGACAGCTGCCCTACTGGTACGACCGCCGCTGACGCGCTGATGCATCTCGGGCATCTGTTGGCGATGCGAGGCGAGTTCGAGCAGGCGCAGCAGGCAACCGATGAAGCCGAAGAACACATCCCGAATTCATCGGCGTCGCAATGGCTTGCGCCGCTGACGGTCGCCCGCGCGGAGTGTCAGCTGTGGTCAGGTCGTCCCGAGGTGGCGGCCGGCCTGGTCGCGGATTCCCTTGCCCGATTCGGCGCCAGCGAGCTTGTCGTTTTCACAGCCGACCTCTACGCGCTCGCCACGCGGGCGTGCGCGGACATCGCCGCCGCCGCGTTGCGTGACCCGGGGACCGTCACCCAACAGGGCACGTTCGCGCGGCAGCTGCTCCACCGACTGGATCGGCTCACCGCAGAACTCACGGGCCCACCTCCGCCAGGAGTTGCCGCGAGTCGCGCCACCGCCCGGGCTGAGACCTCGAGGATCGCTGATGCGGGGGATGAGGGCCTGTGGGCAGAGGCGCAAGCCGCCTGGGACGCGATCGGAAACACGCCTCGTGCCGCGTACGCACGCTGGCGCAGGGCAGATGCAGTGCTCACTGCAGGCAACGACCGCCCCGAGCCAAGCCTGCTGGTACGCGAGGCGTACGCCGTCGCGGCTGAGCTCCACGCACGTCCACTCATCGAAGCTCTGCGGCGACTCGCCCTGCGAGCTCGCATCGACCTGGACAACGGAGAACGGCCGACGCGCCCTTCAAATCCGCTCATCAGTCAGTTCGAACTGACCCCCCGTGAGCTGGAGGTCCTCGCGTTGCTGGCCGACGGGATGACCAACCGCGAGATCGCGAGTGAGCTGTTCATCAGCGACAAGACCGCCAGCGTGCACGTCTCGAGGATCCTCGGCAAGCTCGCGGTCACAAACCGGACGGCGGCCGCCGCCCTGGCCCACCAACTCGGGATCAGCCAAAGGGAAAGTCGGGCCGAGACGGGCTAGAGCCGGAGATCCCCTCAGGCCGGCGGGATGTTCGCGCGACGTGCGTGGCGAGAACGTGATCGAGCTCGCCGTCGAGCATCTGGTCGATCAGCGCGACGCGATCCCGCACCCGCTGTTGGAAGGCGGGTGACTGGTCCTGCGCTCGCATCTCCTGTAGCGCCCCTCTGCGCCTGGTCGTGATAGGGCTGGTTCTCGCGCTCGTGGTCAAGTAGCGGACCCACGGCCGATGCTCGGCATCCAACGCGCAGAGCTGACATGGACACGGTGACACCGCTCTACGCGAACGGTTCGTCCGACACTGACTCGACCGCTTACTCGAGTAGCAGCTTCCCGGGATCATGATCGCGTCTCGGGCATCAGCAAGCGGCGAGGACACTTCCGTTTAGCCGAGTGTGTTCGGGAACAGAAGAGATTCGGCTGCTTCGCGGCGCGGGACGCGCCGGAGTTGCCAGGCTGTTGGGGTCTACTCTGACTCCAGCGAACGCCTCAACGACTCGACGGTTCGCGTCCGCTCGCTTCTTGCCAAGGGGCAGACTGGGCTGCGCGTAGGCGGCACGCCGGCGCCGCAGACGTGCGGAGATCGCAGTCAAAAGGATCGGTCCGACCTGCGTGGCGTCGCTCGCGCGGAGGCTGCCGTTACACCGATCGGTTGCAAGAAACAGCATGCCGGCTATCCATCAGCGGCTGCGCGACGGCGTCGCTAAGGACCTCGCTAAGCCCGGCAAAGAGGGGCGACGCGCGTCTACGCCACGCTGGGAACGTAAGTGGCCGTCTGCTCGTAACTGACAGTCGCCAACGCACTGCGCGGGGCCAGTTCAGGACGGGTTTCTAACCAAGGACTCCTGTTGATCGTGAAATGGCTAGCGGTCAGACTCCGAGTCGATGAAGCGGTGCTTGCCGAACGGCTCAACCGTTGGTGACCTAGCGTGAACCGGCAAGTGAGGGGCGCTCGCTCGTCCGCTGAGCAAACCGCGGGCCTACGCTGAGCGAATGTCGGTGCTGGGCACCAAGCTGCACCTGCCCTCGCCGCGGCACCGGCTGGTGCAGCGCGCCCGTCTCACGGATCAAATCCGCGCGGACGGAGGTGAAGCGCCGCGGCTGGTGCTGGTCGCGGCACCGGCTGGGTTCGGCAAGACCACATTTCTGGCGCAATGGCTGGCGGCGGCTAAGAGTGCTCAGCGCAGGGTGGCGTGGCTGGCGCTCGACCCCGGCGACACCGAGCTCCGAACCTTTCTGACCCACCTCGTGGCCGCGATCCAGGTCGCCGATCCTGAGGTGGGCGTTGAGGCTCTCGGCCTGCTGGAGGCCGGCGGAGCCACGCCGCCCGAGGATGTCCTGGTCAGCCTGCTCAACGATCTCGACCTCCTCGCCGGCTCTACAGTGGTGGCGCTGGATGACTACCACTTCATCGACTCGGCCGCGATCCATGAAGCGGTGACCTTCCTGTTGGACAACCTGCCTCCGCAGGTCACTCTGGCGATGACCACCCGCGCCGACCCGCCGCTGCCACTGTCCCGTCTGCGTGCGCGAGGCGAGCTGGTGGAGGTCCGGGCGGCGGAGCTCAGGTTCACCGCCGACGAGGCGGAGGCGTTCCTCAACGAGGTGATGGGGCTAGAACTGGAGCCGGCGCTCGTGACCGCGCTCGAGACGCGGACCGAGGGGTGGGCTGCCGGGTTGCAGCTGGCTGCGCTGTCGGCCCGGACACATGCCGCGGCCGACGGGCCCGGCGACGTCGCTGGGTTCGTCGAGGCCTTCTCTGGAAGCCACCGGTTCGTCCTCGACTATCTCGTTGAGGAGGTCCTGAGCGGTCAGCCGGACGAGGTCCGCGAGTTCCTGCTCGGTACCTCGGTGCTCGATCAGATGACGGGCGCTCTCTGCGATGCCCTGACCGGTCGCGCCGACGGTCAGGAGATGCTGGAGATGCTCGAGCGCGGGAACGTTTTCGTCGTCCCGCTTGACGACGAGCGCCGGTGGTACCGCTACCACCATCTCTTCGCGGACGCACTGCGCGCGCGGTTGGCCGGCCGGGATGCCGATCGGGTTCGTGCGTTGCACGCCGCCGCGGCCCGATGGCTGGCCGAGAACGGGCTGCTGAGCGATGCCGTGCGGCACGCAATCGCGAGCGGCGACCACGAGCACACCGCCGATCTCGTCGAGCTCAGCCTGGCGGACATGCGGCGGCGACGCCAGGACCGGACACTGCGCGACTGGCTGGCCGCGCTGCCTGACGACGTCGTTCGTCGGCGCCCGCTGCTCGCAATGTTCACGGGCTGGAGTCGGCTCTCCGAGGGCGACTTCGACGGGGTGGACGAGTGGCTCGATGTCGCCGAGGCCGGTACGACGCCGCCGTTGACGGTTGCGCCGTCGGGCGCGCTGGCCGAGGCAGCTAGGGACCGGGAGACCGAGGTCCGGTCGCTCCCGGCGATGACGGCGGTCTATCGCGCCTCGGTCGCCCAGGCTCGGGGCGATGTCGCCGGCACGGTCGCAAGTGCAAGCCGAGCGCTCGCGCTGGCCGGGCCGGAGGACCACTTCCCGCGCGGCGCTGCCAACGGGTTCCTCGGTCTCGCTGCATGGGCCGCCGGCGACCTCAGCACCGCAGTGGACACGTTCACCGCGGCCGTCGCCAGCCTGCACGCGGCCGGCATGGTCGCCGACGAGCTCGGTGGGACCGTCGTGTTGGCGAACCTGTGGCTGGCGCGCGGACGTCCCGACGAGGCGCGGCGGCTCTACGAACGCGCGCTGACAGCGGCCGAGAGCCACCCCGGCCCGGTGCTCTCCACCACCGGCGACCTGCACGTCGGCCTCGCGGACGTCCTGCGCGAGCAGGGCATCCTCGATGCGGCCGCGGAGCACCTCGAGACCGCCCGCCAGCTCGGAGACCGGGCGTCGCTGCTGGAGAACCGCCACCGCTGGTACACGGCGAACGCTGCGCTGCTGCGGGCGGGAGGCGACCTCGACGGCGCGATCGCGATGCTCGACCAGGCTGAGCCGCTGTTCCTGCCCGGCTACTTCCCGGACATCAAGCCGATCGCCGCGACCAGAGCGCGGGTGCGTATCGTCCAGGGTCGCCTCGATGAGGCGCGGGCGTGGGCACGCGAACGTGGGGTCGCGCCGACCGACCCACCCAGCTACCTCGCCGAGTACGACCAGCTCACTCTCGCCCGGCTGCTGATCGCCGAGGGAGAAGCGCGTCAGGCGCTCGTACTGCTCGACCGCGTGCTCGACGCCGCGGATGCCGCAGGCCGCGACGGGGGCGTGGTCGAAGCGCGGCTGGTGCGGGCGTTGGCACACTACGCCAGCGGCGACGCCGACTCGGCGGCTGCCGACCTCACCGTCGCCCTCACCGACGGGGTGCGGGCCGGGTACCGCCGGCTCTTCCTCGACGAGGGAGAGCCGATGGCGGAGTTGCTCGCCCGCGTCGCCCGCGGCGCGGCGCCCGAGGTCCGGACGCACGCTGAGCGCCTGCTGGCCGCGTCACAGAGACCGCCGGCGCCAGCGCCCACCGGAGGCGGCGCTGACGAGGAGCTCAGCGAGCGTGAACGGGAAGTGTTGCGCCTGCTGGCGACCGAGCTCAGCGGCCCGGAGATCGCGGGGCACCTGTACATCTCGGTGAACACGCTGCGCACGCACACCAAGCACATCTTCAGCAAGCTCGACGTGAACACCCGCCGCGCCGCGGTACGTCGAGCCGCGGAGCTCGGCCTGCTCTGACGGTCACCCCGGCCGGATCACCACCCTCAATCACATCATCGTGTGATGTGCGCTCACCACATCGATTCCTAAGTTGTCGACATCGCCGGACACCCCGCCCGGCACCGACACAAAGGAGTCCGACGTGAGCACCACCACCACCCACCGTTTCACCACGATCGCCGGCCTCTCCGCCGCGATCGGCGGCGCGATCTACGCCGGCGTCCAGATCAACCACCCGCCAGCGGACGTCGCGCACATCGTCACGAACGAGATGACGATCCGCATGACGGCAAAGATCGTGTTCTCGATCCTGGCGCTGGTCGGCTTCGCCGGCATGTTCCTTCGTCATCGCAGCCGGTTCGGCCGCCTCGGGCGTGCCGGCTACGCGCTTGTGAGCGTCGGCTTCCTGGCCATCGTCGTTCAAGAGTGCCTCGTCGGCTACTACCTCCCGACGATCGCGCATTCGCGTCCCGTTTACGTCCAGCACGTCCTCAACGGCGCGATGGGTCACGGCGCAACGAGCGGCATCGGAGCGTTCCAGGTGCTGTTCCTGATCTGCGGCATCGGTTACTCGCTCGGCGGTCTGCTGTTCGGGATCTCGCTGTTCCGTGCCGGCGTGCTGTCTCGCGCGGCTTCCGCGCTGTTCGCCTACGGCACCGTCTCCGCGCTCGCACTGTCCATGCTTCCGGAGTCCTTCGATCGCCCGTTCGCAGTGCCTGTCGGCATCGCGCTGATTGGCCTCGGTGTCTCGTTGTGGCGGGACGGGCACCGCCAGGCCGACACCGTCGGTGCTCCCGCCACCATGCGAGTCGCGCAGGCGGCGACCCGGTAAGCGGCACGCTCCCGCTCCTGCCGGTCCCGGCACCTGGTCTGGCACCGCCGTGCCGGCCAGGTGCCAGCCGCGGTTTGCGGCCTCGCCACCGTCACCGCCTCGCACTCGCAAAATCCTCAACAAACCCAACCACTCCCATGAACACCGCCCCCAAGACATACGCCATCCGCGTCGACGGCCACCTTGACGACCACTGGTCGGCCTGGCTCGGCGAGCTCGACATGACCCGCAACGACGACGGCACGACCACCATCACCACCCAGATCGCTGACCAAGCGCAGCTCCACGGTCTTTTCGCCGGGCTGCGCGACATCGGCGCCGTCATCACCGAACTCCGCACCACCGGTGCGCACGTCCTCGAGCCGCCAGTCGGTGCTTGAGCGCCCGCTGCACACCGAGCCCCTCACACTCCGTCCCGCGACCGCCGGCGACACCTATCCCGAGCTGTTCTCCGAGACAGCGCATCTCGCGACCACCGCCATCGTCACCCTCGGCCACGACGCCTCGGCCCCACTCATCGGCGACTTCATGCTCCGCCGCGAGAACGCCCGGGCCCAACTCGATGTCGCCGACCAGGTCCGTGACACGCAGGCCCTGCATCGCGAGAAAGCGGGCTTCGTGCGCCTCCCCTGCTCCGCTGGCATTGCGCCTCTCTCGCCGTCGTGGGCCAAAGACCTGCAACGCGCGGATCTCGAGCACGTCGGAGCCCTTGTGCTGGTCGTGTAGCCGCCGCGGGCGGCCGCGCCTCGCAAGCCGCGCATTGCGGGTGCGTCACCGATAGCCGCCGGATGCACGCGCCGGGTCTCTCGCGATGGGCCGCCACCGGCGGCGTCCCTGCCCGTCACTGCTGCTTGGCCGAGTTGCGGAAGTGAGGCCTCGGACTGCTGGTCCTCGTCCTTTGCAGAAGAGATTCCCGGCGCGACCGATGCTCCTCCTCGCCCCTGTGGAGCAGCGGCGTTGCCGCGACAGCCGCGGACGAACACTTCTCCGAAGACCAACAGTTGGTGGCTACGTGCTGCTGGGGGTGGTTAGGATCGTCGAGCATGGCGAATGTGTTGTACGAGCGGGTGGGGGCCGCGTCTCTGTTGACGATCGATCGGCCCGAGCGTCGGAACGCGATCGACGGGCAGACGGCCGATGAGCTGCTCGCTGGGTATCGCAGCTTTGAGTCTGATGGGGACACGCACGTGCTGGTCGTCACCGGTAGCGGTGAGAAGGCGTTTAGCGCGGGAGCTGATCTGAAGGCGATTGAGACGCTCGGGCCTCGGGTGGACTCGGTCGAGGGAGTCCTGGGATTCACGCGTCTGGTCTCGCCCAAGCCCACGATCGCCGCGATCTCCGGTTGGTGTGTGGCCGGTGGGCTGGTGCTCGCCTTGTGGTGCGATTTGCGGATCGCGACCGAGGACGCGCGGTTCGGGTTTCCCGATCGCAAGTGGGGCGTGCCGATCATGGACGGCGGGACCAAGCGCCTCGCGGCCACGGTTGGGGTTTCCAATGCCCTTGAGTTGGCGATGACAGGACGGGAGATCGACGCGCAAGAAGCACACCGGTTGGGATTGGTCAACGAGGTCGTGGCGAATGGCCGGCATGTCGCGCGCTCCCTCGAGCTGGCGGAGCTCCTGGCGGGCTTCCCACAGGAGACGCTCCGCGCCGATCGTCAGGCCATCCGTGAGTCGCTCGATCGCGACCTGCTTGACAGCTTCGCAGGAGAGGCCGAGGTAGCTCGCGCAACCGCCGACGTCGCAACCCGGGGAGCCGGCGAGTTCAGCGCGCGCGGCGGAAGCGCCACCTCCAGCTGACCGCCGCTCTACCCCCGAGAGAGCATCACTTCGCGGCGAGCCGGTCTGCTGAAGATCGGCCTTCGTCCTGAGCGTCAGCGCGGACGAGTCCGTGCCGATGGTCTGGACGAGTTGCGGCAGCCAGGAAGCGCGCCTGCGACGACCCCGAAGCTCTCGGATCTACCCGGCGAAACGAACGGCGCCGCGATCCTGCAAGCCGCGCGCAATGCGGGGACGCCACCCACGCAAGGCCAGAGGCGCGCGTCAACGCAAGAGCAGGTCAGTCGAGGCCAGGTGGGGGGTCTGAACCTTGCGGCTGACAGATCCGGTCGGGGTTGGCCGGCTGGGCGGCGACGCGTTGCAGGGCGGTACCGGTTTCGTCAGCCCCGTCTAAGGAGCCGTCCGATGGCGGCCATCATCTCTTCGGTCCGCTCGTCTTGCTGGTCGCGTTCGGCGCCGATCACGCATGTGTGCGCGTGCCCGTCGAGCAGTCCGAGTGCGACCTTGTCAAGCGCGGCCTGGGCGGCGCTGATCTGCGTGAGGATGTCGATGCAGTACCGGTCGTCCTCCACCATCCCCTCGATCCCGCGGATCTGCCCTTCAATCCGCTTCAGGCGGGCGAGCAGTTGGTCCTTGGTGGCGGTATAGCCCCTGGTGGGCGTCTGAGTCTTTTCCATACCGCCGATCTTACCACTTTTACCCTTACCCCCTAGGGGTATCTGCTAGGGTGGGTCCGATGGGTGTTCTGGATGTGATCTGGCACGGCCTTCGCGACTCGTTCCTGATGGCGTGGGAGGTCTGGTGGGCGCTCGTGCTCGGCTTCGCGATCTCAGCGATCGTGCAGGCCTGGGTCCCCCGCGATCGGATCGAGGGGCTGATGAGCGGCTCGGGCGCGCGCTCGGTCGGCTGGGCCACCGGGCTCGGTGCCGCGTCCTCGTCCTGCTCCTACGCCGCGATCGCGATCGGCAAATCGCTGTTCCAGAAAGGGGCGAGCGCCGCGTCGGCGCTCGCGTTCCAGTTCGCCTCGACCAATCTGGTGTGGGAGCTGGGGCTGGTGCTGTGGGTGCTGATCGGCTGGCAGTTCACGATCGCGGAGTACGTCGGCGGGATCGTGATGATCGTGCTGATGACGGTGCTGCTGCGTCTGTTCGTCAGCCCGCGCCTCGAGCGGCAGGCCCGCGAGCACGCGATCGAGGCCGACACCGGCCATCAGCATCACATGGCGAGCGAGCACCTGTCCTGGCGCGAGCGGCTGACGTCGGCGCGGGCGTGGTCGGACGTTGCGCACAACTTCCGCGGCGATTGGCAGATGCTCTACAAGGAGATCGCGCTCGGGTTCCTGCTCGCCGGCTTCATCGCGCAGTTCGGCAACGGGTTCTTCGAGCACCTGTTCCTGCACAACGCGCCGGCGCCGCTGCCGACGATCGAGAACGTGATCGTCGGGCCGATCATCGCCGTGCTGAGCTTCGTGTGCTCGGTGGGGAACGTCCCGCTCGCGGCGGTGCTCTGGTCGGGTGGGATCTCGTTCGCCGGCGTGCTCGCGTTCCTGTTCGCCGATCTGATCGTGATCCCCATCCTGCTGATCTACCGCAAGTACTACGGCACCGCCTACACCATCAGGATCACTGCGCTGATGTTCGTGACGATGGTCATCGCCGCGCTGATCGTCAACGGTCTGTTCAGCGCGCTCGGCCTCGTGCCGAGCGGCCCGCGCCCGACCCGCGCGGACATCTTCAGCGCCGTCCATCTCGACTACAAGCTCGCGCTCAACCTGCTCGGCCTGGCGATCTTCGCCGGCCTGTTCTGGCTCACCGCCCGGCGCGGCGCGACCGATCCTGTCTGCGGAATGACCGTCGACCGCGACAAGGCGGTCACGAAAGAGTTCGGCGTCCGGACCTACTACTTCTGCTCTAACCACTGCCTGCACGCGTTCGAAGCGGACCCCGAGCAGTACCTGAGCGGGACCTCACCCGCCGCCGACGACCACACCGCCCATGCACACCACTGACCCGAACCCGGAGGGAATCCGATGAGCCAACGCGGACAGGAGCTCTCAGCCAGCGCCGGCGGGCAGATCGCCGAACTGATCGACCTGCTGTCAGCGCTCGATCAGACCGCGCTACGCCGGCCGTGCCCCGGCCGGGAGCAGCTCGGCGACGGAACGATCGGCGCGGCCGCCCAGCACACGGCCGACAACTACCAGCGGATCGCCGACTTCGTGCAGACCCGCGACCGCATGTCAGCCGGCTCGCACGGCGGGCATCGCCTCCCCCGATTCCGCCGCGCGCTCGACCACAAACCCCAAGACGACGCCAACCCCGACCACGCCCCCGGCGCCGGCGCCGACCGGCACGACTACCGCTACGCCGCGGAGCCCATCGACTCCCACGCGGTCGTCGAGCAGCTGGGCGCCTCTCGCGACGCGCTCGGCCGGATCGCCGAGCTCACCGAAAGGCAGCTCAATGCGATCCCGCCGAAGGACAGCTTCCGGTTCTGCGACGGGCAACGCACGCTCCAACAGGTCCTCGCCAGCCTGCTCAAGCATCAAGCCCACCAGGTCGAGGCGCTCAAGACCGCGGTTGCCTAAGCGTCGCACACGATCCGCGGTCTACGCGCTGCGTCGCGCTCGCGGGAGCACCCGCCCGGCGCGGACGGGTGACTCGGGCTCGTGTGGCAGCCGCATTCCTCGCCGCGCCAGAGCTCGGCGCCTTCTTTGGCTGCGATGCCAGCGATCAGCACCGCGGCGAGTGGATCGATCACGATGACGCCGGCGGCGGCGGCGAGCACGGCGATCAGCGCCGCGAGCGCCTGCCAGGCGCACAGCAGGTTCTGGATCCCCTCGCCCGCAGTCGCCTGCGAATCGAGCCGCCTGGCTGTCGAGTGTGGCGTCCAGCAGCTGTCGGCGGCGATCGGTCAGCGAGTACAGCACCATCTTCCGCTCCCGGCGGGATTCGACCAGCCCCCCGGCGGGGCACTCGAGCGTGATGGGAAGCGAGCTGTCCGAGCGCTCGCACACCCACGCCAGATCGCGCAGGGAGTTCGAATCTCTCTGGGCGCGCTTGGGACGGCCCTGCTGACGCGGGGCCTTTCTTCTGGGCGCGGTGCGCGGTATAAGCGCGGCTCTGCCAACAACGGAGGTCAACATGAGCGCCATCGACGAGGAGATGGTCTTGGCCCACTTCATCGTTTCCGACGATGTCGAGCGTTCCCGCCGCTTCTACACCGAAGTGCTCGGCGGCAAGACGGTCATCTCCGGCGAGCCGAGTGACGCGGTGACGTACGTCGCGCTCGCCAACAGCTGGATCATCATCAATGTCGGAGGAGGTCCGACGGACGACAAGCCGACGGTCACCCTCGAGACGCCGCCCGACCCGGATCGGGTGAGCAGCTTTCTCAACATCCGGGTTGCCGACATCGATGCTGTGTACGCCGAGTGGAGCGCGCGGGGCGCCCAATTCCTGACGCCGCCCAAGCAGCACGCGACCGAGATGCGCTGCTACATCCGTGATCCTGACGGCTACCTCATCGAGGTGGGTCAGACGACGCTGCCGAGAGGCTGGCGTCCACCGTCTTGACGACTTGTGGGGGCGCGCTGCCTGCGGATGGCCGTCGCGTCGACGCTCACAGATCGAGCACGATGTCGCCGTGTGGCTGCGAGCAGCAGATGAGCACGCTCCCGTCCGCGGGGGGCTCGACGGGATCGGGGTCGTAGTTGAGATCACCGGCGATCAGCGTCGTCTCGCAGCTGTGGCAGACGCCGGTGCGGCACGACCAGCGGACGGGTACGTCGCATGCCTCGGCGAGCTCGAGCAGGCTCGTGTACTCGCCGCCCCATCGCACCGCGAGGCTGCTGCGGGCGAACTCGATGGTTGCGCCGTCTCCAGGTGGGCCAGCGGGTGGGTGTGGGCTCCGCGCAGGTGTTCCCGCGATGCCCGGCGTGAGACCCGGTGCGGGCCCGAACGGCTCCGTGTGGATGCGTGAGGCGTCGATCCCCAGCGCCGCCAGACCCGCGCTGATCTCGTCCATGAACGGTGTCGGTCCGCACAGGTATGCCTCGGCATCGCGGGGCGGCTCGAGTGCGGCGACCAGCGATCCCGTGAGATGGCCCCGGCCGTCGAAATCGCGGCCTTCGAGGTCATCCGGATCGGGACGGCTGTAGTACACGTGCGTGTGCACGTTCGGAAGCAAGGCGAGCAGACCGCGCGCCTCGGCGGCGAACGAGTGCTCGCGCCGGTTGCGTGCGCCGTGCAGCCACCAGATCTCGCGATCCGAATGCTCCTTCGCCAGCGCCTGAAGCATGGCGAGAACCGGGGTGGCACCGATCCCGGCGCTGATCAGCAGCACGGGTGCGTGGGTCCGGTCGAGGATGAAGGTGCCACGCGGCGCTGCGATGTCGAGTTGCTCGCCGACGGCGAGCCGGGTGTGCAGATAGCCGCTGGCGGCGCCGTCGTGTTCGCGTTTGACGGTGATCCGGTAGTAGCCGGCGTCGGGCAGTCCGGAGAGGGAGTAGTTGCGGAGCACCGACCGCTCCTGCTTGTCGGGCTGGATCCGCAGCGTGAGGTACTGGCCTGGGCGGGCGGCTGGGAGTGGTGCGCCGTTTGGGTCATCGAGGCGTATCGAGATCACCGAGTCGCTCTCGCGGGTGATCGCGCTGACAAGCAGCTGGCGGAAGCCCGGCCAGGCCGGAGCGGGGCTGGTCACCGCAAGCCCGGCGTTGCCGCGCCCGGGTTCCTCCTCGAGCAGAGCTTGGAACGAGGCCTGCCAGCCGGGGCTGAGGGCAGGGATCCGGAGCGCGCGCAGCAGTTGCTGGCGCGGGTGTCCAGGGAGGTAGAGCAGGGCATCCGCCTCAGCGACCGGCATCTGTTCGGGGCCGGACGCGAGCTTGATGATCTCGTCTCCTGCTTGTACCTCCCCCGCTTTGAGCACGCGGAAGTAGAAGCCTGGGCGATGGTGTGAAACGAGCAAGGCGGGAATGCGCGGGTCGTTCATGCGGATCCCGACGCGGTAGCAGGTGACGCGGGGCTGCGTCACCTCGAAGGTGGCGGTGCCGATCTGGTAGCGGTCGCCGATGCAGACCTCGTCGTCACCAAGCCCGTCGACGGTGAAGTTCTCGCCGAACTGTCCGTAGACGAAGTCGTGTCGGCCGAGCTCGCGTTCCCAATACCGATAGGAGTCGATCTGGTAGACGAACACGGCGCGCTGCTCGCCGCCGTGCCCCGCTCGGTCGCCCTGACCGTCGCCCTCGACGTTCAGCCTGCCGACTCGGCGATGCCCACTGACGGGGTCCTTGAACACGCCGGTATAGACATTCTTCCCTTGCCAGGGCACGTTCTTCGGCATGCCGACGTTGACCGACAGCAACGTGCCCACGGACTCGGACCACATCGTCCGCGCAGTATCCCGCAACGATGCAACAAGCCGGGACCTAAACCGACCCCGCTGCGGCCCGGTAATGGCGGCAAGCCACGCAGGCCCGCGAGACCTGCTCTACCTCGCGCGGGCGGACGGCTCTCATCCCCGCAGGCTGACGACGACGGGAGACGGCGTCTCCTACTACTCCCCGAGGTTCTTCCCCGGCGGCAAGCGAGTCGTGTTCATCAGCGATCGCACCGGCCACAACGAGGTCTACGTGATGAACGCCGACGGCACACACCAGGAGCAGATCACGCACACGGCGAGCACGGTCGACAACTTCATCCTCGGCCTCTCCCCGGACGGCAAGACGATTGCGCTCGCGAGCAATCGCACGGGTCATTTCGAGATCTTCGCGATGACCGCGGCGGGTCACTCCGTGCGGCAGCTCACCCACACGCCCGCCGGGGTATCCAACCTCGCCCCCTCCTACTCGCCGGACGGCAAGTCGATCGCGTTCTGCAGCACGCTGCCCGGCCATGCCGAGATCTACACGATGCGCACCAACGGGACGCACGTACGTCGGCTGACGCATTCGCCTGCGGCAGCGGCCAACTGCGACCCCTCCTTCTCTCCGGATGGGCGGCAGATCGTCTTCTACGGCAGCGACACCGGCCACTTCGAGATCTACACGATCACATCGACCGGTTCGCACCTGAGGCAGATCACCCACACCGCCCTATCAGTCGACAACGAAGATCCCTCCTGGCAGCCGGTGCGCTGAGCGAGACCTCGGCCCCGCGGGGCAGCTGAGCTGCAGGCAGCGATCGTCGGATCAGCGTGTCGGACGTGAGGCGCGGACCGCATCCGTTCGGTCCGCGCCCTGCGACTTGGCCGGGCGGCCGGCTCGCCGGCCGGAGCTATGGCACGAGGTAGTTAACCGAGGTTCCGCAGTTGGCGTTGCCGTCCCGGGTCCCACCGCAGGTTCCGATGGTCAGCGTGAATGCCTTTCCGGTGCAGTTGGGGTACTGGATGTACTCGTTGGCGAAGTACAGCCGGTCACTGCCTCCGGGCAGGTAGATCGCCCAGCTGTAATCCCCCCAGCGTGGCCGGGTCGGTCGGGGGTAGCCCTGGTACTCGCTGAATCCGTCCTGCGGGGCCTGCCCGGCGTCCGCGATGTTCATCACGGAGCCGCTCAGGCCGAGCGAGGTCGCGGTCAGGCGGCCGTAGGCGGTACTCGGATAGAAGCCGGTGTTCTTGCCGGCGGTCGGACCGCCGTTGCCGTTCAGGGTGAACACCATGATCGCCCCGCCGTTCCCGCCCGTGCCCTCTCCGGCCATCGCCGGCATCTCGAGGTCTTCGTGGGTCGCCGAGACATGGCTCTGGTTGGTGAGGCTGAACTGACCGGTCCGGTCGAACGAGTTGGTATGTCCCGCTCCCTCCCCGTGGTCCTGCTCCTGCTGATCGGATCTGCGCCGGCGATCGCCGCGTGCGGCTCCTCGAGCACGGTCCGGGCGGACGGGAGCGCGCGGCCGCAGGCGCTCGCGTACGTGGACTGCATGCGCAGCCATGGGGTGCCGAACCTGCCCGACCCGGGACCGGAAGGTGGCGTCGAGCTCAGCCCGAACGCGGGGATCAACACGTCCTCGCCGGCGTTCAAGGCTGCGCAGGCGCGGTGCGCGAAGCTGCTGCCAAACGGCGAGCCGGGCGGGCTCGGAACCGCGTCGGAGCAGTTCACCGCACAGCTGCTGACGGCGTCGGAGTGCATGCGCGCGCACGGCGTCAGCGGCTTCCCGGACCCGGCGGTCGGACCGCCTCCGTCGAGCCCGCAGGAGTTCGCGATCGCGATGGGCCGGGGCGGGGTGTCCCTGCTCATCCCGAAGACGATCGATGTCAGCTCGCCGGCGTTCAAGCAGGCCGCGGCGACGTGTCGCCTCGGAGCGACGGTCGGCGATGGCCAACGGACGCCCGCCCCCCCCGCAGTAGTGGCATCGACCGGGCGCGACGAGCGAGCGGTCGTCCGCTCGTCGCGCCGTCGATGGGTGTTCAGGCGGCAGCTCCCGCGGTTTCGACGAAGCGGGCCACGAAGTCGCCGGTGATCTGCCGGGTCGCGGCGTTGACGCGGTTGAACGCGTTGATCGTCGCGATCGCCACCACCAGAGCGGCGAGCTGGCGCTCGTTGTAGTGGCGGGCGGCTGCGTCCCAGACCTCGTCCGACACCGAGTCGGGCCGGTCCGCCAGCCGTGTGGCGGCCTCGGTGAGCGCGAGCGCCGCCCGCTCGGCCTCGCTGAAGTACGGGGCCTCGCGCCACGCGGCGACGAGGTGGATGCGCTCGCTGCTCTCACCCATGTGCTCGAGCTCGCGCGTGTGGATGTCCACGCACACGCTGCAGCCGTTGATCTGGCTCGCGCGTAAGGTGACCATCGCCAGCGTTGCCTCGGAGATCCCGGCGTGCTTCGCCGAGCCGCCGAGCTGCTGGAACGCGTCGAGCGCGCCGGGCACGAGGAGCGCGGGGTTGCGGATTCTCGCGTGGGTCATTGGGTTCCTCCTGGATTGTGGACGTGGGTTTGTCGATCGCTGGGCGGGTCAGCGGCCGGCCGGTGTGGGCCGACGAGCGCGGTGAAGTCCCCGACGACCCCGAGGTGCGAGAGCTTGTCGGGGTTCACGACCGAGTTGATGCTGCGGATCTCACCGCCGGCGATCTCGAGCGACCAGACGCTGATCAGCCGCTGCTCACCGTCGAGAGCCATCACACCCGCACCGCCGTTCACCTCGGCCGGCCGCAGCGTGAAATCGGGAAGCCGCGAGGCGACCCGCATCCAGGTGAGCAGCATGCGGGCGACGCGGTTGCGACCGTGCAGCGAACGCGCCAGCGCAGGGACCTTCCCGCCTCCGTCGCCGGTGAGGACCACGTCGTGCGCGAGCAGGGCCTCGAGCCCGGCCAGATCCCCCTGCTGGGTGGCGGCGAGAAACCTCTGCGCGAGCTCCTCGCGCTGTGCGCGCGAGGTCTGAAACCGGGGACGGCGGTCCTCGACGTGACGCCGGGCCCGACTTGCGAGCTGGCGCACGTTGTCCTCGCTCTTGCCGATGATCTCTGCGATCTCCGGATAGCCGTAATCGAACACGTCGTGCAGAAGCAGCGCGGCTCGCTGCTCGGGCGACAGGCTCTCGAGCAGCACCAGCATCGCCAGCGACAGCGAGTCGGCCATCTCGGCGTGCTGGGCAGGATCGTCGACGCCGTCGGTGAGGATCGGCTCGGGCAGCCACTCGCCGACGTACTGTTCCCGTCGCGCCCGCGCCGAGCGCAGCTCGTTGATCGCCAGCCGGGTGGTGACCGTCGCGACGTACCCCCGCGGGGAGGCGATCTGCTCGCCGCGCTCCATCGCCTGATGGACGCGCAGCAGCGCCTCCTGGACGACGTCCTCGGCTTCCGAGACGCTGCCGAGCATCCGGTAGGCGATCGCAAACGACGCCTGCCGCAACCGCTCGAGCTCGTGGTCTTCAGCGCCCATGTCGGTCGTGCTCCAGTCTCATCGTCTTTCCCGTGATCCGACCTACAACCCTTAAGACAAGACAGCGGCCTCAGGTGTGACAGCCCGCCTCTACGTCTGCTCCAAGAGACGTGTCGTCCACAGCGAATGGCGCCGGCGCAGTTCGTGTTCGCTGAGGTCGCCGCGCCCGAGGGGCGCGTAGTTCGGCGCCCAGGTCTCGACGGCGTCGTGCGAGCGGGCGATTGCCCAGCCGTCCCAGAGAGCCGGGTCGCCGACGGTCTGGCCGATAACGGCTTCGTAGCCCGCGAGAAAGACCTCGGCAATGCGCTCGTCGAACAGGAGAACGAGATCAAGGCGGCACCAGCCGAGATCGAAGCCGCGTGGACCGCGCGCTCCGCCCGACCAATCAACGATGCCCGTCAACGTTCCATCACGCCAGACGACGTTGCCCGACCAGTAGTCGGAGTGGGTGAGCACCTGAGGCGCATCGACGATCTGCGACCAGCGCGCCCGCACGTCCGCCGCCAACGGCCCGCTCAGCTCAGGCTGAGACCCTCTGCCATCGAACACGCTCGGCAGGTCCGCCAGCCCATCGCCTGGCACCGCGTGCACCAGAGCCAGCGCGCGGCCGAGCTCGCGTGCCCATGTCTCCGGCTCGCGCGGCGTGATGTCGGCCTCGCCGTCAAGCCGGCTGATCACAGAGGTCGGGTAGGCCGACCACCGGCCGTCGAAGTCGCCGCCGAGCGGCACCGGGGCCAAACCCCCGAGCCCGCCGAGCGTTCGCAGCACACGCTGCTCATGGCGGGCGGCAGAGTCGGCCATCGGGAACTGGCGGACGACCGCGCTGAACGCGGGATCGGCGGTGTCGACCCTCCAGGTGTCCGCATGCTGGCCACCCTTGAGGCGCGTGACGTCCAGGATCACGGCCGACGGGCCGGCCAGACGCCGGACTTCCTCGAGCGCGCCAGCCGATGGCAGAGCCTCTGCTCGGGTCACCCCCAACACCCTACGGCGGGAAGGGTGCGTCCTGAGACGTCAGAAGGCTGACGATCCCTAGGATCACGTCTCTGATGAGTGCTGAGACTCCGCTCTACCGGTCTGGAGGACTCTGATTGTTCAACGTCGCCACGCGGGTGGCGGCCGTTGCCAGCTCCGCGATCTTCCTATCGGCGTGCGGGTCCCACCCGAGCATCGACCCGGCCGGGACCGCTAAGTACATCGGCGACGTCGTATTCGAGCAGACCGGCTTCCGTGCGGTGGACATCCGGTGTCCGTCGGGCGTTCCGGCCACGACAGGCGGCCAGTTCAGGTGCCACTTCACCGGGCCCGAGGGTCCGTACACCGCATACCTGCGTATCGTGAAGGTCGAAGGCCAGAAAGCAGCCTTCCAACTCAAGACACAGCCGTCGAGCTGGTTTCCCCCGACGCTCGGCTGACTCGCAGGCGGGAGACAGCGACCTGAGACGCCGGTCGAGGCATCACGTTCACAGCCCGATTTCGGCGACCAGCCGTCCGCTCGCCGCGGCCTGCTGGAGCGCCCGGTAGTCGCGCTCGTTTTGGTCGGCGTACGCGACGGCGAAACGCGCGATGGCCTGGTCGAAGGCGTCCGAGCCCCCGAGGTAGGCCGCGATTGCAATGCGATCGCCGGTGCGTGCGTGAGCCCGGCCAAGCGTCCAGCCGCACATCTGCGCCCACAGCGCCATGCCCGCGACGGTCATCCCGGCGATATCCGCTGACCCCTTCCAGTCTTTGAGCTGCCGGATGTAGAAATCGAGCTCGCGGCCCCGCCAGGCGAGGCGCTCCCAACCAAGGAAGATGTCGCTCGCCTCCTGAATCAGGCGCTGGCCGGCCACGACCCTCTCGCCCTGGTGCGAGAAGTCGCTGCCGGTCACGAAATCCGCCAGCACCGACGCCTGGGCCTCCTTGACCTGCAGGAAGAGCGGCGAGCCCCGGCCATCGAGCAGCAGCAGGATCCAGGCCTCGGTCCCGACGCTGCCGACACCCACCACCTTGCGGGCCAGATGCGAGAGCCGGTACTGCTCGAGGAGATGCTGCTGATTCGGCAGCAGCGTTCGTCGGTAGGAATCGATGATGGTCTGCAGGGCATCAGATGCGACTCCGGCATCGACGCCCCAGCCACGAGTTCCTCGACCGGCACGATCAGGGGCGGGTCGCTGACGATCCGGCACTCTCCGTCGGCGACGTACGCGAGCTTGTCAAACGCGTGCAGGTTGTCGTGCGCGCGAGCCTTTGCGATCGCACGCCAGACGCTCGGCGTCTTCTTGCGGTCAAGGAGTGACCGAAAGCGAGGCGACATCTCGTCGAGGTCAAGACGCTGGTACCAGACTTCGAGCATCGACATCCGCGATAGCTCGCGCATCGCGTGGCGGTAGGAGCGGACGGCGTCGCGCACGATGCGCGACCGATCCGCCCCTTCGAACTCGCTCTCACGACCGGCCACTTCCAGACTCGCGGCGAGTCGCTTGACGTCCCACTCCCACGGACCGCGACTGGTCTCATCGAAATCGTTGATGTCGAAGACGAGGCGGCGCTCGGGCGAGCCGAAGATGCCGAAGTTGGACATGTGGGCGTCGCCACAGAGCTGGACCTCCAGCCCCGAGCTCGGCGTCGTGGCGAGGTCAGAGGCCATCGGCAACGCGGCGCCGCGGAAGTACGAGAAGGGCGAGACGAGCATGCGCCCGTGTCGGATCGGAATGAGATCGGCAACACGGGTCATCGCCTGCCGCTCGAGCAGCTCGACGGGATCGGTTCTGCCAGCGGACGGCTCCCAGCTCTCGTGCGACGAGCGCGGAACCGCTTTACGAGCCCGCTTACCCTCGGCCGCTCGTTCGGCGGGCGTAAGGTGCCGTCGGCCCTGCGGCGCAGCGCGTGCATTGGCCGTTGGCCGCCGGCGCACGGCGACTCGACCCGCGACCCCAACCTGTTTCTCAGCCGTGCCCACTCGCGCCCCATCCTATCCGAGGTGCAGACGAACCTCGGACCTTCGGTGACCAGCCAGTACCCGTCGGCGGCAGCGCGCGTCACTGCCGCCCAGGAGTGGGCCGCGGTCGGCCCGACGCGGCTGGGCGTCAGGCCGACCCGCGGACCGCGGTGCTAGTTCCTGCGGCGGTTGGCGAACAGCGGAGCCATCGTCGGCACCGTGCTGTCGCAGGCCTGGGAGAGGCAGGGCACGCCGAACGCCGCTTCGAAGGTCCGCAGCAGCGAGTAGTGGTTGTAGGCCGTGGTGTCGGTGACGTGGCCCGGCCCGTGGTTGGTGATGACGATGGTCACGACGTGGCCGCCGCCTGGGTCAGCGCCGCAGCAACCGGTGCCCGGCTGCCCCTGGTCGCTGTAGTCATCCTCGTCCCAGGTGATGACGATCGCGTTGTTGCCTCGCTTCCAGGTGCGCGAGGCCAAGATCTCGCTGACCGTCGTCTCGACGTACTGATCGCCGGCTTGAATCAGGCCGTTCGTGTCAGAGCATCCTCCCGTGCCGTGCATGTCGTGGCATTGATCCGGGACGACGAGGCTGTAGTTCGGCAGGTGCCCCGTCAGGAGATCGACACCGAGCTGGTTGTCGGGAACCATCTGAGACAGATCGTTCTGCGTGCCGGTGAAGTTGATGAACGGGTTGTGCTTGGAGGCGTAGAGGGCGTTGCTGTTGCTCGGCCACTTGAACGTGTAGGGGCCGTTGGCGTTCGGGCCGCTGGTCACCACCTGGCTGGGATCGACGTAGGGCAGGCTCTGGAAGTAGCCCTTCCACGACTTGCCGGCGGCGGCCAGCTGGTCGGCCAGCGACGGGGCGCTGACCGTGTGGTCGACCGTCGTACCTGCGCAGTTCGGATCCGAATTGGCGAGCGCCGGCGTGCAGTAGAACTGGTTGTCATCCTGGATGCCGAAGTACGAGCCACCGATGTTGGCCACATAGTTCGGCTCGCTCGGATGCGTCACCCCGAAGTAGTTCGTGGCCAGGCCGTAGCGGCCGGCCAGGGCGTTGATGTTCGGGGCGAGGGAATTGCCGATGATCGTGCCGTAGCTGGTGTTTTCCATCATGATCTCGACGATGTGTCGGTAATGGGGCACCGCGGCGTCTGACCTGCTCTTGAAGCGCGACTGTCTCGCGGACACCATGCTCGGAGCCACCGCGAATGCGACACCGGCCACAGCGATCAGTCCTATGACAACTCGCTTGAAGCTCATGTTCTCCGTCTTCCTTTCCTCGAGGACGACCAGCAAGCGGGCACGACCGAGCTCACGACGCCAGCCAGCGCGTGCGAAGCCCGGCGCGGTGCCGGTGGGCCACCGTATCGGGGTCGAGACGCCGTCCGGTTACCAGGATGAGAACGCGAGAGCTATCCCTGCAGCGCCCCGACCGGGCGAGGGCTAGGCTTAGGCCATGAGCGAGAACATCCGCATCGAGCGGGGCTGGATCATCGTCGACGGCTCGCGGCAGGACGACGGCACGATCAAGCTCGGCACCGGCGGCGAGATGCGCTTCAGCCCGTTCGATGCGATGTCGCAGCGCGGGGACACGCCAATCACCTGGGGCAACATCCTCACGGCGTCGGTGCAGCGGCTCGCGTTCTGGCGCCGATAGACGGCACGCCGGAGCTTTCGGGCGTCGCTGCTCAGAACGCGCGGCCGCGTCCGCCCGGACCCCTGCGGCTGTAAGCCCCGCCGCGCGAGCGCCGGTAGATCCAGACGACCAGCATCGAGAAGACGATCGACAGCAGGATGCCGGCGCCGTGGCGGTGGAGCACGTACCACGAGAAGAGTCCGGCGATGAACGTGCCGCAGACTCCGACCAGCGCCGTCATGCCGATTCCCATCGGGTCGGGTCCGGGCAGCAGAAGGCGCGCCAGCGCGCCAACGAACAAGCCGACGATGAAGAGAATGAACAGGTAGAGGATGAGGCCCATGTGGAGGGTTTACCCGCGCCGCCCGGCCGTAACCCCCTCTCGGTCCAACCTCGCGGTCAGCGGCGCCGGGTCAGCTCGTCGTCGAGCGCTCGCGCGAAGCCGAACCGCGGAACGGGATCGCTCCCGGGGTGGGAGTCGGCCGCGGTGTCATCGAACAGCTCGGCGAGCGTCGCCGGAGCAGGAACCCGGCGCGGCCGGCCGTGCCCCGCGAGCCAGGCGCTCGCCTCCTCGGCGGAGAACGGGACGAACTCGATGTCGGCCAGGCACCGACCGGGCCGGCGCGCCGCGGGGTGAAGCCGTCCGAGGGGCTCGTTGGTGGTAATCAAGAGCAACGTGTTGGTCCCCTGTCCGAGGAGTCCATCGGCGACGTTGAGCAGACGCGAGAGGGCCTGGCCGGCGACCGCGCGGGCATCGGCGGCGATCAACTCGCCGGCGTCCTCGAGGATGACGAGACGCCAGCGGTCCTCATCGTCGTCGTCCCAGCTGAGCACGTCGAGCATGTAGGCGCCCCCCCGACCGAGCAGTTCCTCCGGGTCCATGATGAAGTGCGCCGAGCACCACGGCGCCCAGGCGCGCGCGAGCGCGCGCAGGGCGTGGGACTTGCCCGTGCCCGGGGGCCCGCGCCAGAGGATGAGCCGTCCGCCCTCCGGCGCCCGCATGGCCATCAGCTGCTCGAGCCGACCGCGGACGGTCGCGGGGTAGTTCTGGGCGATCGACGGAAACGCCGGCGCCTCGATCTCACGGTGACGCACCTCGCCGCCGGAGTCATCGCGCATCCAGAAGGCAACCGAGATCCGGTCGGGCAGCTGGGGCTCGCTGTGCAGGCGGTCGCGCAGCCGCCTGGCCGCCGCCTCGACCTGCTGGCGCGTCCGCCCCGCCACATCGATGCGCACATTCTCATAGCCGGCGTCGATCAGGACGAGCACGCCATCGGGCAGGCGCAGGAAGGCCTCGATCTCGTCGCCGTCTCCGTCCAAGCGGACCATGACCGGCGTGCCGAGCTCGGCGAGCGCGGCCGGTCGCGCTCGGCCGCGGAAGTTGTCCTGGGCAAGGTGGACAAGGCCACGGGAGAGCAGCTCGGCGACGAACAGCGCATGCGGGAGCACGCTCGGGCGAGTGCCCTGCCAGGGTCGGCCCGGGCGGCGGCGCGGGATGCGAAGGTCGGCTCGTGTTGTGTTCATGGTCGGTTCCATGGAGGCCCCAGGGAGGAGTCGAACCTCCGCGCCAGAGCGCGCGTCAGCCGTGACGAGGGTCATCTCACAGTCAGGACGCCGCGAGCCCGCGCGGCACCGACGAGCTCAGAAGCTAGGCAGCACGGCGCGGACGCCGATCGGCGACCACGGTGAACAGGTGTTGCTGATGTTTGAGCTGCATGACGGGCGCGGATACGGTAGCGCTGTCGACCGGACTGCGCAAGGCGAGATCGGTAAGGATTGTCGAGTGGACCGACCGTCCCCAGGTGATCCGTGAGCCGCGAGCGCGGAGTGAGGCGCCGCGAGTTGCTCGCCGGCGGGGCCGCCGGTGCGGTCGCCGCCGCCCTTGGCGAGCCGGCTGCGTCGGCGGCTGCGACGGCGCGGCGCGGACCGACCCGGACCTTCGACGTGGCGGTCGTCGGCGCCGGCCTCGCCGGACTCATCGCCGCGCACCAGGTTCGTGCCGCGGGGCGCTCGGTGATCGTGCTCGAGGCGCGCCGGCGCGTGGGTGGACGAACCTACGACATCCCGCTCGGCCGCGGCAAGGTGGCCGAGCTCGGCGGGCAGTGGACCGGGCCCGGGCAGGACAAGGTGATGGCCCTCGCCCGCGAGCTGGGCGTGGCGATGTTCCCGTCGTACGCGAGCGGCAACAGCGTCTACTACAGCGCCGGACGGCTGCACACCTACGGCGGCGCCGTCCCGCCCGCGGCACCTGCGGCCCTGGCCGAGCTCGAGCGGGCGATCATCGCGCTCAACCAGCTGGCCGCCTCGGTACCCGCCGCCACGCCGTGGCGAGCCCGCGGAGCGGACGGCTGGGATGAGCAGACGATCGCGAGCTGGGCCGCCGCTCGGCTGCAGACCGCGGAGGCGCGCGATCTCATCGCGCTGGCCATCCGCGGTGTCTACGGCGAGGAGCCCACCGCGGTGTCGCTGCTCGATCTGCTCGCCGCGATCACCGGGGTCGGCGGGGACATCAACACGCTGATCGGGTCGGCGCAGAGCATTCGCTTCGTGGGCGGACCACAGCAGCTGTCGATCAAGCTGGCGCGCCGGCTCGGAGCCGCTGTGCGGCTCGGCGAACCGGTGATCGAGGTCGACTGGCGTAACGAGGTCACGCTGCGGACGCCGACGTCCACCTACCGGGCGCGGCGGGCGATCCTCACTCTCCCCAAGCCGCTGGCCGGACGGCTGCTCTACTCGCCGGCGCTCCCGCCGGCCCACGACCAGATCCTGCAGCGCCAGCCGATGGGATCGGTGGTGAAGGTCAACGCCGTCTACCCGACCCCGTTCTGGCGGGCGCACGGCCTCAGCGGCGCCGCGACCTCGGACACCGGCCCGATCCGGATCACGTATGACAACTCGCCCCCGGATGGGAAGCCCGGGGTCCTCGTCGGCTTCATGGAGGGCGACGACAGCCGCCGCTTCTACGGACAGTCCCCGGCCGCGCGCAAGCAAGCCGCTCTCGACGCTTTCGCCCGCTATTTCGGCGAGCGGGCGCGACACCCGACCGCCTACTTCGACCTCGCGTGGGCGCAGGAGACCTACACCCGCGGCGCCTACGGCAGCTACAACCCGCCCGGCGTGCTGACCTCGCTGGGTGACGCCGCGGTCGCGCCGGTCGGCCCGCTGCACTTCGCCGGGGCCGACACCTCCCCGCTGTGGCCCGGATACATGGACGGCGCGATCCGCTCCGGGGAGCGTGCCGCCCGCGAGGCGCTCGCTCACTTGTAGCGACCTGCACGCCGATGGCAAGCCAGAAACCATCGGCGGGGGCGGCGGTGCGCGGCCGCCGCCCCTCGAGCTCGCCTCAGTGTCCGATGCCCGGAAGGACTCGCGTGCCCTCCCGCTGGACGGCCTTGAGCTGGCCGGGGTTGAGCCCGAGCAGCTTCAGGATCGTCGGTGCGACCTGGGCGGTGTCCACCCAGCGGTCCGACACGCGCGGCCTGAGGCCGGGCGCGTAGACCAGGATCGGGACGTCGCGATCGCCGGGGTTGCTACCGCCGTGCTCCGCGATCTTGGTGCCGCCGGTGTAGACGACGCCGACCTGGACGCGACCGAACACGTCGGGATGGCGCGGATCGGAGACCGGCACGCCGAAGTAGCGCGCCACCTGCCGCCCGGCGTAGATCCTCGCCAGGCCCGAGTGGGCCAGCGTCCGCGTGCCGCCACCGTAGGTGACGCCCGTCGCGGAGTGGCTCCACAGGTAGCTCTTGACCAAGTCCGCCGCGGCCTGCGAGCGGTCGGACAGGTAGCTCTGCCACAGATCGTCGTCGGTGCCGGCGACGATCAGGTTGCCGGCGCCGGGATGCGCTGCGGTCCACGCCGCGTTGATGGCGTCGATGATCGGGCCATCTTTGATCCGGGTGAGCTGGTTGGGATTCTGCGGCGATTGGCCGTGCTTGGCCGTGATGATGATCGCGGTCGAATCGGCCAGGCCCTGGCTCTGGATCTCCTTGTCCATCGCCTGCAGCTGGTTGTCGACCCAATCGAGCGCGCTGCTCAGCAGCGGTCCGGGTGTCTTGGTGCCGGGCAGGTATCCGCCGGGCAGCACCGGGCCCCCGATCACCGCCTCCGACTGCAGGAGCTTCTCGGCCGTCGAGACGGTCTGGAAGTTCATGCCGAAGATCGCCGGCGTACCGACCGTCGTGCTGCCGCTGTGGTCGTAGCCGTCGATCTCGTTGAGAATCGCCTTGACCTTGTAGGAGTCGTACTGCCTGGTCGCGGCGTTGTCGTCGGTCCAGCTGATGCCGCCGGGGTACGGCGTCCCGTTCGGCTCGATCGCGTTCGAATCGATCTCCGGGGTGAACAGGTCGTCGATCCCACTCCCCGACGGGCCGTTGAACGACTCGTACACCGGGTGCTTGTCCGACCAGGCCGTCCGCAGCCCGGCCGCCTTGGCCACCTCGAAGATCGTGTTGACCTTCAGGTAGGAATGGGGCCAGATCGGCTGGCACGTCTTGGGGTCGACGGGGAACGTCACGGCGTTGAGGACCGTCTGCGGATTGCCCGTCATCTGCAGGATCTTGCTCGGGTCGCTCTGAAGGCCAGGGATGCCCTGACCGGCATCGAGCCGGGTCGAGTCGATGTCGTCGGGCGAGTCGTAGATGACGTCACCGCCGGTCGGGCCGGTGCACTTCGTCGTGCCGGCCTCGTAGACGTTGTGGTTGTACTCGACGTCGTAGTAGACGCCGGTGGCCCGCGGGTCGCCTCCGGTCATCAGGGCGGTTCCGCCCGGGTCGGAGTCCGACGGAACGACCGTGTGGGCGTTCGTGTACTCCGAGCCGCCGGCCACGAGCTTGGCCAGCTCGGACCCGGGATGGTTCGTGACATACCAGGCGACGTCCGACTGGTGCAGACCGTCGACCGAGATCAGCAGCACGTGCTTGATCTGCTGCCGTTGATGACGGTCGCCGTTCCCTCGACCGTGATGATCGTGCCCGGAGGCGACGCCTATCGGGATGCCGATGGCGAGGGCTCCCGTGGCCACAGCAGCGAACGCCGCGGGCCTGAAACGTCCACGCATAGTCAACTCCTTATTCGGGTTTCACACCCTTATAGGGAGCCGCGGTCGCCCAGACGTTACCCGCGCGTGAACGGCGTCCTCACCGGGTCGGAAGCGCTGCGCTCAGCTCGTGCGGACGGCAACGAGCCGCGCGCCGGTCGCCGGCAGGCGCCCCTCGGCGATCAGCTCGACCTCGGCGTCGCGCAGGCTCGGCCGAAGCTCCCAGCGGTGCAGGTACGGACCTCGGACCGGCTCCCCGACCACGAACCAGCGCCGGAGGGCGGCGCAGATCCGCTCGAGCGGGTGGAGGTGGGCGATGAGATGCCCGAGCAGCTCATCGGCATCACGGCCGTGTGCCTCGTTGGCGCCGACTGCGCGCCGTTGCGCCAGCCACCATTCCACGGCGCGCACGTCGTAGCGCGCGATGTCGAGCTCGTCGATGACCAGCCGGCCGCCGGGCGCGATCAGCTCGGCGAGGTGGGCGCACGACGCATCGAGCGGATCGACGTGGTGGAGCGAGACGACGGCGACGGCGGCGTCGAACGACCCGCCGGCGTCGAGCAGGGCGAGCGGCTCGACTCCGCTCTCCGGCTCGGCGGCGAGATCGATCGCGGTGACGTCGTAGCCGGCGTCGCTCAGCGCGGCGGCGAGCTCGCCGCGGCCGGCGCCGATCTCGAGCACGCGGCACGGCGGCTCGGGGAGCGAGGCGCGGACGAAGGCGAGAAGGTCGGGGCTGAGCATCCCCCCCATGATGGCGACCGAGCGGACCGAGCGGACCGAGCGGACCGAGCGGACCGAGCGGCCGAGCGGGCGGCGCGGGCTCCCGGTCGGCGCCGGTGCGCCGGTACGCGCCGAGAAGGTTTAGGCTGAATCGATGGTCAGCGATCCCGATCGAGCCAACGTCTTCAGCATCGTGCTCGCGGGGGGCGAGGGGAAGCGCCTGTCGCCGCTCACGCTGGATCGCGCCAAGCCGGCGGTGCCGTTCGGCGGCAACTACCGGCTCGTCGACTTTGCGCTGTCGAACCTCGTCAACGCCAGCTACCGCCGGATCGTCGTGCTCACCCAGTACAAGAGCCACTCGCTCGATCGCCACATCACGACGACATGGCGGATGTCGCCGCTGCTCGGCAGCTATGTCGCGCCGGTGCCGGCGCAGATGCGGCGGGGTCCGTACTGGTTCCAGGGCTCGGCCGACGCGATCTACCAGAACCTCAACCTGCTGCGCGACGAGCGGCCGGACATCGTCATCGTGTTCGGGGCCGATCACATCTACCGCATGGACCCGCGGCAGCTCGTGCGCCGCCACATCGAGACGGGCGCGGCGGTCACGGTGGCCGCGCTCCGCGTCCCGATCGAGCAGGCCGACCAGTTCGGCGTGATCGAGACCGCCGCCGACGGGCACACGATCACCGCGTTTCACGAGAAGCCCAAGAGCGCGAAGGGCCTCCCCGACGCCCCCGACGAGGTGTACGCGTCGATGGGCAACTACGTGTTCACCGCCGACACCCTCACCGAGGTCGTGACGCTCGACGCCGAGACGCGCGACAGCGTCCACGACATGGGCGGGAGCATCATCCCGATGCTCGTCGGCTCGGGCTCGGCTCATGTCTACGACTTCAGCCGCAACGAAGTGCCCGGCGCGACCGAGCGCGACCGCGGTTACTGGCGCGACGTCGGCACGCTCGACGCCTTCTACGACGCCCACATGGACCTCATCTCCGTGCACCCGGTGTTCAACCTCTACAACACCGAGTGGCCGATCCTCACCCTGCCCGAGCCCTATCCGCCGGCCAAGTTCGTGTTCGCCGACGACGGCCGGACGGGCCACGCGCTCGACTCGATGGTCTGCTCGGGGGTGATCATCTCCGGCGGCACCGTGCGACGGTCGGTCCTCTCCCCCAACGTTCGCGTCGAGCCGTCCGCCGAGGTCGACGGCTCGGTGCTGTTCGCCGGGGTTCATGTCGGCGAGCGCGCCATCGTGCGCAACGCGATCATCGACAAGGACGTCGTCGTCGAACCCGGCGCCGAGATCGGCCTCGATCCCGAGGCCGACCGGGAGCGCTTCACCGTGTCCGACCGCGGCGTCGTCGTGATCCCCAAGGGCATGCGCGTCGAAGCCGCGGCGAGCGCGTAGCGATGCGCGTCTCACTGCTCACGCGCGAGTACCCGCCCGACGTGTACGGCGGGGCCGGCGTCCACGTCGAGTACCTCGCGCGCGAGCTGGAGTCGCGGGTCGAGCTGTCGGTCCACTGCTGGGGCGCCGACCGCGACGATCCGTCCGTCCACGCCTATCGGCCCTGGGACGCCCTCAACGGCAGCGCGCCCCACGTCGCCGCGCTGCAGACCGTCTCGATCGACCTGCTCATGGCCGCCGACGTCGAGGGGAGCGACGTTGTCCACAGCCACACGTGGTACGCACAGTTCGGCGGTCACCTCGCCAAGTTGATCGACGGTACGCCGCACGTGACCACGGTGCATTCGCTCGAGCCGCTGCGGCCCTGGAAGGCCGAGCAGCTCGGCGGCGGATATCAGCTCTCGAGCTTCTGCGAGCAGGTCGCGCTCGAGAACGCCGACGCGGTGATCGCCGTCTCCGAGGGCTCCAAACGGGACATCCTCGGCGCCTACCCGGCGATCGAGCCGGGGCGCGTGCACGTCATCTACAACGGCATCGACACCGAGGAGTACACGCCCGATCACGGCCGCGACGTGCTCGAGCGCTACGGCATCGACCCTGATCGACCCTCGGTCGTGTTCGTCGGGCGCATCACCAGGCAGAAGGGCGTACCGCTGCTCCTGCGAGCGGCGGCCGAGTTCGATCCCGCCGCTCAGCTCGTCCTCTGTGCCGGGGCCCCGGACACCGCCGAGATCGGCGCCGAGGTCGCGGCCGGCGTCGACCGCCTCCAGGCCGCGCGGGACGGCGTCGTCTGGATCGACGACATGCTGCCCAAGCGCGACGTGATCCAGCTGCTCAGCCGGGCCACCGTGTTCGCCTGCCCGTCGATCTACGAGCCGCTCGGGATCGTCAACCTCGAGGCGATGGCCTGCGAGACCGCGGTCGTGGCGAGCGCGACCGGCGGGATCGTCGAGGTCGTTGCGGACGGCGAGACCGGCTTCCTCGTCCCCCTCGAGCAGCTGCCCGACTCGATCGATCCGGCCGACCCCACCGCCTTCGCGTCGGCGTTCGCCGAGCGGGTCAACGCCCTCATTGCCGACCCGACGCTCGCCTCCGAGATGGGCCGGGCCGGGCGCAGACGCGTGGCCGAGCACTTCGCCTGGCCGGCGATCGCCGAGCAGACGGTGGCGGTGTATGAGCAGGTCACACGTGCGGCGCCGACGCTGGGAGAGCGGCGACCGTGATCAGCCCCGACGTCTCGAGCTCGCGCCTCGCCCGGCAGAACGCGTCGACGACGACTGGGTCGAAGTGGGACCCGGCGCAGCCACGCAGCTCGGCTTCGGCGTCGCGCGCCGAGCGCGGCCGGTTGTAGGGCCGCTGCACGGTCATCGCGTCGTAGGCGTCGCAGACGCAGATGATCCGCGCGCCGAGCGGGATCGCGGTGCCGGCGAGGCGATCCGGGTAGCCGTTGCCGTCGAAGCGCTCGTGTGACGCCCGGACGAGCCGCGCGACGGGGGCGAGCGCGGGCGCCGCGGCGAGGATGCGCTCGCCGATGACCGGGTGCCGGCGGATGAACGCCCATTCCTCGAGGTCAAGCGGCGTCGGCTTGTTGAGGATCGCGTCCGGGATCGCGAGCTTGCCGATGTCGTGCAGCGCGCCGGCGCGGCGGATGAGCTCGACCTCGGTGGGCTCGAGTCCGAGCCGGGCGGCGGTCAGCGCGGCGAGCTCGGCGACGCCGCTGAGATGCGACTCGATGTCCGGGGCGCGTTCGGCGAGCGCGCGCACGAGAACGTCGGCGCTCTGACTGCCGGGCGACGTCCGGCCGTGCTGCTTCTCGCTGTACATCCGCTGATCGGCGAGGCCGAGCGCAGCCGTCGCGGTGCCGGCCTCGAGCGGCAGCGTCGCCACGCCGCACGAGCATCCGACCGAGAAGCCGTCCCCGGACTCGGTGAGCGCAGACACCGCGGCATCGAGGATCGCCTGGTCGACCTCGGGCCCGGAATCGACGAGCACGCAGAACTCGTCACCCCCGAGGCGGTAGGCGCGGCCCCGGTCCAGCACGGCGGTGGCCAGCCGCGCCCCGAGGCGCCGGAGCAGGGCATCCCCCGCGAGGTGCCCGAAGAGATCGTTGTAGCTCTTGAAGCCGTCGAGATCGAAGATGGCGAGCAGCCATGGGCTGCGGCCTCGCCGATGCTCCATCCTCGCCTCGAGGTCCTCCATCAGCGCGCGCCGATTGGGCAGCCCGGTCAGACTGTCGGTGAGGGCATGCGCTTGAGAGGCATGGAGCATCCGCTGGTTCTGGCGGAAGGTCACGTATAGGCGCACCCCGATCGCCGCCAGCGAGGCCCCGCTGAGGACGACCGCGAGCCCGTTCATCGGGCTCGAGCGGACGGCGCCGTAGACGAGGACGCCGAGGGCGAGGGCGGCGAAGGCGAGCGGCAGGAGGATCGTCTGCGTGCCCTGGCGCCCGCGGCCGAGGGACGGCTCGCTCTCCGGCACCCACGCGGCCGCGGCGAGTAGGGCGATCCCGCCCCACCAGCCGGCGTCATAGACACCGCCGGACACGTAGGTCCCGTCCGCGCTCTGGACGAGGTAGAGGCTGTCGGCGGTCCAGAACAGCACGATGCCGGCGCCGAGCAGCAACCACGTCGGCGTCAGGCGCCACCCGGAGAGCCCGATCGCGCCGACGAGCATGCCGAGGACGAGCAGGTCACCGATCGGATAGGCGAGGTTGGTCGCAACCTGCGGCGCCGTGCCTCCGACCGAGTGCAGGAGCGGGTCGAACACGACCGCGGCGCTCAGGCCGGCGATCGCGAACGCGGCCGCGAGGGCGTCGACCCAGGCCGTCCTAGCGATGCCGCGCACGCGCCGCCGCGTGAGCAGCATGATGCCGATGAACACGAGCGGCGGGAAGCCGAGATAGCCGAGGTCCGCCCACGACGGCGCCGGAACCTGGTGCAGGTTCCAGAGCACGAAGGTGAAGTAGATCTCGCCCGCAGTCCACGACGCACAGCCGAGGCCGATGAGCAACCAGGCCGCCCGCTCACGCCGGTCCCACAGGCCACGCCAGATACAGACCGCGGAGGCGAGCGCAAGGACGACGTCGTGGCCGGCCCGGCCGAAGACGAACGGGCGCCACGTCGGGACGAGCACGACATGGAGCTCATAGACGACCAGCCACGCGCCACACAGGGCGAGCAGCACTCGCGCCGCCCGCTCCGGCGCGGGCCGCTCATGGACCTCCGAGGAAGCGTTGATCGCCGCGGAACCGGACTCCATCCACACAGGCATCGGCAGAACGCCGGGGGTCCCTCTCCGTAGTTGCCCGCAGCGGCACGTCGCGATGCGTGGCGCATCCATTTCGGATTGGACTCATGGCCCGTGAGAGAGAATGGGAGCAGCCGACGTAGAGACGCGGCGAGAGATCATCGACAGGAAGGGAGCGCCGGATGCCAGCCAAGGGAGCTGCGGAATGGAAGGGCGATCTGAAGGGCGGTACGGGAACGTTCACGGCGGGGGACTCGATCAGCGGCGACTACTCGTTCCGCTCGCGGTTTGAGGACGGCCCCGGGGCCAACCCCGAGCAGTTGATCGCCGGCGCGCACGCGGCGTGCTTCTCGATGGCGCTGTCGGCGGCGCTGGCCGACGCCGGAACGCCGGTCGACTCGGTCAAGACCGACGCTACGGTCACGTTGCGCATCGTCGACGGCGCGCCGACGATCACCAAGATCGACCTCGTCACCGTCGGCACCGTGCCCGGGATCGACGCGGCGGCGTTCCAGGCCGCCGCGGAGGGGGCGAAGGCGAACTGCCCGGTGAGCAAGGCGCTCGCCGGAGTCGGCGAGATCACGCTCAGCGCGTCGCTGGGCTGAGATCAGTCGGAGTCGTCGAGCGGCTCGGTCGCGGCGATCACGCTCGCGGAGATGACGAGCCCGAACGCCGCCCGGGCCTGCTCGACCCCCGCCCCGACCATCGCCTCGGCGGCGGCGAGCATCTCGTCCACCCGCTCGAGCACCGGCCCCACGGCGCCGGCCTCCGGGTCGCGGCACGCTCCCCGCGCGAGCGAGACGAAGGGCAGGATCCGCGCCGGGTCGGCCGGCGGCCCGGCGGCGACCGCGGCCGCAAAGGCCATCATCACGTAGGCGTTGACCCGGGTGAGGCGTCCGCTCATGCGGCGAACCTCGGGCACGCGCGGCTGCTTGCGCGCCGGCAGCGGCCGCCGCTCGAGAGCGGCGAGCATCGTCCCGCCGACGAGCGCGCGCCGCTCCTCGTCGTCGAGCCCCGCGTAGGCGGCGAGTCGCAGCGCGGTGTAGAGACCGCCGAGCGTGCGCCCGTAGGGCACGTCGGAGGCAAACACGATGCGTTCGGCGGGGACCCGCGCGAACAGTTCGAGCTGGTCGAAGACCGAGAACGTCGAGGTGTCATAGAGGACGCTCGGGTGCTCGGCGAGGCGAGCGGCGAACATGCCCTGGTCGGCGATCGCGGCGTGCGCGAGCACGACGACGACGTCCGGGAAGCGCAGCGCGAGCTCGGCGAGCGGCTCCATCGGCGGCATTCCGCGACCGGCGTGGACGAGGATGGGGACGCGGGCCTCATCGGCGACGCGCCAGATCGCCTCGGCAGCGGCGTTCCCGAAGCCGAAGGCCTGCGCGCGGGGATGGAGCTTGATGCCCCGGGCGCCGAGCGCGAGGCACCGCTCCGCCTCCTTCACCGGCTCCTGGGCGGGGTCGAGCCGGCAGTAGGGGAACAGCCGGCCGTCGGCCTCCTGAGCCCAGGCCAGCACCCGGTCGTTCGGGACGCGGTAGGCGGGATGGCGCTCGGGATCATGCAGCGGGAACGTGCAGGCGCGCGCGTCGGGTCCCACCTCGTCGAGCGCCCGGAGCAACTCAGCCGGCGTCAGCGATTGACCGTCCTCGTCGCGACCGAGGTGCGTATGCGCGTCGATCACCCCGGCGTCGGCCGGCAGCAGCTCCCGCAGCTCGGCGGCGAGTGACGCATAGGCGCTGGCAGCGTCCACGGCTCAATCCTTCCAGACTCGCGATGCATGACAATGCAGCAGCCGATCACCCGGGGAGCCGCGGGCCGAAGTCGACCATTGTCTGGAAGTCGCGCTGCACCTGCGCCGCCGAGGGCAGGGGGACGGTTCCGGACGCGCGGGTCGCCGCCCTCGCGCCTGAGTCGAGAAGCGAGCCGCCAAGGGTCAGCGCCGCTCCTCCCGCGGCGGCACGCCCGAGCAGCGTCCGCCGAGTCATTGCCTGCCGTTCGGTCATACGCCGTCGTTCTGGGCTTACCCCGTTCCGGGCGTTTCCGATCAGCACAAAACCGGAATCTTGGCTGCGCGCTCATCGTCGCGATCCCGGCCGGGCTTATGGTCTTGTTACGGGCCATGCCGTACAACTCGTGCCGGGCAGTGGACCGGACTCGCCCGCCACGATGCACCAGCGCTTCACCACCCCCGCGCTTCGAGGCCGATTGGACCGTATGTCGATCACGGTCGCGGCGGTCGTCGGTGCCGTGGTCGTCGCGCTCGCGCTTGCGGCGTGCGGATCG
Organism: uncultured Solirubrobacterales bacterium; assembly: GCA_963752905.1. Taxonomy (GTDB): domain Bacteria; phylum Actinomycetota; class Thermoleophilia; order Solirubrobacterales; family Solirubrobacteraceae; genus Palsa-465. The sequence goes on from CAVWAC010000016.1 coordinate 436,008, forward strand.
TCGTCGAACGGCTCGCGCACGGGCTCCGCCCACGTGACGCAGGCGATCGCCTTCGCCAACTGCATGCGCTCGCACGGCGTGCCGAACTTCCCCGATCCCAGCGGCGGAGGCGGCATCCACATCGAGGCGGGGTCTGGCATCAACCCGTTCTCGCCGTCGTTCGAGGCCGCCCGGGCGAGCTGCGCCAAGCTGCTCCCCGGGGGCGGACCGTCACGGACGGTCTCCGAGCAGGCGAAGACGGAGATGCTGGCCAGCTCGCAGTGCATGCGCGCGCACGGGATCACCGGCTTCCCGGACCCGACCCTCACCCCGCCGAGCAGCCCGGCCGGCTACAGCATCGTGATGGGGCGCGGGGGCGTGTTCCTCGCCGTCCCGGACACGATCAACGTCGCCTCGCCGGCGTTCAAGCAGGCCGCGACAGTCTGCAAGTTCGGCGGCTGACCGGATCAGGCGCAGGACACTCGTCCAGACCCCCCGAAGACGGGTGGGCGCGGGGATATACTCGCGCCGCTTCACGACGAAAGGGACCGGTCATGAGGGCACACTTCCCCGCAGGACGACGGTGGGCATCCGCAGCGCTGGCCGCGACCGGGCTGCTGTCGCTCGCGGCCGCACCTACGGCGACGGCGGTGCCGCAGGGAGGCGCGCGGGCCCGCGCGTCGGCGTTCACGCCGGCACCGAACGGCCGCGGCACCAAGGGCGTCGGGGTCCGGTACGCGGCGGCCACCGTCGTGATCCCGACCGGACTCGCCCGGACGAAGCTGCGCTCGGTGTCGGCCGACGGTGCGACGTATACGTTCACGTCGGCGAGCGGCCCGATCGCGCGGCTGAAGCCCGGCAGCGTCATGCTGCTGCAAGGACTCGCCGTGCGACGCGTGCAGCGCGTCGCGCACAGGCCGTCGGGCATCGTCATCGTGACGACCCCCGCGGGCATCACCGACCTGCTCAGCAACGGCACCCTGTCGTGGGGGAACACGCCGATCAACTTCGCCAGCGGCTACGCCGTCGGCGGCTCCGCGGTCCCAGCCGAGTCGGCACGCGACGCGAGTGCGCAGATGCCGCTCCCGGCCCGGTTCGGCCTCGACGCGCTGTCCTCTCACGCCCTCACCCTGAAGGGCAAGACCGACAGCTACAACTACTCGGCCACCTTCCGCACGGTCGGCAAGGCCGTCGGAGTCGACATCACGATCAGCAAGGACTCCCCGGTCGACCTCTCGGCGACGATCAGCGGCACGCTCGACAATCTCAGCAGCTCGGGCTCGATCGGGGTGCGCGGCCAGCAGCTGAGCTCCACCCGGATGGTGGCGAACGGGCTCAAGGGGGAGTTCAAGCTCTCGTACTCGATCAAGCCGCTGTCGAACTTCTCGCTCGGCACCGCCGGCGGGATCAAGATCACCCTCCCGGCCGAGATCACGGTGCCGTTCTCGATCGACGGCGTCCCGTTCTTCATTGGGATTAAGACGGCGTTCTTCGCCTCCGTCGGCTTCTCGGGCTTCGACCAGGCGGTGAGTGGCAGCTACACGATCACCTACGACGGCAAGGGCGGCTTCTCGACCGCGAGCAACGGCGCCACGAGCCCGGTGAGCGCGCTTCAGGGCCTCGGCAAGGTCGTGCTCGACGCCGCGAACGCGGTCAACACGGGTCCGCTCACCGTCATCTTCGGCGCCCAAATCCCGCAGCTCGAGCTTGGGCTCGGCGTCAAGGGTCTCAACGTCGCCGGCTTCGTCACGCTCATCGCCGACACCGGCGTGAACACGTATGGCGCGGGGTGCGACACGCGTGGGCTGCTCGTCCAGGGCAGCGCCGGCGCGGAGGCGAAGTTCTTCGGCTTCTCGACGCCATTCGAATCGGTCACCCTGTTCAAGAAGGAGATCAGCGCCGCCTACCCCGCGGGCTGCGGCGTGTTCCCCGGCTTCTGAGCCCGCGGCCCCCGCGCACCCTCGCGCATCCTACGATGGCGCCCGTGGAGCCGCGTGAGCGTCACTGGGAGCTCGCCGCCGCCGCTGTCATGCGCGACGGCGAGGGACAGCGTGCGCTGCTTGCCGGAGACACTCGGACGGCTCAGGCGGCCTTCGCCGCCGCCGCGGACCTCTACCGCCAGTCGTGGGACCTCGCTCCACCCGGCGCCTACGGACGACTCGTCGGGATGATGAAGGCGGCGGTGCTCGCGGGCGGCGGCGCCGCCGAGGCGCAGTACGTCCGTGAGGCCCTGGCCGACGCGGGAGACGACTCGCCCGCCGCCTCCTACGCCCGGGCGATCGCCGCGCTCGTGCTCGATGACGACGCCACCGCCGTCCACTCCGCGGCCGCGATGCGGGCCGGCTCGGACGCCTTCACACGGGCGGCCGACGCGGTCGCGGCCGTCGCCACCCGCGACGAGACGGCCTACCGCGCGGCCGTGACCGCGATCGTGCACGACTTCGAGAGCCGCGACGAGCACCTCACCGGTGTCCCGATCGCCGACACGGCGCTCATGCTCGAACGCCTCGCCACGCCCCGGGGGATGTCGGCCGACGTCGCCAGCGCGCTGTTCCCGCCGGTATCCGGCTGAGCGCGTCCGTCACGCGGCCCGTGTGACTCGGGTCGGGTTGCCCCTCTGGGTGCCCGTCAGCTACGTTGGTCATTGACCGCGGTCGGGGCGCCGCTCAAGATCAAGGAGACCGAATGACCGTCAGTTTCGTTCTGCACCGAGTTGCGGACTACGACGCGTGGCGTCGCGTCTATGACAGCGTCGCCGGCCTGCAGGCTCGAGGCGGAGTGACCAGTGCGGCCGTGTACCGGTCCGAGGGCGACCCCGACAACGTCCTCGTCATGCATCAGTTCGCCAGCGCCGAGGAGGCCCACGCCTTCTTCGAGAATGCCGAGCTGCGTGAGGCGATGGGGAGCGGCGGCGTCGACCCCTCCTCGCTGCGGCTCGAGTTCTTCGAAGAGGCCTGACGGCGCGGTCGGCCGGGGGTACCGGCGGCATCCATGCGGTGCCGCCTCGATAGCTTTCGCGGATGACCGCGACGCTGCCGCTGCCCCCGGCCGCCCTCGCCGCCCGCGTCGGCTCGGTCGAGGGAGCCGATCCGAGGCAGTTCTATCTCCGCGAAGGGGAACGGCTGCGCGGCGTGATCGACGAGCTGCTGCCCGACGACTGGGACTGGGCCGGCAAGCGCGCACTCGACTTCGGCTGCGGGTCGGCGCGGGTGCTGCGGCACTTCGCCGCCGAGGCCGCCGCCGGCACGTTCTCCGGGTGCGACATCGACGAGGCGAGCATCGACTGGGACCGCGCCCACCTCAGCCCCCCGTTTCGCTTCTTCCGCAACGGGTTCGCGCCGCCACTGGCGCTGCCGACCGGATCGCTCGACCTCATCTGGGCGATGTCGGTGTTCACGCATATCGGCGAGACGTGGAGCGACTGGCTGGTGGAGATGCACCGCCTGCTTGCCGTGGACGGCATCCTCATCGCGAGCTTCCTCGGTGAGGGAATCTGGGACGCGCTCGTCCGCGAGCCGTATCCCGAGGACGACGTCGGGATGGTCGTCATGCACTCGTGGACGGGACCCGACGCGCGGGTGTTCCACTCCGAGTGGTGGCTGCGGGAGCACTGGGGACGCGGCTTCGACGTCCTCGCGGTGCGGCGTCCGCCGCGCCGACCCGACGGATCGCCGCAGGTCACCCACAGCTACATCGCCTTGCGCAAGCGCGGCGAGACGCTGCGCCAGTCCGAGCTCGAACGGATCGGCGCGGGCGAGCCGCGGGAGGTGGCCGGACTGCAGACGAGCGTGCGGCTCGCGCACCGGGAGCTCGCGGATCTCGACGCCGCCCGGCCGATCCCGGCGTGGCGGCGCCAGGCGAGTCGGCTCGGCGCGCGACTGCGCCGTCTCCGCCGTCGCTAGACCCCGGTGGGCTTCCGCCCGGGTCTATCGTTCAGGTGAGTCTCAAGTCAACCGGAGGGGATTTGACGTGATCGGCGCGATCATCACCGCATTCATCGCCGGCGTGCTGGCACGCCTGCTTACGCCGGGCGACTACTTCCGGCACATGTCGGGCCCGAAGTCCTGGGGCATCTCGCTGCTGCTCGGCTTCGGCGGCGCGGCGCTCGGCTATCTCATCTTCACCGTCGGCCTCGGGATCGGCGACACGAAGGTGTTCGACTTCGGCGGGATCGTCGGCGCCATCATCGGCGCAATCATCCTGCTGCTGATCGTCGGCTTCGTCGCCCGACGCTCCGGCGGCTCGCGTCAGGCGTCGCCGCCGGCCAGCTGAGCGGGCGCGGGCAGCGCGGACGCGGGAGCCCGTGTTCCGGCGGTCCGGCGGCGCTCGAACCACGCCTCGCCCTCGATCGACAGCGGCGGGGTGACGCGATCGAGCCAGCGTGGCATCCACCACGCCGCGCGGCCGAGCAGCGCCATCGTCGCGGGCACGAGCACGCAGCGGATCAGGGTCGCGTCGATGGCCACGGCGGCCGCCATGCCGAGGCCGAACTGCTTGATCGTCGGGCTGCCGCTGAGCAGGAAGGCGAGGAACACCGAGACCATGATCAGCGCCGCCGAGGTGATCAGCCGCGCGGTGCCGGCGAGGCCCTCGACGACCGCCGTATGCGGATCCTGGGTGACGCGCCAGCGCTCGCGCACGTGGGTCATGAGGAACACCTCGTAGTCCATCGAGAGCCCGAACAGGATCGCGAACATCATCAGCGGCACGAACGAGACGATCGGAGCGACGCCGTCGACCCCGAACAGCCGGGCGGTCCACTCGTGCCCGAACACGTAGGTGACGACGCCGAACGCCGCGGCGATCGAGAGGAGGTTCATCACCACCGCCTTGAGCGCGACGAGCGGCGCCCGGAACGCGACGAGCAGGAGCAGGAACGACAGCCCGAGCACGATCCCGATGACGACCGGGAGCCGGTCGGAGATCGCGGTGGTGAGATCGATGGAGCCGGCCGTCGATCCGCCGACGAAGGCGGCGAGGCCGGTGCCGCGGGTGAGCGCCGGGAGCGTCACCTCGCGCAGGTGGTGGACGAGGGTGGTCGTGGCGGCGGCCGACGGGGCGCTCGTCGGGATCACGGTCACCACGGCCTCCGTCCCGCGCCGCGGGAGCACGGGCGGGCTGACGGCGGCGACCCCGGGAACCGCGCGCAGCGACGTGGCGAGGCGCTGCACGCTCGCGGCTGTCTGCGGGGTCGTCCGGGGCAGTGACACGGCGACGAGCAGCGGCCCGTTGAAGCCGGGGCCGAATCCCTCGCTCAGCAGGTCGTAGGCCTGGCGCGCGGTCGTGCTCGCGGGGAGCTGACCGCTGTCGCTGAGGCCGAGGTCGAGCGCGCGCACCGGCGCGGCGAGGAGGACCACGGCGGCGAGCGCGACGAGCAGGGCCGGCCACGGGCGATCGGCGACGAGGCGCGCCCAGCGCGTCCAGGCCGACGGCCGGGGATCGTGGTGCAGGCGCAGTCCGGGCACGCGCAGCGCGTTGATCCGCACGCCGACGAAGGCGAGCACAGCGGGCAGCAGCGTGATCGCGGCGAGCACGGCCACGACCACGGCGATCGCCGACAGGTAGCCCATCTGGGCGACGATCGGGATCCCGGCGAGCGCGAGCGAGCACAGCGCGATCGTCACCGTCGCGCCGGCGAACACGACGGCGCCGCCCGACGTCGCCACCGCGCGCGCGATCGACTCGCGCGGCTCGGCGCCCTCGGCGAGCTGCTCGCGGTGGCGCGTGACCACGAACAGGGAGTAGTCGATCCCGACGCCGAGCCCGACCATCGTGGCCAGCGCCGGGGCGGCGCTCGGGACCTGGGTGACCTGACTGACGAGCGCGATGATGCTGAGCCCTGTCCCGAGCCCGAACATCGCGGTGAGGATCGGCATCCCCATCGCGACGACGGTGCCGAAGGTGAGCAGCAGTACGACGATCGCCGCCATCAGCCCGATCGCTTCGGAGTTGCCCGACGAGGCACCCGACAGCTCCTGGCCGAGATACCCACCCACCGCGACCTCGAGCCCGGCCGCCCGGGCGCTCGTCACGAGCCCGAACAGGCGCGTGGCATCGACGTGCGTGAGCTGGGTCGCACTCGCGCGCAGGGTGAGCGCGAGGTAGGCCGTGCGGCGGTCACGGGAGATCTGAGCGGCGCCCGCCGGGGTGAACGGGCTCACCGCGGCGAGCACGGCGGGATCCCGGGCGAGGACCGCCGTGACCCGATCCACCGCGGCGCGCACCCGCGGCACGGTCAGCGTCTCGCCCGCCGGCGCTCGGAAGACGATCGGATTGGAGCCGTTGGCTCCGACGGCGCCGAAGCCGCGCTGGACGACGTCCATCGCCCGCTGGCTGGCGGTGCCGGGCAAGGTGACGTTGTCCGTCACCTGCGTGCCCCCGAGCGCGTGCGTCCACAGCGAGAGACCGACGGCGACGAGCAGCCACACGCCGAGCACCACGGCGCGCCGGCGAACGCAGAACTGCCCGATTCGGTAGAGGAACGGGGTCATGGACGCTCCCGCCTGTCATCGGCGTGCCGAGCGGCAACCTGTAGCGACCTGATGGCGGTGAGTGAGGACGCGCGGCGGCGACGCGGCGGTAATGCGGCGGCGGTGCGGCCGCGGTGCGGCGGCGGTGCGGCGGCGGTGCGGCGGCGGTGCGGCGGCGGTGCGGCGGCGGTGCGGCGGCGGTGCGGCGGCGGTGCGGCGGCGGTCGCGGAGCCTGGGCAGCTCAGCGACTCGTCGCGTCGCTCAGCTGCCCACCCTGCACAGCCTGGGCGGCGAAGCGACGCCCGGCGACCTTTCCCGCCACCCTCGCCGGTCAACGCCGGCGTTCGCGCAGATCGCTCAGAGCTTCGCGCCGCGGTTGACGAACCGCTTGTACCTGCGGCACGGCTCGCCGCGGAGGCCCGGGCACGGGGGCAGGCCGGTCGGGACGCTGACGCCGGGCACGACGGGGAGGATGAGCCGCGAGGCCATCCGCTTGGAGAAGGCGATCGCGACCGTCGCCTTGCCGCGTGGGTTCGCCTCGCCGAAGGCCCAGATGGGCTGGTCGCCGTTGGGGGCGGCGATGGTGAGGCGGATCCGTGAGCCGGCGCGGTAGACGTGGCCCTCGTAATAGAGGGGGGATAGTCACCTCGACGAAGCGCCCGCGCGGCATCGGCGAGACGTCTGCGGCCCGGAGGCTGAGCACCGGCTCGAGCGGCGTGCTCTTGCGCGGGTCGAGCTTGCGCTCGTTGGCTCGCACCCAGCCGTTCTGGACGAACGTCTCCGTGCCGTCGGGCCGAACCTCGGTGATCATCGCCTGCAGGTCGACGTTGGGCGTCGAGGAGCGGACCCACACGTCCACGGCGCCCGCACCGATGACGGCGGTGTTCGTCCCCAGGGGGGCGGTCATGTACGTGACCGCGGTGCCGGCCGGGCTCGGCTTCCACTGGTAGGTCGGGGCTGCCGTCCAGAGCCCGTTCGTGCCGGCGGCGGTATCGCCGGTGAAGTCGGTGGGGGGCAGCGCCTGCGCGTTCCAGGTGAAGGCGTTCGCGCCGGCTCGCCGTGGCTTGCCGCCGAGGGCGCCACCCGCCCCCAGGTACCACGAGCGCGCCGCCGTGCCCGGGATCGGAAAGCGCGTGAACGACTGCTCGAAGCCTGGATCGGGGAAGCCGGGCTGGGCGCCACCGGCGCCATTGTCGAAGAGAATGCGGATCGGGGCGAGTGCCTGGAAGGCCGACAGTGCCGCGCCGTAGGTCGGCTGCGCCTGGATCGGGTCGGGCGGCAGCGTGACCCCGTTGATCCCCATCGCCTGGTTGTAGATGACGGGCGCGCCGGCGTGGATTGCCGCCGACATGACGATCGGCGCCTGATGGGCGACATAGAGCTCGAGGAAGTCGTACCAGCGATTGAACGTGTCGGGGTCGAGCGAGTCGACGTGGGTGCCGTTGGTGAAGGTGAACCACTTGTGCGTGGAGCCGGTGAAGTGCTCGGCGAGGTCGGGGCAGTGGCCCCCGGTCTGCTCGTCGGTCCACTGGCGGGCCATGTACACGGGCACGTTGATCTTGTGGACGAAGGTGATCGGTGAAAGCGGATCGGCGACCGCGGGCTTGTAGTGGCTGTTGGCGCGGACCTTCGACATGAGGTTGACCGCCTCACCGTGGAGCGCCTGGTTGGCGGCGCACGTCGCGTCGCCCTGCTGGATCCGCTGGTAGGCCCAGGGCTGGCCTCCGGTGGCTGACGCGGGCTCGGCGTCATGGACGCGCTCCTTGGCCCAGGCGACGGCGAAGCCGGTGTTGAGAATTCCGCCGGGATAGAGCGTGGTCTGCGTGTTGTTGATCACCGACAGCGGCGAGATCGCGGCCAGGCTCGGCGGATCGGTCTGGGCGGTAAACAGCTGGCTGATGCCGCCGTAGGAGATGCCCATCATCCCGACCTTATGGTGGAGCACCCACGGCTGGCGCGCGACGGTCTCGATCACGTCGTAGCCGTCGAGGTTCTGCAGGGCCTCGAAGAAGTCATACGCGCCGCCCGAGCAGCCCGTACCTCGCATGTTGACGTCGACGACGGCGAAGCCCATGAGATTGGCGAGGACGGCGATCCCGTTCTGCGGGCCGGCAGGGTCGGCGTAGCCGTAGCCGGAGTACTCGATCAGCGTCGGATAGGCGACGTGCAGGGGCAGCGACGGCAGGTGGACGCCGCCCGGGAGCGGCACGGCGCTGGCGACGTCCTGGGGCAGGTGGACGTCGATCGCGAGCTTGGTGCCGTCGCGCGTGGTCAGGTACCCGTACCCGCTCGTCGGCAGGGTCTGGTTGTAGACCGCGGTGCTCGGCGGGGCCGGCCGGTCCGAGAACACATCGAGCGGGCCGGACTCCGCGCCGCCCGGGCCGAGGCGGACGTGGTACCCGTTCCCCGGCTTCACGTTGCGGAACAGCAGGCCGCCGAGGGAGTCGGCCCGCGCGGTCGCGACGGTCCGCCCCCGCGGGTTGATGAGCGCCATGCGGGCGTGGGACCCGAGACCGGTGACGTAGACCTGCTCGGCGCTGCCGTGGGCGCTGAAGCCGGCCGCCTCGGCCGAGGACACGCCGAGCGCTGCAAGACCCACCGCGGCCATGAGGACCGTACGCAGCGCGATACGCCGCCCGCGGCGGCGGCCTCACGAATCACCACTTTTCCGCATAGCAGGAAGACAATCAGGTTCGCTGCCGTTGTGTCGCAGTTCCGCAGGCTGGACAGGCCGCCGAAGCGATAGCGAGCTCCATCGCCCGCGTGACATCCTGTCGCCATGGACAGGATCACTCCGGGGGCGAGCTACGGGCGGCGACTCGAGTCGCTGCTCGAGCAGGAGCGCGTGCGCTTCGCCGAGACCCACCCCCGCTCGGGCCAGGCCTATGAGCGTGGACAGCACAACCTCTTCGGCGGCGTGCCGATGACGTGGATGAGCAAGGCGGCGGGGGCCTTCCCGCTCTACCTCGACACGGCGCGGGGCGCGGCGGTGACCGACATCGACGGACACGACTACATCGACTTCGCCCTCGGGGACACCGGTGCCATGGCCGGGCACTCGGCCGAACAGGTCGTCGCGGCGGTGCGGTGGCGGATCGAGCACCAGGGCGGCTTCACGGCGATGATGCCGACCGAAAATGCGGCCTGGGTGGCCGGCGAGCTCGCGCGGCGCTTCGGCCTGCCGCGCTGGTCGTTCACGCTCACGGCGAGCGACGCCAACCGGTGGGCGATCCGCCTCGCCCGCCAGGTGACCGGCCGCCCCAAGATCCTCGTGTTCGCGTGGTGCTACCACGGCAGCGTCGACGAGGCGTTCGCGCTGCCCGGGCCCGACGGGACGGCGATCGCGCGGCCCGGCAACGTCGGCGCCCCGGTCGACCTCGCGCTCACCACCCGGGTCGTCGAGTTCAACGACAGTGACGCGCTCTCGCGCGCGCTCGCGCACGAGGACGTCGCCGCCGTGCTGATGGAGCCGGCACTGACGAACATCGGCATCGTCCTGCCCGAGCCGGGCTATCTCGCCGAGGTCCGCGAGCTCACACGGGCCCACGGCACGCTGCTCATCAACGACGAGACCCACACCTTCTCCGCCGGCCCCGGTGGCGCGACCGCGGCATGGGGCCTCGAGCCGGACATGCTCACGATCGGCAAGGCGATCGCCGGCGGCGTGCCGATGGGCGCCTACGGGCTGAGCGCCGAGCTTGCCGAGCGGATCGCCGTGCTCGAGGGCATCGACCTCATCGACACCGGCGGGGTCGGCGGGACGCTGGCCGGCAACGCACTATCGGTCGACGCCGCGCGCGCAACGCTCGAGCACGTCCTCACGCCGCCCGCCTTCCAGGCGATGACGACGCGGGCGACGCGGTACACCACCGGCGTGCAGGACGTCATCGACCGGGCCGGACTGCCGTGGTCGGTGACCCAGCTCGGGGCGCGCTCGGAGTACCGCTTTGCGCGGCCCGCGCCGACGAGCGGAGGCGCCTCCGCGGCGGCGGCCGACCCGACGCTCGAGGACTACATCCGCCTCTACATGGCCAATCGCGGCGTGCTCATCACCCCGTTCCACAACATGGCGCTGATGGCCCCGCCGACGACGGACGCCGACGTCGACCGGCACACAGAGCTGTTCGCCGAGGTCGTCGGGACGCTGGTGAGCGGCTAGCGCGGAATTCCGTCGGCGGTCGTGCTAGGTTGCCGCTCAACATAACGAGCCGAGTCGCCGAGCCTTCCGTGGCCGGCGAGCGGGGGACCCAGTGCGATCCGTGTGATCGCCGGGGCGAATCGCGGATGTCTGCCGCGTAGCGCACAGCGCGAGCCCGTCAGCTAACCCCGCAGGCTCTGGTCAGTTCGCCTGAAAGGGAGAATCTGTGGAGACCGTGCGTGACCTCGGCCGGGATGGGCCGTGGCAGGAATCGCTCGAGCGCTCGCTCGCGCGCAGGGGCAAAGCAAGTCGGACGTCGGCCGCGACCGACGAGCCTCGCCCTGCGCGCACCCGCTCTCAGCGACCCGCCCAGCCCACCGCGCCGGTCACGCCGCGATTCGCCCAGCCCAGCGCGCCGGTCGCACAGCCCACGGACACGCGTCCACGTCGTCGTGCGCGATCCGACGAGCGCCCGCGACCCACGCCGCGACGCCCAGCCGAGCCCGAGGCCCGGCGCCGTGCCGCGCGCCGCAGCGCCGCGGTCAGGCGCCGCCGGCGGACCGCGGCCGGGAGCGGCGGCGCCGTGACTCTCGCCGTGCTCGCGGTGATCCTGCCGAGCGCGCTCGCCGACCGCGTGAGCCGAACGCCGGACAAGTCGGTCCATCGCGTCGCCTACCGCACGCCGGGCGCACCGGACGGCCCCTCGGGCGGCGCCGGCCTCCCCGCCGCGCGCGCGGCGGCCGCAGCGGCCGCCCGGCGGTACGCCAACTGCCGCCCGACCGCCAACCCGGCCGATTACGTCAACCCCCTCGCCCATGCCGCGGTCCGCGGCGAGCGGGTCGACCAGGGCGTCGACTACGCCGGGCACGGGACGCTTGCGGCGATCGGGTCCGGGCGGATCACCTACGTCGGCACCTCGGGCACCGGGTGGCCGGGCGCGTTCGTCCAGTACCGCCTGTCGAGCGGCGCCGACGCCGGCTGCTATGTCTACTACGCCGAGGGCGTGACCCCCAGCCCCGGGCTCAAGGTCGGCAACACCGTCACGCCGGGCGAGACCCTGGCGACGATCATCCCGACGTGGCCGACCGGCCTCGAGGTCGGCTGGGGAGCCGGCGACAACACCAAGACCTACGCGCTGAAATTCGGCGGCTGGACCGCCACGGACGATTCCGACAGCAAGGCAAGCCCGGCGGGCAAGGTGCTCTCGCAGCTGATCGCCGCGCTCGGCGGCCCGGCGGGCCGGATCGAGGGCTGAGTCAGCCCGACCGCGCCGGGTCAGCGCGCGACCGCGCCGGTCCAGCCGGCGACCGCGGCAGATCAGCCCGCGATCGCCCGGAGGTGCTCGGTCGCGCCGCGCGCCCAGGCCACGAGGTCCGCGCTGCTGCACGGGTTGTAGAGCGGACCGGTCCCGTCGGTGAGCAGCAGCCGCGCCTCGGCGGCGCCGCGGATCCCGACCGGGCCCGGACGAGCCAGCGTGTCGGCGAGCGCCGACAGCTCCTCGCTCGCGGCGCTCACCCGTTCGCGACTGACAGGCACGCGCGTGCGCGGGCCTTGTCGCCCCTCCCGCGCATCCGTCAGAGCGCGGCGCAGGGCTGCGGCCATCGAGCGCCGCCGCGGCAGCGCGGTGAGCCACCGGGCGTAGAGCGCGAGCGCCGGATCGGCTTCCGGCGCGGCGCCGGCGGCGAGCTCCCGCTCGAGCTGGTGGGCGCGCCAGCGAACCGCGAGGCGGTCGAAAACGCTCGGCCGCTCGGCGATGACGAGCGCTTCGCCGAACTCCCGCGCCGTCCTGAACCGGTGATGGTGCATCCGTAGGTGCATGACCAACAACAACCTTACGCCGGTCATGCTGACCTGTCAAATCTTTTTGGCGGTCACGCGGCGGCTAGACTATCGGTCGTGCCCTCCCTGCCCTCCTGGTATCCGGACGACTCCGAGAACAAGCCCGCGCCGATGCCGCTCCTCCGCGTGCAGGCGTTCGTCAACACGCGTGATCTCGATGCCGGCTCCGACCAGCTCGCCGAGGCCGGCCCGGCCCGCGCGTGGCTGCTCGATGCCGGCCTGATCGGCGAGGACGCCCCGCTCAGCACCGCCGACCTCATCGAGGCGCAGGCCGTGCGGGAGGCGATTCGCTGTCTGCTGACCGCCAACGTCGAGGGCGAAGCGGTCAACCCGACCGACCTCGCCCCGCTCCGCCGGCTCGCCGCGGTCGGCGCTGCCCGGCTCACGGTCGATGACGCGGGCGCGCTCGACGTCGAGTGCGCCGGGACCGAGGGCCTCGCGGACGGCCTGTTCGAGCTGCTGCTCATCATCCGGGCGGCGCAGGAGGATGGCACCTGGGCGCGGCTCAAGGCCTGCGCCAACGACGAGTGCGAGTGGGCGTTCTACGACCGCTCGCGCAACCAACAGGGGACATGGTGCTCGATGGCGGTGTGCGGGAACCGGCTCAAGAATCGCCAGCTCCGCGCGCGCCGGCGCTGAACGCGGGGTCGACGGGGGCGGCGGCGAGGCATACGATCGCCGCTTCCCTGTTGTTCCCACCCGAGGAGGGTCCACAGTGCCGCACCGCAAGTCAATCCGCCACACCTTCGCGCTCGCCGCGACCGCCGCGCTCGCGGCCGGCGGCGTCGTCGCCGCCACGAGTTCCGCGCGGACAGGCCGCGCGCACACGAGTCACTCGACTGTGCACGTGATCGAACACGCCATCACCGATACGGAGAACCCGGGCGTCGGCGGCGCCGACGTGAAGGGCAACATCCTCACCTTCAACAACCCCGTCTACAACACGGCCGACACCAAGCAGGTCGGGCACGACGAGGGCTTCTGCACGCGGATTTCGCCCGCCGAGGGGATCTGGGAGTGCCTATGGACGACGTTCCTCAAGGGCGGCCAGATCACCGTGCAAGGTCCCTATTACGACACCCGCAACAGCGTGCTGTCGATCACCGGCGGCACCGGGAGCTACAGCCGTGCGCGCGGCGAGATGACGCTGCTCTCGCGCAACGGCGGAAAGGAATACGACTTCATCTTCAAGCTCAGCTGAGCCCGGCGCGGTGGTGCCTCGGCGCGGGACCGGGGCACCGCTGCATCCCGTATACCCCGTCGTCGCCGCCACCGGTTGATGACAAGATGTGCCCGGCATGGCGCCGCAAGCCCGCCTCCGCGCTCGGATCTCGATCCTCGTGGCCCTCGGCGCCCTGTTCGTCGCCGCCGGGGTCGCCCTCCTACTGATCAACACCGTCGGCCTCCGCAACAGCGCCGACTCCGCGATCAGCGCTGACGCCTACCTGCTGAGGGCGAGCGACGTCGAGCGGCTCGTCGTCGATGTCGAAACCGGGCTGCGGGGTTATCTGCTGACCGGACACACGCTGTTCCTCGAGCCCCTCCGCGCCGCGCAGGCCCAGATGCCGGCGGCGACGTCCGCGCTGCGGCGTGCCGCGGCCGAGAACACGACCGACCGGGCCGCCCCCGACGCGCTGATCGCGAGGGTCGATGCGTACATGACCGACTACGTGCAGCCGCTGCTCGCCCGCGCGAGCCGCGACCTGCCCGCAGCGGGGTCGTTCCCCCTCACGCTTGAAGGCAAGCGCCAGGTCGACGCGATTCGTGCCCAGACGGCCGCCCTCGAGCGCCGCGTCTCGGCCCGCCAGACGACCCGTCAGCGCGCGGCGCGGCGCTCGGCGGACCAGTCGATCGTCGAGGCGGTCGCCGCGCTCGTGCTGCTCACGCTGCTCACCGCGATCCTCGGCGCGGTTCTCGGTCACGTCGCCGTCGGACGCGAGCGGGCGCGGCAGCGCAGCGAGACGACGAGCCAGACCCTCCAGGAGAGCCTGATTCCGTCGCGCCTGCCCACCGTCCCGGACTGCGAGCTCGCGGCGCGGTTCGTGCCCGCGGCCGGTCTGGTCGGCGGGGACTTCTACGACGCATTCGAGACGGTGCCGGGCAGCTGGACCATCGTCGGCGACGTGTGCGGGAAGGGCACGGCGGCCGCGGCCGTGACGGCGATGGCCCGCTGGAGGTTGCGGACGGCGCTCGAGTCCGGAGCGAGCGCCGGCGACGCGCTCCGCTCGCTCACGACGCGATGCTCCGCCAGCGGCTCAGAAAGCGCTTCATCCCCGCGGCGTGCATCACGGTCACGGTCGAGCCGGACGTCGCCTACCTCGAGGTCGTCTGTGCCGGCCACCCCGCGCCGATCTTCCTGCCCGCGGACGGGGAGCCCGAGGCGCTGACCGCGCAGGGTGACCTGCTCGGGGTGTTCCCGGCCATCCGGCTGCGCGGTCAGAAGCTCGAGCTGCGCGCCGGCGAGAGCGTCGTCGCGTACACCGACGGGGTGGCCGATCACGGGCCCGAGCCCGAGGCGCTGCTCGCGCAGACCCTCGCTCGCCGGCCGGCCGATGTCGACGCCGAGCGGCTCGCCGGGATGCTCGAGGATGTCTCCCGCCAACGCCCGGGCCCCCACCGCGACGACGTCGCGATCATCGCGCTGCGCTTCGTCGGCGACGGGACCTCGTCTTTGAGGCCCATAGTGGTGTCATCCTCCAGCAAGGAGGGTGGCCGTGCCTGAACGGACCTACACCGCTGAGCTGTTCGGAGCCTCGCTGCCGCGGGAGCGCCAGGCGAGCGCAGCCGCGCGCCGACTGATCGAGCAGCACCTCGGCCCGCACTGCACATCGGAGCAGCTCGACGATGCCAAGACGATCGTCTCGGAGCTGGCCGGCAACGCCTACCTCCACGGCCGGGGCGCGATCTACCTGTACGTGCGCATGCTCAGCGGACGCGCGCGGATCGGCATGGTCGACGATGGCGAGCACGCGGGGCTCACGGTGAGAAGCGGTCACGGCCTGCAGATCGTCGAGGCGCTCGCCGCCGCCTGGGGCGTCTACGAGGGCACGACCCACGTGTGGGCGGATGTGGCGCTCGCGCCCGACGACTGACGGCGCGGTCTCAGCGACGGAGCAGCGAGGACAGCAGGCCGCCCTGGCGGCGGCGGACGGTTGTCGACGCGTTGCCCGCGGTCGTGGCCCCGTTCCCGGGGGCCGTGCTGCCGTTGCCGGGCGTCGCGCTGCCGTTGCCGTTCCCGGTGCCGGTGCGAGATGCGCCGACGCCGATGGGCTCCCGGACAGGCTCGTCGACGGACTGCTGACCGGGCGCGTCGACCGGCTCCCGCGTACCGGCGCGCTCGTCGTCGGCGACGGGGTCATGCCCACGCGTGGCCGCGTCCTCCTCGGCCGCGACCGGCTCGCGCCGCACGGTGGCCGCGTCCTCCTCGGCCGCGACGGCCTCACGGTTGCGGTGGCGGCAGGATTCGGCGGTGACCGCGGCGCCTGCTCCGGCTCCGGCGACGGCCCCCGTGGCGGCACCGCCGGCCTCCGCGGCAGCGAGCCGGCGAGCCGGGAACCGCGGCAGCGCGTAACCGGCGAGCGCCGCCATCAGAACGCCAAGGCCGATGTGGTAGGTGAGGATCTCGAGCATCCGCACGTCACGTGAACCGTGCGCGGCGCCCTGCGCCCCGGCTGCGTTCCAGAGGATGCTGACCTCGGGCCCGATGGCGAACCAGAAGCCGGCAACGAGCGCGAGCAGCGCCCCGAGCCGCGCGCTCGGGCGCGGTCCGGCCCGCATCAGCATCAGACCGCCGATGACGGCGACGATGCCGGGAATCACGCTCAGATAGAGGCGTCCCGTCGTCCATGTCCAGCTCTTGTCCGGGCCGAGGGCGAAATGAAAATAGGGGCCGACGAATGGGACGAGGCCGCCCCAGATGCCGAGCACGAGGATGATCAGGCCGGTGGCCCGGGTACTCAGGCTTCGCATGGTGTTCTCCTTGACGGGTGACACCAAACTTCCCCGGCGATCGGGCCGCTAACCGTGCGAATTGGGCGATGCACTCGCCGCGGGCCGGCCGCCCGCGGCGAGTAACCGCGACCGCAGGGCCGCATCGCTGCGACCGCTAGGGCAGCGTCACCCCGACCGGGGCGGCGTAGATCTCCGACGTCGTTCCCGTCGAGGGGACGGCGCTGCCCCAGCTGAGCACGACGTTGGTCGGCGACAGCGTCGAGATGCCGAACGTGTCACCCGGCCAGACGTTGACGTTCCCGTACGCGTTCGAGATCTGGGTCGGGGCCGACAGCCAGCCCTTGGCGATCGAGAACGTGCGCAGGTACTGGGCGTAGCCCTGCGGGTTGCTGTTCGACAGCCAGCCGACGTACGCGATGCCCGCACCGCCGCCCGCGGCTTCGATGATGTGGGCGGCGTTCGACTGGTCGGACGGCGCCTGAATCGGCGCCGACCAGGTCGCGCCGTGGTCGGTCGAGTAGGACAGCCAGGCGATGTCGTTGGCGCTCCCGTCCGGGTTCGTTCCCTGGGTGTCCCAGGTCGCATAGAGGTTGCCGCCGGCGTCGATCGTGATGTCACCGTCGATCCACCACTCGCTGAGCGACATCGTTCCGGCCTGAGCCCCGACCTTGACCGGGGTCGACCACGTGGCCCCGCCGTCGGTCGAGGAGGTGAAGTAGCTGTAGGCCGGGCTGAGGGCGTACGTCGAGAGGTTGGTCACCGTGTAGCCCTGATAGAGGACGTCGATGCGCCCGCTGGGCTCGACCACGAGCGGGGCGCTGTCACCACCGCTGGCCGGGAATCACGGGCTCACGTGGCTCATCGGACCGAACGTCTTGCCGCCGTCGGTCGACTTCTGCATGACGACGTTGAGGTCGCCGGTGGCGAAGGCGCAGCTGCCGTTGGACGCACACAGATAGGTGATCGACGAGCGTTCCGGGCCGTAGTCCCAGGTGACGTACACCGTGCCGTCCGGCCCGACGGCGATGAAGTCGCGGTCGCCCCAGTTCTTGGCGTCGGGCGGGGTGAGGGAGGTCTCCTGCGTGAACGACGCGCCATGGTCGAAGGAGGCGGCAACGACCGGGTAGTACTGGCGGCCGCGCGAGACCATGAACGAGGCGTACACCGTCCCATTGGGCGCGACGGCGAGCGCCGGGTCCCAGGCGTTCTTGTCCGACCCCGCGCCGGGCATCGAGATCGGCGCGCCGAAGCTGCTGCCGGCGTCCGTCGAGCGCGCAAAGCCGATCCCGTTACAGCCCATCCACAGCTCGTACACGTACCCGCCGCGGGGGTCGACCGCCTTGCTCGACCTCGGCGTTCTGCTTCTGGCAGGCGCCGCTCACGTTGCTCACCGGCCCGACGCTGTATGTCGCCGCGCGGGCTGCCTGCGCGCTGGCGGCCCAGGCGAGAGTGGCCATCGCCACGAGCATCCCGATCATCCCGGTCCATCGTCTGCGGCCGCTCCAGCTCATCACCATCTCCTCCGGTGGTTGCAAGGCGCCATCCTAACCCGAGATTGACGGTTCCGAGCGGAGCGATCGATCCGGCGTCCGGCGACCCCCGGACGGTTAGCATCCCGTGGGTGGAGGCGAGCGAGGGTCTGCCCGGGGCAACGGCAAGCGCGGCCGGCGGCGGCACGATCGCCGACGTCATCGCCCGCATGGAGGCGATCGACGCCGCGCTGCCCCGCAAGGACGGCGTGGCGTACTTCAATCGCCTCTACCTCCAGGTGACGAAGGCGGTGCTCGCCGCGAGCACCAACGCGACCTTCCAGAACCCGGGCTTCCTCGATCGCCTCGATGTCGTGTTCGCCGGGCTGTACTTCGCCGCGGAGAGCACGATCGAAACGGGAACGCCGTGCCCGGTGGCCTGGCGGCCGCTGATCGAGGAGCGGGCGGCGGGCCGCGCCCCGATCCAGTTCGCGCTCGCGGGCATGAACGCCCACATCAACCATGATCTCGCGCTCGCCGTGGTGCAGACGTGCACCGAGCTCGGGCTCGCGCCCGACGACGGCACGCCCGAGCACGCAGATTACGAGCAGGTCAACACGATCCTCGGGCAGGTCGAGACGCAGGTGGCGAGCTGGTTCGAGACCGGGGTCGTCGCCGACCTCGTTGACGTCGTGCCCAAGGAGGTCGACTATGCGCTGGCGATGTGGTCGATCACCACGGCGCGCGAGCTGGCCTGGGAGCACGCTCAGATGATCTGGCGGCTGCGATCGGTGCCGGACCTCGTCGCGGCCTACGAGGACACGCTCGCGCGGGCCACCGAGCTCTCGTCGCGGGCGATGCTCGTCTAGTCACGACGCCCGGCGGCGGTCGGCTCAGGCCATCGCGTCGGCGGGCAGCCCGACGAGCGCAGCACTGCGCTCCCACAGCTCGCGGGCGAGCTCGTCGTCCTGGGCGGCCGCGCTCGGAGTCGCGACCTTCTCATCCTCGATGTACTCGCCGGTGAGCGACGCCGCGTCGTCGGACAGCGCGAGCCACACGAGTGAGCGGGCGCCCCGCTCGGGCGAGCGGAAGAAGGGTCCGCCGAGCGTGGTGAGCACCTTCCAGATCCCGCCGTCGTTCTTGCCGAAGCCGGTGCGCACCGTGCCGGGGTGAAAGCAGTTGGCGCGCAGCTCCGGGGCGCGACGGGCGAGCTCGCGCGTGAAGAGGATGTTGCACAGCTTCGAGGTCCCGTAGACGCGCATCGCGGCGAACGACCGCTCCGATTGCAGGTCATCGAGATCGAGGCGCCCGGCCGTGTGGGCGTCGGACGCGGTGGTCACGACGCGACCGCCCGCGAGCCGGTCACGCAGCAGGTTGGTGAGCAGGAACGGCGCGAGGTGGTTGAGGGCGAGCGTCTGCTCGAGGCCCTCGCTCGTCACCTTGCGCGAGGCGAACAGCGCCCCCGCGTTGTTGGCGAGCACATCGATGTGGCCGTGGCGCTCGCGCAGCTCTCCGGCGAGCCGGCGGACCTCGGCCATGAGCGCGAGGTCGGCGACGTACTCGTGCACGACCGCGCCGCTCCCGGCCGCGGTTGCCTTGGCGGCGACCGCGTGCACCCGCTCGGCGTCACGGCCGACGAGGGCCAGCTCCGCACCGCGCTGGGCCAGCTCGGCGGCAGCCGCCTCACCGATCCCGCGCGTCGCTCCCGTGAGCACGACGAGCGTCACGGGCGTGACTCTACTCTGTGCACCGTGAGCGGAGCCTGGGACATCGCGAGCGGGGCCGGGGTGACAGCGCTCGGTCTCGCCGCCGCGCGCTGCGTCGAATCGGGACGGGATGATCGGCTGATCGAGGACCCGTACGCGCGCGGGCTGTTCCTCGCCACCGGCGCGTCGCTGCCGATGCGGCTCGACTGGCCCGCGGCCGGGGAGTCGGTGTCCGCCGCCGAGGCGCTTCATCTCCACGGCTCGCGTTACATCGGGCTGCGAACGAGGTTCTATGACGACGTGCTGCTCGCCGGCGCCGGCGCCGGCATAAGCCAGGCCGTGATCCTCGGCGCCGGGCTCGACACGCGCGCCTTCCGGCTCGCGATGCCGGCGGCGTTCACGGTGTTCGAGCTCGACCAGCCGGAGCTGCTCCGCTTCAAGGCCGCCGCGCTCGCCGAGCAGGACGCGCATCCGCGCTGCCGTCACGCCGGCATCGGCATCGACCTGCGCGACGACTGGCCGACGAAGCTGCGTGCACACGGATTTGTGCCGGGGCTTGCAACGGCGTGGATCGCCGAGGGCGTTCTCCCCTATCTCCAGCCCGACGCGCAGCTCGGCCTGATCGACCGCATCCGGGCGCTCGCCGCCCCGGGCAGCACTCTCGCGTTCGACCGCATCGTCGGCGACCCGACGACCGGCAGCCGCCTCGAGGCACTGTCCGCGCGGTCGGGGATCGAGATGCAACGGCTGCTCGCCCGCGGCGAGGCGCCCGACCTCGCCGGCGTGCTGCGTAACGGCGGCTGGACGGTCGACGAGCGACCGACGCGGGCGCTCGCCGCGCGCTACGGACGCGACCTCGGCGATCCGTTCTCCGATGGCCACGACCGGCCCTCCGAGCCACCGTGGCTCGACACGATGTTCACGATCGCGGAGCCGCGTTACTAGAATCCGGTGTTGGCTCCGGAAGCCACTGCCGGGGTGCTTGAGGCCCGGTAAACGGCGCAAATCCCCGTGCGCAAGAGGCGCCGGGTGATGCGTCGTGCTATGGGCGGCCTACAATGGGCCTCGGAATTGGCCTCGGCGAGCCCAGGCCAACACCTCGTTCGCCATACGGCATCACAGTGCTGTGTCACGGTGCCGGTCAGCTTGCCGACGCGATGGACGCGCAGGTTCCATGACCTCGCTGCATCTGTCCACGCGCGCGAGCCACACGTATTGATAAGGAGATCCTGTGCGCATCCTGATTCTCGGTGGAGACGGCTTCTGCGGCTGGCCCACGTCCCTGCACCTCTCGGCCCGCGGCCACGAGGTCGCGATTGTGGACAACCTTGCCCGCCGCAACGCCGACGTCGAGCTCGAGGCGGAGTCGCTGACCCCGATCAGGCCGCTGGGCACACGCCTGGAGGCGTGGCGCGAGCTGACCGGCCGCGACATCGGCTTTCACCGCTTCAACGTGGCCGTCAACTACCGGGAGCTTCTCGACCTGCTGCTCGATTGGCGGCCCGAGGCCGTCGTGCACTTCGCCGAGCAGCGGGCCGCGCCGTACTCGATGAAGAGCTCCTGGCACAAGCGCTACACGGTGAGCAACAACGTCAATGCCACCCACAACCTGCTCGCCGGGCTCGTCGAGGCTGAGCTCGACGCGCACGTCGTCCACCTCGGGACGATGGGCGTGTACGGCTACGGCACGGCGGGTGTGAAGATCCCCGAGGGCTACCTCCGGGTTCGCTTCGACACCGACGACGGCGCCGAGGTCGAACAGGAGATCCTGTACCCGGTCAACCCGGGCAGCGTCTACCACATGACCAAGACCCAGGACCAGCTCCTGTTTGCGTTCTACAACAAGAACGACGCCATCAAGGTCACCGACCTCCACCAGGGGATCGTGTGGGGCACGCAGACCGAGGAGACGCGGCTCGACGAGCGGCTCATCAACCGCTTCGACTACGACGGCGATTACGGCACCGTGCTCAACCGGTTCCTCATGCAGGCCGCGGTCGGCTACCCGCTCACCGTGCACGGCACGGGCGGACAGACGCGGGCGTTCATCCACATTCAGGACACCGTGCGCTGTATCCAGCTCGCGATCGAGACGCCGCCCGAGCCCGGTGAGCGCGTGCGCGTCTTCAACCAGATGACCGAGTGTCATCGCGTCGAGGACCTCGCCCAGCTCGTCTCGAGCCTCACCGGCGCCGAGATCGACCACGTCGAGAACCCGCGTAAGGAAGCGGCGGAGAACGAGCTGTTCGTCGAGAACAGCCAGCTCGTCAACCTCGGCCTCGACCCGATCCGGCTGCAGGACGACCTGCTCACCGAGGTCACGGAGATCGCCCGTCGCTACGTCGACCGCTGCGACGTCACGAAGATCCCGTGCACCTCGAAGTGGATCCAGCGCAAGCAGCTGTCGCCGACGGCGTAAACGGGCCGCGGGCGTAGCTGGGCTGCCGGCCTAGCCGGGCCGCCGACCGCACCGGGCCTCCCCGGGAAGGAACGGCGGGCACGCCGCGTCTGAGGTGGTGGCGGCCCTCCGGGCCGCGTCCACGACCCAGGAGGCTCGACATGCAGGTATCGAGACGTTCCGCGCTCGCGCTGTTGACCGCATCCGCGCTCGCCGGATCGGGCGCCAGCGCCGTGAGCGCGCTCGGCGACAACGGCGGCTCGGATCACCACCGCCGCAATGACGGCGCGACCGTTCTGAAGTCCGCGATGGCGCCGAGCGTCCCGACGGATCCCGCGATCCACGGCGTGGCCGCGGGCGGCGCGCCGTGGGTGCTGCGCTCCGGCGAGGCCCGTCTGCGCCGGGACGGCCGCCTGTCGGTCCGGCTTCGCGGCCTTGTCATTCCGGTCGCGCCCGGGAACGGCACGCCCGGCCCGGTGACGACCGTGACCGCGTCGCTGTACTGCGGCGCCGACACGACGGCCGCCGGCACGATCGGCCCGGCGCCGATCTCGCGCGCCGGCGACGCCCGCATCACCGGGCGGCTGACGCCACCGGCCAAGTGCCTGGGCGCGATCGTGCTCGTTCACCCCAACGGCATCGCGGCCGCATACATCGCGGCGAGTGGCTTCCAGGGCTGATTAGCCTTGGTGGATGGATCACGATGAGCTACGGGCGCTCCAGGCGCCATTGAAGGAGAGATACACGGCGGACCCGGCGGCGGCCCTCGTGACACTGACGGCCACGGGCGCGCTCGGAGAGGGCGTGAGCTGCTCGGTGCAGACCGGGCGCGCCCTCGCCGAGGCAGGGTTACATCCTGCGACCGGCGGCGACGGCACGCTGCTGTGCTCGGGGGACATGCTGCTCGAGGCGCTTGTCGGCTGCGCGGGCGTCACGCTGCGGGCGGTGGCCACCTCGCTCGGGATCGCAGTCCGCGGCGGACGCGTCGTGGCCGAGGGCGATCTTGACTTCCGCGGCACGATGGCCGTCGACCGCGACGCCCCGGTCGGATTCGCGGCCATCCGCCTCGCCTTCGAGCTCGACAGCGACGCCACGCCGGAACAGCTCGACACGCTACTGCGGTTGACCGAGCGCTATTGCGTGGTCTTCCAGACCCTGGCCGGATCCCCCGAGCTCAGGACGAGTCTCGGGACCGCGTAGGCGGCCACGCCTACGCCCCCGCGTCGGCAAGCAGCCGGTCAAGCTCCGGCGAGGCGAACTCCGCGACTGCGCGCTGCCAGAGCGCGGCTGCCCAGTCGCGGATCTCGGGGTCGCCGGTCGTGCCGATGCGGATCGACCCCCACAGGCTCCATCCGTACATCGACATCATTGACCACAGCCGTGCGCGGGCGTACTCGCGGCGGTTAGGCGCGCCGTGGTAGTCGGTCGAGAGCCGCTCGGCCTGGTCGGGGTCGAGCTCGAGCTCGTTGATCGCGTCGCCGAGATCGTAGATCGGGTCGTTGTTGCCTGAGTACTCGTAGTCGACGACCCACAGATCGCTGCCCGGGCCGCCCGGCTCGAGGAAGTTGCCCGGCATCAGGTCGTTGTGGCACGGCGCGGTCAGCCGGCGGGTCGCGGTGAGGCGCGCGCCGATCTCGGTCGCCCGCTCGGCGTAGCGGTCGTAGTCGGCCGGCAGCGGATAGCCGTGTTCGCCGACGATCTCGAGGTAGCGGCGCTGCACCGCCACCATGTCGAAGTCGCGGGCGAAGCCCCCGGCGCCGTGCAGCCGCCGCAGAGCACGGGCGAGCGCGGCGATCCGGGCGGGCTCGCGAAAATCAGCTGGCTCGAGCGTCACCCCGTCGACGAACTCGACGATCAACGCCTCGGGGTCGCGGACCCGCGTGACCACCGGCGCCCCGACCCCGGCCGCGGCGGCGAGGATCGAGTTGTGATGCTCGTTGTCACGGTCGATGCCGAGCTGACCCGTCTCCTGCACACTCACCCGCACGACGCAGTCGCGGCCCGGGGCGCGGACGCGATAGTTGCGATTGGTCATCCCGCCGGGGATCGGCGTCACCTCACGGCCCGGCCCGGCGAGCTCGGGGACCTGCGCGAGCACCCGCTCGAGATCGGCGTCGCGGGCGGGCAGCGGTTCAGCCACGGATCCTCGCTCCCTCCGGGTCGTAAAGGACGTCGCGCTCGATCCGCGCGGGCACGCGGTCGCCGAACACGTCGACGGTGAGCTCGCCGCCCTCGGCGAGGTCCGCGGGCAGCGAGGCGAGCGCGATCATGCGCTCGACGGTGTAGCCATAGCCGCAGCTGCGGAGCCGGCCGACAACCTCGCCGTCGCGGCGCACCGCCTCGCCTCCGTAGATCGTCAGATGATCCCCGTCGCCGGCGGTGAGCGTGCGCAGCCGCCGGGCCGGAGCCTGCGCCTCGGGCGTACGGAGCGCCGCGCGGCCGTTGAACTCGCCCTTGTCGAGCGCGACGCAGAAGCCGAGGCCGGACTCGTAGGGCGTGTCGGAGGCGGTGAGGTCGGTGCCGAGGTAGCGGTAGCCCTTCTCGAGCCGCAGCGACTCGAGCGCTCGATAGCCACCGGGAGTGATTCCGTGAGCCGCGCCCGCCGCCATCAGCCGGTCCCAGACCTGCACCGCCCACGCCGGGGCGACGTAGAGCTCGTAGCCGAGCTCGCCGACGTAGGTGATCCGCTGGGCGAGCACCGCGGCGCCGGCGACATCGACGCCGAGCGCGCGACGGAACGGCAGCGCGGCGTCGGAGACGTCGTCCTCGGTACAGGCGGCGAGCACCTCCCGCGCCGCCGGGCCCCAGATCCCGATCACGGCGAGCTCGTCGCTGATGTCGGCGATCGTCACCTCGCCGTCCTCGTCGCGACGGCTCAGCTCGAGCCACCCGCGGTCGGCGTCGACCGTCCCCGCGCCGGTGATCACCCGGAAGCGGTCCTCGGCGAGGCGAGTTACGGTCACGTCGGCGAGGATCCCGCCCCGGGCGCCGAGGAACTGGGTGTAGATGACGCTGCCGACCGGCCGGTCGATGCGGCTGTCGGCGACGCGCTCGAGGAGCGGCAGGGCGCCGGGTCCGCGCAGCGCGAGCTTGCCGAACGACGTCATGTCGATGATCCCGACCCGCTCGCGGAAGGCGGCGTGCTCACGCCCGACCGACTCGAACCACGGCGGCCGCGTCCAGCCGAACGCCCGCTGGTCGGCGCCGCTGCGCCGCCACCGCCGCCCGGGCTCGAAGTGGTCGGCCCGCTCCCACCCGTTCTTGGCCCCGAACACCGCCCCGAGCTCCTGGAGGCGAACCTGGAGAGGGCTCGCCCGACGCCCCCGTCCCCACTCGTCGGCGTCGAGCGGGTAGCGCAGGCGGTAGTAGTAGCGGTAGACCTCGCGCGCGCAAGCACCGGCGAAGGCCGGATCGTCGTAGGCGGGGCCGAACCGCCACGCGCGGTAGGCGCTGACGTCGGTCTCGGGCTCCCCCGCGGTCATCCATTCGGCGAGCGCCCGGCCGAGTCCGCCCGAGCCGCCGAAGCCGTTCAGTGACAGGCCGGCGGCGACCCAGAATCCCGGGACCCCGGGCAGCGGCCCGAGCAGCGGATTGCCGTCCGGGGTCATCGCGTCGGGATGGCAGAGCAGGCGGATGACGCCGGCGCGATCGAGGAACGGAAAGCGGCGGATCGCTCCCTGCAGCAGCGGCGTGAAGCGGTCCATGTCGGACTCGACCGGGCTCGAGCCGTGCGCCCACGGCACGCCGTCGGCCCAGCGGGCGAGCGGGTTGCCCTCGTAGCCGCCGATCAGCATGCCGCCGGCCTCGTCCTTGCCGTAGACGAGGTTGTCGGTGTCCCGGAAGCACGGGCTCGCACGCGGGACCTCTTCCCCGGCCACCGCTGCCATCAGCACGTGCTGGTGGTCGACCGGGACCGAGGGCAGGCGGGCCCCGACCATCTCGGCGAGCTGCGGCGCCCAGATGCCGGCGGCGTTGACGAGCTGCTCGGTGTCGATCGGCCCGCGGTCGGTGAGCACCCCGCGGACCTCGTGGCGGCGGCCGAGCGCGACGCCGGTCACGCGCGTGCGGGTGTGGATCTCGACTCCCGCGGCCCGCGCGGCGTCGGCGACGGCGTGGGTCGTGATGTGCGGGTCGACGTGCCCGTCGCCGGCCATCCACACCCCGCCGAACAGCGAGTCCGGTGAGGCGAAGGGAAGGCGCTCGAGCACCTCGTCGGGTCCGATCATCTCGGCCTCGAGGCCGAGTGCGACCGCGCGGCTCACCGCGCGCTCGAGATCCTTGAGCGACTCCGGGCTCGAGGCGATGCGCACGCTGCCGACGGCGTTGAACACGCCGAGCGCGTTGTAGAGCTCGACGCTGTAGCGGCGGAAGCGCATCATCGTCGCCGAGGGGTTGAACTGGGTGACGAGGCCGGCGGCATGATGGGTCGAGCCGCTCGTCAGCTCTCCCTTCTCGAGCAGGACGACATCCCGCCACCCCGCGGTGGCGAGGTGGTACGCCGCGCTGCATCCCGCGATCCCTCCGCCGACGACGACGACCTGGGCCGAGCGCGGCAGCTCGCGCGAGCTCATTCCTCGCGGGCTCGCTCGATGATCGGCGCGAGCACCTGGGCGACGGTCGGCTCGCCGATCTCCGCGAGCTCGTAGCGAACCTGGCGGATCGGGTGGCGCGAGCGGACGAGCCGCGCGAGGTCGACCGGGGTGCCGGCGACGACGACGTCGCACTCGACGGCGTTGATCGTCGCCTCGAGATCGCCGAGCTGCTCGTCCGAGTAGCCCATCGCCGGCAGCACGGCGCCGATGTGCGGATAGCGCTCGTAGGTCGTGGCGATCGAGCCGACCGCGTCCGGGCGGGGATCGACCTGGCGCCGGGCGCCGGCCTCCTGCGCGGCCACCGTGCCGGCGCCGAACGGCATGCCCCCGTGGGTGATCGTCGGGCCGTCCTCGACAACGAGCACGTCGCGGCCGGCGAGGGGTGGCCCCTCGTCGAGGGTGACCGGTGAGGCGGCGCGGATGATCGTCGCCTGCGGGTTGGCCGCGGTGACGTCCGCCATCAGCTCATGCAGCTGGGCGGGCGAGGCGCTCGTCACCTTGTTGACGAGCACGACGTCGGCGAGCAGCAGGTTCGTCTCGCCGGGATGATGACTGCGCGTGTGGCCGGGGCGGAGCGGATCGACGACGACGATCGTGAGGTCCGCGCGGTAGAAGGAGAAGTCGTTGTTGCCGCCGTCCCAGATGATCACGTCCGCCTCGGCCTCGGCCTGTTCGAGGATCGCCCCGTAGTCGACCCCGGCGTAGACGATGAGCCCGTCCTCGACCGCCCGTTCGTACTCCTCGCGCTCCTCGATCGTCGGGTTCGAGCGGTCGATGTCCTCGAGCGTGGCGAAGCGCTGCACGCGCATCGCCTCGAGGTCGCCGTAGGGCATCGGGTGGCGGATGAGCGCGGCTGTGAGGCCGGCCTCGCGCAGCACCTCCCCCACGCGCCGGCTCGTCTGGCTCTTGCCCGACCCGGTGCGCACCGCGCACACCGCGACGACCGGCCGCCGGCTCGGCAGCATCGTCGCGCGCGTCCCGAGCAGGGTGAAGTCGGGCCCGGCCGCGAGCACCCGCGACGCGCAGTGCATCACGTGCTCGTGCGGGACGTCGGAGTAGGCGAACACGACCTCGTCGACGTCGTGGTCTGCGAGCAGCGACTCGAGCTCCTCCTCGGGCCGGATTGGGATGCCGTCGGGATAGCGCGGGCCGGCGAGCGCGGGCGGATACACGCGATCCTCGATGCCCGGGATCTGGGTCGCCGTGAAGACGACGACGGTTGTGCCAGGATCGTCGCGGAAGACGACGTTGAAGTCGTGGAAGTCGCGCCCCCCGGCGCCCATGATGATCACCCGGCGCACGTCAATGCCCTCCTGGTCGCAAAGCGAAACGGTCCATCACCCGGCACCGTATCCCCTGAGCGTGTGCGGGACGAGCGCGCGACCGATGAGTTCTGACCGCGGCAACGGTCCAAGCGAGTGAGATGGCCACCCTCTGTCTTCACGGACCCCTGACGAAGCTCGCCGGCGGGCGGGAGCACGCGATCGACGGCGGCACCGTCGGCGAGCTGCTCGTGACGATCGAACGGGAGCACCCCGAGCTGGACGGGTGGATACTCGACGAGCGGCGGCTGATCCGCCGCCACATCAACGTCTACGTCAACGGCGACCTGGCCGCGGCGGACACAGCCGTCCATGCGCAGGACCGCGTCGAGGTGCTGCCGGCGATCTCAGGAGGCTGACGCGAACGTGACAGAGCTGCTGCTGGGAACCAAGAAGGGACTGTTCATCCTCGAGGGCGAGCCGGGAGGCGAGTTCCGCATCGTCGACCGCGCCTTCGCCGGGGAGCCGGTCGACTACGCGATGCGCGACCCGCGGACCGGGCGGCTGTTCGCGACCGTCAGCTCGCCGTTCTACGGCCCGAAGGTCTTCTATCGCGACGCGCCCGCAGGGGAATGGACGCAGGCCGAGGGGGTCGCGCTGCCCGCCGACAGCGGTGCGGCGCTCGAGCGGATCTGGGTACTGCGGCCGGGCGAGGCGGACGGGCTGCTCTACGCCGGCGGCGATCCCGGCGTCCTCTTCGAGAGCCGCGACGGCGGCAGCACCTGGGCGGTCAATGCCGCCCTGTGGAACCACCCGACCCGCGGCACGTGGCAGCCGGGCGGCGGCGGCCTGTGCCTGCACTCGATCGTACCCTGGCCGGGGGACCCGAACCGGCTGTTGGTCGCGGTCTCGGCCGCGGGCGTCTGGATCACCGAGGACGGCGGGGAGTCGTGGCGCCAGGGCAATCGCGGCCTGCTTGCGCGCTACCTGCCCGAGGAGGCTCAGGACACGGCGACCGCACTGTGCGTTCACCACATCGAGCGCTCGCCGACCCGACCCGAGCGGTTGTTCATGCAGTTCCACGGCGGGGTCTACCGCTCCGACGATGCCGGCGAGAGCTGGTGCGACATCGGCACCGGGCTCGTGTCCGACTTCGGGTTCCCGCTCGCCGTCGATCCGGCCGATGCCGACAGCGCGTACGTGATCCCGCTCACCGCCGACACCGACCGGGTGACCCCTGGCGGCCGCGTGCGGGTGTACGAGACCCGCGACGGCGGCGCGACCTGGGCCGGGCGTGGCGAGGGCCTGCCGCAGGATCACGCCTACCTCACCGTGCTGCGGCTCGCGTTCGATCGCGTCGACGGCGGCCGGGGCGGCGATGGGCTCGAGCTCTACTTCGGCACGACGACCGGCGAGGTCTACGGCACGCCCGACGCCGGCGCCCGCTGGTTCAGCGTCGGCGCGCACCTGCCGCCGGTCTACGCGCTGAGCGCCTCGGGCTGAGCGAGCGCGCCTACCCCACCGCGCGCAGGTGCCGGAACGGCCGCCCGTCACGGAGTTCGCGGACGACGCCGTCGATCAGCCCGTCGGCGCCGGCCTCCTGGCCGTCGGTGACCGCGGTGACGATGCGGCGCTTGTGCTCGATCAGCCGGGCCATCGTCTCGTCAATCGTGTCGGCGGCGAGCAGGTACCAGGCGGTGACGGCGTCGCGCTGGCCGATGCGGTGACAGCGATCCTCGGCCTGGTCGTGCATCGCCGGCGTCCACTCGAGTTCGAGGAAGCACACGTTGGAGGCGCGGGTCAGGGTGATGCCCTGGGCGGCCACCCGAGTCGCGCACACGATCAGCGGCGGCCCGTCGCCGGCCTGGAAGGCAGCGATGCTCCGCTCGCGCTCGGTGAGGGCGTCGGCGCCGAGCAGGTGGAGGGCGTCGGGGTGGCGGCGCAGCAGCGCCTCCTGCACCTCGACGTGCCGCGCGAACACGACGAGCGGCTCACCGGAGGCGAGGAAGTCGTCGATCCAGGCGAGCGCCGCGGCCAGCTTCCCGCGGGCGGCGAGCCGCTGGAGCGCGGTGAGCTGCGCGAGGCGCTCGGCCCGCAAGGTCGAGGCGATCTTGGCGTTGAGCTCGGAGAGGTCGAGCGGCTGCGAGCGCAGCCAGTCGATGACGTTGTCCTCGGCGAGCCGGTACTCGGCCTCGTTGGTGAGCGCCATCGGCACGACGACCCGCCGCTTGGCCGGGAGCTGGGGCAGCACCTCGGACTTGAGCCGGCGGACGAAGCAGCGGCGACGCAGATGCCAGTGGAGCCGCTCCTCGCTGAGCACGCCACGGAACTCGCGGGCGAACTGGGCGCCGGAGCCGAAGTTCTCGAGGCGGCCGATGATCCGGAGCTGGGCGATCAGCTCCTCCGCATGGTTGAGCACCGGGGTGCCGGTGAGCGCGAGCCGCAGCCCGTCGGCGGGCACCGACTCCGACAGGCGCCGGACGGCCTGGGTGCGCTTCGCGCGGGGGTTCTTGCAGTAGTGCGACTCATCGACGATGAGCGCCCGCGACCGGCGCCGGGCGAGCGTCGCGCGGTGGGCGGCGACGAGCTCGTAGTTGAGCACCGTGATGTCGCTCGGCGGCGGCAGCATCGCCCGGCCGTGCACGACGGTGGTCGAGCGATGGGGCAGCCAGCGCTCGGCCTCGCGCTGCCAGCCAAGCTTCATCGAGGCCGGGCAGATGACGACTGCGGGAAAGGCGCCGTCGGCCTCGAGGGTGGCGAGCGCCTCGACCGTCTTGCCCAGCCCCTGCTCGTCGGCGAGGAACGCGCGGCGGGCGTCGAGCACGTAGCGCACCCCGGCCCACTGAAACGGCGCGAGCTCACCCCCGAGCCGCTCGGCGACGGCGGCGATCGGCTCGGCGCCGTCGGCGCGGGAGCGGCGGATGGCCACGGCGGCCGCGCGGCGCTCGGCGAGCAGCCGCTCGAGCACTTCGGCGGCCATCGGCGCGACCTGGACCTCGTAGCGGGCCACGAACGCGTCGAGCTCGTCGGCGAGCCACGGGTCGAATGGCAGCCCGTTGCCGGTCGCCCCGGGCAGCGCCTCGAACGCCTCGGCGATCGAGGCATCCCAGAGCACCTCGAGCGCGAGGCGCTCGCCGTCGACCCCGCGGGCGAGGACGAGCCGGGCCGGCGGCGGCGTCTCGCCGAACTCGACGAGCTCGAGGCAGCGCATGGCGGCCGAGCTCAGCCGGGCGGAGCCCAGCGTGGCGATCGCCTGTGCCGCCGTGGCGGTGAAGGGAACGAGCAGGTGGCCCTCGTGCTCGACGGCCTCGGCGCGGAGCGCGGCCGGCACCGCGCCGGCGAGCGTGTGCAGCGACCACCAGCCGCGGGCGTCGTAGCGCTCGGTGCGCACGGAGCCGATCCACCGGCGGCGGAGATCGGACAGCCAGTCGTCGACCTCCGGTGTGGTCGTGAGCTCCGGGAACTCCTCGAGCATCGCCGCGACGCGCACGCCGACCCAGTCGGTGGCCGGCGCGAGCCACTCGTAGGTGTCCCAGTTAAAGCGCCGGTGGGGCAGGCTGCGGGCGGCGGAGACGAGCGCGGCGTCGTAGCGGAAGGAGAGCACGACGAGTTGGCCGCTGTCGGCGTCGGCGCGCAGCGCGACGTTCGGGGCAGACGGGACGATCTCCACTTCCCCCACGCTACTAGTGTCCTGAGTCGTGACGGCGATTCACGCCGCGAGCCCGCCCGACGTAGAGTGAATGGCGATGGGCACCTCTCCGCCGGTATCCGTGGGGGCCGAGGCGGGCACCGGGCGGCCCGCCCCCGCCGCGGTCGTCGCCGGCCACATCGCCCTCGATCTCACCCCTGAGCTATACGGGCCGGCGGCGCTCGATCCCGGTCGGCTGATCGTCGTCGGGCCGGCGGCGCTGTCGACCGGCGGGGCCGTGGCCAACGTCGGCGTCGCCCTTCACCGGCTCGGCGTGAGTGTGTCGCTGTGCGCCAAGGTCGGCGAGGACCTGTTCGGCCGCGCGGTGATCGAGCGGCTGAACGCGCACGGCGCCGGGCTCGGAGACGAGATCACGCGTGCACCCGGCGCGGCGACGAGTTACTCGATCGTCATCAGCCCACCGGAGACCGACCGCTGCTTCCTCCACTGCCCCGGCGCCAACGAGGCGTTCTCGGCCGCCGACGTTCCGTATGCAAAGCTCACCGGCGTCCGTGTCCTTCACTTCGGCTATCCGCCCCTGATGCCGCGCATGTACGCCGACGGCGGCGAGGAGCTGCGGGTGATGTTCGCGCAGGCGCAGGCCGCCGGAGTCGTGACCTCGCTGGACCTCTGCGAGCCCGACCCCGACAGCGACGCCGGCCGGGCCGACTGGCGGGCGGTGCTCGCCCATGCGCTCCCGGCCGTCGACGTGTTCGCCCCGAGCCTGCGCGAGCTCCTCTACATCTTCGACCGGCCCGCGCACGCGCGGGTGCAGAGCGGCGCACCGCTCGCGGCCGTGTGCGACGGGGCGCGACTGCGCGCACTCGCCGACAGGCTGATCCCGATGGGCCCCGCGGTCGTCGCGATCAAACTCGGCGACCAGGGCCTGTACCTGCGCACGAGCGCGGACGCCGAGCGGGTCGAGCGATTCTGCCGGCGGCTCGGGCTCGACCCGATGGTCTGGCGTGACCGCGAGCTGCTCTCGCCGTGCTATGCCCCGGCCGCGGTCCGTGGCACGACCGGCTCAGGCGACGCCACGATCGCCGGCCTGCTCGCCGGGCTCCTGCACGGCGCCGATCCCGCCACCGCCGCGGCGACCGCGACCGCCGTCGGTGCCTGCAGTGTCGAGGCGCTCGACCCGGTGAGCGGAGTGCCGAGCTGGGACGCGCTCAGTGCCCGCGTGGCTGCGGGCTGGCCGCGCCTTCCGGTCGCGCTCCCGCTCGGTGGGGCAAGCGACCGTTCGGGAACCCTGGTGCTCAGCCCGTGAAGACGCTCGAGGTCAAGCTCGCGCGGCTGCACGCCCACCCCGGGGCCGACGACGCATTCATCCTCGCCGACGCCAAGGACGCCGATATGGCCTTCGGGCTCGCCGCCCCCGGCCGTGACCCGATGAGCGGCCGGCTTCGGTCGCTCGCCGACTATCGCGACCAGATCCGGGAGATCGTCGCCCAGGAACTCGTCGACATCATGCTCATGAGCCTCTCGACGAGCGAGATCCTCACCGTGCAGGAGCGCAGCTTCATGGACTCGCCGGTCACCCCGGCGGTCCGCGCCAACGACACGAGCGACATCCATCTCCTCGCCGGCGCCCGCTACGCCGAGCAGCCGTCAGTGCCGTTTCGCTCGGCGAGCGTCGGCGAGATCCGCCACGCCGGCGGCGTCGAGCTCGGTCTCTACTCGATCACCCCCTCGGGCGACGCCGCAATCGACGTCCGGGCGCTCTCGGCCTATCGCGACTTCCGCACCGAGGCCGCGCCGGTCGGCTTCCGCCATTTCCTCGAGCTGTTCGCACCGAACCTCCCGGAGCTCGCGCCCGAAGACCAGGGCCGGTTCCTCAACGACTTCGTCGCCCGCGCCCTCGCCGGGGTGCCGCGGGTCGCGCGGCCGGTGTTCCTCAAGCTGCCCTACTGCGGCGCCCAGGCGATGGAGGCGCTCGCCGCCTACGACCCCGAGCTCATCCCCGGCATCCTCGGCGGCGCCCCGGGCACGACCTACGACGCCTTCTACCTGCTCGAGGAGGCCCGCCGCCACGGCGCGCGGGCGGCGCTGTTCGGGCGCAAGATCAAGGACAGCGAGCATCCCCTCACCTTCGTGAGCCACCTGCGCCTGATCGCCGACGGCGGCCTCGGAGCGGCCGAGGCGTGCCGCTCCTACCACGCCGAGCTGCGCCGCCTGGGCATCGCGCCCCGACGGGCGCTCGAGGACGATTTGCAACTCACCGACGAAAGGATGGCCATCCGATGACTGCGACCGAGACCGCCCGGACCACGGACCTCACCCCGCGCCCCGAGCACCGCTTCACCTTCGGGCTATGGACGGTCGGCAACCCAGGCCGCGACCCGTTCGGCGAGCCGACCCGGCCACCGCTGGACCCGGTCGAGTCCATCGAGCGTCTCGCCGAGCTCGGGGCCTACGGCGTGAGCCTGCACGACAACGACCTCGTCCCCTACGGCTCGTCCGCCGCCGAGCGCGACCGGATCGTCGCCCGCTTCAGCGACGCGCTGCAGCGGACCGGGATGCGGGTGACGATGGCGACGACGAACCTGTTCGGCCACCCCGCGTTCAAGGACGGCGCGTTCACCTCCAACGACCGCGCGGTCCGCCGGGCGGCGGTGGCCAAGGCGATGCGCGGGATCGACCTGGGCGTCGAGCTCGGGGCGGAGACGTATGTGTTCTGGGGCGGGCGCGAGGGCGCCGAGAGCGCGGCGAGCAAGCGCGTCGGCGAGGCGCTGGAGCGCTACCGCGAGGCCATCAACTTCCTCTCCGCCTACGTGCGCGAGCAGGGCTACGACCTCCGCTTCGCGATCGAGCCCAAGCCCAACGAGCCGCGCGGCGACATCTTCCTGCCGACCGTCGGCCACGCCCTGCACTTCATCACCACGCTCGAGGACCCGGAGATGGTCGGGGTCAACCCCGAGGTGGCCCACGAGACGATGGCCGGACTGAGCTTCGTCCACGGCGTCGCCCAGGCGATCTGGGCCGGCAAGCTGTTCCACATCGACCTCAACAGCCAGCGCATCGGCCGCTACGACCAGGACTTCCGCTTCGGCGCCGAGGACCTCAAGGAGGCCTTCCTGCTCGTCCACCTGCTCGAGACCTCCGACTACAGCGGCGTGCGCCACTTCGACGCCCACGCGTACCGCAGCGAAGACCCCGAGGGCGTGTGGGCGTTCGCGTCCGGCTGCATGCGGACCTACCTCGCCCTCGCCGAGAAGTCGCGCCAGTTCGAAGCCTCGGAGGCGATCGCCGCCGCCCGTGCGGCCGCCCGGGTCGACGAGCTCGCCGAGCCGACGGTCGGGACCTACTCAGCCGAGGCCGCACAGGCCCTGCTCGCCGAGAGCCAGGACCTCGATGCCCTCGCCGGCCACGGCTACGGCGTCGAGCACCTCGACCAGCTTGTCGTCGAGCTGCTGCTCGGGGCGGGCGGCGCGTAGCGGCGTTTACGCGCGCGGCGGGCGGCGCAGACTCCCGGTCATGGGCCAGTTCCACTGGGACCCCGACAGCTACCTCGCGCTCATGCGCGAGGAGGTGCCGGACTACGTGACCCTCCAGGACGAGACGGCGGCCGCGGCACGGTCCGTCGACGCGCGGGCGATCCTCGAGCTCGGCACGGGTACCGGCGAGACGGCTCGCCGGCTGCTCGCCGCCCACGCCCACGCCCGGCTGATCGGGATCGACGAAAGCCCGGGAATGCTGGCCGCCGCGCGGAACGCGCTCCCCGCCGATCGGGTGACCCTGCACGAGGCCCGGCTCGAGGATCCGCTGCCCGCCGGGCCGTTCGAGCTCGTCGCCTCGGTGCTGTGCGTCCACCATCTCGACGGGCCCGGCAAGGCCGACCTGTTCGCCCGGATCGCCGTCGCGCTCGCCCCCGGCGGTCTGTTCGTGCTCGGCGACGTCGTCGTGCCGCTCGACCCGGCTGACGTTGCGACTCCGATCGACGGCGACTACGACACGCCGAGCTCGGTCGCCGACCAGCTCGACTGGCTCACCGCCGCCGGGCTCGCACCGCGCGTGCACTGGGCCCACCGTGACCTCGCCGTGATCCGCGCGGAGAAGCCCTCGTGACCGAGGCCCGCGGCATCGGCCCCAGGCTCGTGCTCGTGCTCGCGCTCGCGTGCGGGGCGACGGTGGCCAACCTCTACTACGCGCAGCCGCTGTTGCACACGCTCGGCCGGGCCTTCGGCGTCTCGCCCGCGGTCACTGGCCTGATCGTCACCGTCACCCAGCTCGGCTACGTCCTCGGGCTCGCCCTGCTCGTGCCGCTCGGCGACCTGCTCGAGCGCCGGCGGCTCATCACCCTCACCCTGCTCGTCGCCGCCGCCGCCCAGGCGGTCGCCGCCGCCGCGCCGGCCTTCGGCGTGTTCGCCGCTGCGCTCGGCGTCGTCGGCGTGAGCTCGACGGTCGCCCAGATCATCGTGCCGATGTCCTCCACGCTCGCCGCCGAGCACGAGCGCGGGCAGGTCGTCGGCACGGTGATGAGCGGGTTGCTGATCGGGATCCTCGTCGCCCGCACGGTCAGCGGCGTGATCGCGGGGCTCGTCGGCTGGCGCGGCGTGTTCGTGTTCGCCGCCGTCGTGATGCTGCTGCTCGCGGCGCTGCTGCGGGTGATCCTGCCGCTTGTGTCGACGACCGAGCGCATGGGCTACGGGGCCCTGCTGCGATCGGTCGCCTCGCTCGTGCGGGCCGAGCCGGTCCTGCGCCAGCGCATGGCACTCGGGGCCCTGTCCTTCGGCTGCTTCAGCGTGCTGTGGACGGCGCTCGCCTTCCTGCTCTCCGGCCCGCGCTACGGCTACGGCAACACCGTCATCGGCCTGTTCGGGCTCGCCGGCGTGGCCGGCGCGAGTATCGCCCCGGTCGCCGGCCGGCTGTCGGACCGCGGTCACGGCCGGCTCGCCGCGACCCTGGCGATCATCGTCCTGCTCGCGAGCTGGGGCCTGCTCGCGCTCGGGGTCAGCTCGCTGCCCGCGCTCGTGGCCGGCATCGTCGCCCTCGACCTCGGCGCCCAGGCGCTGCACATCTCCAACCAGAGCACGATCTACGGGCTCGATGCCGCGGCGCGCAGCCGGCTGACGACGGCCTACATGGTCGCCTTCTTCCTGGGAGGCACGGTCCTGTCGGCGGCGACGTCGGTGCTCTACGCGAGCGACGGCTGGAGCGCGGTGTGCGTCCTCGGGGCCGCCACGGCGACGGTCGCCCTGGCGCTCTGGGCGATCACCGAGACGGTCGTCCGCCGCGGCCGCGCGTTGTCGGCGGAGATGGCGGGTAGTACCCCGCCATGGCAAGCGTGAAGCTCAACTGGTCGAGCGCCGAGGTCAAGGACGCCAAGCTCAACGTGGGCCTCGAGGGTGAGTTCAGCGATGAGTGGAAGAACAGCTTCAAGACGACCGTCGCGCTGCTCGACCAGGGCGAATGGGGCGCGGTCAAGCTCAAGAAGGGCACGGTGCGGGTCAGCGACGTCGGTGCCGGCACCGAGGAGAAGCTCCGCTTCTTCCTCGAGAGCGCCGTCACCCAGGCCAACGCCAGCGACGCGCCCGACGCGGACGACGAGGAGCGCTCCACCGACGACGGCGAGCAGGACGAGGAGCCCGAGAACTCCCAGGACGCGGAGATGACCGAGCGCTTCCGCGGCTTCGGGTCCGAGGAGCCTGAGTCCGCGGAGTCTTCAGAGTCGGCGCGGGGCTAGCGCTCGGGGAGCGCGGCCCAGGCCCGGCGCTCGTCCCCGGACGGGTCCTCGACGACGATGACGGTGTCGGCGAGCAGCGCCGTCGCCCGTCGCGCCACGTCGTAGACCGGCCAGCCCGGATCACCGTCGCGGGCGAAGGCGACCCACGCACCGTGCAGCAGCTCCGACGCCGCCCGCGAGGGCGAGGGGCCGATCCGCGCGCGCACTGAGGGCTCGTCGATCGTCGCGAAGGCGAACGGCAGGTCGGAGGCGTGGCAGGAGCCGAGGCCGTCGTTATCCGCGAGGCCGATCGCGTCGAAGCGCGCCATCCACGTCGACCCGCCCGCGCCGGCGCGCGCCTCGGCGAGCGCCGTGGCTGGCAGCAGATAGAGCCGGTCGGTGTAGATGTCGGCGAGTACGTCGCCCGGCGAGCGCCCCGGGCGGTGGGCGCGGTAGACCGCGAGTCCGTCGGCGGGCAGCCCGTAGAGCTCGCCGGCCGCCCGGTCGAGCGTGGCGTCGTCCACGGCGGCGAGGGCCCCGGTCGGGACGACGAACAGGCGCGACTCGTCGCGCGTGCGGCACAGCAGCACCGGCACGTCGGCACCGGCTCCGCTCCCGGCGGCGACCAGCGGGTCCTCGGGCAGCAGATCACCGTCGACGACGGGCGCGAGCGGCAGCGTGCGCAGGGCGAGCGGCGCGAGCTCGTCGGCGGCGGCGAGGTTCCGCGCCCGCTCGAACAACCGCGCGGTGGCCTCGATCAGCTCGCGGGGCGTGAGCTCGGCGAGCGCGGCGCGCGTCGCCGGACGCCCGACGACGGCGCTCAGCTGCCCCGCGAGCGCCGAGGCCTGGTCGGCGCTCAGCGCGTGCGAGGCGGCACCGCTGTGGAGGATCGCCCGCTGGAAGAGACCGCGCGCCGAGGGAACGGCGAGCAGCGGGCCGATCGCCATCGCGCCCGACGATTCGCCGGCCACGGTCACCCGGTCCGGGTCGCCGCCGAAGCCGGCGATCTCCTCGCGCACCCAGCGCAGCGCAGCGATCATGTCGCGCAGGCCGCGGTTGCCGTCGGCGTCGGGAAGCTTGAGGAACCCCTCGATCCCGAGGCGGTAGTTGATCCCCACACAGACCACGCCGTCGCGGGCGAAGCTCGTGCCGTCGTACTCGGGCAGCGAGTTCGAGCCCTGCAGGAACGAGCCGCCATGGATCCAGACGAGGACTGGACGGCGCGCGCCGGGCGCCTCGACGCCATCCGCCGGCGCCCAGACGCTGACGTTTTGAGGCACTCCTCGCCGGCGATCTCGATCTCGGGCAGCAGGCGCCGGGCGTACTCCGGGTATTGGCCCTTGGGCGCCGTCGGACCGTGCCGCGTCGCGTCGCGGACGCCGGTCCAGGGCACGACGGGCTGCGGTGCGCGGAAGCGATCGAGCCCGAACGGGGGGGCGGCATACGGGATGCCGAGGAACCTCGCGACGCCATCTCGCTGTACGCCGGCGACGCCGCCGCCGTGGCTGAGGGTGACGACGGGGGCGGTGTCGGGATCGGTGGTCATGCTCGGCTCCTTGCTCATCGGACCCTGACGGGTCAGGGTGCCGTGCTCTCCGCTGGCTCGGCGGCGATCCAGTCCTCGGTCAGGGTCAGCCAGAACGCGAGGCCGGCGAACTGCTTGTAGCGGCGGAAGCTGCGCTCGATCCCCTTGTCAGTGAGCCGCGGGCGCCCGCTCACCACCCGGTACTTCGGCCGCGTCCACGAGTCGAGGATGAGCCGTCGATAGCGGCCGAGCAGCATCATCACGTGGGCGACCGCATACGGGCCGACGCCGGCGACGGCGAGCAGGCGCGCCGCCACCTCCTCGTCAGACAGCGCCGGGTCGAGCAGCGCCTCAAGGTCGAGCCGCCCCCCGGCGACGTCGGCGGCGAGCGCGCGGAGATAGGCCCCGCGGTAGCCGGCGCGGGCGCGGTCGCGGTAGAAGGACTCCGGGGCCTGGGCGAGCGCGGCCGGGGTCGGGAACGCCCGGCGGTCGGGCAGGCCGGGAACCGCCTCGCCGAGCTCGGACACGATCGCGCCGACCATCCGCTCGGTCGCCGACCAGGTGCAGTTCGTCGTGCAGATCGTCTTGACCACGTCCTCGAACACGGTCGGGCTGCGGAGCATGCGCCCGGCCCCGGAGACGACCCAGGCGAGCAGCGGATCGCCGGCCGCGGCGAGGTAGAACGGGCTGAGGTCCTCGTCGAGCCGCAGCATGTGGCGCAGCGCGGCGAGCAGCTCAACGCGGGCGGCGGCCGACGGGACGGGAGCGCCGGCCGGGGTGCGGACGCGGGCGGCGCCCGGCTTGCCCGGCGTGAGCACGATCAGCCAGGGGCGGTCGGCGGCCCGCAACACCGTCTGCAGCGATGAGCCGTCGTCGGCGATGACGTTCGGCGGCAGGTCGGCGACGCCGTGGGAGAGGAGCGTGCGGGCGAAGTCCACCGGCTCGCCGCCACCTCCGAGAAGCGGCAGCGGAGCGGACCAGGGTGAGGCGCGAGGCACGCCACGCATCCTAGGACGGCGGGTGGCGTGCTTGCGCCTGAGGGGGTCTACCGAACGGTATGGGCGATGACCCAGGTGCGATGCGGCGCCTGGATGACGATCGCGCGCTGCCCCGACTTGATCTCACCGAGGCTGGCCTTGGCGCCGTTGTCACGCACGTGCGCGGTGGCCGGGATGGTCAGCGTGACCGTCTTGTATGTCGCCTTCTTGGTGCCGTCGCCCAGGACGAGCTGGTTGCCGGACACCGACTGAACGATGCCGCGGTCGTAGGTGACGGTGACGAACCCGGTCCGCGTGGCGACCACGACGTCGCCATGTACGGCACGGGTGAGCAGCCGCCGACCGAGACCGGCACGGGCGGCGTGCGCAGCGGCGGTGTGCGGGCTCGGGCTGGCCGCACCGGCGTTGGCGATCGCGCTCGCGCCGCCGCCGATGGCGAGACAGCTGAGGGCGACGATCCCCATCGTCGAGTGTCTACGGAGTCGTTGGAACATCGAGTTCACCTCTGAGGGTTGGCGATAGGTGCCTCACCATGCTCTACCCCCTCGGCAAGCCCTCGATCAGGCGAATGTCAGGGGCATGTAAAAACACCGTGTGTCCAGGGGCGTTGGCCACTTACGATTGTCGCCATGCCGCAGATGGTCATGGTCGTCGAGGATGACGCGAATATCGGCACGCTCGTGCGCACCTACTTGCAGCGCGATGGCTACGACGCGCTGTGGGTGCGCTCGGGCGAGGACGCGCTCGCCGAGCTCCCGCGCCATCCGATCGCACTCGTCGTGCTCGACATCGGCCTGCCCGGCATCGACGGCTTCGAGGTCCTGCGCCGGATCGGCGGCCGGGTGCCGGTCGTGATGCTCACCGCCCGCGACGAGGTCGCCGACCGCGTGGCCGGCCTCGAGCTCGGGGCCGACGACTACATGCCCAAGCCGTTCTCCCCGCGTGAGCTCACGGCCCGCATCAAGGCGGTCCTGCGCACCGGCGCGCGCGCGGACCACGACGACGTCAGCACGCTCGGTCCCGTTACGCTCGCGCGCGGCGCACGCGAGGTACGGGTCGACGGGCGGGAGGTCGAGCTCACCCAGCGCGAGTTCGACCTGCTCGAGTACCTGATGCGCCATTCCGGTCAGGTCGTCTCCCGTGAGTCCCTGCTCGAGACGGTGTGGGGCTTCGTCTCGCCCGGCGAGACCAGGACCGTCGAGGTGCACGTCGCCCAGCTGCGCAAGAAGCTCGGCATCCGGACCTGATTCGCACCGTGCGCGGCGTCGGCTACAAGGCGGCGGCATGACGCTGCGCCGGCGGGTGTTCGTCTACGTCGCCGCGGCGGCGATCCTCTCCTGCGCGCTCACCGTCGGCATGGGCGCCGTGCTCGTCCGCCACCGGCTCGCCTCCCAGCGGCTGGCCGTGCTCGAGCGCCAGGCGAACGTCGTCGCGGCCGCGCTCGACGCCGCACCCGGCGCGCTCGGCACCGGGCCTCACGTCTACCGGGTCGAGAACGGGCGGGTGCAGCCCCTCGGCGACTTCCGGGCCTCGCTTGTGCTCGCCGCGATCGGCAACAGCGGCGCGACCTCGGGCACGGTCAGCCTCGCCGGGCACCTGCTGCTCTTCGTGGCCCGCTTAACCCCGGCGGGACGGATCGTGCTCGTGCGTTCCGCTGGGCTGTCGTTTGCCGAGTGGCGGCCGTTTCTGTGGCTGCTCGTGCTCGCCGGCCTCGCCGGGGCCGCCCTCGCCGGCGTCTTCTCCTATCTGCTCGCCCGGCGCCTGACCCGTCCGATCGGCGAGCTTGCGCAGGCCACCGAGCGCGTCGCCGCCGGCGAGTCGGACGTCACCGTCGCCGTCCACGGCGAGGACGAGCTCGCCGGCCTCGGCGCCACGTTCAACCGCATGTCCGCCGATCTCAGCCGCGCGCGCGACGCCCAGCGCAACTTCCTCGAGTCGGTCAGCCACGAGCTGAAGACCCCGCTGACCTCGATTCGCGGCTACGCCGAGGCGATCGGCGACGGCGCTGTCGCCCCCGAGGAGGGCAGCGCGGTGATCACCTCCGAGGCCGACCGACTTGAGCGGCTCGTCGGCGACCTGCTCGAGCTCTCCCGGCTCGGACGGGCCGAGTTCGACGTCGAGCACGTCCCCCTCGACCTCGCCGAGCTCGCCGCCCGCGCGGTCGAGCGCCACCTGCCCCGCGCTCACGAGCTCGGGCTCACGCTGTCCTCGACGGCCGAGCCGGGGTCGGCCGCGCTCGGCGACGAGGGACGCGTCCTGCAGGCGCTGTCCAATCTCATCGAGAACGCGCTGCGCCTGACCCCGGAGGGCGGGAGCGTGACCGTCGCCGCGGCGCCGGGGTCGGTCGCCGTCCGTGACACCGGCCCTGGACTCTCCCCCGAGGATCTCCCCCGCGCCTTCGAGCGCTTCTACCTCTACGACCATTACCGCAGCCAGCGGGCCGTCGGCTCGGGCCTTGGTCTCGCCATCGTCCACGAGCTCGCCGCCGCGATGGGCGGGAGCGTGAGCGTGGAGAGCGCGCCCGGCGAAGGGGCGGAATTCGTGCTGAGCCTGCCGTCGGTCGCTGGCGTGCCCGAGGCGGCTCCGGGCGAGCGCGCCGCGGCCGCTCAGCCGATCCGTTCGAGCAGCTCGAGCTGACGCTCACCGCTCTGCATAATCGTGGCATGAGCTACACCGCCGCCGATGGCCGTCAGCAGATCCTCGACGAGCTCGCCCGGGCGATCGAGCAGACAGGGATCGCGCTCCTTGCCCTCGGCGAGGCCTACGAGCGGATGGACGAGCAGGCCGGCGATCGGCTCGAGGAGCAGCTCTTCCGGCCCGTGCAGTCGGCGTACGGCCGCGGCCAGCGCACGCACACGCGCTTCGCCAAGCAGTACGGACTGCCCGAGCGCGCGTTCCCCTCGCCCAACCCCCGCCTCCCGACCGACCCGCGCCACGCCATCGAGCACGCCGCCGAGGCGCTGCACATCGCCGACGAGACGCTCGCCACCCTTCAGGACTCGATGCTGCCCGTCGAGGTCGGAGACCCCGAGCTGCGCGCTGGGCTCGCCGGCGTGCGCGACCTCATCGCGCCACTTCCGGCTCGATCACGGGAGCTGGTGCGGACGCTTGGGCGCTAGCCCGCGCCTCGCTCGGCTCGATCCACAGCGCCTGCACGAGGATCATCGTCAGCGACATGAGCGGGATGGCGATGACGATCCCGATCAGTCCGAACAGCGCCGCCACCGCGAGCAGCCCGACGGTGACGAGGGCCGGGTGCATGTCGACCGTGCGGGCCATGATCAGCGGCAGGATGAGGTTGCCCTCGATCTGGTTGACGACCAGGTAGACGATCAGCACGAGCAACGCCTCGGTCGGCGACTGGGCGAGCCCGACGACGACCGGCGGGATCGCGCTGATGATCGAGCCGTAGTTGGGGATGACGGTGAGGAAGGCGGAGAACAGGGCGAAGCCGATGGCGAAGCGCAGGCCGACGAGCTCG
Organism: uncultured Solirubrobacterales bacterium; assembly: GCA_963752905.1. Lineage (GTDB taxonomy): Bacteria > Actinomycetota > Thermoleophilia > Solirubrobacterales > Solirubrobacteraceae > Palsa-465. The sequence continues at coordinate 479,166 of CAVWAC010000016.1, forward strand.
AGGCCGATGAACAGCAGCGTCCCGAGCACGAGCATGTCGAGCCCGACGGCGATCAGCCAGCGCAGCCAGGCGTCGTGGATGCGCTGCAGGACGTCGCGCGCGAGCGGCCGCTGCGGCGCCGGGATCAGCCGAACCGCGCCCTCGACGAGCGGTCGCGGGTTGACGGCGATGAGCACGGCGACGAACGCCGTCAGCCCGGCGGCGAGGACCAGGCCGAGCAGGCCGAGGCCGAGCTGCATGACCGGCCCGGCGAGCCGCTCGGGGTGCTTGCTGTAGCCCTCGAGGAACCGGCTCAGCTCCGCGCCCGGGTTGGGAATCCTCAGGCCCGCGAACACGTGGGCGTGCCGGCCTGCCCCTGACAGCAGCCCCGGCAGGCTGCCGGAGAAGGCGCTCACCTGACTCGCGAATTGCGGCATCAGGACCACCCCGAGCCCACCGATGACCGCGACCGCGAGCACGAGCGCGCCGACCGCGCCGACCGCCCGCGGCAAGCCCCGGCGCTCGCCGCACGTCGCCGCCACCTCGAGCGGCAGCGCGATGATCACCGTGACCGCGACGACGAGCACCAGGCTCATCAGGGCATGGATGACGAGTGCGGCGAGCGTGATGCCGGCCGCGAGGAGCAGGGCGCGATGGGGGGCGACAGGTCTCATTCGTGCCTTAAACGGGCAGTAAGGGGTGGTGGAAGAGACGCGCGTCACCTCGGCAGCCCTGTACAAGGCCGTGCTGTTGGCCTTCGGCCTCGTCGTGCTCGGGCTGATCTTCCGCCAGCTGGCCACGCTCGTTCTCGCGGTGCTGATCGTCGTGATCGTCGCCCTGCCGCTCGCCGAGTTCGCCACGCTGATGACCCGCCTGCGGATTCCCCGGGCGTTCGGCGCGACGATCGGTCTGCTGCTCGCCCTCGGCCTGCTCGGGACGTTGATCGCGGCGATCGTGCCCGCCTTCTCGCACCAAATCAACGCCTTCGCGGCCTCGCTGCCGAGCATTGTCGATTCGGTCCGGCATCGGCTCGGCCGACTCACGGGCACCTCGGCAAATCACGTTGGTCAGCAGATCCAGCATTTCGTAGATGGATATACCCAGCATCCGCAGAAGCTGCTCGGCCCGCTCGAATCGATCGGGGCCGGGGTCGCCGCGGCAGTCGGCGCGCTGATCGTCGTGCTGCTCACCGCGCTCTACACGGCGATCCGGCCCGAGCCGCTCATCGGCGGCGTCCTGCGGATCGTCACCCCGCCCCGTCGCGCCCTCGCGCTGCGCATCCTCGGCCGGCTCCGCCAGGCCTATCTCGCCTGGCTGCGCGGCCTCATCGTCGGGATGCTCGTGCTCGGGACGCTCACCTATCTCGGGCTGATGCTCGCCGGCGTCGGCTTCGCCGCCTTCTTCGCCACCCTCACCGCGGTGGCGATGATCGTGCCCTACTTCGGCGCGCTGGCCAGCTCGATCCCGCCGATCCTCTATGCCCTGACGATCTCACCGGGGAAGGCGCTCGTCGTCGCCGGCATCTACGTCATCGCGCACCAGGTCGAGGGCAACGTCATCCAGCCGCTCGTCGTCGCCCGCACCGTCGAGCTCCACCCCGCCGCTGTCGCCGTCGGTGTCGTGGCCGTCGACCGGCTGTTCGGGTTCGTCGGACTGATCGTCGCGGTGCCGATCCTCGTCACCGTGAAGATCCTGCTCGAGGAGCTGTGGATCCACCCGCTCGAGGAGCGCCGCGCCCATAGCGCGGGCGGTCGCCCGGCCGACGCGGAGCCCCCCGCCGAGGCCGAGGAGCCGCCGTTACCCGCCCGCGCGCCCGCCCTCGCCGGCCCGGTGGCGATGCGCGAGATCGGGCGCCGCTGAGTCCGTCAGCCCTCGCCGCGGCCGGCGAGCAGATCACGCAACTCGGCCGCGTTGCGGACGGCGTAGTCGCGGTAGCAGTTGTTCATCAGCAGGTGCGTCTCCCGCGCCTGCTCCGCCGCCTCGCGGATCGGGTCGGCGAGCTCACGCAGCTCCTGCGTGGAGTAGCGGTAGTTGAAGCGCTCGGCAGCCGAGCGCGAGGTGTCGTTCCAGGTCGCGTCGGCGCGGCCGTGGAAGCGGACGACCAGTAGCTCCGGGTTGGTCACCGCGAACAGCCGCGGCAGCTCGGAGACGGCCGGCGCGTCGACGCAGACGAAGGTGAGCCCGAGCTGTTCGAGCAGGTCGAGCGTCCGCTCGCGGTCGCGCTCCTCGGCGAGCCAGCGTGGCGAGCGGAACTCGACGCAGACCCGGTAGTCGCTGAGCCGCTCGGCGAGCGCCTCGATCTCGGCGCGGTTGTCCTTGCGCGGGGTGAACCACGGCGGGTATTGGAAGAGGACGGTGCCGAGCCTTCCCGCTTCATCGAGCGGACGCAGCGCCGCGGCGAACCGTCGCCAGGCCTCGTCGAGCAGGTCGCGGGAGAGGTGGTGGGCATAGACGTTGCGCTTGGCGAGCACCTCGTCGGAGAGCTGCTCGCGGATGTCGGGCCAGATACTCCGCGGTCGCGTCGGGTGGCCGGTGAGCAGCGAGTACGCCTTGACGTCGAAGCGAAAGCCATCGGGCGTGCGCTGCGCCCACAGCGCCGCCTGACGCTCGGCGGGCGGCGCGTAATAGGTCGAGTCGATCTCGGTGAGCGGAAACCGTGAGGCGTAGAACCGCAGGCGGTCCTCGGCGCTCATCGTCCGCTGGGGGTAGAAGTCGGAGTCCTCGACGAGCGTCTTGTCGGTCCACGAGCAGCTGCCCATCAGCACGGTGTGCGTGCCGAGCTCGACGTGATCGCCGATCGTCAAGGGCTCATCGCTCATGGCCGTGATTGTGACCGGGGCCGGTACGCGATCATGTCGGTGATGCTCTTCCCGATTTCACGCCGGTGGCCGCGATGAGCGCCGAGCGCGTGCTCGTGACCGGCGCGACCGGCTTCATCGGCGGCCGCCTCGCCCGGACCCTCGCCCAGTCCGGACATGACGTGCAATGCATGGTGCGTGATCCGGGTTCGCCGGCCGCCCGGGAGCTCGAGCGCTCCGGACTCTCGTTGCGGCGCGGGGACGTGCTCCGTCCCGAGACACTGCCGGATGCGGTGCGGGACGTCGATCTCGCCTATTACCTCATCCACTCGATGGGCCGCGGCGGGAGCGGCGACTTCGTCGAGACCGAGCAGCGCGCCGCGATCGGTTTCGGCCGGGCCGCCCGCGAGGCCGGCGTGCAGCGCGTCGTCTACCTCGGCGGCCTCGGCGAGCGGCCCCACTCCAAGCATCTGCGCAGCCGCCAGCAGACGGCCGTGTCCCTGCGCGAGCACGGGCCACCGCTCACCTACTTCCGCGCCGGCATGGTCGTAGGCGCGGGCAGCGAGTCCTACCGTACGCTCCGCTACCTCGTGCAGCGGCTCCCGGCGATGATCGCCCCGGCCTGGCTGAAGAACGACACCCAGCCGATCGCCATCGACGACACGATCGCCTACCTCGCCCAGGCCCTGTCGGTGCCCGCGACGGCCGGGCGCGAGATCCAGATCGGCGGCCCCGACGTGCTCTCCTACGGCGACATGCTCGACAGCATGGCCCGCGTCCTCGGCCTCTCCCGCCGGCCCCGGATCCCCGTGCCTCTGCTCACGCCCTGGCTGTCCTCGTTGTGGATCGGCCTCGTCACCCCGGTCGACGCCGGCGTCGCCCGCCCGCTGATCGAGGGGCTCGCGGTGCCGACCGTGGTCACCGATCCCTCGGGCATGGAGCTGTTCGACGTCACCCCGATCGGGTTCGACGAGGCGCTGCGGCGGGCCGTCGCGGACGACCCGGATCTCGCCGCGGTCCGGGCGTAGCCGCTACGGGGGCGCCATCCGACCCACCTCCCCGATTGCCTCGGAGATTCTTGACACATAGGAGCCAGTCAAGATCTCCCAGGAAGCCCCGCAGAGGTCCGGGCGAGACCCGGGGCGAGACGACGGCGTCGGCGAAGCCGCAGCCGCCGGCGCCACGCGCCGCGGCCCGCGGCCGGGCGTCCCGCCGCCGTCTCGGCGAGCAGGTCGGCCCGCAGCCGCAGCAGCCGCACGAGCTCGGCGGTGCGGCGGAACGGATCGGCGACGACCGCTCCGTCGTGCAGCGACAGCGCCGCCCGCAGCTCGCCACCGGCCTCGGCGAGCAGCAGCTTCCCGCCCGGGATCTCGGCGCTGTCGAGCGCGGCCAGGCGGGCGACCGCGGCGCCGTCGCCGCCGTGGGCGGCGCGGATGGTGATGGGCTCTGAGGAAACGTGGGTCATGGCAGAGACTGTGCTCCCGCCGTGGCATAAATGCAAATAGGGGTTTGCCTGATCAGGTATAACTTCTGGTAATGCTCGACTCGCGTCGCCTCAAGGTCCTGTGCGAGGTCGCCCGCACCGGCTCGTTCTCCGCCGCCGCGGCGAACCTCGGCTACACCCAGCCCGCCGTCTCGCGCCAGATCTCGACGCTCGAGGCCGAGGTCGGGACGCTGCTCGTCCGGCGTGTCCCCCAGGGCGCGGTGCTCACCGACGCCGGCCAGCTGCTCGTCGCGCGCGCGGAGGCGATCCTCGCCCAGATGAACGACGCCGAGGCCGAACTGCGCGCGCTCGCCGGGCTCGAGGGCGGCCGGCTGCGGCTCGCCTCATTCGCGTCCGCCGCCGCCTCGATCCTGCCGCTCGCCGTCGCCCGCTTCCGCGAGCGCTACCCGGCGGTCGAACTCGGGATCGTCATGGCCGACCCCAAGGACTCGATGCCCGCACTGCGGGCCGGCGAGATCGACATCGCCCTCTCCCACGACGGGGCCGCCCTGACCGCCTCGGTGCTCGGCGACGATCCGGCCGCGTTCGAGTTCGTCCACCTGTTCGACGATCCGATGTACGTGGCCATGCCCGCCGGGCACCCACTCGCCGATAACGCACCGCTGCAGCTGCGCGACTTCGCGCAGGAGCCGTGGATGCTCGCCACGACGAACACCTGCCCGGACTCGCGGCTGTTCCTACGGGCCTGCCACGAGGCCGGCTTCGAGCCGGAGATCGCCTTCCAGAACGATGACTATCCGGCGATCCTCGGCTTCGTCGCCGCCGGCGTCGGCGTCGCCCTCATCCCCGACATGGTCGCCCGCGGGGTGCGCGATGACGTCGTCGTGCGCCACCTCGAGCCCGAGGGCCCGAGCCGCCCAATCTGCGCCGCCGTCCCAGGGGGCTACCGCTCCCCGGCCGTGTCCGCGATGCTCGACGTGCTGCGCGAGGTCAGCGCGGAGTGGATGTCCGCTCGCGAGCTGCTTGTGCGAACCTGAGGGCGTGCGGGAGTACTACGACACACGCGCGCCCGAATACGACGAGTGGTATCTGGGCATCGGCCGGTTCGCCGACCGCGTGCGCCCGGATTGGGACGCCGCCGTCGCCGAGCTCGAGGCCCGACTCGGGGAGCTGCCGCCGGCCGCCACGCTCGACGTCGCCTGCGGCACCGCGTTCCTCACCCGGCACCTGCGCGGCGAGATCACCGGCCTTGATCAGTCCGAGCGGATGATCACGATCGCCCGCGAGCGCGTGCCCGCAGGGACGTTCGTCGTCGGCGACGCCCTCGCGCTGCCGTTCGCCGACGGCGCCTTCGCGCGCCTGTTCACCGGCCACTTCTACGGTCACCTCGACGGCGAGGACCGCGAGCGGTTCCTCGCCGAGGCCCGGCGCGTCGCCGATGAGCTGATCATCGTCGACTCCGCCACCCGGCCCGATCACGCCGGCGAGGAGCGACAGGAGCGGATCCTCAATGACGGCTCGCGCCACGAGGCCTACAAGCGCTACTTCGACGGGCCCGCGCTCGCCGACGAGATCGGGGGCGGCTCGGTGCTGCTGGACAACGACTGGTTCGTGATGGTCAGCTCCGGCGCGTAGCCGGTGGCGACGTCGGCGAGCACGCGGATCATCGTCTTCGCCGCGGGCGCGACGCCCGGCCCGGACATCGTCGCTGCCACGACCTTCCGCGCCGGGCTGCGCGGCGAGAGCTCGCGCACGACGATCCCGGGGTGCACGCGAGTGAGCGCGAGCCGCGGGATCAGCGCCACGCCGACGCCGGCGGCGACGAGGCCCTGGACGGTCTCGTAGTCGTCGCTCTCGAAGGTGACGAGGGGCTCGAAGCCCGCGGCGAGGCACGAGCGGACGACGTGCCGCGCGCATGGGCTCGATGCCGACGTCTGCACCCAGTCCTCGTCGCGGAGATCGGACAGCGTGAGCGCCGGCTTGACGGCAAGCGGGTGCTCGACGGGCAGCGCCACGAACATCGGGTCCTCGAGCAGGGTGACGTTGCGCAGCCCGGCCCCGGGCCGCTCGCGCACGCCCGGAAACTCGAACAGGAGGGCGAGGTCGAACTCGCCGGCGCGCACGCGCGGGCCGATCTCCTCGGGCTCGCCCTCGGCGAGCGTGAGCGCGATGTCGGGATGGCTGCGGCGGAAGCGGGCGACCGCGAGCGGCATCAGCGTCGCGCCCGCCGACGGGAAGGAGGCCACCCGCAACCGGCCACCACGGACCCCGAGCACGGCGTCGAGGTCGGCCTCGGCGGCCTCGACCTGGGCGAAGATCGCCTCGGCGTGCTCGACGAGCGTCGCCCCGGCGGCGGTCGGCCGCACCCCCTTGCGGTCACGGACGACGAGCGCGGCCCCGGTCTCGGCCTCGAGCCGGGCGATCGCCTGCGAGACCGCCGACTGGGTGTAGGACAGCGACTCGGCGGCCGCCGAGAAGGAGCCGCGCGCCACGACTTCGGAAAGGACCCGGAGGCGAGGAAGATGAAGCATTAGCAATTCTAATGTTACCGATGACGAACTTCATTGGTACTGATGGAAGGGCGGTGTCATTGTCGCGAAGAACTTCCTGAGGAGACCACCCACGGAGAGAGGACAGCGATGGCTCCGCTCGCGATCATTTCCTACGACGACACGCTCAACGACCACGACGCGCTCATGCTCGGCCGCGTGCTCGGTGACGCCGGTGCCCGGCTGACCCTCGCGTACGTCCGTCACACCACTCAATCCGAGCGCGCCCGCGAGGAGCTCGAGGAGCACGAGGCCGAGGCCCTGCTCGCCCGCGGCGCCCGCTGGCTCGGCGATACCGACGTCGCCCAGCGCGTCGTCGTCAGCGCCTCGACCGGCGAGGGCCTGAAGTGGCTCGCCGAGCAGGAGCAGGCCGACGTCGTCGTGTTCGGCTCGGACTACCGCACCGCCGCCGGCCATGTCGCCCCGCAGCACTCGACCCAGACGCTGCTCGAGGGTGGCTCGGCGGCGATCGCCATCGCGCCGGGCAACTATCGCAGCGACCGGCGCCCCCAGATCCGCAGCATCGGCGTCCTGGCCTTCGGCGACGACGCGGTCGTGCAGACCGCAGCTGAGCTCGCCGAGCGTGTCGACGCGACCGTGTCGACCACCGAGCGCGGTGTCGACCTGCTGATCGTCGGCTCCCGTCCCGAGGCGCGAGCTGGCCAGGTCATGATCTCCGCGCAGGCCCAGAACGCGATCGAGAACGCCACCGCCCCGGTGCTCGTGCTCGCCCGCTCGGTGCCGCTGCGGTTCGCGGTGCCGGCCGTCGTCTGAGCCACCCTCGCGCCGTCTGAACGTCTCCCTGCGGCGACCGGAATTCCCGGTCGCCGCGGCTATCGTCCTCGCCGGTGCGGACGCTCGTCATCTCAGACCTCCACCTCGGCGGGCGCCTGGCCCATGACGTGCTCCGCCGGCCGGAGCCGCTCTCCCGGCTGCTCGCCGCGAGCGAGCAGGCTGACCGCGTCGTGCTGCTCGGCGACACCGTCGAGTTGATGGAGGGCCGCGCCTCGCAGGCGCTCGCCATCGCCGAGCCGATCCTCCGCGCGCTCGGTGACCGGCTCGGGCCGGCGGCCGAGGTGATGATCGTGCCCGGCAACCACGACCGGCCGCTCGTGCGCTCCTGGGTGCGGGCCCACGGCGCGGAGCTGTCCGTGGACACCGAGCTCGCGCTCGACACCACTCCGGCGCTCGAGCGGGTCGCCTCCTGGCTCGCGCCCGCGACCGTGCGGGTCCACTATCCGGGCGTCTGGCTCTCGGACCGGATCTGGGCGACCCACGGCCACTACCTCGAGCGGCATCTCATCCCGCAGTCGGCGGTCGGGGTCACGCGAGATTGGCTCGGCCACGCCCCGCGCGACCACGCGCTGCCGATCGACTACGAGCGCCGCGGACGTCCGTCGCTCGGCAGCACCTCGCGCTGGATGCCGCGGCGACTCGCCGCGAGCGTCGACAACGTCGCCGAGGTGCTGCGCGCCTCGACCATGCCGCGCGTCTCCCGGACGCTGCTCAACCGCCGCATCGCGCCCGTCACCTCGGCCCTGCTCGGCGTGCAGATGCTGCGGGCGAGCATCCCGGCGATGGCCCGGGTCGCGGAGCGGCTCGGCGTCGGGGCCGACTGGGTGATCTTCGGCCATGTCCACCGGCTCGGGCCGCTGCCGGCCGACGATCCCGCCCGCTGGTGCGGCCGCGACGGCACGCCGCTGATCCTCAACACCGGCTCCTGGCTCTACGAGCCGCGGCTCATCCACAACGCCACCCCGCCGCATCCCTACTGGCCCGGCGGGGCGGTCGTGATCGAGGACGGGGGCGCCCCGCGGGCGGTCGGCCTGCTCGACGAGCTCTCGGCCGCTCAGCTGCGCCCGCCCGCCGTCGTCTAGCCCGACCTCGCCCGGGGCGAGCGACCGCCGCCCGTCGTCGTGCGGCCCGACGCCCCCGGGGCGAGCGACCTCCGCCCGCTACCGTGTGAGCCGATGCCAAGGCTGTGGTTCTGGATGCAGGCGGCGATCGTCGTCTTTGTCGTCGCGGGGATCGTGATCGCGATCACCCGCCTCGCCTGAGCCTCCGCCTGCCCCTCGGGGCGCCAGTAGAGTGCCGCGGGTGTTCGCCTCGATCGTCGTCGGCACCGACGGGTCAGACACCGCCAAGACCGCGGTCCATTACGCCATCGACCTCGCGCGAGAGCTCGGGGCGAGGCTCCTGATCGTCAGCGCCTACGAGCCGATCTCCAACCAGCGCCTGCGCCACGAGCAGGCCGAGGTACCGCCCGACCTGCAGTGGATGGTCAATCCGCGCGAGGACGTGATCGCCATGCTCAAGGAGGCCCGCGAGGACGCGACGACGGCCGGTCTCGACGACGTCGAGATCTTCTCCCGCCAGGGCGACGCCGCCGACGCGATCCTCGATATCGCCGAGGAGCAGCGCGCCGACCTGATCGTCGTCGGCAACCGCGGCATGACCGGCGCCAAGCGTTTCCTGCTCGGCTCGGTTCCGAACAAGGTCTCGCACCACGCGCCCTGCTCGGTGCTGATCGTGCGGACGACCTAGCGTCGGCTCAGCGGCGCCGCGCGTGCGTCGTGTGCGCCGGACGGGTCGCCGCGCCGACATCGAGCAGGCCGTAGCCGTACGTCGCGTTCGGCTTCGTGCTGCCGAGCTGCTGGGCGGTTGCTTCGAGGCGGGCGAGCAGCTGCGCCGGCGTGGGATGGCGGCCGATGACGCCGCTGGCAATCACCATCGCGGCCCCGGCGGCGACCTCGGGCGAGGACATCGACGTGCCGTACCAGCCGCCGGCGTAGCCGAACTGCCGTACGTTGTTGGAGCTGAGCAGGGTGATCTGGGTGATGTCCGGGAGGTTGCGGCTCGGATGGCAGTTCGGATCGCCCAGCGCGGCGTCGTCATCGCCGCCCGGTGCGACGAGGTCGAGCTGCGAGCCGTCGTTGGAGTAGTACGCGAGGCAGCGGTCCTTGGTCGTCGCGCCGACCGAGACGACGGCGGGCGCCCGGGCCGGATAGGCGATCTGATTGGTCTCGTCGTTGCCGGCCGCGGCGACGACGAGCACGCCCTTCTGATGGGCGTAGCGCAGGGCCGACATGACGTCGGGGATGTCGGAGGCGAGGGTCGGCGGGTTGACCGAGAACTCGAGGCTCAGGTTGATGATCTGGGCGCCGCGGTTGACGGCGTAGCGGATGCCGCGGGCGATCGTCGGGGCGTCGCCACTACCGTCGGCGCCGAGCACCCGCACGGGCATGATCGAGGCGCCGTAGGCGAGCCCGGTGAGGCCGTACCCGTTGTTGGTCGACTCGGCGATGATCGACGCGACGAGGGTCCCGTGGCCGTCGCGGTCGAGCGGATAGTTGTTGTTCGCGACGAAGTCGTGCGGCGTGACGAAGTGGGCGTAGCCGAGGTCCGGCGAGCGCCGGAACTGCTTCCAGTTGCGGTACGCGACACCCGTGTCGAGCACGGCGATGGTCACGCCGCGGGCCCCGGGGCGGTGGACGGCGAGCAGGTTCGACCAACCCTCCGGCGCGTTGACGCCGGCCCCGGTGAGGAAGTTCCACTGCACCTTCGTCCAGCCGCCGGCGATGCCGGTGCGGCCGCGATCGTCGGGGAACCACGAGCCCGCAGTGTGGGCGACGAAGTCGGGGACGGCGTAGGCGACGCCGGGCTCGGAGCGCAGCCGCGCGACGGCGGAGCTCACGCTCACGCCGGCCGGCAGCTTGAGGACCTGCTCGTTGGTCACCGTCGCGGCGGTCGCCTGCGGCAGCCCGGCGGCGGCGGCCTCAGGTATCCGGACGCCCATGCGGCGAGCGATGCTCGCCTTCACAACCGGGGTCGGGCTCGACGTGTAGCCGACGATCACCTGCCCGGGGACGAAGCTCTCGGCCCTCGCCGTCCCGGCGGCGATCAGCAGCAGACCTGCGAGAACGGCCGCAAGCGCGAGCGTGATCGGGACGTAACGACGAGAAAAGGGCATGGTTTGTGAGGGCTGAGCGGCGTGTGCGCCCCGGCAGGGCTTAAGACATCATCAGAAGCCCGAAAGTTGCCCTGCTTGTACGTTAGCGCTACGTCAGGCCGCCGTTGAGCTCGCTTTTCTTCCCCCGCGACGAATACTTCATGCGCCTCGCCGTCCGCGAGGCGACCCGGGCCCTCGAGCACGACGACGTCCCCATCGGCGCCGTCGTGATCAAGGACGGCGAGGTCGTCGGCTCCGGCCACAACGAGCGCGAGCTCCGCGCCGATCCCACCGCTCACGCGGAGATGATCGCCCTGCGTGAGGCCGCCCGGAACCTCGGCACCTGGCGCGTGCTCGACAGCGTGATGTACGTCACGCTCGAGCCGTGCGCGATGTGCGCCGGAGCGATCGTCCTCTCCCGCATCCCCCGGGTCGTGTTCGGCGCCTGGGATCCCAAGGCCGGCGCCGCCGGCAGCGTGCTCGACGTCCTCGACACCCCCCAGCTCAACCACCGCCCCCAGGTCCAGGGCGGCCTGCTCGAGGAGGACTGCGCCGATCTCCTGCGGGCGTTCTTCGCCGACCGCCGGCGCTGAGGTCGCGATCGGGGCGGCTGCGTTCGTCGCCGACCGCCGGGGCTGAGGGCTGGCCCGGGAGCCCGTCGCGCTCGCGCCCCGTCGTCTAACGTTTCCGGCGCCTACACCTGGAGAGGTGGCAGAGCGGTTGAATGCGCCGGTCTCGAAAACCGGTAAGGGCCTTTCGGTCCTTCGGGGGTTCGAATCCCCCCCTCTCCGTTTGAATGCGGGAAATCTGCTCAAATGCGGGCAGTTTCCCCTTCTGCGGAGGGCGCACGACGCCGCGTGGAAGTGCCGCCCAAGACCGTTCAAGACCGCTCCGAGAGGGTCCCGACTTCCCCATGACTTCCCCATGGCCGGGGTCGTCGATGGTGGCGCTGCGGGCTCGCTCATGTGATTCGGCAAGATAGGCGTCGAGCATCACGGCAGCTTCTCCCTCGGATCCGGGAAACAGATGGCCGTAGCGATCGAGCGTCACGGTGATCGACGAGTGGCCCATGAACGTCTGCAGCGCCTTCGGGTTGACGCCCGCGGCGATCATCAGGCTGGCGAACGTGTCGCGGCACTCGTGGAGGGTGAGCCACACGATCACCCCGGAACGATCCTTCGGCTCACGGCCCCACGCTCAGTTCTGCCCCTTCGTCCTCGGGAAGCGCGCCTCTGATCTGTGCGAGGGCCGCGGTGCACGCGATCGCCATCGAGCAACTCGGCGCGCGGCGCTGCCGCCAGCCCGCAGACAGGCTCAGTGCCGACTGAGCTGCCGCGGTGCCTAGGCTTCCGAACGAGGGCGTCTATTCGGACGACGCGAGACCCGCAGCGAGCGATGCGGCCGAGTGCGCGCGCACGACAATGACTGCCGGGCTGCTGTGGCGTCACCTGGGCGCGTCACGCGCTCGGCGCCTACCGCCGAGTCGATTTCACGGGTCGTCAGTCCTCCTCGCTCGACGGACAGGAGGAGCCGGCGGCGGACGATGTGGCGGTCAGCGCCGCGCAGGCGACACAGGAGCGTCATCACGCCCTCAGCCTCGCGCAAGGGGAGGTCCGCTTCCAGGACGAAGCGCGCGTGCCAACGGGCGGCGGCGGCCTGGAAGCGTTCGTCCTCGATGTGTTCGCCCTGGCGGATGGACAACGTGCGCGCGCTCTTGTTCTCGTGGCCGCCGGTGATGATTCCCGCCGGATCAGGGACGATGGCGCCGTCGTAGAGAAACACGTTGACGTGGTCCTTCGCCGCCAACAGCGCGCAGATGTTGCCCTGCCGTACGAAGTACGGACGGTTGGTGCGTTTGATCGTTTCGGCAACCTCGTGGTCGGCCGCGTGGACGAGATCGCGAACCTCGCGGCAGATGGCTTGCTGCCAATCGGGCAGGGCATCGATGTAGGCGTCAGCACGCGGGTCGGCAGCGTGGGTCACGCCGGATCCACCGTAACTTGATGACGTCGTTCAGACCACCGAGCGCGCACGTACGTCAGCAGAGCATGTGGCGGCAACCAGCACACCGCCACATGCTCTGCGCGAACGGATTCCGGGGGTCAGTGTTCGACTGCTGGAATGGCGATGGGCGGAACGGTCTCCGGCCGCTCGCCGATTCGTGCGACGTCGAGGGCGATCAGGCCGAGGTTCGCACCGCAACCTGCTCCGACGATCGTGGTGATGACTGCCATGATCCCGGATGTTGCGTTGAACCCCAGCAGCGCGCCGACGAGGGCGCCCGTCAGCGCGACCCAGATGCCGATCGTCGTGGCCCTGGCCGGCTGGTCGGGGTTGACCCAGGCCCAGTAGGTGCCGAGGCCGATCGGCGTGCCGATGGAGAGAACAGCCATGAGTTCGCTGTTGAGGGGCACTGTCGGCAAAGCCACCAGCACGATGATCAGGCCGATGAACCATCCGCCGAGGCCGAGCACCAGCAGGTAGACGGAGCGCAGCATCGCGCTCGCCTTGCGCCCGAAGCCGCCGCGCTTGTGCGCCCGGCGCCACATCAGTAGCAGTGACAGGATCGTGAGGAGTCCGAAGCCGATCATCGCGCCGGCGATGGCTTTGCCGGGTCCGGTCTGTGTGGAGCCGGGCGTGATGTTAACCGCTTGAGCTTTGTACAGCGAGGCGTCGACCTTGCCTGTGTCGAAGAAGGTGTTCATCAGGTGATTGCTCGCCTTGGTCTGCTCGGTCCAGATGGAGGTTGTGTGGCCGAAGCCGGCGAGGATGACCTGGTGGCCGTTGGGCAGGTAGGGGAGGAGCTCCTTGGTCGCAACCTCGGGCGGGGTGGCGAAGTCGAGACTGCCGCCGATCAGGAGCGTCTGCACCTTCGATGTCTGGACATGGGTGTACTCGTTGTCGGTCGGGTTGGCCGGCCATGCGTGCAGGAGGCCTCCGCCGCCGAAGAGGAACTCCGTTCCGGGGTTGCCGATAATCGAGCCGCGGTCGGGTTCGCTTGACGAGAAGTAACGCTCGCCAGCTTGGTTGTCAGCCATTGCGACAGCTGCGAGGTCGCCCCAGACAAACGTCGTCGGGAAAGCGATCTGGGCGAGGAGCGATTCGAACCAGAGCCCGCTCGAGTCACCGTGGGCGGCCGAGAGCCAGGCGTCCAGGGTCATCGGTCCGTCGAGCGGCGAGGCATTCGCCGTCGTCTCCTGGAGTCCGAAGAAGCTGGCGATCCGTGCGTTGCCCTTCTTGATCGGAAAGAACAACCAGCTGTTCGGCATGTGCGCGACGGTCCGCTTCAGCGACGCGGCGAGATCGTCGGTGCGCTTGTGGCACGTCGCGTCTTGCGCACAGAGGCGGGCGTAGCGGCCGATCTGCTCGTCCGTCGTCTTCGGGTACCAGAGGAAGTTGCCGGGTGGGTTGACGCCGATCATCACCGAACGGTGGATCGCGGTCGGGTAGCGCCAGGAGTAGATCATCGCGGTGCGGGTGCCCGCGCTCTCGCTCAACAGGTCGATCTGGTGGTAGCCGAGGGCTTTCCGTGCCGTCTCGAGGTCGTCGACCCGTTCGGGGAGTGTGTAGCCGGCGAGATCGACGCCGTTTGCCTCGAGCCGCTTCGCGCACGAGCGGAACGCGTTCGAGTAGGCATCGAGGGACTTCTGGCCGAGGAAGTCTGCGGAGCTCTCGAGCGCCGCCGTCACCTCGGGACAGTTCAGCACCGAAGAGCCGTCGACGCCGCGGTAGCCGACGAGGACGACGTCGTGGTTGGCGGTGAACCGACTGGCGTCTGCGAACGACATGTTCGATTTGCCGGGGCCGCCTTGCAGGCGGAAGATCGGGTCGCCCGGGTGTGCCGAATGCGCACGGATCCGGATGACCGGCAACGCGATCAGCCGCGAGTGCAGGTCGGCGCGGTTCTCGGGCACCACGAGCGTTCCGCAATCCGCGGTGTAGGCGCCCTTTTCGGTGTTGTAGGTACAGTTCTTGAGCGTCAGCTGGCCTGCATGCGCGCCGGCAGGCACGGAGACGGCCGTAGAACTGCCGGCGAAGTGGAGGTAGACGAGCCCGAGCGTGAGGACGGCGATCAGGGTCAGGCCGGTGATCCGGCCGCGACTGAAGCGTCTGGTCGAGGGATGCATGGTTCCCTCTTTCCCGTTGGTCGTCATCACTGCTCCTCAGGTCGGTGCAAGTTGCCTAGGGATCAGTCTGGGACCGCCGCCTGCGCTTGTCATCGCCCGCAGGGCGCGTCTGCGCTCCTCCTCAGCGCAGATCTTTGCCGCTCGCGCCTCTGTCGAAGGACAGAGGCGCGTCTACGCGCCGGGCGTGACCAGCCCGCTCTCGTACGCGAGGACGACGGCCTGCACGCGGTCGCGTAGCCCGAGCTTCGCGAGCAGGCTGGACACGTGCGTCTTGATCGTGCCCTCGGTGACGAACAGCTCGGCGGCCAGCTCGGCGTTGCTCTTACCGTGCGCCAGCATCGCCAGCACCTCGCGCTCGCGCTGCGTCAAGGCGTCCAGCCGCGTGCCGAGCTCCGGCCTGACCGGCCGGCGTGCGAACTGCTCGACGATGCGCCGCGTGACCGACGGGGCGAGCAGAGCCTCGCCGGCAGTCACGACGTGCACCGCGTGCAGGAGCTCCTCGGGTGGGGCGTTCTTGAGCAGGAAGCCGCTGGCGCCCGACCGCAGGGCCTCGAACACGTACTCGTCACGCTCGAACGTGGTGAGGATCACCACACGACTGAGCAGCTCGCCGTCTTCGGTAATCCGCCGCGTGGCCTCGAGTCCGTCACCGTCGGGCATCTGGATGTCCATCAACACGATGTCGGGCCGCAGGCGCCGGGTGCTGGCCGTGGCCTGCTCGCCGTTCGCCGCCTCGCCGACAACCTCGATCTCGGGATCGGACTCGAGGATCATCCGGAAGCCGGCGCGAACCATCGCCTGGTCATCGGCCAGCAGCACACGGATGCTCACAGCGCACCGTCCGAGGTGGGCAGCTTGACGCGCACGGCGAACCCGCCGCCGGATGCCGGCCCCGCCGTCAATTGGCCGCCGTGCAGGGCGGCACGCTCGCGCATGCCGATCAACCCCAGGCCGCCCGGGCTCGTCCCTGATAGCACCGTCGCGCCGCGGCCATCGTCGATGATCTCGACCTCGAGCTCGTCGGGCCAGTACCGCACGTGCACGTCGGCGCGCGACGCCGCCGCGTGCTTGAGGGTATTAGTCAGCGCTTCCTGCACGATGCGGTAGGCCGACACGCCGATCATCGGCGGCAACGAGCGTTCCTCCCCTTCGATGCTGACCGCGACAGCGAGCTCGGACTCACTCATGCTCGCCGCCAGCCGCGGAAGCTGGCTCAGGCCAGGGCGCGGAGCCAGATCATCCTCGTCGCCGGTCTGCCGCAGGAATCCGAGCAGGCGGTGCAACTCCCCCACCGCCTGTCGGCTCGAGACCTCGATCGCGGTCAACGACTCCTTCGCCTGGACACGGTCACTGTCGATCACGACCCGGGCGGCGCCGGCCTGGACGCCCATCATGCTCACGTGGTGGGCGACGACGTCATGCAGCTCCCGCGCGATCCGCACCCGCTCCTCGAACACGGCGCGGTGAGTGTTCTCCTCGCGTCCGCGCTCGGCGTCGGTAGCGCGCTGTTCGGCCGCGTCGGCCTGCGCGGCGCGCTCGCGCAGCGCCAACCCCGCGAGCCAGCCGATCGCGAACAGGCCCGGCGTGAAGAACAACTCACCAGCCGCGTACGTGGGGTCGTTGTACACGACGATCGCCGCCCCCCCGAGCACGACGGCCAACCCGACCCGCCCCTGAACGACGTCACGGAGGTTGCCGAGCAGGAACGATGCAGCCATCCCAGCGAGGTTCAGCACAGCGACCGGCCCGATCAGCCGCCCGTCAACCGACGAGAGCGTCGCCGCCAGCAGCCAGACAGCCGCGGGTGCCGCGAACGGGAAGCGGCGGCGCCAGAGCAACCCTAGGACGACGGTCGCGACAGCCGGCACCGCGAACCACAGGGTCGTGTCCAGCTGTCGCGCCGCGTCGTGCCTCAACGCGACCTCGAGCGCGCTCTCGATCGCTCCGACCGCAATCAGCAAGTCGAAGCCGTAGCTGCGAGCGAACCACCAGAGCCGGCTCACGCATGGACCGGGACGTAGAGGAGCAGCCCTCCGATCAAAGCGATGAAAGTGACGAGGAACAGCACACCCACGATCAGGGCAATTTTCTGGTTGAAGCCATTCGTGACTCCTCTATGTCACCAACCGCTCTCACGCGGCGAAGCTAAACGGGGGGTAGCGATCGGTGAGCAGGCCGACGTAGGCCTCAACTCGAAGCGAGTAGCGAAAGACGCCGACGAGAAAGTCGCGGATTGCCTGCGGGTATTCCCCGGTGAGGAGCACGACGAAGAATCCGACGATGATCCCCAGGGCCGCTCCGATGATCAGGCCGACGAGCACGAAGTATTGGGGGATCGCGAGGAACCACTTGTACAACGGCTTCCAACGCTCGAGCCGCTCGGGATAGGCCAGACGCAGTGACGTGTGGGGCTCTTGACCGTCGTCCTCGGAGGAGAGTGTGAAGTCGAACGGCGGGTAGTCCTCGTGCATGAACAGGGCGTAGCTCATGGCCTGCCACTCGTAGCGGTAGGTCATGACGATGACGTCGAACAGCGGCCGCGGGATCTGTTCGGTGAACAAGACCGTGAAGAGGCTGATCAGCGTCAGGGTCCCCCTCAGGGATCGCAACGCCGAGGAGATCATTAGATGTGGGATCGCGAGCAGCCATTGGACTAGCTAGAGGCCGCCACCGAGTGATGTGAAGGTCGGCATGGAACTCAAGCTGGACAGGCGCGGCAGACGTTGACATGGGATGCTCCTTGGTTGAGGCGGGTCAAGTGGATCGGCCGGGGGACCGGGGCGGCTCGGCCGATCCACTTGGTGGTGGTCCGTTGGTTGTTTGTCGGGATGGTTGCGTCAGACGAGGTCGCGGCTACGCAGGCGCCAGGCGGCTGCCGCGAAGATGGTGAGTGTCCAGGCGACCATGACCGCGAGCGCGGGCCCGGGCGACAGGTCCCCGTGGGTGCCGCCGAGGACGCCGCCCGGAGCGCCGGCGAGCGGGAGGAGGCGACCGACTTTCGGTACCGCCTGGAAGACGGCGGGCTCAATCGCCGCGGCGATGATGATGAGCCCGATGACGGTGACGATCTGGTTGCGTATCAGCGCGCCGACGCAGACGCCGAGGGGGCCGAGCAGGGCAGCGACGGCCAGGTTGCGCCACAGCACGTCGGCGATGCCGCCGGCGCCCAGCGTTGCTAGCCCGCGGCCTGATAGGACCAGCTCGCCGACGATGATGGTCGGCACCGTCACGATGATCGCGAGGGCGATGCCGGCCACGGAGTAGGAGATCGCCTTGGCGGCGAGCAGCCGCACTCGGTTGGGGGCGGCGAGCACGGAGCCTGTGATCGTGCGATGACGCCACTCGCCCGTCATCGCGATCGCACCGAGTATCACGATGATGTAGGTGATCGCGCTGTTGGTGAACAGCGCGTGCGCTTTGGTTTCCTTCCCTAGGGCCGCGCCGAGGACGACGAGGGTCAGCGACAGCGCCGCGGCGCTGGCGACGACCGCGGCGAAGGTGCGGGTGGTGCGGAGCTTGAGCAGCTCGGCTTGCAGGAGCGCGGTCATGACTGCACGCCAGTGAGGGAGATGAACGCTTCTTCGAGGGAGCGCGTTCGGGGGGCCAGGCCGAGCACGGCCAGCTGCTCGTCACCGGCGATTTTGCCGACCTCTTCCGGGGTGGCGCCGGAGACGTTCAGCACGTCACCGTCGCGGTCGACGTGGTGACCGCGACGCTCGAGCGCGCCGGTCAACCTGACCGGGTCCTGTGCGCGGACCGTGGTCGCGGGGCCGTCGTCGCCGCCGAGCACCTGCTCCAGGGGCCCGTGGGCGCGCAGCTCGCCGTCGGCGATCACGACGACGTCGTCGACGGACTGGGCGACCTCGGCCAGGACGTGGCTGGAGATCAGCACCGTGCGCCCGTCTGCCGCCTGCTCGCGCATCAGACCGCGCAGCCAGATGATCCCGGGCGGGTCCAGGCCGTTGTTCGGCTCGTCGAGGATCAGGACTTGCGGGTCGCCGAGCAGGGCTGCGGCGATCGCCAGCCGCTGACGCATGCCCATCGAGTAGCCCTTCACACGCCGGTCGGCGGCGTCGCTGAGCCCGACCGCGGACAGGACCTCCTCGACGCGGTGGGGGGGATGGTTTCCCGTGATCGCCAGGACCCGCAGGTGGTTTCGTGCGCTGCGACCCGGATGGAAGGAGGCGTCCTCGAGCACGGCGCCTACACGGGCGCTGGGCTCGTCGAGCTCGTCGTAGCGCAGACCGCCGAACGTGGCAGCCCCCGACGATGGCTGCACCAGCCCGAGCAGCGCGCGCAACGTCGTGCTCTTTCCGGCCCCGTTCGGTCCGAGGAACCCCGTGACGCGACCGGGCTCGATGTCGAACGAGAGGTGATTGACGGCGGCGACGGCGCCGAAGTGCTTGGAGAGATCGCGGATCTCGACGGGGGCCATCGGCCCTCCGATCCGACGGCGACCGCGGCCAGGCCCGGGCTCTTCGGCTTTCCGAGCGGGGGGAACTTCTTCAAGTACGGCGTGTGTTGCGGTCATCACTGCTCCTCAGGTCGGTGCAAGTTGCCTAGGGATCAGTCTGGGACCGCCGCCTGCGCTTGTCATCGCCCGCAGGGCGCGTCTGCGCTCCTCCTCAGCGCAGATCTTTGCCGCTCGCGCCTCTGTCGAAGGACAGAGGCGCGTCTACGCGCCGGGCGTGACCAGCCCGCTCTCGTACGCGAGGACGACGGCCTGCACGCGGTCGCGTAGCCCGAGCTTCGCGAGCAGGCTGGACACGTGCGTCTTGATCGTGCCCTCGGTGACGAACAGCTCGGCGGCCAGCTCGGCGTTGCTCTTACCGTGCGCCAGCATCGCCAGCACCTCGCGCTCGCGCTGCGTCAAGGCGTCCAGCCGCGTGCCGAGCTCCGGCCTGACCGGCCGGCGTGCGAACTGCTCGACGATGCGCCGCGTGACCGACGGGGCGAGCAGAGCCTCGCCGGCAGTCACGACGTGCACCGCGTGCAGGAGCTCCTCGGGTGGGGCGTTCTTGAGCAGGAAGCCGCTGGCGCCCGACCGCAGGGCCTCGAACACGTACTCGTCACGCTCGAACGTGGTGAGGATCACCACACGACTGAGCAGCTCGCCGTCTTCGGTAATCCGCCGCGTGGCCTCGAGTCCGTCACCGTCGGGCATCTGGATGTCCATCAACACGATGTCGGGCCGCAGGCGCCGGGTGCTGGCCGTGGCCTGCTCGCCGTTCGCCGCCTCGCCGACAACCTCGATCTCGGGATCGGACTCGAGGATCATCCGGAAGCCGGCGCGAACCATCGCCTGGTCATCGGCCAGCAGCACACGGATGCTCACAGCGCACCGTCCGAGGTGGGCAGCTTGACGCGCACGGCGAACCCGCCGCCGGATGCCGGCCCCGCCGTCAATTGGCCGCCGTGCAGGGCGGCACGCTCGCGCATGCCGATCAACCCCAGGCCGCCCGGGCTCGTCCCTGATAGCACCGTCGCGCCGCGGCCATCGTCGATGATCTCGACCTCGAGCTCGTCGGGCCAGTACCGCACGTGCACGTCGGCGCGCGACGCCGCCGCGTGCTTGAGGGTATTAGTCAGCGCTTCCTGCACGATGCGGTAGGCCGACACGCCGATCATCGGCGGCAACGAGCGTTCCTCCCCTTCGATGCTGACCGCGACAGCGAGCTCGGACTCACTCATGCTCGCCGCCAGCCGCGGAAGCTGGCTCAGGCCAGGGCGCGGAGCCAGATCATCCTCGTCGCCGGTCTGCCGCAGGAATCCGAGCAGGCGGTGCAACTCCCCCACCGCCTGTCGGCTCGAGACCTCGATCGCGGTCAACGACTCCTTCGCCTGGACACGGTCACTGTCGATCACGACCCGGGCGGCGCCGGCCTGGACGCCCATCATGCTCACGTGGTGGGCGACGACGTCATGCAGCTCCCGCGCGATCCGCACCCGCTCCTCGAACACGGCGTGCTCGGCCTGTGTCGCACGTGACTCCGCCACCTCGGCCTGCTCGGCCCGCGCGCGGACGGCAAGGCCTGCAACCCAGGCGACGGCGAAGTCGACGGGAATGAAGACGAGCTCGGCGACCGAGTGCCCGGGGATGAGGTAGACGATGGTCGCCGCAGCGCCGACCACGATCGCCAGTCCGAGGCCGGCCTGCCGGACGTCCCGAAGGTTCCCGAGCAGGAATGCGGCCGCCAGCTGCATCGGGAAGAGGGACTCGGGGTACGGGATCAGCAGCGGGTCGACGAACGAGATTCCCGCGGCCAAAAGGAAGAACGCCGCCGGTCCGGCAAACGGAAACCATCGCCGCGCGAACACGGGTAGCACCAGGATCGCGAGCGCGGGAAGGCAGAACCACAGCGTCGTTGTCGGAGCTCCGGACGAGCCGCGTCCGAGCACCACGTCAAGCATCGCCACGATCGCCAGCAGCGCGATCAGCAGGTCGAACCAGTACGTGCGGGCGAGATGTTCGATTCGGCTCACGCGCTGAACGTACTCCACCAGCTCGCGGACCGCCCCCCACCAAGATCAGACCCGGGATCCCTCTCAAGTACTACCCACCTCCGAACCGGCAGCCTGGCGACAACGCCGCGCCGGCGACGCCTCGCCCTAACGGCGCCCACACGCTCGCGGACGACGCCCAGACTGCGCACCACTGGCGCGCGCACGGCGCTGCCGCCACCCGCGCCCGGACGAGGCGCCGGAACCGCTACCGGTCGGTCCCCCGCGCTCGCTGCCAAGACAGCCGCATCGCCGCCGCAGCGGAGCTCATCAAGAACGACCGCTTCCGATCCGCCAACTGCCAAAGGAGGCCTCGAGCCGGATGCCCGTGCCGACGTCAAACCAGGGCGCAGAATCCAAGCGCTGGTTGGTACCGCTCCTCGCCAATTGCGGGGCCGCGCGGCGCGCGCTTTGCCTCGACGACCAGCAGCCAGCAAAGCCGCTGATCTCGTGCCCGCTTGTGACGAAACGCAGCGGCCAGACCGCCGTGCCTCGGCTCCCGCTCGGGTTGGGCGAGGGCACGTCCCTTGACGCCTGCCACGCGCTCCAGCGGCCGTCAAGATCGGGCGCTGCGCGCCTCCCTTCGGGACCGCTGACGCGGCTCCCTTGACCGCCGCCATCGCACGCGGCCACGCGGGGTCATGCCCTCACCCAACCCCCAAGGAGGCCTCACATGACCCCAAGTTATGCCGAAACGCTCAGACCCACAACCAGCGAACCGACAGCAGCCGCGCCGGCCACAGAAGCGCCACTCGGCATAACCCGCGCCCCGGCATTAGCCTCGATCCACTGTTCTGATCGTGCAGGCCCGGTAGTTCGGGCGTGGGCGGTTGTAGGGACGCGGTCTGGGGGGGTTGAGCGCGGAACAGCGCGCCGGGAGCGGCCGTGTTGATGCGGGTCGGGCCAGTTGAAGCCGTCGCGGCGTCGTGGCCGGGGCGTTGCGGGCGGGCTGAAGCCGGGGTTCGGCGCCGATCGTCGTCGTGACCGTCGGGTCGAGCTTTCAGGTGAGTGGCGGCACGGCGCGGAGGCGCTCCAGCGCGGTGAGGAACTGTGTCTCCCATGGCCACCGGGCGGGCATTCGGAGGGTCATTTGGCGGGCGGTGCGCGCGATCCGGCCGGGAACGCTCAGGAGCCGGCGGCGCAGCGTCCGGGCGGTCGGGATGGTCGTGTTGGGCAACCCGATCAGGGTGGTCCAGCGCAGCAGGTTGTGCGCGACCGCGGCGATCACGGTCCACGCCGCGTTGGCGAGGAACTTCCCGGAGGGAAAGTGCGCGAGCGCCTGGTCTTTGAGGTCCCGGATTGCGAGTTCCACGACCGCGTGCTGGCGGTGCTCTGCCTCGACGAGCTCGATCGCGTCGGTGCGGTTGGTGAAGAACCCGAAGTGGCGCCAGTCGGGCCACAGCTCGGCCTGGGCGCCGATCAAGCGGGTGCGCCGCACGATCAGCCGCTGGGATCCGAGCATCGTCTGCGCGATCTGCGCCTCCCCGCCCTCGGGGTAGTCAGCGAGCGGCTGCCAATCTTGCTCGGGAATGGCCGCGACAGCGGCCCTGATGTGCTTCTGCTGGGTGATCCCGATCGAGTAGCTCCAGCCCGCGGCCTGCAGGCGGGCCATGATCTTGCCGCTCCAGAAACCAGAGTCCGCGCGCAACAGCCTCGGGCCGCTCGCGCCCGCGCGCGCGACACGAGGGATCAGTTCCTCGACGAACCTGAGCGCGCCCCGGGCGGTGTTCGCCGCGCCCTTGCGGGCGCGGATATGCAACACCTCGCCAGTCCCGGCACGCGTCGCGAGGATCGGGTGATACCCGCGCTTGTGCGTGTACCCGTAGCCGGCGCCCTGCTTCTCGTATCCATAGACCTCACCGACGAAGCTGTCCACGTCGACGATCAGCCGCTCCTCGCCCGGTCCGGCGCCCGCCGCCCACGCGCGACACAGACACTCGGCCAGCACCCTGTCGAGTTGGCGGACATGCCCAAAAGTGAACGCGCGCAGGAACGTCCCCAGCGTCGACGGCGCCGCCACACCGTGACCGAGCACCACCCGGGTCCGCCCCGAGCGCAACACATCGCAGTCATCGATGCAATCCGCCCCGAGCGCCATCGCCGACACCAAGCTCATCACCTTGCGCCCCGGGTTCGCCGCCCCCTCCCGATCGCCGAGATCAACCACTCGATCGACCAGCGCCTCGATCCCGAGCCGGCCAGCAAGCACCGCCGGCAGCATCACGCCCGCGTTCGCGACCGCACGCTCGTCATCGAACAGCACCCTCGTCGCGTCCGGCAGACCGCTCACCATATGGGTGACCTCCTGGTGCAGGCCCGCCGTCGCCGCATACGACAGCTTTCTGCCTGCTCAGGAGGTCATCTAAATCTCAGCCTCGGACGACTCCCCGCCACAGAACGGTGGATCGAGGCTAAAGTCGAGCGCGGCGCCCGGGTGGGTGTTGCTCAGGCGACGGATCGCGGAGTTGGTGTGCGCGAGCCGGGCTGCTCGGGCCGCCTCGCCAGCCGCAACGGGGAGTGTTCGGGGAAGGGCTAGCGTGAGTTGGTGAGCCTCTTGCGTGTGGTCGGTGTGGGTGTCGGTTCGAGCGCCGTGGGGCAGGTGGCGATCTCCCAGCAGTAGCCGGCGAGTTCGCGGGCGACCCGTGACAGCGACGATCCCGCCGGGTTTGCGGCGGGTGTCTTTGAGCTGGCGCCAGCGGGCGTTGAGCCGACGCTGGGCGCGCCAGGAGATGTTGATGATCTCGGGTGAGTGCCCGCGTTGGCGGCGCTCGAGCGCTCCACTGACGGCGGGGCCGCGGCGGTAGTGGTAGGCGGCCTCGACCAGCAGCCGGCGGGCGTGGGTGGAGCCGGCCTTCGTGATCGACCCGAGCGCCGGTGGTGTGCTCTGACGGGACGACCCCGAGGTAGGCAGAGAGCTGGTCGGGATGATCAAAGCGGTCCCACTCGCCGATCTCAGCGCAGAGCCCCAGCGCGGAGAGCGTGTCGATCCCGCGCAGGCACCGCAACCTGGCGACTGTGTGCGCGCACGGGACGCTCACAGCGAGCTGGGCGAGATCGGCCTCGACATGGTCGCGGCGGGCGATCAGGACGTCGTGGGCGTGCAGGTAGTCAGCCAGCGTCGCCTGCGAGGCATGATCGGCGAACCGCACCGAGGTCAGCCACGAGCGATGCTTGCGCGACCACGTCTCACCGGTGCCTTCCCAGTAGATCTCGCGGCGCAACAGGAACTTTCCGATCCGGTTGCGGGCGCGCATCAGATCCAGCCGGATGTCCTCGCGGCAGCGCACCAGATCGCGCAGCTGCTCACGCTCCACCGACGGGATCGTGACCAACGTCAGCTCGCCGGCCGCCAACAGGCGGGCCAAGCGGATCGCGTCACGCTTGTCGGTCTTAACCCGATCCTGAGACGGGCGCTCGGTCTTGCCCGGCGCGCAGACCGCGATCTCGATCCCCTCCGCCAGAGCTCGGCGCGCGAGCCCGTAACCGGTCGGGCCCGCCTCATACACCATCCGCGCCGGGCGCTCCACCCCGCGCAACCACGGCAACAGCTCGTGCGGGCGGCCCACCACCCGCCTGGTCAGAACCTCGCCCGTTCCCTGGTCGAAGATCGCGATCGTCGACTCGCGCGCGTGCACGTCGAGACCGACCCAACGGATACCGTCAGGCATCGGCGCTCCTCTCGTAGACTGTGGGCCCCGCGCCGAGGGCGCAATCCTCAGCGCGAAGACTTACCCCGCAGCCTGCGCGGGGAGTGCCGACCCCTTCGACACACCACAGGCCGGTCCTCCATAGTGTCTAACGCGATCGTGCGCCCTGCGGCGCCCGGAGCGTGGAAGCGATCGCGCGCGACGGCGCGGTTTCCATTGCGAGCCTTGCCGGAGCCGAGTGATAATGCTTGTTGGAGAGCGGAAGCGGGGCTGTATGACCGACGAGTTGATCGTGGCTAACGAGTCGGCCAGACGCAATGTCGAGAAGGGCGCGATTCGTCTCGCTCCGTGCGCCAGGCTCGACAGGAGCGGACAAACGCGCGGGTAGATCGCGGCCGCCGACCGCCCGGTGACGGAGTAAGACAGCGCGTGCCTCGTCGCCGGAGCAGGCGTGCGCGCCGAGCCTTCGCGGCACGTGGATCCGGCGCGAAGCGCGCGTGCGCTAAAGGGCGGCGATAGGTGGGTGTCGTTTGCCACACTCGTGTGGTGAGGGCAGCAGCTGTGCGCTTGGCCGCGGTCGTGGCCTTCCTGACGTCGCTTGTCGCGTGCAGCGGAGACGTTCATCCGCGCGGCGGTCTGGAGCCCGCCGCCCGAAGCTCTGTGACACCGTCTGCGGGGGGTCTTCTCCCCTCTCAGTTGCCGACCGACCGCCGCCAACTCGTCGCGGATCTCGATCTCGCGCAGGAGATCATCGACGACCCGTCGAGCCCGAGCCTTGAGCTGGCGAGCGCGGGACGCTTCGAACAGCTGGCGACGTTGGCGCTCGATCACCGGACGGTACGAATCCAACGCTCCGGCCTCGCCGGACTTGACAGGCAGGCAACGGCGAGCATGCGGTCCAACCTGGAAGCAGCTGACGCGCTCGCCAGCCTCGTCACGCCGCGCAGGTCCCTACCGCGCTGGAAGATCGTTCAGCCGCCAGCACCTCGCACGCTGCTTGGTTACTTCAAAGCCGCACAGTCCCGGTTCGGGGTGCCGTGGGAATACCTCGCCGCAATCGAGTTCATCGAGACGAAGTTCGGGCGCGTCGAGGGTACGAGCACCGCCGGGGCGCAGGGCCCGATGCAGTTCCTTCCCGCCACCTGGGCGCGCTACGGCAGCGGAGACATCGAGAACCCCCGCCAGGCGATCCTCGGTGCCGCTCGCTACCTGGTCGCCAACGGGGCACCGCGCGACATGGCCGGCGCGCTCTACCACTACAACCCCAGCAGTGATTACGTCAACGCGGTCCGGGATTACGCAGGCCGAATGCACGACGACCACCGCGACTATTACGGGTACTACCACTGGCAGGTCATCTACGCCCACCTCGGCGGTCCGCTGATCCTCCCGCTGGGCTATCCGAAGGTCCGGCCAGTGCCGGTTCAGCACGCCGGGCCCAGCGGTCAGCGGCGCTCGTAGGTTGTCGCCCGGTCAGCGGAGCGCAGAACCGGCGCGTTCACGCGATATCAGCGGCGCGGCGTCGCGTTCGCTGACTGGTGCTTCGTGCACGGCGGCCGCAGTGCCGGGCGCGTGCGGGGTGTTTGCCGCCGACCTGGTGCCCATGCCTGAGCAAGCGGCCGGCCGTCTCGACGGCGACCGTTGCTTGGCGTGGCGAAGCGACGCTGTCGTTTAACGCCTGGGCGAGCATGGTCGGGTTCCCGCTCGCGTCGACTTCCGAAATGCCGGGCGGATCCAGCGATCTCACGGCCGTCATGAGACCGGTGCTGGTAGCCCAAAGCGGCTGCCCAATGGTTTACGGATGGACCACTGCTCTTGCGCAAGGCGGCACCGGGCTCGGTTGTGCGGCCCTCGCCGCCATCCGTGTTAGCGGAGAATGTTTACGGCCCGCGCAGCCACCAACAGCACGGTCATCGCCGAGATCGCGGACTCAGCCAGCATCATCATCTTCGTCCGTCTGGTCAGCGGCATCGCGTCCGTCGGGCTGAAGGCGATCGCGTTGGTGAACGAGATGTACACGTAGTCGGCGAGTCGCGGGTGCCAGCCCGGTTCGGCGAGTGTCGGGTTTTCGTCCTGCGGGAACTGGAAGTCGCGCGGCGGCGGATCGGGTGCGCGGCGGCGTATCGGCCCACCGCGGTCGAACTCCCAGAACAGCAGCCCGAACGTGATCACGTTTGTACCCCAGATCGTTGCGCCCTTCAGCAGCAGCTCACCGCCGCTCTTCTCCTGCGCACTCAGCAGCGACGCGATCAGAGCGACGAGCGCGAGCACGTTGGCCGCGGTGATCACGCCGACGAGCGCGAGAGCGGCCGTGCGGCGGTGGCCCATCTGCTCGAGGCGATGCCGCGGCAAGGACCAAGCGAGCGCCAGCAACAGCGCCGCCTCGGGAACCACCGGGATCAGCCAAACCCACCCCGGAAGTCCGATCAGCTTCCAGCCAGCTCCAAGGCTCACAAGCGCGAGCGTGACCTGAAGTCCGATCACGACCACGACGGCAAACGTCGCCTCGAATCTGGATTCGAGCTCCTCCTCGTGCAGATCGGCCGTGCTCACCTGACGATTGTCAACGATCCGCTGGACGGCCACCGAAGAGCGTCAGGGTCAACTTGACATCGCCATCCGGGTCGCACGTTCGGCTACGGATTTCTCCCTGAAACCGACAGAGCGGCGCCGGTCGTCCGACCCCTTCCGGAGTTTTGCAATCGCATGAATCCGGCACGATGCGCGGGGGATCTCCAAGACTGCTGCTACTGAACCGAAGGCGCGGCATTAGTGGCAGTCGGAAGCTGGCAATGCTCGCGGCGCAGAGGTAGACCTGCGGCCTAGTACGGATGGTGCGGGCGGCGTTTGACGGTTGCGGCGTGGCGCGCGAGGGCGCGAGTATCGAGGAAATGGGCGTGCCTCTTCAGCGACGAGGGCGACGACAATGGGCAATCCTGGAACTAATCAAGACGCGGCTCCTAAAGGCATCGCCACCGCGCAGACAGGAGGCTCGGTCTTGCTGTGCTACGACGGGTCCTACGGCGCGCAGCATGCGATCCGAGTTGCGGCAGCGCTGCTACGGCCGCGCACGGCGATCGTGCTTCACGCGCGAGACGGAGAAGGGGCGGCCTCGTTGGCCGAATCCGGAGCTGAATTGGCGCGTCGTAACGAGTTCGCACCGGTTTCGACAATCGAAGGGGACGGCGAGTCGACGGTCGACGCAATCCTCGAGCAGGCACACGCGGATCATGTTGCGCTGATCGTCGTCGGATCGGAGAGCGGATCAACGATAGAGGCATCGCTCCTCGGCAGCGTGTCGAGCGCCGTTGTGCACCGGGCAGACATCCCAGTGCTAGTCGTGCGTCCGCCGAAGAGTCCCGAGACGGACGAGAACGGGCCGACCTTCATATGCTACGACGGCTCTGAGCAAGCGCGCCGTGCGATAGACGTCGCCGCCGATCTTCTAACCCAACGGGACGCGATTGTGGCGTCGTTCCTTGACCCGGTCGACGACGTAGCCCAGTTACGAAAGTCGCTGCCTTGGTCGCCCCAGGAGGAAACGGACCGCCGACTGGCCGAACTTGACCGCGAGGAGGCCGAGTTCATCGCCCAGCGAAGCACTGCAGGCGCTCAGATCGCCACGAGTCGCGGGCTCGCCTCGCGGCCGCTGACCATCGAAGCGCACGGATCGGCGTGGCGCCGGCTGCTCGATATTGCAGCCACGAGCGCCGCCTCCTGCATCGTGGTGGGGCACCGGCCCCCGGCCGCTGTGGAACATCACAGCACGGCGTACGGGCTTGTGCACCACGCGAACCGGCCCGTCCTCGTGGTACCGAGCCGCGCTGCGTAGAGGTCACGACCGCCGGCTCCACGCGATACCGGCGGCGTGGTGGGTGCCGCCCGAGGCCGCTCTTTCTGGGCGATCGCGCAAGTCGGGGGCAAGGTCGATTGCAGAAAGCGATCTGGCCGTGCTTGCTGGTGATGGGGAGCCGTCGCGAGTGGCCGAGGCGTCAGAGGCGGCAAGTCTCCCCGCTTGGAAGATTCGACTCCCTCACCGCATCGTAACTGCCAATCATAGGTTTACTGTGCCGGTTCTTATGACCGGGATGACACTGAAATCGGCTCTCGCGGCTGCGGCCATGCTGTTCACGCCCGCGGGCGGTTTTCACGGCCTCTACGTTCATGGCCGGGCCGCGCAGTTCCGTGTGGGCGCGGCCGTAGCGAGTTTCACGCCGCCGGCCGCTGGCCATTTGTCGGGAGGAGATCCCTCCAACTGTGCGCACCCAGCGCAGTACAACGGGCCCCGGCAGTTCGCGTTCGAGGAGCCTTACGTCGACGTTCGTCACGACGGTCACCCTGGTCATCGACAAACGGGTACGAGGACCAGCACTGGCGACCGTTCGACAGTTCGAGGACCGCGACGTAGCGCTCGTCGGCTTGCGGCGAGGCCGGCGTCTCGGCGGACTCGTGCTTTGCCGAGTCGGCCGCGCCCCGTTGGGACGCTCGCGATCAACGGAAGGCATACGCGAGGAAGACGCGGCCGCGGACTTGCCCCTCCGGGGTTGCACGTATGAGCGCCGGAGCAGATCTAGGACGCGCCGAGGTCAGCCAGCCTCGGGACCACCTGTTCTCCTAGCTCGCTCACGAAGGCAACCGGGTCAGGTCCGATCGGCACAACCTCAGCGAGCTCGACGCCAAGCCGGGCGTATTCCTCCATTCTGGAGATGAAGGCATCGACGTCGTCGAGCGGGTTGGCGCCCACGACCAAGATCGTCTTCTGGATCGTTGCCGGGTCACGTCCTGCGCTATCGCAATGGCGGGCGAGTACCTCGAGCTTGTGCGCCACAACCGTCGGGTCCCGCGCGAACAGGTTGCACGCGTCCGCGTACTCGGAGACGAGTCGTAGCGTCTTTCGCTCGCCACTTCCGCCGACGAGGATCTTGGGCCTCGGCCTCTGAATCGGGTGTGGCGAGCAAATGGTCTCGGCGAGCTGGTAGTAGCGGCCCACATACGGCCCCTCGTCATCGCTCCACATCTGAGTACAGATCTGCAGCGTCTCCTCGAGACGCTCGAACCGCTCACCGAGCGGCGGGAACGGCACTCCGAGGCCCCGATGCTCGCGCTCGTACCATGCCGCCCCAATGCCAAGTTGCGCGCGACCGCCAGAGAGGACGTCGAGGGTGGTGACGATCTTGGCCAGCAAACCGGGATGGCGGTAGGTGACACCGGTGACGAGGAGCCCCAGCGTGATGCGTTCCGTCCGGCCGGCGAGGAAGCCGAGCGAGGTGTAGCCCTCCAGCATCGGATCCCGCGAGGTGGCGAGCTGCTCCATCTGGAACCAGTGGTCCATCACCGAGAAGGTTGAGCAACCACCTTCCTCGGCAGCTTGTGCGGTCGCGGACAACGTCGAGCCAAGAGCCTCTGGACCACCCGGAAGGGTGAAGTTCACGAAGTGGATACCGAGCTTCATACGCCAGCTTGCGACAACGGATCAGCTGCGACCATCCTACCGCCGCACCCCTCGTGCTTCGAACGGCCCGGTGACCTGTGCCTTGCCAGCCCCTCTTCTTCTCGGCCGGACGCATCATTAACACCCTCGTCGGACCCAAGATCCCCTGGCGTGCGCTTCCGAAATCGCCCAATCTCGGACGTCAGGCCGCCGCCGTCCGGACGATCGCGTTCATTCTTCCGCTGCGTCGCGCCGGGCTATCGCGTTGGCGACGACGGAGGCGCGGCTAGTGGAGCGCAATTCGCTGATCGGCTCCGAGATCGAGGCGTCCGCGAGGACAGGAAGGGAGCGGGGACTCAAAGCTTGCCGCATCGGCCCGGGTAGCCTGTGGGGGGCGATGTCCGATCGCATCGAGCGGATCACCCCGGCCTTCCGCGGCGTGATGATCGCCTCCACTCCTGGCGTTGTGTGGTGGGGCCGCTTGCACGTGACCGGCCTCGAGCTGCTGCCGCTGGAGGGGCCGCTGCTGCTCGTCGGCGACCACGACAGCTACTGGGACACCGTGGCGACCGGGATCGCGGCGATGCCCCGTCGGCAGATCAGGGCGCTCGCGAAGTCCTCGATGTGGAAGAACAAGTTGCTCGGCGCGGTCCTGACCGGGATGGGCCAGGTCCCGATCGATCGTGGGTCCGGCGACACCGGAGCGCTCGACCGCGCGATCGAGGAGCTCCGCAAGGGCGCATGTATCGGGATCTACCCCGAGGGCACACGCTCGCTCGGGCGAGCGCTGCGGGCCCGTAGCGGCATCGGCTACATGGCGCGGGCGGTGCCGGAGATGACGATCATCGGGGTTGCGTGCAACGGCACGGTCGCGATCCCGCGATTCCCAACAGAACGCCCGCACGTGCGGGTCGAGTTCTTCGCGTTCGATCGGCCAGCAATCGCGTCCGAGGAATCACCGCAGCAGTACAGCACCCGGCTGCTCGCCCAAGTCCGTCAGCGCGCACCGATCGAGGTCGCGGGCCGCAAGCGCGCCGCAGCGCTCGCCGGCCGCGTCCCGACTTGGTCGCCGGAGCTGGCGATCACCGGCACGCCCGGCGGGAAGGGCGCGCTCGAGGAAGCGCTCGCTCAGACCGCCGCGAAACAAGACTGAGTTTCCTGCCAGCCGCCGGTCCGTCGGTTCCAGCGAAGCATCGATAGCGATGGCCGCGGCCGGTGGAATCAGTGCGTCGCCAAGTTCCGGCGCAGCCGATGTCGGGGCGCGCATCGCTGGCTCGCTCGCGTACGCCAGCTCGACGATTGCTTTGTCGTTGCGGCCGGTGCCGAGCCTACGAGCGCTTCGGCGAGAGGCTGTCGGAATATCGGTGCTGTCTGGTGGGTTTAAGACACTTCTGGCATGGCTCGAGAATTCGCTGGGGTTGACCGTGGTCAGTTGTTGTTGATGCCGCCGTCGTTGGTCGAGTGGCTGCCTGAGGATCATCTGGTCTGGACGGTGCTCGGTGCTGTCGATCAGATGGACCTCGGCTGTTTCGCTGAGCGGTATCGGCTGGGCGCGGCGGGGCGCGCGCCGTTCGATCCAGCGGTGATGGTGGCGTTGTTGCTCTACGCGTACGCGCGCGGGATTCGGTCCTCGCGGGGGATCGAGCGGGCGTGTTGGGAGGACGTGGCGTTCAAGGTGATCACGGGGATGCGCTGCCCGGATCACTCCACGATCGCGGAGTTCCGCCGGCGCCATGAAGCGGAGATCGCCGGGCTGTTTGACGAGGTCCTTGGTTTGTGTCGGGAGGCGGGCCTGGTGTCGGTCGGGGTGATCACGATCGATGGGACGAAGATCAAGGCGAACGCGTCGATGGATCAGAACCGCAGCTATAGCGGGCTGGTCAAAGACATCCTGCGCGAAGCCGAGGAGACCGACCGCCGTGAGGACGAGCTCTACGGCGACGATCGCGGGGATGAGTTGCCCGAGCCGCTGCGCAACCCAGAGACCCGCCGCCAGGCATTGGCGGACGCGAAGCGTCGCCTGGCCGAGCGCAAACAGCGTCCGGCTGGTGAGGAGCCCAAGCCGGAGCCCGAGGAGCTGGAGATGGATCTGGAGGCTGCGGTCATGGGCCGTCCGGTGCTACGGCGCGGCGGCCGGATCGAGTGGCTCCGGGTCGCGCGGCGCGAGCTGGAAGCCTTCCGCACACGCCAAGCAGCGCCCGTCGCACGTGATCGCGATGACCGGATGATCGACGCGCTTGAGCGGCTCGAGGAGAACCATCGGGTGGACCTTGCCGCGGTCGAGACCTATGAGCGTTGGCGCAGAACGGCGCGGGATACGAAGGGTCGGGTGCTGAAGGGCAACAGCAAACCGTTCACGGCGCCGGAGCTACCGGAAGGAGTGATCAACCTGTCCGATCCGGACTCCAGGGTGATGCGCACCCAGGGCACCCCACCCCGGCAGGCCTACAACGCGCAAGCCACCGTCAACGACCAGCAGGTGATCCTGGCGGCGGAGATCACGAACGCCGCCCCGGACTTCGGACAGCTCGCGCCGATGTTCGAAGCAACGATGCGCCAGCTCGCCGAGCAAGGCGTGAGCGAGACCCCGGAGGTGGTGCTGGCTGACGCCGGCTTTTGGCATCACCCGCAGATGCAGACCATCGAGCAGCAGGGGATCGAGGTGCTCGTCCCGCCGGACGGCAACATGCGCGAGGGCAAACGCCGCGGCTGGGAAGAAGGCGTCTACCAGCAGATGCGCGACAAGCTGAGCACCGATCGCGGCCGCAAGCTCTACGCCCAGCGGAAGATCACGATCGAGCCGGTATTCGGGCAGATCAAATACAACCGGCACATCGACCGGTTCATGCGAAGAGGCAGATCGGCCGCCCGGTCAGAGTGGCGACTAGTCACAGCGACCCACAACCTCCTCAAGCTCCACAGCCACTGGATCGCCACCCCGGCCTGACACCGCGGGTCGCCGACCCACGCGCCCCGAGTTACCGCTCCACCGACGCCGCACGCAAGGTCAGCTTTCTCGCTCGTTGCGCATTTTCCGACGGCCTCGCGACCGAGCGCTCGTCCCGCGCCCGATCCGGTCCGGTGCGACCCCGCACGGCTGGATCGTCGCCTATGGGGGCTCGCCGAGAACGACCGTGCCGAATCTCGAAAGGGATCGTCGTACGAGGGTCGGGCAGAAGTCGTCGGTGCTCGCACCTCGAGGACGATGCCCCGCTGTGGCTGCAACCTCGGCTCTGAGCTAGGGGCGAGCCTCGAGCTCGTTGATCCGGTCGAGGAGTTCGCATACGAGCGCGGCGCCCGCGTAGTTGAGCCCGAGGTCCCGGCGTAGACGCTCCGCTCGCGCCACCCGCGCGGCGCTGCGCGGGTCAAAGCGTGGGGTTTCGGCAGTCGCGGCCGGGTGTGGCTCGAACAGCCCGAACTCCAGGTAGCGCCGCACATGCACGATCCTGACCCCCGCGTGCCTGGCGACGACGGTCAGCTCGACCGCCTCCTCCGCGGCGAGGTCATCAGTCGGTCCGGTGTGCCGGTCTGCGTTCATCATCACGCCTCCCGCGGGTCGGGGCTCGAGCTTTCGGCGAGCTGCTCGTAGAGTTCGCGTTCGCGGTCTGACAGCTCCTTCGGTACGACGATCTTGACGATTGCGTGGAGATCACCGCCGCCGCCGCCGCGTTTGGGCATTCCCCGTCCACGGAGCCGCAGCCGCCGACCGCTGGACGACCCCGCCGGGACCCGGACCCGGGCGGTGCCGGTCGGGGTCTGGACCGCGACGGTGGCCCCGAGCGCCGCTTCGGAAGGAGTGATCGGGAGCTCAACATCAAGATCGTCATCTCCGCGGCGGCGAAAGCGCGGATGCGGCTTGAGCACGACCCGGAGGAACAGATCCCCGGGCGGACCGCCATCGCGCCCGTCGCCCCCTTGTCCCGCCAGTCGGATCAGCTGGCCGTCACGAACGCCGGCGGGAAAGTTGACGTTGACCTCACGGCCATCCAGCGTCAACCGCCGCCGACCGCTGGCCAGCGCGTCCTCGAGCGACAGTTCCAGGAGCGCCTCGCGGTCGTGGCCACGCAGCGGCCCGCCGGCGCGCGCGGCTCGCGCCCCGAACAGCGCCTCGAACAGATCATCGCCGAACTCCACACGCGTGCCGTCGCCGAACTCCTGGTGGGCGAAGAAGTCCTCGAAGCTCTCGTCAGGCGCCTCCTGCTCCGTTTCACGCCAACGGGCGCCAAGGCGGTCGTAACGCTCCCGTTTATCGGCGTCAGACAGAACCTCGTACGCCTCGCCGAGCTCCTTGAAGCGCTCCTCGGCGTTGCTGTCGGAGTTCAGGTCCGGGTGGTACTTGCGCGCCAGCTTGCGGTAGGCGCGCCGGATCGTGTCGAGGTCCGCGTCGCGCGGAACGCCCAGTACCTCGTAATAGTCCGTGTAGCTCAGCGACATCTGTACGCAAATCCTCGCTCAAATGGGCTGAACGCGACGCCGACAAAGATCCGCCGCTCGCCCGGCCAGACCACGGGTGAGTCGAATCGCGTGACCCGCTCTTCGGCGCGGGCACACGCCGGGCGCATGTCGCCGCCGGGCTCTGACAACGCGAGGCGGGCGTTCTACCCTCGCAGCATGGCCATCATTGCCTGCCCGAGCTGTGGAGCGCAAAACCGCGTCGGACCGATCGCTTCAGGGTTTCCTCGCTGCCCGAGATGCAAGTCGCAGCTTCCGTGGTTAGTCGATGCAGACACGGAGACGTTCGCCGCCGAAACGAGCGCCTCGGTGCCCGTCGTCGTCGACTTCTGGGCCGCGTGGTGCGGACCTTGTCGGATGATCTCGCCCGTGCTCGAAGATCTTGCCGGCCGGCACGCCGGACGGCTGAAGGTCGTCAAGGTCGACGTCGACGCTAACCCCGCGCTCGCTGCGCGCTTCGGCGCCCAGTCGATCCCGCTCCTAGTCGTGATCCGCGACGGACACGAGGTCGACCGGATCGTCGGTGCGCTTCCCCGTGCGGCGCTCGAGCAGCGCCTCAGGCCAGTGCTCGCCAGCTGAGCAACGACCGTCGCTCCCCGAGATCGGCGGGCGCCGGCCAAGGGAGCAGCCATCCGGTCGCCGAAGCGACGACGCCGCCGGCGACCTCGTCGCCAGCCAAAGCGATCACGCGAGTTTGGGCGTCCTCGCGGCACCGCGCGCCACTCAGTCGTCGCCTCAGTGAGCTCGCAGGCGGCCGGACGTCCGAAAGCAATCGCTGTACATGGTCAGCCGGAGACTCAAAGCCAGGAGAGGCGGAGAGTCGTTGTGCTGAGCCGCCTCGGGACACCGTCGCCGCCTTTCGTGTTGTGCTCTGCATCGGTCGGTGATGCGCGCCGACTACCCAGCCGGCGTGAACTCGGGCGCGACCACCATCTGTCCCCGCGACGTGGTGCTCAACCGGATCTCCTTCACCGGCTGGTAGCCCGGGTCGTTGAGAAAGCCCCAGGCTGCCTCGGTGTCGGCGAAGCGGATCACGACCGTGCTGTTCGGCGGCTCACCCTCGGCGGCCTTCGCCTCGGAGCCTGCGACCAGCATCTCGGCGCCGTACTTCTGTAGGAACGGCCTCACCGCGGGCAGATACTCGCTGCGGTACCGGTCAACATCATCGATTTCTTGCATCAGAACGAGATATGCGGCCATTCGTCTCCCTCGCACTTTGTGTGGAATGGAATATCCATTTGAGTCAGGTTGGTCCCGAGGTCTTGGTAGTGAGCGGTCCCCGCCAGCCGCGGCGAACGTTGGGCAGACCGCATCCCAAGCCAGGTGCACCACGAGGCGGCCACGTCCGCCTGGATCAATGGTCCCCTACCACCCTCGGGCCGTGGGCTGGGCACAGGGGGCGTGGATCCTCGACCTGACTCAAATGGATAGCCCATTGTGTGGATAGCTACCAGCATGGCAGCTGGTTCAATCGCGTCAGGACGCCGTGCGGCCAGAGCGCCAAGACACACGCGCAGGCGGCGCGTGCGGGCACGGTCTGACGCCGGAGGTCGGCGGCTCGATGAAGCCCCATGACCTCTTTCGCGTCCAGCGTGTTCAGCGCGGCAGGGTTCGGTGGTTCGTCCGCAAAGGCCGCGGAGGTCGAACAACGAGGGTCTGAGGGCGTACGGGGTGTGGTGTCGCGTAGGGTCAGAGCGGATGTGCTTCTCGCCCGAGGCTGACTTCACGGCTGGAGTGGTTATCGCCGGTGTCGGGGTTGAGACGTTACGTCGGGTGCGCGCACGGCATGAGCTGATCGTCGGAGTGCTGCCGTTGCTCTTCGGTGTCCACCAGCTCGTTGAGGGGTTCGTCTGGCTGGGTCTGCGCGGCCAGGTGTCCGTAGGGTTGGGTGACGCTGCGAAAGAGGCTTATATCGTCTACGCCCACGCGATCCTGCCGGCGATCGTCCCGCTCGGGTTCATGCTGCTCGAGCCCGACCGTCGGCGCTCGCACTGGATGGTGCCGTTGGTGTTCCTCGGCGTCGCGTTGGGCGTCTACCTGCTGTGGCAGGTCACGGCCTATCCGGTGGGAGCGCAGCAGGAGGCCCGGTGCATCGACTTCACGACCCACACCCCGAACGACATCGTGATCGGGGTGCTCTACGTCGCCGCGACGTGCGGTCCGGCGCTGATGTCCAGCCGTCGATACCTCCGCTCGTTCGGTCTCCTCAGCCTCGTCGGGGTGATCGTGACCGCGCTGGTGCGCATCGATGAGCTGACCTCGCTGTGGTGTCTGTATGTCGCCGCGGTCAGCATCCTCATCCTCGAGCATTTTCGCCGTCAGCGGGCACTCGAGGCCCGAT
The DNA here is from genome assembly GCA_963752905.1 of uncultured Solirubrobacterales bacterium. Taxonomy (GTDB): domain Bacteria; phylum Actinomycetota; class Thermoleophilia; order Solirubrobacterales; family Solirubrobacteraceae; genus Palsa-465. The sequence continues at coordinate 516,384 of CAVWAC010000016.1, forward strand.
CGACAGCCACGTGAGCTCAATGCCGGGCATCCGAATCCAGCCGCCAGGCTACTCATGCCGATACACGAGCCATAACTCCAGGCGTCCCGGACATCGCCGAATGCGGCGCTGACGTCCGGCGGCCGAAAAGTGTGCGTCTGCCTACGCAGAGTCGGCCCGGTTGGAGCGGCGACAACGCGGGCAAGCGGCTCGGCCGCGCCGTTCAGATGCCTCCGAGACCGCCGTTCGTTGATACTTGGCGACGTGGAACCGGATCCGCTCACCTCGATCGGGCACGAAACAGCAGGCGTGATCGCACCGCCGCCGCTCGTCTACCTCGGCGGGCTCGCGGCCGGGTTCGCGCTGAGGTCAACGATGCCCGCGACGCCGGTACCGCCGGCCGTCAGGTGGCCGGTGGGCGGCGTGCTGCTGGCAACCGGCGGGACACTGATGGGCTCGTTCGTGCGCGCGTTCGCGCGCGCCGGCACGCCGATCTCGCCGTACAGCGCCTCGACGACGCTCGTGACGACCGGCCCCTACCGGATAACGCGCAACCCTGCTTACCTCGGGATGGCGATGGTTTACACCGGGATCGCGGTCAGCGCCGAGGCGTTGTGGGCGCTTGCGCCGCTGCCAGCGGTGCTGGCGGTCATCGACCGCGGCGTGATCGCGCGCGAGGAGCGCTACCTCGACCGCACGCTCGGTGACGAGTATCGCCGTTACAAGCAGCGGACGCGGCGCTGGCTCTGAGCGCGGACGGCCCGTCCGCCCCAGGCCGGGCAACCGGTCACAGGCGGGCGGCTCGATCCTTGAACCGCCCGGCACCGGCAGCAGCTGAATCGCCTTCCGACTGAGCGCGCCAACGCGGTCGCGTCGATCTGCGAAGCGGTGGCCATGCAGCATCAGCCTCAACTCTGACGGCAGCGAGCGCTCCTCTCGCCGAGAACGCGCCGCGAGCGCCCATGTGTCGACCAGGTCGTTCGGCCGTCGCGCGAACCTTTCCGGACCATCGCGAAAGCGGCTGCGCCCTCGGGGGCATTCCTGTCCGAGCAGCGAGATTTCCTGCGCCTGCTACAGCGACAACTCGCTCGGCAAGGCGCTGACGTTCGCCTCGCCGAGAGCAGGGCGGACGCGACGGCGTGCGGAATCGCGGCGTTGCCTACGCACGGCAGGTTGGCGTCGATGGTGTTGCGGCTCCGCATCGACGCTTGGCGTTCGCCTCGCCCAACGACCGAGATGTCGCCATAGGACTCGTCGGCTCTGGCTGTGCCAAATCGCGAAAGCGCTCGTGCGCGCGATGCGCGGTTTCCGCACGGAGCGGGGCGCAAGCCGGGCAGCGAGAGGATCGTGCAGGAGGCAGAGCTGGGAGCTCGCGACAGTCGCGGCTTGCCAGCTCGATCGCGGTGGCGCTGCCGGGTTAGGCCTCAGTGAGAACCTGGGGCGATCCGTGTCGTCCGGCCGAGCTGGGGTTACGGCCATGCTGCGCCCTTCGCTCGGTATCCCGGACCTTGTGACCGGAAGATACCGTGATGCGGGTATGAGAGCGTGTACGGGCAACGGTTGGCCCGGGTCGGGGTTTATCTGCTGAAGCGCGCGGCGGCGTTTGTGTAGCCGGCGCTGGTGGCCGTCAACGTGTCGGTGTAGTTGCCGTTCGAGCTTTCGCTGGTGTACTGGAGCTGGGTCGTCGATTGAGCGGCGCCGGAGCTCGGGATCGTGAGCGTCGCCGGGCTGGCGGGAGCGGTGGATCCCTTCCGGCTGCCGCCGAGGGTGACGACGATGGACTGCCCGGCGCCGATGTTGCTCACCGTGTTGCCGAGGCTGTCGGTGATGCTGACGTTCGCCGTCCATGTGTGGCTTGACCCGAATCCGCTGCTGTAGGTGCAGGTGAAGAAGCACGGGGACGGGAGGGTGACCGAACTTGAGACGCTGGTCCAGGCGAGGCGCGCGGCGGTGCCGGCGTTGACGGTAATCGGCGTGAAGGTGCCATGGCGGGTTCCGTCGGTGACGGTCAGCGTTTCGGTCTCCGCCTTCACGAGCGTGATTCCGAACGTCAGCTTGCCACTCGACCAGGTGGCGGTCGCCGGGAGGATTGGGGTCGCGCCGGTTGGGCTGTTGCCGGCTCCTCCCCAGGTCAGGGTGGCGCTGCCGCTGTTCAGGGAGCTGTCCGTCACGCCGTTCTTGATCGCCGTCAGCACGACGGCGCCTGGGGCGGTGGCGGTGCCGGCGGTGACGGATGAGGGCTGAGTGGTGATGGCGAAGCTGAGAGCGTCGTCCTCGACCGTGGTGCTGATCGAGGCGACGTTTCCGACGTTGTCGGTGCCCGTGAGCCGGTAGAGGTAGCAGAAGCCGGCGACGATCCCGGACGGTTGCGTGGTCCCGGTGATCGTGGTCGGGGAGGTGAACGGTCCACCGGATCCGGCCGCGCCGCAGGCCGTCCCGGACAAGGATTCGGACTGGACGGTGAGCACGGAGGACTGCAGCCCGGAGCCGCTGTCGACGTAGTCGCTCCGGCTTCCGATCGCGAAGCTCGTGCTGTTCGTGGCGGTGCTCGTGGAGCCCGCCGCGCTGGCCGCGGTGCCGTTGACGCTGAGCGCGCCGCCGGTCGGCGCGACGGTGTCGCTGACGAACGTGAGCACGCTCGGCGTGGTCGTGTTGCCCGCGGCGTCGGCGCCGGTCACCGAATAGGAAGTCGGGTTGCTCGGATTGGCGCTCCAGGTGAAGGCGCCTGAGGTGTATGGCCCCCCGGCGGGGGTCGTCACCGTTTCGGCGGCGTGGGTCCATCCCGTCGTCGCGATGCTCGGGAAGCTGGCCGACGCGGGCCCCGAGCCGGCGTCGCTGACCGTGTCGACGAGCTTGAACGAGCCGCCGCTGGTGTTGCCCTTGTAGTAGAGCGTCGGCCCGCTGAGGAACGCGTTCGATGCGCCCGGCGCCAGGGCCATCGCCTGGGTGGGTCGGGTCGTGTCCACGAGCCAGCTGTAGGTCGCATCCGGCCCGGTTGAGCTCCCCTGGACGCCATGGACCTTGAACGTGTGCGAGCCGTCGGCGAGTCCTGCATAGGAGCTCGGACTCGCGCAGGACGAGAATGAGCCGCCGTCGAGTTGACACTGGTAGGAGCTTGCGCCCCCGCCACTGAAGCTGAAGCTGGCGGAACTGCTCGCGCTGGGATTCACGGGCGTCGAGGTGAGCGTCGGCGCGCTCAGGACGGTGATCGAGCTGCTGGTGGCCGATGAGGTCCACGACTGGTAAACCGCGGTGACGGTGTAGGTGTATGTGCCCGCAGGGACGCTGCTGTCCGTGCACGACAGGCTCGTCACGAGCGTCGGAGTGCCACACACGGCTGCGTTGTCCGACCGCGTGACGCGGTAGCCCTGAACGGTGCCGCCGGTGCTCAGCGACGCAGCCGCCCAGGTGATCGTGACCGTCGTTCCGCTCGCCGCGACGGTCACGTTAGACGGTGGGTTGATCGTCGCGGTCGTCGCGTGGACGGTGCCGGTCCCGGTCGTCGTGAAGTAGGCGAAGGCGTCTTCGGCGCCCCCGAGCATGAGCCCGGCGCCGACCGCCGCCGACACGATAAACCAGCCGAGCAGCCGTCTCATCCCAGCCTGGCCGCGGCGGCGTAGCCGAGAGTCACCGTGGCCCCGCGGCAGCCGTCCTGGTTCGTCGTGCGATCGATGATCGCGACCTGCGGCCATTCGGCGCTCGGCAGCCCCAGAGCCCCGAGGCTGGTCGAGCTCGCGGCCGGAACCGCGAGCGGATACCTACCTGAGAGCTGCTGGAGGGCAAAGTCGGCGAGGGTGCAGGGAAGCGAGGGCGTGGCGTTCGGAGCGCTGACGCGCTCCAGGCTCACGGTCAGCAGCGTGACCGTGAGCGTCAGAGGATTGGGATTCGTCAGCCGCAGATCGAGCGCCCGCAGAACGCCGGGCTGGAGATCGCCCACGTCACCGGAGATCGTGAACGGCGGCACGGTCACGTATCCCGTGCCACGCGAGCGCGTCGGAGGCACAACCTTCAGCGTGAGGACGATCGTCGCCGTGCCGGCACGACCGGTGCCACGCACACGGAGACGGAAGGTGCCGACCGTGCCCGTGCTCGTCGTCACCGTCAGCGTTGACGCCGAGCCGCGGGTTCTCCTCGGCACGAACCGAACGCGAGCGAGACGAGGGAGGCCACGCGTGATCCGCAGGGTCACGACACCGCGCCAGCGAGAGCGTCTGATAACGATCCGGTAGCGCGCAATCGAGCCGGAGGCAACCCTGACGCGGGTTGACGCCGCCCTCAGGGAGAGCTTCGGTACATGCCCCGGTCGAGGCTTCGCCGCTAACCCGGCGTAGGCGCTGAGCGAGAGGATCATGAGGCAGCCGAGCAGCGCCAGGGGCATCCTGGTCTTCGCGGTCTTGACTGTCGTTCTAAACACGCGTGACATCGGTCTCTGCGCTCCCGGTCAGCGGGCACGCCACGGCACACACGCGGCGGTCCCGACTCATACGCGGCGATGGGGGGAGGCGTGCCACACGCTCTCCCCCCATCGGCTGCGTCCGTCGTGGGCCTGCTAGCTGGTGAAGCTCAGAGTCAGGTTCGCGTTCTTGCACGCATCCTGGCTCGAGCTCAGGTCATTCATCTTGAGCGTGCCGGTGGCCGTGACGCTCTGGCCGCTGCCGCTCCCGAAGTCCTGGTTGGAGACGACATCAGCCATATAAAAGTTGGCTGTGTTGGTATCCGGTGCGACCGTCTCCACCGACTCGCACGTCGTCGCCTCGGTTCCGCCGCTCGTGCACGTCGTGCCGTTCCACGTGCTGCCGGCACCGACACAGGCATGGACAGCCGCGAGGTGAATCGTGCCGAGCTGCTGGTGGCCCGACGAGGGGTTATCGACCGTGAAGGTCACCCCACTCGACGTCCCGGGGTACAGCGTCGACGCGCTCGTGCCCGTGATCGTCAGCGCGCTGCTGGTCCCAACCGTCGCGCTGCCCGAACCGGACCCGGACGTGGTGAAATAGGCCACGGCGACCCCGACGGCGGCAATCGCTATGACCGCGCCGAGCGCACCCGCGAACCGCTTCTTGGTGAACCTGAGCATTGTGTGGGAACTCCTGTGGATTGGGTCGGCACCGCGCGGGGGTGCGGCGGTGCCCGGTCAAGTTGCGGCTGATCGGCGGAATCCTCCACGCGCCCACCGATCCTGTGCCAGAGATCGGACGAAGGACCGGAAACCTTGAGCTCACCGACGGAACGGCGGCCCGCTTGGGTCCAACGCGCAACAGGGGACCCTCTGGCCGCCTGCCCTACGCCGAGGTGCACAGCGCCGAGAATGCAGCGAACACCTCGCTCACCCTCACCCGCACCCGTGCGAAGACGCGAGCAGGGCTGCCGCTGCGCAGAGGCGGTGACATGCGACGGCAGGCTCGAACGAATCGCCAGCACCTTCGATGACGAATGGGCACGAGGTCGCGCCGGCCCAACTCCAGCATCCGCGACCGATCACTGCCACCGCCCTGAGCCGCGTTCCTGGCTGCGGCGGTGCGTCGCACCGAGACCTTCAAGAAGAGCGCGCCGCCGAACACGGCGGCGGTCCAGCCAACCCTTCCCGAGCCTGACAGAGGCGCGTGGCCCCTGGTTCGGAGGACCGTCCGTGACAATCCGGACCCGGGTCCACGGCACCCGTGCGGCGAGGAGCGGCAGGAGGTCCCCCCGTCACTGTGGGGTCCTGCACCCTCGCAGTCCGCGGAGCCCACGCCGTCGGTAGTTCCCACGCCATCCGCAAGTAGAGGTTTGGAAACGGAAACGCCAGCCGGGAGCGAGAGCCGCGGGACCGCACCCCGGCCTTGCGGGGGCGAGGCTTGGAGTGGCTACGGCTCGGTGAACACGTAGTCGTCGAACTGGGCACCGTAGCACGCGCGGTGGTAGTGCTCCCCGATCAAGGCGGACAAGCTCGGATCGGCGGCGATCGCCGTGTCGCGCACAAGTCCGTCCGCTCGCAGTGTCAGCGGCTCGTAGACGCCGATCCGCACGCCGCAAACCTGGCAGCGAAGCGGATCACCCGTTATCCACAATGCCCTCTCCACGGGTGAAGCGTGAGGCAGATCGAATACCGCGACAGCCGCGATGTGCCGCAGAATGGCTGAGTACTTCTCCGCGGGTGCTGCTCGCGTTTCCGCGTCGATTCCGCATCTGGCGAGCGCCGTGCCGCGCACGGGACGCTGAAACGTGAGTTGCGCATGGATGCCAGCGGGCTGAAGGCGACGAGTGAGCGCCTCGTCGACGCTGCCAACAGAACCGCGGCAAGTGCCGCCGAGTCCCGCGAGAGTTACTACCCAACCCTGAGTGCAGTGCGCCGATCGAGTTCGCTAATCCCTGCTCACCGGCAATTCGCCCGGCCCCGACCATCATGAAGCTCCGTGATCGTGAGCCGGAGCGTGCGATTCGCCGGTAGACGATCGAGTAGTTCGGCCGCCAGCGATGCCAGATCCATGCCGAAGTAAGGCGCGCAGCCGCGAGATATGTCGGAGGTGTCGCCGTCGAGCAAGCGCTCCGCTACGCCCGGCGAGGCAGGAGCTCAACCAGCTCGCCGTGCTTGTGGAGGGATGGCGCTGTCCGCAATCCGTGGGCACCGCCGCGACAGAAGTGACTGCCCGTGTGCGATCCATGCCCGGTCGACCGTCTCGCGGTGTGCCAGCGCATCGCGAGTGCTCTTGAGCCACTTAGCTGCTTAGCCAGTCGTACGTGCGCAGTCGAGCGTCGCAGAGCTGGAGCCGGCGGATCTGAAAGTTGGCCTGGCGAGCATCTCGAAAGCCTGCGGGCACCGTCCTCCGGCTGTCCGCTGCCTCGTGATCAAAGCTAAGGGCGGCGCTCCGTCGTGTCGATATGAGCGCTCATGCGCACGTCTGAAGTCACCATGACACGGTCCGCAACCCACAAACCCGCCAGGTCGGCGAGCGGATCATGGCTGGACAACTGGCTCGCAACCTGTCGGGAGCTCTCGACCCTGCGGGCGACCCATCCGATGATGGATGCGGTCATCGAGGAGGTCGACGGGCGCATGATCCGTGTGGGAGAGCAGTGGCTTGCCGATTTTGCATCGTGCAACTACCTCGGCTTCGACCTGGATCACGAGATCATCCAAGCGGTGCCCCACTACCTCGAGAAGTGGGGAACTCATCCCAGTTGGTCGCGGTTGCTCGGCAGCCCCGTGCTCTACGAACAGATTGAAGCGCGGCTCACGGAGTTGCTCGGCAGCGAGGACTCCCTGGTCCTGCCGACGATCACCCACATCCACATGTCGGTGATACCGCTGCTGGCCGGCTCAGGAACGATTTTCCTGGACTCAAGGGCGCACAAGACTGTTTACGACGGCTGCCAGATCGCCCGCTCGCGCGGTGCCGCCGTCAAGCGCTTCCGCTTCGAGGATCCAGATCACCTCGATGAGTTGCTGAGGGCGGAGCGTGATCCGACGCGTCTCGTTTGCATGGATGGCGTGAACAGCATGACCGGTAACTTTCCGGACATCCGCGAGTTCGCGGCGGTGGCTCGCCGTCATGGAGCACTGCTGTACATCGATGACGCCCATGGCTTCGGCGTGATCGGTGAAAGGCAAGCCGACGAGAGTTCACCGTACGGCAGCCGCGGGAACAGCGTGATTCGCCACGTCGGGGAGTCATATGACGGTGTGATCCTGGTTGCCGGGTTCTCGAAGTCTTACTCCTCGCTGCTCGCGTTCATCGCCTGCCCGACTGAGGTCAAGAACCTGTTCAAGGTGGCTGCGCCACCCTATCTCTACTCGGGCCCGTCGCCTGTCGCGTCTCTGGCGACCGTGCTGGCGGGCTTCGAGGTAAACCACCGCCGGGGTGACGCCATTCGATCGGTGCTCTGGCAGCGCACCCGGCGCTTGCTTCGTGCCATCGAGAGGCTGGGTATCTACACGCCTAACACCGACGGGCTCCCGATCGTGGAGATCCCGGTCCGCGACCACACCCGGATCGCCGACGTGGGGCGACTGCTGTTCGACCGTGGCGTGTACGTGACGCTGGCAGCTTTCCCGTTGGTCCCGAAGCCAGAGGTTGGCTTCCGCGCACAGATCACGGCAGCCAACACGGATGGGGAGATCGACATGCTCATTGCCGCGCTCGAAGAGTTGACCGCGCTTGGCGAGCTGAGGCTGATCGACTCAGGCTCCCAGCCCGAGAAGGAGCAGGCTGCGTGAAGCGCGCTTCCGATACTGCGTTCGGGCGGGCTCGCTCGCATCTGAAGGCCTGGAATGTGTACCTAGCGCTGGGCTCGATCGCGACTGCTCTCTACGTGAGCGTCCCACCGGTGAAGGGCAGCGGTCCCGTGATCAACGCGCTTGGTCTCTCGGGAGTCATCGCTGTGATCGTCGGAATCCGGCGCAACCGGCCGACCGCCCGGCTGGCCTGGTGGTGTTTTGTCGCCGGCCTGTTCCTGTTCTGGCTCGGCGACATCTATACCTACAGCTATCCAAAGCTGTTCCACGCCGACGTACCGTTCCCATCGATCGGCGATGCTGTGTACCTGGCCGTCTACCCGGTGCTCATGACCGGACTGCTGTTGCTTGTACGCCGTCGCAATCGTGCGGCCGACGGTCCTGGACTGATCGACTCACTCATCATGTCGCTGGGCCTGGCGCTCGTCTCCTGGACGTTTCTGATCGCGGCGTACGTGCACGACCCGACACTGTCGCTGCTCCCAAAGCTCGTGTCCATCGGGTATCCGCTAGGCGACGTGATCCTGCTTGCCGCGGCGATTCGACTCGCGGTCGACACGGGCAAGCGCAGGCCCGCGTTCTACCTGCTGATCGCGAGCATCGTGTCGCTGCTAGTGACGGACTTCATCTACGGGATCCTGACCCTCCACAACGACTACCACCACCAGCTGTTTCTGGACATCGGGTGGATCTACTTCTATCTCCTGTGGGGAGCGGCAGCGCTGCATCCGTCGATGAGGGAGCTGGAGCACGCTGCCCTGGACCGTCAGCCTAGGCTCACATGGTCGCGGCTCGCGCTCCTGACCGCCGCTTCGCTGATCGCGCCCGGCCTCCTTCTCGCCAAGGAGCTTCGGCGCGGCGACGTCGACCTTGTCGTGATCATAGGCGCGTCGGTCGTGTTGTTTCTCCTGGTCGTGCTACGGATGGCTGGTCTCGTTCGTCAGCGCGAGCGATCGGTGGCGCGCGAACGAGCGCTGACTTCCGCTGGCGGAACGCTGGTTGCAGCAGCATCGCGGTCCGAGATCGTCGTGGCGGCCCTTCAGGCAGTTGGATCGCTCGTGATTGGGTCAGTCGAAGCACGGCTATGTCAGAAGGACGATGCTGGACTGCGCGTCGCCGCGGCAGACCAGAATGCTTCCAATGGCGTCACCGAGTGGGTTGCCCCGAACGAGACCGCAGCCGCGCTCATCGGCCTACTTGGCCGCGAAGCACGGCCGATTGCCTTGCCATTGGGTGTCCGGGAATCCCTACGGCTGGTGACAGCCAGCGAACGGGCCTTGTTGCTACCGCTTCGTGTTCACGGCGAGACAGGCGGTGCCCTGGTCGTCGCGGGCGACGGAGCCACCGAGTTCTCAGCCCAAAGTGCGCTGGCGACCCTCGCCAGCCAACTATCGCTCGCGCTTGAGAGTTCGATGTTGTCGGCCGAGATCCATCGTCAGGCGAGCGAGGCGCGCCTCTCATCGCTTGTTCAGAACTCGAGCGATCTGATCACGGTGCTCGACGCTAACGCCAACGTCATCTATCAGAGCCCGTCGATCGAGCGGGTACTGGGGTACCGCCCTGAGGAGATCGTCGGTGGTCCGTTCGAGCGTCTGCTGTCCCCGAACGAGATGGGGAGAGTGCTGGCTCGGTTGCCGAGGGATGGAAGCGTCTCCCGCCATCAACAGGACACCATCGAATGCACCCTTCGACATCGGGACGGGACGGAGCGATTGTTCGAGCTCTTGCATTCGAACCTACTCGACAATGACGCGGTCAACGGCATCGTCCTCAACGGGCGCGATGTGACCGAGCGCAAGGCGTTCGAGGAGCAGCTCGCCCACCAGGCGTTTCATGACCCGGTCACGCATCTCCCGAACCGCGCGTTGTTCAACGAGCGCGTGAGGCACGCGGTGGCCCGGGTGAGGCGGGACCACGTTGGCCTCGCGGTGATGTTCCTCGACCTGGACGACTTCAAGACCGTCAACGACAGCCTTGGCCACGCTGCCGGAGACGCGGTGCTGCGCGAGATCGCGCAGCGGGTGGCGGCGGCCACCCGCGCAGTCGACACGGCAGCGCGGTTCGGCGGGGATGAGTTCGCGATTCTCATCGAAGATGTCGACGGTCCGCAGATCGCGGCCGAGGCGGCCGAGCGGGTCCTCGAGGCCATCAGCCGGCCGCTACCGCTTGATCAGAAAGAGCTGATCATCCGCGCGAGTCTGGGTATTTCGGTCGTGGAGGCCGGGGCACCCACGGACGCCGACGAGCTGATCCGCGACGCTGATGCCGCGATGTACATCGCTAAGGGGGATGGCAAGGGCGGTTATCGGCTGTTCGAGCCGGCGATGCACGAGCGGGTCCTGGCTCGCCTCGAACTTCGAGCAGATCTCCAGCGGGCGCTCGCGCAGGAGGAGTTTGAGCTGTACTACCAGCCCGTCGTCCGCCTCGAAGATGGTGTGATCTGCGGACTGGAGGCGCTGCTGCGCTGGCATCACCCCGATCGTGGCCTGGTGCCCCCGAATGACTTCATCCCCTTCGCAGAGGAGACCGGGTTGATCGTTCCGCTTGGGCGTTGGGTGCTACGCGAGGGATGCCGTCAGGCGAAGACGCTCCGAGACAGGATCCCGACGGATCCTCCGCTGTCTATGAGCATCAATCTATCTGTCAACCAGCTGTTCAATAGCGACATCGTCGCGGATGTGCGCGATGCACTCGATGCAGCGGGACTGGAGCCAGACGCCCTCACACTGGAGATCACCGAGTCGGTGATGATGACCGACATCGATCTTGCTGTTCGGCGCCTGAGCGAACTCCGAGAGATTGGCGTCAAGCTTGCGATGGACGACTTCGGTACCGGCTACTCCTCGCTCAGCTACCTGAGCCAGCTCCCGATCGATGTTCTCAAGATGGACCGGTCGCTGTTGGCGGCCGGGGCGTCGCCGGTGACGTCGGGCCTCGCCACCGCCGTCCTAGGTCTGGGCCGGACGTTTGAGCTCGAGGTCGTAGCCGAAGGGATCGAGTATCCGGAGCAGTCCGAGACGCTGCGAGCACTCGGTTGTGAGCTTGGCCAGGGGTTCTACTTCGCTAGGCCCATGCAGCAGGCGAACGTGGTCGACTTCCTCGAGGCCCGTGGCGCGACCGCGTCGCCCCCCTGGACGACTCCTCCGGCTGCCAACTAGCGAGATGCACCACAGCTACGAGGGCCTCGACCGCGCTGGTGGTTTCAGCAGCGTCAGACTGCTTGCTCCGCTCTCGCACCGCAACTTCCGCCTCTTGTGCGCGGGCAGATGCGTATCACTCCTAGGCGACGGAATGTTCCTCGTGGCTCTGGCCTGGCAGGTCTATGCGCTGTCCAACGCGCCAACCGCGCTGGCTACCGTCGGGATCGCAATGTCCGTGCCGACGATCACATGCCTTTTGATAGGCGGTGCGGTCAGCGACCGCTTCGACCGGCGACGAGTGATGCTGGCAGCAGACGGTGTACGTGCTTCTGCCGTCGGTGTGCTCGCGCTGCTGTCGGCGGCCGGATCGCTGACGCTGTGGCAGGTGCTCGTGTTGGGGGCTGCGTACGGCGGGGCCACCGCGTTCTTCGATCCGTCGGTCGACGCAATTGTCCCCGAGGTGCTGCCGGCTGACCTGCTCGCACAGGCAAACTCGCTCGATCAGCTCATCCGTCCGATCGCTCTGCGCCTTGCCGGACCCGCTTTAGGGGGGCTGGCGGTCGACCTACTCGGGATCAGTGGTGCGTTTTGGCTCGACGTGGCGTCGTTCGCGATCGCGGCGGCGACCGTCGTGGCGATGTCTCCGGGTGCGTCATGCCCGCCCGCCGAGCGCAACGGAATAGGCAGCGAGATCACAGTCGGGGTGCGCTACGTGCTCGGTCACGCCTGGCTTTGGGCTACGTTCGCAAGTGCCGCAATCGCCTACCTTCTGTTCCTCGGCCCGACCGAGGTCCTCCTTCCGTTCATGGTCAAAAACGCGCTTCGCGGCGGGGCTGGCGACCTCGGCCTCATATTCGCAGCCGGCGGACTTGGATCGCTGCTCTCCGCGCTCGTACTCGGCCAGCGAGGACTTCCGAAGCGCGACATCACGTTCATGTATATCTGTTGGACGGTCGCCACATTCGCCGTCGCCGGTTACGGGTTGGCCAACGCACTGTGGGGTCTCATGATTGCCAGCCTGATCTTCAACACGCTCGAAACGGCCGGGACGATCGCCTGGGCGACCGCCAAACAACGCCACGTACCCACGGCTTTGCTCGGCCGAGTATCGAGCCTTGATTGGCTCATCTCGATCGGCCTTCTACCGCTCTCGTTTGCGCTCACCGGTCCGGTGAGCTCGGCGCTGGGAACCAGGACAACGCTGATCGCGTCCGGCGCTTTAGGCGGCGTGGTTACGCTCGCCGCGCTGTTCGTGCCAGGCGTGCGGGCGATCGAGTCCCAGCCTGGATCGCCAGAAGCCAGGCTGACGATGCCGGCCCCGGTGGCGATCTCCAGCTCAGGCGACTGACCGAGCGAGACGGGCTGAAGATCCGCTCGATCTCTTAATCACCTGCGGGCGGCCTGGGTGACGTTCACGGCCTCGATACGTTTAAGCGGGTTCTGGCTCCGTTCGTCACCGCGCTCCCGGACCTTCACACGACGATCGAGGACCTAGTCGCCGAGAACGATCGCGTCGCCGTGAGGGTTACCACGCGCCCCACGCACACCGGCGACTTCATGGGGATCCCGCCTACCGGCGATACAGTCGAGTTCACCGGCATCCACGTCTATCGCATCGCCGACGGGAAGATCGCGGAGGAGTGGTTCAACCACGACCTGCTCACGCTGATGAGACATTCGGCGCCGTCCCATCCGGCAGTTGAGCTTCGCTTCCTCAAGGCGAATGGCCAGGCAGCGAGATTCTCCACGAGCATCCCGCCAGCGCCATCGAGAGCCTCGCTAAGCGCGGGAAGCGAGCATCAGGCTGGCGACCGCTTTTGCGTCTGAGAAGGCTCTGGGGCGCGCGAGCGCAATGGCGACGCCTCAATCACGCGGGTCGTCGCGAAGCTGACGATCGCGTTCGTGGGAGGCTGTCGGAAAATTGCGAGGTCGGGCACTCGAAGTGGGACGTCGAGATCTGGCCGATGTACCTAGCTGATTGCGGGTGCCGTCCCAATAGCACGAGACGGAATTGGTCAGATCTCCGAGGTAATGGTGTCCCATCCCTCTCAATTTTCCGACAGCCTCGTGGCGAACCACTCGTCCGGTGTCTGCCTCGGCGGAGCACTCCTGCGTCGCCGTGCAATCGGCCTGGTAGATCGAGCGGTCGGAGCAAGGCGATCGTCCGGTCGGTGCAATCCCCGAACGGGGTCCGCCTGCGCCGCCGCTTGCACCGGGCGTGGTTGATGTCTCTAAGGGCGCTCGAATGCGTTCCTGGCATCATCGACGCGCGCGCGGGTGTGACACCCGTCGAGATGATCATTCACGAGACCCATCGCTTGCATGAACGCGTATACGGTCGTCGGTCCGACGAACCGCCACCCCCGCCGCTTGAGGTCCTTGGCGAGCGCCTTCGACTCGGCCGTTGAGGCCAGCTCCGTCAGTGCTGCGCGGTCCAACCGCCCCGTCCGCGGGGCCGGTTCAAATCGCCACACGTAACCCTCGATCGAGCTCTCCGACTGAACGAGCTCGACCGCGCGCCTGGCGTTGGTGATCACTGCCTCGATCTTCCCGCGGTGACGGACGATGCGCGCGTCCGCGAGCAGCCGCGCAACATCACGCTCATCGAAGCGGGCGATCTGCTCGAAGTCGAAGCCGGCGAAGGCGTTCCTGAACGCCTCGCGCTTGCGCAGGATCGTCAGCCACGAGAGACCGGCCTGGAAGCCCTCGAGGCTGAGCCTCTCGAACAGGCGCACATCGTCGGCGACCGGGAAGCCCCACTCACCGTCGTGGTAGGCGCGGTACTCCGGCGCCGAGTCCGCCCACCAGCAACGCGCGATCCCGTCGTCTCCGACCACCAAGCCGTCCATTGCGGTGAACGATTCAACCATCCGCGCCGAGACAAGATCTCCCCGCCCGCCACATCCGTCATGTCCGAAGGCGCCAGCCCGGGCGGGATGCACCGAGACCGAGCCGAAGCCTCGCACGCCCGGTCCACCAGCGCCTCCGGACCGGCCGCCCGGCGACCTTCGTAGCATCGGCAATTTGGACGAACACCCTGCCGTGGATGCGGCCATCAGCTCCGTTCTCACGACCCGGCCCTCGCGCGACAGACGCCGTGCCAGCCCCTCCGAACGCCACCAACACAACGTCGCCGAAGGACTCGTCGACTCTGGAGCAGCTTAGATCGCGAAGGCGGTCGCCGACGAGATCCTGTTCAGCTAAAGCGCGCAATCAGGCGAGTTCGCATTAGAGTTCTGCCGTGCCCGTCGTCCGCGAGCATATGTCGCGCAATCTGCTGAGCGTCGACCCCGGCGAGACGATAACGGAGGTCGCTCAGCGGATGGTCGAGCGCAACCTCGGAGCCGTGCTCGTGCTCGACGGCCGGCGCCTCGTCGGCATCATGACCGAGCGCGACCTCCTGCGAGCGGTCGCTCGCGGCCTGCACGGCGACGCACTTGTTGCCGAGTACATGACCGAGCACCCTGAGACCATCGCGCCCGACGACACAACGCAGCACGCCGCCGTTCTGATGATCCACGGCGGCTTCCGGCACCTGCCCGTCGTCGAACGCGACGACGTCGTCGGGATTCTCTCGATCCGCGACCTCATGCGCGTCGCGCTCGAGGACTCCGCACCCCGCGGCGTCTGAGCGACCGCTGGGTCGACCGGCCACCTCAAGACGACCGGCGGCGTCGCTTAAGACTGGGTATTCGCGCCAACCCCGAGACGTCGGAGCCACGCGTTCGAGCCACGCCGTGCCAGGCAAGGAGACTCGCTCACGCCGTCCATCCCGTCGTCGCCACTGCACTCGTCCGGGTCGGTCGGCTGCGGGCGACTGAGTGGCCAAGCGCTCGTCCGGGGCGGCAACGACCAGCGCGTCCTTGGTCGCCGAAGCGATCACGCGTCGCGAAGCGGCCTGACGACCTATCAGCGATCGCCGCTGAGATGCGCGGTTTCCTCGCGGAGTAGGAAGATCCGGTGGCGGCGTCGACCGTCCCACCTCGAAGAGCGGGTCTCTTGATTAGGAACCTCGACGCCTGGCTGGCGTCGCCGACTCGAAGGTGATGGGTTCTGCATCGCCTGGTAGAGCAGTGCTGCGGCGCGCCCGGTCCGGGAGTGCTGGTCCCGTTCCAACTCGACAGTCTGCGACGGCGATCGGGACGCTCTCGCTTCGAGTGTTAGCGTCAGTGGACGTCTCGTTTCTCTCGAGGCATGAAACTGCTCGTTGGAGGGTCTGTCTGGGTCGGGTCGAAGTTCAGCCGATCCGGGACAGGGGCCTTCTTTGGGAGAACGCAGACGGGTAGGCCGTTTTGATCGATGGGCTTCGAGCCCGTGGTTTTCGTTCGGCCGCCCCTGCGACTTGCCTGGATTGAGCTGCGAGCTCGTATCGGTCTGTGTCGTTGTCCCGCTGGTTCTCCCGCTGACTGTCAACCCAAACTGTTGATGGAGGTGAGAGGTGTCGTTGCCGAGATGGGTCGGCCGCGCGATCGGCCTGGACGTCCACCGTGATTTCTGTGTGGTCGCGATCTGCGAGGACGGGCAGGTCCGCTCTGTTGGTCGCGTGCCGAGCACGCCTGATGGTCTCGCGACGCTGGCGGAGAGCCTGCTGCCATCTGACCGGGTCGCGTTGGAGGTCACGGGCAGCTGTTGGGAGGTCGCCCGGTTGCTCGAGCCGCACGTGGACCGCGTGATCGTGGTCAGCCCGGACGACACCGGGATCACGCAGGCGAGGGCGAAGACTGACCGGCTCGACGCTCGCGCGTTGGCGATGTTGTTGTGGCGCGGTGAGGTGGAGGCGGTGTGGATGCCTGACGAGCGCTGCCGGATCCTGCGCCGCCGGTTGTCGCGCCGCGAGCAGCTGGTGCACGCGCGGTCGCGGTCCAAGAACGAGATTCACGCGGTGCTGCAGCGTCGACTGCAGGGCAAGCCGCCCTGCTCTGACCTGTTCGGGGTCAAGGGCCGCGCCTGGCTCGCCAGCTTGGAGTTGCCGCCCGAGGAGCGCGAGTCCGTCGACGCCGGGATCCGTCATGTCGAGTTCCTCGACGCCGAGATCGCGGCGGTCGAGCGGCTGATCGCTCAACAGGCTCTGTCGTGGCCGGAGATCCGCCGGCTGATGACCGTCCCGGGTGTGAACCTGATCTGCGCTGCGTCGTTCATCGCCGCGGTCGGCGACCCAAGCCGGTTTTTGACCAGCCGCAAGCTCGTCGCGTATCTGGGACTTGATCCAAAGGTCAAGCAGTCCGGCGAGGCCCCTGCGCGCAGCGGCCGCATCAGCAAGCGCGGGTCGCCGTCGGCGCGGTGGGCGCTCGTCGAGGCAGCCTGGAGCACGGTGCTGCAACCCGGGCCGCTGCACGGCTTCTATGAGCGCACCAAAGCCAGGCGCGGTCACGGCAAGGCGATCGTCGCGACCGCCCGCAAGCTCGCCGTGTTGTTCTGGTGCATGCTCACCCGCTCAGAGGACTACGCCCACCAGCAACCCTCACTGACCCGCAAGAAGCTAAGGCGGCTGGAGATCACCGCCGGGGCACCCAAGTACACGCGCCGCGCCGCGGGGATCTGGTCAACCAACGACCTGATGCGCGACGCCGAACTCGAGCTCGCCCGCCAAGCCGAAACCTCCTACAAGCGGATGGTCCAAGACCAGCAGGCCGGAGCCCCGGCCAGAAAAGTGGGCGCGAGCGCGACACCGGAGCGCGCATAAATTAGGTCACCCTCGAAGGGGCACAAGCCGCGCGGCAGACCAAAGCTCCTGACGTCTGCGCTTCGCTACGTCAGTCACTCGCGCCCGACCAACAACCTACGCCTCCATAGACGCGCTGACAAGACCGGCGATAGCGTCCGGCTGCCCAAATACCGACCAAGACGCGCCGACCGACACCTCGCCCGACCAAAACGAGCTAACAGGAGAACAATCCAACGCCCTCCGCGACCATCACCCGACCCGTTGCACCCCCCAAAAATCGGCACCCAAGACTTGACTTTCTTACTGAGAAAGTTCTGGGTGCGGTGACGTCCGACCGCTCCGGTTGGTTCCCGGGCTGGCGGCGGGCTGACTCATTGACTTTCTGTCGACCAGTGGTCTGACCTACCGGATGTCGTGTCGCCCGTCGCCGCCCGAGGACCCCGGCGTGACCTGATAGGAGCCTGGCAGCTGCCCTCAGTGAGACGTGTCCGCTGGGAGTCCGCTTCGTCAACACAATCGAAGGGAACGGACTGGATGATCGTGATCGGGACGGACACGCACAAGCGGACGCATACCTGCGGCGCGGTCGACGCGCTGACCGCCGCAGCCCGCGGCGAGCAGACGGTGGCTGCGCGCAAGGGAGCGTTCGGCGCGCTCTTGCGGTGGGCGCGAGCGCTCGACCCGGAGCGGGTGTGGGCGATCGAGGACTGCCGGCACGTCTCCGGCGCGCTCGAGCGATTCCTGATCGCCCGCGGCGAGCGGATCGTGCGCGTCGCTCCGAAGCACATGGCGGGCGCGCGGCGCTCCTCGCGCGAGCGCGGGAAGTCTGACTCGATCGACGCGTTCGCAGTCGCCCGCGCCGCGCTCAAGGAAGGACTCGAGAAGCTCCCCGGAGCGCACCTCGACGGCGCGGCACTGGACATTCGCCTGCTGGTCGACCATCGCGAGGATCTCGTCGCCGCCCGCGGCCAGGACCAGCAGCGGCTGCGCTGGCATCTGCACGACCTCTGGCCAGAGCTCGAGATCCCGCACGGCGCGCTCGACACCGCCAAGTGGCTGGGGAAAGCCTCCCGCCGGCTCGCCCGCGCCGAGCAGAGCACCCGGGTGCGGATCGCTCGCGAGCTCGTCCGCCAGATCACCGCCAGCACCAAACGCATCCGTGAACTCGAGCGAGAGCTCGCCGCGCTCGTGGACAGCTACGCGCCGCAACTGCTCGCCGAGCGTGGCTGCGGGCCACTGACCGCCGCCAAGCTGATCGGTGAGATCGCCGGCGCCGACCGCTTCGCCACCGACGCCAAGCTCGCCCGCACCGGCGGCAGCGCCCCGATCCCCGCCTCCTCGGGCAACACTCAACGACACCGCCTCGATCGCGGCGGCAACCGCCAGCTCAACTGCGCCCTGCACCGCCTCGCCGTCAACAAAGCCAACTGGGACCCCGACACCGCCGCCTACCTCGCCCGCAAACAAGCCGAAGGCAAATCACGCAAAGAAGCACTCCGCTGCGTCAAACGCCACCTCACCCGCCGCGTCTGGCGCCTCCTGCGCTCCCCAGCCCCGTGTCAAGACCCTCGCTCGAACAACAACACCACCACCACCACCACCAACACCCCCAACCCAATCGTCGCTACC
Source organism: uncultured Solirubrobacterales bacterium (assembly GCA_963752905.1). Classification (GTDB taxonomy): domain Bacteria; phylum Actinomycetota; class Thermoleophilia; order Solirubrobacterales; family Solirubrobacteraceae; genus Palsa-465. The sequence goes on from CAVWAC010000016.1 coordinate 535,012, forward strand.
GCCCCCTACTTCATGCCCTGCGCCCGATAATCGCACCCACCCGGATTCCCGCAAACACCGACAAGCCATTGACATAGGAGCGACATCGGTCGATCGAAGTGGCGGTGAGCGCCCCGGTTTCTGCGCGGAGGCCGAGAGGGTGTTGTCCGTCGACACGATCTCCAGCTCAGGTCCGGCTCGCGCGCAGGACTTGGCGGAGCTTGACGCGGGCGCCGGTTCGCATAACGGAACGCTGGTAGACCAGGCCGGCGAGCCGGGCTGTTGCGATCGTCGCGAGCACGCAGAGGACGGCGGACACGATCATCTGCCAGGCGGGCGCAGCACCGATTGCGAATAGCGTTGGCATCGCCACCGGCGCTGTCCACGGAATGAACGCCAGCACGTGGTAGAGGGGGTTGGCGCCGTTGAACAGCACACTGCTGGAGAGCGAGTAAGCGGCGATCAGCGGGATCAACAGCGGTAAGGCGGCATAGCCCGCGTCGGATTGGCGGGTGATCATCGCGCCGGCAGCGGCGAACGCTGAGCAGTAGAGCGCATAGCCGAGGATGAGCCAGAGCGCGCCGATCAGGGCGACGGCGCCGGCGGTGCCCCGGAGTGCGTGCGAGCCGACGGCAACCCCGCACACCACGAACGTCAGGCCGAGCGCGAGCATTTGGGCGAACGCGAGCCCGGCGAAGCCGATCACCTTTCCCGTCAGGAGTTGCGTCGGTCGCACGGTCGCGAGCAGCACCTCGACTACGCGGCTCGTCTTCTCCTCGCCCACGGACTGTGTGATCGCCATCCCGTAGAAGAAGATCACGAGGTAGATCAAGAGGTCCACCCCCAGGCCAGTGAACCTGTTCGCAAGGCTCCTGGGTGCCGGCTCGACGCCGCGGATCGGAATCGCGATCCCGTTCGTGAGCGCCGACTGTGACGCGCCGGCGGGCAGCCTCTGCGCCACGCCCACGAGCTGGGCGAGTGCACCTGAGAATGTCGCTGTCGACGAGCTCGTGCCGCTCACCGGCTGCTGCTTGATCAGCACTTCGCGACCGTCGACGATCACCGCGGCCAGCGCTCCGGAGCGTAGCTCCGCACGGGCTGTGCCGAGGCTCCCGACGGTGACGACCTGGACCCGGTTTCCGGTCACCCGCCCGGCCGCGATCGCCGCCTGCGTCAGGGTCGGATGAGACCCCCCAAGCAGGCCGACCTTCTCGGCCTTGTGGTGATGGCTGATGAGCGCTGGAATCACCACGGCCGCGGCGACCGCGACGATCATGATCACGGTCGTGATCCGGAACGACCGGGCGCGCGAGCGCTCGTCGATCTCCCGTCGGGCGAACAGCCATGTGTCCCTCCACCAGGCAGCGTTCACGGTCGCGCGCCCTCCGCTGGAGGAGCAATCGGGGCGCTGGCGGGGATTCGCATCTCGGCGGGCACCTCGGCGAGCCCGACCGCCTCCCGGAACACGTCGGACAGGCGCCGGCGAGCGAAGCTGAAGTGCGCAAGGGGTCCGGCCCGCCGCGCTGCGTCGAGAATCGCCTGCGCGTCAGCGCCAGCAAAGAGTGTCAGCGTGGCGGTCCCATCCGGGCCGACCTCGACGCTCTCGACACCAGGCAGGCCGTCCCGCGCCCACCCACCCACGTGGTCACCGGCGACCCTGACCTGGAGCCGCGGCGGCCCGGAGCGCGCCAACTGCTCGACGCGGCCCTCGATGACCAAGCGCCCGCAATTGACGATGGCGACCGCCTCGCACAGGTGCTCGACCAGATCGAGCTGGTGGCTTGAAAAGAGAACCGTCGCCCCTGCCGAGGCCCGCTCGGCGAGGATCGCGCTGAACGCGTCTACGGCCAAGGGATCGAGGCCCGCGAATGGCTCGTCGAGGATCAGCAGCTCGGGCGAGTGCACCAGGCATGCGGCAAGCTGGACCCGCTGTTGGTTTCCGTGCGACAACACCTCGAGCTTGTCCGCGCGGCGGTCGGCAAGGCCGAGGCGCTCGGTCCAAAGCAGCGCCGCCTCGCGTGCAGGCCCTGCCTGCAGACCATGAAGCCGGCCGAGGAAAACGAGCTGGTCGAAGATCTGCATCCCGGGGTATAGACCGCGCTCCTCGGGCATGTAGCCAAACCTGCGTCGCTCACGCTCGCCGATCGGGCTACCACGCCAGCGCACCTCACCGCCATCGAGCGCCACCAGCCCGAACACCGCCCGCATCGCCGTTGTCTTGCCAGCCCCGTTAGGCCCCAGAAAGCCAAATACCTGGCCAGGCGGCACAGCGAACGAAAGCCCATCAAGCGCGACGACATCGCCGTAGCGACGCCGAAGGCCGATCAACTCGAGCGTGTCGGAAGCTTGCGCCAAAGCGATCGCAATCAGGCCATGGGAGACGCAACAGCCAGTGTCCCCCTAAGCGGCTCGCTGAGCCATTCTACGGACGCGGCGGGAGCACGGCCGCGCGGAACACCGGCCCATGGAGCGCGAGGACCCGAGGCAGATCTACACGTCCCTTGAGTTACGCGCCAACAGCCTGCAACGGCCCGATCGGGCTCGACTACACTACCGCTCTGCCCTGACGGCCCGATCGTCTCGATCACCAGAGATCGAGACCACTGGCTTTGAGCAAGACCAGCGGCGCGACGACCGCCTCGGCGTTCCCCTCCTCCACGATCCGGGAGCGACAGTGGCCCGTGGTGCTTGTGCCAGCGTCCAAGCTGCCGACCGGGATCGCCCCTCTCGGCTGGTCAGCCCCAGAAGATGCAGATCGGATCGCGGTCGATCTCGTCCAGGAGTTCGGCGATCCGACGGGTCGAGCCCAGCAGCGGGTAGCGCTCCCAACGCCCCGTGTGCCGGCGGTAATAGAGCGTCCAGAGCCGAGACGAACCGACGTAACGAAGCCGCGCGATCGGAGAACGGGTCCACTCGGGTCCGTAGCCCTCCCGCCATGGCGGCCGGCACTCCACGATCGTGACGGCCTGCCTGCCCTCCTCGAGCTCAACACGCACCTGGTCGCGGGCATGGTCGGGAACCCGCTGCGCGCACAGTGTGCGGATTCGCGCGACGTCGACTGGCGGGAGCACGAGAAGATCGTAGATAGACCATCGGCCGGACTCGCAGTGTGAAACCGCGCGGCCGTGCTGCGACCAATCTCATCGCGCCCATGCAGAAGCGAAAGCAGGACGGCCACCCCGGCGCACATGCCCGCCCCGCTCGTCGCCAGCAGCAGGGAAGTCGGCTTCGCCGCTCAAGGCCGTTCGAAGGCGATCGTCAGCCGCCGCGCCCATCCCCGCCCAACCGCGCCAGTGCCTGGTCGCCAACGTGATCGCGCGGCGCCAAGCGGCCGGACGACGAAAGCAATCATGCGGACAGGGGGAGCCTGATGGCCGCGAATGGGCGCAAGGGAGACGTCCCGCCGCCGCGGAGCGAACTCTGTCCGTTTCGCACAAACCTAGAACCACGGATGCGCACGGCGGCCTGGGACTGTGCTGCTGGTCGCGCGCGGTTATCTACATTTCGGAGGCGGGGGGTCAACCCCTCGTGTGACGTACCCAAGCCCGGTGCGCGTGCTCGTCGCCACCGGCAGTCCGTGGCGCCAGTCGATCTCGAGCGACTGCTTGGTGCTGCTGAGTGCGGGTAGGAAAGCGACTGCCCTGAAGCTCTTGGTGCTGAGCACGTCTCCGGAGTCCCCGACGTAGACAAAGCACCCGCTGCGGCTGATCTGAATCCAGCCATCCCCTGTCAAGGAGTGGGAAAGCCTGATGTCCGCGATTCGTCTCGGCCGGCGCAGCGGCACTCGGCTCACGTCGAAGACGTGCACAGAGCCGTTCGGCGAGTCGAGCACCCACACCTGCCGCTCGTTCGGAGTCAGCGAGATCCCGTGACTCGGCGCCGAGAAGCGGAAGGTCGCCGGGTTCACCGGGAACCTGGAACCGAACCCGACCGTGAAGAGCACACGGGCGGTTCTGATGCTGCTCGAAGCCGAGCAAGCCAGTCGCGGTCGTATATGCGATTGTCTCTCGCCCGCTGATCGTGAATGGCCTGACTCCTGACTTGAGCGGCCCGATACGCTTGAACACGCGATTCGTCGCGGTGCTTGCCACCTCAAGATACGGCCAGCTCCGACCCCCGAGGTACACCCGCTTTCCACTCAGTCCGACGATCGTCTCGTGAGGCGACAAGCCTCCGTTGATCGATCCGATCACGTTCCCCGACCGCGCAGCGATCACGGTCCAGACACCGTCGCGTGAGCCCTCACCATCCGGCATGTAGATCCGATCCCCGGCCGGATCTATCGCCATGTTGTCAATGCCCCGCGAGTAGGACCGGTTGTACACCACCGAGCCCGCGAGGAGGTTGTACGCAAGCAACCGTCCAGTGGTGCCCGGCCCGCCAAACGCCCCATAGCTGATGTACAGCATGTGCGTGCCGGGACTCGCCACGACCCCCCGAACGCCATTGACTCCTGGCAGGGGAACCCGCTGCACAAGCCGATGGCCGTGGTCGATGTCGTACACATACATCGCTCCGTCCGGGAACACGTACTCGTAGTGACGCGTCATCCCCGAGGACAGCGACGCGGCCCGTGGATCCTGGGCCGTTGGCCCGGCCGCGGCGTGCGTCGCTGCGTGGAAGTCCCGCGCCAGGCCCGCACATCCCGCGACCCCACAAACGACGCCAGCCGGCACCGCGATCACCGCCGTACATCGCAGCATCATCGTCCTATAGCGTCCACTCACCAACCTCGCCCGATCGTATCGAGGTCGCCAGGACACGCAGACGCCTTACGGGGTCGCCCTCAACGCGGCGCACAAGTGCCCAGGGTCAGAGCGCGCCAGCTGGTTCCGCCACATCCGTGGACCGGCAGCACCGTAACGGACGATTCCTCTCGCTCCGGCTGGCGCGCGCCGCGCCGGTCCTTTGGCGACCAGGGAGGCGTCCGCCGGGATCGCGCGCCGATGGCCCAGCGAACGCCAGCGTTGATCCAGCCCCGGGCCGGTCGCTCCTACCCGACCATTGCAGCAGTGCGACCCGAGCGCACGCGGCTGCCCGGTCACGCCTGAAGCGATCACGGAGGCGACGTGTCTCCTCCGCATGGATAGGAGCAGCGAACAGACGCGAGGGTCCGCCGCTGTTCCACGCGTCCCGCTGCTTGCTGGCCGTCGTCCACGCCGCTAGCAGCTGGCCGAGGCGAAGTTGCGCTTGGTCGCCAACGCGATCGCGAGCTCGCCGACACCGTCATGAGCGAAGCAATCGTCCGAGCCGCGCGTCGAGCAGACGGCTGGATGTAGCCCTTTACGGCAGCGAGCTACCCTGGCGGATGCTTACTTGACGGCGCTCTGGGCGCGACCTCCTGTTGCCGCTCAATGGGCACCTCGACGGAACGTCGGGAGGCGCTGGTCTAAAACGGGCCCTCTGTCACGGGCAAGCCCAAACAGGCGCTCTCCCGACATCCGCCGACCCACACAGCATGGCCAGTAAGCCCCGAAGGGCACCGTGCCGTAGGCGCGCATCGGGTGCGTCCTTCGTCGAGAGCCAGCTGCCGTCGCCCGAGGCGGGGGTGAACTAATGTCGTCTTCTTGTGGGCACGACGCGCAGCGTCCCGAGCATGTGCTCGTGCACCTTGCACTGGTAGGTGAACGTCCCCGTATTAGGGAATCTGAACGAGGTGCTTCGGCCGAGGGCGTGCCAGCGGTCGATTTGCGTCGCGATCACGCCCGAGGTGCCAAAGGTCGTGGGGTCGGTGATCGAGGTTGCGCCGGCTTGGTCCGGTAGGTAGTGGATCTCGAAGTTGGCGAAGTCGCCGCCGCAGGGGGGAGATCCCGTCGCCGGCACGTCTTCCCCGGGGAGTGACGACGGCTCGCACACGGGCGGGAGCGGGTCGCCGGCCGGGCCCTGCGGAAACGTGACCGTGTGGGGGTCTTCGCGGGTCTTGGTGATCCAGCGCACCGTCTGGCCCTGCTGGATGGTGACGTCACGGGGCAGCATCTCGGCGACCTCCACGTACCGGGTCGCGGTTCCCGCGATAAGCGTCACCTCGTGGCCATGGTGGTGGCTGAGGTGGTTCGCATCGGCCTCGGCGTTGAACGCACCTCGGGTGTCCTTAGCCGCTTGGCGGTCGGCGGCGGCGGTGGCCTGTTCGGCGGTCGTGGCCGGCTTGGAGTCCGGTACCACCGTCAGCGACGCCTTCATGCCCCGGTGGATGAGGCAGATAAAGGTCACCCTGGTCCCGGCGGGCACGTTGACGCGGACGAAGAAATGTGTGTTCCCGTCCGTCGCATTGGCCCCCGAGTTGACGTCGCTGCTGCCGTCGTAGGAGCACGGTGCGGTGGCGTCGCCGCAGCCACCCGGCGCCCCGGGCGGCGGGTTGCTCGGCAAGATGGCAAACCGGCTGAACTGAAGAGCGCCCAGGCCGTTATCAGCGTCGGACTCGATGGCCGGATGCACGACATCCCAGGCGATCGCGGGCGTCTCGCCGCTGCGCAGCAGCGTGGCCGTATGCAAGCCGTCTGGGGTGTTGGCCCAGCCGAAGTCGACGACGTCGCCCTGATGGACGCGGAGGCCGCCGCGAGGGAAGAAGTCGGTGTACTCAAAGTTGTGCCCGGTGGGGGTAGCGTGGTCGACCCCTATCGGAAGCACCGTCGAGGCTCCCCAGGCAGCGCCGGGCGTCAGCGCAAGCACTAACCCCCCCAGCAGACCAACACTCCACACGCGCCGACCGAACATGGCCACTCCCCGGGTTGTGTGCCGAACAGTGCTGACCTATATCAAAATCGCTGCACCCAAGTCAATAGCTCCGAAAACCTTCGCATCGCCTATGAAACCACGCAAATAGCGACAATTACTCGACCGCGGCCTGCCTCGGGCTCGCTGCCGATAAGTGGGGGCCTCTCCGCGTTCCGGCAGCGCCGGTTTCGCCCGGTCAGTACCTACCCGGCTACAGGTTGATGGGATGGCCGTAAGGAGTTTTGAAACCGAACACCCCCTGAACGCAGCCATATTTCCACTCGTGCAAGGCGCGATCGGGGTGCCGCAGCGGTTCGATCGAGACTGCTGCAAATAGACCCGAAGCAGCAGTCTGATGATGGACCCGCCGGGGACTGCCCCTATTGGCGCATTGCGCAAGTGAGGGATCGTCGGTTAGTGCGCTTCCTCGTCGTTAGCGGTGGGGCGATTTGCGTGGCCGAGCGCGAGCGCGTCGGCGGCGTCAACGTAGACATCGTGGCCAGGGAGCGAGTCTTCGGCGCCGAAGTCGACTGCGCTGTTGACCTCGATGACGACGTAGCCGGTGTCGGGCAGCGGGAGGAGGTCGACTCCGAGGAGGTCGCCGCCGATGGCACGCGCCGCGTCGATGGCGAGCGCACCCTCTTCCTCGGACGGTTGTGCGTGCATCGCCCGGCCGCCGAGAGTTTCGTTCGTGCGCCACTCGCCGGGGGCTGCCTCGCGCCGTTCAGCACCGACGACGCGTTCTCCCGCGACGATCACGCGAAGGTCGTAGCCGAGCGGCGGCACCACGTCCTGGATCAGGACGCCGTGGCTGCGAAACCAGCTTCGCTCGCCAATTCTCGCCAGGCATCGCTCGAGCTCGCCGGCGTTGCGGCAGAGCATGACGTCTCGCCCCCAGCTGCCGAACCGGGGCTTGAGCACGAATGGGAGGTCGAGCGCCCGGACCTCGTCTAGCCGCTTTCGGTGGAGGGTGCGCGGATGGGGGATGCCAGCGTTTGTGAGCCGGAGCGCGGTCTCCCGCTTGTCGTGGGCGGCGAGTAGCGCTGCTGGGCGGTTCAGTAGCCGCACGCCGCGGTGGTGCAGCGCGGTGATCTCGACCAATCCCGCTTCGACGCCATCAAGCGTTGGTGCCACGTCGAGGCGCACCAGCGCGATGTCGCCGGGCCCAAGCCGGCGACGCGCGTCGGGCGGCCGAAGCAGCTCCGCTCGGATCCCCAGCCGCCGCCAACCCTCGACCAGCCGCAGATTCGACGGGAACGACTTCCACGCCACCACAGCCACGATTCCCAGTCCAGATGCCACCTGCACCAGTCTCTCCGCTCCGAGGCCGCAGCGCTTGGTGCGAACCGGCGAACCGGCGTGCGGATTCACCACAACGCCAGCAGACAATCGCGGCCACATCTGGCCGAGCTCTGGACAATTCCTCGTCACCTGACCACGGCAGCCGGTGTAGACGTCACGGTCCGTGGCGCCGATGCCGGCCCGAGCCGCATCGACTGCTTTCAGGTCCGTGCGCAAAGCACCAGAGCGATCCGTTCACTTCAGCTACAAGCGCACCCATGACCTGAGCGTCTCGCCCGACTCCCGAGATGGACGAGCTGCGATAGCGGACCGAGTGACCGGCGCGCCGAGGTCCCCGCCTTGCACCGCGACGTCGTCCGTTGCCCGATCAGCGACGCCTCCCAGCATCGGCGGCACTGCTCTTCCACGAACGGGACCGTCATCGACTGCGCACACCGCGTTCTGCAAGAACAACACTAAGAAGGAGCGGCCAGCAAGACCGGTGTCGCGCTTGCGCTTACGCGTGAACTCAGCACTCTCCGACCCGTGCCGCTCGCTTCCCCAGCGATCGAACCGGAGCAGTCTCGGGCGCGACCAGCTCGAGCACGATCACGGCCGGCGGGACGCCGCTGTCGCTTGTAGCCCAGAGCAGCACTCAGTCGGTGGCTGCCCCAATGTCGGCTAAGCAGAAGTCAATCACCGCGGCTGAACGCAGCGGATATGGAGGAAGAACGGTCGCTGGAAAGCTCTTACGAGCGAGCCCTCTGCTCGGCAGTCCTCGGTGGAGGGTCGTGGCTCCGTCAGTCGATCGATTACGAAGCCGTTTCGGGTGAGCGCCGTCGTGTAGTCGCTGAGCGGTCGGTCGACTCCATCAAACGTCATCGTAAGCCCGTCGTGCGTGACCGCATCGTGAAAACGCAGCGTCTCGAAGTACCGGTCCAGATCTTCGTCGGGTCGATTGAGCGGATGAACGATCGCGATGGCGAGGGGGCTCGCCGGACGAAGCACGCGGGCAATCTCGCCGATTACGGGCTCGGGGTCGGGCATGTCGTGCAGCGACATGTAGGCGACAACAAGATCAAACGTGTCGTCCGGCCAGGGTAGACACGCAGCGTCCCCGCACACGATCTCCTCATAGCCGCCGGCCTCTCGCGCCGCCGCTGTCAGCGTCGGCGAACTATCGATGCCGATGACTGTGTGGCCACGGGCTGCAAGCCAGCGGCCGACCCGGCCTTCTCCGCAGCCGACATCAAGGACAGTCCGCAGGTCCTCGGGCAGCAGCTCAATGAACCGCGGGAAGTTGAAGCGCCAGTGGAAGGCATCATGATCAGGCGTCCGGGCCCACGCCAACCACTGCTCGGCGTTGTGCTCCCACGCCTCGCTCACGTCTTCGACTTGGTCCATCGCTCGATGATGTCATCTGCTCGACTGCTCCTGCACTCACAAACTTCCGGCAGTCGGAACCCAGCTAGTGGAAGGCCCTGAGACAGCTCCTTCGATCGACACTCAACACTCTCCCGCCATCGCGGTCAGAGTGGTGCAATGCGGAGAACTCGGAAGCGAACCGGCGCCGCGAGCGGGCGTGATCCAAGGCGATCAGACGGTCGCCGAAGCGTTCGCGTCTCGACTGCCTCGCCGACAGACGAAGCGATCGTCGGCGAGATGCGCGTTCCCGCGCTGAGGAGGCCGCGGGCGCGCAGAGGCCGAATGTTTGAGACCTCGCAAGCGCAGGTCTGCCGGCGCGGTCTCGACGGATCAGCGGTTCTCATCGGCGTGTGATCGGGAACGCTCACCGAACGCAGCACGGGAGAGCGCGGTGCCTCATCCCGGGTCGCCTTCGCAACCGGTGGTCCGGCGTGCACCGTAATCGAGCGCCTGGGCCTGCGAACTGCTTTGCAGCGGTTCGACTGGCCCGGCTTCACCGTCCCAGAAGTTCGGTTCGGCGCCGCGTGGATGGCCGCTCGGTAACTGAGGGCATCGCGGCTGGCTGAGGGACGGTGTCGAGGGTCAGTCGATCAGCCCCAGCGCGCGGGCCCGTTTGACCGCATCGGCGCGGTTGTGCACCCCAAGCTTCTTGTAGGCGCGCTCGGCTCGTTCCTTTGCCGCTGAGCGAGAGATCCCCAGCTTGTCCGCGATCAGCGCAAAGGTCAATCGCGTGGGCAGGTAGCGGAGGACTCGCGCCTCAGCCACGGTGATCGACGCAGCGGCGACGTTCACGGCAGCTCCGGCGACCGCCTCCGCCGCTGCTTGGTCGGCGGTCCGCACTGCCGCGGCGTCCTCGGCGACGTCCTCGGCGGTGGCCTGGTCTGCCACCGCGACGATCAGGCCGGCGGCGTTTAGGGCCTCAACGGCCTCGTGGGCGGCGGCCTCCTGCACTATGCCGGCGTCGATCAATGCTCGAACCGCGACGGCCGCCGCACCGGCGACGATCGCCTCTGAAGCTGCGATCGCCTCGGCTGCCTGGGTCTGGGCCGCCATCGCCTCCAACGTCGCCCGGGCTTCGGCGGCCTGCGCGACCGCAATCACCTCGGCCGCCTCCTCCAGCGCCGCGACCTCGGCCCCGACCACCAACCCGGCCTCGGCGGTGAGAAAGCCCTCCCCCAACAGCGCTCCACCAGACTCAGCGACCGCGTCAAAGAGCGCCTGCGCCCAGCCGTGCTCGACGAGCAGCAGGGCGAGCGCCGTCCCAGGCAACAGGGACTCTGCCAGCGCCCGCGCGTCAGCCAGAGCAAAATCCGACGAGCCAACGTCCCCCGTCGGCTCGACAAGACCACCGCCGCCAAGCGGCAAGATGCTCGACAGAAGAGCGCCAAGGTCGTCGTCCTCACCGCCGACGACCACGGGCTCGATCGTGCCGTCCTCATTCTTGGCGACGAAGATCACGTCGAGCAGACGCAACACCCCTCGGCCCTGCAGTCGATCGACCTCGGCCAACACCCGAGCCTGGAAGTCAGAACCGGGACTGAAGCTCACGGCGATCACCTGCAATGGACCCGGCATCAGTCGACCTCCTCCTCGCTACTGGACGGCAAGCCGACGAAGCATCGCAGAGCCCGGATCTGGGCACGCGGCTGGCCGACCAAGCACACGACACGGATCGTCGGCAGGCGCGTGCGGTTGCGCCCGACGGCACTCACAGCTATCCCCGGCGTGGCCCGGACCCCGTATTCGCACCAATCCCGGGTCTCGCCAGCACGCCGATGCGGATGAAGGCGATCGCGCACTCCGACGCTCATCGGCGCGAATCGCTGCGATGCTTTCTCGTCGCCGACGCAGTCGCCCGGTCAGGGCCGCCGGAACGGCGAATGCGATCCCGGAGCGTCGCATCAGTTGGCAAGGAAGGCTGAGCGGGGCAAAGCAAGGAGATGGAGGCCCCGCCCGTCAGCGTGTCCCGTTCAGACGTTCGCGCTCAGGCGCACGGAGTCCTGGATCCTGACGACGTTCGAGCGGTCAGCAGGCCCTCCGGATGCGGTGATCCGGCCCGCGTCGAAGACGACCTGGTGGCTATTGCGCGATCTTCTAGTGACGGGATGGAGTGGTCTTTACCGCTGTCATGCCGCCCGCTTGGCCCGTACGTTGGTAGGGAGCAGCTTGATGCGCAAGATTCTCATCATCGGCATCACCATCGGGGCGCTCGCGCAAGCAGCGCCCGGGCAAGCAGCGTCAACCAGGGAGTGCGGGCACCTACCTAACCTCTACAACGGGTACCAGGAAGTTGCCAACATCACTTCACGAAACGTGCCTTGCCCGAAGGCGCGGAACACGGCAAATGGGCTGGCCTGGACCATGATTGGTAAGGGTTTCGATAACTGGCCCAGGCCCTCGTACTTCACGTTCCGCTGGACTGGTTGGACAGCACGCGGACGTTGGACCGTTCACAACATCGGCGGCACGGGCTTCTGGACGTTAGATCTCCGGGCAACGCGGCCAGGCGGGCGTGTCGTCCATTTCCAACTCGGTGGCGAGTAGGTTTCTGAGGCAGCGCTGTGGCGGGCCGCTACGAGCGGACCTTGATCGTCCGCAACTCGCTCTGCCTTGCCCTCCTCGCTCGCCTATGCGAGAAGCCGAACAAGCTGTTTCGCCCAGCTAGATCGTCCGCTTTCGCGAAACCACCGCTCAGAAGTACCAGCCGTCGTCGGATCGGAACGATCCGTCGATGTGACGTCGGCCTTGAGAACAGAACGCCTGAGACGCGCCGAGACCGCTCGAGCAGTGCCAGCCGCGCACGCTCCAGTACCTCCCGGTATAGCGATCGAAGCCGCTAGGGCGGCGATAGGCGGACGCGGTAAATGCGTCACGGATCAGCCCCCGCGCACCGGAGCAGGTCGCGAAGCCCGAGCGGATCTGCACTTTCGCCGTGTGGTGATAGGCGGGAACGTAAACCCGGCCGCAGTGGGTCGATGCCAACGCCGACGACGGGCAGGCCGCCAGCGCGCACACCAGGACAAAGGGCGAAACCGCTTTCACGAAAGTCGGCACGGCACCGACCCTACTGCGTCGGCCTAATCATGCGCCGTGCGCGCGTAAGCTCATCTGCGTCCCCGCGCCGACGTGCGCGCCGATCCGCCGGTTCCGCGACGCAATGAACACAATCGCGCGTCGGCGGTACACGAAGTACGCCTCGAAGGTTCCCGGCAGCGGCGACGCGGTGAAGTCTTCGAACGGCAGGAAGAACTTGACCGTGGGAGTAGCCCCGTTGATCAGGTCCTGCAGGTGGAAGAAGGTCACGTAGTCGGCGAAGTCGCCGAACAGTCTCAAGAAGTCTGCGTATCGGGCGAGCGTTTCGCTCAGCGGGCTGGGCTCCTCACGGTAGTGCCGGCGGATGCACTCGACCGTCAGATCGAACCTGTCCTTGATCTTGGGATGGCATTCCCCGCGCGGCGTTGATCGTCATCTTGCGATCGACCCGATTGGCGGGAAGATCATCATCCCGCCGATCGTGTACCCGATGCGTTGAAATGCTTCGCGTTCCACTTCGGGGATCTGAGCGATGATGTGCGCCAGCCGCGGCTCCCTCGAGAAGCTCGGAATCACCGCATCGCTGGACAGCCAGAACTCGCCGAGCCCGGAGAGGTGGTGCAGGTATGGCGGAGTGGCGACATCGAGGTCGAATCGCGCACCGCTCGGCAGCGGCTTGCTCCACAGGAGCTGGTGATACCTCCGCAGTGTCCGGCTCCGAGCGTCGGGATCGCGTCCCGGCGGCGTGTCGGATCTGAAGTCGAACGTGATGTCGATCGGCTCGCCCAGACCTATCTCCCGACGGTACACCCCGAGCGCGACAGCGGCATCCGATCACATCAGATCCCGCCCGCTCGACCCTCCACCACCGCTTCCGGGCACGGCCCGCGTGAGATAGCGGTAGAACACCGCCAAGTGCACGACCTGCTCCCGCGGCGGATCGACGTCGAGCCGAGCCCGGACCGAAATCCCCCGAAATGCGTGCGCTCCAGGCGCAAGCCGACGAGGGCCCAATCGCTCCCCAAGCAAACGAGCACCCGGGGCACGCCCCGCGAAGCGGCAGCAACTGGCCGTTCTGCCACCGAAGCGAGCCCCCCGTCCGGCGGGGCCGTGCCTGCCGTCAGCTCGAGGCAGCTGTGAGCAAACACGTGCCACCAACACGCTCAACGCACGCCGCGTCCCCAGCCCAGTGCCGGGGACTTACGATCCGGGCGCCTCCTCGTCGCCACAGCCATCGTGAAGCTCGACCCTGCCTCTGGGCAAGCGATCGTGCGACTCGTTGGCCAGTTGCTCGGGAGTTCGCGAGGCCGATCCTCGGCTTCCGTGCCGGGGCGTGGACGTCTTACTCCCGCTTCGGGATTGCCGCCACGGGACGATGTGTCTCCACTCGCGGCCGAAGATCAGGACGGAGGAACGAATTGGGTGATGCGAGCCCCGTCTTCGTCGGCTAACCACAGAGCGTTGTCGGGACCGGCGGGCTATTGCTTGACGAGCGTCCCCACTGTCACGTGCGGCCAGTGGATGCCGTTGAAGTCGAGCATCACGAGCTGCGTGTACTGGAGCTGATGGACATCGGGATGGCCGCCGGTGCCGGCGATCGTCTGCAGCCAGAACGTCGCGGTCGTCTGCGTCGCCTTCGCGTTCCCGCCGGGCGGAATGTTGCTTTTGTCGAGGAACGCGGTGTTGGCTGTTCCGCCGCCACCGTTGATCGGGTTGTTCGTAGTCGAGATGTGGATGAAGGTCCGGTTCTTCATCGTCGTTCCCTGCAGCGAGTCGTGCAGCGCCTTCTGCAGAACGCTGTTGGGATTCTTGACCATGTCCTGCGTCACCGCGGCCGGCCTCTGGCGGAACGTCGTCGGAATCGACAGATCGAGTTCGGGAAAGGTGAGCGCGACGTTGTTGAACTCGCTGTTGTGGGGCGCGGGGGAGCCGAAGAAGAACGGGAGGATGTTGTTATCCGGGATCACCGGCGGGCCGCCTGGGATCGTCGAGAAGATGCCCTGGGCGTTGATTACCGTCCCGTGCGGGATCGAGGCCATCCGCACGACGGTCTGCGGCTCGCTCGGGTCACTCGTCTGGGGCACGTGGGCCCAGATGCCGGGCTCGATGTGGAGGCCCTGGTCCAGATGGCCGGCCTCATTGATCTGCTGCATGTAGGTGACGCCGAACATGTCGATGTCCGGCATGGCGAGACCGCGGTTGGGGATCGGCCCGTTGATCCGGGCGAAGACGAGCTTCTCGTCGGTGAGGTTGAGCTCGAGAAACCGATCCTGGCCGGTCGAGGCCCGGTGGGGCCGCCAGATCGTGTTGAACCCGTGTCCGACCCAGGTGCCAGGCGTGTTGCCCGGGCCGGGCAGGATGGCGAGCGGGCCGAGCGGATCAGCCACCTGCGCCTTCTCGGCCTGGACATCGGCCGCCGCCGCCGGGGCGGCGGGCGGAGCAACCTGTGCTGCTCCCACACCGGTGAACGCGAACTCGGAATCGACCTGGGCAATCGGTGTCATGGCGCCTCCCTCGTGATGTCCAGCCGGCGTCGCCGGCCCCCGCGTGCCTGCCTGAGCGCGGGACTCGCCCCCTTGCGGACCCCCGCGTCGGCGGCGAGCCTACAGCGTGTCCCGCGACGGCATGGGAAAACTTGTCGATTTCGCGCGGAAATCCATGCGCAAACGGCCGGCTTCATCCACTGCGGCCCGGAGCACTGCCATCGGTCACGAGCTCGATAACCGTGTCGCCCGGCTGCAGCGCGCGCTGCGTCTGCCGCCGGCGGGATGAAGCTCTCCCCGCGCGTCGACGACGAACAGCAGCCCTAGCAGCCCGCAAGTCAATGCAGCAGCGCCTGATCCACGTCAGGAGTCACCACGGACCCTCGCGCGCGATCGCGGAGATCATCGGCAGGGGCGGACTTCCGTCCCTACCGGCGGATGCCGTCCGTCGAGTGCTCGCTTCGCTGAAGCTGCTAGATGTTCTCGCGAGCCGCGGTGACGTGCCGCCCGCGGATCTCTACGCCGAGCGGATCGCGGCTGTCTTGGAGGCCGGACTCCCCCGGACATGCTGCCGCGCACGCCGCGGCAGCGGCAGGCGGCGCCTGGGGATCACAAACGAAACGGTTCTACGAGACAAAGTCCGGCATTTCCACCGACGTCCCCACGTTGAGCCGGATCGCCCAAGCGATGAAGAAACAGCGGTCGCCGCTGCCCGCGGCGCTGCACGACCTGCTGGCACGGTGTGCTGAGCTAGGACGGCTATAGGTCGGCGGCGGCGGGCCCTTGCGCTGTCGCGTGAAGAGAGCGGTCGGATTTCGCTGCTGCCCTTCCATGCCCCGCGTTGACGTCACGACAGGCATTCGGTCGGACACGCTGACGATCCCGCTTCGCGCGGAGAAAGCGAGCATGACGCTGGCGATCGCTTTCGCCCCTGAGAAGGCGGTGGGCGCGCGAGCGCAATGGCGAGAGGCTGTCGGAAAATTGAGAGGGAGTGGGCACCATTACCTCGAATCTGCCCAATTTCACCTCAGCATTGGGACGGCACCCGCAATCAGCTACGACACGGAAGGTCTCACTCCCACTTCGAGGGTCTGACGCGGAATTATCCGACAGCGTCCCGACGAAGCTGTCGCCGAGCTCGACGGCCGCCATTGAAGACCCGGACAAAGCCTCGGCTCTACGTGGAGCGGTCGGAGACCTCGACGATCTTCAGGTTTCTGATGCCGCGGGGGACGGTGATCGCGACGACATCCCCGGCGACGTGCTCGAGCAGTGCCTTACCGATTGGTGACGCCGGCGAGATCGTCTCGGGAACGGCATCGCGCTCGGTCCGGACCGCGATCTGCCAGGCGTGGGCTTCTCCTGATGCGAGATCGACGACGTTTACGACGCTGCCGAGCTGGACTGATCCTGGGGCGGGTTCGGGTCTGAGCGCCGAGCCGCGTACGGCGTGCGACGGTGGGTTGGGGCCTTTCGGTTGCCGGAGCCGTACCGCCGCGGGACGGCCACTTTCGCAGTACTGGCATCCGCGGACGTTTGCCGGAACTGTGTCGGCCGGTACCAGGACGAATCGTCGCTTCGCGCCTCCCGGGAAGCGACCTTCCTGGTAGCGGTCGACATACCAGCAGTTGGAGGCGTGGTGGACCTTGGTGTTCGCGAAGTCGGGCTCGAGCGCACGCCGACAGGCCTTCAGCTCACGCTCTGCGGCCGGGCGGAGCGCAAGGCCCTTGGGGTTCCTCAACATTGCCTCGAGTGCCTCGATCCGCTCTACGAGCCGATCGGAGGGCATGTCGTCGAGACCGCTTACGTGCTTTTCGCATGACGCGCACCATCGGCGGTCCTTGGTCAGACACGATCGTGCTCGCGCCAGCACCGTGCTTCATCGCAGGGCGGACTTCTGGGACTGCGCGCCGCTGCGAGTCCAGCACGGGTGCTACCGAGGCTCGTGGCTTCGCCTCATCGGCGGGTGAGAACGCTGGAACCCAGATCTTGCCTTCGATGCCGTACGGCTGAGGTTCCTTACACATCTGCTCGAACTCGGTGTTGTGACGGCTCATCACGATCGCCGAGCAGGCTGCATCGAACGCGTGCTCGGTTGCCGCCGCTCTCGCGGCGATGTCCCGATCGATGTTCGCGAACCGCGCGAGGAACTCCGTACGTGCGTCAAGGTTGCGCTTCACGACGTCGCCGGTGAGCACGCGTGGGTAGATCTCGGTGACCAACGGCAGTCCAAATCCATCAAATGGCCAGATCGCGAATCCCGCTGCTCGCAGTTCGCGCAACATCGGGATTCCGCGAAGGCTGCCTGGCCCGACCTGTCCGCTCCCGATTAGTTGGAAGACAGACTTCGGATTGGTTGACGTGATACCCGCCACGTCTCGCTCCGTCTGGCGAAATGCGCTGTCGGATGCCAGGTTCGTGCTGACCGCCTGTGCCCCCCTGCCCCAAAACGGCCAGGGTGCCGCACCGGCAAGCCACGCCTCCGCTTCCCGTGCCACGACATCCCACGCGCCGAACACGTCCGACGCATGAAGCACATCGCGGATAAACCAAGCAGGCAGCGAAAACGCAAAGTCAAGGCCGACGACCAGGTCCGGGATCTCCGCGGCTCTTCTCAGCAACCACCGCTGGACATCGCCCCGCGAGATCCCTTCGCGAATACCGACGAGACGGCCGTCCACGCATTCGGCAAGCGCAATATCGCGTCGTCCTCCATGCGCTTTGGCGCCTGACCAGTCAATCGCAACGCAATGCATCTCGAGCCTCACCGACGATCCTACGTCGGACCCGCCCTCCCGCGTCCGGTCTGACGCCGGTTCCGGGTCGCGCGGAGCAGCAGCTCGATCCCGGCGGCGCGGCGGCGCGGCGGCGATCACGTCAACGCCGTCGATGTGGACGTCGTGGACGATTCGCGTCCGCGGCGGCCGACGCCGGCGAGCATGTCGACCAGGTTCACGCCGAGTGATGTTCCTCGACGCCGATCTGGCGGGTGAGCGCGCATTGGGAATCGGCATCGACGACAAGCGCTCGCCGGTCGCGGCGGGCGAGCACCCGAGGTTCGCAGGGTCGTGGTCTTGCCCACCCCGCCCTTTCGGATGCTGATCGTGACAACGGTCACCGTGCTGCCTCTTCTTGGTTGGTTGAGAACGTCGAACGACTCGGCGCATCCGCGCCGAAGGCATGGCGCTCGGTCTCCTCGGCGAGGCGCACCTCGCGCCCGACTCGTGACGCGCATGCCGCGAGCACCCGGCCGAAGCGTTTGCTCGTCCACGCGGCGGTCGCCGGCGGAGCGGCGAGGACGAACTTCCGATCGCCGTCGACCGCAATCAGCTCGACCGACTCGAGCCAGATCTCGAACGCGCTCTCACCGACCGTCCCCTCGAGCAGCTCGCGGATCTGCTGCCAGTCGCGCCGATCACCCGCCGTCGGGACCTCGAGCCCTCGACGGACCTCGTCGAGGTCGACGCGGACCATGCGGCGCCGCCTGCGACCCCGGTCGGTGATGTAGGTCTGCTCGACGAGGATCGAGTCGGGGCTCGCCCCCCCTGCAAGGGGGGTCGGGGGGTCTTCCCCGGTTCTGGGGTTCTGGGGTTCCCTTCCCCCGCGCGCGTTGGCCGCCGGGGTTTCTGCCGGGGTTTCTGCCGGGGTTTCGTCGAGAAGCGTCCTGTCCTGACCGCCGTTTTCGCCTGAAACACCGGTCAGGCCAGGACGGTTTCCGCCCGCCGCCGCACCGGAGCCGAGCTCGCCTGCGTCCGGCCGCCGCACGCCGTCGGCGACCGCGATCCCGCCAACCGAAGACGCGACCGGGACGAGCAACGGCCTCGCACCGTCGGGAGGCATCACGCGCCGCGGCGGCGCCGTCCGACCGCCGGCCGGAGCCTGCGCCGACGCCCGGACCTGCCACACGTTGGTGTTCCCGCGCCCCCCGGCGCCACTTCGCAGCGCTAGCTCGCCGGACTCCAGCAGCTCCCGGCGCGCCCGGCGGTAGGTCCGACGGGCCCGCGCGTGCGCGTGCGAGACAGCACGCCCTCGAACAGCTCAGCGTTGATCTCCGCCTCCCACCACGGACCCACGGCGGCGAACCCAAGCGCGACCGTGCTCGCGCGCCCGCGGCCCGACGCCACCTCCTCGACGACGAGCAGACCCCGCCGGACGAGCCGGTCACGGTCGTGCAGGTAGCGGCTCCGGCTCAGCCCAGCGCGCGCGGCGGCCGCCGCCGCGCCCGGCCACGCCCGCGAGTCACGCCCGGCGAAGCTGGCCAGCGAGAACGCCACCAGCCGCTCGCCTCCCGCCAGGTCCTCGCGCGCAAGCGCCGCAGCGATCGCCTGCCGGCTCACGACGCTCCTCCAGCACAGGATTGCCGACAACCGCACCGGCAAACCCACACCGGATCCGTCCCCTGACGCGGTAGAATGCGCAGCGAGCTTTCCACTTCTGCATGTCCACGAAACGCTGGGCTGCCACCCGGCGCTTCGCGTTTAAGTGGCGACATCACGGCGGCCCCCTCGGCCGTGCGGCACCCCGGCGCCAGGCGGCAACAGCTACATCAGTAGGCCGCAGGCGTGGACAGCGCCGCACTCCGTGCCTGCACCCCACCCGAGCTCCGGGCGAACGCCACTTCCCCATCGACTTCCCCACGGCCGCCGCCGGAATCCAAGAATCCCTGCAAACCAGTAGGGCTTGGCACCCGCCGGTACCGGTCTCGAAAACCGGTATGGGCGGTTTCGTCCATCGAGGGTTCGAATCCCTCCCTCTCCGCTGATTCGGCCGTTTCCCCGGGGGTTGCAGGGGATACGGCCCATGCAGAGCCGCTGCTGGGCCCGCCACTGTGGGTCAGCGCAGGCCAGCCCAGGCCACCGATTGCGGCATTCCGTTCCCCCCGCCGTTCCCCCCAGGCTGACCGAACAGTCCTGTTTGTGCGTGCCTGCGCCTGTCATGAGCGACCGGCCAGGCCGACCGCATCCTAGTTCAGCTCCGGAGCACTGCCACCGGCGTGATAGGAGGCAAGCTCGCGATCGTATTGGCCGCCAGGTCGGCCATCGCGATGTCGTAGCTCAGCCCCCACGACATCTGCGAGCAGAACGTCGACCGGAACACCAGTGCATAGCCGGCCACACGACGCGATCTTCGCCAGCACCAGCGCCGCGATCCAGACCGGATCCGCGTCCCGCAAAGCCCCGGACCTCGGGACGGGAGCTCACCGGGCGTCCGACATCACCCTGGCCGTGAATGTCATGAGGCGGCAGCGTTGGCCGAGGAGGGGTGCGCGAGGACGTCGTGTATGGCCGCTATGTCTCGGTGTCCGTATCCGAGCTGGTGTGCGTGGGTGAGGATCTCGTCGGCGACCGCTGCTGTAGGGAGCGGTGTCGCGAGCTCGGTGCCGGCTTGGCGGGCGAGGCGGATGTCCTTGTGCATCAGCTCGACGTCGAACCAGGTCTCGTCGGGTTTGTCGAGGACGAGCGGGACGCGTGCTCGGAGCATCGGCGAGCCGATTGGGCTCTCGGTCATGATCTCGGCGGCGCGGTGCGGATCGATTCCGTCGCGTTCGGCGAGCAGCAGGCCCTCGGAGAAGGCGAGCATCTGGACCGCCAGGCTGATGTTGATCGCGAGCTTGAGCACGAGTCCCTGACCGTTCTCACCGACGTACTCCGGCGTTCCGAGGACGCGCAGGACTGGTTCGATCTGCCGGTAGGCGTCTTCGTCACCACCGACCATGATCGTGAGTGTTCCGGTCTGGACCTGCGGGATGCTTCCCGACACGGGCGTGTCGAGCATCCGTGCCCCGTGACCGTCGGCGCGCACGCGTGCCGCGAGCTTGCGGCTCACGCCGGGGCTGATCGTGCTGAGGTCGGCCCAGATCTTGCCTTCGCCCAGGCCGGCGAGGAGACCGTCGGGTCCGGATGTGACCGACTCGACGACGTCGTCGTTGGGGAGCGATGTCATGACAATGTCGGCTGCCTCCGCGACCTCGCGCGGCGTATCAACCCAGCGCAGGTCTTGGTCGACGAGCCGCTGGGCGCCGTTGCGGTTGCGGGCTTCGCCGTAGACGGTGTAGCCGGCGGCGAGGTAGCGCGCGGCCATGTTGCCGCCCATGTTTCCGAGGCCGATGAATCCGATCGTCTGCATCGCTACTGCGCTCCTTCGATCGTGGTGAGGTCGTCTTCGCTGAGTTGGAAGTTCGCGGCCTCGATCAGGGGATCGACCTGCTCGGGTGAGCGGAATCCGACGATCGCGCCATCCACCGCGGGGTTGCGGAGTGTCCAGGCAATGGCCACGGCTCCGGGGACGGTGTCGTGGCGCTCGGCGACGGCCGCCAGGCGGTCGACGATCCCGAGATTGCGCGAGAGCTCCGGCTCACGGAAGCGAGGATCCTGCTTGCGCCAATCGTCGTCGGGCATGGCTGCGATCCGCTCGCGGGTCATCCGTCCCGTGAGGAGCCCCGATGCCATCGGGGAGTAGGCGATCACGCCGATTCTCTCCCGCTCGGCGAACGGGAGGATCTCCCGCTCGATGTCGCGCTCGATCAGCGAGTACTGCGGCTGAAGGGTCTCGACTGGCGCGATCTGCCCGATCCGCCGCAGCTGCTCGACGTCGAAGTTCGAGACACCGATGTGCCGCACCAGCCCCTGTTCCTTGAGCTCGACGAACGCTGTCCAGCCCTCCTCGATGTCCTCTTCGGGGATCGGCCAGTGGATCTGGTAGAGGTCGATCGCGTCGACGCCGAGCCGCTCGAGGCTGGCGTGCGCCTCGCGCAGGATCGAGTCGCGCTTGAGGCTATGCAGGACGCGGCCCCCCGAGCCCTCGAGCAGCGATGCCTTCGTGAACACGAAGGGACGCTCAGAGAGACCTTGTAGTGCGCGTCCGACCATCTCTTCGGAGTGGCCGAAGCCATAGGCGGCGGCGGTGTCGATCCAGTTGATCCCGTGTTCGAGGGCGTGGTGGATCGCGGCGATCGACTGGTCGTCCTCCTGGGGGCCCCAGCCGAATTCCCAGCCTCCGCCGCCGATCGCCCAGGCGCCGAACCCGACGCGCGTGATCTCGAGTCCGGTTTCGCCGAGCTGTGTTGTCTTCAGTTGCGTGGTCTGCATGATGGCTCCTTTCATTGGGAGATTGGGTGCGGTTGCGCGGATGCGCGGGGGCCGCGGCCGCGGCTGCGCAGCAGCGCCGGGGCGGCGGCAAGGATTCCCAGGGTGAGCAGCCCGGAGAAGACGAGCAGGCTCACGCGCGTCGCTGCGATCTGCGTGAGTGCACCGAGGCCGATCACTGGGCCGGCGAGGCCGAGGTAGGCGGCGAGGTACAGCCCGGCCAGCGCCTCGGCGCGGCGTTCGGGCAGGGAGATCTCCGAGACGGTGCCGATCGCCCCTTTGAACATCAGTCCCGCTCCGGTGCCGGCGATCAGATCGCCGGCCAGGAAGAGGCCGAAGCTCGGCGTGGGTAGCCACACCGCGAGCGTGAGCAGACCGACTCCGGTCAGCAACGCGGGGATGGCTCCGGCCAGCAGCTGTTGCGGTGGGCGCGCGCCGGTCAGCGTCTGCGCCACCGCAGCGGCGGCGAACATCGCAAACGAGACGGCGCCGGCCAGTGCACGGGAGGGCTGGTGCAGCGTTCCCGACAGGAAGCTCGGCGCCAGCGACGTGATCAGCCCGAAGATCGCAAACGTGATCGCCGCGCCGACCGCGGCGGCGAGGAACCGCGCCCGCGACGCCGATGGCACGGACACCCGTTGCGGCCGGTAATGCGGACGCGGCGATGACGGGACGCGGGTTTCAGGGACGAAGCTGACCGCGAGCAGTGCGAGCGCCATCACGCCACCGAGAGCCAGGAAGGGCAGCGTCAGGGCGTGGCCTGCCCACTGGGCGAGAACGCCCGCGATGAGCCCTCCGAGCCCGAGTCCGCCGAGATTGGCCGCCGCGGCGATGATCTGAGCACGGCCCTGGCTGTGCGTGGGCCGGCGTGCAGCGTCGAGTTCCGCCAGCCATATCGTTGCGGTCGCGGTTACGACACCGATGCCGAGCCCGCTCAAGACACGCGCCAGGAGCAGCCCGGGCACCTCCGGCCAGACCAGGAAGACCACCGCCGCGAGTACGTTCAGCGCCAAGCCCACGGCTATGACCCGCCGCCTTCCGTACCAGTCGGACAGGTGCCCGGCGAAGAACAGGCTGAGCGCCACCGCCACCGCATAGGCGGCGAACACGACTGTGATCGTCAACGACGAGAAGTGGTCGTGCTCGGCGAACAACGACCACAGCGGCGTTGGCGCGGTAGTGAACGCCATCACGACCGTGAACGCGAACGCGACGAACCAGAACGAGAAGCGGCCATCGCGACGGCTTGTTGATGGAGAAACGGAATTCGTCATGCCACCAGTTTCCGCTCCCGGCTAATCACGTTCAACGCAAAATATTGCTAACGGTTATCGCATCTGGCGATAACCTTGCGGTGTGGAGCTCAGGCAGCTTGCAGTGTTCGTCGCCGTGGCCGAGGAGGGCAGCTTCACCCGCGCGGCCGATCGTCTCCACGTCGTCCAGTCCGCGGTCTCGGCCGGCGTGCGCAACCTCGAGCGGGACCTCGGCGCTCGCCTATTCGACCGCTCGACCCACAAGGTCGCGCTGAGCGACGCCGGCCGTGCGCTGCTCCCGGAGGCGCGCGCGACCCTCGCGGCGGCGGCCGCGGCGCGCGACGCCGTCGACGCGGTCAGCGGAGGGGTCCGCGGCACCATCGTCCTCGGGACGCTGCAGGCGCAGGGGATGCGCTCCATCGACGTTGCCGGGGTGCTTGCCGAGTTTCGCTCCGAGCACCCAGGAGTCGAGGTCCAGATCCGCCAGGGCAGCTCACTCGAGATGACGACGAAGGTCCGAGAAGGCGAGCTCGATCTCGCCTTCGTAGCGCTCCCCGATCAACGGTTTCCCGGTGTCGAACTGGTCCCGCTGACCAGCGAACCGATCATGCTCGCGGTGGCCGGCGACCACCCGCTCGCGGCGCGCAATCGCGTCCAACTGGCCGCACTCGCCTCCGAGACGATCATCGACTTCCCGGACGGCTGGGGAATCCGGATGGCCAACGACCGCGCGTTCGCCGCGGCCGGACTAACCCGCAGAATCGCCTACGAGGTAGGCGACACAGCCAGCGTGATCGGATTCATCCGCCACGGGCTCGCCATCGGTCTCCTCCCCACATCTTTCTTCGAAGACACAAGCGGGGTCGTGTTCGTCCCCATCCGCGGGCACGCGCCACAGTTCCTCACCGCCATCGCGACCCCATCAAACCGCCCTCCAACCGCGGCTACCCGAGCGCTGCTGCAAACACTCCACCGGCACGCCGGCAAATAGCAGCGCGAGTCGAGCGCCGGAGGCACTCGTCCGGTCAGCCAGTCGATTCAGCTCGCGCCTTCATGCGCGCGAGCCAGGCGGTCAAGGAGTTGTCCAGGACGGCTTGCAATCCGGCGGTGTCGGCCTCGACCGGGTCCCCGGCGAAGGATTCGTTCGTCGTCACGCGCACGCCCTCCCCGGTCGGCTCAAAGAGCCATTCGTGTGTGCCCGTGATGCCTTGCGCAACGCCACCCCAGAGGGTGCGCGCGCGGGGTTCGACTTCGTAGAGCGTCGACGTGACCGTGAAGTCGTAGCTGGTCCAGGTGAAGGACCTCCCAGCACCGAATGGTCCGTCGAGGCTTGCGGCGGTCACTTCGGCGTTCCACGCCGGCCATTGCTCGACGTTCGTGTGTAGGTCCCACACCCTCTTCAGGGGTGCAGCGATGTCGATCTGGTGATGGGCCATCACCGGGGCGTTGCGGTCTATGTCGGTTGGCGTCGTCATGCTCATCTTCTCCTTGGCTGCCGCGTGGCGAGTGTGTATCGTCCGGCTGGGACGTTAGACTATATAGCTTTAGTTAGAGACTCTAATATTTCAGGGAAGGAAGCGCAACGATGTCTGCCAATCAGCCGCAAGCCCAGTCCGCGCGGTCGCGGCCGGCGACGCCGCGCGAACGTGCTCGCGCGGCCACGATGCGGGAAGCCAAGACGATCGCCCTGCGTCAACTCGCTGACGGCGGCCTTGAGGCAATCTCACTCAAAGCGATCGCGCTTGAGCTCGGGCTCACCGGCCCCGCGATCTACCGCTACTTCACGAGCCGCAACGACCTGCTGACCGAACTGATCGTCGATGCCTATGACGACCTGGCGGTGTCCCTCGACGCCACTGTCAAGGCGACGACGATCGGGTGTGAGCCAGCGCAGGTCCACGCTCTGGCAGATGCCTACCGCGCGTGGGCGCTGGCGCAGCCGCACCGCTATCGCCTGCTGTTCTCCGCCCCCGTCCCCGGCTACGACGCGAATGCACCCAGGCTCCTCGACGCCGCCGATCGCTCAATGGCGACCCTGCTCGACCTCTACCCGGGCACCGGATCCCGGCCCGCGGGCGAGCAGCTGCCCACGGCGCTGAGCAGGCAGTTGCGCGAGTGGGCGCTCCGGCACGAGCGGGATCCAGGAGACACCGACACGCTCTACCGTGGGGTGATCACCTGGACGCGCCTGCACGGCTTCGTGAGCCTCGAAATCGAAGGGGCGTTCGCCTCCATGGGCATCGACCCAGACGCCGTGTTCCGCCGCGAAGTCGACGCACTCACAACGAGCTAGCCAACCAGCCCTGCTTCGGTGCGGGCGGGGGGCTATGTCCAGCGGCTGGATCGGCGCGCCCGCGCTACGACGAGGGAACGCGCATAACGTTGGTCCTCGACGGGCAAAGCCGCGCGTCAGACCACAGGCTCCTGACGCGCCAAGCACACGAGGTCGAGGTCGTCCAGCACGCGACTCGAGCATCGCCATGGGTTCGACGTGGGAGGATGAGCCTCTCATGCTCGGCACGGCTCGTGACGAGATCGCCCCGTTTCTCGGTCGCGCAGACGAACAGAGGCTCCTGGCGTCGCTCTTGGACGAAGTCACAACACGTGGCCAAGCGCTCGTGCTCCGTGGCGAGCCGGGGATCGGGAAGTCGCGTCTGCTTGCCGAGGCCGCTCGTAAGGCTCGCGAGCGAGGTATGGCGGTGCTCACCGCTACCGGCGTGCAGTCCGAAGCGCATCTGCCGTTTGCCGGGCTTCATCAGATGCTCCGTCCCGTACGCGGGCGTGCGGTCGAGCTGCCTCCTGTTCAGCGGAATGCGCTCGACGCGGCGTTCGGGCTCACGCAGGAGGTCGCGCTTGAGCCCTACCGGATCGCGATGGCCGCGCTGGACTTGGTCTCGGAGGTCGCCACCGATGTCCCGGTGTTGGTCGTCGTCGATGACGCGCACTGGCTGGACCGTCCGACAGCGGAGGTGCTGGCGTTTGTTGCTCGGCGAATCGAGTCCGACCCGGTTCTCTTGCTGGCAGCCGCGCGTGACGGTTATCCGGACGGGCTCGCGGACGCGGGGTTGCCTAAGCACAGGCTGACCGGCCTCGACGAGGCGACGGCGGCGGCTCTGCTTGACGCTGCGGCCCCGGGCCTTCCGGTCACGACGCGGAGCCGCGTGCTGCGTGAGGCCGCCGGCAATCCGCTGGCGCTCCTCGAGCTGCCGGGGGCACGGGATCCGAACGCGGCTGAGCGATCGTTGTCTGGCGGGTTGCCGCTGACCGAGCGGCTCGAGCGCGCGTTCGCGGGTCGCGTGAATGATCTGCCTGACTCCACGCGCCTGGCCTTGCTGGTTGCCGCGCTCAGCGACGGAGATGCCGTCGGCGAGATCCTTCAGGCGGCGAGCGCGGTCGCCGGGAGTTCCGTCGGTCTCGACGCGTTTGAGCCGGCGGTTGGTGCGGCGCTCATCGACCTCGACGTCAACTCGATCCATTTTCGACACCCGCTGATTCGCTCGGCGGTCTGGCAGAGCGCCGGCCTGCAGCAGCGTCGCCGCGTACATGAGGCGCTCGCTGCGACGGTCGACGCCGATCCCGACCGCTGCGTGTGGCACCGCGCCGCATTGCTGACGGGGACGCACGAGGAGCTTGCGCGCGAGCTCGAGGAGGCAGGGGTGCGCGCGCGGCGCCGAGGCGCGATCGACGTCGCGCTGACCGCGCTCGGGCGAGCGGAGCAGCTCAGCGCTCCAAGCCGTCGGGCTGGTCGCATGTTCGCCACCGCCGAGCTGGCGTTTGAGCGCGGGCGGCCGGATATCGCGATCACGATGCTGCGCGAGCTCGAGCGCCTCGATCTCAACCCCCTGGAGGTTGCGCGAGTGCGCTGGATCAGCGAGCTCCTGGATGCGCGTGCGCTGACTGACAGCTCGCGGGTGGCCGATCTGATCGCGATCGCCGAGCAGGCGGGCGCGATGGGCGATCGCGACGTGTACCACAACCTGCTGTGGATCGCCGCCGCGCGCACGTGGTGGGCGAGCCCCGGCCCGGGCACCCGCCAGCTGGTTGTGGACGCCGCCATTCGCGCAGGACCGCCCACGGCCGCAGATCCGCGGCTGGTCTCGCTCCATGCGTACGCCCATCCATACGCGAACGCGTCGAAGGTAGTCGGCTGCCTGCACGAGGCAGCCACCAGCGCGGTAAGGGGCGCAGAGGACGCTGGGTTCCTGACCTCGGCCGGAATGGTGACGGGCGCCTTCTACGACAGCCTGAGGTTCTGTGCGATCGCGATCGGCCGCGCCCGGGCAGAGGGTCGCCTCGGCCGTCTGCCCCGCCTGCTGGCCACGCAGGCGCTCCTTGCTGTTCGCGTGCCCAACTGGGACATCGCGATCCCCGCCGCGGAGGAGGCCCGCCGGCTGGCGACCGAGCTCGACCAACCGATCTGGCTCGCCACCGCGGAGACGGCGGTGGCGATGATCGAGGCGATCCGCGGCGACCCGGTGGCCACGGAGCACGCGACAGCCCGTGCCGAGCAGCTCGCGTTGCCGCTCGGCGCCACCCACATCGTCGCGCTGGCCCAGTCCGGGCCAACGCTATCGGCACTCGCGCGCAGTCGGTATGCCGAGGCATTCCAGCTCGTCGAGAGGCTGTTCGACCCCCGCGATCCGGCTCACCACCTGCATTTCGCCTGCATGGCCATCGGCGACCTCGCCGAGGCAGCGGCGCACTCCGACCGGGCGCAGGCGGCGCGCGAGCGGCTGGCCGAGGTCGAGGCGATCGTGGGAGGCTCTCCAGCCGAGTGGGTCGCGATCAACCTTCGCCACGCCCGGGCCGTGCTCGCCGACGACGAGCGCGACGCCGCCGTACGCTTCGAGGAGGCCCTCAGCGCCAATCTCGATCGCTGGCCGCTGTGGCGTGGCCGCCTTCTGCTCGCCCATGGTCGGTGGCTGCGCCGCCACCGACGCGTAACGGACTCCCGGCCACCCCTGCGTGAGGCGCGCGACATCTTCGACGTCATCGGCGCATCCAGCTGGGGAGACCAGGCGCGACGCGAGTTGCGCGCATCGGGCGAGCGCAGCCGCCGACGCGTTCCCGAGGCGCGCGATGACCTGACAGCACAGGAGCTTCAGATCGCCCAGCTCGCGGCCGAGGGTCTGTCCAATCGCGAGATCGGCCAGCGGCTGTTCTTGTCACACCGCACGATCAGCACACACCTGTACCGGGTGTTTCCGAAGCTCGGGATCACCTCGCGGGCTGAGCTCAGCACCGCCCTGTCCTCAGGCGGACAAACGCGATAGCGGTACCGCGTACGAAGCCCGGGACCTACGTACGTACGCCAGCCCCGAGAAGCGTCGTCAGTTGACGCACGATTTGGCCCCCTGGCCGCCGCCAAAGTCACGGATGACCAATGTCGGCCTCATCCCGAGGCCGTCTCAACCAATGGGAGGTCATCCATGAGTGATGTGCGTAACGTCGTTCTCGTTCACGGTGGATTCGTGGACGGATCCGGCTGGCAGGGCGTCTACGACCTGCTGACGGCGGACGGGTTCACCGTGAGCGTCGTGCAGAACCAGACGCTGTCGCTCGAGAGCGACGTCGAGACCACGACCAACGTGCTCGACCTCCAGGACGGTCCGACGATCCTCGTCGGCCACTCCTACGGCGGAGCGGTAATCACCGAGGCCGGAGGCCATGACCGCGTCGCTGGCCTCGTCTACATCACGGCCTTTGCACCCGACCAGGGTGAGTCCGTCAGCACCCTGATCGCCGACCCGCCCCCGGGCGCGCCCGTGCCGCCCATCCTGGCGCCGCAGGACGGATTCCTGTTCCTCGACCGCGACAAGTTCGCCGAGTCGTTCGCCGCGGACCTCCCGGCGCGCGAGGCGGCGTTCATGGCCGACTCGCAGGTCCCGTGGGGCGTCGAGGCGCTCAGCGGCGCCATCAGCGACCCCGCTTGGCGCAGCAAGCCGAGCTGGTACCTGATCGCGACCGACGACCGAATGATCCCCCCGCCGGCACAGCGGATGATGGCCGAACGAGCGGGCGCAACGACCACCGAGGCGCCCGGCAGCCACGCCATCTACGTCTCCCAACCAGGTGCCGTCGCCGACCTGATCACTCAGGCGGCACGGTCCCTGCGCGCCGCGACGTCGGTGGCCTGAGCTGATCCCCGCCGGCCGGCAGGACACCCAACGTCCTGCCGGCCGCGGCCACCCGTTGGCATGGGCCCAATTCGACGTGGACAACTCGCGTGGTAGCAAGAACGAGGTTTCGACCCGCCGCTACGAAGGCTCACGCTTGTTGCCGTTGCCGGGTTGCTACGGCGTCTCGTCGGGACTCAGGCACCCCGCCCTTGAACGCCCCGTGGCGACGCGGTGCTTTCGGGGGTGCACCGCGGATTCAAGTGATTAGGCCGCTGGCCCGGCCGCGATGACGCGCCAGAACTACCGCGCGGCGACGCTCGAGAACCCGACCCGTTCCCCCGGATTGGCGCCGTGCCCATCACGCCGGGCCACGCTAGCGCGCTCAATTGGCGCTCCGTCGAGTCCGGCACGCAAGTGGCGGCGCACCGGTTGGACCTCGTAACCGCGCGTTGCAGGTGCGCTGCGCAGCCCGCGGAGGTGCAGCGCTGCTCTCAAAGCACGTTTCGCAGAGGCCCATCAAGTAGGTCAAGGAGTCACGCCTCCAAGATCCCCCGGGGCGGCTCAGACGATGTGTGCTTGGTCGCTGGCCCGGAGAGCACACACGACGCCCTGCCGCCGGATCGGTCAGGACTGCAGGAACGCCAGCAGGTCAGCGTTGATCGTTTTGGCCTGGGTGGTCGGCATGCCGTGCGGGAATCCCTCGTAGGTCTTCAGCGTCCCGTTCTGCACGAGCTTCGCGGACAGCGGCCCGGAGTCGGCGTAGGGGACGATCTGGTCATCGTCGCCGTGCATGACCAGGACCGGCACCGTGACCTTCTTGAGGTCCTCGGTGAAATCGGTCTGGGAGAAGGCCACGATGCCGTCGTAGTGGGCCTTCGCTCCTCCCATCATTCCCTGGCGCCACCAGTTCTCGATGATCGCTTCCGAGGCTTCCACGCCCGGTCGGTTGAAGCCGTAGAACGGGCCCGACGGTAGCGCCCGGTAGAACACCGAGCGGTTGGCGGCAAGCTGGGCCTGGAGGTCATCGAAGACGCTCTTCGGCAGGCCGCCGGGGTTCGCATCGGTCTGCACCATGAGTGGCGGCACCGCACTGATCAGGACCGCTTTCGCGACGCGGCTCTCGCCGTGTCGGGCGATGTAGTGCACGACTTCGCCGCCGCCGGTGGAGTGCCCGACATGGACCGCGTCGTGGAGATCGAGATGGCCGGCCAGCGCAGCGAGGTCGTCGGCGTAGTGGTCCATGTCGTGACCGTCGCTGGTCTGGGTAGAGCGTCCGTGGCCGCGCCGGTCGTGGGCGATGACGCGGTAGCCGTGCTGGAGGAAGAACAGCATCTGCGTGTCCCAATCGTCGCCCGAAAGCGGCCAGCCATGGCTGAAGACGATTGCTTGGCCCGAACCCCAGTCCTTGTAGAAGATCTCCGTGCCATCGGTCGTAGTGATCGTGCTCATGCGCGGCTGCCTCCCTTGGTCTGGCGTTGACGCCGAACGTTCGAACCGCAGCCTAAACCCATCCCCGTGTTCAGGCCAGAGCGATCGGCTCGCTCATTCCACATGACCGGACGTGTGGGCTGGCCCCCACCTCACGGCAGCAGATTCACAGTCATGACGGCCCGCTCCCGAGGCAACACCGACGTTCGACGGAGTTCTCGCCGGCACCGCGACGACGGATCGACGACGTCCCCGGCGCTTCCAACCCGGCGGATTAGAATCGGCCGGGCATGAAGGAATTTCTCAAGGACGGGCCAGCCGCCGGGCAGGCGTTCGAGGTCGGCGATCCACCGATTCGGCGTGGCATCATCGTGCTTGGCGAGGCGGGGTTCGGGGAGCACGCCCACCGCTACTACTTGAGCGAGATTGACGACTCGGGCGCCTTCTACACATACGGCGGCGCGGGTCGCTGGCCGCCTGAAGCCGGCCCGAAGGTCACCAGGCGACGGCACTCTGCGACGGCTGGACAACTGACGGCCGGGTCAGATGAACCAAGCTCGTGAACCCGTTCGATTTCTCGTGTTCCCGGCATCGCTGCGTGCCGGATCGCTGAACAGCCGCCTTGCGCAGCTGGCCGCTGCGGAGATCGCGGCCAACGGCGGAGACATGGATCTCGCAGCGATGTTCACTCAACGAGGTAGGTCTCGTAGATCACGGCGTTGGGCTGGCGGCCGCCGACGCTGATGAAAACGCCCTTGTTGAGCCACTCGAGCTGGCGGGCGGTGGACTCGATCTGGGTTGAGGTGCGGAAGGTGTATTCGCTGGCGTCGACGTCTTCGCCCCGGCCGAGTCGCGCGAGGACGTCGGCGTTGCCGTGGCGCACGCCGCGGGCCTGGACGTAGAGCAGATCGCCGGCATCGGTCTGCAGCGTGTAGCGGATGTCGCCCAGCGCGGTGCCGTCGGGCAGGACGGTCTGCCAGTCGGCGCTTGCGCCCGGAAGCAGCGTGCCACGCAGCTCGGGTCCTGAGAACGTCCCGCCGGTCAGAGGCACGATGCGGCGGTGGCCCTGGGGTGTTTCGCCGAGTTCCAATGGTTGGCCGAGCATGGCCTCTAGGCGGTAGACCCGGGTCAGACGTGGCTCGGGAAGATGATTACTGCTCATGGTTGGCTCCCGGCGGCTGTGGAGATGGTCGCCTGGGGTGGCGAATCGTTGGGATGGCGCTCGAGCGGGGTGACCGTGACATGCATCCAGTCATCGAGCGGCAGCCCTCCGAGTAGATCGGCGAGCTGCGCTTCGCTGTCGGCGCGGTACAGGCCGACGGCCTTGGTCTCGCCAGGCGCGGCGGGAGGCTTCCACACCCGGACGAGATGCCCGTCCTCCACCAGCCTGGCCGCGGCAGATGCCTCGCCGCTCGTGCGCGCGTTGACCTCGCCCGCCGGAGCCCCGTCCGGAACGTTGCCCTCGAACTCAACCAGGAACTCCATGGGTTTCTCCTCTGTACTAGAGATCGCGCCGTCTGGATCACGCCGGTTGCCGACGTTGCGAAGAACATCGGACTCGTGGTGTCATTATGCGCACAATGACCGGTTACTCCGCTAGGTCCATTGACGATCTGCCGACCGTCTGGGACGGGTTCGCGAAGCTCGTCCGCGCCGGCCTCGACATCAGCGCGTTCGGCGCCAACATCATGGACCTGCCGCCGAACTACTCAACCAGGTCCCACCCACGAATCCGATCACAAGACAACGCCCGGATCGTACTGCCCCGTTTCGTCCAGGGCGGGAGCGTGGCGGCTACCTCGTGACGGGGCGCTGGGCGCAGCCCGGGCGGCGACGGCTGAGTCTGGGGCGGCGCGCCTCCCACCGTTCGGCGCGGTAGCGGCGGCTTCTGCTGGCCGAGCAGGAGCATGCCGCCGTCCGTGAGTCGCTGCTGGTGGTCGTCGTGTCGCTCATCTCGTCGAGCGCCGTGCGGAGCGTCGCTTCGGGATTGGGTTGCGCTGCACACCCGACCAGCAGGCAGCACTCGCTGATGATTGTGAGAAGGAGAGCACGGTCCTACGCGGAAGCGAGATCGAGTTGTTCTCCGTCGCGGCCTGCCTGCGTGCGATTTGGTCAAGCTCGATTCCCGCGGCGCTTGGAAGTGGGCTTACGGCGGGCGGGCGGACGCGGAGAACTAGTGCCGGGTCAAGCAATGTTCGCCCGGTCGAGGACCCTGCGGAGGCGGCGGTCGTGGGGGTTGCGGTTGCGCCAGGCGATGTAGCGGCGGATTGCGCGGCCCTGTTCCTTGTGGGTCGCGTGGTTGGTGCCGTCGAGCGCGAAGTAGCGCAGGCTGGTGAACTGCGCTTCGATCCGGTTCAGCCAGCTGGCGTTGAACGGCACGTAGGCGAGTTCGATGTTGTGCGCGGCGGCGTAGTCACCGACCCTGGTGTCGGTCTTGGTGGTCAGGTGCGGGCTGAAGTTGTCCAGGATGATCGCCAGCCGCTTGTGCTCTGGGTGCAGCGAGCGGACGTAGCGCAGGAAGGCGAGGAACTCGCCGCGGCGTTTGCGCGGTTTGACATGCCCATAGAGATGGTCGGCGCGCAGGTCATAAGCGGCGAACAAGTGGCGGATGCCGTGCAGCCGGTGGAAGGTCGCTCTTCGCCGCCGGCGACGGACGTGGCCACGACCGCCTTGGCAGGCCCACTGGCGGCCAGGGTGCGGCTGGAGGTTCAGCGGCCCGAACTCGTCGAGGCAGATCACCTCGTCCGGATCGCCGGGGCGGCGCTCGCGCTTGCCGTCGGCCAGCGCGTAGAGGTCGAGCACCCGCTCCTTCTTGGCCTCGTAGTCGGGGTCGGTCGATTCCTTCCAGGTCTTTATACGTTGAAAGGACACGCCCTGCTCGCGCAGCATCGTGCGCAGCCGCTCGTGGCTGATGTCCTCGACCACCCCCTCCTCGACCAGGTAGTCGGCCAGCTTGGACAGGCTCCAGGTCGAGAACGGCTGCCCGTGATCCCCCGGGCGCGAGAGCGCGATCCGCTTGATCTCATCGCGCTGCTGCTCGGTGAACTTCGGCGGCCGGCCGCCCTTGTAGCGCGGGTACAACGACTCGAACCCGTCGGCGTTGAAGTTGTGGATCACGTCGCGGACCCGATCCTCGCTGGTGAACGTCACCCGGGCGATCTGCGGCACATCCATCGCCTGCGCCGAGAGCAGCACCATCTGCGCCCGACGCCACCTCACCACCGACCCGGTCCCACGACGCAGGATCCGCAACAGCCGGTTGCCCTCCTCGTTGCTGATCGACCGGACCTGGACCCGCTCCGCCACCGATTCTCCTCGCGACGCTCAGTCGCAACGAGATTCGCTATCCATAACACCGATCCCTGCCGGCAACAGGGCAAACGTTGCCGGTCACGGCACTAGCTCGGGAAGTGGACCGATTCGGAGAGGTAGTCGTCGGCGCCGAGCGCGGGCCGCGATGCGCTCGGTAGGCGCGTTGGCAGCGGTCAGCGTCAGGATCGTGGTCTGGTCACCGCCGTGGTGATCGTCCGGCGCGCCGTGAGATCACGGTCCAAGACAATCACCCCTAGCTTAAGCCGCGGGTGCGCGTATAGCGCCCGCGGTCGATGTCACGCCGGACGGATCGACGGTCGCGGGGCCGAGGCCGCGATCTCGATGGTGTCGCCCGGCTTGCACAGTTTGATTGCCTCGGTCTCTCGCCTGAGCAGCAGGCGTAGCTGCACGAACGCGGCGATGCCCAGGACGGCTGGAATCCATAGCTCGATCACGCGGTAGAGCAGGACTGCCGCGGTCGCGGTGAGGGCGGGCAGCCCGTAGAGGACGAGCGCTGCGACGAGCCCGAGCTCGACCTCGCCGATCCCGCCGGGCACCGGGAGCCAGTTACCGAGCTGGCCGATCAGGTAGGCCATCCCGATGACAGCCACGTCCGGCGAGGCCCCCACCGCCCGGAAGCTCGCCCAGAACACCAGCATGTCGAAGACGAGGAACCCCACGAGTCCGATGAGCAGGAGCGGGTTCGCCTGCCTGAGTTGGTGTAGCGCCGCATCGATGCCATCGGATATGGCTGACAGCGCTGGGGCGATGCGGGCCCATCTCGACCCCTCACCGTGCCGCCTGATCCGCGCTTCGGCCCCGCGTGCCAGCCGACGCATGGCGAGCGTCGCCGCGATTGCTCCCACGGCGACGACCGCGGGGAGCACGGTGAGAAGAAGTCCGCCGCGGCCGGGGAGGATGCCTATCGCCAACCCGGCGCCCAGGAGCAGGAGCATCGCGACGGGCACAGCACTCGTCAGCAAGAAGAATGCGACGGTCTTGCGTGCGATCTCATCAGCGGGCATTCCGCTGCGACTGAGCGCCCACACCCCGAGCGCCAAGCTGCCCGTCCCGCCGAGCGGGAACAGAGAGCCGGCGCCCTCTTCGGCGACGGCGATCTTGTAGCTCGTGGCCCAGCTCATCCGGCTGCAGAACACGGCCCGGAAAGCCGGAACGTAGGCCAGCACCGACAGCACCTCGAAGGCGCAGGCGATCACGATCCAGAACGGCCGCGCGTGGGCGAACCGGCTACGCAGCTCGCCCAGCCCCGGCGCAAGGGTTACGATCACCGCGGCAATCGCGACCAGCCCACCGAGCCTCAGAAGTCCACGTCTCAATCGGTGAGACGAAACATCGCTCGGGATCGGCGACCGCCGAGGCGCCGCTCCTCTCGGGGATTACGAGTTGGTCTTCTTCCTGCATGTACCTGTGCGACGACGCCTGCTCATCGAGCATGATGCGCTGCGGTGGCGTCATTGGGGGCTGCACCCGTGTCGCGTCCGCCGGTGCTGGCGACCGCCACGGGTGCGCACTGCGCGCATCCCACCGCTCGGGCGGCAAGTTCCCGAGACACTTTCATAGGTTTGGCCTCGTGGCTGCGGGCGGTTCTCAGCCGCAGGACCGCGATAGTCCAGGCCGCGGTCAGAAGCACGGCGGCGGCGATGAACGCGACGTGGAAGCCGGAGACTCGGGCTGCGGGAACGGAGCCAGGAGTAACCGGGCCGTAGAGGAGGCTTGTCGTCCGGCTGGCGGCGAGGGTCGCCAGGATCGCCAACCCAATTGAGCCTCCGACCTGCTGAGCGGTGTTGAGCAGACCCGATGCTAGCCCGGCATCTTCACGGCTCACCTCACTGGTGCCGGCCAGCGTGATCGGGACGAATGTCAGTCCCAGTCCCAGACCGAGCGGGAGGATGCCGAGGAGTAGGTTGGATACGTAACGTCCATGTACGGGGAGTTGGGTGAGGACGATCATCCCGGCCGTCGCGAGCGCGAGTCCGATCACGGGGACGACGTGCACGCCGAGGCGGGGGACGAGCTTGCGGGCGACTGTGGCGCCGACTGCGATTCCTGCGGACAACGGCAGGAACGCCGCGCCCGCGCTCAGCGGCCGATATCCGAGGATTTGCTGGAGGTAGAGCGAGACGAAGAAGAACGTCGCGAACACCGCCGCTGAGGTCAGCAACAGGGTGAGGTCGGCGGTGGCGAGGCTGCGCAGGCGGAAGACGCTGAGCCGCACGAGCGGCGCGGGGCTGCGGCGCTCGAGCGCGAGGAATCCCGCGAGCAGCACGACGCCCGCGGCCAGCAGGCCGATCGTTCGGGGCGATCCCCATCCGTAGCTGTTCGATTTGACGATCGCGAACACGAGCACCACGAGGCCGGCGGTGACGGCCACCGCTCCCGGCAGGTCAATCGTTCGGTGGGTCAGCTCCGATCGCGACTCGGGGACGAACCTCGCCGTCGCGACTGCGAGGGCCACGCCGACGGGCACGTTGACGAAGAAGATCCATCGCCACGAAGCGAGGTCGGTCAGCACCCCGCCGAGCAGCAGCCCCACGGCGCCACCGCCGGCGGCGATCGCGCTCCAGATCGCCAGCGCCTTCGCGCGATCCGTCGCGTCGCTGAATGTCGTCGTGATGATCGACAGGACGGCCGGCGCGAGGAGCGCGCCCCCTAGCCCTTGCAGCCCCCGGCCGGCTATGAGCATCCCGGGTGACTGGGCGAGGCCGTTGAGTAGCGACGCTCCGGAGAACAGCGCGATCCCGGCGCCGAACACCCGCTTGCGCCCGATCAGGTCACCGGCGCGCCCGCCCAGCAGCATGAAACCGCCGAAGATCAGCGTGTACATGTTGATCACCCATTGCAGGCTCGACGGGCTAAAGCGCAGGCCGCGCTGGATGGACGGCAGCGCGACGTTGACGATCGTCGCGTCAAGGACGACCATGAACTGGGCCACGCAGACGATCACGACAACAAGCCACGGGTCGGTGGCGCCGGTCGCGCGCTCTCCGGCAGCAGGCGACCCGCCCGGCAATTGCGGACCCGCAACGGCGGCTGCGTCGCTTGGCGCGACAGCCGAGGCGGTCGCCCGGCCGCCGA
This sequence comes from uncultured Solirubrobacterales bacterium, assembly GCA_963752905.1. Lineage (GTDB taxonomy): Bacteria > Actinomycetota > Thermoleophilia > Solirubrobacterales > Solirubrobacteraceae > Palsa-465. The sequence continues at coordinate 572,220 of CAVWAC010000016.1, forward strand.
TCAAGCGTGTGCTAGTTCCATCGAGAGCGGCTCGATGAGGACCATATTTCGGCGTGGCGACCCGCCTTTCCGGTATCGATCGGCTGCCTGCGACCGCCAGCGGTCACACGGCCCGCGTCTCACGTGCATAACTGCCGTGGCGGAACTCGTCGACTAGTCCGGGGTGGGTCGGGGACCAACCGAGCTGGTCCCGAGCCCTGGTCGCGGATGTGGCCTGGTCGAGCAGTAGGACCTCGGCGAAGTAGTCGCCCAGCCGCGCCCGGGCCTCGTCCTCGGAACCCGGGACGGCTCCCGGAGCGCCGACCGCGACAGCGGCCGCCTCGGTCAGTTCGCCGACGGTCGGGTTCAAGCCATCCCCGACGACATAGCGGCCAGCAGCCGAGTCGGACTCGAGCACGTGGCGGAAGAACCTCGCAAGGTCCGCAGCGTGAATCGTCGACCAGTGCTGTCGTCCGGTGCCGAGCATGATCAGGTTGCCGTTCTCGTCTCGCGGTGAGCTGAGAAGCAGGCCGGGGATCCCGCCGCCGCCGTCACCGTACGCGGCGCTGGAGACGATTACCGCTGCGCGCACGTCCGAGGCGTCGAGGATCCGGCGCTCGATCGGCGCCTTCCATGCCACCATGGCAGGCGGCCTCAGTGGCGACTCCTCGCTGATCGAGGTGTTCTCGCCGTAGACCCAAATGCCGCTGATATGGATGTAGGGCTTTCCGGTGCCGGCAAATCCTTCGATCGCCGCGTCGGCCACGGCCTCGTCAAGGTTCGCGCTGGTCTCGTCACCTGGACTGGCCGTGTGGATGGCCCCGTCCACCCGGCTTAGCAGGCTCATGACGGCGGGGCGGTCGTAGAGGTCGACGACAGACGGTTTCGCGCCGCGGGCGGCGACGATCTCGACCTGGTCTTCGTCGCGGACGACGGCCGTCACCTCGTGGCCGTGCTCCAGCAGTTCGGTTAGTACGTGAGATCCGATGAATCCGGTGGCTCCGGTGACTGCGACTTCCATGGCTCGAGGCCCTCCTAGGTCGGGAGTTGCTCAAGCGATCGTGGCGGCACCGACCGACGATCGAATCCCTGAAGGCCTTAGCCTCGATCCACTGTTCTGATCGTGCAGGCCCGGTAGTTCGGGCGTGGGCGGTTGTAGGGACGCGGTCTGGGGGGGTTGAGCGCGGAACAGCGCGCCGGGAGCGGCCGTGTTGATGCGGGTCGGGCCAGTTGAAGCCGTCGCGGCGTCGTGGCCGGGGCGTTGCGGGCAGGCTGAAGCCGGGGTTCGGCGCCGATCGTCGTCGTGACCGTCGGGTCGAGCTTTCAGGTGAGTGGCGGCACGGCGCGGAGGCGCTCCAGCGCGGTGAGGAACTGTGTCTCCCATGGCCACCGGGCGGGCATTCGGAGGGTCATTTGGCGGGCGGTGCGCGCGATCCGGCCGGGAACGCTCAGGAGCCGGCGGCGCAGCGTCCGGGCGGTCGGGATGGTCGTGTTGGGCAACCCGATCAGGGTGGTCCAGCGCAGCAGGTTGTGCGCGACCGCGGCGATCACGGTCCACGCCGCGTTGGCGAGGAACTTCCCGGAGGGAAAGTGCGCGAGCGCCTGGTCTTTGAGGTCCCGGATTGCGAGTTCCACGACCGCGTGCTGGCGGTGCTCTGCCTCGACGAGCTCGATCGCGTCGGTGCGGTTGGTGAAGAACCCGAAGTGGCGCCAGTCGGGCCACAGCTCGGCCTGGGCGCCGATCAAGCGGGTGCGCCGCACGATCAGCCGCTGGGATCCGAGCATCGTCTGCGCGATCTGCGCCTCCCCGCCCTCGGGGTAGTCAGCGAGCGGCTGCCAATCTTGCTCGGGAATGGCCGCGACAGCGGCCCTGATGTGCTTCTGCTGGGTGATCCCGATCGAGTAGCTCCAGCCCGCGGCCTGCAGGCGGGCCATGATCTTGCCGCTCCAGAAACCAGAGTCCGCGCGCAACAGCCTCGGGCCGCTCGCGCCCGCGCGCGCGACACGAGGGATCAGTTCCTCGACGAACCTGAGCGCGCCCCGGGCGGTGTTCGCCGCGCCCTTGCGGGCGCGGATATGCAACACCTCGCCAGTCCCGGCACGCGTCGCGAGGATCGGGTGATACCCGCGCTTGTGCGTGTACCCGTAGCCGGCGCCCTGCTTCTCGTATCCATAGACCTCACCGACGAAGCTGTCCACGTCGACGATCAGCCGCTCCTCGCCCGGTCCGGCGCCCGCCGCCCACGCGCGACACAGACACTCGGCCAGCACCCTGTCGAGTTGGCGGACATGCCCAAAAGTGCACGCGCGCAGGAACGTCCCCAGCGTCGACGGCGCCGCCACACCGTGACCGAGCACCACCCGGGTCCGCCCCGAGCGCAACACATCGCAGTCATCGATGCAATCCGCCCCGAGCGCCATCGCCGACACCAAGCTCATCACCTTGCGCCCCGGGTTCGCCGCCCCCTCCCGATCGCCGAGATCAACCACTCGATCGACCAGCGCCTCGATCCCGAGCCGGCCAGCAAGCACCGCCGGCAGCATCACGCCCGCGTTCGCGACCGCACGCTCGTCATCGAACAGCACCCTCGTCGCGTCCGGCAGACCGTTCACCATATGGGTGACCTCCTGGTGCAGGCCCGCCGTCGCCGCATACGACAGCTTTCTGCCTGCTCAGGAGGTCATCTAAATCTCAGCCTCGGACGACTCCCCGCCACGGAACAGTGGATCGAGGCTAAGGCCGCGCGCCGGCCTCCGCGGTCGGCAGCCACCCGGCCCAGCTACCTGAGGCGGTTGGCAAGCTGCGTGCGTGACTTGACGTCGAGCTTGCGGAACGCCTTGCGTAGGTGGTATTCGACCGTGCTCGGACTGATGAAGAGCTGCGCGGCGATCTCTCGGTTGGTGTTTCCCTGCGCCGCCAGGCGCGACACCTGTGACTCCTGCGGGGTGAGTTGATCCAGGGTCTCTACCGTTCGCTTGCGAGCCCGCTCGCCGGTTGCTTGCAGCTCGATCCGCGCGCGCTCGGCAAACGCCTCCATTCCGAAGTCGGTGAACATCTTGTGCGCGATCCTCAGCTCCTTACGAGCGTCAAGGCGACGGGTCTGACGTCGGAGCCATTCGCCGTAGAGCAGGTGCGCACGGGCGAGATCGATCGCGACTCGCGTGCGGCCTAGTCGCTCGATCGACTCGGCATAAAGGTCTTCGGCGCGCTCGTCATCGGCCAGCAGTGCGTGCGAGCGAGCGGCGACCCCCAGAGCCCACTCCGTCCCGCTCGCCCGGCTCCGTTCTGTCAGGCGCTGATTGGGCTTGGTGGCGAGCTCGGGCGCGCCAGCTCGTACGGCTGCCTCAATCAGCTCGGGCATCGCCCAGTTCAAGGGGACCAGTTCGGTATGGTCGACCACACGGGCCGCTGCCGCCAAGGCCTCCAGGTAGCGTCCAAGCCCGTTGTAAAGCACGGACTCCGCCCAGTCCATGAACGACAGGCCCGCCCCCTCTCCGCGCTCGCTCACCTCGACCCGAGCTCTGTCGATGAGCTGTCTCGTTTCGGCCTCGCGGCCGCGCATTGCCACCAAACCGACCGCGTGGTATGGACCGAGGGGGCTTCGGGTCAGTTCCGTTGCCTCTTGCACGGCCTCGTAGAGCGACGCCGCAAATGCCAGCTCGCCCGCGAAGACGTGCAGTTGGCCGCGGTGACTGAGGGCGATCGGGAGATCGCCAAGCGCACCGGTCTCGCGGACAAGCTGAAGGTGCTGGTCTGACAGCCGCTCCCAACCTTCGTCATCCCATAGGTGGAGCGTTGAGACCGTCGCCCCCCACATCCACCGCAGCTGCTCGGTCTGCGACGTCGCACCCTCGATCGCGCGCTGCGCCTCCCGAAGAATCGGCACGGCGGTGCCATAGCTGTCACTGAGAAGAGCCACCAGGCCGTCCAGCAGCAGGTCCGATCCGCGCGGCCTCCGTGCCCGCGGTGCGGTACTCGCAGCTTCTGCTACTTCGCGCGAGCTCGCGCCCGGCCCGGCCAGCGGCCCAGCGAAGATGGCGGCCGTCAGTGCCTCCAGGTACGTCTCGCGGGCTAGCTCAGGATCAACTTCTTTGAGTCGCTCGGCGGCTGTCAGCAGTAGTGCTGCGGCGTCGCTGCTACGCGTCGCGAGGAACGAAATCTGGCCGCGCAGCAACCCGACCCGTGCCTGACCGAGCTCGCTCAGGGCCCCCGCCTCCGCCGTGCCGACCAAGCGCAGAGCGTCATCCAGCGCTCCAACCTGGACCTTTGCCTGGGCTGCCACCAACGCGCGTCCTGACCGGTGCGACTCCTCGGGTGTCAGCGCCGTGGCTCGCTCCAGGAACGCCGCCGCGGCCGCCAGACCGCCTCGTGCCTGCGCCCTGGTCGCTGAGCGTTCGAGCTCGGCGGCGACCTCCTCATCGGGGATCGATGTCGCCTGCGCGCGATGCCAGGCGCGGCGATCCGGGTCGGCCTTGGGATCGGTCGCGTCGGCCAACGCGCGGTGGACCTCGCGTCGCTGCCCGGGGGCGGCTCCCCGATACACCGCCGAGCGAACCAGGGGATGGCGGAACGCCACCCGGGCGCCCAGCGCCAGCAGCCCTTCGGCCTGGACGCTCTCCGCCGCCGACTCGGGGACCCCGAGCCGGCGAGCAGCTCTCCAAACCAGAGCGGAATCGCCGACCGGGTCAGCGGCCGCGAGAAGCAGCAACCGCCGGGCATCGCGCGGCAGATTCCCGAGTCGCCGCGCAAAGTTCTCCTCGATCTGCGACGAAAGAGGCAAAGCGGTGGGCAGACCGAACCCCCCCGCCAACTGGGCCGGGGTCAACCCGCGCGGCATCTCCGACAGCGCAAGCGGGTTCCCGCGCGCCTCGACAAGCAGACGCTGCAAGATCGGGTCATCCAATCGAGCCGGCAACACGGACTCCAACAGCGTCCGCGCATCGCGATCGGTCAAGCCCTCGACCCGCACCTCCGGCAATCCGGCGAACATGTCACCCACCTCGCGCGCCGCGAACAGCAGAGCGATCTTCTCGGCCAGCAGGCGGCGAGCTACGAAGACAAGCGCCCGCGCCGACGCACGATCGAGCCACTGGGCGTCATCCACTGCACACAGAAGCGGCCGCTCCTCGGCGGCCTCGGACATCAGACCGAGGACCGCCAGCCCGACCAGGAACGGGTCCGGGGCCTGCCCAGCGCTCAGACCGAAAGCGACGGCAAGCGCATCGCGCTGGGGAGGCGGCAGACGCTCGTTGAGCTCGAGGATCGGTGAGCACAGTTGCTGAAGCGCCGCGAACGGGAGCTCCATCTCCCCCTCCACCCCAACGGTCCGGAGAACCCGAAACGCCCGCGCGGCGTCAACCGCGTAGTCCATCAGCGCCGTCTTGCCGACACCGGCCTCACCGTGGATGACCACCACCCCGCCGTTACCGCTGCCCGCCGCCTCGAGCAGTCGGTCGAGCAGCTCGCGCTCACGGCGCCGGCCGAGCAACTGCGATTCGTGCAACCTCGCAACGGTTCCCATCGCTGAAGACGCTCCACGCATGGTCCGACCACAGCATGACGATCGCCGGACTCAGGGCGCGGACTAAGCACTTCAGGGATTCGACCTTTGGCCAGCGGCGCGATGATCGCCAACGCATCGACAGAGCGGACCGGGTTGACCGAACGGTCCGCTCTCTCGCATCCCCTTAGCAATGGAGGAGCGGAATGACCACGCTGAGCTCATACGATCCGCAGGCCACCTCGCGGCGCGCGAGTGAGGTTGCCAAGCATTGGATCGACGGTGAGTGGATCGGGTCCGACACCGTCTCAGAGTCAATTGACCCTGCAAGCGGGAAGGTCCTCGGCCGGTGGGCCGATCCGAGACGGGCGGAGCCCAGCTGTACGTGGCACAGCTACCGACGCTACCCCACTCGCTTGGCGTTTCGGTCGAGCCGGAGGACCGTGGCGTCGACCGGCACGTTTCGGGTCTCCCCAGTTGTCCTCGAGATGGGCAGGGCTGCGCCAGGCGGTGGTGTCCCGGTTTCTCGCGCCCCCGAGTAACGGCCAGTCGCACTCGTACGAGCGAGCGGTGCCGCGGTCGAACCCAAGGTGGAGGAGCGACCGGCGGTGCCGGCGCGTGCGTCCAGGTTGCAGATGCCCGCGCAATCCTGGGAGGATCTTGGCCCACACTCGCTGGTCCCCGAGCACAACAGCGCGATATGGCACAAGCCGAGCCGCAGGCGGTTGATGGTCAATCTCCCGGAGCCGTCCGGTTGCTGGTCTTCTCGGCCTCGCTGCGGCAGGGCTCGCTGAACAGCCGCCTGGCCGAGCTGGCTGCGGCGACGATCGAGAGCCGTGGGGGGTTAGTCGATCGTGCACGGATGAGCGACTTTGACTGCCCCTCTTACAACCTCGACGTGCAGAGCACGGGGTTTCCCCCCGGCGCTGACGGGTTACGCGCCCGCCTGGAGGCCTGCGACGGGTTCGTCATCTCCGCGCCCGAGTACAACGCGTCGATGCCCGGAGTGCTCAAGAACGCGATCGACTGGGTCTCGCGCTACAGCCCCCAGCCGTTCAACGAGCGCTACGGGCTGCTGCTGTCGGCATCGCCGTCGATGGTCGGGGGCAATCGCGGGCTATGGGCGCTGCGTGTCCCCTTCGAACACTTGGGCGCCCGGATCTACCCCGACATGTTCTCGCTCGCACAGGCACATACCGCCTTCGACGCACAGGGGCGCATCGCCAACCAGCCATTACAGGAGCGCTTCGAGTCCAACATCGCCGACTTCATGGACTCCGTCGAGGCCGCCAAGCATTACCCGTGCATCAAACGGGCGTGGGTCGAGTACTTGGGCGAGCGGCCCGAACCTGCCATCGACCGCGTCGAATGACCCTCCGAGGAGGTCTCAGATGATCGTGATGTTCTCCGCCCGTCGCCTCAAGCCGGGCGCCTGGGAGCAGTTCCGCAGAGCGTGGGACCCGGGTGAAGAAGATCTGCCCCCAGGCTTCGTCCGCGCCTACCACGCGCGCAACATCCGAGACGAGGACGAAGTTATCTCGTTCGGCCTGTTCGAGATGTCAGACGACGAGTATCACCGCTGGCGCGAAGCCTCGGACGCGCAGGAGAACCGACGGGTGGATCGGCTCTCGTCATTCGTCGAGAACGACCACCTGTCGGGCGTCTATGACGTCATCGATACGCTCGAGGAATAGCCGATTCGGAGCCCACCGGCTCCGAGACGCGTGCCTCAAGTCTTCACACAACCAGCGCAGACCGCTATTGCTGGTAGCGCTCGACCGTGTCGGAGTCGCGGACGTGCGCTTGTTCGGGATCGCCGCCGGCGTCGCGGAGAGCACGGCGCTGGCGCAGCAGATCCCAGCAGCGGTCAAGCTCGATCTCCACCTCCCGCAGCCGGCGCTGGTCTTCCTCAAGCTCCCCGGCGTCCCCGGCGTCGCTCTGCTCGCTGCCGCGAAGCTCGTGCTCCTCGGCAACCAGGCGCTCGATCCGCTCGGCGATGCTTTCGTCGCTCATGGTCCCATCCTAGCCCGGCACGCAACCGACTAGGATCGCTGCATGTCCCGTTCGAGGGCGCTCGTCGACGAGGTTGCGAACGAGCTGGCCACATGGCCCGGAGTACGGATTGAACGACGGAGCGACGGCGCGGCGCAGGTCCTGTACGAACGGTCGCAGCTCGGCGTCCTCTACCCCGACCGTGGCGTGGCGGAGGTTCGCTTCCTCGAACCCGAGCACGACGAGCTGATCGAACACGGCGAGGGCGAGCCGGCGCAACTGACGCCGGAGTCGACGGGCGTCAGCCACGACGTCCATGGCCCGTCGGACGTGACGGCAGTGCTCGAGCTGTTCGACCGCCGATACCGCGATGTCCGCGGCGAAGCGGACCCATACAGCTCCGAAGATCCCACCTGAGGCGCCTCGCTTAGGCCACGGCCGCCTGCGTCTGCGGGAGCCGTTCGCCAAACGTCGGTGCGGCGCGAAACCGCCCCGACTCGCGAGTCTAGATAACGGCCGGAACTGCGACATAGAGGCTGTCCGTGACGCTCTGCAACGAGTCCCGGGGTCTTGCGTTGGACCGCAAGCTCGAGTGCGCGGCCATGGACGGGCGCGAACGCGGACCCGGATGGATGCGTTCAAGCATGCCGAGACGAGGCGACGTGAGCCCATCCACAGCGGCCGCGGTAAAGATAGGCTTGGCCAGCCACCTTAGCCAGCCACCATATGGCCCTCGCCCGGCCGAGCGGAGGGAGCGGGAGATGACGGACTCGAGCACGGGTACCACGAGCTGCACCGAGCACGAGATCACCGAGGTCGCACGTGTCAATGCGACGGGCAAGCAGCCGGTGGTCTTCGTCCACGGTCTGTGGCTGCTGCCAAGCAGCTGGGATCGCTGGCGCGAGGTGTTTGAGGAGGCGGGCTACGTGACCCTGGCGCCCGGGTGGCCCGACGACCCGGACACCGTGCACGAGGCAGCGGAGCATCCCGAGGTGTTCGCCCACAAGTCGGTCGGCGACATCGCCGACCACTACGACGAGGTCATCTCGGCGCTCGAGCGAAAGCCGGCGGTGATCGGTCACTCCTTCGGCGGCCTGCTGACGCAGATTCTCGCCGGGCGGGGACTGTCCGCAGCCTCGGTGGCGATTGATCCGGCCCCGTTCCGCGGGGTGCTGCCGCTGCCGTTCTCGGCGCTCAAATCCGCCTCGCCGGTGCTGCGCAACCCAGCCAACCGAAACCGGGCCGTGCCCCTCACCTATGAGCAGTTCCGATACGCCTTCGCGAATATGGTCAGCGAGGACGAGGCCAAGCAGCTGCATGAGGAGTTCGCCGTCCCGGGCTCCGGGGTGCCTCTCTTCCAAGCCGCGTCGGCGAACATCAACCCCTGGACCGAGGTCAAGGTCGACACCGAGAGCGCGGACCGCGGACCGCTCCTGATCATCTCGGGCGAGAAGGACCACACCGTGCCGTGGGCGATCGCCAATGCATCATACAAGCGACAGGAGCGCAACGCGGGCGTGACTGAGATCGTCGAGATCCCGAATCGCGGTCATTCGCTGACGATCGACAGCGGCTGGCGGGAGGTCTGCGACCAGGCACTCGAGTTCGTCCAGCGATTCGTCTAGAGAGGGCGTCACGCGATAGCAGCGGCGGCGCTCGGGCCGGGTGAGGCTACCCCCGACGGATGTGTGTGCTGTCGCCGGTCGACTGAGTCGCTCGGGTCTCGTGAGCGGCCAGCCAAGGCCGGAGAAGGCCGGAGGCCGGCTCCGTAGTCCGGCGCGATGACCTTCCCGGCGGCCGGTGGGACGCTGGTCACGGCACAAGGAAAGGCGTCGAGGCCACCACGACAGTGCTGACCCCACTCATCACACGCATGCGGCGGGCCCTGAAACACCCGATGCTCGCTCCGTACCTGGGCCTGCTCGACTGGCCCACTCCGTCTGCGTCCTCCGCTGCAGGGCGCGAACCGGGGCGAATAGCTCAGTCGGGCTTCTACCCGATACCGTCGGCCGGACGATCGGCTCTAAACTGCTCGCCGCTGAAGGGCTTTCTCGAGGATGGCCCAGCGGCTGGACAGCATGTGGACGCAGGGGACCCTCCGATCCGGCGAGGCATCATCGTCGTCGGTCACGGCACATTTGGCGAAGAGGCGCACCGCTACTACCTCAGCGCGGTCAACGAATCCGCAGCGGTCTACGTCCACGGCGGTCCGGTCCCGTGGCCTCCGGAGGCCGGACCGGTCGTCGACTGGGGACCAACCCTTCGCTACTCGTTCGGAACCGAGTAGCCGCCGACCCGAGCCTCCGGCACGGGCTCACAAGCGGAGTGCAAGACGTCGCTAATGATGATCGGGCGCATCGTGTTGAGCTCCAAGTTGCCCTGTGCGCCGCCGGCGGCGACGATCGCGTCCTCGCCGATCACTTGCGGGCAGACCATCACCATCGCCTCTTTTTGTGGCGGGTTGATCTTGCCCGGCATGATCGACGATCCCGGCTCGTTCGCCGGGAGCTTGAGCTCGTGCAGCCCGGCCCGTGGGCCGGACGCAAGCCAACGCGTGACGTTGGCGATCTTCATCAGCGCGACCGGCGCGCGCTCCTCCTTCGCGCCGTCGCACTCGCGGGGTCCTGGACCTCAGCTTGCCTTACACGAGGGGTAGCGGCTCGCCTCCTCACCGAGGATCGATCGGGATCGGTCGTTACGCGTGGTGCGGGCGTGAGAGGTCGATCGTTGCTTCCCAGATGTTCGTGGGACCGGCGAACCCGACGATCCAGCTGGGATCGCCGGCGAGCGGGCTGGAGTACCAGCTGACGAGGAACCGCGCGCCGCCCAGTGGGACAACTCCAGCGTAGGAGGTGTCACCGGCGCTGGGGAACTCGCCCCATTCGCGGATGTGGATCGGGCCGCCGTCAAGGTTGCCGGTGATCTCGTACAGGGCCGTCCGTTTGCGGATCCCCGGTCCCGGGAGGTGCTTTCGCGCGATGACGAACAGGCGCTGGCGCCAGAAGAATGCCACCGCGCCGTCGAGACGAACGCCGTCGAGCGTCTGCGGGCAGCTGAAGCGCACGAACGGGGGAACCGACCAGCAGACCTTCGTTCGCAGCCGGCCCTGATAGCCGAGGAGGTCCACGTCGTTGCCATCCATTCGAACGAGCGCGAGCAGGTGCTGCCCGTGCGCGGGGAAGGCAAGCTCTGCCTCCAACGGCGTGTCGGCCGAACGGCCATAGATCTCAGGCCCGGCCCTCCATCGGACCCCGGTGGTCGACCGGTAGAGAACGATCTTCAAGTCACCGTCCTCATACGCGGTTGAGTAATACACCCCGGCGTGCTTGACGACCCGCCAGAAACCCCAACCCTCGGGTCCGATCGCGCGTGTTTGTGACCAGTTGCGGCCATCCACCGAGTGGGTCTGCACGCTAATCGACCCGGCGTGCTGGTCGCGCAGGGCAAAGCCGGGAAGCCGGGTGATCGCCTTGATGAACAGACGCTTGCCGACGATGAAGAAGCAGGGGTCGCGGATGTCGCGGCCGGCGGGCGCGGGGATGAGCGCCTGCAACTGGAAGCTTCTGCCCCGGTCGATCGATCGATAGATCCGCAGCGAGCTGTTCGGTCCCAGGATCTGCGCGTTGGCCGTGCGGTGCACGAGGTAGATCGCCCCGTGCCACCAAGTCAGGTCTGTGTTCTCGTTGTGCTTGCAGACACCGGTGCGACAGTTCGTGTTCGCGAGGTTCGCCGCGACGAGGATCCTCGCGCTCACCAGCCAGCTCGGTCTGGCTCCGGCAATCGCAGGACCGGGCACCATCACGATCGCGAGGGCAACCCCAAGCCTCGTCGCGACTCTTCTAAACGAAGTTCGGATACAGCGGCGTGGGCTCACGAGCGCCCACCCTAGGCGCGCGATGACCGCACCGCATCCGTGGTCTGCCGCACGTCCGTGCCGCGTTGAAAGGCGCAGCGTCTAGACGAACTCGCCTTGCGCCTGGCCCGCTCGTGAGATGACGGCGGGCGCGGCTTCGGGCGGCCACGCAACCTGACCGCCGTGGGTGTAGGTCGCCCCACCCTCATCGACGGTCGTGAGGTAATAGCGGTGGGCCTCCTCCCCGAACCCGCCCTCGCCGACGACGATCACGCCACGGCGAACCGGAGGGTCGCCCGCGTCCACGATTCGCCCAGCCGCTGGCCCGTGCTCGAGCACTCCCTTCATGAAAGCGACTATACCTCTGCGGCACGGGACCGAGGGTCGGTTCCGGCGCTCGCGTGAGCTGAGTCGCAGCTGGCAGCTCGGACCGTCAGGGAATCCAGTTCCAGCGGTCTGTGGTGAGCGCGTCGCGGTAGGCGGCGTGGAACCGCCCGCGGCATTCGTCGGCTCGGGCGATCTGCAGTCCGCCCAGGACGCCACCGGCCCACACCACGGCGGGCGTGGCGTCGCCGGCGAGCGATCGCAGACGGGTCAGCGCGACGCAGGCGTCGTTGTGGTCGCCGAGTACGTCCGTGAGTTTGGCCAGGGCGCGTGCCGCGTTGCGGGCGCGCTTCCCGGCGAGGGGCGCGGCGACGTCCGTGGCGTAGCGCAGGCGCTTGGCGAGGATACGGACGCGGTGCAGTTCGGCGTCGTCGGGCGTCTGGCCGAGGTGGTCGCCTTCACGTCGCAGCTTGTGCAGCGGGCGGCGAACGAGCTGGGGCACGACCTCGGCGGCTGAAGCGTTTGCGTGGCGGGCGGCGAAGGGCGGCGAGGTGACGAGCACGCGGACGTTCTCGAGCAGGGATGCGCAGCGCTGGGTGCGCATCGCGTCGAGCAGTTCGGAGTAGGCCGTCGCGCGTTGGTCGGCAAGCCGTTCAAGAAGCTCGTCGCAGCCGGGCTGGTCTTCCGTTTCGAGGCGATCCGCGTCGCTTCGCAAATGTGGCAGGAGCACATCGAGGTCCCGGACGGCGCCGAGCTGAGCGGCAAGCCAGCCGAGCTCCGCACGCAGTGCGCCGACGGCCTCGGCGTCGAGGAGCGCGCTGAACGTGCGCAGATCCGAGCGCAGGCGCCGGATGCCGACCCGTGCCTGGTGGACGCCCTCTGGGTCCTCGTCGAGCACGACGGCGGCGTAGTAGTCGGCGAGCCGCGCCGCCGCATCGATCAGCCCCGCCCGGATCATCTCCGCCGCGCTTGGACTCGCCCCGAGCTCAGGCACGGCCAGCTCCCACGGTTCCAATGCGGGTGGCCCGAGAGCACGCACAAGCTTGGGGACCTGGTCGACGGGCTGGGCTCCAGCTGACTGCAACCGATCGGCCAACCGCGGCAACAGCTTCGCTGGGGCCTCGTCGGCCAGCTCCACTTCGAGCTCGCGGAAGCGCACCGCGACGCGCGAGCCGCGCAGGACTGAGACCTCGTCGTCGTCCAGCTGCGCGATCAGCTGATCGTCAGCTCCGAGCAACGTGCGCCCAGCCGCGGACCAGATCGGCGAGCAACCCGGGCATGTTCTCCGCGGCACCCGGGACGGTGATCTCGCGTCGGGCGAGACCTACAGCTGGCGTGGCGGCGGGAAGTTTGGCCGTCCAGACACTCCCCGGCGGCTCGCCTTTGCGAAATCGCAGCGTCACGCCTCGGCGCAGCAACCGCAGATCCGCGGTGTCGTAGTAGACAGCCTCCAAGTGCTGCTCGGTGCTCGGACTGACGCGCCCGACCGCGTGAACATCGGACAGGTCCGGCAGCTCGTACCCGGGCCAGACGCCGAGCTTGACCTCGCGCTCGATCGAGGCTTGCGGACTCATACGTACGAGCGACCGTACCACCGGGCCCGCCCCCGAACCGGCCACGCGGTCAGCGGGCGCCATGCCGACGTTTCTCGCCGGCCGCCGAGCGTCGGAGGCTCAGCGAGCACCGACGACGACGGGACGCCAGCGCTGCTCGCCGCTGCCACGAACGAGCGCCGCCACCCGTCCGTTCCGGCCCCCGAGATCGATCGACCAGCACCGTCCGGGCAGCAGTCGCGGCGTGCGCTGCGGCACATGCCCCGCGATCTGACCCCACGGCGCTCTCGGCTCGGATCCCCATTCGACGGGATGCGACCAGAAGATCCCCCCGTGCGGAGCCCCGCCCCCTCGCGCCGGCCCGATCCAGTCGAACAGCGGATCGTCGCCCTCTGCGGGACCGCGCCGATGCCAGAGATCGTTGATCTCCGCAGCGCACTCCGCCGCCAGCGGCGAGAGGTCGACCGCGAGCCGCGGGTGTACCCCAGCGTGCGTCACAAGCCACTCACCACAGCACGCGGCGGCATGCGGCCAGCCACACGCTGCGAGCGTCGCCAGCGCAGCACCGTGATCACCTGTGGACTCGCGCAGGAGCAGAACCTCGTGGTTGCCGGCCAAGACAACATCGATGACGCGTGCCGCCAAGCGCGCCGTCGCCAGGTTCGCGGCCGGAGCGGCGCGGCGATCGAGCAGGTCCCCGACCTGCACAACCCAAAAGCCCCGCTGGCGCCGCCCCCGCGCGTCGAGAGCACCGACCGCGCGCAAGATCCTCCGCAGCGCCTCGCTGCGCGCGTGTACATCCCCGATCACGATCTCAATCACGGTGCGGACTGGAAGTTGCCGTGCCCCCGCTCAACTCGGTGTGAAGATCCGGTGTCCGGCCTGAACCTCCGCGCTGACAGCGAACTTTTCTCGGGCGTCCGCTCCGGGGACGGGCGAACTGGCCCGCGGCGGGGCACGGCGGCCTCACACGCCCCCCCTTTGCGCGTCAGCGTCCGATGCCGGGGAGGACGCGCGTACCCTCTCGCTGCACGGCCTGCAGCGCGGTCGGGTCGAGCCCGAGGAGTTGCAGGATCGCCGCGGCGACCTGCGAGGTCTCGACCCAGCGGCTCGACGCGCCGGGCGTCGCGCCGGGCGCGAGGGCGGCGAACGCTGTCTGCGTGGAACGTCTGCGCGTCGAGATGAGCGCCTTGGTTGGGGATTGGAGCCGTTATGTGAGGCCGCGCCCGTGCGAGGGTGACCTGCCCGTAAGCCGTGTGTCTTCTCGCTGCGTTAGCGAGCCACGCCGTCCCGGGGGGCCAGCGTGTCGCCTGCGGTGGGAGGATTGCGGAGTGCAGAAGGTGACCGCCACCACGCTGCCGACTGCGACTGGCGAAGAGATGCCGGCCGAGCTCGACTCGCGCCATCTGTTCAAGCGGCTGCTCCAGCTGTCGGCGGTCGTCGCCGTCGTCGTCGCGTTCGTGTTTCTGTTGCCGGGCCTGAGCTCGGTGCGATCACGGATCGCGGACGCCTCGGCACCGTGGCTCGTCGCCGCCGGCGTACTCGAGCTGCTTTCTGCCTTGTCCTACGTCATCGTGTTCAGGGCCGTCTTCTGCCCCCGGATGTCGTGGCGGTTCTCCTACCAGGTCGGTATGGCCGAGCAGGCGGCCAACTCACTGCTGCCCGCGGGCGGCGCCGGTGGGCTGGCGCTGGGCGCCTGGGCGCTCCGGCGCGGCGGGATGCCGGCGGACCACATCGCCCGCCGGACCGTCGCCTTCTTCATCCTCACGAGCCTCGCCAACGTCGGCACGTTGATCGTGTTCGGGGCTGCGCTCGCCGCGGGACTCCTCGGCCGCGACCGACAGCCCGCTCTCACGCTCGGCTTCGCGGCCGCCGGCGGCCTGGCGATTCTGATCACGCTCGCCCTTCCCGCCCTGGGGTCGCGACTCGGCGCGGGGAAGGGTCCGCGGCCCACCGGTGCCGGACGGGCCAGGAAGATCGCGCGCCGATCGCTGGAGGCTCTGACCGATGGCGTGCACGACGGGGAGTCGCTGCTGCGCCACCGGCCGGTCGGCGTGCTGATCGGCTCGTTCGGCTACATGGGGTTCGACATCGCCGTGCTGGGCGTCTGCTTCCTCGCCTTCGGCTACACCCCCGCGCTCGGAGTGCTCGTCGTCGGATACATCATCGGGCAGCTCGGCGGACTGCTCCCCATCCCCGGAGGGTCGGGGGAACCGAGGGAGGCCTGATCGGCGCATTCGCGCTCTACCACGTACCGCTGTCGGCCGCAGCCACCGCCGTGCTCGTCTACCGCGGCTTCCAGCTGTGGCTTCCGGCGGTGCTCGGCAGCATCGCGTTCGTCCAGCTGCGGCGGAGCCTGCACGAGCACGAGGACGCGGCAGCCGCATGCCAGCCGCTCGCCGACCCAATCCCGACGATCGCCCGCCTGCAACCTCAGCCCGAGACCCCCGTGGCGTCATGAACGGGCCGCCGTCGTGGAGGCCGCTCGGACCGCCTCAATGATGAGCGGCGGGTCAGGCGCAGCAAAGCCGCAGCCTCCTCTCCGGCACCCGAATCACCAGTGCTCATTTACCGTGTCGCGGCTGCCAACTGAGCCGGATGCTGCTCCCGCGGCTCCAATGCCACCGCGTGCCCCGGCTCCCAGGCAGCCCGCATTCTGCGGCGGAAGGCCTTGGGCGTCTCGGCATACGACCGCTCACCGATGCGAAATGCCTCGCTCCGCAGTTCCGCGCGACGGTGGTCGATCAGCGCGAGCACCGCGTCGAGGTCCACCGCCGGGAATGGGCTGTCGATGGTCAGTGTGTGCACGAGGACGGCGAGATCATGCTCGTCGCCGAGCAGGTCGGCGAGTCGGTCAAGGTCAGTGGCGTGACCCCGCACCGTCGGGCCGCAGGTCGGAGCGAGCAGGCGCTCGTGATACCAGAGGTCCTTCACCCGCTTGCGCCAGGCGTGGAGATCCCCCGCCTCGCCGTTGGCGCGAGCGCACGTGAACGCCTCGCGTCCGCGTCGGTAGGAGCGCACGAGCCCGTTCCGTAGCGCTTTCCATCCTGCGGTGCGCAGCTGCCAGCTGCCCACCTGGGCGCGCACCAACGTAAGTTCCTCAACGGCCTGTCCGGCCACGTCCTGGCCGTGTTGGTGGCCGTGCTCGCCAGACCGACGGGCTTCGAAATGCGCGCCGGCGGATCGAGGTCGAAATCAGTTTGGCCTGTCCAGCGGGCCGTGATCGTTTCGAACTGGCCAGTGTGCCCGCGGACGGTCGCTCATCGCCTCGGCACCAGGATCTGCGCGAGGGCTCCGCTTCGGAAGCGCTGTTCTTCGACGACGTCGAGCTTCAGGTGCTCATCTAGTGCTGTGACCGGCAACGTTTGCCCTGTTGCCGGCAGGGATCGGTGTTATGGATAGCGAATCTCGTTGCGACTGAGCGTCGCGAGGAGAATCGGTGGCGGAGCGGGTCCAGGTCCGGTCGATCAGCAACGAGGAGGGCAACCGGCTGTTGCGGATCCTGCGTCGTGGGACCGGGTCGGTGGTGAGGTGGCGTCGGGCGCAGATGGTGCTGCTCTCGGCGCAGGCGATGGATGTGCCGCAGATCGCCCGGGTGACGTTCACCAGCGAGGATCGGGTCCGCGACGTGATCCACAACTTCAACGCCGACGGGTTCGAGTCGTTGTACCCGCGCTACAAGGGCGGCCGGCCGCCGAAGTTCACCGAGCAGCAGCGCGATGAGATCAAGCGGATCGCGCTCTCGCGCCCGGGGGATCACGGGCAGCCGTTCTCGACCTGGAGCCTGTCCAAGCTGGCCGACTACCTGGTCGAGGAGGGGGTGGTCGAGGACATCAGCCACGAGCGGCTGCGCACGATGCTGCGCGAGCAGGGCGTGTCCTTTCAACGTATAAAGACCTGGAAGGAATCGACCGACCCCGACTACGAGGCCAAGAAGGAGCGGGTGCTCGACCTCTACGCGCTGGCCGACGGCAAGCGC
Organism: uncultured Solirubrobacterales bacterium; assembly: GCA_963752905.1. GTDB lineage: Bacteria > Actinomycetota > Thermoleophilia > Solirubrobacterales > Solirubrobacteraceae > Palsa-465. The sequence goes on from CAVWAC010000016.1 coordinate 589,401, forward strand.
GAGCGCCGCCCCGGCGATCCGGACGAGGTGATCTGCCTCGACGAGTTCGGGCCGCTGAACCTCCAGCCGCACCCTGGCCGCCAGTGGGCCTGCCAAGGCGGTCGTGGCCACGTCCGTCGCCGGCGGCGAAGAGCGACCTTCCACCGGCTGCACGGCATCCGCCACTTGTTCGCCGCTTATGACCTGCGCGCCGACCATCTCTATGGGCATGTCAAACCGCGCAAACGCCGCGGCGAGTTCCTCGCCTTCCTGCGCTACGTCCGCTCGCTGCACCCAGAGCACAAGCGGCTGGCGATCATCCTGGACAACTTCAGCCCGCACCTGACCACCACGACCGACACCAGGGTCGGTGACTACGCCGCCGCGCACAACATCGAACTCGCCTACGTGCCGTTCAACGCCAGCTGGCTGAACCGGATCGAAGCGCAGTTCACCAGCCTGCGCTACTTCGCGCTCGACGGCACCAACCACGCGACCCACAAGGAACAGGGCCGCGCAATCCGCCGCTACATCGCCTGGCGCAACCGCAACCCCCACGACCGCCGCCTACGCAGGGTCCTCGACCGGGCGAACATTGCTTGACCCGGCACTAGCTGGGCGAATGGGCTGTGGCCCGCGCCGATCGCGATAGGGACCGTCGATAGGTGGTATTCGTCGACGAGACCGAGGCGGGTCAGCGATGTGGCGAAGTTAGGACCGCCGTGGACCAAGACCGTCCCTCCGTCGTCTCGGGCCTTCAGGTCCGCGATCTCCGCGCTCAGGTCGCCGCTGAAGATCTCGGCTGGTCCCCAATCGGGGTTCTTCAGGGTCTGGGAGAAGACTGCCTTGGGCTTCTCGTTCATCGCGGTAGCGATTGGTCCCTCGGATGCGGCCCAGTGCGGGCCCATGATCTCGTAGCTGCGGCGGCCCATCGCGTGAACGCCGGCCTCCTCGAGCGCACGGAGGTTCCGCTCCGTCGAGTCCTCGCCAAACCACTCAAACATCCATTCATGGGTCCCGTCCGGGCTGGTGGCAAAACCGTCGAGAGACACGACCATCTTGAGAATCACTTTTCTTTCGCTCATGGAGGTAGAGACCTACCCGCTCGCGCGAAGTAATCGCCCACCCATCATTGGATTTCGCCGAGAGCTTGGCTGATAAGGGCCCGGGATCCGCGGCCGCACTCCAGATCTATCTCGTGCGCGCGGGCGGTTACCGGGGCGACTATCAGGACGAGCACCGTGCGGCGTTGCTCACGATCCTCGATCGAACGACCCGCCCGAGGCCTGGTGAAGACAGACCTGAGTCTGCCGTTGGCAGCCCAGAGACCGCGGGCCGACCCGGCAGTGAGATTGGCGATCGAGCTCAGTCGGACCTTTTTGAACGTCGCGCCGTTGCGATCGTCCGCGACGAGGCTCGTCTGAGGCGAGAGCGATCGCGCCGCGCGGCCGCCTGCTGCCGCGTTCGGCCGGCGAGACGATCGTGATCGAGGGCGGTTACTCGATCCTCTGAGCGCTTAGCGGACGGGCCGCAGCGATGCTCGGCGAACATCCGCATCGCGAACCGTCCTGCCGGGTGCTCACGGGCCCGCGTGATCAGCGCCGCGGTCGCGGGCGCCATCACTTCTGGCTGCGGGAGCGGCGTGCCGTACTGCGGCGGCGCAATCACCGGCGACGCGAGCGCGGCGAACGTCAGATCGGCGGCGCCGAATGCGTCGCCGCACAGGAATGGCCGCCCGTCAGCCAGCCGCTCGCCGACGAAGTCGAGCTCGGCCCACACCGCCCGCTCGTCCTCCAGCTCCATTCCCGGCCGGATCCCGAGTGCGCGGCGGACGCCCTCGGCCGCGAGCGGCCAGGTCAGCCTCAGCATGCGGTCCTCCCAGGCCGGAACGCCGGTGTTGTTGAAGCTCAGGGCGAGCTTGCGCTGCTCGAGCACGTGGACGTAGATCAGCCGCCGCCCGGTAGGCCCCAACTGGTCGTCGAAACGCCGACACAGGGAATCCACCTCGGCACGCGCAGCACAGCCGCTCTCGGTCGGCAACAGTCGCCGCCCGGCCGGCGTGCGCTCGTCAACCCAGGTGAGGATCGCGTTCGACTCCCCGAGCACACCGCCGTCGGTGACCAGCACCGGCACGGTCGAGCCACCCCCCGCCCGGCGAGCAGCGACGCGGTGCACCAGCTGCACGTGCCGCTCCTCGCGATACGCAATGCCGGCGCGGTCCAGCGCCCACCGCGCCTTCTCGCAGTAGTGGCTGATCGGGATCGTGATCAGACGCAGCACCTGGGCGAGACTACCGCTCGGCCTCACAATCCCCCGTGCTCCACAACGCGTCACCGCTCGTCATGACTAACGTCGTCGACGGCGCGACGGGATTCCCTGGGGTGGCTGGGAAGACCTATGCCGATGTGTCGCCGGGGGACTGCCGGAGGGTGGTGGTCGCGCGAATGAGTGCCTTGGTCATTGTGTTCGCGGCGGGTAGGCGTTGATGGGCGGGGCGGAGGCACCAGAGGTTGCGTCCGGGTGGAGCGTCGGGGAGGTTTCGGACGGTGACGCCGGGGTGCGGCTGTGCCAGGTTGAGTGATGGCAGCATGGCGACGGCCAGCCCGGCCGCGATGAGTGGTTGCGCCATCGCGACGTCGTCGGTCGGATATTGCGGTACGCAACGCGCCCGCGGTGCCCTAAGGACCGACCGCCACACCGTCTCACACGAACATGTCCGTTTGTCCGCACGGACATCCCGGGCGACCATGAGACCGTGCAGCCGCTCAAGCAGGCATTGCTGGGCGGTTCCGAGAGCGCCGGGGACAGATCGTCGCTGCGCGCAGGCAAGCGGCGGCCACCGCCCATCAGTCGTATTTGTAGAGGCCACGTCCGGTCTTTCGGCCGAGGAGTCCGGCGGCGACGAGTCGCTGGAGCAGCGGCGGGGGCGCGAACAGCTGCTCACGGTGCTCGGCGTGAAGCGTCTCGGCGATCCCCATGACCGTGTCGAGCCCGATGAGATCAGCGAGCGCCAGCGGCCCCATCGGGTGTGCGCAGCCCTCGACCATGCCCTTGTCGATGTCCTCGGCGGTGGCCATCCCCTGCTCGAGCATCCGGATTGCCGACAGCAGATACGGAATGAGCAGCGCGTTGACGGTGAAGCCGGCGCGGTCAGGAGCGGTGATTGGGTCCTTGCCGAGTTGATCGGTCGCGAACGCGGTGACCCGCTCGACGGTTTCCGGCGCGGTGAGCAAGGACGGGATGATCTCAACGAGCTTGAGGACCGGGACGGGGTTGAAGAAGTGCAGCCCGAGGACCTGGGCCGCCCGCCCATTCGTAGCGGTGGCGAGCTCGACGATCGGGATCGACGAGGTGTTCGACGCGAGCACCGCATCGTCGCGCTCGACGATCTCGGCCAACCGACTGAAGACGGCGACTTTCGTCGCCTTGTCCTCGCCGACCGCCTCGACGACGATCTCGCGGTCGGCGAGCGCGGCTAGATCGACGGTCGTCACAACGCGATCGAGCGTGGCGTTTGCGTCGGCCGCGTTTGTCTTGCTGCGGCTGACGGCCTTTTCAAGCGAGCGGCCAATGCGCTCGCGAGCCGCTTGTGCGCGCGTCGCGTCGGCCTCGACGAGGACAACGTCGAGACCCGATCGAGCGCAGACCTCGGCGATGCCCGTGCCCATGATGCCGCCGCCGACAACCCCGACGTGCTCGAACCGCCGAGTCATCGGAATGACCGCATCCTGATCAGCGCGCCGCCGACGACACGCGCATGGACATCTGGGGTTCCCTCGTACGTCACGACCGACGCAAGCCGGGGCGGAGGTCAACTGCAATCTGAATCGCGGCCATGCTTCAAAGTGACGCTCCTAGTCTTCGATCCTCGACGCCAAAGTTAGGCGATGAGTCAAACCTCGCCGAATTTCGGATCTTGCACCTCTCGCGGCGACGACATCACGGCCCGTGCGCATCGGCGGCCCCTCTCCCCTCGCGAGACTGCCGGCTCTGAGCGCCGGGGATGCCTCAGGGTCTGACTGCCACCTCGACGACCGTCCCCCTGTCGTGTATGCGCACGTCGCATTCCAATCGATGCCGGTCGCTTCCGCGGCACGCTGGCGCGGGACGAGCAGGCGAACACGCGCGCCAGCTGATGGCCCGTCGTTCCCTTTTCCGTTCCCCCCGACTCGTGTCCGCCGATTCCACGGGCGTTCTGGCCCCCTCGTGCCGGTCTCGAAGACCGGTATGGGCCTTTCGGTCCATCGGGGGTTCGAATCCCCCCCTCTCCCCCCCCTCTCCCCCCTCTCCGTTTATCCCGGCCGTTTCCTCGAATTAGCTGGGGGTGCGGCCCTTGCAGAGCTGCTGCCGCTGTGGGTCGCCGCAGGCTGGTCCGGGTCACCGCTTGCGGCTCGCCGTTCCCACCGCCTTTCGACAATGCGATCGTGAGCTCTTTGCCGGCGAGTCGTGCAAAGCATCCGTCCTGGGGGCGGCGTCGGACCGACGCCGAGCTCTCATCGCCCCGCTACTTCGCCGCTGGCGGAATAGATGAGGCGAGCACGGAGGTGGAGCCGATCGATTCTGCCTGACCGGTAGGTGGGCGGAGCCCGAGGCTGGGTCCCGATGTCAGTTGCGTGTGCGGAGACCGCGCGGTGTCGGGACTGCAGACCAGGAACACAGTCAGTGAGGAAGGCAGCCGCTGAGGGAGTTGGCCGATCGCAACGATCCGCAAGCTCCGATCCGCCGCAGCGTTCGCGCCGGGAGGATCCGGGTGAGCGACAGTCCTGGCTACTCGGTCGGCATTTCCTCAAACGGCCATCGGTCTGTGATCCCCTGCAATTCCGACGCGGGGCCCGGCACGAACGTATCGCTTTGCACGACTCGGAGCAGCATGCCCGCCTGCGCATAGAAGCGCCCCATGTACGGCACCTTCCGGCGCCGCCCGCCGACCAGCCCGAGCTCCCGAAGTCCCTGGTAGAGACTCTCGCCGCAGATGTTCCTGACTCGGTCGACCTCCTTTTTGCCGGCCACCTGCGCGAGCAGCTTTCCCGTGCTCATGTTCGTCACCCAGTCCGGCCAGACCTGCTCAGCGCTACGGGACGCGACGTTCGGCCCGAGCGGCGAGCCGGCAAGGGCGGCGATCGCTTCGGCATCGATCATCGCGAAGTAGCCGTACGCCACCGTGACCATGACGAGACGGCGGACATCAGGTTCGTGCCGCCCGAGGTCGGGTAACACCCGGCCGAGCGGCGGGACTCGGCCTGAGAACCGTCCGACCGGAGTGTCGTCCGCGGGGGGATGAAGCTCCGAGGTGACCATCCGCGTCACGCATGGCGTCATTCTCGCTGCCTCGGTCAGGCGGCCGTCGTCCCGCACATAGGCCAGCCAAGCCGCGTCGATTCCCGCGACCTTGTCGGACGCCAGCACGCGATCACACACACTCACGCACGCAGAAGCGAACTCGTCCATCCGCCGAGACTAACTGCACGGGCGCCCGCAGCGCCAACCCGGAGGGATCCACATGGCCCCGGCCGCGAAATCGTCCAACATCCACGCCGTCTGCCTCTCGAACGCATCGCCACCGAACGCAGTCACGAAGGCCGCAAAGTGCGTCAGATAGGCCAGAGGCTGTGGGAACAGCCAGCGCTCCACCGGATCCGCAATAAAGGCCGCCACCAGCGTGGCGACCGCACTGGCTTGGCCATCCTTGCCGACCGGCTCGATCGTCGGCGAACACACGCCGAGGATCCTAAATCTGAGGTTGTCACGAAACCAGTCAAGAAGCCGTAGAGTTCCGGCGTTTCCTGCGGCGTTGCACGGTTGCGTGGTCCCGGTCGAACGAGTAAGCCAGTGAGTGTCGACCGTCCGAAGTTCACGGACGATTGAACATGAAGCCCCCGACGATCGCATCGTTCGGTGCGATGAGGAGATAGAGATGGGCGTTATTCTGCTCATTCTGTTCATAGCAGTGGTACTGGCGGTGCACGAGGGCATGCTGCATCGCTTCGGCAGTCCATACCGATGAGGTGATTCGCATCAACTGCCTCCGACGTGGCTCCGAGCACGTCCAATCCGTGTGAGGTGCGCAAGGCGTCGGGGATTGTTGGAGTGGTCGCTGGATGGGGTGGGACTGAAGTCGGCTCTACGCGTCGGCGAGCGTCGGCGTGCTGCGGGTTGGCCGTCGGGAATCGCTGCTGAGAGGAGGCGGCGGCTGCCCAGAAAGCGGGCGGGGATAGCGCACAGCCGCGCGACGATCCCACAGCCGACGATCCCACTGCTCGATAGCGATCGTCCCGACGGGCCCGAGCCGGCGACGCCTATGGCGGCCAGGGATCGCTTCGCGTGGGGGTTGGACGGCACGGAGCGCCGTCCAACCTTGATACTTCGGCGTCTAGTCGACCGGTGTCGGGTCGAGCTTGAGCGCGACCGAGTTGATGCAGTAGCGGTCGCAGCCGCCCGGGCCGTCGTTGAAGACGTGGCCCAAGTGGCCGCCGCAGGTGGCGCAGGTCACCTCGGTTCTGCGCATGAATAGGCTGCGGTCCTCGTGCAACTCGACGTTGGCGCGGTTGGCGGGGTCGGTGAAGCTCGGCCAGCCGGTACCCGAGTCGAACTTGGTGTCCGAGGAGAAGAGCTCCGCGTCGCAGGCGGCGCAGCGGTAGACGCCGTCCGCATTGGTGTGGACGTAGGTGCCGGTGAAGGGTCGCTCGGTTCCCTTGTGGCGGAGCACCTTGTAGGCCTCGGGCGTCAGCTCCTGGCGCCACTGCTCGTCGGTCTTCTCGATGTGGTTGGTCATCGCGCTCCTTTCGTGATGTGTACGACCACTTTGACCCCAACTGCGCCGAAAACGGTTCATGGCCCGGGCCGGTTCGGAGCAGTCTGCGAACCTTTTGCGTCGATGGCCGGGTCACACCGCCGATGAGCCCTGTCTGGAACGAGCTGCGCTTCCGCCGCGATCATCGGTGGACGCCGCCACACATGTCCGCCTACCTCGACTTCGAGCTGTCGGCCGAGGCTCGGGTGCGGCTTGAGCGTCATGCGGCGGAGTGCCCCGAGTGCCGGAGCATTCTCGAGGACTTGCGACGCATGCTCGGCCTGCTCCAGGGCGCGCCGGCGCCGGAACCAGTCGCCGATGTATCGGCGATCGCCAGCGCTGTCTTGCGGCGGCTGCATGAGCCAGCCGACCGCTGATCGGGGTAACGAGCGCGCTCTGATCGCGCGGGCACGCGCCGGGGACGAGAGCGCCTTTGCGCAGCTGGTAACCGAGCACTCGGCCCGCGTCTACGGCGCGCTGCGGCGGTTCGGACTAGATCCACAGGAGGCCGATGAGGTCGCACAGGAGGTCTTCCTGCGTGCCTGGCGGGGCCTGGCGCGGTTCGAAGAGCGCTCCCAGTTCGCGACCTGGGTCTACAGGATCGCGTTCAACGAGGCCCAGCGGCGGCTCGCTCGGCGCCCGCCGGCGACGGCGTTCGTTCAGCTCGGCGACGAGGACGAGATCGCCGGGCTACCCGATGCGATCGGCGCGGGACCGCAGGCCCGCACACTTGACCGCGAATTCGAGCAGATGCTCGAGCGGGCGCTCGCGCAGCTGCCCGTCGACCTTCGCGCCGCCGTGGTCCTGCGCGACCTCGAAGGGCTCACCACGGAAGAAGCCGCAGCCGCGGTCGGCGTCCGGCAGGCGGCGTTCAAGAGCCGCCTGCACCGCGGGCGGATGCAGCTCCGTGCCCTGCTCGAGCCGTACCTCCGACTCGAGCAGGCACACTGACCTACCGGCTTGTTCTTAGCGGCTCGAGGGCACCTCGATCGTGACGCCACACGCCGCGTAGCCGGAGCGCTCGAAGTAGCGCTGGTGGTACTCCTCGGCGCGGTAGAACGTCGTCGCTGGAACGATCTCGGTCACGATCGCCTTGACGAGCGACTCCTGCTCGGAGTTGCGGCTGGCGAGGGCGAGGCGCTCCTGCTCAGGACCGTGGAAGAAGACCGCAGGGCGATACTGGCTTCCGAGATCCCAACCCTGGCGGTTCGGGGTGGTCGGATCGTGGATGTTCCAGAAGGTGTCAAGCAGCTGCCCGTAGCTCACCCTCGCCGGGTCGAAGATGACCTCGACGGCCTCGGCGTGGCCGGTGCCGCCGCCACACACCTGCTCGTAGGTCGGATCTGTCGTCGTGCCGCCGGTGTAGCCGACGCTGACCTCGAGCACGCCGTCGAGCTCGCGGAAGGCTGCTTCCACGCCCCAGAAGCAGCCGGCGGCGAAGGTCGCGCGCTGGGCGCCATCGGAGCATGCCGAGGAGGCTGAAAGCTGAGCACTCAAGTGGGTCATCGGGTCCTTTCAATCAAACGAGAGCGAATTCACTCCAATAGACCCTCGGCGAGCCCCAAACGGTTCTTACGACGGAGAAGGGCTACGGGGCTGCCATCTGCATGACCGTGAACGCCGCCCCCTGGGGGTCCACGAACCCCGCGAAGCGCCCGATCGGCATGTCCATGGCGGGCGCCGTGACGGTCGCGCCCAGCTCGGCCGCACGGGCGACGATCGCGTCACAGTCAGCGACCGCGAAACACACACTCCAGTGCGGCGGTACCTCGGCCGGGAAGAACTCGTCGGTCATCGCCATCATGCCGCCCACGCGCCTGCCGCCGAGCTTCCAGATCGTGTAACCCGGCCCCTCGAACGGCGGTGCTTCTGCCCCCCAGCCGAACACCGCCGAGTAGAACGACTTGGCACGCTCAGGGTCCCGCGTTCGGACCTCATTCCAACACAGGGAGTTGGGCTCGTTGACGAGATCGGCACCGGTGAACGTCTTGGGCTGCCAGATGCCGAACACGGCTCCCGTCGGATCGCTGAAGACGGCCATCCGACCGATGTCCGTCACGTCCATCGGACCGGCGATGGACGTGCCGCCGGCCTCAGTGACCGTGGCAGCGGTTTGGTCGGCGTCGGCGACCGTCACGTACGTCGCCCACGCAGTCGGCTGCCCGGGCTGCATGTGGGGCATCACGCCCGCGACGTTGGCGCCGCCCTGTTGAAAGAGCCGATAACCACCGGTCTCAGGCTGCGGGTCGGTCGCCGTCCAACCCATCAGATCGCCATAGAAACCAACCGAGGCCTCGATGTCGGACGACGCCAAGTCAATCCACGACGGTGTTCCGGGCACGTACTGGGGCATGGCTCTCCTCTCAGATTGGCGCTTGCTCAACCAATCCTCGCATCCCACTTCGTCACCGGCCATCTGGAGGGAGACCACAAGAGATGCGTAACATGGCAGTTCGGCTGAGCAAGATGCTGGAAGCGCGCCACCAATTCCGAGAAGCGCTCAGGGAGCTCGAGCGACAGATGCTCGAGAGCCTCGACTTGGTGATCGAGCAGCTGGACCGGGCGCTCGAGTCGATCAGCGACCAGGACGTCGAGCTCGCGGGGATCGTCATCGCCGCCGACGAAGAGATCGACCGGCGCTATCTCGAGATGCACCAAGGGCTCGTGTCGCTGCTCGCCCTGCAAGCGCCGGTCGCCGGCGATCTGCGCATCGCCGCGGCCCTGCTGCACATCATCCGCTGCGTCGAGCGGATGGGCGACCAGTGCGTGAACATGGCCAAGCTCGTGCAGCTCTCGGGCCAGGAGACGCCTAAGGACCAGGAGCTCGTTGACAGGATCGAGCGCATGGGACAGCTCGCGCGCTCAGAGGTGTTCGAGGCCAAAGAGGCGTTCGCCGCACGCAACGTCGCCCTCGCAGAGAATCTCGTCCGCATGGACGGGGAGATGGACAGGATGAACCGGGCGATCATCAATCGAGCGGTCGACGTCGGCGACAACCTCGAGCTCCGCGAGTGGGCCATGTTCATGATCCTCGTCGCGCGTTGTCTCGAGCGGATCGCGGGCAACACCGTCGATATCGCAGAACAGACGGTCTTCGTCGTGACTGGGCTCTTCCGCGAGATGACCGGCGAACCGCAGCCCGCACAGACAGACATCGCCTGAGGTATACAAGCGTCGCGGGCGGCCGGATCATCCGCCTACAAAGGTCACGTGCGCGGTGAAGACCTCGTAGCCGGGAGCGGTGATCGTGACGGTGACATGCTTGCCCGTCGAGCCGTGGACGGTCAGCTTGGCCACACCCGCCGACTTCGTCTTGGCGTGGAGGCCCTGTGCGGACGCGGTCGCGCCGCTCACCGGGTCGCCGGCGTCGATCACCTTTACGGCAAGCAGGAACTTTCCGGGCTTGGACTTCGTGGGCGAGACTGCGGACGAGAGCCGGGGCAGGATGTGCGCGTAGTAGATGCCGGCCGGCTCGCTCCCGGGCGAGCGCGGGGTCATGTTGATGAGCAGGTCGAGCGGCCCGAGCCGTCCGTCCCCGCCGAGGCGCCGGACCACGTCACGCCGCCGTTGAACGAGGTGCTGCCCCACGGCCCGGCGTAGCTCGATCCGCCCACGTCGGGGTTGCCGCCGAAGACCGTCTCGAGCGCACCGGTCGCCGTGACCAGCACGCCCGGAACGCCGGTCTTCCAACCTGACAGGACGCGCACCCGGGGACCGACGTGTCCGCTCGGACTGATCGCGGCGACCCCGACCCCATCGAAGCCACCCGACCATGCGACCTGGGTGGAGTAGACGACGCGGAGCGCCCCGTCCTTGGTCCTGACGATCCCGGGACTACCACCGACGCCGGTGTTGATGGCGGTGATCCGCGTGAGCGAGAGCGTCGCCCCCAGCGAGGCCGCCGGGATAAGGACCACGATCGCCAGCGCGAGCGGCACAGCGAACAGCAAGCGTCGGCCCGTCATCGAGAACCCCCATAGTCGTGCGATCACCGGGCGCGAACCTACCGCAGGCGGACCGCTCCGTGAAAGAGGGAAGACCCTCGCTCGCGGACGCGCACGGGCGGCACGCTAAACGCGCTGCCAGCCGCTGCGGCGCCGATCACCCTGCAGAAGGCTCGCCATAGCGGGCGCGCGAGCTACTCAGGGCCTACCCCTAGCGCGCCCGCGACCGCCTAGCGCGCCCGCGACCGCCCGCTCGGCGGATCGGTTCGGCGCTCGTCCGTGTCGCCGGCTTCGGTCCGAGCAGGAGAGCTCGGCGGCGAGGGTGGCGTGGTCGCCGCTGGCACCCCGCTCGTCGGTGGACGCTGGGAGCTTTGCTCAGCCAGGGCAAGATCCACGACCAGGTCCGCATTGGCACGGAACACCTCGCTGGCACGCAGCCATTCCTCGCGCGTCGCTTCAGCGGCCTCATGGGCCTCACGCAGCCCGGGGGTCTGCTCACGATGCGCGTCCGCTTCACGCGCCGACAGGTCACGGCCGACACGCTCCTCCTCGGCGCGCTCTGCCGCCCGCACCGGCTCCGCGAGGCGCTTGTATTCCTCCCCCAGCCGCTTGATTTCCTCGTAGAGCGGCATGGCCTCGCCGTCGTAGTCCAAACGCTCCCCGCGCACGACCTTCGCCCGCATTTGCTCGATTTTCGCGGGCGACATCGCTTCGTCGCTGCCAGGCATCGGCCGCTGCTCAGCAAACCGATGGCCGCATTCGCGACAGACGACCGCGGCCACATCGAGCTGCGTTGTGCATTCGGGGCAGTTCTTCACGTCTCGGCGCACCGGCGTCAACGCCGCCTCACTGGCTTCTCATCCATCTCGTGACCCGTCGACCGCGATCCGATGCCACCTAGCCCCACGGGCTGACGGTAGGGCGCTCGGCCGGGCGCGTCAAGTGGACACACGTCGAGCTCGAAATAGCAGAGGTCGAGGCATCGTCCGTTCGCCGGTCCGTCTGCCGGCCAGATTCTCATCGCCGTCGGGGCGATGACCCGGACGGCGAGCGAATGGCACCGAGCTCGGCCGACCAGAACGCACTACCCGGGAGAACCTCATAGGGATTCGGGAGCGTTTCGGGGGTCACGTAGACATAGCCCGCCCGCCGTGCCTTGCTGAGCTCGATCACCTCCGTCATTGCCGATTCGGAAGGTGTGGCGTAGACAACATGCCAAAAGCGGCTGGCCGGGTAATGCTCGAGCCATGTTGGTGCCGCGTACGAGGTCACGTACTGCGAATAGGAACCTTCGAAGGTGACGAGGATGTCTGCCGCTGTGACATAACACTCACTGGTTGCGGTTCCCGGGTTGAGAATCGTGCGCGCGGGGCCGCGGTGTTGCTTGACGTAGGCATGGAGGGAGGCGTAGTAGCTCTCGTTGGCACTGTCGGTGCTGGCCTCGTCGAAGAAGACCCCGTCGACGTGATACCAGTGGTAGTAGGCATCGACGTCCGCCCTCACCGCCGCCGGAGATCGGGTGGCGTAACTCGTGTGGACGTAGCCTGCAACCAGGATGCCCGCCGCCTGCGCCGCGCTGACCGCGTTGACGTACTCCGGGTCAGGTGAGGGCCCGGGCCCGTTGGCCGGGTTCATCACGGCCAGTCGCACGGTTGGCCCTCCCGCGGCCAGCTGTGACCAGTAGCCGCCGGGCGAGAAGTAGGCCGGCACGGCCATGGCTTGAGCCTGCGGGCCGGCCCCGGCGGGCGCGTCCGAGAGAGACAGCAAGAGCGGCGAGAACCCTCCTGGGCAGCGGATGCGCCCGTTGACAACGCTTCAGCGCATGATCGCGCGCGGACCGGATGGGGTGGCGACTCGCGAGTGCGTTCGGTGTTGGCGCTACCCGGCTACGTCGAGCAACCGACGCCAGGCTGATTGTGCCCCGGACCGACACAGGCGACCTGGATGCGCGGTCCACTGCGCGGCAGGATCGTGAACCCGTAGTACTTGCCGATCCAGTTGGGCCGGGAGATCACGACGGTGAGCTTCGCTCCGACGTATAGACGCCGGCCGCGGAACGGCCGCGCCAGGTCGATGCTGCCGCTCGTGGGGCAACTGCGCTGGCCTTTCTGCCCGCACCGCTTCGGTTTCGCCACCGACATCGTGCGTGAGCCGAACGGGCAGCCGCGGCCCTTGCATACGACGGCCACCCTCGCGCTCGTCGACGTGCCATAGAGGGAAAGCGCGACGATGCTCGTGTAGCCGGGCGTGTAGTGGAACGTCCACTGCATCGTTGGGGTGAGAACGCCGAGCACGGGCACGAGCACTGGGACGACACGGATGGTGGATGCTGCTGAGCTGGAGCCACCGAAGTTGGGATCTCCACCGTATTGAGCAGTGATGCGGTGCACGCCGCGCGCCTTGTAGGCGAGCTTGCACGTCGCGCGTCCGTTGATCAGCCCCGACGCGCCGCACGCGGTGATCGGGCTCCCGCCGTCGAGGAAACGTACCCAGCCAGTAGGTATGACCGGACCGAGCCCGGTGGCAGGTCTGATGACAGCAGTGTATGTCGTTCTCTGGCCCAGCCCCACCGTGGTTGGCGCGCCGAGGGAGACAGAGGTTGCGTCGGGCCTGACCGTCAGGGTGATGGCACCGATGGATCCCGGGGCGGTTGATATCGCGTCCGGTGTGAACACAGCAGAGATCTGTTTTGTTGCACTGGAGGCACCAAATGATGTCTGGCACGTGGCGGCAGCTCTCACGGGTGTTACCAACAGTCCGATGCAGTGCGCGATTGGTGCCACACCGTTTCTGAACGTGATCGTTCCAGATGGTGAGCCGAACGGAGCACCAACAGACGCAAACAGCGTCACGGTTTCGTTCGTAACAAGGGTCGATGTAGAGGCCACAAGTGTCGTGCTGCTAGCGCCGGCGGTCTGGCCCAACGTGGCCTGGCCGGTCACGCCGTTCGCATCGCGCGCAGTGATCGTAGCCGGGCCTGGCGTCGTCGAGCTTCTGATTTCCACGCTATACGTGCCGTTGCCATGGTTCAACACCGACCCGAAGAACTGCCCTGGATCGCTCGAGGAAAAGACGACGGTGTCGGTAGAAATCGGGTGGTGCTGAAGATCCGTCACCGTCGCGGTAACTTCGGTCTGAGAGCTGCCGTCGGCTGCGATGGAATTGGGGTTCAGATGTACGGTCACGATGGCAGGCATACCTGCGGTTTGGTTCAGACTCTGCGACGCAGAAGCGGCACCGTCCTTCACGGTAATCGTGGGCGTTCCGACTGCGGTCGAGCTCTTGATCGTTGCGCAGTAGGTGCCGGGGGTAGCAGGGACGCACGCTGTGGGAGTGATCGGCTCGGCCGAGTCCGTGGAGGAGAACACAATCCCGGTTTCGCCGGACAGCAAATGTCCGGCGGCGTCCATCACCGTCGCCGTTGCGGTCGTGGTGGAAGAGCCGTCGGCGAGAATCGTGCTAGGGGTCAACTGCAGCGAGGCCCTTGCCGCGGGACCGGTCTGCATCAGAACCTGCGGCGTACTCCCGATCGCGCCGTCGGTTGCGACGATTGTCGGATTTCCGGGGGTGGTGGAACTCGTGATCGTTGTGGAGTAGGTGCCGGGAGTGGTGCCTGGGGCTGCGGGATTGGGGGTGAACCTCACGTTCGGGTCGGAGGAGGAGAACACGACTCCCGTTTCGTTGGATACCGGGTGTCCTTGGGCATCGGTGACGGTCGCTGTCGCGGTTGTGGTCGAAGTGCCATTGGCGACGATCGAACTCGAACCCAGCTGTACCGTCACGGTCGCCGCGGGCCCTGCGGTCTGAGTCAGGGTGGCGTTTGCGGACAGGGTGGTGGTCCCCGAGGTGACTGTAGCGGTGATCGTTGGTGTCCCGATCGTGGTCGAACTCTTGATGGTCGCGCAGTAGGTGCCGGGGGTAACGGGGACGCACGCTGTGGGAGTGATCGTCTCGACCGTGTCAGTGGACTTGAAGGCGACGGTGTCCCCGGTTGCGGGCGGAATCGCGTCCGTCACGGTCGCGGTAGCGACGGTTGTCGAGATGCCGTTGGCCACGATGCTCGTCGGTGAGAGCGACACGCTGATGGCGGTGGCGTCCGCATGGACCGCCGGCGCGAGCACCCACCCGCTCACGATCACCGCGATAGGTACGAGCCAGACCAGCCACCGGGTTGCGGCAGCGCCCGTCCGGCAAAGCGACAGGACGGTGACCAAGCGATTCGTGATGTTTGCCACGATGCCCCCAGACGATGCTGGCGCTACAAAATTACTAGACAATCCTATCGCTTTCGGCGTATCATTTGCAATGGTTGGCAACCTTTGATATGCGACGCCCAACTGAAGAGGAGCTGACGTGGGGGTCGACCCGCCGTTTGGCAAGAGTTCCCGCAGCGCGACGCAGCAGTCGGTTGAGCACGTAGCCCTGCGCGAGGCTCGATGCGGAGGGTGGCATGGCGCGCGCTGACGGCACGCATCCCAGTAGTGCATTTGGCGATCGCGCCCGCGGGACGGGGCGCGAGGTACGCAGTGGCGATCTCCCCCACGAACTGGAGCCCTTCGATTCCGGAGGCCAGCTCGGCGATCCCGTCGCAGCATTCAACCTCGGAGTACGGCTCGAGCAGCGTGGGGACCTCGCTCTGGCCGAAGCGGCCTACCGCTGGGCGGACAACCGCGATCACGCCGCCGCGGCCTGCAATCTCGGAGTGCTGCTCGAACGCCAGCACGAGCAGGCGTCGGCCGAGGCGGCCTACCGTCGCGCCGATCAACGCGGCGACGCGAACGGCGCCTTCAACCTCGGCGCGCTGTTCGAGCAGCAGCAGAAGCTCGACGCCGCCCTGGCCGCCTACCGGCGGGCCGATCGACGAGGCCATGGCGCCGCGGCCTCCAACCTCGGCGTGCTGCTCGCCGAACAGGGAGACACCCCGGGAGCCGAGGCCGCCTTCCGCCGGGCGGCTCGCCGTGGCTATCCCGATGCTTCCTTCAATCTTGCCGCGCTGCTCGAGGAGAAGCGCAAGGCCGCTCATGCCGAGTCGGTGCGCCGACGTCACGGAGCGGGCGATCTTCACGTCGTTCCCGCCGCCACCATCGAGTTCCCGGCCGAGCGGGAAAGTGCCGAGGCTGTCGACCGAGCGGCACCCGTCGCCGCGGCCGAATCAGCTCGTACGCGCAACTGGACACGCTCGGGCGTGCTGCTCGTCGCGGGACTGGCGATCGTCGGGTTGAGCCTCGGGATCGCCGGCGGATTGGCAACCAGCCAGCATGCCGCCCATCGGCTCCCACGGACTTCGGCGACCTCAGTGGATCGAGGCACCGCCGCCGCGCGGGCCACGGCGCCGGCGGCGATCCGGGCCCACAAGCCCAAGCCGCACAGCACGGCGACCAAGGCGCACCGAGTTCACAAGCCCAAGCCGCCGGCGGCGGCGCCGAGCGCGGCTCCCGCTCCGAGCTACGCAGCGGCCCCGAGCACGGCGCCCGCCGTGACCACCGCGCCGTCTGTGGCTCCCAGCACTGGGACTCAGGGCGCGCCGAGCACGAGCGGGAGCGGTGGCTCCGGGGCGACGGGCGGCTCAGGCGGGTCGGGCGGCTCAAGCGGGTCGAGCGGCTCGGGCGCGACGGGTGGCGGCGGTGCGACGGGTGGCGGCGGTGCGACGACCAGTCCCGGCGGTACGAGTGGCAC
This sequence comes from uncultured Solirubrobacterales bacterium, assembly GCA_963752905.1. Classification (GTDB taxonomy): domain Bacteria; phylum Actinomycetota; class Thermoleophilia; order Solirubrobacterales; family Solirubrobacteraceae; genus Palsa-465. The sequence continues at coordinate 605,790 of CAVWAC010000016.1, forward strand.
CAGCGGCTCGTCCGGGAGCACGGGTGGCAGCACCGGCGGCACCGGCTCGTCCGGAAGCGGAAGCATCTCCGGCGGCGGTTAGCGTCCGCGCTCCCGGATAGCGCTCCCCCTCCCGGTCAGCGCTTCGGGATACGCAGCGTCACGACGCGGTGCGAGGAACTCCTGCGCCCCGCCCGGTCTCGAGCGTTGACCTCGATCACCGCGCGCACGGACCGCGAACGCCCGACGGTGCCCAGAGCCTTGGCCGACAGCTTGATGACGACGACCTTGCTGCGGAGCCTGACGATCCGGAATCCGCTCCGGCCGAAGATCACCGTGCGCCGCCCGCGCCTGTCGATGAGGGTGACGGTGCCGGCGCAGTAGGACCGACTGCGCGCGCACGTGAGCTTCACGGCGACGCGGCCACGTCGATCGGTCAGCAGCGCCGCTACCGCGATGCCGACACTCGGAGCGAGGGCACGCGCGCGCGGCGCGGGCCTCGTGACCGAGCGTGGGGCACCGGGCGGCGGATGAGTGCCCCCCACGATCGGGGCGGTGGATGCGTTCAGGCTGAAGCACGGCTGGTAGGAGCTTCCGTCGAGCGAGAGGCTGTACAGGGCGCCCATGATCCCCGCTGCGTTGTCCGAAGAGCAGAAGCCCGGGTAAAGCGAGGAGCTGTACTCGGCGTTCAGCACCGGCTTGTTCGCGGCGAGGTACGGCTGGAAGGCGGCGCATTCGCTGTACTCGTTGCATTGCTCGTCGACCGCCCCGTCAAAGAAGGGCTGCAGGGCACCCGCCTGGTCGGGATCGTTCTTCTGGAAGACCGCGAGCCCGAGCGCATGAGCCTCGCCGGCAAGCCACTCGTTGAAGTTCAGCTGGTCCTGGGCGGTGAGCGGAAACCCGGTGCTGTTCTGATATCCGTCGATGTTGTCGGGCTCGACCGCATCGAACCCCTTCTGGGCGCACATCTGCAGGCGGGCGGTCATGATCGGCCGCAGCACGGAGAGCTGCCGGATGTCGAGCCACTGCTCGCCCGGCCAGCCGTTGCCGCTGCCGAGCACCGACGACGGGAAGCTGCCCGCATCGGGGCGCCAGTTCTCATATGTCCCCGCATCGATGTAGCAGATGGCCCGCTTCCCGCCCGCGTGCAGGGCGGCGACCTCCGCGGCGGAGTTGTCGAATCCATCAATGTCATAGGCCGCGACGGCATACGAGTTGTTTACCGCTCCCGACAGCTGCCAGTACCACGGCAAATGGCGCGGTGGAATCCAGTGCGTCGGCGACGCACTCGCTCCGACAGGTACGACAAAGAGCAGCGCAAGCGACAGCGCCGCAGCCAGTCCAGTGCATCTGGCACGCATAGTCCCGAGACTCCTTTTCTGCGTTTCCCAGGCGGCCACGCAGCTGGTGACGGACCTGCCCGGCGGCCACGCGGCGGTGCGGTGCAACCCGACGAGACCGCCGTCATGGACAACTTGCGCTGCGGCAGGTTAGCGTGCGAGGACGACACGTGTCGCACGACGCGATGGTCCCGTCAATTGACGGGACCATCGCACGTGCACAGCTATGTCGATTTACCGACTTACGGTGTCGTGCACCCTCGCGCCGGCCTCATGACGCGTTGAGGGTCGTCGTGCGGTGCGCCCTGCCGGTACGGCCGGCCCTGTTCCGGGCTCCCACATCGACCGTGACGTGGAGGCTGGTGAAGGTGCCGAGCTTGCGAATGATCGACTTCGAGAGCTTGATCGTTACCGTGCCGGTTGAATTCCGGGCCAGGTGGAAGTGGCTCTGGCCGAGGACGATTCGGTGCTTGCCCGTACCGGTGCTGAGAGTGACCGTTCCGTCGCAGTACGTCTGGCCATCCGGACAGGTCACCTTCACCTTCACCGCACCGCTATGGAGAGCCAACGGGCCGGCACCGATGCCCATGCTCGGACGGGTCGCGTCGAGGACGAGCCAGAGCGTTCTCGTCGCCTTGGACGTCCCGTGGCGGCCCGCTCGGTCCGTGGCCGAGGTGCCGATCGACACTCGGACGGACGTGGCCTTGTGCAGCTTACGCAGCACCACCTTCGACAGCGTGGCCGTGACCGTCGCGCTCCGGTTCCCGGCGATGTGGAAGTGACCGCTGCCGAGCACGTCCTTTCCGACCGTGAGCGTCATCGTGCCGTCGCAGTAAGACTGGCGCGGCGGGCACGTCAGCTTGACGGCGGTGGTCTGGCCGCTCTTGACCAGCGACGCAGGCGCGATCGTCATGACCGGAGCTGTGTTATCCACGGGGGAGCCCGGCTTCGTCTGGGTGAGGACCGCCTGGCCGGACACGCCCGCCGGGACGGAGCTGTCGGTCGCCGTGATCGTCACCGCTCCGGGTGTCGTCGAGCTCGTGACCGTCGCCCGATAGGTCCCGTCGTGGTTGTCGGCGACCGGACCGATCCGCTCTCCGCCGTCGCTGGTCGTGAAGCTCAGGTGCTCGCCAGCGAGGCGATGACCCTGGGCATCGGTGACCGTGGCCGTCGCCGTGCTCGTCGAGGATCCGTTGGCCACGATCGAGCTCGGCGAGAGGGCCAGATGGACGCCCGTCGCGGGCCCAGCGGTCTGCGTCAGTGTCGCGTGACCGGACACGCTCGGCGAGTTGGTGCTGTCCGTCGCCGTGATCGTCGGAGTCCCGACCGTGGTCGAGCTCGTGATTGTGGCGCTGTAGGTCCCGTCGCCGTTGATGGTCACGGAGCCGATCTTCTCAGCGCTGTCGTTGGAGGTGAAGCTCACCGGGGACTCGGTGGCGAGCGGCCGGTTCTGGCTATCGGTGATCCTCGCAGTCGCGATGCTCGTCGAGGAGCCGTTGGCCAGGATCGAGCTGGGTGAGAGCGTCACATCGACGTGTGCCGCCACGCCCGTGGTCAGGTTCAACGGTGCCTGAGCGGTGATGTTCATCACCGGCGTCACATTGGCCGGCGTGAGCGTATCGGTGGCCGTGAACATCACGGTTCCAGGGGTGCTTGGAGCTGGTAATCGTCGCGGTGTAGGTCCCGTCCTTGTTGTCGGTGAGCGTGCCGATCGTGACCTTGTCCGTCGAGGCCGCATCGCTCGAAGCCAGCGTGACGGTGTCGCCGGTGACCGGGAAGCCCTCGTCGGTGACGGTCACCTTGGCCGTGCTCGTCGAGGTCCCGTTCGCCACGATCGCGGACGGCGTGAGCGCGACGGTCACCGTCCGAGCAGCGGGCCAGGTGACTAGCGACGTGTACGTGCTGGTGTTCGAGGACACCGTCGTCCAGCCGGACTGCGTTCCTCCGTAGCTCGAGCCGATTCCGACGATCCCGCTCATCGGCACGTTGGCAGCAGCGCCGCTGTTGGTGATCGTCACCTGATTGCCCTGGATGTAGCCGCTGATCGGCGGCGTTGTGGCCGCAATGTCGGTGGCCCAGGTGGACTGCTTGGCCAGGAGCGACGCGTCCTGGGACATGGTCGGCTGCTCGATCGGCGTGGTCGTCGCGTTGAAGTACGTCTTGTACTCAGTGAGCAGCGGGTCGATGGTTCCGTAGAACAGGCCGGTGGCCGATCCGCCGACACAGGTTGGTCTGGTGGAAGTAGTGGGGCCGCGGATCGTTGCCCATCATGTGCGAGAGCATATTCTGATCGACGCTGGCGATAGACCTGGCTGATGTCGGTATACCGCGGTGGTCAGGCACGTGTTCATCGCGGTGTTGGCGCAATGCGGCAGGACGTAGAGTGTTGGAACTCGGCGACCTCCTGTGCGGCCGTGGAGACGTTGTAGTAGATGTTCGTCGGGTAGCGGGGGACGCCGTCGCCGCGCCGTCCTGGAAGGTGGCCCCGGCCGGGTACGTCGTGGCCGGCGTAGGTGCCCGGTTGCGAATGTGCCGTCCGCCGGGGACGGATATGGCTTGGAGGCGTCCGAGCCGAAGGACTTGATCCACCGTCCGGCGTGGCTGTGAACGCGGCGCCAGCACCGGGTTCTGGTCGTAGGGGCCCTCGACCGCGGCGCCCGCGGTGGACGGCGTGCTCGTCGCGGTCAGAGCTCCGGTGCTCCCGGTGAGGGTACCCGCGATTCCGGTATCGGAGAACGTCTTCTGCCCCGCGCCGCCGCCGGCGCTGTTGGTCGTCGAGCCGCCGGTGGGATCGGTGAAGTCGGTCGCGGTGTTGGCGGCACCGTGCCGATCAGCGACCACGCGCCGGGTGCGGTGCCGGTCCACGGCGCGCGGTAGATGATGTAGACCGCCGCGTGGCAGACCGCGGTCCAGCTGAGCCCCACCGACTCCGTGCCGGTGACCGTCACCGCCGAGGAGACCGGGGCAGCTGACTCGCCTGGCGCCGCCACGGCGTCGCCCCGGGCGCGGCGGTGTTGAACTGATCGGTGACCGCATAGACATACGAGCCGGCCGCGGGCGTTCCGGGGTTCGTCGCCGACGCTGCCGCTTGATCGGGGGACGGGCGGGTCGACCTGACCGGGGTTGCCCGGGAGCAGGTTGGCCAGCCCGAGTGCTCGCCGACGACGATCACGTTGGGATTCTCGGCTCCGAACGCGTCGCTCGGATTGGTGCTGAGCGTCAGGCCGAGACCGCCGTTGATAGGATCAGCCCGTCTTGGCCGCCGCGGCCCCCCAGTTCATGTTCTGGTTGAGCTCGGCCTCGATGAAGTTCTGCGTCGCGCAACCCTCATCGACATTGGGGTGATCCTAGGTGTGGCTGATCCAGCCGAAATCGTCGTGTACGGCTTAGCCGTGCCCGGATCCGTTGCCTGGAACGCGGCGAGCAGCGAAGCGCTGCCCGGTCGCCGTGCCCCCGGTCCCGCCTGTGCTGCCGGTCCCGCCGCTGCCGCTGTCGCCCGTGCCGACGAGGCTGCTGCCGTTGGCCACGGCGACGCTCCCCCCGCCGTTGAACAGCATGTCGATGCGGAAGTTGTTCAGCTTGGACCAGGCCGCCGCGGTGGTCACGTCGGCCGGAACCTCGCGCAGGGCGTCCGCCGGGTTGAAGTCGGTCGAGTGTGCGGGGGTCGTCGCGTTCCCCGTGATGCTCCATGCGTCATCGGACAGGAAGTTGTCGTCGATGTGGGTCTCCAGATAGTTGCGCTGGTCTCCGAAATAGACGCCCCGCGTCGCCCACGCGATCACGCCGTGGCGCAGAAGCAACGCCTGGATCTGGTACTGCGTTCTCGTTGAAGGTCGTCGACCAGCTCCTGGACCCCGTCGGCATGGGTATAGATGCCGGCGAGGGACGCGCCGTTCAGGGTGACGAGTGTGTTGAAGTTCGTCGTGCTGACCGGAGTCGCCTCGTACCCGTAGCGTGCCGGTGTCCATCTTCACCGGGGCGGTCGGGGTGAGGTACGGGAACACCGCCTTGCCATCCGTCGTGAGCTGCCCGACTGGCCATCGAGCGCTCCTGCGGACGTGTACAGATTCAGCCCAAAGCCAGGATCGCCGGCCGCGCCGCCGGGGTAGACGTCGCTGGTGACGCGGCGGATATCGAACTCCTTCTGGTACAGCTCCATCGCGTCCTTGCTCGCCTGGCTGAGTGCCGAAAGCGCCGCCCCGCTCTCGATGATCGCCTGATACTTGCCCTCAGGGGTCGTCCCGTCGGGCGCCGTCGTGGAAAAGTTCGATGCGGTGAACACGGTGCTTGATGACACCGTCACGAAGTCAGTGGGCACGCCCTCGCGCGTGGAGCGCTGCTTGCCAGGCCACCGCGTCCGGATCGGTGGTGGCGCTGGTCGATGTCCCCAGCACCAAGACCTTCAGATCGATCCGCGGGGCCACCGTCGAGGCGGAGGCCAGGCCCGGCGTCGCCAATGCGATGGCCACAACGGCAGCAGCAAGGGACATGCCGATCAGGGCCATGCGCCTGGCGCGCATGCCGATGTGCGCGCCCGGCCCCGGGAGGTTACGGCAGAGAATCGAAGCCATAGTCATTAGAACGTGACCTCCACGGTTGGACCGGCAAGACCGCGCTGTGGACGGATAGTTGAGTTGCGCATCCATCGCCCCAAGCGCTTCCTCAGTCTCGACGAGGCCGGGGTCGGCCGCCAATGGGCTCCCTTGGCCCTTTGGCGTTCATTCATGAACCGGCCCGTCGGCGTTTCCCCCCGCTCGCGACTGACCGGAAGTCCGACACGGCCGGAGCGCACGCGGACCACCACCCGTTCAGGACGCCTCAGCGAAGGGTGCGAAGTCGGATCGTCCAGCGTCCTGCGGTCAGGACCCGGAGCTCTGGATAGTGGCCGGGGAGAAGACGCACCCGGCCGACCTTGTCCGTGCTGCTCACGAGCAGGAACGTACGTGAGACGGTGATCCGAACCGGCGGGCTGCCCACCGACCATTCGAGCACTGTCTTCTTGGCCTCCGAGAGGGACCAAGGGGGGCCGTTCCCGGTCCCGGAATAGCTGGCGATCACCCGCCCGGCAGGGATCGTCGGCATCGGGGCGACAGCCGCGGCTTGTGGCCGGCTCGTCGCCGTAGAAGCGCCGCTCCTCGCCGTAGAAGCGGTCGTCGGGGCAGGAGCGGTCGTCGACGACCGACTGGTGCCACCACAACCCGTCAGAACGGCCGCGGCGCCGAGGGTTGCGGCCAGGAGTGTCCAGCCACGCGCGCCGCGGCGCCAACTTGTCGAGCCGGAGGCCATACGCGATTCAAAGCAGGCGTGCCTGACGCCGCGCAAGGGGCCGCGTGCCCCGATCGCCGTTCACCGCCTGAACGGGCGATCGCTCGACTGACCCTTCGAGCTTCCGCACCATGCTGGTAGGTTGGGAGAACATCAAGGAGATAAAGGTAAGGTTTTGGATGGATGTCCAGGGCGGGGCCTTTGAAGTACGGGGCGCGGTGCTCGCCGACAGCGACGTAGGCATCCGCGCCGGTGTGCGTGGGGCACTCGAACCGCACGGTTTCCGGATCCTCGCCGAGGCCGCGAGCGCCGATGACGCGGTTGCGGCCGCGATCATGCACCGGCCCGATGTCTGCCTCCTGGCCGTCAACCTCCCGGGCAACGGGATCGCAGCCGCGATGCAGATCCACGAGGCGTTGCCGGCGACGAAGATCGTCATGCTGACGTGGTCGGAGCGCGACGAGGACCTCATCGAGGCGGTGCGAGCCGGAGCCGACGGCTACCTGCTGAAGACAATGTCGCCGGCGCGGCTGCCCTACGCCGTTCGCGGTGTGCTCGAGGGCGAGGCGGCGCTCCCGAGGAAGCTCACCGCGAGTCTCATCCGTGAGTTTCGCGACCGGGGGCGACGGCGGCGACTGCCGCTCACCGTCTCGGGACACTCCGTCGAGCTCACCGCCCGCGAGTTCGAGGTGCTGAAGCATCTGCGGCAGGGGGAGGGAACCGCGACGATCGCCGAGCATCTGCACATATCCGAGATCACTGTGCGGCGTCACATCTCGGCGATCCTGCACAAGCTCGGCGTGGCCGACCGACGCAGCGCGATCCAGCTCCTCGCGCGGCTGGAACAGCACGATCTGGATGAAACGGCGCCGACGAGCTGACCGCACGGAGCGAGATCGGTCGGCGCGACCGGCTCGGCAGGTGCTTCGCCGAGCGCCGTTCACGTCCTGAACCGAGATCGCGCTCCTGACCCATTGGTCCGGCGAGCGGGCGATGGGAGAATCGTCCTGATCTTGGCGTGACGGTCACCAAGTGCCACGCCGGAAGGGCGAGCGCGGGCGAGGGCCCGATTGACCGATGAGCACGGATACGCACGTTGTCATCCCGCTGGAGCGGCGCGACGCCGAGTCTGAGCCTCCCGCCCCGAATGGTGAACGCACCGGCCGCCGAAGCAGACGCCGGCCGGGACAGCGCAGGCCGCGCACGCCGGCGCGGCGCGTTCTGATGATCACCGAGGGCACCTATCCGTACGCGGTCGGCGGCGTCAGCTCCTGGTGCGATGCGCTGATTGGCGGCCTCCCGGAGATCGAGTGGAACGTCCTGCCGATCGTCGCTGGAGATAAGCGCCTGCGCCCGAACTTCGAGCTGCCGCCGAACGCGCGTCTGCTGCATCCGATCGAGCTCTGGTCGGAAGCCTTCCCCGCTCGGGCGGTATTCGGAGCCCACACAGCCGCCACCGTCTCGCTCCCGGCCCAGCTGGTGCGAGGACTGATGCCCTGGCAGGGGGACATGGCCGCGCTGACGAGATCGCTCGTACGCTGCCGGCAGCGTCCCCAGGAGATCCGTCGGGCATTCCGCAGCCGAAAGTCGTGGGAGGAGTACCTGCAGGCCCTCGCGGAGATCTTGCACGAGACCCATGACGGCTCCGCGCCCCCGCCGATCTACGACGCGCTCGAGGCGGCGCGCCTCTATCAGACCCTCTACTGGGTCGCGCGTACCGCCGCGGTGCCGACCCCGAAATGCGCGGTTCTGCATGCCACCGCCGCCGGCTGGAGCGCGATCCCGGCGATCGTGCACAAGGCCATGTTCGGCACGCCGCTGCTGGTCAGCGAGCATGGCGTGTATGTGCGCGAGGCCTACCTCGCGTCGGTGCGTAACCAGCCGCTGTCGGACGCACAGCGGCATATGTCGACTCGTCTTGCGCTCGGCCTGGCACGCGCGGCCTACGCGGCCGTCGACGTGATCGCGCCGGTCACCGAGGCGAACGCAGCGTGGGAGCGAGGGCTGGGAGTCGACCCGGCGCGCATCCGCGTGATCCCGAACGGCATCAACGTGCCCGAGCGCCCAAGCCTGCCGCCGAACGCACGCAAAGTGGTCGCGATGGGTCGCATCGACCCGCTCAAGGACGTCCAGACGATGCTGCTCGTGGCCGAGGAGGTGGCGCGCCGGCTCCCGGACGCCCGCTTCGAGTATTGGGGTCCGCCGACGCCCGGACAGGAGGCATATGCCCGCGCCTGCGAGAGGATGCGTAAGCAGCTTGGACTCGGCGACGTGTTCCGGTTCATGGGCAGGACGGATGACGCCCAGGGCGTCATCAGGAGTGGCGACCTGGTTCTGATGACGAGCATCTCCGAGGCGATGCCCATGACCCTGCTCGAGGCGATGGCGCAGGGCCGGCCGACGGTGGCCACGAGTGTTGGCGGCGTTCCGAGCGTCTTGCGTGGCTGCGGCATTGTCGCGCCACCGGGCGACGTCCACGAGCTGGCCAGCGCGGTCGTCACGCTGCTGCGCAATCCCGCCCTCGCGGCGATGCTCGGGCGGCGCGGATACGAGCGCCTGGACCGACGGTACTCGCTGGGGCAGTGTGTCGAGAGCTACCGCGAGCTCATCGCCGAACTGCATGAGGGGGCGGCGGTGTGAGGCGTGGACAGGACATCGACGGTCGTTCCGGCGAACGCCGCGAGCCTGATGGCGCTCCGAATGGGGACATCGGGCGAGGTTCGGCCGTCGAGGCAGGCAAGCGAGCAGATTCGCCGGCCGGCAACGCCGTCGATGCACGCCTCGGACGGCCTGCACGCGATGTGATCGAGGCGACGATCGTGTTGGAGGCCTGGGCGGGACGGTCGGCCCGCAACGCGATGTCGGCGGCGCGCCATCTGGTCGGTGCCGACGAGCGCGCCGAGTTCGTCAAGGGCCGTTTCGATCCACCAGAAGAGCACGAGCGCAACAGCGTGGTCTGGGAGGGCATCGCGCTTGTGCTCTCGATCCTGTCTGTCGCCGCCTGGGCGGCGCCAATCAGCCGGGACCTCGGCGCGCACGTCCTCGAGAGGTCGATTCAGGTCGCCCTGCCGATCGCCGTCGCCCTGCAGTGGGGGTTGCGCTCCCGGTACCTCAGTCGGCGCCACGGCCTCGCCTTACTCGCGCACGACGGCATTCTCAACGTCGCGCTCGTGATTCTGCTCGTCGAGCTGCCCCTCATGCTGCGCTCGCCATGGGGTCCGGTTGCGGCGATGTTGGTCGCGATCTGGGTCGCCGGCACTGTCTTGACGGCCCGCGGCTGGGGACTGGTCTACGCACTTGCACTCGTCGCGACGACCATCGCATTGGATGGCCGTGCGGCGGCGTACGCCGTATTCGGGGCGCTCACCGCATTCACCCTCCTCGCGTGCCTCGTGGCGGTGCTGACAAAGCGCAGGCGAACGGATGACCGGGCTGGGACCGCGCCCCGCGCCCTGCTCGCTGCGTCGCTCGGGGCGGGCGTTGGCGTGTTGCTCGTCGCCGATCCAAGCCTCGGTTGGGGGGTGCACGGCGTCCATCCCGCAATCGCCCTCGTGCCCTCGGTGATTGGCAGCTTCTGGGGTGGCTACTACCTGTGGCGGATCTACGTGGCCATTCCCCGGGGACTCAGCGGCGTGCCGCTCGACCGAGCCAGCCGCATCGGGATGAACGACCCGGCGATGAAGGTATTCCTCGGGGCGGTGCTGCGGCTCGTCGGCACGACGATCGTCCTCTCGGCGGCCGTGCTCGCGCTGGGTCATTGGACACGTGGCACAGACGACCTCAGCGTCTTCCTCGCCTTCGGCTTCGCCGCCCTGTTCAGCATGATGGTCAGCCTCCTCGAGTCGCTGTCGTTGCGAGGAGCCGCCGTGGCGGCCGTCGTCGCCGCGCTGGCTGCAGAGGCAACCTGGCGGATAGCCGTCCCGCAACACTTTGCCGGCGAGGCGCTCGCCGTCGGCGCCGCGGTGGGCGTGCTGCTGACGCTTCCCCCATTGGTGGCGCTGTTGTCGCGGTCCGGCCGGGTGCTGGCTACCGCACTATGGATTCGCTAGCCGTTCACACGCATGAACTTGTTTGCGTGGCCTGGGCCATGTACGCACGAATGTGCGTGTGCGAAGCTCGGTGTCGCCGGGCACCTCGTGGGCACCCACGAGTAGCGCGCGGGAGTCGGGAAATACGGGCACGCGAGCTCGAGTAGGAGCGAAAGGGAATGGTGCCAGACGAGTTGCGAGAGATGCCGGCGGCCGATACGGAGCGAGCCGGCAAGCGCAGCCGCTCCAGCGGCCCCGCCGTCGATGCTCCTCTCGCCGCCACGCCCGACCTGTTCCAGCCGTTCGGCCGTTTCCGGCGGGGAATCGAGCGCTTGCGCGGAGAGTTCGATGCCAACGCGGACGAGCAGGCGGTCGATGAGGGCGAGGATCTCGAGGTCCAGCTGATGCTGCTGCGCGAGGAGAACGCGCGGTTGAAGATGGCCAGCCGCCGCGACTCGGATATCGGCACCTTGATCGGCCAGCTCCGGCGCCTGGGCAGCAGTGCGGGCGAAACCGAGATCGGCGACGAGGTCTGGAGCCTGGTCACCGAGCTCCTCGTGATTCGCGAGGGCCTCGAGCGGGCCTGTATTGAGATCGAATCGTCGATCCTCACGGTGCACGAGCGGCTCCGCCTCCTCACCGTGAAGCTGGATGACCTCGGCCAGGACGATCAGCGTCGCGACGGGCCGGTCCCGCGCCCGTCGCGTTGAGGACCGATCGTGATGACACCGGGAGCCTCAGGACGATCGACCAACCCAGCCGGCGGTCAGAGTCGGGGTGCCGGGCGTCCTCGCCTCAGGTCGCATGGGGATCCGTCGGCCCTCGCCCTCATGCCACCGCCCGGGATCGACCCGCCGGTGCACGCGGCGATAACCGACCTGTGCGTGTACGTGCTGGTCCTTGACGGCGAACGGCAGCGGCTGTCGGCGCAGACGCAGCGACTCGCGGGGTCGGGCACAGAACCTTGGAAGGAGGCCGAGCTCGACGAGCACGGTGCCGAGATCACGAAGGAGCTCGAGGCGCTACGCGAGATGATCGTCGCGCTGCAACAGGGCCAGCAGCGGGTGAAGGCCTCGTAGAGGTTGTCTGTCAGACCATACCGCCGCGAACGGCCCGCACGGCAGCCTGGATGCGGTTCTCGACCTGCAGCTTCACCAAGATGCTCGAGACGTGATTCTTGACGGTGTGCTGGCTCAGGAACAGGGCATCGGCGATCTCGTGGTTGTCCATTCCGCGCGAGAGCAGCTCGAGGACCTGGTGCTCACGCGGCGTCAGTTCGGCACCGCCGATACCGGGTGTGAGCTCGGCAGGCTCCCGGAGGTGTCGAATGAGATGAGTCGCGACGCGCGGGGCGATGATCGATTCTCCTCGCGCCACGGCGCGGATGCCCTCGACGATCTGCTCGATCGGCGCGTCCTTCAGCAGGTAGCCGCTGGCTCCCGCGAGCAGCGCGTCCATCACGTAGCGGTCGTCGGCCATGACCGTCAGCACGAGGACGCGAGCGAGCGGCGCTGCCGCGGCCAAGCGCTGCGTCGCCTCGATGCCCGACATCCCCGGCATGCTCAGATCCATCAGCACGACATCGGGATGCAGGTCTGCGGCAAGCCAGATCGCATCGGCAGCCAGGCCCGCCTCGCCAATCACCCGGATTCCCCGCTCCTCGAGCAGGCCGATCAGGCCTCCCCGGAACAGCTCCTGGTCGTCGACCACGATCACGCTTGGTTGTAGCCCGGTCACTCTCTCTCGGCAGAGTATCCGCTGGACCTCCTGCGCGCGCGACGGTCGATCAGCGATCACGTGCTGAACGCTTTATGGCTCGTCACCCCCATTCTCGGCACGGGGTCCGGGCGCTCTAATTGGTAGGCACGGCGAGGGACCCCAGAAGGGAGATCGTATGTGCGGAATCATCGGTTATGTCGGCCACCGGGACGCCCAAGAGGTCCTGTTCGATGGGCTCCGACGACTGGAGTACCGTGGCTATGACTCGGCCGGGATCGCCTGGCGCGAGGACGGCCACATTGAACATGTGCGCGCGGTCGGCAATCTCAATGCGCTGCGCGCCGCCCTGACGGTGCGGGCCGAGGCGGGCCTCCATGCCCGCGTGCCGGCGGCGGCCGGAGCCGCGGGCTTCGCACGGGCAGATCTCCAGGCCGGCATCGGCCACACACGCTGGGCGACCCACGGCGGCGTCACCGAGCAGAACGCTCATCCGCACACGGATGCGAGCGGCCGCATCTGGATCGTGCTGAACGGAATCATCGAGAACTACCTCGCTTTGCGCGCTCGGCTTGCCGAGCAGATGATCGACTGCATCTCCGAGACCGACGCCGAGACGGTCGCGCATCTGATCGCGCTCAACTACGACGGAAGTCTCGCCGAGGCTGTGGAGCGGTCGCTGAAGGACCTCCGGGGCCATTACGCGATCGTGGCCATGTGCGAGGACGAACCGGGCACCCTCGTGGGCGTTCGGCGCGAATGTCCCCTCGTCGTCGGCATCGGGGACGGCGAACGGTTCATCGGGTCGTCGGTGGCGGCGTTCCTGCACTACACGCGTGAAATCGCTGTCCTCAACGACGGGGAAATCGTCGTGCTGAGCCCCGACGATGTCCAGGTCCTCGGTATCGACGGCCCGCCGCGTCCTCCAGTGTCGACGAGGGTCGACTGGGCCGAAGATCGCATGGAGAAGGAAGGCTTCGAGACCTTCATGCTCAAGGAGATCCACGAGCAGGGGCCCGCAGTCGCAGCGACCCTGGGCCACGTGGACGCGGAGTTCGCGTCGGGCGCCGCGGAACCGCTCAGCGATCGTCGACTCCGTGCGGTGGGGCGAGTCATCGTCGTCGGGTGCGGAACCTCGTACCACGCCGGCCTGGCAGGTCGACTGGCGATCGAGCGATGGGCCCGGATCCCGGTCGAGGTCGAGGTCGCATCGGAGTTCCGCTACCGCGATCCGATTGTCGGTGCGGGCACGCTCGTGCTCGCAATCACCCAATCCGGAGAGACTGCCGACACGCTCGCCGCGATGCGCCTCGCGCGCGCCCGAGGAGCGACGGTTGTCGCGGTGACCAACGCCGTCGGCAGCCAAGCGACAAGGGAGGCCGATGCGGTGCTCTACACGCGCGCCGGAATCGAGATGGGAGTCGCGGCGACCAAGACGTTCGTCGCGCAGGTGGTCCTCTTGTACGCCCTCGCGCTCCGCATTGCCAGGGCCACCGAGAGGCTCCCGGCGGCAAGGCTGGAAGAGCTGCATCGCCAGATCGACCTGCTTCCAGAGCAACTCGACGGAGTGGTCAGTTCCGTCAGCGACGGTGTCCGAGAGCTCGCCGAGCGCCTCGCCTGGCGTCCGTTCTTCCTGTATCTCGGGCGCCTCTCGGGGCTGCCCGTCGCGCTCGAAGGCGCCTTGAAGCTCAAGGAGATCTCGTACGTGCCGACCGACGCCTACGCGGCCGGTGAGATGAAGCACGGACCCATCGCGCTCCTCAGCTCCGAAACGCCCGTCATCTGCGTCGCGACCGACGACGGCGTGCTCGACAAGCTCCTCTCCAATCTGGCCGAGGTGAGAGCCCGGGACGCGCAGGTGCTGGCCATCGCCACCGACGGGGCCAAGGAGATAGCCGAGCATGCCGAGCACGTCATCTACATCCCGCGCACCGACCCCCTGCTGCAGGTGCCGCTCGCGGTGGTGCCACTGCAGCTGTTCGCTTACCACGTCGCCCGCACGCGAGGCCTGAACGTCGATCAGCCACGCAACCTCGCCAAGACGGTCACCGTCGAGTAGGTGGCGAGATGGCCACACGGATCGTCGTATTGGGTGGAGGCCGCGGGGTTGCCTCCGTCCTGCACGCGGTGCGTGACGAGCCGCTCGAGCTCACCGTGATCGTCACCATCGCCGACGACGCCGGCTCCTCGGACGAGCCGCGGCATCGCTCGGGTGGTCCCGCATTCGGCGACATGCGACGGTCGCTGACCGCATTGGCAGGGGAAGAGAGCGTGCTGGGTCGTGCGTTTGCCCGGCCGCTGACCATCAACCGGCTCGGCAGGTATCCGCTGGGCAACCTCGTGATCCGGTCCTTGGTCGAGGCATTCGGCGACGTTGAGACCGCGACGGCCTGGCTGGGTGGGCAGCTCGGCATCTCCGCCCGCGTGCTCCCCGCAAGCATCGAGCCCGTCGTGCTGCTCGCCGAAACCGGGGACGAGCTGATTCGCGGAAAGGCGGCGATCGTCGCCGCCCGGGGCCCGATCCTCCGACTTCGATTCGAGCCCGAGCGCCCCGAGAGCCCCCCCGCCGCGCTCGCGGCGATCGAGCGCGCGGACTGGATCCTGCTGGCTCCCGGCTCGCTGTTCACAAGCACACTCGCCGCGACCGCGTTGCCTGAAGTGGCCTCGGCGATTGCGGGCACCGCTTCACGCGTGTTGTGGATCTGCAACCTCGAGCCACAGCCGCGCGAGACGGCAGGGATGACGGCCGTCGATCACCTGGCGGCGCTGCGTGGCCACGGCGTCCGTGTCGATATCGGTCTGTACGATCCCAGGGGTACGTTGCCCTTCACCGGGCGGCAACTGGCGCTCGCAGGACTCCCCGCTCTCCCCCGGCCGCTCCGAGGCGGCCAGCCTGGCCAGCATGACCCGGTGCTCCTGCGGGGGGCGCTCCATGAGTTGTTCAGCCACGACACGCGAGGGATCGCACAGTCGGTCCCCTCTGACTGAATGGCTGCCCATGTCCACGCCGATCTGTTGGTCGTGGCCGCGCGTCGGCCGGTCTGTGGGCACCGGAGGCTCGGTCGGCTCTTGCCTGCACTCGTGTGTCTGGGGACGGTCGCCGCTGGGCTGGGCTTCTCGGCAGCGCGGGCCGCTGGTCAGGTACTCCCACCCTCCTCTCTGCCGGGCCCGCCACCGGGCGCCGGGTCCGGATTTCCGCTGCCACCACCGCCAGGACAGGCTCCAAGCGGGCAGCCGTCCGGTCCCGCGGCGACCGTGCCCACCCAGGTGTCGGGGCCGGCGCTCGTGAGTGGGACCGTCAATCTTCACGGCAGGCGATTCACGGTGCAAATCGCCTGCCAGACCGGCGGCCGGATCAACGTAACCGCGCGATCGGTGGGGGCTGGCATCCTGGCGAGCGCGAGCTACGTGTGCCGCGGTCGCCGCGCGACGGCGCGAGTCTCGCTGACCCCGGCAGCCGCCCAGCGCATCGCTCGCCTCGGAAGCACGATCGCGCAGCTCAGCTTCGTGCAGGGCCATACCACGACGCAGCGCCTGGCGCTGACAGTTGAGGGTCGCCCGCAGACGCCGACCTACTGGAGCGACGGAGGGCTTCGCTGCAATCCGTCCACCGGCTCCCAGGCCGAGATCGTTGCGCCCAACTTCAGGGTTACGCCGCCAACGACGATCGACGTGCGGCCGTGGCTTGCCTGGTACACATCCGCGGCCGGCTGGCGCTGGCTCGGTGTCAGCGGGATCAACGCGAGCCGCTGGTACCGCTGGACCGCGACCCCGGGCGGGGTCGCGGAGTGGGGGACGCCAACCGGCACGATCAGCCCCTGGACATGGACACCCATCGGCGTGCCTGCGGGACAGAGTATTTACGCAGTCAGTGTGTTCGAGGTCATCTACTGGTACAGCCGCCCCGTCTACGTGTGGAGGTACGCGCCGTCGAGCCCGAGCCTGAACGTGACCACCACCTACTGCAACTACCCGTGACCAGACCAATGACTCGTGTTCGTCTTCTGCTGTTGTGCGCAGCCGTCGCCGGGATGGCTTACTCGGCGGCACCCGCAACCGGCGAGACCGGCGCTCCGCCGGCTCTGCCGGGGCCGCCGCCAGGCGCCGGGTCCGGACTCCCCGGACCGCCCGCACCGGGACAACGACCGGCCACGCCGCCCGTCGGCCCCCCGGCGACCATCCCCGTGGGCGTGTCCGGACCTGGCCTGGTGAGCGGGATCGTGCGTCCTCACGGCGGACGGCTTACGCTGCAGATCGCATGCAGGACGGGGGGTCGAGTGAGCGTCAGCGCGCCCGCGATCCGGGCGGGGATAGTGGCGAGTGGGAGCTACCGGTGTCGAAATCGCCGGGCGACGGCGCCGCTCTCGATCCGCGGAGCTGACGTGGCGCGCCTGGCGAGGCTCGGCTCGACGCTCGCAGCCGCCACGTTCCGGCAGGGCGGGGCCACAGAGCGACTTTCGCTGACCCTCGAGGCCCGCGTGCAAGCACCAAGCTTTTGGAGCGACGGCGGGCTTCAGTGCACCACGCTTGGCGACTTCGAGGCCTACCTGGTCGCTCCAAACTTCAAGGTCGCCCCGTCGGTGACGATCGATGTCCGTCCGTGGGTTGCCTGGTACACCACCGCGAACGGCTGGCGGTGGCTCGGCGTCCGCGGCATCAACGCCAGCCGTTGGTACCGCTCCACGGCGACGCCTAATGGAATCGCCGAGTGGCGGACGCCGACGGGTGCACTGAACCCCTGGACCTGGGCGCCCATCTACGTCCCCGCCGGGCAGCGCATCCAGGCGATCGGCGTATTCGAGGTCGTCTACTGGTACAGCCGCCCCACCTACGTGTGGAGATACACACGATCAAGCCCGACCCTCGACCAGCTTGGTACCTACTGCAACTACCCCTGATGCGCAGAGGGTCTGGGCTTCCGGAGCTCGAGACTCGGCAGCTGAGTGCCAGCCGAACCTGAGCCCTCACCGCAATCAGAGCTCACCGGACGAGGACCTCGACCACCGTTCCGCCAGCGGGCCCTTTCGCCGCCGTCAGACTCCCACCAAGGGCCTCGGCGCGAGCGCGCATGGTCGGCAGGCCGAACCCGCGCCTCGATTGCGAAAGCCCCTCACCGAGCCCGCACCCATTGTCGGAGACCAGCAACCGCAGGCTCCTGCCTCTGTGGTCGAGCGCCACGTCGATGTGATGGGCACCGCCGTGCACAGCGGCGTTGACGATCGCCTCGCGGGCGATCCGCACCACCTGCTCACGGCGTGAGGACTCGAGCTCCCCACCAGGGGTCCCTTCAACGTCCCCGTCGAACTCCACGTTCACCTCCACGCCAAAGCGGGCCGCGAGTTCCTCTGCCACCTCCCGAAGCGCTGCCTCCGTTGTCGGTGCAGTGGTAGCCGCCAGGTCCGCAATGGTCCCGCGTGCGGCGCCCAGCGCTCGCCGCGCGGCGAGCGTGATGGCGTGCTCAGGACCCGATTCGGATTGAAGCCCCTGCGCGAGGACCGCGATGATGGCCAGATCCTGCGCCAAGCCGTCGTGTAGGTCGCGCGCTATGCGCTCACGCTCGGCCTCGATCGCTCCCCGCGCCTCGTCTCGGCTGGTCTGCGCGTGTGCGCGGAGCGCGGCGAGCATGACCGCCGCATAGGCAAGGACCCGCAGTCCGTCGCGCGGGGTGACCCAGCCGGCGGCAACCGTCGGCATCGACACCGACGCCAGAGACGCGCTGGCCAGAAGGAAGGTGGCGCAGGCGAGAAGTCCGGCGTTGAGCTCACCGCGCCGGGCACGGCGACCGAAAGCAATTCCCGCCACGATCAACGCGCCGCTCGAACCGATTGCCGCGACCAGCACGAAAGCGTTGTGCGCAGGCGCCGCCGCCTCGGATGGACGTAGGGTGCCGACGAGGGGACCCGGACCCGTCAAGAGGCCAATGAGCTCAGCCGTTGCGATCGTGCAGATCGCGGCGAGGCCGATAAGGACGGCTGTCCGTCCCACGTGAGGAGCGACGTTCCTATCGGGTGCGAGCGCCCCCGCAGCAAAGACGAACGACGCCAAGACCAGCATTGCCGTCCATGCGCTCGTTCCGGCCACCGGCCTGGCGGTTCCAGCCAGCGCGGGCGCCGTGTCGAACGCAAAATCGGTCAGCGAGACCGCGACCACGGCGAGGAGCAGCAATAGATCACGGAATCGCCGGCTGTGCATGTACCGGCGGACGAGCAGCCCGGCGGCCGCGACCCCAAGCGCGGTAATCGCGGTCTCGATCCCAGCGCTCGCATCCGGAAGCGCGAGATGCACCGGCCTGAGAAGCTCGCCCACAGCCGCCGTCGCCGATAGGACGGCGACGACTACCACCAGTTTTGTGGCGCCCGGCTCTACGTCTACTTCATGGATCCGAGCCTGACGCATACATCCCCCCCGGTAGCGCGCGTCACACGGTTCACGATGTTCCGGCCACTCTGCCCCGAGATAGCCGGCCATACAAAGAAAGCGTTGTAACTCTAGCAAATACTTACAGTCTCGGCGAGGCGGCGGCATCCGCAAGAACCACGGAACGCGCGGCCAGCCGCGTTCGGCGGGCCTCCGGCGGCGGCCGGTAACCGCCGACGCACAAAGGGTGCGTATATTCTGGGTCGAGGGGCTCTTTTCGTTGGGCCGTTGCTTGGTGATTGGGACCGTGGTGCTTCCCTGGGTACTGGCATGGACACGGTAGGTCCGAGGTCGATGGGTCATCGCGGCGGAGTGGCCGTGATCGGGATGTCATGCCGCCTGCCGGGGGCCGGGAGTCCGCGGCAGTTCTGGACGCTCCTGCGTGAGGGGCGCGACGCGATCACAGAGATGCCCGCCGACCGGTGGAAGATGCTCGGCTTGTCCGGCCCGGACGACGCTTTGCCGGAACTGCGGTACGGCGGATTCCTTGCCCAGATAGATCGTTTCGACGCGAACTTCTTCGGCATCTCGCCCCGAGAGGCGACAGCGATGGACCCGCAGCAGCGATTGGCCCTTGAGCTCAGTTGGGAGGCACTCGAGGACGCGGGAATCACGTCCGGGACGCTGTCGAGCACCCAGGCCGGCGTGTATGTCGGCGCCATCGCCAGCGACTATGCGGATCTCGCGCAGGGCATCGAGACCGATGCCCTCGCTCGCCAGACGTTCACCGGCACCCAGCGGAGCATGATCGCCAACCGGGTGTCCTATTCACTCGGCCTTCGCGGACCGAGCATGACGATCGACACCGGGCAATCATCCTCGCTTGTCGCCGTCCATCTGGCCTGTCAGAGCCTCCTCTCTGGAGAGTCGACGCTGGCCGTCGCCGGTGGCGTGCACCTCAACATCGGCCTGCACAGAGCGCTCGGGCTCGCCAAGCTCGGCGCGCTCTCGCCCGATGGCTGCTGCTTCACCTTCGACGCCAGGGCGAACGGATTCGTACGGGGCGAAGGCGGGGCGCTCGTCGTGTTGAAGCCGCTCGAGCATGCGATCGCCGACGGCGACTCCATCTATTGCGTGATCCGCGGCAGCGCGGTGAACAACGACGGTGGCGGCGACGGCCTGACCGCGCCGGATCAGGCGGCCCAGGAACAGATGCTGCGAGCCGCGTACGAGCAGGCCGGGATCCCGGCCGGGCACGTTCAGTACGTCGAGCTGCACGGGACCGGCACACCACTCGGGGACAAGGTGGAAGCCGCCGCCCTGGGGAGGGTGCTCGGAACCGCCCGGGCCGGAGCAGCGCCGCTGGCGGTCGGTTCGGCGAAGACCAACATTGGGCACCTCGAGGCTGCGGCCGGGATCGCCGGCCTGCTCAAGGCCGCGCTGTCCCTCGAGCACGGCGAGCTGCCGGCGAGCCTGAACTTCGAGCAGCCCAACCCCGAGATCCCGCTCGAGGAGCTCGGCCTGCGGGTGCAGACGGCGACCGAGCCCTGGCCTGGGGCGCCGCCGACCGTTGCGGGCGTGAGCTCGTTCGGGATCGGCGGGACGAACTGCCACGTGGTCCTCGAGCAGGCGCCTCGCGCGCAACCGGCCACTCGGTCCGATCGAGCCCGCCCGGTGCCGTGGGTCCTCACCGGGAAGACCGACGGCGCCCTCCGGGAGGCCGCCGGACGCTTGGCAGGGCAAGTGCAGACCGAGGCCGACGCGGCGATCGTCGACGTCGGGTACTCGCTGGTGAGTACGCGGTCGGCGTTCGCGCACCGGGCTGTTGTCATCGGCGACCGTCGCGAGGCTCTGCTGGTCGGACTGCAGAGTCTCGCCGAGAACCAGCCGAGCTCGCGAGTGATCGAGGGCCTCGCGGATCCCGATCTCGGTGCCGACCGCCCGGTGTTCGTATTCCCCGGTCAGGGCGGGCAGTGGCCCGGAATGACGGTCGAGCTGATGGACCGCTCGGCGGTGTTTGCCGACCAGATGCGCGCATGTGCCGAGGCGCTGTCCAGTCATGTCGACTTCTCGCCGGAGGCCGTCCTGCGCGGCGATCACGGGCAACCGTCGATGGACAACACCGAGGTCGTGCAGCCGGTGCTGTTCTCGATCATGGTGTCGCTGTCGGCCCTGTGGCGCTCCTGCGGCGTTCAGCCCGCCGCGGTCGTCGGCCACTCCCAGGGCGAGATCGCCGCGGCCTACGTGGCCGGGGCGCTGTCGCTCGAGGACGCGGCGCGGATCGTGGCCCTGCGGAGCGCGGCGCTCGCGGAGATCTCGGGCCGCGGCGGAATGATGTCGGTTTCCCTGACCTCCAGTCAGCTCGGAGAGCACGTCGCCCGCCTGGGCGAGCGCGTTGTGATCGCCGCGGTGAACGGTCCAGCAGAGCTCGTCGTGTCCGGCGAGCCGGACGCGCTGGAGGAACTCCTCGGCAGCTGCGAGGCAGCCGGTGTGCGCGCCAAGCGACTGCCGGTCGACTACGCCTCACATTCTGCGCAGATCGAAATTCTGCGCGAGCGGCTGCTTGAGGAGTTCGGGCAGATCGCTCCGCGAAAGTCCGAGATCCCGGTGTATTCGACGACCACGGGGCAACGCGTCGACACGGCCGAGATGGACGCCGGTTACTGGTATCGCAATCTGCGTCAGACCGTGCAGTTCGCCACAGCGGTGGAGGGCCTGCTGCACGACGGCCGCCGGACGTTCATCGAGGTCAGCCCGCATCCCGTGTTGAGCGTCCCGCTCGAGCGCATCGCGGAACAGGTGCTCGGCGAGCCGGACCGCATCGCAGCGCTCCCGACGCTGCGGCGCGATCAGGGCGGCCCCGAGCGGTTCTGCCGCTCACTGGCCGAGCTCTACGTGCGCGGCGGAGACGCTGAGTGGGAGGAGCTGTTCGATGGCACGGGAGCGCGACGGGTTCGCCTGCCCACGTATGCCTTCCAGCGCGCGCCCTACTGGGTCGACGCCGTGCCGCGCTCGGCGGTCGATGCGCTTCCCAGGGCCGAGACCACGGCCCAGGACGCACCGGCGCTGCCCCCGGCACCGGAGGCACCGTTTGCCTCCCGGGTGGTCGCCATGTCCGAGCGCGAGCGACTTCAGGCGGTGCTCGATGCCGTTCTCGCGCAGGCCGCGGCGGTCCTCGGCCACGCGTCCGGCGCCGATGTGGACGCGCGCCTGACGTTCAAGGAGCTTGGCTTTGACTCGCCGGCGACGCTCGAGCTTCGCAATCGGGTGAACAGGGTCACCGGGCTGCGGCTCGCGAGCACCGTCCTCTTCGACAACCCGACGCCAACGAGCTTGGCCGAGCGGGTTCTCGCCGAGATCACCGGCGTCGCCGGCGACATACCGGCCTCGGCGGCGTCGACGGCGGAAGACGAGCCGGTGGCGATCGTTGGGATCGCCTGCCGCTACCCCGGCGGGGTGAGCTCGGCAAAGGACCTGTGGGACCTGGTCGCCGGCAGCCGGGACGCGATCGGCGAGTTTCCCTCCGATCGCGGTTGGGACGTGGAGCGGCTGTTCGATCCCGAGGGTGATCGTGCGGGAACCAGCTACGTATGCCACGGCGGGTTTCTGTACGACGCAGGCGATTTCGATGCGGAGCACTTTGGGATCTCGCCGCGCGAGGCTTTGGCCATGGACCCGCAGCAGCGGTTGTTGCTCGAGTGCGCATGGGAGGCGCTTGAGGACGCCGGGATCAACCCGCTGAGCCTCAGCGGCAGCGACACCGGCGTGTTCGCCGGCCTGATGGCACAGGACTACGGGCCTCCGCTCCACGAGCCTGACGAGAACTCCGCGGGCTATGCACTGACCGGCAGTGAGACCAGCGTTGCCTCCGGTCGCGTGGCATATGTGCTGGGGTTGGAGGGGCCAGCAGTCTCGGTCGATACAGCGTGTTCGTCGTCGCTCGTGTCGTTGCATCTGGCTTGTCAGGCACTCCGCGCCGGGGAGTGCTCGCTGGCGCTGAGCGGCGGCGCGACAGTGATGGCGAGCCCGGGCATCTTCGTCGAGTTCTCGCGCCAGCGGGGGCTCTCACCGGACGGGCGGTGCAGGGCGTTCGGAGCCGGGGCGAACGGCACCGGTTGGGCGGAGGGAGCGGGGGTATTGGTGCTCGAGCGGCTGTCGGTCGCACGGGAGCGAGGTCATCGTGTGCTGGCGCTCGTACGGGGGAGCGCGGTCAATCAGGATGGGGCGTCGAATGGTTTGACGGCTCCGTCGGGTCGTTCGCAGGAGCGGGTGATCCGGGCCGCGCTGACGAACGCGGGAGTCCAGGCCGCGGATGTCGACGCGGTGGAGGCGCATGGAACGGGGACGACGTTGGGGGATCCGATCGAGGCTCAGGCCCTGATCGCGACATATGGCCGCGCGCACGCAGAGACGCCGTTGTGGCTGGGGTCGCTGAAGTCGAACATCGGTCATGCCCAGGCGGCCGCCGGCGTAGGCGGTGTGATCAAGATGGTTCAGGCGCTGCTCCATGAGGTCTTGCCGGCGACACTTTGGGCGCAGGAGCCGTCGCCGCACGTCGACTGGGCCGGCAACGGAGTCGAGCTGCTGGCCGAGCCCGTGTCGTGGCCCGCGGGCGAGCGGGTGCGGCGCGCGGGCGTGTCGTCGTTCGGGATCTCGGGCACGAACGCGCATGTGGTGCTGGAGGAGGCACCGGCGGTGCCGAACGCCCCGACCCTCAACGTTCACTCGCGTGTGTTGCCGTTCATGCTCTCAGGTTCGAGCGAGGAGGCGCTGGCAGCGCAGGCGGGTCGGCTGCGGAAATTCGTGGAGGAGCGGCCGGAGCTAGACCCGCTCGCGGTCGCTCGTGCGCTGGCGCTGGGTCGAGCGCACCTCCCGCACCGCGCGGTGGCGGTCCTCGGCGGGGTGCGTGAGCTGGCGGAGTGTCTGCGAGGCTTAGAAAGGGACGAGTTCGTTGAGGGACTCGTTCAGGGGCAGGCTCGTCGCGACCGACGGATCGGGTTCGTGTTCCCCGGGCAAGGCGGTCAGTGGGATGGGATGGCGCTCGAGCTGTGGAAGGCATCACCGGTATTCGCGGAGAGCATGCAGGACTGCGCATCCGCGCTCGGGCGATACGTCGACTGGTCACTCGAGGACGTGCTGCAGGGAGCGCCCGGCGCCCTCACGCTCGAGCGCGTGGATGTCGTGCAGCCGGCCCTGTTCGCAGTGATGGTGTCGCTCGCGGCGCTGTGGCGATCCGTCGGAGTGAAGCCGACGGCCGTGGTCGGTCACTCACAGGGTGAGATCGCAGCGGCGCACGTGGCCGGGGCCTTGTCGCTCGATGACGCCGCACGGGTGGTCGCGGTGCGCAGTCACGTGTTGCGGGATATGCTCTCCGGGCTGGGCGGGATGGTCTCCGTGGGCGCCTCGGCTCAGCGGGTGGGCGGCTACCTGGACTCCTTCGCCGGCCGGGCGCTGGCCGCCATCAACGGTCCTTCCGCCGTCGTGGTCTCAGGCGAGCCGGCGGCGCTGAATGAGCTGATTGCAGTCTGCGAGGCCGACGGGATTCGCACCAAGCTCCTTCCGGTGGACTACGCCGCGCACTCGTCGCAGATCGAGGTCCTCCGCGATCAGCTTCTGGCGGAGTTCGGGCCGGTCAGCCCGCGGCCCGGAGAGGTGCCGCTGTACTCGACGGTGACGGGCGAACGTGTCGACACGGCAGGGATGGATGCGGAGTACTGGTATCGGAACCTGCGGCAGACGGTCCAATTCGCTCCGGCAGTCGAGGCGATGGCCCGAGATGGTGTAAGCACCCTGATCGAGGTCAGCCCGCATCCGGTGCTGAGCGCGGCCGCGCTGGAGACGATTGAGGCGGCCGGCGTCGATCCGGACAGCGTGGCCGTGATCGGCTCGCTGCGCCGCGGGGACGGCGGCCTGGAGCGGTTCATCCGATCCCTCGCCGAAGCTCACGTGGCTGGGGTCACCGCCGATTGGAGCGCGCTGCTCGGGCACGAGAACGCCGCCCGCCAGACGCTGCCCACCTACGCCTTCCAGCGTCGTCGTTACTGGCTGGCACCGCAGGGTCCTGCCGGCGACCCGAGCGCGTTGGGGCTCACCGGGGCTGAGCATCCGCTGCTCGACACAATGGTCCCATTGGCAACCGGGCAAGAGACGGTGTTCACCGGCCGGCTGTCGCTCGACCGTCATCCGTGGCTCGCCGATCACGTGGTGATGGGCAAAGTCCTGCTGCCGGCGGCCGCGTTCCTGGAACTCGCATGGCACGCCGCGGCACAGACCGGTGCGACCCTGATCGAAGAACTGACGATCACCGCACCGTTGCCGCTTGATGACGGCCGTCCCGTGGCCATCCAGGTGACAGTGTCAGACCGAGATGAGATTGGGCGCCGACGGCTGGGGATTTACTCGTGCCCAGATACGCCCGATGCGGCGGCCAAGTGGAGAGAGCATGCGACCGCCAGCCTCGGCTCGGAAGATGACGCGGACCTCCGCGTCAACCTCACCGGGCCGGAGGACGATGGAGGCGTCCTCGACGTCGATCTTGTGTACGAGCGCCTGGCGGCAGCGGGGTATGAGTACGGGCCGGCCTTCCGGGGGATTCGCCACCTCGTCGAGGACGGCGATGAGCTCTTTGCCTGGCTCGGGCTCGACGACACGCAGGCAGGCAGAGCGGCTAGCTATCACGTGCATCCCGCGCTCCTCGACAGTGCGCTGCAGGTGGCCATTGTGGCTCGGCTCGATGCGCTCAAAACGGGTCGCCCCGAGGTCCCGCTCTCGTTCTCCGCCGTGCGCCTGGTGAGCGGGGGAGCGTCCGCTGCACGTGTGACGTCACGTACCGACGGAAGTGTGCTGCTCCTCGACGAGGGGGGCGCGCCGATTCTTTCGATCGAGTCGGTACGGAGCCGCGCGATCGACCCGAGCAAGCTGGAAATGGCTGGGCACGCCGAGCGAGATGCTCTCTTCGAGGTCCGGTGGGACCACCTTTCCGCCCCGTCGGCCGACGATGCGGCGTTGCGCATCGCGATCCTGGGTGATGGGCCCGTCACCGGCGCGCTCGATGCCGATGTCGATCGCTACCTGGGCCTCGAGACCCTCGAGACCGCGGTGGCCGCGGGAGCGCCGGTTCCCGATCGCGTCGTCGTCGGCCCCATCACGAGCGCTGTCGACGGCCCGCTCGCCGACGTCGTGCACGACGTCACCGAGTGCGGGCTCGCACTACTCAAGGCATGGCTGGCCTCGGAACACCTGGTGGACTCAAAGCTCGTGATCGTTACCCGCGACGCCGTGGCCGTCGCCGGTTCGGACGTGCCGGACCTGACCCAGGCGGCCCTCCCAGGCTTGATCCGCAGCGCCCGGACGGAGCATCCGGACCGCATCGCGCTGCTCGACGTTGACGCCGGCGGGTTCTCGTCGGCGGTGATCACCGCAGCGCTGAGGAGCGAGGAGCCGGAGGTCGCGATCAGGCAGGACATCCTGTTCATGCCCCGACTGACACGCGTGAGGCCGAGCACAACCGTGGTGCGAGGGGCCGCGGCCGAGCCGTGGCACATGGCAATGGATTCTACGGGCACGCTCGAGAACCTCTCCATCGCCGCCAACCCGCGCGCGGACGCACCGCTCGGCCCGGGGCAGGTACGAGTCGCGGTCCACGCGGCAGGGTTGAACTTCAAGGACGTCGTCGGCGCCCTCGGTCTGGTGGAGTTCGGCGAGGGCGGCCCCGGTCTCGAGGGTGCGGGAGCAGTGCTCGAAGTGGCGTCCGACGTCACGACCCTCGTGCCCGGAGATCGCGTGATGGGCCTGATTCCGGATGCCTTCGGCCCGGTCGCGGTGACGGACAACCGTCTGCTGATACGCATCCCGGAGAGCTGGTCTTACGTCGAGGCTGCGTCGGTTCCGGCCGTGTTCCTCACCGCCTATTGCGCGCTCATCGACCTGGCTGGCCTCAAGCAGGGCGAGACGGTCCTGATCCACGGCGCTGCCGGCGGGGTCGGCATGGCTGCGCTGCAGGTCGCCGAGTACATCGGCGCCGATGTCTTCGCCACCGCGCACCCGCGGAAATGGCAGACGGTCGCTGCGCTCGGTATCGATGAAGCGCACATCGCGTCCTCTCGTAGCGCGGAATTCCGCGACGCGTTCCTCGCCGCGACAGGTGGCCGCGGGTTGGACGTCGTGCTCGACTCGCTGACCGGCGAGCTCGTCGATGCGTCGCTCGATCTCCTCCCACGAGGTGGCCGGTTCATCGAGATCGGCAAGACCGATCTGCGCGACCCCGCCGCAGTCGCCACCGCGCACCCGGGAGTCCGCTACGAGGCGTTCGACCTCCTGGAGACGAACCACGACCGCGTCGCGCAGATGCTCGCCGAGATCGTCGCTCTGTTTGAGCGCGGGGTTCTGCACCATCTTCCGGTCTCGACGTGGGACGTACGCGACGCGAGCGACGCATGTCGAGTGCTGCGCGAGTCCCGACACACGGGGAAGATCGTGCTCCGCGTTCCCCAGGCACTCGATCCCGGGGGCACGATCCTCATCACCGGCGGGACCGGCGGTCTCGGCGTCATCCTGGCAACCCACCTGGCCGAGCTTCATGGCGCCCGGCATCTGCTGCTCGCGAGCCGCCGCGGCCCGGAGGCTCCCGGCGCGGCCGAGCTGACCGCGGCGCTGACGCAGCTCGGCTGCGAGGTCGAGATTGCGGCATGCGATGTCAGCGATCGGTCGGCCGTCGAGCAGCTGCTCGATGGGATCCCGGCAGAGCGTCCCCTCACCGCTGTCTTCCACACGGCCGGGACGCTGGATGACGGTGTGATCACCTCGCTGGACAGGGCTCGCCTGGACCGGGTGATGGCACCCAAGCTGGATGCCGCGATCCATCTGCACGAGCTGACGCGAGAGCTCGATCTTTCGGAGTTCGTCCTGTTCTCCTCCGCCGCCGGCACGCTCGGGACGCCCGGGCAGGGCAACTACGCGTCGGCCAACACGTTCCTTGACGCGTTGGCGCAGCTCCGTCGTGCCGACGGGCTGCCTGCGATGTCGCTGGCGTTCGGCCTGTGGGAGCGGGGGACTGGCATGACCAGCCACCTGACCGAGCCCGACGGGATGGGCTCCGGGCCGCTCGACATGCTGCCGATGCCGGACGAGCTCGGGCTCGAGCTGATCGATGTCGCTCGCACAGTCGATCAGCCGCTGCTCGTGCCGATGCGCCTAGACCTCGGAGCCCTTCAGGCGCGCGCCGCCGCCGGGGTGCTCCCGAGCATCCTCAGCGGCCTCGTACGCGCCCCATCGCGCTCATCCACCGCCGCCGGGAGCTCACTCGCGAATATGGTGGCGGGCGCGCCAGAGGCGGACCGTGAAGAGATCGTCGTCGAGTTCGTGCGCACACATGCGGCGGCGGTGCTCGGGCACGCGTCCCCGCAGAGCGTCGATCCGAACCGGCCGTTCAAGGAACTCGGCATCGACTCGCTCTCAGCGGTTGAGCTGAGGAACCGCCTCGCCAAAGCGAGTGGCATGACCTTGCCGGCGACGCTCGCCTTCGATCACCCAACATCGGCGGCCGTGGCCAGACTGCTGCGCGAGGCGATCGACGATCGAGAGCGCAACGGACGCACAGACCGGCGCGAGGTGACGCCCATCGAAGAGGGTCGCGAGAACGGAGGCTTTGGGATGACCGGTCAGGCAGTGGCGCCCGAGGATGAGGCCGCGCGCCCCCGGGATGAGGTTATCCGCCCGCGAGAAGAGGCTCTCCGCCCTCGCCAGGCGGTGCGACGCGCCGCCGTGATCGCCCACAGCTCAACGTGGACACGCCGGCTCGTTCCCGCCCAGCTCGCGCTCGCCGGCATCAGGGTCTATGCGGCCGGCGCCCAGCGCGGCCGCACTCCGAGCTGGCGTGAGCAGGTTGAGTACTTCGAACAGCTGCTGCGATACACGCCTCTCCGTGGCACTGAGGAGGCGGTCGCGCGGCGCGCGATCAGCGAGTTGTTCTCATGTTTGGAGATCTTCTGGCGCCCCTGGGTAATGGCGTCCGGCGAGATCGCCGGGCTGCAACGGCTGCGAGGCGCGCAGGCTCAGGGGCGCGGTGTCGTGCTCGCGTTCTCACACTTCGGGCCTTCCTACGCGCTGTTTCCGATCTCGGCGCGCCACGACCTCGGTCTCTCGGTGATCTCCTCTCCCCACCACTACGAGGATCTCGGCACCGGTTACGACGCGCGCTTTGCTCGTCGCGGGCGGGCCTACCTCGACATGCTCGGCGAGGGCCGCTCGATCTCGCGCGCCGGAGACCCGGGAAGGGCCGAGAGCGCTTTGACGATCGCGGAGTCAAGGTTGCGGGCCGGCGAGGTGGTCGCGATCGCGTTCGATGTCGTCGGGGGCCTTCGCACTCCGTTTCTGGGCCGCACGGTCCGCCTCACACGTGGTCCCGCCTGGCTCGCCTGTTCGACCGGAGCGGTGATCATTCCGGTAGTCGTCCGGCGGCGGGGGACGATGCCGGTCGTCGAATTCGGTCAACCCATCGAGCCGGAGCGGCTGGGGGACGAAGCGACGATCCAAGAGGCGCTCGCGCTCCAGATGGAGACCTGGGCGCTCGAATTGCCCGAGGCGGTCTGGCCGCTTCACCAGCAGCCGGGCGGCGCACCGCTGATCCAGGGACCGCCGATCGACGCCGCAGAAGCCTGAGGAGGCTCTCCGCAGCTTGATTGAACGGCTCTTACCCGAGTTCGTGGCCTGTGCCGAGGCTGCGGAGGACGCCCGAGAAATCGAACTGTTTCCCGAAGAGCAGACGTTGATCGCACACGCGGTCGAAAAGCGACGGCGGGAGTTCATGACTGGTCGCGCGTGTGCGCGGCTCGCCCTCAGCCGTCTCGGTGTCCCCGTCGCTGCGATCGCCAGTGGTGAGCACGGAGAGCCACTGTGGCCGGCCGGAGTAGTCGGCAGCATCACGCACTGTGCTGAGTATCGGGCCTGCGCGGTGGCAAGAGCGGGAGCGGTTGTCACGTTGGGGATTGATGCTGAGCCCAACCAGCCATTGCCTCAGGGCGTGCTTGAGGAGGTGGCCTATGGCCGCGAGCTGGAGTTCCTGGCCGGGTGCTCGCCACCGTTCCTCGGCGGCCACGAGGTCGATGTCGCTCGGCTCCTGTTCAGCGCCAAGGAAGCCGTCTACAAGGCTTGGTTCCCGCTGACTCGCCGCTGGCTCGGCTTCGAAGATGTCGAGCTATCCATCGACTTGGCGAACGCGGCGTTCCGGGCCCGCCTGTTGGTCCCTGCTCCGGTCGTCGATGGAACGCCCCTCAGCGAGTTCCCAGGGCGGTGGGCCCTCGAAGGCGGCGTCATCTGCACGGCGATCGTCATGACGGCGCGCGGTGGTTAGATCCCATCGAGGAGGGGCAGATCGTCGCGCTACGAGCGGTACTCGGGGTTGCCGTAGTCGAAGCGCGTCCCGGCGGCCCAGAGCTCGGGCTGGTTGCCGTAGGCCGGGATGCCTCCGGCGTCCTTGAGCATCCGCGCGACGTGGAGGAGGTTCCAGGTCATGAACGTCGTGTTGCGGGCGGTGAAGTCGTTCTCGGGTCCGCCCGAGCCCTCATCGAGGTAGCTCGGGCCGGGCCCCGCCTCGCCGATCCAGCCGGCATCCGCCTGCGGCGGGATCACGTAGCCGAGGTGCTGTAGCGAGTAGAGGATGTTCATCGCGCAGTGCTTGATCCCATCCTCGTTTCCGGTCACGAGGCAGCCCCCCACCCGGCCGTAATACGACCATTGGCCGTCGTCGTTGAGCAGGTGACTGTTGCCGTACAGGCGCTCGATCACGCGGGTGCAGACCGAGGACTTCTCGCCGAGCCAGATCGGGGTGAGCAGCACGAGGATGTCGGCCGCCATGACCTGCTCGTAGATGGCCGGCCAGTCGTCGCGAGGCCAGCCGTGCTCGGTCATGTCCGGCCACACCCCGGTCGCGATCTCGTGATCGACCGCCCGGATCACGTTCACGGAGACCCCGAGCCTCTCCATGATCGCGATCGAGTGGTCGGCCAGCCCCTGGGTGTTTGACACCTCCGGCGAGCGCTTCAGCGTGCAGTTGATGTAGAGCGCGCTCAGGTCGCTGAAATCCCACCTCGTCCCGGCGCAGAGCTGTTCGTCCCTGTCGTCCATCACGGCCGTCCTCTCGTACGAGTGCCCACAGGCCCGACTGGCGGCAGAGCCTACCGCCGCCGCCGTGCGGGCAGAGCCGGATGCACGCACGGCACGGGACGGGGGTATGCGCCCCCTTGCGGTCAGTCCGGGGGCGGGGCCACACTTGCTGTGGCATGGAGGCTGGCCGTCGCCGGCCCGGTCACTCAACGATTGGACGTCCTGGGGCAATGAACATGCGAATCGTCTTCCGACTCACGGCCGCGCTCGTCTCGGGTGCGTTGCTGGCCTGGGTACTCGCGGCTGCCACGATGACCGAGGCCGCGACGCCGACGGTCACCGCGACCGAGGCCGCGACGACCTCGACTACGACGAGTACGAGCTCGCGGCCGACCAAGACCGAGACGGTGACCAAGACGAGCACCGTCACAAGCACGAGCAAGGAGACCTCGACGGTCACCCATACGCCGGGGACGAAGACCGAGACGAAGACCTCGACGGTCACGACGACGCCCTCATCGACGACTACTCCGACGACGACCGCCGTCCCCACCACGACGACGACTGGCAACTCGAGCAGCGGCCTGCCCTGGTGGGCTTGGCTGGTGATCGTTCTCGCCGCGCTCGGCATCGGCGGCGGGGCCTACGCGGCCGGCCGCGGCCAGGGTGAGCGTGACGCGGGTGGGCGGCCGACCGGCGGACCGCCGCCGCCTCCGGGCGGACCGCCGCCGCCGCCCGTGGCGCCGCCGCCTGACCTCCCGCCCCCGCCGCCGCGGGGACCATAGGCCCGCGCCGACCCGCCGATGGGCTCCTCCGCCACCGCGCCTGGTCGCCGACATGCCTGACTGGACGACCGGGCCGAAAGGGTCGCCGGGCCCCGCGAGCGGCAGCCCCGCCTCGGCCGGCCCGTCGAAGGGCAGCCCGGCCTCGGCCGGCCCGCCGCGGGCGGGCTGGGTGCTCGGCTCGCTGATCCTCATCGCGGGGATCGCCAACATCAACCTCGCGGTCGCGAACGTGGCCCTGCCGGAGATCGGCAAGCACTTCGATTCGAGTCAGACGACGCTCGACCTGATCGCCGTCGGCTACTCGCTCGGCCTCGCCTGTTCGGTGCTGTGGTTCGGGGCGATCGGCGACCGCTACGGCCGCAAGACGATGGCCGTCGGTGGCACCGCTCTCGCGATCCCGTTCACCCTCCTGGCCGGGTTCGCGCCGAGCGACTCGGTGCTGATGATCGCCCGGTTCGGCGGCGGCGTGGCGGCGGGCATGGCCTATCCGACGACGCTGTCGCTGATCACAGCGCTGTGGTCCGGGCCGGCGCGCACCCGCGCGATCGCCCTGTGGTCGGGACTCGGCGCCGCAGCGAGCGCGCTCGGTCCCCTGATCGCCGGGTTCCTCCTCGAGCACTTCTCGTGGGGGTCTGTGTTCTTCATCACCGTGCCACTCGCCCTCGTCGCGATCCCGCTGGCCTGGATCCTCATTCCCGCCCACGTCAACGAGACGAAGGCGTCGGTCGACAACCTCGGCGGCATCCTCTCGCTCGTCCTCGTCGGCGCGTTGATCCTCGCGATCAACTTCGCCCCCGTTCCCGGCGCGGTGACGATCAGCCTCGTGTTGGGGGCGGTCGCACTCGTCGCGCTCGGGTTGTTCTACCTCCGCCAGCGCCGGGCGCCGAACCCGCTCTACGACCTCAAGGTCGCGGCGCGACCGACGTTCTGGCCCGGCGCGTGTGCGGGAATCGTCATCTTCGGCTCGCTGATGGGCGCGATCTACATCGGGCAGCAGTACCTCCAGAACGTGCTCGGGTATTCGACGCTCGCGGCCGGCGCCTCGATCACCCCCGCGGCGGTGTGCATGGTGCTCGTCGCGCCCCGCTCGGCCAAGATCATCGAATCCCACGGCACGCGCTTCTGCGTCCAGCTCGGTCAGGGGATCATCCTGCTCGGGTTCCTCGCGATGCTGCTCCTGTGGAAGGACAACATCGCCTTCTGGAAGGTCGCGCTCGCCTACGTCCTGGTCGGAACCGGGGTCGGTCTGGCCGGACCGCCGACCTCGAACACGCTGACCCGCTCGGTTCCGGTCACGCGCGCAGGGATGGCCTCGGGCACCGCCGATCTCCAGCGCGATCTCGGCGGCGCGATCATGCAGTCGATCATGGGGGCGTTCCTCGTCGCCGGCTACGCCAAGGCCGCCGGTGCCGCGATCGCCGCCTCCGGTCAGAACATCACCACGAGCGTGCAGAGCGCGCTCACCAAGTCGTTCTCGAGCGCCGCCAACCTCGCCGAGCAGTACCCCCAGCACGCGAGCACGATCATCGCCGGCGCCAAGACGTCGTTCATCCAGGGTCAGTCGTGGGCGTACCTCGCGGGGGTCATCGCCGTCGTTGTCGGCGCCATCATCGTGCATCTGTTCTTCCCCAAGCCGGAGCGCGAGCGCGAGCTCCTGGCCGGCTACCAGGCCGAGAGCGAGGCCGCCTCCAGCGCGCCGGTGCCGACCCGGACCCGCTCGGCGCCGCCCGAGCCGAGAACCGCCTGAGCCGAGCGCCGCCTGAGATCGGCCTCACCCCGACATGAGCGTCACGTCACCCAAACCGGATGAGGACCGTCACCCGGCGCGCTGGAAGGATCCTCGGCTACCCCTGACCCGGCACGCGATGATCCCCGTCCCTCGCCATCTGACCTGCCCGCGATGACCGACCTGGCTCCGCAGGAGTTCCGCACCGGGCAGCCGGTCTGGGCGATCGAGGGCGATGGCCCGCGACGGCCCGCCGAGTACCTCGGCGAGGGCGAGCGCCGACGCGAGCGCGGTCGCCAGGCGTTCGTGATCTTCGTCGATGCGCCCGGCGGCGGGGTCGTCGACGTCGACCTGCTGCGTCCCCGCGAAACCTGACGCCGACCACCCGGCGACGGGTCGGGCTCGTCATGAGACGATGGCCTGGCCACGACGACGACTGGAGGAGAGATGGCGACGAGCGAGCTGGCCCGGCAACAGCTGCTGATCGGCGGCGAGTGGACCGACGCCGGCGGCGGTGGCCAGTACGAGCAGCGATTCCCGTTCACCGGCGAGCCGGTGGGGATCGCCGCCGCGGCCGGCCGCGAGGACGCGCGCGCCGCGGTCGACGCCGCCCAGGCCGCGTTCGGCGCGTGGTCACGGAGCGCGCCGGGACAGCGCCGCTCGATCCTCCTCAAAGCGGCCGACCTGCTCGCCGAGCGGGCAGAGGAGATAGCGGCCATCGTCACCGAGGAAACCGGCGGCGTCTTCGGCTGGGGCATGTTCAACGTCCAGCTCGCCGCCGGGATGCTGCGGGAGGCGGCGGCCCAGGCGTACGGCCTCATCGGCGAGGTGATCCCCTCCGACGTGCCCGGCAAGCTCGCGATGGGACTGCGCCAGCCAGCCGGGGTCGTGGTGGCCATCGCGCCGTGGAACGCCCCGGTCATCCTCGCCACGCGCGCTGTCGCGGCGCCGATCGCCTACGCCAACACGGTCGTGCTCAAGGCCTCGGAGATCTGTCCGCGCACGCACGCGGCGGTCGTCCGCGCGCTCGAGGACGCCGGCCTGCCGCCGGGCGTGATCAACCTCATCACCAACGACCCCGCGGATGCGGCCGATGTCGTCGACGAGCTCATCGCCCACCCGGCGACGCGGAGGATCAACTTCACCGGCTCGACGCGGGTCGGGCGGATCATCGCCGAGACGGCGGGGCGGCACCTCAAGCGGGTCCTGCTCGAACTCGGCGGGAAGGCCCCGATGGTCGTTCTCGGGGACGCCGACCTCGACCGCGCCGCGGCGGCGGCGAGCTTCGGCGCGTTCTTCCACCAGGGCCAGATCTGCATGTCGACCGAGCGGATCGTCGTCGAGCGCGCGGTGGCCGAGCCGCTGGCGCAGCGAGTCGCGGAGCGCGCGCGGGTGCTCCCGGTCGGCGACCCCCGTGACCCGGGCACGGCGATCGGCCCGCTCGTCAGCGCCGCCGCCGTCGATCGCGTCGACGGCCTCGTGCGCGACGCCGTCGGCAAGGGCGCCGAGGCGCTCACCGGCGGGGTGCCGGCCGGCCCGTGCTTCCCTCCGACCGTGCTCACCGGGATCACCCCGGAGATGCGGATCTACGGCGAGGAGTCGTTCGGCCCGGTCGTCGCGGTGATCCCCGTCGACGGGACCGAGGAGGCGATCCGGGTGGCCAACGACACCGAGTATGGGCTGTCGGCCGCGGTGTTCAGCGCGGACGTACCACGGGCGCTCGAGCTCGCCCAGCGCATCGAAAGCGGGATCTGCCACGTCAACGACACCACCGTCCACGACGAGCCACAGATGCCCTTCGGCGGCGTCAAGGCGAGCGGCTGGGGTCGCTTCGGGGGACGCGCCGCGCTCGAGGAATTCACCGAGCTGCGGTGGGTAACCGTGCAGGAGGAGCCCCGCGAGTATCCGATCTGAGCCGTCCGTCCCAACGCGAGAGGAGCAGCACGATGAGCCGCCGAGACACCCCGCCGTTCCGCGCCGATCACGTCGGGAGCCTGCTGCGCCCGCCCGAGCTGCTCGCCGCGCGGGAGGCGCATGCCGCGGGACGCATCGACGACACCGAGCTGCGTGCGGCCGAGGACGAGGCGATCCGCGCGGTCGTCGGGCTCCAGCGGGACGTCGGCCTGCGCACCGCCACCGACGGGGAGTTTCGCCGCGCGTCGTGGCACATGGACTTCATTTACTTACTCGACGGTGTCAGCAAGGCGCCGGGCGACCTCAAGGTCCGCTTTCACAACGCGGAGGGTGACATCGAGTTCACCCCGGCGGCGATGCGGATCGACGGTCATCTCGGCGTGTCGGAGACGATCTTCGGCGACGCCTTCACGTACTTGAAGTCGTGTGTGTCCGAGGACCAGACGGCGAAGCTGACCATCCCCTCGCCGAGCATGGTCCACTACCGTGGCGGCCGCGCCGCGATCGACCCGGCGGTGTATCCGGACATGGACGCGTTCTGGGGCGATCTCACCGCCGCCTACCGTGACGAGGTGCGGCGGGTCGCCGACCTCGGCTGCACGTACCTGCAGTTCGACGACACGAGCCTCGCCTACCTCAACGACCCCACTCAGCGCGAGTACATGCGGGAGATCGGTGGCAACGCCGAGCACCAGCACGAGGAGTACATCCGCCACATCAACGAGGCGCTCGCCGACCGCCCGCCGGGGCTGTCGGTCACGACACACATGTGTCGCGGCAACTTCCGCTCATCGTGGGTGGCCGAGGGCAGCTACGACTTCGTCGCCGAGGCGCTGTTCAACGAGCTCGACGTCGACGGCTTCTTCATGGAGTGGGACGACGCCCGCTCGGGCGGCTTCGAGCCCCTGCGCTTCGTCCCGCCGGGAAAGCTCGTCGTGCTCGGACTGGTCACGACCAAGCGGGGCGAGCTCGAGGACCGCGACGCGCTCCGTCGGCGGATCGACGAGGCCTCCGGGTACGTCGACGTCGACCAGCTCTGCCTCTCGCCGCAATGTGGCTTCTCCTCGACGGTCG
This sequence comes from uncultured Solirubrobacterales bacterium, assembly GCA_963752905.1. Classification (GTDB taxonomy): domain Bacteria; phylum Actinomycetota; class Thermoleophilia; order Solirubrobacterales; family Solirubrobacteraceae; genus Palsa-465. The sequence goes on from CAVWAC010000016.1 coordinate 642,076, forward strand.
AGGGCAACGTCCTCACCGCCGAGCAGCAGGCCGACAAGCTGCGGCTGATCGTCGAGGTAGCCGAGGAGGTGTGGGGCTGACTACCCCGCGAGCGCGTCGGCCCGGCCGATCGGACGCTTCCCCCAGCGGCTCCGGGTGGCGAAGTCAAGGAGCCGCTCGAGGTAGGAGGCGAGCGGCGAGGTGATGATGCCCAGGGGTTCGAGCCGCGCCCGGGCCCCGGCGTTGTCGAACTCCGTGCGCACCGAGAAGTACGGGAAGTACGCGGCGCTGCGCCCGAGCGCCGACCGCTGGACGCCGGTGATGGTCTTTGCGTATTCGGCGAATTCGACCGGGGGGAGGACCCGCGGCGGCGGTCGCTTGAAATAGCGGCTGGCGACGTCGAGCAGCTCGGCGACGCTGCTCACGTCCGCGCCGGCGGTCAGGTGGTAGGTCTGGCCGATGCCCTCGTCGGACTGGCAGAGCGCGTAGATCGCGTCGGCGACGTAGTCGATCGAGACGACGTCGACCGGCGAGGACGGGATCGCCGGGACGGCGGAATACAGCCCGCGGGCGAACGCGCGCAGCGGCCAGTAGAGCACGTTGAACGCCGCCGTCCAGCCGCTGCGGCGATCGCCCACGACGATGCTCGGCCGCAGGATCGTCGTCGGCAGGTCGAGCCGCGAGCGGACGAGTCGCTCGGCCTCGAACTTCGACTGCTCGTAGGAGTTGCGGAACGACTGCCCGAGGTCGTGGTCGCACTCACGGAATGGGCCGTCATGGGTGCCGGCGACGTACGCGGTCGAGACGTGGGCATAGCGATCGAGCCCTCCGAGGGCCTGGGCGCGCTCGGCGAGCTCGAGCATCCGCCTCGTGCCCTCGACGTTGATGAGCCGGGCCTCGTCGAGCGGTAGGGCGAACGACACCGACGCCGCGGCATGGATGATGTGACCGACCCGTCGCGCGATCTGATCGCGTCGCTCCTCGGTCAGGCCGAGGCCGGGGCGCAGCAGATCGGCAGCGACGGCGTCGACCCGGTGCTCATACGCCGGGCCCCGGCTGCCGAACAGCTCCACGAGGGTTGCGCGCACGCGCGCGGCTGCGTCGTGGTCGTCGTCGGCGCGCACCGGAGTGATGACTCGGCCCTCGCCGCGTTCCAGATAGCGCCCGAGTACCTCCATCCCGACGAACCCGGTCGCGCCGGTGAGGAGGAGATCGCCGCTCATCGTGCCCCCTCCCCGCCCGTCGTCGCAACGAGCGGCTCGGCGTCGCCGCCGTTCGCCGCGAGCTGAGGAGCGCCCATGGCGTGAAAGCCGCCGTCGACGTGCAGCAGCTCGCCGGTGATCGCCCGCGAGAAGTCCGAGAACAGGAAACACACGGCATCGGCCACCGGCGCCGGATCGGCGGCGTCCCATCCCAGTGGGGCCCGCCCGGGCCAGGCGCCGGCCAGCTCGGCGAAGCCGGGAATGCCCCCGGCCGCGAGGGTGGCGAGCGGCCCGGCGGACACGAGGTTGACGCGGATCGCCTGCGGGCCGAGGTCGCGGGCCAGGTAGCGGCTCGTGGCCTCGAGCGCCCCCTTGGCCACGCCCATCCAGTCGTAGGCCGGCCAGGCCACGGTCGCGTCGAAGTCGAGTGCGACGAGTGACCCGCCGCCGGTCATCAATGGACGCAGCGTCGCGCCGAGCGCTTTGAACGAGTACGCGCTGGTCAGGAACGCGGTCGCCGCGCTCTCGGGCGGGGTGTCGAGGAACCCTCCGCCGAGCGCGTCCGGCGGCGCGTAGGCGATCGCGTGGAGCGCGCCGTCGACGCCGCCCCAGCGCTCGCCGAGCTTGTGGCGAAGGCGCTCGAAGTCCTCGGGGCGGGTTGCGTCGAGTTCGAGCACGTCGACGGGACCCGGCAGCTGCGTCGCCACCCGCTCGGTCAGCCGCCGGGCGCGGCCGAAGCTCGTCAGCACGATCTGGGCCCCGAGCTGCTGGGCGCGCTCGGCGACCGAGAAGGCGATCGAGGACCGCGTCACGACTCCGGTGACGACGATCCGCTTGCCGGCGAGCAGCTCAGGCGACATCACGCCACCCTGCCTCCCCGCCGGCGAGCGAGGCGAAGGCCGCCGCCAGGCGCTCGCGCGTGTCGGTGGGAGCGATCAGCTCGTCGATGTACCCCTCGCCGGCAGCGACCTGGGGGCGAAGGTGGTTTTCGGCGTACTCGGCCTCGAGCCGCGCCCGCGCGGCCGACTCGTCGTCGGCGTCGCGGATCTCCCGGCGGTGGATGATCCCGACGGCCGGCCTCGCCCCCATCACGCCGATCTCAGCCTGTGGCCAGGCGAACACGTAATCGGCACCGAGGTCCTTCGAGTTCATGGTGATGAATGCTCCCCCAAATGCCTTGCGCAGGACGACGGTCACCCGCGGCACGGTGGCGGCGGCAAAGGCATGTACGAGTCCGGCGCCGAAGCGGATCACACCGGCCGTCTCCTGGCGCGTGCCCGGCATGTACCCCGGGGTGTCGACGAGCACGGCGAGCGGGATGCCGAACGCGTTGCACTTGGAGACGAACCGCGCCCCCTTCTGAGAGCTGTCGGCATCGAGCACCCCGCCGAGGTAACGCGGCTGGTTGGCGATGACACCGACGGTCCGCCCGTCGATCCGCGCGAACCCGGTCACGATGTTGCGCGCCCAGCCGCCGGCGACCTCGAGCAGCTCACCGCCGTCAACGAGGCAGCGGATCACGTCGCGGACGTCGTAGACGCGGCGGGGGTCGAGCGGCACGAATGAAGCGGGATCGCGATCGAAGCCCGGTCGCGGTGGCCGCTCGGCCGGTGCCTGTCCGGCGCGGCCTGGCAGGTAGCCGAGCAGATCGCGCGCGAGGCGCGCTCCGTCCACGTCGCTGTCGGCGACGAACTGACAGACGCCGTTGCGCTCATGAACCCGCGTGCCGCCGAGGTCGGACGCGCTGACCTCCTCGCCGAGTGCGTCCTTGACGACGCTCGGGCCGGTGAGAAACATGCTCGATCCGCGAGTCATGACGACCCAGTCGGTGAGCGCCGGCGAATATGCGCCGCCGCCAGCCGACAGCCCGGTGATGATCGACACCTGGGGCACCTTGCCCGACATGCGGACGATCTCGCGGAAGATGCGTCCGTAGCCGCCGAGCGCCGCGAGCCCCTCCTGCATCCGCGCGCCGCCTGAGCCGATGAAGCCGACGACCGGAGCCTGGGCGCGGCCGGCGAGCTGCATGACCCGCACGATCGTCTCGGCGTGGGCCTCGCCGAGCGAGCCGCCGACGTAGGACCCATCCTGGGCGTAGCAGAACACGGGACGTCCGTCGACGAGCCCGGCGCCGCCGACGACCCCGTCACCGGCGCGGGTCTTCGCTCCCATGTGACGGGAGGTCACCTCGGAGCGAATGAGCTGGAGCGAGCCCGGATCGCACAGCGTCTCGAGGCGCTCGAGCGGCGTCAGCGTCTCCTGCGGCCGCTGGGCGAGAGCGAGCGCGCTCATGCCGCACCCCCGAGGCACAGCACGGCGTTGTGACCGCCGAACCCGAACGAGTTCGAGAGCGCGACGGCCGGTCGCGGGCCGGCGCCGTCCGGGCGCGTGCGCAGCGGCCTGCTCTCCAAGGGCACGTAATCGAGGTCCATTCCCTCGTCGGCCTGCTCGTAGCCGAGCGTCGGCGGCGCGACCCGGTCGCCGAGGGCGTGCACGGTGGCGACGGCCTCGACCGCGCCGGCGGCACCGAGCAGATGACCGATCGCCGACTTCGTCGAGGAAACGGGGATGCGCCCGGCGTGCGCGCCGAGGGCGGCCTTGAGCGCGTTCGTCTCAGCCCGGTCGTTGAGAGGCGTCGAGGTCCCGTGGGCGTTGACGTAGTCGATGTCCTCGGGCTCGAGCTCCGCGTCGCGGAGCGCGCGGGCGATCGCCTCGGCGGCCCCGCGACCGTCCGGATCGGGAGCGGTGAGGTGGTGGGCGTCGGAGGTGGCGCCGTACCCGAGCACCTCGCCGATCACCCGCGCACCTCGGGCCCGCGCCGCGTCGGCGTCCTCGAGGACGAGCACGCCGGCGCCCTCGCCCATGACGAAACCGTCGCGGCGGGCGTCGAACGGCCGTGAGACGCCGCTCGTCGACGTCGCGTCCATCGCGGCGAACGCGGCCATGGCCAGCGGCGTGAGCGTCGCCTCGGCACCGCCGGCCACGACAGCCGTGGCGTCGCCGGACTGGATGAGGCGGGTCGCCGAGCCGATCGCGTGGGAACCGGCCGCGCATGCCGAGCCGACGCTGAAGGTCGGGCCGCGCAGACCGTGCCGCATCGCGAGCACGCCGGCGGCGGCGTTGGTCATCATCAGCGGGACGCAGAGCGGCGATACGCGCTCGGGCCCACGGTCGCGGAGCACATCGTGGCCGTCCTCGATCGTCCCGAGCCCCCCGATCCCGGTGCCGATCACGCAGCCGATGCTCGCGGGGTCATACGGGAGCTCGTCGGCCCAGCCCGCATCCTCGACCGCCTCCGCGCACGCCCCGATGGCCAGCTGGGTGAAGCGGTCGCTGCGCCTGACGTCCTTCACGGTCATCGTCTCGGTCGGCTCGAACTCCGCGCAGCGAGCGACGCCCTCCTCGACGGCGCAGCGTCCGGCGCGCCAGCGGTCGTGCAGCGATCGCGCACCGACGCCGAGCGGCGTGATCGCGCCGACGCCGGTGATGAGGACCCTGCGGCTCGGGCCGCGCGCGCCGTCATGAGATTGATCGCGGTGCATGGCTCCACTGTGGCGGTCCGCGGGCCGCCCGCCAACTCACACCCTCCGGTTGGGGGGGAGCAGCGAACGCCCCCGGCGATCAGCTGATGAGACCGAGCTTCTCGGCCCGCTTGACCGCCTCGAGCCGGTTGCGGACCTCGAGCTTGCGATAGAGCGCGCTCGTGTATTCCTTGACGGTGTGGGGCGAGAGATGAAGCTCGGCGGCGATCTCGTTGTTGGTCGCGCCCTCGGAGATGAGCCCAAGAACCTGCTGTTCACGCTCGGAGAGAGCCGGACCGGCCGACCCGTCCTCGGCGGCGTCCTCGTCGAACACCGACATCCCGAGCGCGACCATGTGCACGGCGCGCACGATGTCGGTGCCGCGCCAGTCCTTGGAGACGAAGCCGCTGGCTCCGCACGCGGCCGCCGCCCGTGGCGAGATCTGGCCGGCACCGGAGATGAGCAGGACGCGCACGCCGGGACGCACCTCGTGCAACCGCTCGCAGATCTCCGCGCCCGATTCCGCGCCCACGAACAGATCGACGAGCGCGAGGTCGATCTCCTCGCGAGCGGCGCGCGCGACGGCTTCGGCGCCGTCGTGCGCCGAGAACGAGCGCTCGATCCACGGCAGCCGGTCGAGCATGATGCGCAGGCCCCAGTGCACGACGTCGTGATCGTCGACGACGAGCACCCGGAGCGGCCGCCTCAGCGCCGCGAGCTGGTTCACGCTGTCCCCTCGGGCACGGCGAGCCGCACCTGCCAGCGACCCGGGGCGCGCTCCCCGAACTCGAGCACGCCCCCGGCGTGGAGGGCCTCGAGCGCCGCGATCCGCAAGCCCATCCCGGGCGGCCCGACCGGCCGCCGCTCACCGACGCCGTCGTTCTCGACCTCGACGACGAGCACACCGTCGCTGCGCCGGACGCGGACGATGACCGAGCGCGCCCGCGCGTGCTTGCGGACGTTGCGGACCGCCTCGGCGAGCACCGACTGCACGAGCGGCTCGAGTGCGGCCGGGATCTCCGGTACCGGCCCCTCCACCTCGAGGTCCACACCTTGCGATTGCTCGGCCAGCCGCGCGAGCTCCGCCGCCGCCGTCGTGTGGGTCTCCCTCGGCGTACGCCCCAGCGGCCGCTGAAGCGCCGCGCGGAGGTCGCCGAGCGCGATCTGCAGCTCGTCGGCGCAGCGCTCACGGGCTGGGTCCTCGAGCGCCCCGGGTGGTGAGAGCGCCATCGACACGCCGAACAGACGCTGCACGACGCCCTCATGGAGTTCGCGGGCGAGGTCGATCCGCTGCTGGAGCTCGCGGGCCCGCTCGCCGAAGTACGTGGCGATCCGTGCCATCGAGGCGAGCGCGAGCGTCTTGCCGAGCGTCCACAGGAGCTCCCGGCGCTCGTCGCCGAGCGGCGACGCGCCCGGGAGGGGCTCGGCGATGATCACTCCCGGCCAGCGCCCCCCGGCCGCGATTGGGACGTAGACGAGCGGGTGGTCCCCGACGAGCTGGGCGAACTCGGGCGGGATCGCGTGCGGGACCGGAGGAATGACCTCGATCACGCGGTCCTCGCTCAGGGCTCGGGCGGCGTCCGGCGCGAGCTCGAGGCTGACCGGGAAATCGGCGAACAGCCGAAGCTCGATCCCGAACGCACCCGCGGCCTCGACCCTCCGGGTGATGTCGTCAAAGCGGAAGATGACCGCGCGGCGCAGCCCGGCGACCCGGCACACCCCTTCGGCCAGGCGCGAGTAGAACCCCTCGCGATCGAGGTCCGCCGCACCGCCGGAGAGCACTTCGACGAGCAGCTCGATCGCGTCGCGGGCGCTGGGCACGCCGCCCCCGGGGAGCTGATCCAAAGTGGCCACCAGGTGATGTTCTCGCACCGGACGCGCAGCCCAAACGCCTGCAGCCACCGTTCCCCCCGATCGGGGGGCTGGCGCCCGCACAACCGACCGCCTCCGTGACCCGGCGGGTCCGCCGCCGCGGTCAGAGCGTGAGCAGGGAATCGGGCGGCGGCGCCGAAAGCCCCGGCCGATCCGTCATGCTTCACACATCATCAACGTCGGAAGGGGGAGGACATGAATGACGACCTCGCGGAGCGCACCGCGCTGCGCCAGATCGCCGGCCTGTGGTGGCTGACGCTCGGGATCGGAATCCTCAGCGTCATCGCCGGCATCATCGTGCTCATCAAGCCGAGCAACAGCCTCGCCACCATCGCCGTCGTCGTCGGCATCTTCGTGCTCCTCGATGGCATCGTCGCGCTCGTCTCGTCGCTGAGCCATGACACCGCGAACCGCGGCCTCACCGCGATCATCGGCGTGCTCAACCTCGTGATCGGAATCTTCCTCATCCGTCACCCGATCAAGGGCGTGACCGTGATCGCGATGCTCATCGGCATCTGGCTGATCGTGATGGGGTCGATCCGTCTCGTGCTCGCGTTCGACACGGTCGGGAACCGGGGATGGCGGCTGTGCGTGGCCATCGTCGAGATCATCGCCGGCATCGTCATCGTCTCGAGTCCGAACATCGGGATCGCCACGCTCGCGATCCTCGTCGGCATCTCGCTGATCGCCAACGGCGTCACCCTGAGTGCCCTCGGCTTCGTGCTGCACGGCGCCAAGGACACCGTCGACGAACTCCCGACCGGGCGCTCGGCGCCCGCGACCTAGCGGCGCCCGCGACCTAGCGGGGCCTGAGACCTAGAGGGGCCGGAGGCGCCGGCCCTGACCGCCAAGCTCCGCGGTCAGCCGCTGGGTCGGCAGCGTAGCGAGCTGCGTCTCGACGGCGACCGCACGCGCTCCACTGCGCCTGCTTGCCGCATGGAGGTGCACACCCGGCGTGTCAGTGTCAACGGCACGCCGGTGACGATCGCACCGCTCGAGTGGCGGTTGCTGATCGCGCTCGTGCGCCACAAGGACCAAGTGCTCTCACCCGTCCAGCTGCTCGAGCTGGCCTGGAACGACCCCGCGGGCGTGGGTCCCGAACGGGTGAAATTCGCGGTGCTGCGCCTGCGGCGGAAGCTCGGCCCCGCGGGGCAGTACATCGTCAACGTGCGCGGGTTCGGCTACCGCTTCTGAGCCTCTTGCCGGGCGCCGGCGGGAACCGCAATCATGCGGTGCCCGCGGGGAGCCGGCTCAACTCAGCAGGACCAGGCCGAGGGACCCTGATGGGCGTAGATCGCCGCGGCGACGCGACCCTGCTCCGCCGGCGAGGCGTTCTGCGGCAGTCCCTGACCGCCGTAGGCCTGCCAGGTCGAGGGCAGGATCTGGTAGGCGCCGCCGGCGCCGCTCGACGGGTTGACCGCCGAGTAGTTACCGCCGGACTCGCACTGCCCGATGCCGGACGGGATCGTGTAACCGCCGGAACCGGTGGCCGAACCGGAGTAGGAGCTCGCGGAGGAGGACGAGCTCGAACTCGGGGTGGTCGTGGAGGTGGTGGTCGGTGCCGGGGTGATGTGGAACAGCGCGTCCCACGTCTGGGGACCGACGATGCCGTCGACCATCAGGCCGTCATGCCGCTGCAAGGCGAGCACCGCGCGACGCGTCCCCTTGGTGAACCGACCATCGGCGTGGATGTGCAACGCGCGTTGCAGCTTGGCGACGGACGAGCCATGGCTGCCCTGTGACAGGTACAGCATGTCGGCCGACGCGTCGGCGGCGGTGGCACCAGTGACAATGCCGGCGCTGGCGGCGACGGCGGCAACGCCAACGGCCTTACGGCCCGCGCGGCGAACGGACTCCGGCGTAGGCAGGACCCGCCGCGATTTCCTCGAGGGCATGAAGCCTCCTTTCTCGTGCCTACGGGGTTAGCTGTCGGGCTCGCGCGAGAAAGTGCGCGCCACCGCCTCGTGCGGTGATTAGCCCCGGGCGGCCGTGGCCGCCGGCGGTTCCCCCGTTCCCGACCGCGAAGAGAATGGAACTAGCGGTCAGGGATTCGGCGGTTTACTGAAAGCGGGCGAAGGTAGCAGGTGAAAGTGACTGACCTTGCAGTTGAACTGTGTGGTTGCTCACACACTGTCTGTGACCGATATGCACCGGTCACAGGCTTGGTTCCGGTCTTGTCCACCGTGTGCGCGCGGGTCACGCTGGACCCCGACCTCAGGTCCGCAGCGATCAAAATCGCCGTCTCGTCCGCGCCGGCGAATCGAGACGGCAATTCCGTCCGCCCATTGGACGCTATCGCCGTGACGATCGTCGACGGACATCGAGACGGACGTTTTCAGCACGGCCGAAGCGCGAGCGGACGGAATCGATCCCTCGATCGAACGGAGGCGTCGAAAGGAGCATTTCGTCTCTCTGCCAGCTAATGGAGAATGACTCTCAGCAGCATCACCATCACGCCGATCAATGCCCCGATCGCCACCTGGGTGGCGAGCTCCCGGCCGCGGAGATGCCCGCGGACGCCGGCGACGACCTCGATGACGACGATCATCGCGGCCGCCGTCCACTCCGCGATCAGGACGGCGGCGCTGAGCGGCCGGCCGGCGATCCACCACGCGATGAGCGGGATGAGCGGGATCGTCGCGCCGGTCAGCATCGAGACGTTGTGCGCCATCGCCTTGCCGATGACGCGGAAGGTGAGACGACTCCCGCTCTCGAGCCGCTCGCCGACGAGATCGGCGTACGAGTGGGCGAGCCAATACAGCAGCAGCGTGACGACGACGGCGGCGATCGTCCGCGCGTACGTCTCGCGCACCGGACTCTCGGCCGCGAGCAGCGCGGCCACCGCGATGGTGCCGTAGACGGCGATGCCCGGGTTGGAGAACACCGCGGCGCATTGTCTTGTCAGGCGCGGACCGATCGCCGGGCGCGCCGATAGGCCCCGCGACGGGGCACGTTCACCGGCTCGTCCCACCGCCGACCAACGCTGGACACATGCGGCGCGGACACGGCCCATACCGTCGCCGACGGCTGGTTTGGCACCAGCGATAACCCGTCGCCGTACAGCCCGAGCAGGGCGGGCAGCGCCGAGGGGTAGGCGGCCGATGCCTGGTGGAAGCTGCTCTACGCCCACCATGCCGACATCGTCCTCAACGGCACGATGAAGCTGACCCTGCGACGCGGCGGCTACCGGTGGGACTACGCGTCAGCGCTGCGCAGCCCGACGGCGTCCCCGACGACGCCGGCGAGCTACAGCGATGCGGGCGGCACGCGCTGCCACGGGGCTGAGGGCCGGGGCCGCTGAGCGCAGCCGGGGAGGGGGCGCCGGGCCTCCTCCCCGCTCAGCCGGCGCCGAGGTGTGCGTCGAAGAAGTCGAAGATCCGCCGCCAGGCGTCCTCGGCCGAGGGGTGGTGGTAGTCGAAGCCGACGAAATGGACGACGGGCGCGAACAGCGGCCCGGTGTTGATCCGGTTCATGAAGCTGTGGCCGGCGTCCGGGTACTGCTTGACGTCGTGCGCGACGCCGAGCTCGGTCAGGGCCTGCGCGAGCCGATCGGCCCGCCCGCGCAGGGTGGGATCGCGCCGGCCGAAGCTGGCCACGATCGGGCAGGCACCGGCCAGCCGCACGGCGGCATCGGCGGGCACCTCGCCGTAGTTGACCGCGGCGGCGTCGAAGTCGAGCTGCGGCGCGCTCAGCAGGGCGAAGCCGCCGCCCATGCAGAAGCCGATGATGCCGATCCGACCGCTGCAGTCCTCGCGCGCGATGAGCCACTGCCGCGCGGCCTCGATGTCCTCGTAGACCGCCCCGCGCCCCGAGCGCGAGGCCTGCAACGTGGCCACGACGCAGCGCAGCCCACGGCCCGAGTACAGGTCCGGGGCGAAGGCGAGATAGCCGGCGGCGGCGAGCCGGTCGGCCTGCTCACGGATGTCGTCGCCGAGCCCGAGCGCGTCCTGGATGACGACGACGCCAGGAAACGGCCCGGGGCCGCGAGGCTGGGCGAGGTAGGCGCCGAGCTCGGCCGTGGCCGCGGGAAAGGTGAGGTCCGGCATGCCCCGTGGATGATGACGGAGCGGCGCCGCCGGGCGTCGCACGGCACGCTCCGGGGCTCGATTCGAGGCCTACCACTCCAGGCTGTCGTCCGGCCGCCGCGGCCCCGCGGCCTGCTGCGACGCGGCGGCGGTGGCGACATCCCGCGGGTAGGTCGTCCGCGCCCGGAGCAGGAACACCCCCGCGGCCACGAGCGTCCCGAGCATGATCAGGAAGCTGATCTCCAGACCGCGCGCGGCGCCGGGCGAGACGATCCCCGGGTGGGTGCCGACCGGCGCCTGCTCGGGGGCGATGCCGGCAATGAGGTCGGCCAGCCCGCCGAACAGGAGCGGGGCGAGCGCCTGGGTGAGCGAGCGCACGACGGTGCGCACGCTCTCCGCGCGACCCCAGAGGCCGGCGGGCATGATGTCGAGCCGGGCAGCGTCGAGCGGCGGGTTGGCCGCCGACAGCAGTGCGGCACCGGCGACGTCGAACCACAGCGCGGGCGTGAGGCTCGTCCCCAGGAGGCCCGGCACGAGCAGGAGCGCGGCGCCGATGTAGGACACCGCGGGCACCCACACCCGCGCCTCGAGCGCTCCACGGCGCACGAGCGCGTCGGTGAGGCGGCCGCTGACGAGCGTCCCGGCCAGCGCGCCGAGGACGAGCATGGCCAGCACCAGCTCCGCCGTGGCCTGGCTGGCGTGGTAGTGACCGCGCACGAACAGGATCGCGAACGTCTGCAGTCCGGCGAAATAGAAGTACCCGAGCGACGAGCCGATGATCAGCAGCACGTTGGTCGGGATCGAGAGGATGTAGCGGACCGCTCGCCGAAGCCCGAGGTCGCGCGGGTCGCGCCGGAGGACCTTCTCGGGATCGGGCTCGACGCCGCGCGCGAGCACCGCGCGGTGAGCGAGCTCGTCCTCGCGCTGCGGGTCCTCCTCGTCGTCGGGGACGACCGGCCGGGCGGCTGCCTCGGCGACCGCCGCGTCAAGGTCCACGACTCCGGGTTCGAGCCGGCTCTGACCCCCGCGCAGCGGCTCGGGCACCGTTCGCCACAGCTCGCGGGCGAGGAAGAAACCGGGGATGGCGAGCAGAGCGAACGCGACGCGCCACGAGAGCAGGCTGGCCACGCTGCCGCTGATGATGAAGCCGACCGCGGTGCCGGCGATCTCACCGCCGAGGATGTAGGAGTAGACGCGGCCGCGTTCGCGCGCCGGGAAGTAGTCGCCGGTGAGGGAGGCGATCGCAGGGCCGGCGCTCGCGGTCACAGCGCCGAGCAGCACGCGGGTGAGGAGCAGGCTCGAGTAGCTCCCCGCGAAGGCGCTCATCAGCGAGGCGATGCTCCACAGGACGATGGTGATCGACAGCAGCGGGATCCGCTTGGTGCGGTCGACGAGCATGCCGACCGGAATCGCGGCCGCGGCGCCGATCAGCAGCGCGACGGAGCTGAGCAGCCCGATCTTCGTGTTGCCGATGTGCAGCGCATGCTCGAGCTGCGGCGCGACGGCGCCGACCGTCGCGGTGTCGGCGCTGTTGAGCGCGAGCACGCCGCCGAAGATGAAGATGACCCGGGCACGCGCCGGCCCGCCGACGCGCTTGACCATCTCGCCCCGGGCCATGCGACCGGCCGCGCGGGCACCACGGACCGTCGCGAGTCCAGCCCGCGCCGCGACGCCTCTGCCTGCGCTCTCGGGCACGGCGCAAAGAGTATGTCCGGCGATGACGGCGGGTCGGGGTCGGGCAATCAACGCATTAGGCTGCGCGAGCATGGACCGCAGCCAGGAGCCCGCGACCGAGCCGGTGCCCGTCCCTGTCCCCGGCCTCTCGCGCCCGGTCTACGCCTTCGCCAAGGTGCTCTTCCGCGGATTCCTGCGGCTGTGGTTCCGGATCCGGGTGGCCGGTGTCGATCACGTCCCGGACACGGGGCCGGTCATCCTCGCGCCGAACCACAAGAACTTCCTCGACCCGTTCTTCATCGGCATCGTCCTGCGCCGACGGGTCCGGTACATGGCCAAGAGCGAGCTGTTCGCCGGTCCGCTCAAGTGGCTGCTTCCCCGCCTCGGCGCGTTCCCGGTCCGCCGCGGCGAAGCCGACGAGGAGGCGTTGCGGACCGCGCGCGCCCTGCTCGCCGAGGACGAGGTCGTCGTGCTCTTCCCCGAGGGCACGCGGATCGCCGAGCCCGACGCGCTCGGCTCCCCGCATCACGGTGCCGGACGGCTCGCGCTCGAGACCAGCGCCCCGATCGTCCCGGCGGCGATCACCGGCACCTCGCACCTGTGGCGCGGCGCCCTGCCCCATCTCCGGCGGGTGCAGATCGCCTTCCTGCCCCCGGTCGACGCCGGCGAGGTCGCGGGCGGCGAAGATGCCGTCGAGGAGCTGATCGACCGCCGCGTATGGCCGGCGGTGGCCGACAGCTACGGCCGGTTGCGCTCGACCCCGGGGACGATCGCCGCCGCCCTGGCCGCGATCGGCGTCGGCGGCGGCCTCATCGCGCGGCACCGGCTCGAGGCGCGCCGCCATCCGCGCGTGCTCGAGAAGGTGCAACCGCGACGCGTCCGCCGTGAGAAGGCGCGCCGGGGCCGACAGGGAAATGACGATGCGTAGGCCCGTTCGATCGCGACGCGGCCAGGTCCGACCGGATACCGTGCGCCGCTGATGACGATCTCCCGACCGAGCCAGCCGGCGCCCGAGCTCTCCTGGTGGGGCTGGGGCGATCCCGCCCTCGTTCCCGAGCTCTCCGACACGGTGCTCGCGCTCATCCGAGACGGCCTCGGTGTGCAGGGTGGCCCGGGCCATCCGGACTCCCTCGCCGCGCTGTCACCGCCGGCGGCGCGGCTGACCGAGGACGACCGCGCGGCGCTCGCCGCCGCGCTCGGCGAGGACCGCGTGCGCACCGACCCCGACGCCCGCCTGCTCCACCTGCGCGGTAAGTCGGCCCCCGACCTGCTGCGCCTGCGCGCCGGCGACCTGAGCGACGTGCCGGACGTCGTCCTCTCGCCAACCTCGCACGAGCAGGTGCTCGATGCGCTGCGGCTGTGCAGCGACCGCCGCATCGCCATCGTGCCGTTCGGCGGCCGGACATCGGTGGTCGGTGGGCTCGAGCCGGAGGCGGCGGGTTTCGCCGGCGTCGCCGCCCTCGACCTCGCGGCGATGAACGCGCTGCTCGCGGTCGACGAGGAGTCGATGCTCGCGGTGTTCGAGCCGGGACTCCGCGGCCCCGAGGCGGAGATCCTGCTCGCCCCGTACGGCCTGACCATCGGTCATTTTCCGCAGTCCTTCGAGTACGCCACGCTCGGCGGCTACGCAGCCACCCGCTCGAGCGGCCAGTCGTCGGCCGGCTACGGCCGCTTCGACGAGCTTGTCGTCCGCCTCCGGGTGGCCACGCCGGCGGGCACGCTCGAGCTCGGCCGGGCGCCGCGCTCCGCGGCCGGGCCCGACCTCCGCCAGCTCATCCTCGGCTCGGAGGGAACGCTCGGCGTCATCACCGCGATCGCGCTGCGACTGCGGCCCGTGCCGCAGGAGCGCGTCTACGACGGGTGGCGCTTCCCCTCGTTCACGGAGGGCACGGCGGCGCTGCGCCGGCTCGCCCAGCGACCCGGGCGCCCGACCGTGCTGCGACTGTCCGACGAGGCCGAGACCGCGCTCAACCTCGCCCGGCCGACCGAGTTCGGGCAGGGTGCGGCGGCGGGTGGCTGTCAGGCGATCGTCGGCTACGAGGGCGACCCCGACGACGTTCGCGCGCGCCGCGAGGCGGCCGAGCTCGTGATCCGCAAGCACGGCGGCGAGCCGACCCCCGACGCGGGCGAGGCGTGGGCGGCCGATCGCTACCGCGGCCCGTATCTGCGTGACGCGCTCCTCGATGCCGGTGCGCTGATCGAGACGCTCGAGACGGCGACGTTCTGGTCGGGACTGCACGACCTCTACCGGGCGGTGTCCGACGCCCTGCGTCAGTCGCTCAGCGCCCAGGGGGCGCCCCCGGTGATCCTCTGTCACGTCTCCCATGTGTACGAGACCGGAGCCTCGCTGTACTTCACCGTCGGCTGCGCCGCCGGCGAGGACCCGGTGACCCGGTGGCGGACGGCGAAGGCGGCGGTGGCCGACGCGATCCTCGCCGCCGGCGGGACGATCACCCACCACCACGGTGTCGGCCGCGACCACCGCGATCCCTACGAGCGTGAGATCGGCGCGCTCGCGGTGCGCGCCCTGCAGGCGGTCAAGGCCCAGCTCGACCCGGCGGGGATCCTCAACCCCGGCGTGCTCATCCCCCGGGAGCCGCGGTGACCGGGCGCGACCGGATCGACGGGCTCGCCGAGCTGATCGTGCAGTTCGGCGCCAATGTCCAGCCCGGGCAGATCGTCGCGCTCAGCGCCGAACCGGGCCAAGAGCGGCTCGCCCGTGCGGTGGCCGTAGCCGCATACCGGGCCGGCGCGAAGTTCGTCGACCTCGCGGTGTTCGACCTGTACCTGAAGCAGGCGCGGGTGCTCTACGCCAACCCGGACACGCTCGGCTACGTCCCGCCCTGGATGGGCGAGCGCCTGATCGCCATCGGCGAGCACCGCTGTGCCCGGATCGCGCTCGCCGGGGTCGTTGCGCCCCACCTGATGGACGATCTCGATCCCGATCTCGTCGGCCGCGACATGCTGCCCCGCCTGCGCGAGGGCGGCAAGCTCCTCAACGAGCGCTCGACGAACTGGACGATCGGCCCCTGCCCGACCGAGGAGTGGGCGGAGATGGTCTACCCCGATCTCAAGGGCGAGGCCGCGCTCGAGCGGATGTGGGTGGAGATCGCGCACATCTGCCGGCTCGACGAGGACGATCCCGCCGCGGCCTGGAGCGCCCGGCTGAGCCAGCTCGACGAGGTCGTGCGCCGCCTAGACGGGCTGGCGCTCGACCGACTGCGCTTCCAGGGGCCCGGGACTGACCTCACCGTCGGGCTGCTACCGAGCAGCCGCTGGCAGGCGGCTCGGATGGAGACGATCGACGGCGTTGTGCACGCCCCCAACCTTCCGACCGAGGAGGTGTTCACGACGCCCGACCCCGAGCGGACCGAGGGCGTGGTCACCTCGACCAAGCCGCTGCTCGTCTCCGGCACGATTCTCACCGGCCTCCGCGTCCGCTTCGAGGGTGGCCGGGCCGTGGACGTCGACGCCGACCAGGGGGCGGGCACGCTGCGCAGCCTGCTCGAGCGCGATCCCGGGGCCCCCCGTCTCGGCGAGGTCGCGCTCGTCGACCGCCACGGCCGGATCGGCCCGCTCGAGACCGTCTTCTACGAGACTCTGCTCGACGAGAACGCCGCCAGCCACCTCGCGCTGGGCCAGGGCTTCGCCTTCCTCGTCGATGACGCCGACCGCGAGCGGATCAACGCGAGCGAGATCCACATCGACTTCATGATCGGCAGCAACGACGTCGCGGTCACCGGCGTGACCGTCGACGGCCGCGAGGTCCCGCTGCTGCGCGACGGCGACTGGCAGATCTAGAAGCGCGCGCTCCCGCTACGCTAATCCGGCCCTCTCGGAGAGGTGCCGGAGCGGTTGAACGGGCGCGACTGGAAATCGCGTAACGGGGGTTAACCTCGTTCGGGGGTTCGAATCCCCCCCTCTCCGCTGATGACGCAGGTGATGCGGGGGGCCCGTGCCCCCCGCGTTGCGCCGACTCACCCGTTTGCGCCGGCGGCTCACCCCCGCGCCGGCTCACCCCCTGTGGCGGGTCGCCCAACCGTGCGGAAGCCTCGTAATCGCTCCGCGAATCTGCCGGTTGTTCGGCAGACAGCCGGGTTCCTGGGGCTCCATCATCAATCCGTACCCGCCGCCGCCATCGGGCCGCATGGTTCTACGAGGTCGACTTGTACGCAGCGGACAAAATTCTGCCCAAAATCCTGCCATTGGCGTAGTGTGATCGGCGCGTGATCCGGAATGCATCAAGGATGATCAGGACAATGGGATGAAGCATCCTGGCCAGCGCCCCGCGCTCACCCTGGTTCCGGGCGCCCTCGACGACGCCGGGCCATGGGCCTGGTTCTGCGGCCATTGCGCCACCCCGGCCGGCGATCAGCCGCCGCCGCCGAGCGCGCGGGTGTGCGGCTCGTGCAACCTCGGCCTGCTCCTCGAGACGCGCGCCGACGTGCTTCCGACGCGCCAGGACGCGTTCCTCGTCGTCGACGGCTCGCTGCTCGTGCAGGGGCTCTCGCGCCGGGCCGAGCGGGTGCTCGGGATGTCCGAGGACATGGCGGTCAACCGGCCGCTGTCCGAGCTGCTCGTCGCCGCCGATGCCGAGGCCGGCAGCCGGGGAGCGCTCGCCGCCGCGATCGTCGAGGCGGTCGGCGGCAGCGACGCCACCGCACGCAGCTTCGTGCGGCCGTGGAACACCTTCGGCGTGCGGATGCGCGCCCGGATCGCGCCGTGCGGGCCGCCCCGGGCGGCCCTGATCGTGCTCGAGGACTCGCCGGGGCCTGCGCTCCGGGCCGTCGAGTCCCCCGCCTGACCCTCCCCGCGCCGCCCGGACGCTGTGCGGCGCCCGGACTCTGCGGGTCGCCCCGGACTCTACGCGGCGACCGCCAGGACCTCAGGGGCGCCGAAACGCTGCAGCGCGGCCGGGAGGCGCACGGAGCCGTCCTCCTGCTGCCCGTTCTCGAGCAACGCGATGATCGTCCGACCGACCGCGACCGCGGTGCCGTTGAGGGTGTGGACCTGGGCCGGTCGCCCCTCGTCGGTGCGGTAGCGGATGTCGAGGCGCCGGGCCTGGTAGTCGGTCGTGTTCGAGCACGAGGTCAGCTCGCGGTAGCGGCCCTGCCCGGGCAGCCACGCCTCGCAGTCGTACTTCTTGGCCGCCGAGGCCCCGAGGTCATCGACGGCGATCGCCACGACCCGGTAGGGGAGCTCGAGCTCCTGGAGGATCGACTCCTCGATCGACAGCAACCGCTCGTGCTCAGCGGCGGAGTCCTCGGGGGCGACGAAGCAGAACATCTCGACCTTGTCGAACTGGTGCACGCGGAAGATCCCGCGCGTGTCCTTGCCCGCGGCCCCGGCCTCGCGGCGGAAGCAGGTGGAGAAGCCGGCGTAGCGGCGCGGCAGCTCGTCGGCGAGGAGGATCTCCTCTCGGTGCAATGAGGCGAGCGGCACCTCGGAGGTGCCGACGAGATACAGCTCGTCGTCCGGGAGGCTGTAGATCTGCTGCTCGGTGTCCGGCAGGAAGCCGGTCCCGTAGAGCGCCGTCTCACGCACGAGCACCGGGGGGATGACCGGCTCGAAGCCTTCGCCGCGGAGCTTGGTGAGCGCGTACTGGACGAGCGCGAACTCGAGCATCACGAGGTCGCCGCGCAGGTAGGCGAAGCGTGAACCCGAGAGCCGCGCGCCGCGCTCCATGTCGATCCGGTCGCCGGCGAGCGCGAGGTGGTCGCGCCCGGTCGCGCCCGCCTCGCCGACCTCGCGCAACACGGTGTCCTCGTCCGGAGCGTCGTCGCCGGGCAGGTTCGGCAGGTCGGCGAGGACCTCGTCGCGTTCGGCCCGCACGCTCGCCTCGTCGTCGCTGAGCGCGCGCCCCCGCGCCGACAGCTCGGCGAGCTGCTCGCGCTCCTCGGGGCTCGGCGGCCCCTGGCGCCCGCGGCTCGCCCGGTTCTGCTCGGCACGGAGCTCCTCGAGCTCGGTGGTGATGGCCCGCCAGCGGTCGTCGAGCTCGAGCAGGCGGTCGATCGACGCGGCGACCTCAGGACCGCGACGGCGCAGCGCCGCGCGAACGGCGTCCGGGTCGCGACGGATCAGGCGGATGTCGAGAATCGCGCCCCTCCTCCCGGGGTCAGGACTTCTTCTTCGCGGCCAGTTTCTTGGCCGTCTGCTTGGCGGCGCTGGTCGAGCTCGAGCTCGTGGTCGACGTCGTCGAGGACGCCGAGGGCGGGCTCGCGGCTGCGGCTGCGGCTGCGGCTGCGGCTGCCGCCGCGGACGGCAGCGTGCCGATGGGGAGCTGCCCGCAGGACGGCGAGCCGGGCGTCTTCGCCGCCTGGCGGCCGGCGTAGGTGGCGACGAACTTGGCCACGTTCTGTGCGTCCTGGCCGACGACGATGTTCTGGGGCATGATCGCTCCGGAGAAGCCGCCGTTCTCGATCGCGTAGAGCACGCGGGTGATCGGGCGCTCGCAGCGGACGTTGAAATTGGGGCCGTTGGTGATCAGCCGCGAGCGCACGTTCGAGGCCGAGCCGTGCGTGCCCGCGTAGGACAGCGTGTGGCAGCCGGCGCAGCGCTGGGAGAAGATGACGGCGCCCGCGTACACGCTCGGATCCGTCTTCGGAACCGAGATCTTCTCGGTCCCGCAGGCGGACACCAGCGCCGCGACGACGAGCATCGCGCCCAATATGAGACTGACCCTGACCGGGCGGTTCATGCGGGCCGGGATCATACGGAACCCGGCGCGCCGACGAGCGTCGCCCGCCCGCGGGGCGGACTACGATCGCCCCATGCTCCCGCCCCGCGCCAGGACTCTGGCGCCCTGGTTGACGGCGGTCGCGAGCGCCATCCTCCTCGCCGGCTGCCACCACACGCTGACGCTTGGACCCGCCACGCCGGTGCACGTCGGCCTGACCGAATACCACCTCGTTCCCCAGGACGTGCGCGTCGCCGCCGGGACCGTCATCGTCGACGTGCACAACTACGGGCGGCTCACCCACAACCTCGTGATCTCAGTCAACGGCAAGCCGTCGGGCGTGACCAGGCCGATCCCGCCCGGCGGCTCGGCGGTTCTCGACGTGTTCCTCGCCCCCGGCAAGTACCTGATGGCCTCGACGATCCTCGACGACGTGCCGCTCGGGCTCTACGGGACGCTCACGGTCACGAAGTGATCCGCAGGGAGGAGGTGACGCCTCGGCGACGAACTGTTCCGCCAGCCCCGGCGCCGACCACGAGACGTTCGCACTTTTCATATCCAAGCGCGCGATCGTCCTCCTACGGCGGCAACCACAGGGGCCGGCGTCGGGGCCGGTCTTTTCTGCGCGCTCGCCCGCGCCCGTGGCCGAACCACGCCGCGGTCGTCCACGCTCCATGCGGCGCCCGCTATAACGACCGGCGATGACGCCCCGTGTCGACCCCGAGCTGTTCCGTGAGGCCTTCGGCCGCTTCGCCACCGGCGTCGCGGTGATCACCAGCAGCGGACCGGCCGGCCACGGCGGCATGACCGCGAACGCACTGTGCTCACTCTCGCTCGACCCGCTGCTCGCCCTCGTCTGCTTCGAGAACCGCGCCCGCACGCTGCCGATCGTGCGTGAGTCCGGGCGCTTCGGCGTCAACGTCCTCGGCGCCGCGCAGGAGGATGTCGCGCGCGTGTTCGCGTCCAAGCTGCCGGAGTCCGAGAAGCTCGACAGCGTCCCCCACCGGCTCGAGGCCGGCGTCCCGATCATCGACGGCGCGATCGCCTGGGCGGCCTGCGAGCTGCGCGACCTGATCGCCGGGGGCGACCACACGATCGGGATCGGCGAGGTGATCGCGATGGGCCTCGGCGAGGGGACGCCGCTGCTCTGGTACGCCGGGCGGTACCACACCGTGCCGCTCGTGGAGGGGTAGGCGCTCGCGGGCCGGGCCGGGCCGGGCCGGGCCGGGCCGAGCGACGCCTGTGCCGGGCCGGGCCGGGCCTACCCCGCGACCGCCGCCGCCCGCGCGAGCAGCACGACGATGACCAGCGCGGCCAGGGTCATCACTCCGATCTCACGCTGGACGATGGCCACGACCACCCCGCGCTGCTCCTCGGCCGGCAGCTCCCCGACCGCTTTCGCCGAGTCAAGCCCGCGCGAATCGAGGATCATCTGCGCCGAGGCGATCCGCAGCTGCTCGCCGATGAACGAGACGGCGATCGGCAGCAGCCCGTAGATGACGTGGATGCCCTTCGGCTTGTCGCCCATGGCCACGAGCACGCCCCCGAGCGCGGCCTGCAGGACGATCGAAATCTGGGCGGCCCGGAGCAGCCGCCAGAACCACGCGCTCGGCTCCGCACGCCAGTAGCACCACGCTCCCCAGAAGAAGGTGGCGGTGTTCAGCGCGATCGCGATCACGCCGACGGCGATGTGCACACCCTTCATCGTTTGGGTACCACGGCGACATAGCCGCATTTCGCACTAAGTAACACTTTGTTACAAGCTCCTTCGCTCCGGTGCTATAACCCCGTTTCGTGCTCCGCTCCTACTTGCCAGCGATCGTCTTTCTCGTCCTCGGTGGCCTGGTGGGGCTTCTGTTCTCGATGCTCAACATCTGGATCGGGACGAGTCGGCCCAATCGTTCCAAGACCTCGCCGTACGAGTGCGGGCTTCCGTCAGAGGTTCAGCGCGGATTCCGGTTCGGGATCAGTTTCTATCTCGTGGCGATGCTGTTCATCCTGTTCGACATCGAGGTCATCTTCCTCTACCCGATCGCCGTGCAGCTCCGTGCGTTCGGATCGTTCGCGGCGATCGAGACCGTCGTGTTCGTGGCGCTGCTGATGATCGCCTTCCTCTACGTGTGGCGGCGGGGAGCGCTCGAGTGGAAATAAAGCGCTCGCCGCTCGACGGCCCGGCGACGAACGAAGCAGTCGATCCGACCGACTTCCGCGTCCGCCAGCTCCAGGCCCGCGACATGCTCCGCGGCGACCTCTCCGACGAAGAGCTCGAGCGCTATGTCCAGGAGCGCGTCCTGACGACGACCGTCGACAAGGCGGTCGCCTGGGCCCAGGGCAACTCGATCTATCCCCTCACCTTCGGGCTCGCCTGCTGCGCGATCGAGATGATGACCGTCGTCGCCGCACGCATGGACATCGCCCGCTTCGGCTTCGAGGCGTTGCGCGCGTCGCCGCGCCAGGCCGACCTGATCATCCTCTCGGGGCGCGTCTCGATCAAGATGGCGCCGGTCATCCGCCGGCTCTATGACCAGATGCTCGAGCCACGCTGGGCGATCTCGATGGGTGCGTGCTGCTCGTCGATGGGTGTCTTCAACAACTACGCCCTCGTCCCGTCCGACAAGTTCATGCCGGTCGACGTGCACGTTCCCGGCTGCCCGCCGCGGCCCGAGGCGCTCATGCACGGGATCCTCAAGCTGCGCGAAAAGATCCAGGGGCACCCGCAGGGAGGATGGCGCGAGCGCTACGCCGCCGTCGGCACGGAGGAGCTTCTGCCAGGCACGACGGACACGGCGGCCGCCGGGGTGAACGTGTTCAGGCCTGGGGACACCGCCGGTGCCTGACGCGACCGGGCTCGAGTTGACCGCCCAGGAGCTCCGCGACGCGGACCCGGACTCAATACTCGGCACCTCCTTCTATCGCGATCGCGCCGAGCTGCTCGCCAACCCGGCCACGATCACCGAGACCCTCGCGCGGCTCACGGCCCGCGGCTATACGTTCCTGGCCAGCCTCCACGGCGTCGACTACTGGCCTGAGGAGCCCCGCCTCGGCGTCGTCTACGAGCTGCTCGACATGAAGAGCGTCGACCGCATCTCGGTCAAGGTCCGCGTCTCGGCTGACGAGCCGAACGTGCCGACCGTCGTCGGCCTGTTCCCCGGCGCCAACCATCCCGAGCGCGAGGTCTACGACATGTTCGGGGTCGTCTTCGATGGTCACCCGGACCTGCGCCGGATCCTCATGCCCGAGGACTACGAGGGCCATCCCCAGCGCCGCGACTTCCCTATTGGCGGCGAGCCCGTGCTGTTCACCTACAACGAAGAGAACAACTACGGCAAATGGCAGTAGGCAGCGATTACCGCAAGCGTGAGGAGTCGATCACGATCTCCTCGGAGGCCGCCGGCCCCGGCGAGAGCCACGAGCTGCTGACGCTCAACATCGGCCCCCACCACCCCGCCACCCACGGCGTCCTGCGGTTGCTGGCCACGCTCGAGGGCGAGGTCGTCCGCGACATCAAGCCGATCATCGGCTACGTCCATACCGGGATCGAGAAGACGGCCGAGACCAAGAGCTACTGGAAGGTCATCCCGGTCGTCGAGCGCATGGACTACCTCTCCTACTACTTCAACGCGTTGGCATTCTGCGGTGCGGTCGAGCATCTGCTCGGCGTCGAGGTGCCGCCGCGGGCCCAGTACCTGCGGGTCATCCACCTCGAGCTCTGCCGTCTCTCCTCCCACATGGTGTGGCTGGGGACGAGCGCGCTCGATCTTGGCGCGATCTCGATGTTCTGGTACTGCTTCCGCGAGCGCGAGAAGATCCTCGACCTGTTCGAGATGTCCTCCGGCCAGCGGATGCACACCCGCTACTTCCAGGTCGGGGGCGTCTTCGAGGACATCCCCGGCGGGTTCGAGGCCAAGCTCCGCACGTTCCTCAAGGACATGCCCAAGCGGGCCGACCAGTACGCCGACCTGCTCGAGAAGAACGAGATCGTGCTCGAGCGCCTGCGCGGCGTCGGCATCGTCGACGAGGAGACGCTGCTCGGGCTCGGCGTCACCGGGCCGCTGCTGCGCGCCACCGGCAACCCGTGGGACCTCCGTAAAGCCGCGCCGTACTCGAGCTACGACCACTTCGATTTCAAGATCCCGGTCGGGACGGTGGGGGACAACTACGACCGCTTCCGCGTCCGCCACGCCGAGATCTACGAGTCCGTGAAGATCATCGAGCAGGCGCTCGACGGACTGCCCGAGGGTCCGCACATCACCTCCGACCGCAAGGTCGCGTTGCCGCCGCGCCACGAGCTCGCGACGAGCATGGAGGCGCTGATCCACCACTTCAAGCTCGTCACCGAGGGCTTCCGCGTCCCGCCGGGCGAGGCGTACTACCCGATCGAGAGCCCGCGGGGCGAGCTCGGCTGCTTCGTCCGCGCCGACGGGTCCGCCAAGCCGGCCCGGGTCCACATGCGCGACCCGAGCTTCACCAACCTCCAGGCGCTCGCGCCCATGGTCCGCGACGGCTATATCGCCGACCTGATCGCGACGCTCGCGATGCTCGACCCGATCCTCGGAGGGATCGACCGGTGAGCTTCAGCGTCCCCCGCTTCGGCCACGGCTCCCGCGTCCCCGGCTGGGACGAGTCGGTCGACCTCAGCAAGGATCCGGCCACCGTTCCCGACCCCGCGACGACGCCGGTGCCGGCCGAGCTGCGCGCCGAGATCGTCGCCGCCATGGCCAAGTACCCCGACCGCCGCTCGGCGGCGATCCCCGCCCTGCATGCCGCCCAGGAAGTCCATGGCTGGTGCTCGCCGGAGGCGATCGAGCAGGTGGCCGCCGTCATGCAGCTCACCCCGGCCTATCTCACCTCGGTGGCGACCTTCTACGACATGTTCTCGACGGTGCCCAAGCCGCGCAACGACGTCTACGTGTGCACGAACATCTCGTGCTCGCTGCGCGGCGCGGACGAGTTCTACGAGGCGATGACGCGCGCCGCGATCGACAACGAGGACGTGAGCGTGCGCTCGTTCGAGTGCCTCGGCGCCTGCGACATCGCGCCGATGGCCTCGGTCAACGGCGAGTACGTCGGACCGCTCGTCACCGACGACGCCGAGCAGATCCTCGCCGACCTCGCTGCCGGACGGCCGGTGCTCGAGCACAAGCAGCTGCGCTACCGCCGCTGCGCGGACCCCGGCGTCGCCGCCGGGGACACCGACTTCAGCCCGCCGACCGACATGCCGCGGACCGACGCCGCCGGGCTGCCCGGCGAGGGCGAGGTCATCGACCGGCCGGGGCCGACGGCGCCGATCGAGATCCCCGCCGACGAAGCGGCCGAGGAGTCGGACGCGTGATGAAGATCCTGTTCGACGGCATCGACGAGCCCGGACTCAACACGCTCGCGGTCTACGAGCGCCGCGGCGGCTACGACAGCCTCCGCAAGGCGCTGGCCATGCCCCGGGATGAGGTGCTCGCGAGCATCACGGACTCGGGCATCCGCGGCCGCGGCGGGGCCGGCTTCCAGATGGGCAAGAAGGCCTCTTTCCTGCCCCACGGCGGCATGGACAAGTACCTCGTGTGCAACGCCGACGAGTCCGAGCCAGGCACGTTCAAGGACCGCGAGATCATGCAGAAGAGCCCCCACATGCTGATCGAGGGCATCATCATCGCCGCCTACGCCGCCGAGATCAGTCGGGCCTTCATCTACATCCGCGGCGAGTACGCCCACCAGGCCGACATCCTCGAGGCGGCGATCGCCGAGGCGGCCGCGGCCGGTCTCATCGGCGAGCGGATCCTCGGTTCCGATCACACGATGAGCCTCGTCCTGCATCGGGGCGCCGGCGCCTACATCTGCGGCGAGGAGACGGGGCTGCTCGACTCGCTCGAGGGCAAGCGCGGCAACCCGCGCCTGAAGCCTCCGTTCCCCGCCATCGAGGGCCTCTACCACGGCCCGACGCTGATCAACAACGTCGAGACGCTCAGCACGGTGCCGGCGATCATCCGGATGGGCGGCGAGGAGTACGCCAAACTCGGCACCGAGACCTCGACCGGCACGAAGCTCGTGTCGGTCTCCGGCGACGTGCAGCGTCCGGGCAACTACGAGATCGAGCTCGGCACGCCCTCCCGCGAGATCATCTACGGGCTGGCCGGCGGCACTTTCCCCGGCCGCGAGGTGAAGCTGTGGTTCCCCGGCGGGTCGAGTTCGCCCGTGCTCACCAAGGCCGACCTCGACCTCCCCTACGACTTCGACACGATGGCCAAGGCCGGCTCGATGCTCGGCTCCGGCGCGATCATCGTCGTCGACGACTCCCACACCGTGCTCGAGGTCGCCTACAAGCTGGCCAAGTTCTACGCCCACGAGTCCTGTGGCAAATGCGTCCCCTGCCGCGAGGGCACGAACTGGACCCAGAAGATGCTCGAGCGGATCGCCTCCGGCGAGGCCACTCCGATGGACCTCGACATCATGGCCTCCGTCCAGGAACAGATCATCGGCAACTGCCTGTGCGTGCTCGGCGACGCGATGGCGATGCCGATCGGCTCGATCGTCGCCAAGTTCCGCGACGAGCTCGAGGCCGAGATCGAGGCGGCGCGTGCTCGCGCCGGAGCGGGGACGCTCGACGACGTGATCCCGATCGGGGTCGCCGACGAGCACGCCGGCCCCCTCCCCGTCCACTAGCGACAATGCCCGCCGCCTTCCCCCCGCACTAGCCGCCCATGCCACGCCCTGCGCAGAAAACCATCCAGCTGACCATCGACGGCCGCGAGGTGCAGGCCATCGAGGGCACGATGCTCGTCGACGCCGCCAAGCAGGGCGACGTCGAGATCCCTTTCTTCTGTTACGAGCCGAAGCTCGGCAACCCGGTCGGCGCCTGCCGTATGTGCCTCGTCGAGATCGAGGGCATTCCCAAATTGCAGACCTCGTGCTCGACGCCGGTCAAGGACGGGATGGTCGTCCACACCCAGACCGACCGCGTCCGCCACGCGCAGAACGCGGTCGTCGAGTTCCTGCTCGTCAACCACCCGCTCGACTGCCCGGTGTGCGACAAGGGCGGCGAGTGCCCGCTGCAGGACATCACCTTCGGCTGGGGCCTCGGCCGCTCCCGGTTCATCGAGCCCAAGCGCCACTTCGAGAAGCCGCTCGCGCTCTCGCCGCTCGTCGCGATCGACCGCGAGCGCTGCATCCTCTGCTACCGCTGCGTGCGCTTCTCCCAGGAGGTCGCCGAGGACTACCAGCTCATCTTCGCCGAGCGCGGCTCGCACACCTTCGTCTCGACCTTCGACGGTCATCCCTACGTCGCCCCGTTCAGCGGCAACATCATCGAGCTGTGCCCGGTCGGGGCGCTCACCTCGCGGCCCTACCGCTTCCGCGCCCGTCCCTGGGACATCGAGGGCGCCGGCGGCATCTGCACGCTGTGCCCGTCACAGTGCAACGTCACCTTCACCGTGCGTGACGAGAAGGTGCTGCGGGTGCTCGGCCGCGATCACGCCGAGGTCGACGACGGCTGGCTGTGCGACAAGGGCCGCTTCGCATACCAGGCGATCCACGTCGACGAGCGGATCACCCGGCCGATGGTCCGCGATGGCGGTGTCCTGCGCGAGGTCTCGTGGGAGCGGGCGCTCGGCGCCGCGGCGGCGATCGCCCGCCACAAGGGTCGCGTCGGCGCGCTCGTCGGCGGCCAGGCGACGAACGAGGAGGGCTTCCTGCTCCAGCGCCTGCTGCGCGAGGGGCTCGACTCCGGCGACATCGATTCCCGCACCGGCGAGGAGGTTCCCCTCCCGCTCGCCCGCGCGCTCGCGGCGCCGGCGCTCCAGGCCACCGTCCCCGACATCGAGTTCGCCCACACCGTGCTCGTGCTCGGCTGCGAGCCGCTCGATGACGCGCCGATCCTCGACCTGCGGATCCGCAAGGGCGTCCGCCGCCGCGGCGTCCAGCTCGCGATCGCCAGCGCCCGCCCGAGCGCGCTCGACACCAACGCCACATCGGTCCTCCGCTATGCCCCCGGCGAGGAGGCCGCCTTCGTCGACGCGCTGGCCGCCGCCGTCGCCGGAGAGCGCGCCGACGACGCCGGCGCGGAGATCGCCGCACTCGCCGAGCTCCTCCGCAGCAGCGGCGAGGACGTCGTCATCGTCTGGGGCGAGCGGCTCGGCGGCGACGCGCTGCCCGGCCTGCTGCGGCTCGCCGAGGCCCTCGGCCTCTCCGGCCGGGAGGGCGCCGGCCTGCTCGAGGTGCCGGCCGGCGGCAACGGCCGCGGGCTGCGCGAGGTGGGTGTGGTCGCCACCGCCGGCCCCGGCTACCGCGACCTTCACGCCGCCGGACGGAGCGCGGACGCGATCGGCCGCGCAGCCGCCGACGGCACCCTCACCGCGCTCTACCTGCTGCAGACCGATCCGGTGCGTGACCTGCCGGACCGCGCCCTGTGGGAGAGCGCGCTCAGCAGCGCCGCGCTCGTCGTCGCCCACGCCTCGGTCCTCACCGAGGGCCTCGCCGAGCACGCCACCGTCATCTTCCCCGCCGAGTCCTACGCGGAGAAGGAGGGCACCGTCACCCATCCCGACGGCCGCCTCCAGCGCCTGCGGGCCGCGATCGCCCATCCCGGCGACGTGCGGGCCGGCTGGGCGGTCATCGCCGACGTCTCGCGCCGAGCCGGCTTCGACCAGCGCGTGCTGACGAGCGGCACGGCGTTCGCCGAGATCGTCGCCGCGGTGCCGTTCTACGCCGGTATCACGCTCGATGAGATCGGCGGCCGCGGCGTCCGCTGGCCCGCGCGCGAGGCCGCCGCGGCGATGCCCGCCGGCGTCGCCGCCACCGACTCCGCCACCGGGTCCGCGCGCCCGGCCGGCGAGTCCGCCCCGGCGAGCACCAACGGCAGCGGCAACGGCGCCCTGCGCCTCGGCACCTACCGGCCGATCTGGGCCGCGCCCGAGGTTGAGATCTCCCCCGCGCTCCAGTACACGATCGCCCGCCAGCAGCTCGAGCTCTCGCCCGAGGACGCCGACCGCCTCGGCCTCGCCGGTGGCGAGACCGTCGAGGTCGCCCAGAACGGCACCCGCTTGACCGCGACCGCGCTCGTGCGCTCCGGCGTGCCGGCCGGCACCGCGTTCCTCGCCGACGGCATCGCCCGCGACTCGGCCAACGCGCTCACCGAGCCGGTCGTCGAAGTCAGCCGGCCGCTCGTCGAGGTGCTGAAGCCATGACCCAGTTCGGGGCCGTCTTCTTCTACGAGGTCTGGTGGATCCAGATCATCAAGGCACTCGTGATCTTCGCCGTGGCCTTCGCGATTCTGCCGGTGCTCACCGTCTACGAGCGCAAGCTGCTCGGCCGCTTCCAGGGCCGCTACGGCCCCAACCGCGTCGGCCCGTTCGGCCTCATGCAGCCGCTGGCCGAGATCGTCAAGTTCGCGATGAAGGAGCCGTTCCGGCCGACGACGTCGGTCGGCTACCTGTTCCGCATCGCCCCGATCATCGCGATCCTCTGCGCGGTCGGAGCGCTCGCGCTGATCCCCTTCGGCCCCGTCGAGGTGATCTTCGGGCGGCCGGTCGGGCTCTACGGCATCGACCCCTCGATCGGCCCGCTGTACGTGTTCGCGCTGGCCGGCATCTCGTTCTACGGGATCATGCTCGGCGGCTGGGCCTCGGGCTCGAAATACTCGTTCCTCGGCGCGATGCGCGGCGCCGCCCAGCTCGTCTCCTACGAGGTGTCGCAGGGCCTCTCACTCGTCGGCGTGATCATGACCGCCGGCACCCTGTCACTGACGGGCATCGTCCACGCCCAGCGCAGCCTGTGGTTCATCGTCCCGCAGTTCCTCGGCTTCCTCATCTTCATGGTCGCGTCGTTCGCCGAGACGAACCGCTCTCCGTTCGACCTCGTCGAGGCCGACGCCGAGCTCGTCGGCGGCTACTTCACCGAATACGGTGGGACCCCGTTCGTCGCCTACCTGTTCTCCGAGTACATGAACATGGTCGTCGTCTCGGGAATCGCCACGACGATGTTCCTCGGTGGCTGGCTGCTGCCGTTCGGCATCCACCCGCCCGGCTGGGTCGACCCGATCGTGGTGATCGTAAAGATGCTGCTGTTCATCACCTTCTTCATCTGGATCCGCGCGACGCTGCCGCGCCTGCGCTACGACCAGCTGATGTCGTTTGGGTGGAAGGTCCTGCTCCCCCTCGCGACGCTCAACCTGACTGTCACCGCGATCCTGGTGGTCTCATGAGTTACGACCCTGGCAGCGACGTCATTGAGGTCATCCGCGTGCCTTCGCGCAATCCGATGGCCGGTGCCTACCGGGCGTTCGGCGAGACCCTGCGCGGGCTGAAGACGACCTTCGCGCGCGTCGTCGAGGGCCCGGTGACGATCCAGTACCCCGAGGAGAAGACGCCGGTCTACCCGCGCTTCCGCGGCCGTCACAAGCTCCACCGCTTCGAGGACACCGGCCTGGAGAAGTGCGTCGGCTGCTCGCTGTGCGCTGCCGCGTGCCCCGCGGACTGCATTCGCGTCGTCGCCGCCGAGAACACGCCGGAGAACCGGGTCTCGGCCGGCGAACGCTACGCCGCCGTGTACGAGATCAACCTCAGCCGCTGCATCTTCTGCGGCTATTGCGAGGTCGCCTGCCCGTTCGACGCGATCACGATGGGCCACGACTACGAGATGTCGGACTACACCCGCTCCGACCTCATCTTCACCAAGGAGATGCTCCTCGCCGAGCCGATCGAGCGCACCCCGCTGCGGCGGGAGGGCGAGTGAGCCAGTTCTTCTTCTTCCTCGCGGCGATCTTCGCGATCGCCGGCGCGATCGGGGTCGTGATGCTCCGCAACCCCTTCTACAGCGTGCTCGCGCTCGTCGTGCACCTGATCGCGCTCGCCGCGCTGTTCCTGCTGCTGCGAGCCGAATTCGTCGCCGCCGCCCAGGTCGTCGTCTACGCGGGCGCGGTGATGGTGCTCTACGTGTTCGTCGTCGCCTACGTCGGCGGCGGTGAGGACGACCTCCCCGGCGGGACCGCGCTGCGGATCCTCGGGCCGCTGTTCGCGCTCGGCCTCGCGATCGAGCTGTGCATCGCGATGCTCGGCTCGGCGCTCAAGGGGATCTCGGGCAAGGGGGCGCCGTACATCCTCGGCTTCGGCACCCCGCGCCACATCGGCACGCTGTTCCTGACCCGCTACCTGTTCCCGTTCGAGGCCGCCTCGCTGCTGCTGCTCGTCGCCGCGATCGGCGCCGTCGTGCTCGCCCGCCGCCGGCGCGGCCTCGGCTACGACGCCGAGGAGCGCGAGGCGCTCACGATCCTCACCCGGCGCCCCGCCTACACCGGCACGATGGCCGAGGGCGCCGGCGCCCGCCACTTCGCCGAGGCCGGCGCGGGCGAGTTCGATGCCGAGCCTCAGCCCGTCGGCGCCGAGCGCCCCACGCCGGCACCGCCCAACCGACAGGGCGGGTGGTGAGCGTGGCGATCGGCTGGTACCTCGCTGTCTCGGCGATCATCTTCTGCATCGGCGTCGGTGGCGTGCTCACCCGCCGCAACCCGCTCGTCGTGCTGCTGTGCCTCGAGCTGATGCTCAACGCGGCCAACCTCGCGCTCGTCGCCTTCGCCCGCATGCACGGCGGCGAGGCGGGGCAGATCTTCGCGCTCATCGTCATGGTCGTCGCCGCCTGCGAGGTCACCGTCGGGCTCGGCCTGATCGTCGCCATCTACCGGCGCCAACTGCCGATCGACGTCGACGAGCTCTCGGAGCTGCACGGATGAGCAGGGCATGAGCGCGACGACCTTCACGTGGCTGGCCCTGCTGTGCCCGCTCGTCGGGACGCTCGTCATCAGCCTCGGCTGGCGCCGGCTCCCCGGTCGCAGCGCCGGCGTGATCGGGACCGCCGCGATCGGGCTCGCCTTCGCCTTCGCCGTGGCCGCGTTCTTCGCCCTGGAGAGCCGGAGCCCGGACCACCGGATCCTCGTCTCGCACCTGTGGAACTACATGAGCACGGTCGGCGTCGATGCGCAGGTCTCGATCCTCGTCGACCCGCTGTCGGTGTTCATGGCGCTCGTCGTGTCCGGCGTCTCGATGCTCATCCACCTGTACTCGATCTCCTACCTCACCGAGGACGTCGGCTACCGGCGGTACTTCGCCTACCTCAACTTCTTCGTCTTCTCGATGCTGCTGCTGGTCACGGCCGGCAACTTCATCCAGCTCATCGCCGGCTGGGCGTTCGTCGGCGCGGCCTCCTACCTGCTCATCTCGTTCTGGTACCGGCGGCGGACGGCGACGACCGCGGGCATGAAGGCGTTCGTCATCAACGTCATCGGCGACGTCGGCCTCGTCCTCGGCGTGTTCTTCATCTTCAAGCACACCGGCACCGTCGATCTCGAGAAGACCTTCCACGCCGTGCCGCACGTGTTCACGCACAACAACCCCGACCTCGTGGCCGGCTGTCTGCTGCTGCTCGTGAGCGCGTTCGCCAAGTCCGCTCAGGTCCCGCTCCACACCTGGCTCCCGGACGCGATGGAGGGCCCGACGCCGGTCTCCGCCCTGATCCACGCGGCGACGATGGTGACCGCCGGCGTGTACCTGATCGCGCGGATGCACATCCTGTTCGAGATCGCACCGAGCGCGGCGGATGTCGGCGCGATCGTCGGCTGCCTGACGCTCGTCATGGCGAGCACGATCGCGATCGTCGTCACCGACATCAAGCGGGTCATCGCCTACTCGACGATGTCCCAGATCGGCTACATGGTCATGGGCGTCTCGGTCGGGGCGTACTCGGCCGGCCTGTTCCATCTCATGACCCACGCGTTCTTCAAGGCGCTGCTGTTCATGGCCGCCGGCTCGATCATCGGCGCGATGGCCGGCGTGCAGTCGCTCGACAAGATGGGCGGCTTCCGCAAGGCGATGCCGTTCACCTTCGCCTGCTTCATCATCGGCGGTCTCGCGCTGTCGGGAATGCCGCCCTTCTCCGGCTGGCTGTCGAAGGACGACATCATCGCCTACCTCGACTACCGCGGCGGCGGCTTCGAGGTGCTCGGCATCGTCGGCTACATCGGCGCGTTCCTCACCGGCATCTACACCTTCCGCATGATCTTCCGCGCCTTCTGGGGCGATCCGGTGCCCGAGGCGCAGGAGCTCGAGCACGGCCACCTGCACCACGCCGATGTGCCCCGCAACCCGATGACCGGCGAGGAGGAGGACACCGACGTCGGCTTCCCCGGCCCCGGCCACTTCATCGCTGAGCGGGAGCGCCCGATGAAGGTCGCGATGGCCGCGCTCGCCTTGCTGGCCATCGTCGGCGGCGTCGTGCAGATCCCCGGCGTCGATGCCGACATCCAGCGTTTCCTCGCGCCGACCTTCGCCGACTCGCGCCTCGCCCGGCTCGATCCGTCGACCGGCTCCTCGTGGGTCGGCCTCGTCGTCGGCGCCGGGATTGCCATCGTGGCGATCTTCACCGCCTACCGGATCTGGGTGGTGAGGCCGGCCACCGCGCCCGCGCTGCAGAAGCGCTTCGCCGCCGTCCACACCTTCCTGGTCAACAAGTGGTACTTCGACGAGGCGATCGACTTCGTCGTCGTCCGTCCCACCCAGTGGGTCGGCCGCTTCGCCGACTCGGTGCTCGAGCGCGGCCTCATCGCCGGCGCGGTCACCGGCGGCACCGTCGGGATCGTGCGGGCGTGCTCGGCCGTCGTGCGCCGCGCGCAGACCGGCTTCCTGCGCTACTACGCCGCGGCGATCGTCGTCGGGCTGTTCGCCGTCTCCCTCTACTTCCTGATCGCGAGCTCCTAGCGTGACGCTGTCGATTCTCATCTGGCTCCCGCTGGTGATCGCACTGATCGCCTGCCTCGTGCCCCGTGCCTGGGTCGGGCGCGTCGCGGCCGGCGGCAGCCTGCTCACGCTCGCCGTCGCGATCTCGTTCGTCGCCCGCTTCAAGGTCCACCGCGCCGGCCTGCAGTTCGTCACCGACCGGACGTGGATCTCGGCCCTCGGCATCCACTACAAGCTCGGGATCGACGGGCTCAACGTCGCGCTGATCCTCATCACCGCGTTCCTGTTCAGCGCCTCGCTCGTCTACGCCGCCTTCCGCGAGTGGGACCGTCCGCGGCTCTTCTACTTCCACCTCGGCCTCGCCCAGAGCGCGGTGCTCGGAGCGTTCTGCGCCCAGGACCTCGCGCTGTTCGTTGTCTTCTTCGACCTGATGCTGATCCCGTTCTACTTCCTCATCGGGATGTGGGGCACCGGCGATCGCGTCCGCGCGACGACGAAGCTCGTCGTCTACACCCTGATCGGGTCGTTCTTCATGCTCGCCGCGGCGATCGCCACGGGCGCGCTCGCCTCGAGCGCCCACAACACGCCGATCACCTTCGTGCTCTCCTCGCTGCAGCGGCTGCCGCTCTCGCACACCTCCCAGGAGTGGATCTTCCTCGGCTTCGCCGCCGCTTTCCTGGTCAAGATGCCGCTCGTCCCGTTCCACGGCTGGCTGCCCGACGGTTACAAGGCGATGCCGATCCCGGTCGTCGCCGTGTTCTCCGGGATCCTCTCCAAGGTCGCCGCCTACGGGTTCCTGCGCATCGTCCTGCCGCTGTTCCCGTACGCCTCGGTGCACTTCCAGACGCTGATGCTGCTGATCGCCCTGGTCTCGATCCTGTGGGCGACCTCGGTCGCCTTCACCACCCCCGACGCCCGCATGGTCGTCGCCTACTCGAGCGTCGCGCAGCTCGGCTTCATCACCCTCGGGATCTTCTCGCTGCGCTCGACGGGCACGCAGGGCGCGCTCTTGCAGATGGTCAACCACGCGCTCGTCACGGCGCCGCTGTTCTTCATCGTGGCGGCGCTCGCCGCCCGCGCGGGGGGCTCGGAGATGCTGCGCGACATGGGCGGCATTGCCTTCCGCGCCCCGGTGCTCGCGGCGCTGTTCCTGATCGTCGCCCTCGCCACCCTGGCCATCCCCGGCTCGTCGAACTTCGCCGGCGAGTTCCTCATCCTGCTCGGCGTCTTCCAGTCCAAGGTCGCGATCTCGGCGATCGCCTTCCTCGGCGTCATCGGCGCCGCCGTGTACGCGCTGCGTGCGTTCATCCGCTCGATGCACAACCGCGTCGGCGAGCGGGTGACCTCGCGTGACATCGGGATCGCCGACGCCGCCGCAGTCGTGCCGCTCGTGCTCGCGATCATCGCCCTCGCCCTCTATCCGCAGTTCATCCTGGGGCGCACCCAGGCGACGGTCAAGGTCTCCGTGGCCACCGTCAACATCCAGGGCCGCAACCCGCTCACGGCGAGCACCGCACGCAGCCCGCTGGAGGCGAGCACGACACCATGAACATCGTCGTCACCCACGCATCGACCACGGTGACCCACGTCAAGGCTCCGCACATCGCGTGGCTCGCCTTCTCGCCGATCCTCGCGCTCGCCGTCGGCGCACTCGTCGTCCTGCTCGTGGGACTTCTGCCCGGCCGCGTGTGGCGGGAGCGCGTCGTCCCCGTGCTCGCACTCGTCGCGATGGGCGCGAGCGCCGGCCTGGCCATCTCCCGCCTGCACCATCCGCAGTCGATCATCTCCGGCGCGCTCCGGCTCGACGACCTCGCGCTCATCCTCGATCTCATCTTCGTCACCTCGGGCGCGGCCACGGTGATCCTCTCCTGGCGCAGCCGCGCCGCGGTCTCGGCCGGCCACGGCGAGTACTACGCCCTGCTGCTGTTCAGCATGATGGGCATGGCGGTGCTCGTCGCCTCGCGGGACCTCGTCACCCTGTTCCTCGGCCTCGAGCTGCTGTCGATCCCGCTCTACGTCCTCTGCGCCTCCGAGTACCGCCGCGAGGGCTCGCTCGAGTCTGGGCTCAAGTACCTGATCATCGGCTCGGTGGGCTCGGCGACGCTCGTCTACGGCCTCGCCATGGTCTACGGGGCGACCGGCTCGACCGACTTCTCCGGAATCGCGCGGGCGCTCACCGCGGGCCCGCTCGCCGGCGGCATCCTCGGCGATCCGCTGCTGCTCGGCGGACTCGCGCTCGTCATCGTCGGGTTCGCGTTCAAGGCCTCGGTCGCCCCGTTCCACCAGTGGACGCCGGACGTCTACGAGGGCGCGCCGACGCCGATCACCGCGTTCATGGCCACGGCCACCAAGGCGGCCGCGCTCGGCGTGTTCCTGCGCTTCTTCGACGTCGCCGCGATCAGCGTCCAGGACACCTGGGCCCCGGCGATCGCCGCGGTCGCCGCGATCACGATCATCGTCGGCAACGTCGGCGCGCTCGGTCAGTCGTCGCTCAAGCGGATGCTCGGGTACTCCGGGGTCGCCCAGGCCGGCTACATGCTCGGCGGCGTCGTCGTCGGCAGCCGCCTCGGCGTCGAGGCCACCGTGCTCTACCTGATCGCCTATGTGTTCATGAACCTGGCCGCGTTCGCGGTGATCATCAACGTCGAGCGCTCGGGGAGCGCCGGCGACGACATCAGTGGACTCGCCGGCCTCGGCAGCCGCCGGCCGTGGCTCGCCTGGCCGCTGACCATCGCCATGCTCGCGCTCGCGGGGATCCCGGGCACGGTCGGCTTCATCGGCAAGTTCCAGCTCATCAACGCGATGGTGAGCGGCGACTACACCTGGCTGGCCATCGTGCTCGTGATCGGGTCGATGATCTCGCTCGGCTACTACCTGCGGGTCATCGCCACGATGTGGATGACCCCCGAGCCGTCGATCGCGCCGACGGCGAGCGGCGCCCCGGCGCTCGCGCCGATCGCCGGTGGCTCCCCCGAGGCCGACGGCGAGGCCTGGCCGACGCCGGTCGGCGCCGGTCTCTCCGAGGGCGGCGCCGCGGGCGGCGGGCGGCGAGTGTGGCGGGGCACCCCGGAGGACGGCGCACCCGAGGCCACCGTGCTCGCGGTCATCTTCGCCGTCGCCTGCGTGTTCTTCGGGATCTTCCCCTCGCCGCTGTTCTCGCTCGCCGCCAAGGCGGGCGGCGCCCTCATCGGCCTGTTCTAGGCTTCGCCACCCCGCGGCGACGCGTTTGTCGGCCGCGCCCGCTCGGGTAGACCGGGGGCATGGACGAAGAACGCCGCTCCGACACCGAAGAGACCCACGGCAGCCAGCCGGCCCCCGATGCCGTCTCGGACCAGAGCGGCGAGGAGGCCTCGGCACCGACCGGCGAGGACGGCGGCGCGCCCGAGCGCTCGGACCACGGGGACACCTCCGAGAACGCGGGACGCCGCTCGGCGGCGCCCGACCCTGAACGCCCCGGCGGCGCGGGAGAGCACTCCCAGGCGACTGGGAACCCGGCGAACGCGGGCTGAGCGGCCCGGTCGGGTCCGCGGGCAGCGCTACGATCCGGCGTCCGTGCAATATCCGGTCGAGACCTTCAGCGCCGACGAGCGGGCACTCCTGTCGTCGCATTTCACCAACCTCGACGGGCCCGTCTTCGCGCTGATCAACCTGCCGGAGACGGTCAAGGGCGCGCTGTTCGCCCGCTACTCCCGATATCCCGGCACCCTTCGCCGGTTGTTCCTCGACGAGTTCGCCGAGGACCTCCGGGCGCGCCCGGCGCGCTGGGACGGCGAGGAGGGCAGGCGGGCGGCCAAGCTCTACGAGCGGATCTTCCTCGGCTACGGCGATGACTCGGTCGCTCAGCTCGGCGGCGCCCACCTCGCCTGCGAGTGGGTGTCCAACGTGCTCACCAAGATCCTCCAGCGGCCGCGGCTCGG
Source organism: uncultured Solirubrobacterales bacterium (assembly GCA_963752905.1). Lineage (GTDB taxonomy): Bacteria > Actinomycetota > Thermoleophilia > Solirubrobacterales > Solirubrobacteraceae > Palsa-465. Next base: position 678,654 of record CAVWAC010000016.1, read on the forward strand.
CGCCTACCTCGAGCAGTCGACGCGCTACATCGCCTACGACGCGCCGATGCCGACCCCGCCCGGTGGCTTTCGCTACTACCGCGACCCTGAGCTCGGCCCCGAGTACGAGCGGTCGATGGACACCCTGTTCTCGATCTACGCCGCCTCGCTCCCGCGCGTTCGGGCCTGGGCCGAGGGCGAGTTCCCGATCGCCGAGGGCGAGGCCCCGGCCGCCCATGCCCGCGCGATCAACGCCAAGGCGCTCGACCTGCTGCGCGGGCTGTTGCCGGCGAGCTCGCTCTCCCACATGGGTATCTTCGCGACCGGCCAGACCTACGAGCAGCTCATCCTCCACCTGCTCGCCCACCCGCTGCCCGAGGCGCGCAGCTACGGGCGCAAGGTGCTGCGGGAGATCCAGGCCGTGATGCCGAGCTTCGTCGCCCGCGTCGAGCGCCCCGATCGCGGCGGGGAGTGGATCGACTACCTCGAGTCGCGCGCCCGGACGGGCGAGCGCTGGGGCCGCCGCCTCGGGCTCGAGGTCGACCCCGATCAGGGGCCGTCCGTGCAGCTTCTCCGTCACGACGGCGAGGAGGACGACCTGCTCGCCGCCCTGCTGTTCGAGTCAACCGGCTCGTCGGAGAGCGCGATCCGAGACGGCCTCGCCGGGCTCGATGCCGAGGAGCGCGCGACGCTGCTCGCCGATCTCGTCGGCGAGCGGGCGAACCGCCGGCACCGGCCCGGACGCGGCTTCGAGGCGCTGCGCTACCGCTTCGAGATCGTCGCCGACTACGGGGCCTTCCGCGACCTCCAGCGTCACCGGATGCTCACCGTGCAGTGGCAGTCGCTCTCGCCCGATCTCGGCGCCGGCGTCCCCGACCAGGTGGAGCTCGCCGGCTGCGGTGACGAGTACCGGCGCGCGCTCGAGGTCTCGCGACTCGCCTATGAGCAACTCGTCGTGCGTGGACATCCGCGGTCCGCGCCGTACGCCTTGTGCCTCGGCTACCGCATCCGCTTTATCCTCGATCTCAACGCCCGGGAGGCGATGCAGCTGATCGAGCTGCGCTCCGGACGCGAGGGGCACCCGAGCTACCGCGCCGTCGCGCACGAGATGCACGCGCAGATCGCCGCCGTTCATCCCGCCGTCGCGGCGGCGATGACCCACGTCGATCAGGACGCCGAGCCACGCCTTGAGCGAATCCTCTCCGAGATGCGCTCACACGCCCGCGCCGGCGCGCGTCCCTGAGTCGAGCGCGTCCCTGAGTCCAGCGCGGAGTCGAGCGCGGACCCGGCCGAGGACGGCTCAGTCGGTCAGGATCACCGAGGCCACCCGCGCGGGCGCCTCGATCGGCGGCCAGTGGCCGACCTCGAGCAGGGCACACAGCGGCGCCGTGGGCAGGCGCTCGGCGAGCCGCTCGGCGACGTGGGCACCCGAGATCGGGTCGAGCATCCCCCAGATGAACGCGATCGGGACGTCGGTGTGCTCGAGCGCTTGTACCCAGCGCTGCTCGTACTCGCGCCGGTCCTCGATGTAGCGGATGAGGCGGTACAGGATCCGGGCGCCGCCATCGCGCTCGAGGCCGCGCCACATCTCGGCCGCCACCGGGGCGACGGCGAAGCCGGGCGCGAACGTGGGCTCGAGGACGGCCGCGAGCACCTGCTCGGTGAGATTCGCGCTCAGCTCGGGCCCCTGCTCGGGATCGAGCAGCGCGACCTGCGCGGGCTCGGGGCGGTGCAGGTCGGGGTAGAGGCCACCGTTGAGGAAGTGCACGGCGGTGATCTCGGTGCCGAGTATCCCGTCGGCCTGGCGGGCGAGCAGCTCCTGGGTGACCGACACGGCGTAGTCGTGGGCGACGACCGCGGTCGCGCTGACCCCCTCGCGCATCCACAGGGCTTGGACGAGATCCGCCTGCTCGTGAAGCGAGTAGACGTGGTCGGCTGGCTTGTCCGAGGCGCCGAAGCCGAGGAAGTCACAGGCGAGCAGCGCGTGACGCGTGGCCAGCGCCGGCGCAATCGCGGCGAAGTCGTGACTCGAGCTCGGGAAGCCGTGCAGCAGGGTCAGCGGAGCGCCCGCGCCCATCCGCCGCACGAACACGCCGCGCTCGACGCCGGCCACGGGCAGCGGGATGCGCTCTCCCGCCGCCCACCAGCTCTCGATCCCCTCGGGACCGACGCTCACGCCCTCCCTGCCTCACGCTGGCGCAGCTCGATCCGCCGGATCTTGCCGGTGAGCGTCTTGGGTAGGTCGGGGACGAACTCGACCCGGCGCGGATAGGCATAGGCCGAGTGGTGGTCGCGCACGTAGTGCTTGATGTCGTCGGCGAGCTCGTCGGAGGGCTCCTGCCCCGCCGCGAGCACGACGAACGCCTTGACCACGTAGCCGCGGCGCTCGTCCGGGGAGGCGACGACGGCGGCCTCGGCGACCGCCGGGTGCTCGAGGCAGGCCGACTCGACCTCGAACGGCCCGATCCGGTAGCCGGCCGAGATGATCACGTCATCGGCCCGGCCCTCGTACCAGTAGTAGCCGTCCTCGTCGGTGCGGGCGGCGTCCTTGGTGTGGAACCACTCGCCGCCGAACACGTCCGCGGAGTCCTCGGGCCGGTTCCAGTAGCCGAGCGGATAGTGCGGGTTGGACCGCGCGCGCAGACAGATCTCGCCGCGCTCGCCGGACGGCACCGGGTGCTCGTCCTCGTCGAGGATCGCCACCTCCCAGCCCGGCATCGGCTTGCCCATCGACCCCTCGCGCACCTCCATGAACGGGAAGTTCCCGCACAGCGGATAGGACTCGCTCAGCCCGTAGAAGTCGAGCACGGTCACGCCGTACTGCTCGCGGACCCAGCGGATCGCCTCGGGGTTGAGCGGCTCGCCCGCCGAGCAGACGATCCGGAAGCGCTGCGGATAGCGCGTGCCGGCGTCGGCGATCGACATCATCGAGCGGATCGCCGTCGGCGTCCCAAACACGTTCGTCACGCCGGTCTGCGAGAGGAAGTCGAGTTGCTTGGCCGGATCGAAGCCGCCCTCGCGCTGGTAGACGACCTGGACGACGCCGAGGCGCCAGGGACCGATGAGCGGGCAGATGCCCGCCGCCCATGCCCACTCGCCCATGCCGTGGAACAGCTCGCCGTCCCTGACGTCGTGGCAGTAGATGAACTCCTCGTGGCCGAGGATGTAGCGGTGGGCATGGACGATGCCCTTGGCCAGGCCGGTCGTGCCCGAGGTGTAGTAGAGCTGGGCCGGATCCTCGGAGGAGGTGTCGACGCAGGTGAAGTCGGGGTCGCCGCCGGCGAGCAGATCGTCGTCGAGGATCAGCACGTGGTCGACGAGCGAGCGCTCGATCCGGTCGGCGTTGGCCGTGTTGGTGACGAGGACGTTGGCCTGCGAGTCGGTCACCCGGTGGCGGATGCCCTCGTCGCCGTAGAGCACGGACATCGAGAGGAGAATCGCCCCGACCTTCCAGGTGCCGAAGAATGCCGCCGCGGTCTCCGGCGTCGGCGGCAGCAGCATGGCGACCCGGTCGCCACGGCCGACGCCGTGGGCAGCGAGCACGCTGGCGAAGCGGTTGGACATCGCCTGCATCTCGCCCCAGGTCACCTCGCGTACGTGGCCGGTGAAGTCCTCGTGGATCATTGCCAGCTTGTCGGCGGGGTGGCGGTCACAGACGTCGGCGGCAATGTTGTAGCGCTCGGGGACGTTCCAGCTGTGTTGGGCCCACGCCTCCTCATAGGAGGACACGCGGCCGGGCGCGGTGTCTGTCACGGTGCTCCTCTCACTCTGTTGTCTCGCGATCATCGTGGCTCGGCGAGATGCGCGCAAGGGCCGACGGTTGCCATCGGGGAGTAACCGCCGGTCGGCGTTGGGCATCTCTCGCGGGCGGGAGTAAGCTCCGGGGCGATCCGAAATGCAGGTCATTCCAGACCTCCTGCTCGGGATCGGGGCCGCCGTGGCGATCGCCGCGGTATGGCGTCTTGCGGGCGCGCGGCGGGCCCGCCGCCGCGCGGAGGCAACCGGCATGCCGGCCGCGTTGCACGCCGCCACCGCCACGCTGCCCCACCTGCGTCGCGGGCTGAGCGCCGAGAGCGCCGGGGCGGCCCTGCCCCACATCCGGGCGCTCACCGTCGCGGCGGCCGTCGCACTCGCCGACACCCGAGCGGTGCTCGCCATCGACGGCGAGGGCCGTGAGCAGGTCCGGCCCGGTGACCTGCTGTCCCGGCTGCTCGAGCGCACGCCCGACGACCGGCTCCAGATCGAGCCCCAGCTCGTCTCCTCGGATCCGACCTGCCCCCTGCGCTCGGCCGTGATGGCGCCGATCAACGTCGCCGGTCGGCGGGCGGGAACCCTGATCGTCTTCTACCGTTCGACCGGCCGCCCTGGGCGGGGGCAGCTGCGGGTCGTGCAGGAGGCCGCGAGCCTCGTCGCCGCCCAGGTCGAGCTCTCGGTGCTCGCCGAGCATGAGGAGCGACTCGCTCAGGCCGAGCTGCGGGCCCTGCGAGCCCAGATCTCGCCGCACTTCATTTACAACGCGCTGGCCGCCGTCGCGGGCGACATCCACGCCCGGCCCGAGGAGGCGCGCGAGCTGCTCATCGACTTCGCCGATTTCACCCGCTACCTGTTTCGCGACGGACGCCCGTACGTGACCCTCGGGGAGGAGATCGACCATGTCGAGCGCTACGTGCGGCTCGAGCAGGCGCGCTTCCGTGATGGGCTCCATGTCCACTTCGAGATCCCGGAGCTGACCCGGAACGCCATCGTGCCCGCGATGTCGGTGCAGCCCCTGGTCGAGAACGCCGTCCGGCACGGGGTCGAGCGGCGCGCGGGCCACGGCCGGGTCACGATCGTCGCGGCCGAGCACGGCGACGAGGTCGAGCTCAGGGTGAGCGACGACGGGCCGGGGATCGCGCCCGATCGCGTGCCCGCCGTGCTCGCCGGGACCGGTGGCGGGATCGGGCTCTCGAACGTCGACGCCCGCCTGCGGGCGACGTTCGGCGAGCGCTACGGACTGCGGATCGACTCCGCGGTCGGGGGCGGCACGACGACGGTGATGCGGGTTCCGCATCTGCGCGGCGAGCCCCGAGCGCGGCCGGCGGCGGCGCTGGAGGTGGCGTGAGCAGCGGCGCCGCTCTGTCGCTGCTCGCCGTCGACGACGAGCGCTCCCAGCTCGAGGACCTCGCGCGGCTGCTCCGCAGCTCGCCGGCGGTCGGCGAGGTCGTCTGTGCCTCCGACGGCCACCAGGCGCTCGTCGAGGCCTCGGCGCGGGCGTTCGACGCGATCTTCCTCGACGTGCGGATGCCGGATCTCGACGGGCTCGAGCTCGCGCGGGTGCTGCGGCGCTTCGCCCGTCCGCCGCGGGTCGTGTTCGTCACCGCCCACGAGGGACCGGCGGTCGAGGCGTTCGAGTTGCGCGCGCTCGATTACCTGCTCAAGCCGGTGAGCCGTCGCCGGCTGCTCGAGACGCTCGAGCGGATCGTCCAGGCCGCCGAGGCCGACGCCGGCGGAGAGACGACGGTCGACACGGAGATGATCGCCGTGTCCAACGTCCGCACCGGCTCGACCCGGCTCCTGCCGCGCAGCTCGATCCTCTACGTCCAGTCCCACGGCGACTTCGTCCGCGTCGTCGCCGATGAGGGCCGCTATCTCGTCCGGGCGACGCTCGCCGACGTCGAGCGTCGCTGGGAGGTGTTCGGCTTCGTCCGCGTGCACCGCCAGTACGTCGGCAACCTGCGCAAGGCGGTCGAGGTGCGTCCTCAGCTCGGGGGAACCGCGGAGCTCGTATTCCCCGGCGGCCAGACGATCCCGATCGCCCGGCGGCACGTCGGCGAGCTCGGGCGGCGGCTCGGGGTGTAGGGGACCTCGCCGCGCGGCCGCGGGCGCGAGCGCGGGCGCGGGGGCGGTGGCGGGCGCGGGCGATGAATGGCGATTCACTTCGGGACGCCCGAAGCAGATCGCCAAAGTTCGCCCCGGCCAGAACGGCGGCGCGGGCGCCGCTGACGACGCCCGCGCGGTGCCCTCTCCCTATTGCTCCTGGGTCTGCTCCTGGTGGATCTTGTCCTCGAGCTGGGACATGACGTCCGGGTCACGCAGGGTCGTGACGTCGCCGAGCGCGCGGCCCTCGGCGATGTCTCGCAGCAGCCGGCGCATGATCTTGCCGCTGCGGGTCTTGGGCAGATCGTCGGCCCAGATGATCCGCTTCGGCCGGGCGAACTTGCCGATCCGCTCGGCCACGTGGCCCCGGATGTCCTCGATCAGCACGTCGTCGCCCTCGACGGTGCCCTGGAGGGTGACGAAGGCGCAGATCGCCTGACCTGTCGCCTCGTCGGACTGACCGATGACCGCGGCCTCGGCCACTTTCTGGTGAGAGACGATCGCCGACTCGACCTCGGCCGTCGAGAGCCGGTGCCCGGACACGTTGACGACGTCGTCGATGCGGCCGATGATCCAGAAGTAGCCGTCCTTGTCCTTCCGGGCGGCGTCGCCGACGAGGTAAGTCTCCTTCCCGAACCGGGAGAAGTACGTCTCGATGAAGCGCTCGTCCTCCTTGTAGAGCGTGCGCAGCATCGACGGCCACGGCCGCTGGAGCACAAGCAGCCCCTGGCCCTCGGCGAGCGGCTGACCCTCGCGCTCGTCGACGACGTCGGCGAGCACGCCGGGGAACGGCCGCGTGGCCGAGCCCGGCTTCGTGTCGATGACGCCCGGGAGCGGGGTGATCATGATCGCCCCGGTCTCGGTCTGCCACCACGTGTCGACGATCGGGCAGCGCTCCCCGCCGACAACGGTGCGGTACCACAGCCATGCCTTGGGATTGATCGGCTCGCCGACCGTACCGAGCAGCCGCAGCTTCGAGAGATCGAACTTCTCGACGTGTTCGACGCCCCACTTCATGCAGGCGCGGATCGCCGTCGGTGCCGTATAGAAGATCGTCACCTTGTAGTGCTCGCACAGCTCCCACCAGATCCCCTTGTGGGGGTAGTCAGGCGCGCCCTCGTACATGACGCTCGTCGCCCCGTTGGCCATCGGCCCGTAGACGATGTATGAGTGTCCGGTCACCCAGCCGACGTCGGCCGAGCACCAGAACACGTCCTTCTCGGGCTTGAGGTCGAACACGTACTTGTGCGTCGCCGAGACGCCGGTGAGGTAGCCACCGGTCGTGTGCAGCACGCCCTTGGGCTTGGCGGTCGAGCCGCTGGTGTAGAGCACGTACAGCGGATGCTCGGCGTCGAGCTCCTCGGCCGGGCACTCGTCCGCCGCGTTCTCGACGAGGTCGTGGTACCAGACGTCGCGCCCGTCCTGCATCTCGCAGTCAGCCTGCGTGTGCTGGACGACGATGATGTGCTCGAGCGTGTCGAGGTCGGCCATCACGTGGTCGACCTGCTGCTTGATCGGCGCCGTCTTGCCCTTGCGCCGCGCCCCGTCGACGGTGATCAGGGCCTTGGCCTCGGAGAACTCCATCCGCTCCTTGACCGAGTCGACCGAGAAGCCGCCGAAGACGACGTTGTGCGGCGCCCCGATCCGGGCGCACGCGAGCATCGCCACAACGACCTCGGGGATCATCGGCAGGTAGATGCCGACGATGTCGCCCTTCTCGATTCCGATGTCCTTCAGGCCATTGGCGAAGCGCTGGACCTCATTGTGCAGGTCGGCATAGGTGAGGTCACGCTCCTCGCCCTCCTCGCCACGCCAGTGAAAGGCGACGCGGTCGCCGTTACCGGCCTCGACATGACGATCGAGGCAGTTGTAGGAGGCGTTGATCTTCCCGTCGGCGAACCACTTGTAGAACGGCGGATTGGAGTCGTCGAGGACCTCGGTGAAGTCCTTGAACCAGTGCAGCTCGCGGGCCTGCTTGACCCACCACCCCTTCCAGTCGGCGTCGGCCTCCTCGTAGATCGCCGGATCGGTCAGCAGCGCGTGCTCGCGGAACTCCTCCGAGGGCGCGAACTTCTCGATCTCGAGCATCGCCTCGAGCCTGGCCTCCAGCGTCTCGCCTCCGGCGGTCGTTGCGGTGTCTGCCATGTCGAATCTCCCTTCCTCATACGGACTGGCGTCTCACACCGGTAGGCGACGGCGCCGGCGGAGTCGCCGGCGCCTTGCCCTGCCGCATGTGCGGCGTCTGATCTATCTCCCTCTAGTTCTACTGCAGAGCACGTTCCGCGTACAGCCCCGGCTCACGTCCGCCGGAGCGGGAACACGGGGGCAAGCGTGCGCCCGAACGTCGAGTTGATCACGGCCGCGAACGACGCGTACCAGGCGACGATCGCCGTGGCCAGTCCGAAGTAGCCGCCGAGCTTGATCGTTGAGTTGGTGACGCTGTGCGTCCCGGCCAGGGATGAGTTCCCAATGCCGAGAATGATGAACGTGATCGTCAGTAGCAAAAACACCGCCGACACCGCTGCGGTCGTGCGCAGCGAGGCGATGAACATGTAGGCGGTGAAGATCCCCCACATCCACAGGTACAGGCCCAGCCCGCTGAACACCACGGTGGCAGAGTTCGCTGCCACCGACTGGACGATGAAGTAGAACGAGATCCAGAACGCTCCGAACGAGCAGAACGCGACCGCGCCAAACGTGTTGCCGGTCCTGAACTCCCAGATACCCGCGGCGAACTGAGCGACTCCGCCGTAGGCGAGCGCCAGCGCCGCTACCAAGGGAAAGAGACCACCGCCGGGATGGGTCTTGTCGCCGACGAGGCCGGCGTTGATCATGCTGAGGACGAACGTCGTTCCGGCGAATCCGGCGAGACCGAGCGGGCCGGGGTCCGCCGGCGTCCAGCCGAGGGCTGACCTACCCGCGGTGGGATCGGGGGCCGGTGCGACGTCAGCTTCGCGCGCACCGGGTCGTGAGGCTTCCATGAAGAACTCTCCCTCCTACTTGGATGGCCTGATAGCGCACACGCTGCTCCTCGAGGAACCGGAGCGCAACGCTAATCGCCGGGCGGTCCTCAGAGGCCGGTGGACGGCGACGAGGGACGACGAACGGCGTGCGGTCCGTGGCGCGGACTCGGAAGGAATGAGGAGAGAAAGGGGCCCCGCAGCCCTGGCCCCCGGCGTGGTCGGGAGCCAGGGCGGTCTCGGCCGGGGCCGCTTGACCACCGTGGCGCGTACGAGGCTTTCTCGGGGCGAGCCGGTAAAGCCACGCGCAAAGGTACGGCGGAAAACGCTTGTTGGACTGGGTACGGAAACTCAGCTGGGTCCTGCTTGCTGTGTTTTCGGCATCGCGCGGGGGCGCGTTGAGGGCCGCGGACGGATGTTGGACGGCGCCGGGTCGGGCGCCTGGAGGCGCCGTCGTCGCTAGTTGCGGCGCTTGCGCTTGCGCTTCGACGTGCCCGCGCGGGTCCGGGCGGGCGCCGTCGGCGTGGCCACCGGCTCCTCCTTGGCCTTCGCCTTCTGCGCCGGCTGCGAGCGTCCGCCGCCGGTGGCCGCGCCACGACCCTGCCCGCGCTGCGCACGCACCTCGGCGCTCGAGGGCCAGGGCTCGGCCTTGCCGGTGCTCCACGAAGCCGGTAGGCCGCTCGGCCAGCGCCCCGTGAACAGATAGGCGAGCGCGAGCAACCAGAAGCCCTGGACGACCGGTACCGGCGAGCCGATGGGGAAGAGCACGAGAATCCCGACGAACACGCCGAGATAGCCCATGAAGCGCGTGAGCAGGCCGACCCGCATCGCGTTGAGCGCGATCATCACGAAGCCAACGGCGAGCACGAGCGCCGCGGCCTGGCCAAGGAACGGCAGCGCGAGCAGCGTGGTGCCGCTGGTGAGCGCGTTGGCCTGCATGTAGGTCTGGCTGCCGTGGGTGACGAACTGATCGGCCTTATCGGCGATGACGATGGCGTAGCCGATCCCGGTGAGCGCCGCGACGACCGCCCCGCCGATGGCCAGGTAGCGCACGAACCCACGAAAATCGGGGTTGCGGGCCCGGGTGATGACGTACAGGAAGCTGAGCGTCAACGCGACCGCCACGAGCCCGAGGCCATTGATGACCGCGCCGACGAGATCGATCGGGTAGCGCTTGTGGGCGGTGATCAGGTCAAGGGTGAGCTCGTCGACCTTCGTATGGGGGCCGGAGAGCTGGATCGCAGCGGCGATCACGAGCAGCACGCCGGCGGCGCCCGCCAGCACGGCCTGGCGCGTGCGGACGCTGGACTCCCACGACAGCTGATCGGTGGCGACACTCACGGGGCGCCAATGCTAGCCGTGGCGGCGTTCTGAGCGCGGCCCGCGATCACGAAGGCCCCGCGGGGCCGACTCGCCCTCGTAGGGCATACGCGCCGTGACGTAGGTCGGATCCTCGGGCTCGAGCAGCCGGGAGACGCGGTCCCCGGCCACGATCACGAGGTCGAGCAGCGGCGAGAACAGCCGGATTGCCAACTCGATCCGGCCGCGCAGCGCGGCGTTGGGGGAGGCTCCGGCCATCGGACGGGAGTGTACGGCGACAGGCCCGTTGACTCGCGCCGGTACCATAGGGGCCATGGAAGGAAGCGGCTTCGGAAACCTCTTTGGCGACCCAGATGAGTTCCAGCGCCGGCTCGGCGAGTTCGCCGAGCAGATGCAGGGCGCGCAGCGGCTGGCCTGGGCCGACAACGCGATCAAGCTCGCGGTCGATCTCACCGTCGCCGCGATGAACCGGGTGAACATCCAGGGCACGACCGAGCAGCAGGCGGAGCAGCTGCGCTCGGTGATGGCCGTGATCTTCCCCGAGGCAGTGACGCTCGTGCGCGAGGCGCGCGAGGGCCTGCAATAGCGCGCGCTGCGCCGGTGAGGCTCAGTCCCGCCGGGAGACCGGCAAGCCTTCCGCTGCCCCGAGCCGGAAGCGGTGACGGGGCGCCCACGCGCCGTCGGTGCCGAAGCTGAGCAGCTCGAGCTCCTCGGCCCGGCCGGAGAGCGGCAGGACCGACCGAGCGGCGTCGGCCAGGCCCTCGGGCTCGTCGCCGAGGGCGAGGGTGACGTGCGGCACGACCGCCGCGAACTCGCCGTTGTACGGCCGCTGGTCCGGCCAGCGGGCGTGGACCGCATCGGTGAGGGCTACGAACGGGTCGGCCGGGGTGGGAGTGAGATACAGCACCCCCGGAAAGCGATCGACGGCGCCGAGCTCATAGGCGAACGGGCGCAGCGATCGGCTCAGCTGCGCGAGGTCCTCGAGGTCGCTCGAGCCGAGTTGCGCGTCGGGCACGAACGGATACATGACGGTGACGTGGAGCGGCAGCCCGGGGACGCCCAGTTCGCCGTCCCACCGCCGCGCGAGCGCGTCCGCTCCGGGCGAGCGCACCATGAGCAGCGTCGTCCCCGCGAGGGTCGCCTCCTCGCGTCGCAGTCGTCTCCGGGCCGCGGAGCGGAGGTCGTCAGTCCAGCGCATGCGCCACGGCGGTCAATTCTGACTCGTCGGCGGCGGCGTCATAGCCACGGGGTGGCGACAGGGAGAAATGCGAGCACAGCAGGCCGACGTCACGGCGGTCGGCGGCCTGCGGCTCGTAGCCGGTGTGGAGGGCGAGCTGCGCCGCGACCGACAGGCAGGGCACGTCGCGGCCGTCGATCGTTCCCCAGGCGAACACGTCGGCGATGGCGATGCCGTGGCTGCGGCCGATCTTCCGCACCGAGGCCTCCCATCCGCCGCCCACGTCGAGATCGATATCGACGAAGTGCAGCGACACGCGGCGCCGGCGGCGGTCCATGAGATCGACGCCCTCGTTGAGGAGGCCGGCGGGATGCCGCTTGTAGATCGTGAAACCGTCGCGCGTGAGCTTGTCGAGCGCGCTCTGCTCGTTGGCGGCGGGCAGGACAAGGTCGAGGTCGGCATGCGTCCGGGTCTCCCGGCCGATGACGGCGTCGCACGCCCACCCGCCGATCAGCCATACCTGGGCATCGACCGAGACGAGCGCATCGATCACCTCGTGGACGTCTCCAGCACTCACGCGCGTGGCCGTGAGGTAGTGCTGGACGCGCTCGAGGCCGGGGGCGCGCAGCACCCACGCGGCGCGAGATCGCGACAGCCGCGAGTAGCCCGCGCGGAGGGTGCGCTTCACGCGCACGCCGACTGCTACCGACGTGGAACGTCGGACATGGCGTGGCGCGTCCCTAATAGCAATCCGCTCAAGCATCCGTACACAAGCGAGATCGAAGGCATTCGGTCCCGTTCACGATTTTGTCACGTTTAGGGCGTTCTTAGGGGGTTTTTAGTCCCACCGCCCGACCGGATTACGGGGCATTGACGGAGATGGACGGTTTGGCGTTGGGCCCGAACGAGCCCCAGCGTTGGGGCTGAAACGCCGGCGGCCCGACATCTGCCGGGCCGCGTCGACGCTTCTCGCCGTCTGGACCTAGTTCTTTCGGTCGTGCTTGCGGTGGGTCCTGACCCAGCGGACGCAGTCGCCCTGATTCTTGAACGTGGTGCCGTCCGTACGCCACCCTCCGTGCTTGCACTGCCGCCTGCTCGTCGGCAGCGTGACGAGCGTCGCCGACTCGTTGGGATCGAACGGCAGCGCGGTGATGCTCACCGCATCGCCGACGCTCGGATCAGCGGACAGGCTGAGGATTCCGCCTCCGCTGCTGCCCGGGAAGGTGCCGCAGTCGAGGAGCGCGCTCGGGACGTAGATCCCGAGGACATCGCCGGCCTCGACCGCGACGGCGGCCGGGACCGTCTCGAGCCCGGTACCCGCGAGGGTGACGAGGCCCGTCTTGCCGACGACCGTGTAGCCCCCGGCAGCGGCCGGTCGCAACACGAGAAAGTCGACCTGCTCGCCGGCGTTGCCGGCCACCGACTGGAACGAGAAGCTCGTGATCGTCCCGCCCCCGGCGGGGACGACGTAGCTCGTGTCGGCCAGGCCCGAGTTCGACGCGCAGGTGGCGGTCCCTCCGGTCTGCCCGATCGTCGCGTCGGCCAGCGCCGAGCCGACCGGCAACGCCATCAGCGCACCAATGGCGAGCAGCCCCACTCGCCACGCCGCCGCACGCGACCGTTTCCCTCTCACAGCCTCCTCCTTGGATTGGTGTCAGACGGTCACGACCACGCACGGGGCCACGAGGCTCCTCGCACCGACACCCGGTGTATCGGCGTTATGGTCAGGATTCAGAAGCTATGGCCAGCCTCGGATGGACGAAGATTCGGTGCTGGATGGCCTGTGCCGCCGGCCAGGGGCCTCGCGCCCCCTCGAAGCCACGGCCGCCGGCGGCGCGCGCCGCCCCGAGCCCCGATCGTCGCCGAGGCTCGGGGGGCGACGAGCACTCTGGCGCTTACCTGCCGACGATCAGCTTGGCCTGCATCCAAGGGTGGATTGCGCACATGAAGTACAGCGTGGTCCCGGGCTTGGCCGTGACCGTGAGCGTCACCTTCGCGTGCTGGGTCGGCGCGATGAACGCCGAGTCGCCGGGCCGATCCACGTTCGGCGGCGTGTTGCTGCCGGTCCCGTTCTCGACGAACAGGAACTTCGGCGGCGCCTGCGAGTTCGGGTCGGCCCCGTGCTCCCGGGCGATCGTGGCGCAGATGCTGCAGTTGTTCATCTGATTGACGGTGCGCGGGAGCTGGCCCTTCTTGACGACGCTGAACGTGTGCGGACCGTCCGTCGCGGCCAGGTTGACGATCGTGATCGTCCCCCCCGACTTCACGTGGTAGACGTCCTTCTGCCAGCGGGTCCCGTCCTGGATGTAGCGGTTGATCTTCACCGCGGTCGAAGTCACGGCGTTGATCGTCGTGTGCTTCGGCACGGCCGACGCGGCAAGCGCAGCCGCGCTTCCGCCCACGACGACGCCGAGTGCGGTGATGCCTGCGAGCAGCTTTCGCCGACGCATGTAGCCCCTCCTTTGTTTACCCCGATTGCCCCAACACTGCGTACGCGACGCTACTAGCCGACCGGCGTCAAGGCAAGGGCCGGCGTCCTCGAACTGACCTCGGGGCGCTACTCGCCGAGCGCCCCAAGGACGAGCTCGTCGTGCTCCTTGGGTTTGACCTTGCGGAAGATCTCGCTGATCGTGCCCTCGGCGTCGATCACGAACGTCGAGCGCTCCATGCCCATGTACGTGCGCCCGTACATCGACTTCTCGACCCAGACGCCGTAGGCCTCGGCGACGCTGTGGTCCTCGTCGCCGAGCAGCGGAAAGCCGAGCGAGTACTTCTCGTCGAACTTCGCGATCTTCTTCGGAGCGTCCGGCGAGATCCCGAGCACGACCGCGCCAGCGCCCGCGTAGTCGGCGCGATGGTCGCGGACGCCACAGGCCTGGGTTGTACAGCCGGGCGTGTCGGCCTTCGGATAGAAGTAGACGACGACCTTCTGGCCGCGCAGCTTCGAGAGGGTGACGGGGTTGCCGTCCTGGTCGGGCAGGGTGAAATCGGGCGCCTGATCGCCTACCTGAAGTGTCATGCCGCTATTTCAGCAGGCGCGAGAGCCGGCGGTCTTTGAGGAGCTTGCCCTCGGTCTGGCAGGTCGGGCAGTAGCACATGACGTAGTCCTCGTAGAACACGGCCTCGAGCTGGTCGCCGCAGCGCGGGCAGGGCTCGCCGTTGCGGCGGTGTACGGTGAGCGGCATCGGCAGCTTGTCGGGAATCGGCAGGCTGAGCACCTGCTCGTAGTGGGCGATCACCTCGCCGAGCCGGGCGACGGTGACCTCACGGAGGTGCTCGGCCTCGTCGGGTTCGAGGTCGGAGCCTCGCTTGAACGGCGAGAGCTTGGCGGCGTGAAGGATCTCGTCGACCCAGGAGCGGCCGATGCCGGCGATCACGTGCTGGTCGCGCATGAGCGCGTACAGCGGCCGCGCCGCGTCGAGCAGCGGACCGAACGGCGGCGGGTCCGGCCAGGCGTCAGGTCCGAGCGCGGCGAGCGTCTCCTCGTCCGCCACGTCCCCCGAGCGCAGGAGCTTGACCCAGGCGCGCTGGCGCGTGCCGAACTCACGCAGCCGCTCCTCGCGTCCATCCTCGAGGCGCAGGAGGAAGCGCGAGGTGCGGTCGCGCAGCGACGCGTGCGTATCGAACAGCTGCAGGCGTCCGGCCGACATGAGGTGGATGACCGCGGTCAGCTCCTCGTCGGCGGCGGGCGCGTAGCCACCGCCGGGCGCGAAGCCGATGAGAAACAGCTTGCCCCGGCGAGCGATGCCGGTGACGGTGCGGCCGTCGAGGGCACTGAGCGGCGGATCGAAGGTCTTGAGCGCATTGATCCCCGGCGCGGACGCGGACTCGACGACGGCACCGGAGATCGCGGCCCCGATCAGGCGCGCGGTGATCTCGACCTCGGGTAGCTCGGGCATGTCCAACAACGAGCGTAGTGAGCACGCGCCTCCGTAGCGAATTGTTCACGGTCGTTCAGCCTCGCTTTAGCCCCGAGGAAGAGGATCGACCTCATGAGTGACCTGCTTGCCATCGTCGGGCCGTCCTCGGTAGAGGACGAGCTGGTGGCGGAGATCTCGCGGCGTCATCCTGACCGCGTGACCCTGCTGGTCGAAGACGACAATCGGGAGTGGGCATCCGACGAGTCGGAGTCCGGCCGATTGATTCGTGACCGACTGGCAAGGCTGCTCTCCGTCATCGAACAGCGCACCGGTGCGGCCGTCGTCGGTCTCGCCGGCAGCCGCGACCAGCTCCGTGGCTGGCGTTTTGACCGCATCATCGGCGGCCGGACGCCAGCCGCGGCGTAGGCCACACTCGCAACCGGGCGCATCGACGCGCCGCGGGCGCCGGCCGGTCAGCTCGTCGCGGTCAGCCCAAGCCGCCGGCCGAGCAGGCGGCTCACCGAGCCGAGGAACCCGGCGCCACCGAGCAGCGGCGTCTGCGGCCGGCCACGGATGCTGAACCGCAGCGGGTCGCAGGGCGTCGTTGGTTCGGTCACTGTCGCGTCCTCGCTCGCGTGCGCGAGCACCCGGCCCGAGGCCGAGCGGAAGCTGAAGGCGATGATCGGGATCGGCGTCGACTCGGCCGGGCACGACCACGCCCCGGGCTGAACGGTCGGCAGGCGGTCGAGCAGCGTCTCGATCCGGGCGATCCGGGCGGCGCCGGTCACCCGCAGGGCCAGCGCGGGAGTCGCGCCGTTGGCGTCGCGGGTGATGGTGATCGCGCGGACACCGGCCGGCACCCGCTCACCGGCCGGCCGGGGCAGGATCCACACGACCTGAGCGTCGGCGCGGACCCCGGTCTCGCCGTCGGCGAGGGTCGTGAGCGCCACGGTGAGCTGGCGCGTCCCGAGCGTCGACCCGACGACCGGCCACGAGTACGTCTCCCACCAGACCGTGGAGCTCGGCCCGGTCACGATCCCCGACATGGTCCGGGTCGCGCCGGGCGGAGGATGGGCGGCGATGCCGTCGAGCACGGTGCTCGCCGGCCGGCGCACGCGCCAGAAAGCCGGGACGTTGACGAGCTTCGCCGCGGCGAGCGTGGAGCCCGGGACGCGCAGCGCGCCCCGGTCACCGCCGGGCTCGGCGCTGAGCACGACGCGAGGGGCCGGCAGGGTAAGCGTGGTCAGGAGCCGCTGGGCCTCGCGGCGGGCCGCGGCGCGGTTGGCGGCGGCACCCGGGGCGGCGGCGGCGCTCGGGGCGGCGGCGGCGCTCGGGGCGGCGGCGGCGCTCGGGGCGGCGGCGGCGCTCGGGGCGGCGGCGCTCACCCCAGGGGTGATCGCGAGCGCCGAACCGAGGGCGGCCAGATAGGCAGGCCACCGCCACGGCAACGAGACGCTCATCGCGCCATCTTGTCCTGCGGTCCCCACGTTGGCAAGCGCGCGCCGGTACCCTCCCGATCCATTATGAGCGTGACCCTGGCTCCCGACGACGTCGTCCGTACGCACGCCGAGGGCGCGAGGAACGAGCGCGAGCCGCTGCTCGTCCTCGAGCCGCTGATCGAGTTCCTGCGCCAGCACGGGCTCGAGGCGCCGGCCGACCTGAGCGCGACGCCGGTCGGGGACGGGCACTCCAACGTCACCTTCGCGCTGTCCACCGGCGTGATCCTCCGTCGCCCCCCACGCGGACCGCTGCCCCCGAGCGCCCACGACGTTCTCCGCGAGGCGCGTCTGCTGCATGCCCTCGAGCACACGGCGGTGCGCACACCCCAGGTCCTGGCCGCGTGCGACGACCGCGAGGTGATCGGAGCCCCGTTCTATGTCATGGAGTTCGTCGAGGGCGCGGTGATCACCTCGGAGATCCCCACGGCGATCGACACGGAGGCTGAGCGCTCGCGCATCGCCGACGAGCTGATCGACGGGCTCGTCGAGCTGCACGCCGCCGAGTGGGCGGCGATCGGACTCGAGGGCTTCGGCAAGCCGACCGGCTACCTCGAGCGCCAGTTGCGGCGCTTCACCGGACTCTGGGAGCACAACCGCACCCGCGAGTTGCCGGAGGTCGAAGAGGTGGGCCGCTGGCTCGCCGCCAACCTGCCCGACTCGCCGCCCGCGACGATCGTCCACGGCGACTACCGGCTGGGCAACACGATCTTCTCCCCGCAGGCCCCGGCGCGGCTGCGGGCGATCCTCGACTGGGAAATGGCGACGATCGGCGACCCGCTCGCCGACCTCGGCTACATGATGATCCACTGGACCCAGGCCGGCGACCAGGTGGGGCGCTTCAACCTGCAGAGCGTGACCACGCGCCCCGGCTTCCCGACCCGCCAAGAGCTCATCGCCCGCTACGAGGAGCGGTCGGGGCGCTCGATGCGCTCGCTCGACTGGTACGTGACGCTCGCGCTCTGGAAGGCGATCGTGTTCATGGAGGGCAACTACAAGCGCGCCGTGGCCGGCTCGACCGATGATCCGTACCTCAAGACCTTCGGGGAGGGCGTCGTCGAGCTCGCCCAGCGTGCGCTCGAGGTCACCCGGCATGGGTTCTGAGGCCGGCCGGCATGGCTTCTGAGGCCGCCGGACGCCGCTATACCGGGCTGCTGGTCGACTACGGCGGAGTCCTCACCACGAACCTGTTCGACTCCTTCGCGGCGTTCTGCGACCAGGAGGGAATCGATCCCGCGGAGATCGGACGTCGGTTTCGTCACGACCCCGACGCCCGCGAGCTGCTCATCGCGCTCGAGACCGGCCGCGTCGAGGAGGAGGAGTTCGAGCGGCGCTTCGCGGCGATGCTCGGCGTCGAGGCCCCCGCGCTGATCGACCGCCTGATGGCCGGCTCGGGGCCGGACGAGGCGATGCTCGAGGCGGTCCGGCGCGCCCGCGGCCAGGGCGTCCGCACCGGTCTCATCTCGAATTCCTGGGGTACCCGCCGTTACGATCGCGCCCGGCTCGCCGAGCTGTTCGACGGCATCGTCATCTCCGGTGAGGAGGGGATGCGCAAGCCGACCCCGCGGATCTACGAACTCGGCGCCGAGCGCATCGGGGTGTCGGCGTCTGATTGCGTATTCGTCGATGACCTTCACTTCAACCTCGAGCCGGCCACCGAGCTCGGCATGGCGATCGTCCACCACGTCGACACCGACGCGACGATCGCCGAGCTCGAGCGCCTCCTCGAGGTGCCGCTGCGATGAGACGCAGCGCGGCCGTCGCCGCGCTGGCCGCGCTGGGCCTCGCGGGGTGTGGCAGCTCGAGGCTGAGCACGGACCAGCTGCGCGCACAGGCGACTCAGCTGTGCAACCGGGCACAGACACAGACCGATCGCATCACCACGCCGCTCTCACCCGGCGAGGCCGCCGCCTTCCTCCAGAAGGGGATCGCGGTGATGGAGCCCGAGCTCCGGCACCTGCGGGCGCTCCGCCCGCCGCAGCAGCTCGTCTCCACGTACGCGGCGGGGACCCGGGCCCTCGCCGCGCAAATCGCCGCGCTGACGGGGGCGGTCGCCGCGATCGACCGCGGGGACAGCCCCGTGACGGCGACGAAGGCACTCGGGCAGAGGCTCGCGCCGCTGCGGACCGAGGCCGACGCGGCGTGGGGGGCGCTGCAGATCCCCGCCTGCCTCAGTCGCTGAGCGCCGCTGACGGGCCCGGAGCGCGGCCGGCGGCCGGAGCTCGCCCCGCACCCAGGCGAGCTCCGGCGAGCCGATTCCGTGTTACTTCGTGCCGGCCGGGATCTTCAAGCGCAGCTTGAGCAGGCAACTCGTGTGAATGTCATCCGAGCTGACGCAGCCCGCCACACCTGTGCCCTTGGCGCCGAGGAACGCGCCCGAGCCACCGGTGACGGTGAACGTCCCGGTGTAATCGGTCTCGGCGGTGTTGTCCTGGGTGAGCGAGTCGGACTGCTGCGGGGTGAGATCGAAGCTCCCCCGGATCATCCCCTTGTTGAAGTACTGGCGGAAGTTACCCACCGTGTCACCGCTGTCGGGGATCGTCCAGGAGTCGGACTGCACGCCATTGGAGAACCGTGCACCGCTACAGCTGACGGTACCGTAATCGCTTCCCTGCAGGACCGGCGGAGTCAGCGCGGTCTCACCGGCGGGGATTGCCGTGGTGAGCGTGCTGCCACAATTGGTGGTGACGACGATCGACTTGGCCGGCTTGGCTTTGACAGTCTTGGCGCCGGCAGCCGTGTCCATGGCCACCACAGTGATGAATGAGCTCGCGGCCAGCGCGGCTCCGACGAGGCAGATACGACGTCTCACGTGTACCTCCCGGATATTCCGGAAATTGAACGATGTGTCAATCGGCTGCGTCCGTGCGGCACAGCCGCCCAATTGGCGCCGCCGGCCCGGCCGCTTCACGCGACCGGGCCAGGGGCGAACTGCTTTCCACTCGCCGCGTGCTAGTGGACGCGGTTGAGGGTGGCGAGACCGGCGTTCTTGACCCGTGCGGGGATCGGAACGAAGTCAAGCCTGGGCCCGAACGCCTGACCACTGGTCAAGGCCCAGGAGACAAACGCCTTGAGCGGGCCGGGCTGCGGCGTCGAGCCCCGCACGATCACGTAGGTGAACGTCGAGATCGGGTAGGCGATCCTGGCGCTCCGCGGCGGGTTGACGATATGGATCTCGTTCCCGCCGGGCACCGAGTGAACCGCCGCCGCCGCGTTGGCGATGTTCCGGAAGTTCGGAACCTCGTAGTTGCCGGCGCTGTTCTTGATCGCCGCGGCCGGGAGCTGGTTGGCGAGCAGGTAGGAGACCGCGATGTAGGCGATCGCCCCCGGCGTGCCCTCGACGGCCTGCACCATACCGCCGTTGCCACTGGCCGAGTTCGGCGTAGGCCACGACAGCTTGACGCCGGTTCCGACCAGCCGGCGGAAGCTCCCGCTGACCCGCGAGAGGTAGTCGGCGAACGCGTACGTGTCGCCGGAACCGTCGAGGCGGTGGAACGGGGTGATCCGCAGGCCGGGCAGATGCGTGCTCTTGTTGAGCGCCTTGATGCGGGGATCGTTCCAATGGGTGATCTGCCCGAGGTAGATCTTGGCCAGCACGTCCCCGGTGAGGTGCAGACGCGAGACGCCGGGGATGTTGAAGCCGACGCCCGTCGCCGAGAGCGCCCACGGGATCTGCAGGCAGCCGTTGCACGGCGTGGTCGAGGCCGACAGCGGCGCGTCGGAGGCGCCGAAGTCGACGAGGCCCTGACCGATCAGCTTGAGCCCGGTGCCCGAGCCGACGGCCTGGTAGGTGACGGTGTTGTGGGTGGAGTTACCCCACACGGTGGCCCACTCGCCTTCGAGCGGAGCGACGAGCGTGGATCCGGCTCCGGACAGCGAGGCGGCGGAAGCCGCCGTGGCCGCGGCCCCGGAGACCCCCGTGACAATGAGGGCCAAGCACGCGAGCCTGGCCAATCGCTTAGTGAGAGGCAAAACGACTTCCTTTCTATCGGGACGAAGGCAGGTGCTCGCTGAGTCCGGCCACCCGTGAGCCCCGCGGCAAGGATCGCTGCCCAGATATGACTAGCTGTTGCTGACTTGTGACCGGATTGTGGAATTCCTGACAACGCCGGTTATCTCAGCGACGTGGCGCGTCCGACTTCTTTACCCTGCCGCCGGGTGTCCTCGAGGGCAATGACAATGCATCCCTGTTATCACGTTGGGGTGAAAGTGTGAAACCGGCGAGTCGCACCGGTGATCGCGTGCTCTACACGCTGTGTGCCGCGGCCGGTCTGGTGTCAGTGGCCATCCTCATCGGCGTGGTCATCAAGGTCGTCAACGGGGCGAGCCTGTCGATCTCCCACTTCGGCCTCGGCTTTCTCACCCACACGCGCTGGGCGCCGAACTTCCGCATCTTCGGCGCGGCCACTGCCCTCTACGGCACCCTCGTCAGCGCCCTCTTCGCCCTGCTCCTAGCCACGCCGCTCGGAATCGCGATCGGCCTGTACCTGGCGATGATGGCCCCGCCGGGGGTGCGCGCCGTGGTCGGCCCGCTCGTCGAGATGCTCGCCGCGATCCCGAGCGTGATCCTCGGCTTCTGGGGCTTCATCATCTTCGCGCCGTTCGTGGCCAAGGACATCGAGCCGGCGGTGCACAACGTGCTCGGCTTCCTGCCGATCTTCGGGCCGCCGCAGACGACCGGCTCGAGCATCTTCACCGCCTCACTGATCCTCACGCTGATGGTCCTGCCGATCATCTCCTCGCTCAGCCGCGACCTGTTCCTCACCGTCCCGACCGAGCTCAAAGAGGGCGCGGCCGCCCTCGGCGCGACCCGCTGGGAGGTCATCCGCGGGATCGTGCTGCCGACGACCGTCTCAGGCGTCGCCGCGGCGACGGTGCTCGGGCTCGGCCGCGCGCTCGGCGAGGCGATTGCGGTGTCGCTCGTGATCGGGGACTCGGCGACGATCCAGCGCTCGGTGTTCCAGCCCGGAGCGACGCTGGCCAGCCGGATCGCCGCCGACTTCCAGTTCACCGTCTCGAACCTCCACGTCTCCTCGCTGTTCTATCTCGCGCTCATTCTCCTGGTCATCGGTCTGTGCACGAGCCTCCTCGCGCGCGTTATCGCCAGCCGCTTCGACGCCGGGCGGGCGCTGGCCCGATGAGCGTCCTGGCCACATCGGTCGCGGCCGAGGCGCCCCTGTTCGACCCGACGGCGCCGCTCGTCGCCTCGGGCAACCTTCGCCGCCGGGGCTTCGTCAGCCGCCTCGTCGACGTCGTCGCCTCGTGCGCGGCGCTGATCGCCGTGGCCATGCTCGTGGTTGTCGTCTTCGCGGTGTTGAAGCGCGGCGTCTCGGTGCTCAGCTTCAGCTTCGTCTTCACCAACCCGACCGGGCTCGCCAGCGGCGGCATCTTCAACTCGCTGATCGGCACGGCCGAGCTCGTCGCCTTCGCGGCGCTGATCGCGGTGCCCATCGGCGTGCTCACCGGCCTCTACCTCACCGAATTCGCCGGGCCCCGGTCGCGCGCCGCGCGGCTGCTCAAGCTCGCGCTCGATCTGCTCCAGGGCCTGCCGACGGTGATCGTCGGCCTGTTCATCTACGGCCTGATCGTCGTCCCCCAGCACCACGAATCCGGCTTTGCCGGCTCGGTCGCCCTCTCGATCGTGATGTTGCCGCTGATCGCGCGCTCGAGCCAGGAGGTGCTGCTGCTCGTGCCCGGCAGCCTGCGCGAGGCCGCCGATGCGCTCGGCGTCGCCCGCTCGCGCACCGTGCTCGGCGTGATCGTCCCTGCCGCCCTCGGCGGCATCATCACCGGGGCGATCCTGTCGATCGCCCGAGCGGCCGGCGAGACCGCGCCGCTGCTGTTCGTCAACGCGCTCTTCGATCCCACCCAGACCCAGCTCTACCTGTTCGGCCACGGCGTGCCAAGCATCCCGATGCTGATCCTCTCGACCTCCGACCTCGCCATCCCCGACGCGTTCGCCCGCGCCTGGGGGGCGGCGTTCCTGCTGCTCACCTTCATCCTCGTGGCCAACGTCGCCGCCCGAATGCTGCTCGCGCGCAGCCGGCGAAAGATGATGAAGCGATGACCTTCGACGACGGCTCCCCAGAGCGCAACGGGACCGCCGGGCCGGTCAAGCCCCGTGTCCGGATCGCCACCGAGGACGCCATCGCGCCGGCGCCGCGGTCGTCGGCCTGGGCCAACGGCGCCAAGCCCGGGGCCATGCGTGAGACGGTGTTCGACATTCGGGACATGTCGGTGACCTACGGCGAGAACCGGGCGCTCGACTGGACGACGCTGAAGATCTACCGCAACCTCGTCACCGCCGTGATCGGGCCCTCGGGCTGCGGCAAGTCGACCTTCATCCGCAGTCTCAACCGGATGAACGACGCCGTGCCCGGTTTCCGGCTCGGCGGCCAGGTCCTCTACCACGGCCACGACATCTACGGCAGCGGCGTCAACCGCGTCGAGGTCCGCCGGCGCATCGGGATGGTCTTCCAGAAGCCCAACCCGTTCCCGAAGTCGATCTACGACAACGTCGCCTGGGCGCCGCGCAACCTCGGGCTCCGAGCCGAGCTCGACGAGCGCGTCGAGCGGGCGCTCAGACAGGCCGCGTTGTGGGACGAGGTCAAGGACCGGCTCAAGGACGGGGCGCTCAGCCTGTCCGGCGGGCAGCAGCAGCGCCTATGCATCGCCCGCGCGATCGCGATCGAGCCGGACGTGCTGCTCCTCGACGAGCCGGCCTCCGCGCTCGACCCCGTGGCCACCGCGGCCATCGAGGAGCTCATGCACACGCTCAAGAAGCGCTTCACGATCGTGATCGTCACCCACAACATGCAGCAGGCGGCCCGCGTCGCCGACCGGGTGGCGTTCTTCTCGCTCGACTCGGCCGGCGCCGACCGCGTCGGGACGCTGATCGAGTACGGCGATGCCGAGACGATCTTCCGCCACCCGCGGGAGACGCGCACCCGCGACTACGTGACCGGCCAGTTCGGCTGAGCGCCGCGGCTCAGCCCGAGACGATCGCGTCGCTCGGCACGCTGACCAGCAGCGGCTGGCCGCACTGCCAGCAATAGGCGGCGCCACTCGAGTGCGGCGCGCCGCACGACGAGCACTCGCCGGCCGTCGCATCCTGCTCGAGGCGCAGGATGCGCTCGACCTCGGCGAGCTCGGCGTCGGCGCTCTGCAGAACCGCAGCGCGGCGGACGAGGACGTCGACGCGGATCTGATCGCGACTCGCCATCTCGTACACAAGGCCCCCGAGATCCCACTGCAGCTCGGCGACACGCGCGGTGAGCTGGTCGCGCCGGCGGCGGAGATCGACGACCGCGTCGACGGCCGAGGGCCCGAACGCGGCGGGCGTGGGCCGGCCGCCGCGCTGGCGGTGAAGCCGCGGTCGGCCGATGTGCGGCGGCTTCTTCACGGGCCGAAGAACTGTCCGGTGAACTTGCCGTTCTGGCAGCCGGCGCCATGGGTGCAGGAGGTGCCGACCTGCGCCGTCGCGGGCGCGAGGTTGTTGGCACCCGACCCGAGCACCTTGTTGGCGGCCTGGGTGGCCTGCTGGGCGACCCTGGCCGTGACCTTCACCTTCGGTGCCTTGAACTGGCTGAGCCCGGCGGTCGACGCCGCCTTCTTGGACGCATTGGAGTTCCCACCGCCCCCACCGCTGCTCGTGCCCGTGTTGCCCGTATTGCCGCTGCCAGCGTCGATCTTGATGACCTGCGGGGTCGCCGCAGCAGCCCGCACGGGCGCGGCGGTGTTCTTCCCGCTGAGATGGCCCATGAGGAAGCCAAGGCCGAGGGCGAGCAGCAGCGTGGCCACCCCGGCGACGAGCGTCGTGCCGGCCGAGACGCGCGGGCCGCGGCGCACCGGCGCGGGCGCCGGCGCGGGTGCCGGCGCCGCCTGGGCGGCCAGCGTGGCAAACGAGAACCGCGCCTTGCCGCGTCGCTCCCCGCAGCTCACGCAGTAGCGCTGGTCGCTGGCCAACGGGCTGTGACACGTCGCGCACCGATCACCCGCCGGGGCGGTGAGCAGGTCGCTCGTCGGGTGCTCGCTGGAGGATCTCGTGGCGTCCATGGCGCGTCAGCAGTATCGAAGCTCGCGCCCGGTCACTTGTGAACAGGCCGTAACCGCGCAACGGCCACACGGCGTTCACATCCGGCGCCCGGTGCCCAGTGACACTGTCGGCATCGTGAGCCACGCCGCCGACGACTCGACCTCCGGGGCGCCCGTGCGGTGCTCGGCCTGTGGCGCGCCGCTCGGCCATGATCAGCGCTACTGCCTGGCCTGCGGCGAGCGCCGCGGCACCCTGCCGGCCGCTCCGGCCGCGCTCATCGGCGCGATGCTCGAGCAGGGCTCACCGGCACCGGTTGCGCCGGCGTCGCCCCCGCCGGCCGCAGGGACTCCGCGATCCTGGATCCCCTCCCCGCGCGCCGCGGCCGCCGCGGTGCTGGGCACGCTCACCTTCGGCATGTTCATCGGGTCGGTCACCGGGCCCGGACTCGCCAGCACGCTGAGCGCCCCCGAGCAGATCCTCGTCTCGCTCGGTTCCCACCGCCACACGGCTACGACCGGCAACACGGGCGCCGTCTCCTCCTCCTCCTCGTCGGCCGCGAGCGCGCCGACGACGACGATCACCCAGACGGTGACCGTTCCGGCGGCGGCCACCCCCGCCAGCCCGGCGCCGGCGGCCCAGCCGACGACGTCTTCGGGCGGGGGGAGCCCGTCCCTCGGCGGCAATGCGCTGCCCCCGGTCAAGCACGTGTTCCTCGTCGTGCTCTCCGACGAGGGCTACAGCCAGACGTTCGGTTCGACGAACCCGTACTTCTCGAGCGCGCTGCCAAAGCAGGGTGGGCTCGTGCCCGACTACTACGGCGTCACCGCCGGCGAGCTTGCCAACGGCATCGCGCTCATCAGCGGGCAGGGTCCGACACCGCAGACCGCGTCGGACTGCCCCCAGTTCAGCGATCTCGCCCCGGGCGGCACGGGCGCGCTGGAGCAGGTGCTCGGGACCGGCTGCGTGTACCCGAAGCAGACCGCGACCTTGGCCGGTGAGCTGAGCGGCCACGGTGGGTGGCGGGCGTATGTCGAGGGGGTCAACGCCGGCCCTAAGGGCCAGCCGACGAGCTGCCGGCATCCTACGCTCGGCGGGGCCGACGCCGACACCGCTCCCCGCCCGAAGGACCCCTACGTCACCTGGCGCAACCCGTTCGTCTACTTCCATTCGCTGATCGACGGGAAGGCGTGCGCGGCCAACGACGTGGCGCTGGCCAAGCTGAGCACCGACCTGAGGGAGGTGAGCACCACGCCGGCGCTGTCCTACATCGCGCCGAGCTCCTGCGACGACGGCAGTGCGCAGCCATGCCGCCCCGGCGCGGCCGCCGGCCTCGGCCCGGCCGCCGCCTTCCTGAACACCGTCCTACCGGAGATCGAGCGTTCTCCCGCCTACAAGGCGGACGGACTGATCGCCGTCACCTTCGACCAGGCCCCGCAGAGCGGCCCGCAACCCGACACGAACGGATGCTGCACCTCGCAGCCGTTCCCGAACCTGCCGACCAGCACGAGCACGAGCACGACCACGAGCACGACGACGACGGGGACGAGCAGCCCGAGCACGACCACGGGCACGTCAACCACGACGACGTCGAGCACGGCCTCGACCGGCGCGAGCACAACGAGCACGACCTCAACCGGTACGAGCACGACGACGAGCGCCACCGGCGTCCCGGCGCAGCCGGCCGGCGGCGGCCAGGTCGGGATCGTGCTCATCTCCCGCTGGGTCAAGCCGGGCAGCACCGACTTCGTCGACTCGTACAACCACTTCTCGCTGCTTGCCACGATCGAGAAGATGCTCGGCGTGCCTCGGCTCGGCTACGCGGGCGACGTCGGCCTGCCGCTGTTCGGCGTGGCGAACTTCAACAACTACTTCGGCTAGCGGGCGCGGGCGCCGGCGCGCGGGCGGCCGCTTAGCCGCTCAGCCCCCGGCGATCATCACCACCCCGAGGACCGCGGCTGCGATCCCCACCTCCTGGATGCGCTGGACCCGCTCGCGGAGCACGGTCCGGGCGAGCAGCACGGTAACGAGCGGATACAGCGAGGCGCCGACGGCGACGATGCTGAGCAGACCGTGCCGGCTGGCCAGGGCATAGAGCCCGACGCCGCAGAGGTCGAGGACGCCGATGAGCACGACGGGAGCCATCGTCCGCGCGGGCCCGGCGGCGGCGCGGGTGATCGCGCCCCGCCGCACGAGCACGCCGACGGCGATGGTGACCGCGGCCACGCTGGCCACGCGCTCGGAGAACAGCGTCCAGAGGACGTCGGACCGCGCGCTCGCCCGCAGGCCGACGGTGAACACGCCGAAGCCGACCGCGGCGACGAGGGCGAGGAGGATGCTCGCCCGGCTCGCCGCCGCTCGGTGCTCATCCTCCTCGGCCTCGCGCGTGGCGAGGATGACCCCGCCGCACGCCGCGAGCATCCCGGCGATCTGGAGCGCCGCCGGGCGCTCGCCGCCCGCGATACCGACGATGATCGGGATGCACACGCCGGTGGCCGAGACCGGCGCGACGATGCTCATCGTGCCGATGGCCAGCGCCTGGTAGAAGGCGGTCAGCCCCGCGACCCCGGCGACCCCGGCCGCGGCGGCGGGGAGCAGCTTGGCGATGTCAGGCGGCGCCTGCCCCCGCGCGGCGACGACGACCGCGAGGCCGGCGAGGCTCACCGCCTGGCTGATGAGGAGCACGACGAGCACGTGCCGCCGCCGGGCCTGGAGGCCGCCGAGGAAGTCGGCGACGCCCCAGCACAGCGAGGTGCTCAGCGCGAGGACGAGCGCGAGCATCTACGGCGCGCTCGCGCCCGGCCCCGGGTACATCGGGTGTCGTCCCGGCGGAATCCCGGCCCCGGCCAGGTCAATCCCGCGCTCCCCGCCCGTACATGAGCTTGAACACCCGGCGCAGGAGCATCGTGCGCTTGGCGCGGTAAGGGAACATGAACGGCTCGCGCTTGAGCGCTCGCCGCGTGACGAGCAGCGACTGGATCTTCGTGTACTTGCGGATCCCGTTCGCGCCATGCCGCGTCCCGAGGCCCGAGGCCTTCCACCCGCCCATTGGCAGGTTGAGCGCGGTGTAGTTGACCTGGGCATCGTTGACGCAGACGACGCCGGCGTGGATCTGCCGGGCGACCTCCTCGCCCCGCTTGACATCCCGCGTCCAGACGCTCGCCTGGAGGCCGTAGTCGGAGTCGTTGGCCAGGCGGACGCCCTCCTCGACGCTGCCGATCTTCATGATCGGGAGGGTCGGACCGAACGTCTCCTCCTGCATGCAGCGCATGCTGTGGTCGACGTCAACGAGCACCGTCGGCTCGAAGAAGCGCCCATCACCCTCACGCTTGTGGCCGCCGACGAGGATCTTCGCGCCCTTGCTGACCGCGTCCTGCACGTGCGCGTCGACGATCTCGATCTGCGGCGGGAAGGTCACGGCACCGACGTCGACGCTGCCGGGGCCGGTGGGCTGGCCCTGGCGGAGTGCGCGGATGCTCTCGGTGACCCGGCTGACGAACTCGTCGTACACCGGCGCCTCGACGTAGGCCCGCTCGACCGAAATGCAGACCTGGCCGCCGTTATTCATCGAGTAGAAGGCGGCGGCGTTGGCCGCGCGCTCGATGTCGGCGTCGGCACAGACGATCATCGGGTCCTTGCCGCCGAGCTCGAGGTAGCAGGGGATGAGCGCGTCGGCCGCGGCCTTCATCACCTTCGTGCCGGTGCGGCTCGACCCGGTGAACATGATCGTGTCGACCTGGGCGATGAGCGCCGCCCCGGTCGAGCCGTCGCCGGTGGCGATCTGGAAGACGTGCTCGGGCAGGCCGCAGTCGTGCATCATCTCGGCCATCAGCAGCGAGCTGAGCGGGGTGACCTCGCTCGGCTTGAGGATCACGCTGTTGCCGGCGGCGAGCGCGGGGATGCAGTCGCCGAACGAGTTGGCGATCGGGTAGTTCCACGGCCCGATCACGCCGACGAGCCCGACGGGCGCGTAGGTGATGAGGAGCTTCTTGCCCGCCGCGATCGGGTTGTTCCACGACGGCACCCGCTCGTCGGCGAGGTACTTGGGCGCCTCCTTGGCCCAGAACCCGAGCGCGCCGACGGTGTAGCCGAGGTCGGCGAGCTGGGCATCCTCGTGGGTCTTGCCGCTCTCGGAGACGACGACCTCGATGATCCGGTCGGCGTTGTCGAGCATCCACTTCTGAGCGCGCCGCAGCACGCGTCCGCGCTCCTCGAAGCCCGCCGCCGCCCAGGCCGGCTGCGCCGCGCGGCCCTGGCGGGCCATCGCCTCGAGCTCCTCGGCGCCCATCAGCGGGATCGTCCCGATGACCTTGCCGGTCGCCGGGTTGTCGACCGAAATCGTGGTCGCGGCTGATCCGCCGTTCGTGCTCCCCGGCGCCTGTTGCTCGACGCTCGCCATGGTCTCTCCTTCGGTGCGCTTATGAGTCGCCGCGAAGGCTAGCGGAGAGGGCTGGCTGCCTGGCCAAACCTCTCGCCCCGGAATTGCGACCGGAGCCCCGGCCGCGATCTCAGTCCGGTCCGCGGACCTCAGACCCGGGCGACGGTGAGGGCCTTGAGCCCCTCGGCGATGCCCTCGGCGATCATGCCGAAGTGGGTCTCGTCCGCGGTCAGCGGCGGCGAGACGGCGACGCCACGACCGAGCGGCCGGATCAGCACCCCGGCCGCACGCGCGCCGGCGGCGACCTTGGACACCGCGCCGGGATCGTCGGCGAGCACCTCGGCGGTGAGCTCGACCGCGGCCAGCGTGCCGACGCCGCCGCGGACCTCCGCGACCGCGTCGTGCTCGACGAGCGGCGCGAGCGCATCGAACAGGGCCTGCTCGTTGTCGCGCCCACGCGACAGCAGGTCGTCGCGCTCGAGCAGCTCGATGTTGGCGAGCGCGGCGGCGCAGCAGGTGGCGTGGCCGGCGTAGGTCGCGCCGTGACGGAACATCGGGCCGCCGGGTTCGCCCCAGAACGGCGCGGCGACGCGATCGGCGATGACGACGCCGCCGAGAGGCAGGTATCCGCTGGTGACGCCCTTGGCGAAGGTGATCATGTCCGGCTTGATCTCCCAGCGCTCGGTGCCGAACCAGCCCCCGAGCCGGCCGAAGCCGCAGATGACGGAGTCGATGACGAGCAGGATGCCGCTGTCGCGACACAGCTCGGCGACGCCCTCGATGTATCCCTCGACCGGCGGGTACAGGCCGCCGGCGCCCATCACCGGCTCGACGAAGATCGCCGCGATGCGGCCGGCGCCGATGCGGTCGACGGCCTCGTTCATCGCCTCGAGCGAGTCGTGCGCCACCTGCTCGGAGGCGAGCAGGGGCCCGAAACCGATGCGGTTGGGCTGGATGCCGCCGATCGAGGTGCCGAAGCCGTGGGTGCCGTGGTAGGCCGAGGTGCGGGTGAGTATCAGCACCCGGTCGGGCTGGTCGAGCTCGGCCCAGTAGCGGCGGGCCAGCTTGGCGGCGGTGTCGATGGCGTCGCCGCCGCCGGAGGCGAGGAAGATGCGCGCGTCCATCGGCGCCCGGTCGGCGAGCGCCTCGGCGAGCTCGAGCGCCGGGCGGTTGGCGAAGTCGCCGAACGCCGAGTAGGCCTCGAGCCGTCCGAGCTGGGCGGTGATCGCGTCATTGATCTCGCGCCGGCCGTGGCCGACGTTGGCGTACCACAGGCTCGCGGTGGCGTCGAGGTAGCGCTTGCCCTCGTCGTCCCACACCCAGACGTCCTCGCCGCGCTCGATGATCAGCTCATGCGAGCGCACCGCGCCCATGTCGGCGAACGGATGCCAAAAGCGGGTGCCTGCTCCGTGGATCACGACAGGCAATCTACCCGGGCAGCCGCTGCCGACGCGTCCAATTTGGACGCCGCCTCATTGGCCGTTGGCGTGGCCAGCGCCATCGTCGCGGCGGTTGCGCCTCGACGCGCTCAGGCCGGATCGAGCTCGATCGACTCGATCTGCGGCGGGTCGAGCGGCCGGTCGCGCGCGTCGGTCGGCAGCCCCTCGATCGCGTCGACCGTCTCCATGCCCGCGGTCACGCGGCCGAACACCGTGTGCTTGCCGTCGAGCCACGGAGCGGCGTCGGTGGTGACGATGAAGAACTGGGAGCCGTTCGTGTTCGGGCCGGCGTTGGCCATGGCGAGAACGCCGCGGACGACCTTGCGCTGGTTGAACTCGTCCTCGAAGGTGTAGCCGGGACCGCCGGTGCCGGTGCCCTGCGGGCAACCGCCCTGGATCATGAAGTCGGGGATGATCCGGTGGAAGATGATCCCGTCGTAGAAGTTCTCGGAGGAGAGCTTGCGGAAGTTCTCGACGGTCTTGGGCGCGTCCTCGTCGTAGAGCTCGAGGTCGATCGTGCCGATGGTGGTGTTCATGCGGGCTGTGGACATGGGCCGGAGGCTACTGACGCGTCGGCTCGAGACGCAGCACGTGCCCGCGGACGTCGGTGCCCGCCACGAGCTCGATCACCCGCTCGGCCTCCTGCTCGGGAACCTCGACGAAGGCGAAGCGCTCGAGCACGCGGACGTTGCGGATGGCCTCGCCGTCGAGCCCGGTGGCCGAAGCGATGGCGTGGATGATGTCCGAGGGCTCGAGTCCGGAGGCGCGGCCGCCGGAGACGATCAGCGTGCGCGACGGGCCGTCGCCATTGAGCGACACGTGCGGCTTGGAGTGCCGGCGCGGCTTGGCCGTGACCGCCGTCGGCGCGACGTGCGCGTCCTCGACCCAGGGCGAGAGGGTGACGCCGGCGTGCTTCTCGATCGCCGTGACCTCGCGCTTTTGGCGCGGCTCGTAGAAGGTGATCGCCCGCCCGCTGCGCCCGACCCGCCCGGTGCGCCCGATCCGGTGCACGTAGACGTCGGGTGAGGTGGGGACGTCGAAGTTGATGACGTGGGAGACCCCGGAGATGTCGAGCCCGCGCGAGGCCACGTCGGTGGCCACGAGAAACGGCAGCCGTCCGTCCTTGAAGGAGATCATCACCCCGTCACGGGATCCCTGGCTCATATCGCCGTGGAGCGCCTTGACGCCCATGCCCCGGTCGCGCAGGGTCCGGTAGAGCTGGTCGCAGCGGATCTTCGTGCGGACGAAGATGATCGCCTGGTCGGGGTGCTCGGCGGCGAGCACCTTGACCAGCTCGTCTGCCTTCTCACGCTGCTTGACCTCGACCGCGAACTGCTCGACGGTGTCGACGGTCAGCGTCGCCGCCTGGACCTTGACGATCTCCGGGTCGTACAGATACTGGTCGGCGAGGCGCCGAATCTCCGGTGGCATCGTCGCCGAGAACAGCGCCGTCTGCCGGCTCGAGGGAGTGAGCGAGAGGATCCGCTCGACGTCCTCGAGGAAGCCGAGGTCGAGCATCTCGTCCGCCTCGTCGAGGACGACGAAGCGGCAGGCGGTGAGCATCAGCGAATGGCGGGAGATGAGGTCCTTGACCCGTCCGACGGTGCCGACGACGATGTGGCCGCCGGCCCGCAGTTGCGCCTGCTGGCCGCGGATCGGCGCGCCGCCGAACACCGCGACGACGTCGACGCCCTTACGGCTGGCGTAGGTGCGCAGCGCCTGGGTGACCTGGATGCACAGCTCGCGCGTCGGGGTGAGCACGAGCCCCTGCACCTCCGCGTCGGAGGGATCGACGTACTGGATCATCGGCAGCCCGAACGCGGCCGTCTTGCCCGAGCCGGTCTGGGCCTGGCCGATGACGTCGAGTCCCTCGAGCAGCAACGGGATCGCCTGCTCCTGAATCGGGCTCGGCGATTCGTAGCCAACATCGTGGATCGCGTCGAGGAGGTCGGGCGCAAGGCCGAGATCGCTAAAGCTGGTCATACCTAAAGAGGAAGATAGACGGCGACGGGCAGGCGGACCGGCCCGGGGCGCCGCGCCTTAGCCGAACGACAACAATTCTTCGGGACCAAATATTTCGGAGCCGTAGTATTCTGGCGAGAATATTCTGGCGAGAAATATGAGCGCCACGTCGACCTCAGCCGCCCCCGCCTCCGACCGCATCGACGCCTACGTCTGGCGCATCAGCGCCGTCGTGATCGTCGGCTCGATCATGTCGATCCTCGACACGACGATCGTCAACGTCGCGCTGGCCACGCTCGGCCACGAGCTGCACTCGACGATCGCCCAGATCCAGTGGGTGGTGACCGGTTACATGCTCGCGCTCGCCGCGGTCATCCCGGTGAGCGGCTGGGCGGCGCGCCGCTTCGGCGCCAAGCGCGTCTACATCGTCTCGGTGATCCTGTTCACCGCCGGCTCGGCGCTGTGCGGCCTTGCCACCTCGACGACCGAGCTGATCCTCTTCCGCGTCCTCCAGGGCATCGGCGGCGGCATGATCCTCCCGATCGGCCAGCTGATGATGGCCGAGGCCGCCGGCCCCAAGCGGATGGGCCGGGTGATGGGAATCATCGCCGTGCCGGCCATGCTCGCGCCGATCCTCGGGCCGACCCTCGGCGGCGTCATCATCCAGAACGCGAGCTGGCGCTGGATCTTCTACGTCAACCTGCCGATCGGGATCGCCGCCGTTGTCGCCGCGGTGCGGATCCTCCCCAAGACGAAGACCATCGTCCGCGACAGCCTCGACTACATCGGCTTCGCGCTCATGGTCGCCGGGCTGCCGCTGATCACCTACGGTCTGGCCGAGATCGGCGTCACCGGAAGCTTCACCGCGACCAAGGTGCTCGTCCCGCTCGTCCTCGGCCTGGTTCTCATCGGCGTGTTCGTCTGGCATGCGTTGCGCGTGCCGCGTCCGCTGCTCGACATCCGTCTCTACCGCCGGCCGACGTTCTCCTCGGCCTCGCTGGCCATGTTCTGCCTCGCCGCGGCGCTGTTCGGCGGCATGGTGCTGCTGCCGATCTACTGGCAGGAGATTCGCCACGAGAGCGTCATCCACACCGGGCTGCTCACCGCCCCGCAGGGCCTCGGCGCCGCGCTCATCATGCCGATCGCCGGCCGCCTCACCGACCGGGTGGGCGGCGGCCCGCTCGCACTGTTCGGCGTCACCCTGACGACGGTCGCCACGATCCCGTTCGCCCTGATGGGGGCCCACACGTCGATCGCCGGGCTCGAGCTCGCCATGTTCGTGCGCGGCATCGGCATCGGCTTCGGCTTCATGCCGGCGATGACCGCGGCGTTCGCCTCCCTCAAGCGCTCCGAGCTGTCCGACGCCACCCCTCAGCTCAACGTCCTGCAGCGGGTCGGCGGGTCGATCGGCACCGCATTGCTCGCCGTGGTGCTCCAGCGGGCGCTCGTCGGCGCCCACACTCCCGCCGACGCCGCCGCCGCGTACGGCACCGCGTTCTGGGCGTCGACCGCGCTCACCACGCTGGCCATCGTGCCCTGCATCGTCCTGCTGCGCGCCGAGCGGGCGGCCCGGGCCGCGGCGGGAGGCGGAGGCCGCCCTCGGCGAGCCCGGGAGCGGCGACGCGGTCACGGAGCCGGTGGCGGCATGAGTGTCGAGCCGGCGACCCCGGCCGCCCCCGTCACGCCGACCGCCGGCGCCACACGCGCCGCACCGGCCACCCCGGAAACGGCCGGTGCCGACGCCGCCGGCGAGCTCGGCCGCTCGTTCAAGGCCGCCAACGCCGCCCTGCGCCGCCTGCGCGGTCGCGAGCGTCGTCGTCCCGACGAGCTCTCCGACGCCCAGTACAGCCTCCTCTTCAGCCTCCGCGAGCACGAGGCGCTGCCCTCGAGCGAGCTCGCCCACGCCGCCGATCTCGCGCCGGCCACCGCGACTGAGATGCTCGACGCCCTCGCCGAGCACGGCCTCGTGCAGCGCGCGCGCTCCGAGCGCGACCGCCGCGTCGTGCTTGTCTCGCTCACCGACCGCGGTCACGCCCTCGTCGAGGACCGCCACGCCCGCTTCGAGCCGCGCTGGCGGGCCGCCCTCGGCGAGTTCTCCGACGCCGAGCTGCGCACGGCGGCCACGGTGCTCGAGCGCCTGCGCGCGCTGTTCGACGAGATCGCCGAGGACTAGGAACCCCGCTCAGACCCCGGCCGTCAGCTCGCCGTCAAGGTGGGCGGTCGGCTTGCGCGTGCCGCAGACGCCGAAGCGCATCCCCGCCTTCGTCGTCGCCTGCACGAAGTCGACCCGGGCCGGGAGCAGGATCGGCTTGCGGAACGCGACCTCGACCGCGAACGCCTCGGGCAGCCGCGGCTGGAGCGCGGCGAGGCAGCGGGCGGCCGTCCACATGCCGTGGGCGATCGCCGACGGGAAGCCGAACAGCCGCGCGCTCAGGGGATGGACATGGATCGGGTTGAGGTCGCCGGACACCGAGCCGTAGCGACGGCCGAGATCACCGGGCAGCGACCATGTCGCGGTCACCGGCAGCGCCTCGGCCGAGGGCACCTCAGGTGCGAGCGCGTCCTCGGCGGCCCCGCGCGAGCCCCGGCGCAGGTTGGTCGAGACCTCCTCCCACACGAGCTCATCCGCCACCCGGGCCTCGCTGTGGATCGAGAACTGCGTGCCCCGGGGATGGGACTGCAGCGGCGAGGACCAGACCCGCAGCGAGATCGGCTCGCTGCTGCGCAGCGGGCGGTGCTGGACGATGCGGTTGTAGATGTGGACGAGGCCGATGGCCGGGAACGGGAAGCGCCCGTCGGTCATCAGCGCGAGGTGCAGCGGGAAGGCGAGCATGTGCGGGTAGGTCGCCGGCAGCGTGTCGCCGAAGTCGAAGCCGCACACGCGGTCATAGGCGGCGAGCCGGTCCCGATCGACGGCGACGTCGTCGAGCACGAGGGTCAGCTCGGGCACCTCGGAGGCGCCGCCGCCGACCCAGGGCAGATGCGACGCGCCGGGGATCATCGCCGCCCCGGCGCGCGCGAACAGGGGCAGCATGCCCGGGGAGGAGCGCAGCTCACGAACCTCCACGGCTAGGCCCCCAGCAGGCTCTGGCCGCACACGCGCACGACGTTGCCGAGCACGCCCGAGGAACCCGGATGGGCGTACCAGGCGATCGTCTCGGCGACGTCGATCGGCAGGCCGCCCTGGGCCATGCTGTTCATCCGCCGGCCGGCCTCGCGCGTGGCGATCGGCATCGCCGCGGTCATCTGCGTCTCGATGAAGCCGGGCGCGACGGCGTTGATCGTCACGCCCTGCTTGGCGACCGGACCGGCCCACGCCTCGATCACGCCGATCACACCGGCCTTCGAGGTCGCGTAGTTCGTCTGACCGGCGTTGCCGGCGATGCCGCTGATCGACGAGACGCAGACGATCCGGCCGTTCTTGCGGAAGACCTTGCGCTCGAACAGCTCGCGGTCGATGCGCTGGGGCGCGATCAGGTTGACGCCGAGCACGGCGTCCCACTGCTCCTCGCGCATCCGTCCGAGCGTCTTGTCCCGGGTGATGCCGGCGTTGTGCACGACGATGTCGACGCCGCCGTGGGCCTCCGTGAGGTGGGCAGCGATCTCGGCCGGCGCGGCCTCCTCGGTGATGTCGACGACGAGCGCCGAGCCGCCAATGTGTCCCGTCACGTCGTCGAGATCGGCCGCGAGCGCGGGCACGTCGAGCCCGACGACGTGGGCGCCGTCGCGGGCGAGCGTCTCGGCGATCGCGCGACCGATGCCACGCGAGGCGCCGGTGACGAGCGCGACTTTGTCCGCGAGCGGGCGATCGGGATCGACGTCCTCGACATCCGGGCCGGTGTGCGCGATCCGCACCACCTGGCCGGAGACGTAGGCCGAGCGCGGCGAGAGGAAGAAGCGCAACGTCGACTCGATCCGCGTCTCCGCGCCGGGCCCGACGTACACGAGCTGGGCGGTGGCGCCGCGGCGGACCTCCTTGCCGATCGAGCGCACGAGGCCCTCGAGGGCCCGCTGGGCGATCGCCGCCGGGGGCGCCTCGCAATCCTCGGGCGGGGTGGCGAGCACGATCACCCGGCCGCTGCGGCTCACGCGGCGGATCGTCGGGTGGAAGAACTCATACGCCTCGCGCAGCTCGTCGCTGGAGGCGATGCCGGTGGCGTCGAAGACAAGGGCCTTGAAGCGGTCCTCGGCGGGCGCCGCGTCGGGATTGAACACTCGGGCCTCGAGACCCACGTCGGCCGCGGCCGTGCGGATGTCCGCCTGCATCGGGGTGTGGACCTCGGCGCCGATCGCCGCGAGCACGCGCGTCACCTCTGGCGCGAGCCGGCCGCCGGGGGCGGCGCCGAACAGCACCGGGCCGAAGATGACCGGCCGCCCGGGCGCGTAGCGCTCGAGCGTGACCGGCTGGGGCAGGCCGACCTGCTTGGAGACGATCTGCCCGATCGGGGTGTTGATCAGCTGCTGGTATCTGTCGGTCATCAGGCTGCCTCCATGATCGCGGTGACACCGAGTCCGCCCGCGGCGCAGATCGAGATGAGCCCGCGACCGTGGCCGCGCTGGGCGAGCATCTTGGCCAGGCCGGCGACGATCCGTCCGCCGGTGGCGCCGAAGGGATGGCCGGCCCCGAGCGAGCCGCCGTGGACGTTGAGCCGGTCCCGGTCGATGTGGCCGAGCGGCGCCTCGAGCCCGAGCCGCTCACGGCAGAACACCGGGTCCTCCCACGCCTTGAGCGTGCACAGGACCTGCGCGGCGAACGCCTCGTGGATCTCGTAGAAGTCGAAGTCTCCGAGGCCGAGCTCGGCGCGCCCGAGCATCGTCGGCATCGCGTAGGCCGGGGCCATCAGCAGCCCCTCGCGCTTGTGGACGTGGTCGACGGCGGCGGTCTGGGCCTCGGTGATGTACGCCTGCACTGGGATGCCGCGGGCAGCCGCCCACTCCTCGCTGGCCAGGAGCACGGTCGAGGCGCCGTCGCTGAGCGGCGTCGAGTTGCCGGCGGTCATCGTGCCCTCGGGTCCGCCGAACACGGGCTTTAGCTTGGCGAGCTTCTCGACGCTCGAGTCCGAGCGGAGGTTTTGGTCGCGCTCAAGGCCGAGGAACGGGAGCACGAGGTCGTCGAGGAAGCTCGTGTCGTAGGCGGCGGCGAGGTTGCGGTGGCTGTGGACGGCGAGCTCGTCCTGCTCCTCGCGCCCGATCCCCCACTCGCGGGCCATCATCGCCGCGTGCTCGCCCATCGACAGGCCGGTGCGCGGCTCGGCGTTGCGCGGGATCGCCGGGACGATCTGCTGGGGGCGGATCTTGGCCAGCGCGCGCAGCCGCCCGGTCGCGCTCTTCGCGCGGTTGGCCTCGAGCAGCGTCTGACGGAGGTCCTCGTTGAGCGCGAGCGGCGCGTCGGACGTGGTGTCGACGCCGCCAGCGATGCCGGCCTCGATCTGGCCGAGGGCGATCTTGTTGGCCACGAGCACGGTCGCCTCGAGGCCAGTGCCGCACGCCTGCTGGACGTCGTAGGCCGGCGTCTCGGGGGCCAGCTGGGACCCGAGCACGGATTCCCGCGTGAGGTTGAAGTCGCGGCTGTGCTTGAGCACGGCGCCCGCGGCGACCTCGCCGAGCGTCTCGCCCTGGAGCGAGAACTTATCGACGAGCGCATCGAGCGTGGCGGTGAGCATGTCCTGGTTCGACGCCCGCGCGTAGGGCCCGTTCTGCCGCGCGAAGGGAATCCGGACGCCGCCGAGCACGGCGACCCGGCGGCTGCTCGAGTTCATCTGAAGTTCTCCTGGATTCGGGTTACTACAGCGCCGTAGGTTACTCAGCGGACCCGGTTCCGGTCGCGGTCGTGAAGGCCCCGCCCGCGGTGGCCCGGCGCACGAGCGCCGGCGCGAGGATCCGCAGTGCGGCCGGGATCCAGTAGCCGCGCGGCACGTAGCGCTCGGCCTTCCCGCCCGGTCCGGCCTCGACGATCGCCTCGGCAACGGCCTCGGGCTCGGAGACCAGCCAGCGGGTCGCCGCCCTGGCGGTCAGCTCGGCGGCCGGGAAGCCCGGGGTCTTGATGAACCCGGGGATGACGAGCCCGACGTGGATGCCGCGCGGGCGCTCCTCGCCGTACAGCGCGTCGCTCCAGCCGATGAGCGCGAACTTGCTCGCCGAGTAGGCCCCCGATTTCGGACGCGACACCCGGCCGGCGGTGCTCGCGACGTTGACGATCGATACAGGGCGGCTCACGCCGCCCCGTGTTGTTGCTGTCTCTCTCAACAGCGGCAGCAGGGCCTCGGTGAGGCGGACCGGCGCCTCGAAGTTGAGCGTCATGTGCCGCTCGACGTTCGCCCAACCGGTATCGCCGAACTCGCCGCGCCACGCCGCCCCGGCGTTGTTGACGAGCAGGTGGAGCGCGCCGTGCTCGGCGGTGACGACGTCGCGGACCCGCGCGGGGGCGCCGGGCTCGGTGAGGTCGGCAGCGATCACGGTCGCGCCGCCGAGCTCGGTGGCGAGGGCGTTGAGACGGTCCTCGCGCCGGGCGACGAGGATCAGCTCGGCGCCGGGCTCGCGGGCGAGGCGGCGGGCGGCGGCCGCGCCGATGCCGGATGAGGCACCGGTGACGACGGCGACAAGACGAGGGGTGCTCACGCGGTGGTGAGACTACCTGGGATAGCGTTGGCCGACCGTGAGCAACAGCCTGTTGGCTCTGATCACCGTCCCGTTGTTCACCGGCGCGATCGGCTACGTGACGAACTGGACGGGCGTGCTCATGCTCTTCTACCCCGTCCACTTCCGCGGCTGGCGGGCGCCGTGGCTGCGGTCGCTCGCCGGGGTGCTCCCCCACCGCCTCCAGCAGATCCCGGGAATCATGGTCGGCGGCATCGGCTGGCAGGGCATCGTTCCCTCGCGGGCGGCGAAGATGGGCAGCCTTGCGGTCGACGTCGGGATCGCCAAGCTCGGAACCCCACGCGAGTTCTTCCAGCAGATGGATCCCGAGCGGATCGCCGAGCAGATCCTCGAGCGCACCCAGGGCGACATCGGGGCGATCGTCACCCGCGTCATGGAACGCGAGCACCCGCGGCTGTGGGCCGAGCTGCCCCAGGCCGTCCGCGATCTCATGATCGGGCGGGTCCGCCAGCAGCTGCCGGACATCGTCCACCAGCTCACCGCGGAGATCGCCGAGAACATCGATCAGCTCATCGACGTCAAGCTGATGGTCATCCGGCGCTTCGACCCCGGGCTCGCCAACCGCGTGTTCCTCGACATCGGCCGGCGCGAGCTGAGGTTCATCCGGAACTTCGGCTTCGTCTTCGGCT